>NZ_JBWKOG010000003.1:0-589429 GCF_059415965.1 Roseateles sp. GW821-FHT09G09 | reverse complement strand
GCCCCCCCCCCCCCCCCCCCCCACGACGACGAATCTCTTCGGGAGGCTCAGGCCAGAGCAAGCGGTCCTTACTCTCCAGTAGGCGATACCAGTTAAGCAAGTTTGTCGCGATCATCTCGTTGCCCGCGTCGAGACGTCGGGCCAATTCGAACCGACGTTGAACTTCGCTGGCCGCTTCCTTCGTCGCGCAGCATTGATCGACCTTAAGCACAGCTGCGAGATTGAGAACCGCGCTGTTCGTCGGCATCGCAAGCACCGCTTCATCCATGAGTTCCCCCGCGCGTCGCCGGTCAGAAGACCTTCGACGATCCGCCCGCAACACCGCTTCGATGACGTTCGCAATAGCTGTGGCATTGTGCAGTCCGTCATCTCGAACTTCATCCGTAGCAGCTGCTCGAAACTCATCTAGCCATTGAATCGCGCGCTCGGCCGTTTGGCTGCTCGTTGCTCTTTCGTAGCTCGCATACTCAGAGAGTGCCTGCGCGAAGCTGAGTTCCGGCAGTACAGTTTTGGCATGTGATCCCGGATCACGAATTGCGACCCACGCAGATCGGGCGCTCCATGCGTCACGTAACTCGACCCAATCGCCTTCAAGTCGATGAATGACAAATTTCTCCGGCAACTGCACCGCCTTGCCCCTTAGGGACGGCTCGTCTCTGGCTTGCAGCGACATTCGCAGGCTACGGCGACCTTCGCCTTGTTGATCCACCGATAAGCTGCGAGCGGGGAATGACACAGTGTTCGAGGGGATTCTTCCTGTGAAAGGCAATGTCGCTGCACCATCCGATATTGTCGCCTTCACCTCGATCAGGTTTTCATTTGGATTCTTCCAGAGCGTGCGCACATGACTCTGAACGAGCAGGCGGCCCTTGTCCTCGTAGACATGCCCCCAATAGAAGACAACGGTCGAAAGAAGTTCATTACTAAAAAATGACTTTTCCGTGAACTTGCGGTAGACCGCTTCGATGTCGCATCCGTTTCCACGATCCTTTAGCAAAGTCACATGCATATCGCTCGAATCAGCTCCCATTCGAACAACTTGTAGTCCAGCCAGATCATTCAGAGCCTGCACTGCATCGTTTCGCGTACGAGGAGTTTCACCCGGCTCGCGATAGGCGTAGGGAAGCATGACGAGATATGCTGAGGGAACAGAACTGTTGCTCACCTTTGGGCTGTCGCACGGCGCAGTCAAGACTGTCGTCGAGCACCCCCCAAACAATGCGAAGCACACCATTACGACAACGAGCGTCATTGTTCGGATCATCGATTGCCTCACGTACTGCATGCAAGCTTGATCGGTGGCACGGCGTTCAGATTTACACCTTTGCGGCTAGCCTCTTCATCCACCTGCTCCAATGCCTCTTTCACGAGGCGCCCCATGTCCTGTTGCAGGTCGGACGGCTCTGGGCGAACGGTTTCCTTGGTAATGAGCTTGAGATCGCTGCGCGCCTGACAAAGACTCAACTTGGCGAGCTGCCAGTCTTCGCGTTTGATGGCGGCGAACCCCACGGCCAGCGCCAACATCGCCTGATGAGCAATGCTGTTGCGCGCGAACTCTTTTCCCCAGTCCTCAAGGTCATCCGTACCTGCGGATACACGAAGCCAAACGACCTCAACTTCCCTGCGCGGTCCACTCCGACGCAAATAGTGAGGCAGTGACACGTAGACCGCGCTAGCTTTGCCGTCCTCACTGCCTCCCCAAACAGTTGCAAGCACATTGCGCTTGGCGAGGCCCTGCAGATCTTCTCGGTCGAGATCGGATGCTCCCATCGCAAAGTCGCAAGTCAGCAGCACGATCGACGGCGCGCTCGAAGCAATGGGCTTTGCGATTTTGTAAACGAAGTCTTGCAGACGAGGCGTCACGTTGGATTCGAGTTGTCCGCGCTTCGATTGGCGCTGCCTAGCCTCGGCCGAAGCAGCCGTCCCCCCGCCGACAAACGTCAGGACGAAATAGGTGTCGTCGCTGACGCCACGCTCATAGATTCCAGGACAGTTGACGTCCGCCTGGGCGTTTACTGAGTACAACAGCAGCATTGCCGCTACGCGTTTCATGAGCACCGCAGCTCCTTGTGCAACTTGGCGATCGACTCAAAGCGAAGGGGGTCAACAAGATGTCTTGCGGCCACGACATTTTCAAGCGACCTGCAGGCTTCTTCGTGGTGATGCACTGCGACCAGCTTCAGTCCCTCTAATGGCACCGTTTCGGCATAAGGCCCTCTTGCGGCTGCCATGATCGTGAGTGGCTCTACCGCCTCGCTACCGTACATTGCGATCTTTCGGACGTATGCCGCTTGGTCAGATGTAGGGTGTTCAGTGCTCTGCATATCTGCAATAACGCTCGCCAAAGCATTCGCGGATTGAACAGTCATCGCTCGCTCCTTGAGCGCGAGTTCTATGCGTCCACTTAGCGCAAAGCCGAACCAAGCGATCAGAACAGTCTGAACAACGGCCAAGGTCATCGTGATCAACCCTGTACGAAGCTGCGCTCGTGTTTGCGCACCGGGATCCGAAACAGCGTGGCGAGCCGAGGGTTTCTCGATGAATGTGGATTTCGACATCGCGTTAGGCTACCGCCGAGCAATCGCGCGCACATCCACTCGCTTGATGACAGCTTTAGGATGCGCCGAAAGAAGTCGTTTAGGCAAGGATGCACCCCAACACCCACATCAAGATCTCGCTTGGCACCTTGTTCGACGCACTAGATGCCCAGGCCTTTTCGCGTTGACCCACCGACGGAGAGCCGACTCGCGCCGTCCTACGCCGGCGCGAATCTCGCCGACGCCTTCGCCATCACGCTGGCCGACGAGGCGCCGGACGACGCGATGGCGCTGGCACGCGCCACGCTGGCCGATCCGCCGTGGTGGTTCCGCGCGCTGCTCGCGATACGCGATGCGGCGGTGAAGCCGCTTGGTCTGAAGACTTCCGCGGCGATGCGCCAGCACCTCGATGAGATCGCTGTCGAGCACGTCGACATCTTCCGCGTGCTTTCCGCAACGCGCGAGGAGGCGATCTTCGGCGAGCAGGACCAGCATCTGGATTTCAAGCTGTCGATCCTGATCCGTCGCGTCGAGGGATCGACGCGTCGCGAAGCCGTCGCGACGACAGTCGTGAACTGCCACAACCGGCTGGGCCGGTTCTACCTCGCGCTCATCCTGCCGGGGCATGTGCTGGTCGTGCGTTCGCATCTGAAGGCGGCGGCGCGGCGATTCGGTACGGCTGGCTAAGCCGCCTTGCTCGGCTTCAAGACAGACTCACTCAATCCACTTGTAGGTCTCGTCCTTGCTCAAGAACGTGATGCGGTCGTAGGTGCGTTGAATCTTGCAGCGCGCGATGGCGACAGCTGCGCCCATGCCGTGGCCAAAGGAAACCGTCAACAGCGTTTCGCATTCGTTTTTCAAGGCCATTCGCCACGCTCGATCGGCGCCGCTGATGGCGTTCACCACATCTTTCCGGATGCGTTGCTTCTCCTCCGTCGAATACTCGCCGGGATCAAACTTCTGCGCCCGGACAAGCAGATTCTTCAGCTTCTGTTTGAGAAGCTGATCAGCCTGGTCGTACTCTTCCAGCAAGCAGGCGAGATCGTCCAGCTCTGCCACCTCACATCGCGCGCTCGCGGCCTCGGCGTTCAATGGCCATGCCATCACTGCCGTGACGGCGAAAACCACCAGAAGTCCTTGGAGACTCAGAAAGATGGAGGGGGTTCGTCTCATGCTCGTTGGATCCTCAGTCGTTGCTGATTTGCAGAGTTCAGCGAACGGAAACAATGATCTTGCTGACCTGATCGATGGGGGGCTTCGTTCATCGCGTCGAGCCTCGACGGGTCAAACTGCCGGCGCCACCTTCTCCTGATCGCGCCTTCCCGCCGTGAGCCACAGGATCACCGCGAACACCGCACCGCCGACGCTGGCGAGGCCGAAGAACAGCATCATCGACTCGTAGCCGGCGGGGTTCTGCGCGCTCGCGCCGGCGCGGTCGTTGAGCCAGCCGGCGACGAGGTTGGCTCCGGCGATTCCGGCGTTCTGCGCGACCCACATCAACCCGATCGCCGTGCCGAAGCGCGCGGGCGACACCAGCTTGCTGGCCAGCGGCCACATCACCGCCGGCACGAGCGAGAAGCTCACGCCGATCAGCGCGGTCGAGACCCAGAGGCTGGTGGACGTCAGCGCCATCATCGCCATCGAGATCGGCAGCAGCACCGCGCCGAAGGCGAGGAACGGCGCATAACGTCCGACGCGGTCGCACAGCCAGCCGAAGGCCGGCGTCGCGAAGACCGCCGCCAGGAACACGTAGCTGTTCATCGCGCCCGCCGCGGCCAGGTCCAGGCCGTGCGCGTGCTGGAAGTACTTGATCGAGAAGGTGCTGCGGAACGCGAGGATCACCGAGTACCAGAGCACGCACAGCGTGAGCAGGTACCAGTAGGCCTTGCCGAAGTGCAGCAGGTCGCGCCAGGCGAAGGGCTGCGCCTGCTTGTCGATCTCGCCCTTGGCGGAGGCGGCGATGCGGCGGTCCATCGCCCAGTAGGCCAGCGCGCCGGCGAACGAGGCGGCGGCCATCGCAGCGGCGATCATCAGCGGCGGTTGCCAGCCTTGCGCGTAGGCATGCGGGAACCAGGTCGGCGACATGTCCGAGGAGAACGAGCCCAGGCGGCCGATGGACAGCGCCAGGCCCATCGACAACGCGACGCTGCCGCCGACGAAGTACTGGGCCAGCGCCGCCAGCGTGGCGATGCCGAAGGTCTCGGCGCCGATGCCGAACAGCAGCCGCCCTGCGGCCATGCCGGCGAAGTTGGGGCTGAGCGCGGTCAGCAGCGCGCCGAGGAAGCAGATCCCTGCCGTCCAGAGCGTCATGCGCGCGGCGCCGAAGCGGTCGACGAGCACGCCGCCGACGAGGATCAGCACGACGTTGGGCAGGCTGTAGATCGCGTTGAGCAGACCGATCTGCTGGTCGCTGAAGCCGCGCTGGCTCTGCAGCGCGTCGGCGACGGGGCCGATGGAATCGTAGACGTAGTAGTTGCCGTACAGCGACGCGGCGATCAGCGCGCACACCAGCCACGCGAGGGCGCGGCTCGGGGACTTGTCGTTCATGAGGAAAGCCTCGGGGATCTTGTGCGGTCGCGGGGGACCGAAGGGGCGGATTCTCGCCTCCCCCTGGTAACCGCCCGTAAAGCTGCCGTCACGACGCGACATTCCGCGACGCAGCCACCCATCGGTGGGGGCCGGGTTCGCCCGCATTTGGGATAAGGTCCGGGCCGTTCTTCAGGAGATATCCATGGCATTCGCGCGTTCCCTCGCCTCCATCGGCCCTTCCCTGCCCCGAACGGGCGGTGTGATCGCCGCTTGCGTCGCCGTGGCGATGCTCGCCGGTTGCGGCAAGCAGGGCGCGACGCTGGGCGACGGCAGCTCGGAGATCACCGGCTCCGCCGGCCCGGCCGGCGCCAACAAGGCCAACCGGGAGCTGATGAAGTGCGACGCGCCCGTCGCGACGCTGTCGCTGATGGAGAACCCCAACGGCTACACGATCAGCGCGCCCAACGGCCTGCCGAATTCGCCGCTGCCGCTGGTGCGGCTGCTCGCGCAGCAGAGCGGCTGCTTCCGCGTCGTCGATCGCAACTCGGGCCTCAAGGCCACGATCAAGGAGCAGGAGCTCAAGGACGCCGGCATCCTCCGCCAGCAGGGCAGCACCGTGCACAAGGGCAAGGGCTACGAAGCCCAGTACACGCTGATCCCGAGCCTGACCTTCAGTGAGCAGGACGCGGGCCGCCAGGTCGGCGGCATCCTCGGGATGATCCCGGTGCTCAACAAGTTCGTCGGCGCGGCGGAGCACATCAAGCTCAAGGAAGCGCAGGTCGCGCTGCTGCTGACCGACAACGAGACGACGGAGCAAGTCGCGGCTGCGACGGGCTCGGTGCGCGTGACCGACCTCGGCATGGGCGGCCTGGTGCTGGGCAAGCTCGGCGGCGCCGCGGGCGCGGGCTGGGCCAACAGCAACGAAGGCAAGGTCATCGCCGCGGCATTCCTCGACGCGCACAACCAGCTCGTCGTCCAGGCCCGCATGCTGCAGGCCAAGGACCTGCCGGATCCAGTGCCGATGAAGAAGGCGGGGGACGCGAAGAAGGCTGCGGCGGGCGCGTGAGGTGGCCCAGCGCGCTGCGTGCCGCAGCGCGACCTCGATGGCAATTCCTCATACGTCGTATCGACTGACTCAAAGTCGTGTGGCGCGCTTGGCACAGGCCTCGCGAGCGCCTGGTCCTGGCGGATCTAGAGTCGTCGGAACTGCAATGAAGCAGATCCGAACGACATGCACTCCCCACTGCTACCCATCCACGTCGAGCACGAGATGGACGCCACCTTTGGCGGCGCCGATCTCAAGCGAATCGCGAAAGCGGATGACGGCCACACCTACGCCGTCAAGCGGCTCCTCGATCACCCGACGCTGCCCCTCTGCGAATGGGTCGGCTATCACCTGTGCCGCGCCGTGGGTGTCAGGACGCCTGACTTCGCAGTTCTCCAGTACCGCGATGGCAAGGATCCAGCCTTCGGCTCACGCTTCGTCGCGGACCCCAGGGAGATCAAGAAGGATCCCTCGACCTATGAGGCTGCCCGCTTCTTCAGCGCGCACCATGCGTCGATCGCCAAGACTTATCCGCTGGATGCGTTCCTTGTGAATCTCGACCGCCATGGCGGCAACTTCCTGCTGTCTCGATTGACCGGAGGAGAGTCGCTACTGGCAATCGACTTCTCGCGGGCCTGGGTCCGCTTCGGCGAACCGTTCGGCGACACCGAGGCCTTGCGTGACAGCCAGACATCGCGCTGGTGGTCCTTCTTCAAGCGGCATCTGAACGTGACGGCCGACCTCGGGGTCTTGCAACGCATCGCGACCTTGCCAGATGACTGGTTGAGGCGCGTCGTCGAGTCTGCTCCGGGTTCATGGGCGAGTTGCGTCGATCTCCAAGGCACCTACGATTACTGGGAGACGCACCGCGCGTCGGACCGCATCGAATTCGTGAAACGTTGGCTATGAGCGAACAAGCTATCACCCGAATCGTCGAGTACGTGCCGTATCCCCATCGCAATGAGCGAGTGGCGATCGGCCTGATCGCATTCCTGCCGAATGGGCGTGTGCGAGCCCATCTCGCAACCGCCCTTCGGAAGGTAAGCGCCGTCGACCCGTCCTGCGATATCGAGGCGCTGCGCGAGGGCCTCGATGGCATCGCGTCGGAACTGACGACCCTGCCGGCTCATCTCGGTCTGTACGTCTCTGGTGTTGGCCCATTGCGGGTGGCTCCAACTGCCGGCTTCATCACCTTCGACACATCAGAAGACTATGACCGGGCCATTCGATGGGCATTGGATGTCGTCGCCGAGCCCGTCCGCAGCCAGGAGCAGCGGGAACGCGCTTCCGTGTCTCGACTGTTCCTGGAGATGAAGTCGGTATTCGCCGCGCATGACTGGCTGGCCAAGCCGGGCCAAGACATCCACGACCACAGGATCGTTCCTCGCTACGCGCTCAGTCCTGAGGAAGGTCTCACCTTGGACTTTGCGCTGAAGAACGGTGCGCTGCATGCTTTGCAGACCACCGACTTCCGAGTGGCCTCGCATGTCAATCAAAGACGCGTGGAGGCTCAGGCAAAGGTGTTGACCCTGGGAGTCGCTCCGCAACTGATCGGCGCAGGGCGCGCCCAGGGTCTGCTCGTGGTCGCGGGCTCAGAGCAACCAGAGGCGAAGCGCGTGATTCGGCTCGCCGAACGCGTTGCGGATCGAATCTTCGTGCACGAATCGAGTCGGGACATGCAGGACATGATGGACCTGCTGGCTGAGGCGATGGGGCAGCCGCCGCTGCCCCAGCTCTCGACGGATTAAGCCTGCTCCAGTCGCAGTTGCCCGAACGCCGCAGGCACATGGAAGTTCGCCTTCTCACTGCCCGTCGGATTCCACGCGCTGAACTGCCGCGACTCCTTGTTCCCCTCGATGCGGAACAGGTTGATCCGCCACCCGTCGAGCGACTGCGCCGCGCGCGGCATCGGCACGACGAGTTCCGCCGTCCACATGCGGTGGGCCTCGTCCACCGACGTGCGCGCCTTGCTCTCGCCGATGAAGCGCTTGCGGCCTTGCCCGCGCACCTCCAGGTCCATCGTCAGGCCGTTCGGCGAGACCTCGACCTCGCGGTAGCGGTCCGTGCCCGCATCCTGCGGCGCCTGCAGGAAGACCTCGACGACGTCGCGCTCCCACAGCGGCCAGATGTCGGTCGCGGAGACCTCGCGCTCGTACGTCGTCAGCGCGTTGTAGCGGCTGCTGAAGCGCAGGTGCAGCGCGCCGTCCGCATGCAGCAGCTGCACACGCGTCGACTGCGTGCCGGTCAGCGGGCGACCGCGCCAGTCGTGCGCGAAGAACAGCGCCGGCGCTTCCTCCCACGCCGAAGCCAGCGCGAAGCCATCGCGACCGATCAGCCGCGACGGCAGCCGCGCGGCGCGCGCCAACGGACGCTCGATCGCCGAGCTCAGCACCGCCTCGATCAGCAGGTTCTCCTTGAAGCTCACCTTCAGCGTCGGCTTCGCCGCGTCGACCGCGCCCAGGTCCACGCCGTTCACGTAGTCGCGGATCTTCCACACGCCCGGGCCGAGCCCACGCAACGTCACCGTGCCGTCGAAGCTGGGCGCGTAGAACGCGTAGTGCATCACCCCGTTCTTCTCGACGACGTGCGTTTCCGGCTTGTCGAACGCGATGTCGTAGAGCTCGCCCCGGTAGGCGCCATCGGACAGGCCCTTCGCGTTGTGCGCGGTGATCCACTTGCGCCAGTGCGTCTCGCGCTCCGGCGTGAGCAGGAACGAGTCCTTCGGCTTCGGATCCTCCGGCCACGTGAACTTCGTCGACACCACGCCGCCGACGCCCACCGCGGACGCGAAGTCCATGCCGCCGGTCGACAGCTCGACGTGGTCGCCGGCATACGCCGACCAGCGCCCCATCTGCGCCTTCAGCGCCTTGCCCTTGTGCCGCACCTGCCAGCTCGACAGCGGGTCCGAGGCCGGCGCCTGGTCGATCCACGGCATGTTGTGGAAGGCGTAGCTCGTGCCGCACGGGCAGACCTCGACCACCGCCTCCGGATTCACCGCATGCGCCGCCTCGAACATCGCGCGGTAGAAGTCCGCCATGTGTTCGTACGAGTGCTCCGGCTTCGCGTGCCCATGCTTCGGGTTGAAGCACGGCGCGACGCCGTTCAGGTGCTGGCCGTCGACCTTGACGCCGTCGAAGCCCCAGTCCTGGATGATCTTGCGGAACATCGCCGCCGTGCGCTCCTGCGTCCCCTTCGCCCCCGGGCACAGGTAGAGGCAGTTCCACCACGTGATCATCTGCGGCGCGCCGTTCTGGTCGAGCAGCAGCAGATCCGCGTGTCCGTGCAGCTCGTCGCTGCCCGGCGCGACCGCCAGCGGCGCGATCCACAGGCGCGCCTTCATGCCACGCGCATGGATGTCGGCGACCAGCGCCTTCATGTCCTCCTCGCCGCGCGGGAACTTCTTGAGGTCGATGTCGAACCAGTCGCCCGTCTGGCGCTGCCAGCCGTCGTCGAGCACCGCCCACTTCAGGCCCAGTTCCTGCGCCTTCGGCAGCGTGGCGCGCACGCGCTCCAGCGAGAAGTCGCGCTCGTAGCCCCACGCGCACCACACCGAGTCGTGCGCGCTGCGCGGCGGCTCCGGCGCGGCCAGGCCTTGCGCGTTCATCAGCCGCCGGTAACGGTCCAGCGGCACGAAGCAGTCGCCCTCATGCACCGCGACGAAGACCAGCGGCAGCGCCAGCGTCTCGCCCGGCGCGAGCGTGCGCGGCTCGTCGCCGCGCAGCGCGATGTCGACCTGCTCGCCCACCGCCTTCACCGGCAGCGAGACCAGGCGCGGCAGCTTGTCCAGATGGCCGATCGCGACCCCCAGGTCGCGCCGCCACACGTCCACGAGCGGCGTGCCGCCGCCGTAGTCGGACGAATCCATGCCGAGGAAGTTGCGCTGCTCGAAGCCGCGCTTGACCGGCTGCATCCAGTCGCGCCGGTCCGTGTGCGTCGAGCCGGAGTAGGTCCACCAGCCACCGGCATGCCGCGGCGCTGCCAGCAGGCGGTGCGACGCGACGGTCCAGCCCTGGACCATCAGCGGCTTGTCGGATCGGTTGACGAAGGCGACCTCGATCAGCGCGACGCCGGGGTGCTCGTCCAGCAGCGTGACCGTCATCGTCTTCTCGACGGCAACGCTGGATCCCGCGCCCTCGGCCTTGCCCGTCAGCGTCAGCCGCTGACCGGCACCGAAGGGCGTCGCGCCGCTGCTCGGGACCGCGCTCGTCAGCGCGAAGCGCTCGAGCGTCCGGGGCGTCGTCGCCGGCGGCGCGCCGGCCGCCTCCGCGCCGAGCAGCGCAGCGCCGGCCGCCACGGGCTTCAATTCCGCGATGACGAGCTGCTCACCCGCGTCGAAGCCGGTCAGCGCCAGCGGACGCGCGCCGCCGAGCCGCACGATCCGGCTGCGCATGCGCTCATCGAATTGCAGCGAGAGCCGCTCATCCTGCAGCCGCACATGACCTCGCCCGAGGTCGGCCGCCCGGGCCGCCGCTGCGGCGCCGGGCGACGCGACCGTGGCGGCCAGCGCCAGCTTCGGCGTGATCGTCGCGACCGGGGCCGCCCCCAGCCATTGGAGGAAGGCGCGACGCCCGGTCATTGAGCCGCCTTCCAAGCGGTGGGATAGCTGCGCTCGGCGTTGAGGTGGTACAGCTTGTCGACGACGACCTTGGGCAGGCCGAGGCCCTTCACCGGCTTCTTGAGATCGGACACCTTGAACGACTCCTCCGTGTTGAAGTAGCGCCAGTGCATGCGCCACACCGGCTCGACTTCCTTCAGCAGCTCGGCCCCCGATTGTTGCGGCGGTTGCGAGACGTCGGTGCCGTACATCAGGCGGTCCTGGTACTTGATCATGAAGGCACGCACCTTCGCGCGGTCCAGCTGGCTCTGGTACTGCAGCTGCCCGATGCGCGCGGCCAGGTCGACCTTGGCAAGCGGGAAGCGGTCCAAGAAGGCGGCCAGCTCGTCGACGTTGCGCTCCAGCGAGGCCATGTGCATGCCGACGAACTTCAGCTTCGGATGCGCCGCCACCATGCGGTCGCGCGCGGCCATCTGGTCCTCCCAGCTCGGCATCTCCGGATGCAGCGCCATGTGGTACTGCGGATGGTGCGCGAAATACTCGCGGTCGTTGATGACCGTCATCTTGTCCAGCGGCAGCCAGCAGTTGTGCGGCTCGCCCTGATGGCCCAGCATCGTGATGCCCTGGTCCTCGAAGTACTTGAACAGCGGCGTGAAGCGTGCGTCGTCGATCATGACCAGCTTGCCCTGCTTGTCGCGCAGGCTCATGCCGATGTTCTTCCACACCTTCACGCCGACCGCGCCGGCGCGCAGGCCGGCGTCGACGCGCTGTTTCGTCGCGTCCAGCCAGCCTGGTTGATCCGAGGTCTCCGACGAGAAACTCACCGCCCACGCCACGTCCGCCGGACGCGCCTTGCGCAGCTCGATCGCCGCCTGCTGCTGCTCGTCCAGCGGCGGGAAGTCCGGGTAGTCGACGTTGATCGTCAGCACCTTGAAGCCGAGCTGGCGCGCGGCGTCGATGAACGCCGGATCGGCGTTGTGCAGATGCACGTGCGAATCGATCTTCGGGACCTTGGCGAAGTCCGCCATCGTGTAGCGGTCTCCATCGTTGTCCTTGGACTTCGGTGCCGCCAGGACGCCAGAAGAGGCGGCCATCGCGACGGCCGTCAGCGCGGCGCTCAGCAGGGCCGGCAGCGCGGCGCGGACGGGAGTTCTCGTCATGTGGGTCATTGGATCAACAACAGTGGAAACAGTGGAACCATCG
This sequence comes from Roseateles sp. GW821-FHT09G09, assembly GCF_059415965.1. Taxonomy (NCBI): domain Bacteria; kingdom Pseudomonadati; phylum Pseudomonadota; class Betaproteobacteria; order Burkholderiales; family Sphaerotilaceae; genus Roseateles; species Roseateles sp. GW821-FHT09G09. The sequence goes on along the minus strand of NZ_JBWKOG010000003.1, from coordinate 577,560 downwards.
GCAATGGAACCACTGAGGACAGTGGAGGAAGGTCAGTTGCAGCTGTAGCGGTAGGCGTCGTCCAGGTCCAGCGGCAGCACCAGCGTGCGGATCTTCGCGGCGGTCATCTTCGTGCAGAGCTTGTCGCGCGCGCCGTTGGTGTTCTTCTTGTACTTGGACGCGTACTCGGCGTTGAACACGGGCTTGTTCTTGTTCGTGAAGACCGAGTAGCCGCCGCACTCGTCGTACTGGTTGCACTGCTCGTTGACGGCCATGTCGAAGTAGGGCTCGAGCTGCGTCAGCTGGTCGACGTCGTTCTTCAGCGCGATCGCCAGGCCGCGGCCGTGGGCGGCGTTGGCGAGGTACTTGTTGTAGTCGAGCTGGGTCGCGGCCGTCAGCGGGAAGCCGGTCGCGTTGGTGTAGCCGTCGACGTTGTCCGGCTCGACGCCGTCGCAGCCCTTGGACACCGCCAGGTCCAGCCGGCTGAGCATCACCGCGCGCACGTTGGCCGAGCGGGTGTCCAGCCACTTCTCGCCGGCCCAGCCGTCCAGCGCCTTGCCCATGTCGGCGGCGTTGAAGCTGCCGAAGTCGGCGCGCCAGTTCTCCGAGCTGCCGGCGGAGAAGTAGCAGACGACCTTGCGGCCCTGCGCCTTCAATCCGGCGATCGTCTGCGCGGTCGTGTCGAAGAGGTCGATGTCGTACACGGCCACGTTGTAGCCGGTGTTGAGCGTGCCCGTCAGCTGCCACTGCCAGGTCGTGTTCACGCCGGGCTTCCACCACGACTGCGCTTGCGCGCCGCTCGCGGCGGTGAGGCCCAACGCCAATGCGGCGGCGGTGGCGAGGCCGGTGGCCATCGAACGGATCAGCGATCGTTTCATGAGTTCTCCTGGGATGCGGCCGGCAACGCGGCCTGCTTGTTGTGGAACGCCCAACGTCCTCTCAAGAACATCCCGATTCGAATACGGCGACCGGATGACGCCGGCTGGATGGCCCAGTCCGGCGTCTCCCGTCTGTCCTGCTTGCTTGTCTTGCTTGCCTTGCTCGTCTGTTTTTCTTCTTCGATCAGCGCGGCGTCAGAACTTGATGCTCGCCCCGAGCGTGAAGGCCCGGCCCCAGCGGTTGTAGCCCTGCGGCAAGGTGATGTTGCCGTCGCCCAGCGTGTACTCCTGCTTGGCGTCGGTCAGGTTGCGGCCCTCGATGGAGATCCGCAGCCACTTGTTGACTTCATAGGCCGCCTGCGCGGTCAGCCAGGTGATGGCCTTGGCACGCTCGTTGAAGCCCGGGCCGATCACGTTGATCGCCGACACGAAGTCGTCGGTGTGGTCGGCCGTGGCGCTGACGCTCCACGGGCCCTTCTCGTACAGCAGGCCCAGCGACGAGGTCGCCGGCGCGATGCCTTCCAGCGGACGCTTCTCGCCGCCGACCCAGCTGTCCGAGCGGTTGCGCGTGTACTGCGCCCGCACGCCGAAGCCGTTGTCCCACAGGTGCTGGAAGCCGATCTCCATGCCGCGGACCTTGGCCTTGTCGCCGTTGATCGGCTTCATCACGTTGAACAGATGGCCCGGCACGCCGATGTCGACGCCGGTCTCCCAGCTGGTGGTGATCTGGTTCTTGATGTCCTTCTGGAACACCGCGAAGGTCAGCGCCGAGTTGCGCGCGTAGTACCACTCCAGCGAGGCGTCGTACTGCTTGGCGCTGTAGGGCTTCAGATCGGCGTTGCCGCCGAAGACCTGGGTGAAGTCGCCCCAGGCGACGCTGGCCGTGGTGCTGGTCGGCGCGAGCTGCTCGACCGACGGCCGCGCCATCGTCTTGGCCGCGCCCAGGCGCAGCTGCAGCGCGTCGGTGAAGTGCCAGACGAAGTTGGCCGAAGGCAGGCCGTAGGTGTACTCGGCGTTCTGGCTGATCTCGGTCGGATCGGCGTAGACGGCGGTGTAGTTGAACGGGCCGTTCTCGGTCAGGCTGGCGATCTTGGCATCCCAGGCCTTGGCCGTGGTCTTGGTCTTCACGAGGCGCACGCCGATGTCCGCGTTCCACTGCTCGCCGGAGAGATCCGCCTCGACGAAGAACGAGGTCGTCTTCTCGCGCACGCGGTAGCTCTGCAGTGGATTCCAGACCGGTCCGGCATTGCTGAAGTCGTAGGTGCCGCCGTCCGGACGCGGCTTGCCGTTGTAGGCCTGCAGCGCCGCCAGGTAGTTGGGCACGTCGAAGCCCAGGAACGAGCGCGGGAAGCTGCCGCTGACGCCGTTCATGAAGTTGGGCGGGGTCAGGTGCTCGTTGAGCACGTTGCCGCCGAGCTGCCCGACGTTGATCGCGTTGGTGCCGGAGTAGTAGTTCTCCCCGCCGTTGATCGCGTTGTCGACCAGGTCGCGGTTCTTGTCGCGCCGCGTGGCCTGCACGCCGAACTGGATCTGGTCGACGTTGAAGCGGTCCACCGTCCAGGCGCCATTCAGCGTCAGGCCGCGGATCTTGTCGTCGATGTTGTCGCCGCTCAGGCCCAGGTAGTGGGTGTTGAAGTCGCTCGGGCCGAAGGCGCCGCTGGCCAGGCCGGCGATCAGGTCGCGGCCGTCGGCGAAGGTGGTCTTGATGTCGGGCACCTGCGAGCCGGTCAGGTTCACCGTCGTCACGTTGGGCTGGTTCATGCGCAGCACCGTGTAGGTGTCCTGCCCGCCCGAATGCCGCTTGGACGTCGACTGGTAGACGTCACCGTTGAACTTCAGCGTCTCGGTGGCCTTCCACTCGGCGTTGAGGCCGTAGACGGCGCTGTCGACGACGCGGTGCGTGGTCAGGTTCAGCAGCTCGGGATTGAGCTGGTTGTCCGGATTGGCGCTGTCCATCGTGAAGCCGGTGACGACGCCGTTCTCGGTCTTGATGTTGGACCAGCGGCCCGGCGCGAACAGCGTGTAGAACGACTGCTGGTAGCCCACCTGCGGCGAGTTCAGCCGCGTCTTGATGCCGTCGACGGTGACCTTGAGCGCATCGCTCGGACGCCATTCGACCTTGCCGGAGAGCGCGGTGCGCTTCTTCTGTTCCTGGATGGTGCCGACGCGGAACTGGCCCGGGCCGATCAGGCCTTCCTCGTCCTTGTCCAGCACGCCGTTGCCGTTCGGGTCGATGTTGCCGCCCCAGGCGTTGCCGGTCCAGTTGGCGGCCGGGTCGGAGATGGGGTTGCGCGTCCAGCCGCCGTCGTTGCCGGCGGTGTCGGTGCGGACCTTGCGGTCGGCGTAGACCACGCCGAACAGCACGCCCAGTTCCTTGCCGAAGGTGTTGCTGTAGGTGGCCGACACCTTGCCGCCGTTGAGCTTGGACATCGTGTTGCGGTCGCCCTCGACACGCAGGATGCCGTGCTGGCCGGGCTGGTCGAAGGGGCTGGCCGAGCGCAGGTTCACCAGGCCGCCGATCGCGCCTTCCATCACCGAGGCCTGCGCGGACTTCACGACGTCGGCGCCGCTGATGATGTCCGAGGGCAGCACGTCGAAGGCGAAGTCGCGGCCTTCGCCGTCGGTGGCGAGGATGCGGCCGTTGAAGGTCGTCAGCGTGTATTCGGGACCCAGGCCGCGCACGCTGACCTTCTGGCCTTCGCCGCCGGCGGTGCGCGAGATCGACACGCCGGTGATGTGGCTCAGCGAGTCGGCCACGTTGTCGTCGGGAAAGCGGCCCAGCTCGGTGGCGCTGATGCTGTCCTGCACGCCCGAAGCGGCGCGCTTGAGGTTCAGCGAGCGCTGCAGGCTGGCCCGGGTGCCGGTGATCTCGACGCGGTCGAGCGTCTGGTCGGCGTCCTTGGCCTTCGCATCGGCCTTGCTGTCTGCGGACGTCGTCGCGGGTGCCGAGGCGGCGGCCGCTGGCGGCTGGACCTGGGCCTGGGCCACGCCCATGAAAGTCAAGGCGGCGATCGCCGCCGCTGCGGCCACGGGCCGCGGCGCCCATCCGGCGTTCAACACCGCGGCATTCAGGAGGGAGGACAGGGGAGCTCGCATCTCAGGTTCCTTTTGTTGGCTTGTCCGCTGCCAGTCCTGGACCTCGACCGGCTTGGCGCAAGTCTACGTAGTCTTTCGATTAATTTCGCATATCGTTTTTACCGACGTTTATTCTTTCGAATTGATGACGGTCGAAAGAATTCGAGCTACACATTCTCACCAACGCACCTCGACAGCGCCTGATTCGTCCGGGTTTTCCCGCGAAATGCGCCTGTTGGGAGCCTGTCACGGTTTCTTCCGTTGTGTTTCCGGTTTCCTTACCCTATTCTTTCGTTCGAAAGCTTCCGACGATCTCCGCTTCCCACTGGGCCGTCGAGACCCCTCCAAGAAAGAAAGCGATCTCCATGCAACGACATTGGCTGACCTACGCGCTTGTCACGACCCTGTTCTGGGGTGCGTGGGGCGCGCTGACGGGCTTGTCTTCCGAACGCGGCTTCCCGGACACGCTGGTCTACGTCGTGTGGGCGCTGACGATGATCCCGCCGGCCGTGTTCGTGCTGGCGCGCGCTGGCTGGAAGCTGCAGCGCGACCGCCGCGCCGTGATCCAGGGCCTGACGGTCGGACTTCTGGGCGCGGGCGGGCAGATGCTGCTGTTCCGCGCGGTCGAGTCCGGTCCCGCCTACCTGATCTTCCCGATCGTGTCGCTGTCGCCGGGGGTGACGATCGCGCTGTCCTTCGGACTGCTGCGCGAGCGTACCGGCAAGCTCGGCGTCGCCGGCATCGTGCTGGCGCTGTTCGCACTGCCGCTGTTCGACTACCAGCCCGGCCAGCAGAGCCAGGCGCTGGGACTGTGGTTCGCGCTGGCCGTCGTCGTGATGGCCGCCTGGGGCCTGCAGGCCTTTTTCCTGAAGACCGCCAACAACGCCGCCAGCGCGGAGAGCATCTTCTTCTACATGACCGTCAGCGCGCTGCTGTGCATCCCGGCGGCGCTGTGGATGACGGACTTCTCCAAGCCCATCCCCTGGGGCTGGGACGGCCCCGGCCTGGCCGCCGTGATCCAGGTGCTCAACGCGATCGGCGCGCTCACGCTGGTCTACGCCTTCCGCTACGGCAAGGCGCTGGTCGTCTCGCCGCTGGTCAACGCCGGCGCCCCGCTGCTGACGGCGCTCGCCTCGATGGCGATGAGCGGCGCCACCCCCGGCGGCTTCAAGCTGGCGGGCGTCGCGCTGGCCTTGCTCGCCGCGCTGCTGCTGGCCCTGCAACCCGAGGGCGACGCCAAGACGTCGCCCTCCTCACGGACGCCTTGAACACCCCTTGAACACCCCACCAGCGGCGCGATCAGCCGGTGACGTCAACACCCGACCCCACCGGCGATCCCGTACCCGCCTACTCGACAGGAAGGACTCCCCTTGAAGCTCATGCTCGATCTCGTGCGGCGCCACAAGCAGTCGGCGCCCGGCGCCGACACGCCGGCCATCGGCATCCCCTCGATGTGCTCGGCGCATCCCGTCGTCATCGCCGCGACGCTGCGCGAGTGCGGCGCGCTCGGCCGCCCCGCGCTGATCGAGGCCACCTCCAACCAGGTCAACCAGGACGGCGGCTACACCGGCATGACGCCGGTCGACTTCCGCCGCTTCGTCGAGGCGATCGCGAAGGCCGAGGGCGTCGACACCGACCTGCTGATCCTGGGCGGCGACCACCTCGGTCCGAACGCCTGGCGCAAGCAGCCCGCGGCGCAGGCGATGGCCAAGGCGGAGGTCATGGTGGCGCAGTACGTCGCGGCCGGCTTCCGCAAGATCCACCTGGATTGCTCGATGTCCTGCGCGGACGATCCGGTGCCGCTGTCCGAAGCCGAGATCGCCGCCCGTGCGGTGCGGCTGTGCCTGGCCGCCGAGGCCGCCTGGCGCGACACGCCCGACCGCGGCGAGCCGCCGGTCTACGTCATCGGCACCGAGGTGCCGGTGCCGGGCGGCGCGCATGAGGACTTGGACGATCTCGCGGTGACCTCGCCCGAGGCGGCCGGCGCGACGCTGGCGCTGCACCGCGAGGCGTTCGCGAAGTCGGGCCTCGATGCGGCCTGGGACCGCGTGATCGCGATGGTCGTGCAGCCGGGCGTCGAGTTCGACCACCACAAGGTCATCGACTACCAGCCGGAGAAGGCGCGCGCGCTGAGCGCGTTCATCGCCTCGCAGCCGGGCCTGGTCTTCGAGGCGCACTCGACCGACTACCAGACGCCCGAGCGCCTGGCGCAACTCGCGCGCGACCACTTCGCGATCCTCAAGGTCGGCCCGGGCGCGACCTTCGCGCTGCGCGAGACGCTGTGGGCCCTGGCCGCCGTCGAGCGCGAGTGGCTGGGCCCGCAGGCCGGCCAGGACAACCTGGTCGACACGGTGCTCGGCGTGATGCGCGCGGAGCCCGGCCACTGGGCGCCCTATTACCAGGACCCGTCGCGCCTGCAGGTCGACCTGGCCTACAGCCTGAGCGACCGCATCCGCTACTACTGGGCGCATCCGAAGGTGCAGACCGCCTGCGCGGCGCTGCTGGACCGGCTGGAACATTCACCGCCGCCGCTGACGCTGCTCAGCCAGTTCCTGCCGCGCCAGTACGACGCGATCCGCGAGGGCCGCCTGCGCAACCGCCCCGCGGAATTGCTGCGCGACGGCGCCGCGCAGTCGCTGCGTCCGTACCTCGCGGCCTGCGCCGCTTGAACGACAGAACGACAGAACGACAGAGCGCAAGAACGCCCGAACGTCCGGATGCCAGAACGCGTGACGACCTGAACCGCTTCGACCTCCGGCCCTTTCCCATGAAACAAGACCCGTCACGATGAGCCTGCTCAACTTCGAAACCGCCGAACTCGCCCGCCGCGGCGCGCCGCACACCGCGCGCGAGATCGCCCAGCAACCCGAGGTCTGGCGCACGGTGCATGCGCTGGTGCAATCGCGACGCGAGGCGATCGACGCTTTCCTGCAGCCGCTGCTGGCGCTGCCGGACCTGCGCATCGTGCTGACGGGCGCGGGCAGCTCGGCCTTCATCGGGCAATGCCTGGCCCCGGCGCTGCTGCAGCAGCTGGGCGCGAAGCCCGGCCTGCGCGTCGAGGCGATCGCCACCACCGACATCGTCTCCAACCCGGCGCAGTGCCTGCAGCCGGGCGTGCCGACGCTGCTGGTGTCCTTCGCCCGCTCGGGCAACAGCCCGGAGAGCCTGGCGGCCGTGGAGCTGGCCGACGCGACCGTCGACGCGTGCCATCACCTGGCGGTCACCTGCGCGGCCGACGGCACGCTGGCACGCCGGCTCGGCGGGCGCGACCGGGCTCATGTGCTGCTGCTGCCCGACGAGACGCATGACCGCGCCTTCGCGATGACCTCGAGCTTCACCGGCATGCTGCTGGCCGCGGCCTGGGCCTTCGGCCTGGCGCTCCCGTCGGCGCAGACGCTCGGCGACGCGGCGCGCCAGCTGCTGGCCACCGAGGCCGGGCGCCTGGACGCGCTGAACGCGCAGCCGTTCGAGCGCGTCGTCGTGCTCGGCAGCAACGGCCTGCAGGGCTTGGCGAAGGAAGCCGCGCTGAAGGTGCTGGAGCTGAGCGACGGCCGCCTGGTCGCGCTGGCCGATTCGCCGCTGGGCTTCCGCCACGGCCCGAAGACGGTGCTGAACGACCGCACGCTGGTGCTGATTGTGCTGTCCAACGACAGCTACACCCGGCGCTACGACCTGGACCTGCTGCGCGAGCTGCGCCGCCAGGGTCGCGGCCGCATCGTCGCGCTCAGCACCTCGGCGCTGAACGCCGAGGACGCGCTGGCCGCGGACGACGTGCTGCTCGACCTGCCGGTGAACGCGCCCGACCTGGCGCTGGCGCCGGTGGCGCTGGTCTTCGCGCAGTGCCTGGCCCTGCTGGCTTCGCTCAAGCTCGGCATCACGCCGGACAATCCGAGCGCCTCGGGCACCGTGACGCGCGTCGTCAGCGGCGTCATCATCCATCCGCTCGCCGCGCCGGCGCCTTGAGTCGACCCGCGCCCGCTCCACGGACCCGGCATCGCGCCGACCTCAGACCCGCCCACTGAACCGCTCATGACTCCCGCCACCCTCGGTCCCCACGACATCAGCGCCGACCGCCCGGTCTTCCTCGGCATCGACGGCGGCGGCACCAAGACCTCCTTCCTGCTGCTGGACGGCGACGGCCAGCTGCTCGCCCGCCACACCACGACGACCAGCTACTACCTGGAGATCGGCTTCGGCGCCTTGCGTGCGCTGCTGCGCGACGGCGTGGTCGAGACCTTGAAGCAGGCCGGCGTGACGCCGGCCCAGGTGACGTCCGCCTTCGCCGGTCTGCCGGCGCACGGCGAGGACAGCGCCCTGATCGCCGACTTCGACAGCCTGCTCGCCGGCGCGCTCCCGCGCGCGGTCATCGGCAACGACATGGTTTGCAGCTGGGCCGGCTCGCTGGGCGGCGACGACGGCATCAGCCTGGTCGCGGGGACCGGCTCGATCGCCTACGGCGAATGGCAGGGCCGCGGCGCGCGCTCGGGCGGCTGGGGCGAAGTCTTCGGCGACGAAGGCTCGGCCTACTGGCTGGCGCGCGAAGGCCTCGCGCTGTTCTCGCGCATGGCCGACGGCCGCGCCGCGCCGGGACCGCTGCTCGGGCTCGTGCGGGAACACTTCCAGCTCGCGCATGACCTGGACCTCTGCGCGGCGATCAACGGCGACGCGGCGCGCAGCCGGCTCGCGCAGTTCGCGCGGCTCGTGTCCGCGGCGGCCGCCGACGGCGACGCGCAGGCGACCGCGCTGCTGGTCCGCGCGGGCGACGAGCTCGCCGCGCTCGCGGGCGCCATCGCCCGGCAGCTCGCGTTGCCGGTGGACGCCCAGGTGCCGGTCTCCTACACCGGCGGCGTCTTCGAAGCGGGCGCCACCGTCACCGATGCGCTGCGGCTGGCGCTCGCGCGCGAGGTCCCTGGCGCCGGGCTGATCGTGCCGCGCTTCGGTCCGGAGATGGGCGCGGCCATGTACGCGGCCCGGCTCGTCGGCGTGCAGCTCCGGCCTGCAACGGCCGCTGGCCCTCACCCCCACCCCCACCCGCTCCCGCAAGCGGGAGAGGGCGTCGTCCGGCCGACGGCGTGAGGGTCGGACCGGCGCTTGCGAACCTTGCTGGATCGATATCATTCGAAAGTTCATCGCTTCCGCTTCCCATGACCACCATGACCACCGCCACCGCCGACAAGGCCGAGAAGCCTGACGCCGCGTTGCTGATCGACGAGCGCCGGCGGCTGATCCGCGAGCAGGTGCAGGCGCAGGGCAAGGTGACGGTGGAGGAGCTGGCCGAGCGCTTCGGCATCTCGGTCGTCACGATCCGCAGCGACCTGAACGCGCTGGCCTCGACCGGCGCGCTGCTGCGCACGCACGGCGGCGCGCTGGCGCATCGCGACACCGAGGAGGTGCCGATCAGCGTCAAGCAGAAGCTGCACCACGAGCAGAAGGTGCGCATCGCCGTCGAGGCGGCGAAGTTGATCCGCGACGGCGAGACCATCCTGCTGGACTCCGGCTCGACGACGGAGGAGATCGCCAAGCAGATCCGCGGCCTGCGGCTGCAGTCGCTGAACGTGATCACCAACGCGCTCAACATCGCCGTGCTGCTGGCGACGGTGCCGGGCGTCAACGTGATCATGCCGGGCGGGCTGCTGCGGCAGAACTCGTACTCGCTGTCGGGCCCGCAGGCGGTGACGGCGCTGCAGAGCCTCTACGCGGACCGGCTGTTCCTGGGCGTGGACAGCCTGGACCCGGAGATCGGCCTGATGACGCCGCACCTGCTGGAGGCGCAGCTGAACGCGCAGATGATGAAGATCGCGCGCCAGATCGTCGCGGTCGCGGACGCGTCCAAGCTGATGAAGCGCAACCTGTCGGTGATCGCGCCGGTCGAGCAGATCGACATGCTGATCACCGACAAGGAGGCCGACGACGGCATCGTCGGCGAGCTGCGACGCCGCGGCGTCGAGGTGGTGCTGGCCTGAGCGTCGGCCGGACGGCGTTCAGCCGAGCACGCTGAAGGGCAATTCACTCAACAGGTTCATCTGGAACTCGGTCCGGTCGGCCAGAACGAACCGCTCGATCGCGAAATCGCCCTGGGCTCCGTTGCAGATGGTCACCCGGGTGTCGTATCGGCCGTCCTCGAGCAGGAGCTGGATCACCAGGTCGGGGCCCTCCACCCGATAGCGCAGCAGATCCGGTCGGATGCCCTCGTCGAAACGCAGCGTATCGACGTTGCCTTGCGTGTCGTCGTGGTCGACGATTTCATCCTTTCCGCCTCCGAACGTCACGAGGTACGTGTCGCCGCCGCGGTGGCCGGTCATCCGATTGTCTTTCGCGTCGCCTTTGAACCAGTCCGCATCGTCGGTTCCAACGACGTTCTCGATGCCGATCAGACGATCCTCCCCACCCTGGCCCCAGGTCAGGGTCTGCGTGTCCAGCGTCGCGTGGATGCCGCCGCCGTCTCCGAACGCGCCGTGGTAATCCACCGTGTCGTTGCCAGCACCGCCCTGGATCTCCTTGTTCTGCGGCGCCCCAAGCGCGTAGGCGTGATCCACCCGGATCCGGTCGTCGCCGCCTCCCGCCAGGACCTTGTCGTGCAGGGCGCCGACCGCGATCAGGTCGTTGCCGTCCGTGCCGCGGTAGGTCGTCCTGCGACCGTCGCCCGGGACGAGACTCGGGGCCGGCTCGTCGGCCATCGCTGTCGAGGCGAGGGGCGGCCGCTCCGCCAGTTCCCACCATGCATAGGTCGTGCCGTCGTGCATTTGGAACCGTTCGATCGCGGACGCCTTCCGGACGCCGTTCTGGATGGTGGTCACGGTATCGATCCCGCCCCCCGCCGCGAGCACCTCGATCACCACGTCGTCGCCCGCGACGCTGACGCGCAGGTCTTCGCGCCGCAGTCCCTGCTCGAAGAGGAGCGTGTCGACATGGTCCGCCGTCGCATCCTGATCGACGATCACGTCCCGGCCGCCGCCCCGCGTCACGAGGTAGACGTCGTTGCCGTGATACCCGGTCATGACGTTGTTTCCGGCATTGCCCTCGAAGTGATCGGCGGCAACGGTGCCACTGATGTTCTCGATATTGACGACCCGGTCGTGTCCGGACGTGCCCCAGGTCACCGTGCGCTCCTTCAGCTTGACCGTGATGCCGACGTCGGGCGAATCGAAGGCGGTCTTGTAGTCCACCGTGTCGTTCCCGGGGCCGCCGCGGATGTACTTGTTGTCCGGCGGCAGCTGGCCGGGCTTGCGATGGGCGACCACGATCCGATCGTCGCCGGCACCCGCGAAGATCCGTTCCGGGCCAGTACGGGTGAAGATCGTGTTGTCCCGGTCGTCACCGTGCGTGAACTCGCCCCCTGGTTTCGCCTTGAAGGCAGGCGGCGATCGCGATGCGCCAGTCTCGCGCTCGTCGTCGGCCGACACCGTTTTCCCGAGGGGCTCGCTGGCCGCGTCCCGCAGGGGCAGATCGAGGCGACGATCCCCGCTCACCAGCTCGGACAGGCGCACCCAGGGCGCGGTCCGGTTCAGCAACGCCTGATTCGAGCCGTTGTTGTACTGGATCTTGTCCAGCTGCCAGGACGGGTCCGCATACCAGTCTTCGAGCAGCAGGTGGTGATGCGTCCCGGGCAGATCGATGCGGAGGTCGGCAGCGTTGGCCCGACTGAATGTCAGATCGCCCGCGGCATAGGTCCTGCCGGCGGTCTCCTGGAAGATCTGCAGGGTGCGTGCGCCGACGACGGGCTTGAATTGCCATGTCCCCCTGCCGCTGGCCCAGAGATAGCCGCGCGCGGCATCGGCGGCGCCGGCGGGTGGATTGGCGGGCTGAATCACGGACACTCCTTCAGGTGATGGCTGCGGCGCGAGCGCGCCGCGGTGCACATGCCGACGCCGTCCGCGGCGCTTCCACGGCGGTCGTCCCATGCAAACGCTTGGTCAAGGCCCGGAGGGTTGGCGCTCGCGCACCGGCATGAGCGACAGCTGCAGCTGCGCGGTCACCGTCCAACTCGCGACAGGCAGGCGCCTACCTGAATCAGGGCACCTCGTTCGACCCCGGCGTTTTCAGCCGGATCGCCGTTCCGTCCGCGGTCTGATCAGCGCTTGAACTGCGCGCACGGATCCTCACGCGACGGCGCGGGCGCGCGCTCGACGCGGTCGTAGCCGCCGGCGGGCGTGGCGCCGCCGGGCTCCAGATACGCGATGGCGTCGATGTCCGACGCCGGCACGCCGGCCGCCTGCAGGTAGACCGGCACGGCGACATCGCGTCGCACATGGCCGTTCCCGGCGATGAGCACGACGCGTCTCGCGCCCGACTTCCGCGCGTCGAGCATGGCCTGCGCCATCGCGGCGTCGCGCGCGCGCTGCGCCTGGACCATGCCGGGCAGCATCGCCTCCGGCATGGCCCCGCAGTGGCCGTCCTGGATGTCCTTGCGCAGCGTGTCCTGCTGCGCGCCCTGCCACGCGACACGATCGCGCAGCGCGAGCAGATCGGCCGGCCAGGCGGCGTCGCCCTCGCGGACGATCCTGCGGATCTGGTCGCGATCGATGTTGCCGCCTCGGACTTCCGCGCCGGCTTGCAACGCGACGTCGAACAGCGGCCGATGCAGCGGCCAGCGCCAGCCCTGGCGGTCGAACTTCGCCGCGTCGATGACGGCGTCCACGTTGCCCGGCGTCGCCTTGCGCGCCGCCGCCACGGCGGCATCCTCGCTGCGCGAGAACTGCTCGAACACGACGATCGTCTTCGGCTCCTGCGCGATCAGTTGTCGCAGTTGCTCCGCGCGGGCGCGGTGGTGGTCGGGGTTATCGTGCAGCTCGCCGAGCAGGACGAATTCGGGCTCGATCCGGGAGGAAGCCGGCGCCGTCCGTGTCGTGGACGAGGCGCAAGCCGCGAGCAGAAGGGAAAGCAGGGCAAGCAGCGCCAGCACGGTGCCGCGGGAGGCAATGTTCATGGAAACAGTCCTGGGAGCAGGGAGTGTGAACAGGCCTGGCGGCGCTGCCGCGATGCGCGGGAGGCGCGCCTGCGGCAATGGCTGGGTCGACCGCCCATTGTCAGGCATTCCCCTCACGGACAGGAGGACCGGCAGGCGCAAGCCGGTCGTCGTGTCGCTCCCCGGACCGGCGGGGGATCAGAGCACCGCGTGGCCCTGCTCGGGCGACATCGGGACGTTGGGCGGCGACCAGCCCGCCGCGACGGCCGGGTCGGCTTTGACTGCCTCGCCCAAGATCAGCTCCGCCCGTGCCTGGGCCGCCTGGACCTCATCGTCGTTGCCTGGCAGGAACGCGTTCGAGATCGTCTGCCGGAGCAGGGATTCCTGCGGGTCGTCCAACACCGCCAGGAGACGCGCGGTGTCGAAGTCGACCCACTCCCCGCCGATCTCGAAGTGCAGGGTCGACTGGCTGAAGACCGCCTCTATGAACTGCTGCGCCTGCTGAGCAGGATCGTCTTCGACCATCGAGGTCGGCAGCGATGGAATCGTCATGGAAAGTTCTCCTTCGGTATCGGACAGTCAGGCGCCCGGCGCCTCACGCGCCGGGTCGCGCATCGGCCGCGCGCCGCCTGGCGACGCGAGGCATCGATGCCGTGCCGTAGTCCTCTTCCGCCGGAGATCGGATCGCCGGAGATCAAATCTCCGGATCAGCGGATCAGCGGATCAGCGGATCGCCGGATCAGCGGATCGACATCGTCGACCGCATCGCCTTGACCGCGCCCTCGCCCATCGCCGCCCCGAAACGCTTGGCGATGCGTTCGGCGACGTTGTCGCGCGGCGTGTAGTCGACGACGTCCTCGGCCTTCACCACCTCGCGGGCGACGTAGTCGAGGTTGCCGGCGCCGTCGGCCAGGCCCAGCTGGATCGCCTGCTCGCCGTTCCAGAACAGGCCCGAGAACATCTCCGGCGTTTCCTTCAGGCGCGTGCCGCGGCCCTCGCGCACGACCGCGATGAACTGCTGGTGGATCTGGTCCAGCATCGCCTGCGCATAGGCCTGCTGCTTGGGCGTGACCGGGGAGAACGGATCCAGCATCCCCTTGTTCTCGCCCGCCGTCATCAGGCGGCGCTCGACGCCGACCTTCTTCATCACCTCGGTGAAGCCGAAGCCGTCCATCAGCACGCCGATCGAGCCCACCACCGACGCCTTGTCGACGTAGATCTCGTCCGCGCCCGCGGCGATGTAGTACGCGCCGGAGGCGCAGATCTCCTCGACCACCGCGTAGACCTTCTTCTTGTGCAGGGCCTTCAGGCGCTTGAGCTCGTCGTTGACGATGCCCGACTGCACCGGGCTGCCGCCCGGCGAGTTGATTCGCAGCACCACCGCCTGCGAGCCGGGGTCCTCGAACGCGGCCTTCAGCGCGGCGTTGATGAGCTCGGCGCTGGCCTCGGTGTCGGGCGCGATCTCGCCGCGCACCTCGACCAGCGCGGTGTGCGGCCCGGTCGTCGCGCCGCCATGGTGCTTCGCCGAGAACATCGACCAGATGAACAGCAGCAGCACCGACACCCAGATCAGCCGGAAGAAGGTCTTCCAGCGCCGGTCGCTGCGGCGGTCGCGCAGGTAGTCATGCGCGAACTGCTCGATCACGTGCTCGTAGCGGCCGGGCGCCGCCGGTGCGGACGGCGCGGGCGGGACGGACGGCGCGGACGCGGCGGGCGCCGTGGCCTTCAGGATGTCTTCCGGGCGCGCCGTCGCGTCGGGGATCGGGCGCGGCAGGTCGCTGCCGGCGCCGGGGTCGTCGTTGGGGTTCATTCAATCCTCGAAACTCAATCCTCGAACACGGGTCGCGTGTCGCGCGAGGGATACCAGAAGACCTGACCGTCCTGCTCGCGCACGTCGAGCTTGGTCAGGCCGAAACGGCCGCACATGCCGGTCACGCAGCGTCCATCGCGCGGGTGGTACACCGCGCCGTGGATGCTGCAGATGATGTATTCCTTCCTGCTGTCGAGGAACTCGCCCTCCTGCCAGTCCATCTCGGTCGGCACGTGCGCGCAGCGGTTGAGGTAGCCGACGACCTCGCCGTCGAAGCGCAGCGCGAAGGCCGAGGCCGGCTGGCGGAACTGCAGCACGTCGAAGGTGTGCGCGCGGCCACGCTCCTCCAGCTCGGAGGAGGCGCACAGCGGCACTGGGGGCAGGTCGGGCTCGGGCGTCATTCGCAAGGGATCCGCAAGGCAGGAAGGGTCGGAGGGTGATCGGGAACGGATCGGCAGGCGGTCACGCGTGGGCCAGCAGCCACTCGCGCAGCGTCGGCACGTCGTGCGCGACCAGCAGCGGCTCGAAGCCACGCAGCGATTCGTGCTCGTGCGCGCCGTAGGTGACCGCCACCGCCGGGCAGCCGGCATTGCGCGCCAGCTGCAGGTCGTGCGTCGTGTCGCCGATCATCAGCGTGCGGTCCGGCTCGGCGCCGAACTCGCGCATCAGTTCGAGCAGCATCTGCGGATTGGGCTTGCCGGCGGTCTCGTCCGCGGTGGGGGTGCCGTCGAACAGCGTCCTCATGTCGACGGCGGCCAGCGCCTCGTCCAGCCCGCGGCGGCTCTTGCCGGTCGCGACGGCCAGCCAATGGTGCCGCGCCTTCAGGTCGCGAAGCAGGTCGGGCACGCCGTCGAACAGCGTCACCTCGTGCGCCGACGCGAAGTAATGATGGCGGTAGCGCTGGCCGAGTTCCGGGTAGCGCGCCGGGTCCAGGCCCGGCAGCGCGTACTGCAACGCCTCGATCAGGCCCATGCCGATGACGTAGGCGGCGTTCTCGCGCGACGGCGGCTCCAGGCCGAGGTCGGCGGCCGCGGCCTGCATGCAGCGCACGATCAGCGCGGTGGAGTCGAACAGGGTGCCATCCCAGTCGAACACGATCAGGTCGAAGCGTTGAGGCATGGGGATCCGCGGAAAGTCGTCAGGGCGCCGGGCGGCGCAGCGCGGCCAGGAGTTTCTCGCACTCCGGCGGCAAGGGCGCCGCCAGGGTCAAGGTCTCGCCGGTCGCCGGATGCACGACGCGCAGCGCGCGCGCATGCAGGAACATCCGGTCGAAGCGCAACGCGCCCCGGGCCAGTGCGCGATTGGCCTCGAAGTCGCCGTACTTGGGATCGCCGACGATCGGGTGGCCTTCATGGGCCAGGTGGACCCGGATCTGGTGTGTGCGGCCGGTCTTGATCGTGACGTCGAGCAGGCTGTAGCCGCCGGGGTCGCCGCCTTCGGCGCCCTTGCCGGCGCCTGGACAACTTTCGACGACCTTCACCAGGCTGATCGACCGCTTGGCCTGGTCGAGCTGCGGATCCTGGGGATCGGGCACCGCCCTCACCCAGCGCTCGCCGTCGCTGCCGACGAACTTCAGCAGCGGGACATCGACGACCTTCCTGCCCTTCGGCCAGGTGCCGGCGACCAGCGCCGCGTAGGTCTTGCCGGTCTCGCGGTCGCGCAACTGGTCCTGCAGGTGCGTCAGCGCGCCGCGCTTCTTGGCGATCATCAGCAGGCCGGACGTCTCCTTGTCCAGCCGGTGCACCAGCTCCAGGAACTTCGCCTGCGGCCGCGCGCGGCGCAGCTGTTCGATCACGCCGAAGCTCACGCCCGAGCCGCCGTGCACCGCCACGCCGGCCGGCTTGTCGATGACGATCAGGTGCTCGTCCTCGAAGACGATGGGGAACTCGCGGGCGGGGACGGCGGCGGCCTGCTCGGCGGGTTTCTCCGCCAGCCGCACCGGGGGCACGCGCACGATGTCGCCGATTTCCAGCCGCGAGTCCGCGCTGCAGCGACCCTTGTTGATGCGCACCTCGCCGGACCGGATGATCCGGTAGACCAGCGTCTTGGGCGCGCCCTTGAGTTCGCGGATGAGGAAGTTGTCCAGCCGTTGTCCGGCGGAGCCCTCGTCGACAGTCAGTTGACGGACCTGGGCCGGCATGACCGGCGCGGGCGGCGGCGCGGGCGGCGGCACGGCCGGCTTGACCGGTGCCGTCCCGGGCGTCGAGCGTGGTTTGGGGGGCGCCGGGGCCCTCGTGGCACTGCGGGCAGTCCCTGGGGCGGCCTTGCGGGCTTTAGCCCCTATAATGCTGCTTGCCACGTTTCCGTTGTAAGTATTTGATTTTTCTCATTTTACTCGGACGTGCGCGTTCGAGGTCGACGAGAACGTGGCAGTGAGCAGCGATTGTGAGTAGGCTGCTCATCACTTTTGGTGATGCAACGTCAGGTCATCGTCGTCGGGCCCGCTTCCCAAAGCGAGCGGGCAGGCGCCGAGGCCGGACGGCAGAGCAACATCGTCAGAACCATGCCCACGCGGCCGGTCGCATTCCAGGATGTCGGCAGGCGGCGCGGGCAGTACAACAAGGTTTCACGACGACAGAAGACGGGCCCCAAGCCCCGGCGCTGACGTCAGCACCCAGGCTCCGATTCCGGATGTTTTCTTCGGTCCATTCCACCCCCCGCCGCCTGCGAGCGCGTGTTGGCTTCGTCCACACGCCAGGCTCCGGCCGTGGTCGGGTCGCGCCTCAGTCGGCGCGCTTGAGGACCGGAACAGCCGACCCGGGGCCTGCGGCGCGCGCGCCAACGCTGCATCGCTGAACGGTCGAACGAGCCGTTCAATTTGCAGTCCAGGGCGATCCTTTCATTGGTTCTTTCGTGTTTCTCGTGCATCGGTCGAATCGCCCGCCGGTGAATCTCCGGCGGCGGTTCTGAAGCACGCGCGTCAGCGGCAAGGCCCTGGCGCGGAGGAGAACTGATGAAACGCATGCTGATCAACGCGACGCAGCAGGAAGAGCGTCGCCTGGCCATCGTCGATGGACAGAAGCTGTTGGACTTCGAGACCGAGATCGAAGGCCGCGAACAGCGCAAGGGCAACATCTACAAGGCGGTCGTGACGCGCGTCGAGCCGTCGCTGGAGGCCTGCTTCGTCGATTACGGCGAGGACCGCCACGGCTTCCTGCCGTTCAAGGAGATCTCGCGCACCTACTTCCGCGAAGGCGCCGATGTGCGCTCCGCCAAGATCCAGGACGTGATCAAGGAAGGCCAGGAGCTGCTGGTCCAGGTCGAGAAGGAAGAGCGCGGCAACAAGGGCGCGGCGCTGACCACCTTCGTGTCGCTGGCCGGCCGCTACCTGGTGCTGATGCCCAACAACCCGCGCGGCGGCGGCGTCTCGCGCCGCATCGAGGGCGAGGACCGCGAAGAGCTGAAGGACGCGCTCGACCAGCTCGAGTACCCCAAGGGCATGTCGCTGATCGCCCGCACCGCCGGCATCGGCCGTTCCGCCGCCGAGCTGCAGTGGGACCTGAACTACATGCTCAAGCTCTGGACCGCCATCGACGAAGCGTCGGGCGGCAAGGGCGCCTTCCTGATCTATCAGGAGTCGTCGCTGGTGATCCGCGCGATCCGCGACTATTTCACCGCCGACATCGGCGAGATCCTGATCGACACGGACGACATCTTCGAACAGGCCCACCAGTTCATGTCGCACGTGATGCCGGAGACGGCACACAAGGTCAAGCGCTACCGCGACGACGCGCCGCTGTTCAGCCGCTTCCAGATCGAGCATCAGATCGAGACGGCCTTCAGCCGCACGGTGAACCTGCCCTCGGGCGGCGCCATCGTGATCGACCACACCGAGGCGCTGGTCTCGGTGGACGTGAACTCGGCGCGCGCCACCCGTGGCGGCGACATCGAGGAGACCGCCACCCGCACCAACCTGGAAGCCGCCGACGAGATCGCGCGCCAGATGCGTCTGCGGGACCTGGGCGGCCTGATCGTCGTGGACTTCATCGACATGGAGGAGTCCAAGAACCGCCGCGAGGTCGAACAGCGCCTGCGCGACGCGCTGCGCCAGGACCGGGCCCGCGTGCAGTTCAGCTCGATCAGCAAGTTCGGCCTGCTGGAACTGAGCCGCCAGCGCCTGCGCCCGGCGCTGAGCGAAGGCAGCCACATCACCTGCCCGCGCTGCAACGGCACCGGCCACATCCGCGACACGGAGTCCTCCGCGCTGCAGATCCTGCGCATGGTCCAGGAAGAGTCCATGAAGGACAACACCGCCGCCGTGCACGTGCAGGTGCCGGTGGAAGTGACCAGCTTCCTGCTCAACGAGAAGCGCACCGAGATCACCAAGATCGAGCTCAAGCAGCGCGTCACCGTGCTGCTGGTGCCCAACCGTCACCTCGACACGCCGAACTACAAGCTCGAGCGCCTGCGCCACGACGATCCCCGCCTGGAGAACCTGCAGGCGAGCTACACGATGATCGAGGAGCAGCAGGAAGAGGAAAGCATCACCCGCCGCGGCGCCGAGAAAAAGAACAAGCAGGAGCCGCTGATCAAGGGCATCCTGCCCGAGCAGCCGGCCCCGATGCCCGTCGCGCCCGCGCCCAAGGCCGTCGAGCCGGTGGCTGCGGCCCCGGTGGCGGCGCCTGCCGCGCCGACCGCGCCGGCCGCGCCCGTGGCCGCCGGTGGTGGCTTCTTCGGCTGGATCAAGAGCCTGTTCGGTGGAGAACCGGCGCCCGCACCGGCGCCGGCCCCCGCGGCCAAGGCGGCCGAACCCGCCAAGAAGGAACGTGGCGAGCGCGGCGAACGTGGCGGTGAACGCGGCGAACGTGGCGGTGATCGCGACCGCAACGGCGGCCGTGGCGGCGACCGCAATCGCCGTGGCGAACGCGGCGAGCGTGGTGAACGCGCTGCCGGTGAACGCGGTGGTGAACGTGGCGAGCGTGGTGAACAGAAGGCCCGCGACGGCAAGCCGCGCGGCGAAGGCAAGCCGCAGCAGGAAGGCCGCGCCGAGCGTCCGGAACGCGGTGACCGCGCCGAGCGTGGTGAGCGCGCCGAGCGGGGCGATCGTGCTGAACGCGGTGAACGTGGCGGCGAACGTGGCGAGCGCGGTGACCGTCCGCGTCGCAACGAGCGCGCCGACAAGCCGGAACAGGCTGTCGACGGCGCACCGCGTCAGGAACGCACCGAACGCACCGAACGCGGTGATCGTCCGGAGCGCGGCGAACGTGCCGAACGGGGTGGTGACCGCGCCGAGCGCGGTGACCGGGGCGAGCGCGGCGAGGGCCGCCGCCGTCGCGAGGAGCGTCCGGCAGAGGCTTCGCAAGAGCAGCTGAGCGCGCTGGCCGGCACCGAGGCCGCCAACGTCGAGTCGCCGATCGCGTTCGCCGACACGCAGCCGCTGGAGAACCCGCTGGAGAACCCGCTGGGCGAAGCCGGCGACGAGCGCCAAGGCCGTCGTCGTCGTCGTCGCGGCAACCGTGATCGCGGCGAAGGCGTCGAGGGCGCGGAGCAGGTCGAGGGCGCGCTGGTCGAAGGCCAGGCCCAGTCCGGCGACACCTCGTTCGCTGAAGGCGCCGAATCCGCCGCCGCTCCGGTGGTCGAGGGCGACGCCCCGGCTGGCGAAGAAGGCGCGGAAGGCAGCGCGGACGGCCAAGGCCGCCGTCGTGGCCGTGGTCGCGACCGTTATCGCCGCGACCGCCGCGACGGTGAAGGTGCACCGGCCGACGGCACTGCTGCCGACGGCGTGTCTGCCGATGGCGTGATTGCCGAGCGCGATGTGGCGGCCACGCCGGCCATCGCCGCGCTGGACGGCATCGTGCTGGATGCCGGCGCCGCGCCGCGTCAGCTGGAACTGGGCGACGAGCCGAAGCAGGCACCGGCGCAGGCGCCGGTGGCCGCTGTCGCTCCGACGCCAGCGCCGGTCCAGGCCCCGGTCCCGGCCCCCGCTCCGGTCGCTGCACCTGCCATTGCGGCAGCAGCGCCGGCCCCGGTGCCTCGTTTCGAGCTGCCGATGACCGAGCTCAGCGCCGTCGCCGAAGGTGCCGGCCTGGTCTGGGTCAACAGCGACGCCGACAAGATCGCCGCCGCCAAGGCCGCGATGGCTGCCGAGCCGGCCGCCGCCCCGCTGGGCCGCGAGCCCGCGCCGGTGGTGGTGGTCGACGAAGGCCCGCTGGTCCTGGTCGAGACCCGCAAGGACCTCAACCAGATCAAGCTTCCGTTCGAAGCTTGATGACGGCATGAACTCCCTCTCCCGCTTGCGGGAGAGGGCGGGGGGTGAGGGCCTGCCACGGCTGATGCGCCTGACGGCGCCCCCTCACCCCTCCCTCTCCCCGCAAGCGGGGCGAGGGTGTCAGACGAAGGTACGAGCAGGAACACGACAGCCGCCGAGACACCCCTCGGCGGCTTTCCTTTTGGGGCGTCACGAGCGCCCCGGGACATGACGGAGACAGACGCTTGAACACCTCCTCCACCATCGCCGCCCAGCCGGGCGACGCGGCAGGCGCGAAAGCCGCGCCGAAGATGCCGCCGCAGATCCCGTACATCATTGCCAACGAGGGCTGCGAGCGATTCAGCTTCTACGGGATGCGCAACATCCTGACGGTGTTCCTGATGACCAGCCTGCTGCTGGCCATCCCGGAGCCGCTGCGCAAGGGCGAGGCCAAGGAGGTGTTCCACACCTTCGTCATCGGCGTCTACTTCTTCCCGCTGCTGGGCGGCTGGTTGTCGGACCGCTTCTTCGGCAAGTACAACACCATCTTCTGGCTGAGCCTGGTGTACTGCGCCGGCCATGCCTGCCTGGCGATCTTCGAGGACAACCTGCGCGGCTTCTACTTCGGCCTGTTCCTGATCGCGCTGGGTTCGGGCGGCATCAAGCCGCTGGTCAGCTCCTTCATCGGCGACCAGTTCGACAAGAGCAACCGCACGCTGGCGCAGAAGGTGTTCGACGCCTTCTACTGGATCATCAACTTCGGCTCGTTCTTCGCGTCGCTGCTGATGCCGATCTTCCTGGACAGGTTCGGCGCGAGCGTCGCGTTCGGCATCCCGGGCGCGCTGATGTTGCTCGCCACGGTGATCTTCTGGAGCGGCCGCCGCAAGTACACGCACGTGCCGGCCGGCGTGTCGCACCGCGACCCGCACGGCTTCCTGAAGGTCGTGCGCACGGCGCTGCTGTCGCAGGCGCCCGGCCAGGGCCGCGGCGGGCTGTTCGTCGCGGGGATGGGCGTGGTGCTGGCGGTCGGCGCGCTGCTGCTGACGCCCAACCTGGGCTTCGTGATCGCCTTCTGCTCGGCGCTGGTGCTGGTGATGGGCTTCGGCGGCGTCGGCGCCTGGATGCAGCTGGAGCGCGCCCGCGCGGTGCACCCGGACGAGGCCGTCGAAGGCGTGCGCACGGTGCTGCGCCTGCTGGTGCTCTTCGCGCTGGTCACGCCGTTCTGGTCCCTGTTCGACCAGAAGGCCTCCACCTGGGTGCTGCAGGCCGACCAGATGGCCAAGCCCGAGTGGTTCAAGTCCTCGATGATGCAGGCGCTGAATCCGGCGCTGGTCATGATCCTGATCCCGTTCAACAACCTGGTGCTGTATCCGTTGCTGTCCAGGCTGGGCCTGAAGGTCACGGCGCTGCGCCGCATGGGTGCGGGCATCGCGTTCGCGGGGATCGCCTGGATCGTGGTGGGCGGCCTGCAGCTGTGGATCGACGGCGGCCACGCGGTCGACATCACCTGGCAGGTGCTGCCCTACGCGCTGCTGACGCTGGGTGAAGTGCTGGTGTCGGCGACCGGCCTGGAGTTCGCCTACAGTCAGGCGCCGCTGGCGATGAAGGGCGTGATCACGAGCTTCTGGAACCTGTCGGTGACGATCGGCAACCTGTGGGTGCTGCTGGCCAATTCCAGCGTCAAGGGCGCGGCGGTGACGGCCTACATCCAGTCCACGGGCACCAGCGTCACGGCCTTCCAGATGTTCTTCTTCGCCGGCTTCGCGCTGCTGGCGGCGCTGCTCTTCGCGCTGTATGCGCGCGGGTACCGGATGCAGGACAACTACCGGGGCTGACGGCCCTTTCAGTCAGACTCAGTCAAATTCAGACAGCTTCAGGAGACACGGACATGGCACGGATCCTTTCAATCGTCGCCGCGCTGGCGGTGCAGGCCGCGGTGGCGGTGCCCGCCGCGATGGCGCAGGACAGCGTCAAGCTCAACATGGTGCCGCTGCCGTCGTCGCGACAGCAGATCGACATCGGCATGGACATGAAGATGAACATGTCCATGGACCTGCCGCCGAACGCGACCGAGCAGCAGCGCGCGCAGATGGCGCAGATGAAGGCCTCGATGCCGATCGTCATGAAGATGGGCATGCGCCAGGAGCTGGCGACGACGGCCAAGGCGCCGGACGGCGCCTACACGCTCAATGCCGAGGTCACGACGCTGAAGAGCGAGATGCGCGACGGCACGGGGCAGGCGCGGCCGCTGCCGCAGCAGGGGCCGATGCGTTTCAGCGCGCGGCTGAAGGACGACCAGTTCGAGAAGATCGATCTGCAGCTCGCCAACACCGCGCAGGCGCAGGCCTTGAGCAAGGAGATGCAGGAACAGATCTTCAACCAGAGCTTCGACTGGATGCGCAAGTTCAACGGCAAGACGCTGAAGGTCGGCGAGACCCTCGAGATGCCGATCGAGATGAACCTGCCGATGGCCGGCGCGAAGGCGGGCAAGCTGCTGGGCAAGTACACGCTGACGGCGGTGAACAAGGGCGTCGCGTCCTTCGACGTGGACGTGCGGATGGACATGAGCTTCGCGGTGCCGACACCAGCGAAGGCGGCGTCGGGCGCCTCGGCGCCGGTGGCGGCGGCGTCGGCGGCGGGTCCGGTTGAAGGGGCGATGACCGGCTCGGGCCGCGGCAAGATGGACCTGCGGCTGGCGGACCGCCTGATGGTGCGCAGCACCATGGCGATGACGATGGGCGTGGACATGGCCGGCCCGCAGGGCAACAAGATGCGCATGGACATGGAGATGTCCATGACCGGTACCGGCAAGGCACTGCCGCCGGGGGCGAAGAAGCCGGCGGCGCCGGCGAAGCCCGCTGCAAAGGGCTGAATGCAGGACTGAATGCAGGGCTGATCACCGCCCTCCGCCGTTGATCTGGCGATTCGACGGCACCATGAAGAAGACCGCCCTCGGGCGGTCTTTTTCTTTCTTCTTTGGCAGCTCATGCGGGCAACCGGTCGACGCTCATGTCTTCGCGCGCCGCCGCACTTCCCGCATGCCGCGCATCGTCGGAATCACTTCGCGCATGACTTGCTGGAACGCGCGCAGACGCGCGGGTTGAAGCCGTCGAGACGGATAGACGAGTGAGATCGGCAGCGGTGTTGCGCACCATTCGGGCAGGACGCGCACGAGGCGCCCTTCGGCCATGTCGTCGAAGACCGCCCATTGCGACACCAGCGCGAAGCCCAATCCCCGACGCGCCGATTCGATCAGCGCGAAGAGGCTGTCCGTGCCCAGGCGCGGACGGAATGCAATGTGCATCCGTTCCTCGCCGTCCGCGGCGCGCAGGTCGACGCCGTCGCGATAGAACGCCAGCAGCGCCAGCCACGGCTGCGCACCGAGCAGTTCGGCGATCTCCTCCGGCGGCCGCTTGCCCAGGCCCTTGGGCAGCGTCTTCGCGAGCTGCGGCGTCGCGACCAGCACGCGGGGGATCTCGGCCAGCTGCGTGGCGATCAGGTTGGGCTGGCTGATCTCACCGACCAGCAGCGAGCAGTCGACGTTCTCCCGGCTGAAATCCGGCAGCTGGTCCTGCAGCATCCATTCCACCGACACGCGCGGGTGCTTGGTGAGGAAGGCCGCGAGCGGCTCGATCAACTGGCTCTGCCCGAAGGCATGCGGCACGCGCAGACGGAGCGTGCCGGACAGCTCCTCGCCGCCTTCGAGCTCCTCCGCCAGCGACTGCCAGCCGTCGATCAGGTCCTGCGCCTGCGCGGCGCAGCGCTCGCCCTCCTCCGTCAGGCGGAGTCCGCGCGTGGAGCGCTCCACCAGCCGCGCGCCCAGCAGCGATTCCAGCATCTGCACGCGCCGGCTGACGGTCGGCTGCGTGGTCGCGAGCTGCAGCGCGGCGGCGGAGAAGCTGCCAGCCTCCGCCACGCGGAGAAAGGTCTGCAGCAGCGCGAGGCGGTCCTGGCCGCTGTCCCGGTTGGCGTCATTCATGGCTCGCTTTATACGCTGCGCGTATGGGCGCTGTGCGAGCCGGACCCGTTCCCCGCAGGGCCCTGGATACGAAGAATGCGGGTCATTCGGTCCTCATCGACCCTCCCCCGCTTCTTCTTCACGCCATCTTGAATCATCCTTCGGGAGTTGCCATGTCCAGCCTTCCCATGCCTTCGACTGCCGCCGCCGCACCGCGCGACCCCGCCACCCCGTCCGCACCGTTGATCGTGCTGCTGGCGGCGTCGGCAGGCCTTGGCGCTGCGTCGCTGTATTACAGCCAGCCGATCCTGGCCCCGCTCGCCGAGGACCTGCACGCCTCGACGGCGGGCATCGGCGCGGTGCCGATGCTCACCCAGCTCGGCTACGCCGCCGGCATCCTGCTGCTGACGCCGCTGGGCGACCGCTTCGATCGCCGCAAGGTCATCCTGACCAAGTTCGTGCTGCTGATCGCCACGCTGCTGCTGAGCGGCCTCGCGCCGGGCTTCGCGCCCTTCCTGGCCGCCAGCGCGCTGCTCGGATTGACGGCGACGCTGGCGCAGGACGTCGTGCCGATGGCCGCCTCGCTGAGCCCGGCCGAGCACCGCGGCCGCATCGTCGGCCAGGTGATGACGGGACTGCTGCTCGGCATCCTGCTGTCTCGCGTGATGAGCGGCGTGATCGCGCAGGCGCTCGGCTGGCGCTGGGTCTACGGACTGGCGGCAATGGCACTGACGGTCGCCGGGCTGGCCAGCTGGCGCTGGCTGCCGTCCTCGCCGCCGACGATGCGCACGACGTATGGCGCGCTGCTGCGCTCGCTCGGCGGGCTGTGGCGCACGCTGCCGACGCTGCGTCGCGCCGCGATCGCCCAGGCGCTGCTGGCGGTGGCGTTCAGCGCCTTCTGGTCGACGCTGGCGGTGATGCTGCATCAACGCTTCGGGCTGGGCAGTGCGGTCTCCGGCGCCTTCGGCCTGGCGGGCGCGGCCGGCGCGCTGGCCGCCCCGCTGGCGGGCCGTTTCGCCGACAAGCGCGGCCCCGGCGTGGTGACGAAGCTCGGATCGCTGCTGGTGGCGCTGTCCTTCGCGGTGATGTCCGTGACGGCGTGGCTGGACCGCGGTGCGGCGATCGTCGTGTTGGTGGTGCTCGCGATCGTCTTCGACTTCGGCGTCCAGGCGGCGCTGGTCGCGCATCAGACGATCGTCTACAGCCTCGATCCGGCCGCGCGCAGCCGCCTCAACGCGCTGCTGTTCACGGGGATGTTCATCGGCATGGCGACAGGAGCGGCGCTGGGCAGCGTGCTGTTCACCCACTGGGGCTGGGTCGGCGTGACCGGGCTGGCGACGGTGGCGAGCGCTGGCGCGTTGCTGGTGCGGCTCACCGCCGACGAGTGACGGCATGAGCCAAGGCGCGGGCGAGAGGACCGCTCAGTCGCCGCGCCCCAGGTAGGCCCGGATCACCGAGGAACGCGGCCTGTCGGCTCATGCGGTGAAGCTCACTGTCGGCAGGGTCGCGCAGTATCGCGACCTTCCCCTCAGTCCCGATGCCGTTTGAAAAGGCCCGGGTAGTCCAGGACAAGCAGATCCTCGTCCACCGGCAAGTCTGCGATGAAGCCTGACCCGTCGAGTGATTCGAACCGATAGAGCCGCTCGTCGAGCCGCGTATAGGCCTGCGCCCGCGCGCGCACGGTCAGCGCGGTGCCGTCGACCCAGGCCATGCGGAACTCGCGCCGCTCGCCGATGGCCAGTGGCACGCGCCGGATCGGAAAGCTGTTGGTGAAGGGCGTGGGCCAGATGTCGATGTCGACACAGCCGTCGAGCTCGGGGAGCGGACGACCGCCGCCATCCTGCCAGCGCCCTTCGCCGTCGGTGCTCAGATGCATCGCGCGGGGCGCCGCGTCGGCGTCGCCGATCAGCGAGAGCACCGCCGCGCGCAGGCGCCACTGCTCGTCCCAGTCGAGGCGATAGCCGAGGCGGAACGGCCCCCGCTCGTCGTCGATCGCGATCACGACGCCATCCGCGTGGCCGTCGGACAGCGTCAGATGCTCGATGCCGGTGGCAGCATGCGCGGCATTCCAGAGTGGGATCCAGCAGATCGTGCGGGACGGATGCGACATGGCGACCTCCTTGCGTCGGACGGGGCAATCGCCGTGCGGAGGCTCGATCGATCAGCCCGCCGTTCCCGGCGCCTCATGGCACACCACGCACAGCTTGTTCCCATCCGGATCGCGGAAGTAGGCGCCGTAGTAGTGCTCGTGATAGTCGGGCCGCGGACCGGGCGGCCCCTCGCAGGTGCCACCGTTCGCGAGGGCCGCGGCGTGCGCCGCGTCGACCATCGCGCGCGTGTCGGCCATGAACGCGGTCATGTGCCCGTTGCCGGCGGCGGGCGCCAGTGCGTCGAAGGGCCGGCCGATGAGGAACAGGGGACGCGGCCCGGGCACCGACTGCCATCCCGCCCAGGGCCGGCTGTCATCGCGGAAGCGCTGCGGCAGGTTCAGCACCGCCATCAGCGGCGCGTAGAAATCGATGGCGCGCTCGAAGTCGGCAACGCCGAGGAACACGTGCGAGAACATGACCGCGCCGCGCTCACTGCGTCCGGCCGCGCCAGCCGATCAGGCTGACGCCCAGCGCCACGAAGCACGCGCCGAAGGTCCGGTTCATCAGCTTCACCCGCGTCGGCGAGGCCAGCCCGCGCCGCAGCGCCCGCGCCAGCAGCACGTAGAAGGCATGCGCCAGCACGGCACAGGACGAGAAGGTCACCGTCAGCACGACGAAGTCGCGCAGCGCCGTCTCCGGATGGTTCATGAACTGCGGGAACAGCGCGGTGAAGAACAGGATGGCCTTGGGATTCGTCAGCGCGACCATGATGCCGCGCAGGAACAGCGCCCGGCGCGACAGGCCGGCGACTTCCGCCGCGGCGGCGTCGCCGTTGGCCATCGACATCCGCGCGCCCTGGCGCCATTGCTTGATGCCCAGCCAGATCAGGTAGCAGGCGCCGAGCAGCTTCACCACCAGGAAGGCCTGGGCCGAAGTGCTCAGCAGCACGCCGAGTCCCGCCGTCGTCGCCGCGGACACGGCCAGCAGCCCGATCGCATTGCCCAGCGAGCCGACCATCGCCCGCCGCGGCCCGACGCTGAGCGAATTCGAGATCGCCATCAGCACCGCCGGCCCCGGCGTGAACGTGACGAACAGCGCCACACTGACAAAGCCCAACCAACTGGTCACATCCACACCGATCTCCCAAGCGCACGACACAGAGGATGCCGATGTTAGCGGCGCGGGCTTCGGGGCTAGGATCGTCCGATCGATCACCCCTGCCCGGGAGTCCCCATGCGATCCGTGTTCCATCTGGCCTATCACGTGCGAGACCTGGACGATGCCCGCGCCTTCTACGGCGGCGTGCTCGGCTGCGAGGAAGGCCGCAGCACCGACACCTGGGTCGACTTCGACTTCTTCGGACACCAGATCTCGCTGCATCTCGGCGAGCCGTTCAAGACCGGCAACACCGGGAAGGTCGGCGACCACCTGGTGCCGATGCCGCACCTCGGCGTGATCCTGGCGATGCCGGACTGGCGCGCGCTCGCGGATCGGCTGGAGACGCAAGGCATCGCGTTCGTGCTGAAGCCCAGCATCCGCTTCGCCGGCCAGCCCGGCGAGCAGGCCACGATGTTCTTCCTCGACCCGTCGGGCAATCCGATCGAGGTCAAGGGCTTCGCCTCCACGGACGGGATCTTCGCGACCTGATCGCGCACGATGAACGAGGTGGTCGCCATCGGGCCCCTGGTGCTGCCTTGGGCCTTCCTGCATCTGTGCGTCGCGGTCGCCGCGTCGCTGGCGGTCGCGGCATTCCTCATGCGCAGGCGCAAGCAGGACGCCGGACCGCTGCTGTGGCGCAGCCTGTGGGTCGCCATCGTGTTCGCGCGGCTCGGCTTCCTCTACCAGTACAAGGAGCTGTACGTCGAGCACCCGCTCAGCATCCTCAACCTGCGCGATGGCGGATGGTCGCCCGAGGTCGGCATCATCGCGATGTGGATGTACGCGACCTTCCAGCTGCGGAACGTGCCGGCGATGCGGATCGCGGCGACGGCGCCGCTGGCGCTGGGCACCGCGATCGTGATCGCGGGGCAGATCCAGCTCGCCGTGCGACCGGCCGCGGAGCCGCTGCCGGCGTTGCGCTTCGAGCAGTTGAACGGCGAGACCATCGATCTCGCCGCGCTGCGCGGCAAACCGGTGCTGATCAACCTGTGGGCGACCTGGTGCGGGCCGTGCATCCGCGAGATGCCGATGCTTGCGCAGGCGCAGCGCGACCGGCCCGAGGTGCGCTTCGTCTTCATCAATCAAGGCGAGGACGCGGCCCACGTGTCGAAGTGGCTGGGCCAACAACGCCTGGACATGCGCAACGTGGCCATCGACGAACGACGCGAGGCCAGCGCGGTGTTCAAGCAGGCGGGTTATCCCACCACGCTGCTCTTCGACGCGTCGGGGAAGCTCGTCGGCAAGCGCACGGGCGAGCTGTCGCAGCCGGCCTTGGAGGCGATGTTGACGCGGCTACGCTGACGTCAACGGCCTCACGAACAGCCGGTCGGAGGCATCGATCTCGAAGACATCGTGGAGCTTGGTGGCTGCACCCACGAAGCCGAGTCGCGCGAGCAATGCGATCGAGCGCACGTTGCCCTGCTCCACCGACGCGAGAAGCCGTTGAACGGCCTGAGTGCTTCGAAGGTAGTCGACCATCGCCGCCACCGCGCGCGTCGCGTGGCCTTGCCCTCGCCCTTCGGCCGTCAGCACGTAGGCGATCCAGCAGACCTCAGGGGACTCGACCGTCGCCTGCACATATCCGATCAACCGTCCGCCGTCGCCTCGGATCATCCAGTTGAACCACAGCTCGTCACCCTCCGGGGACTCCCCCTTCGCACGTCGCTCATAGGCGCTGCGCAGCCATTCGAGCGTGGGTGGCTCGTCCTCATCGAGGAACTCATAGATCGACGGATCGGAGAGCACTGCATGCATCTCATCGGCATGCTCGACGGAAACGGGTTCGAGGCGCAGCGGCGGCGCGTCCAGGGATGGAAAGGCAGGCATGACACGAGTGTCTCCGAATCGCCGACCGCCTAACATGGCGGATCGCTCCTCATCATTCATCCATGCTGCTGCGCTCGATCTCCCTCGCCGACACCGCCGCCGTCGACCTCGTCGCCGAGCGTATGCGCGCGACGCTGATCGAAGTCGAAGGCGAGGACGCCGGCGGCGCGATGTATTCGATGGACTGGCTGCGCGACCGCGTGCGGTGGCATCTGGACGGCCGAGCCGCGGAGGTCATCGTCGCCGAGGACGCGAACGGCGACAATCGTCGGCCACACGATCTATCGCATCGAGTCCGATGCCGACGCGCCACACGACGCGCCCGCCACCGCGCCCTTCGGCTTGATCTCGACGACCTACGTCTTGCCTGAGGCGCGTCGGCTTGGCGTCGCACAACGGCTGCTCACGCATGCGGAAGCTTGGTTCCGCGAACGCCGCGTGCCGCTCGCCTGCACCTGGACCTCCGAAACCAACTCGCCGTTGATCGGCCTGT
Source organism: Roseateles sp. GW821-FHT09G09 (assembly GCF_059415965.1). Taxonomy (NCBI): domain Bacteria; kingdom Pseudomonadati; phylum Pseudomonadota; class Betaproteobacteria; order Burkholderiales; family Sphaerotilaceae; genus Roseateles; species Roseateles sp. GW821-FHT09G09. The sequence continues at coordinate 547,200 of NZ_JBWKOG010000003.1, read as the reverse complement.
ATGCCCGCAACGGCTACGTCGAAGCCGAGCGCGGTCCCAATCAGCTGACGCAGACGATGATGGTCCGGCTCGCGAGATCCCTGTCACCGCCGCACTGACGCGGTGAGCACGTCCCGGTGCGACGGTCCCGGCAAGCCTGGCGGGCACGCACCTTGCCGCCATGTCGGCATGAATACCCCCACCCGCACCGTCCATCTCTACCTCTTCGAGGGCTTCGCCGACTGGGAGGCCGCCTATGCGGTCGCGGGCATCAACACGCCCGAATTCCAGAAGACGCCCGGCGATTGGCAGGTGAAGACCGTCGCCGCCGCCGGCGCCAACCTGACGCGATCGATGGGCGGCCTGTCGGTGATGCCCGACATCCGCCTGTCGACGCTGTTCCCGGACGACAGCGAGCTGCTGATCCTCCCCGGCGGCGCCGGCTGGGACAAGGGCGAGCACATGGAAGCCGCGAAGAAGGCCAAGGAGTTCCTCGACGCCGGCAAACGCGTCGCCGCGATCTGCGGCGCGACGGCGGGCCTGGCGCGGCTCGGCGTGCTCGACGATCGGCAGCACACGAGCAACGCCTTGTCCTACCTGAAGGGCGTCGCGGAGTACGGCGGCAGCGACCGCTACGTCGACGAACCCGTCGTCTCGGACCGCGGCCTGCTGACTGCGGGCGGCATGTCCGCGCTGGACTTCGCCCGGGCCATCTTCGACACGCTCGACATCTACGAGCCCGAGACGCTTGAGGCCTGGTACCAGCTCAACAAGACCGGCAAGTCAGCGTACTTCGCGAAGATGGCGCAGACCGCGGGTGGACGCTGAGTCGCGGCGGTCTGCCTGCGCAGACCTCTGCGGGCGTACGGACGTGTCCCTTGTGGTGCGGATGCGGCTCAGGCGCCCTTGGCCGCGGTGACGATGCCCTGCCCCGCCGCCCACGCGCCGATGTCGTCGCGCCGGATCGCCGCGGCCATCAGCCCCGGGAAGGCATCCGGCGTGCACGCGAACGATGGCACGCCCAGCGCCGCCAGCTTGGCCGCGAGCGCACGGTCGTAGGCCGGCGCGCCCTCGTCGCTCAGCGCCAGCAAGGCCACGCACTGCACGCCGCTCTCGACCAGCGCGGCCGCGCGGCGCAGCAGTTGCGGCTCGACGCCCCCTTCGTACAGGTCGGATATCAGCACGAAGATCGTGTTGCGCGGCTCGCGGATCAGCGACTGGCAATAGGCCACCGCGCCGTTGATGTCGGTCCCGCCGCCCAGTTGGACGCCGAACAGCAGGTCGACCGGATCGTCGAGCTGTTCGGTCATGTCGACGACCGCCGTGTCGAAGACGACCAGCTTGGTGCTCACCGCTGGCAGCGACGCGAGCACGGCGCCGAAGATGCTCGAGTACACGACCGAGTTCGCCATCGACCCGCTCTGGTCGATGCACAGCACCACCTCGCGCTGCGGACGTCGCGCCTTGCGGCCATAGCCGTGCAGCGTCTCCGGGATCACGGTACGCAGTTCCGGCTGCCAGTGGCGCAGGTTGGCGCGGATGGTGCGGTGCCAGTCGATCTCCGACAGGCGCGGCCGGCGGTTGCGCTGGCTGCGGTCTAGCGCGCCGGTCACGGCCGCGCGCATCGGTTCCTCGAGCCGCTTCATCAGCTCGTCCACGACCTGCCGCACGACGCGACGCGCGGTGTCCTTCGTCCCCGCCGGGATCACCCGCGACAAGGCCATCAGGTTCGCGACCAGGTGCACGTCCGGCTGCACGCCTTGCAGCATCTCGGGCTGCAGCAGCATGTCGCGCAGATGCAGGCGCTCCAGCGCGTCCTTCTGCATCACCTGCACGACGGAACTCGGGAAGTACTTGCGGATGTCGCCGAGCCAGCGCGCCACGCGCGGCGCCGAGTTGCCGCGACCGCCACGGCGATCGTCGCCGAGTCCGCCGCCGTCGCCGTAAAGAGCGCTCAGCGCCTGGTCCATCTCCACCGCGTCGCCGTGCAGGCCGCCGCAGCTGTCCTCGGCTTCGCCGCCGAGCACCAGGCGCCATCGGCGCAGGCGATCCGTATCGGTCGTCGTCGCGGGGCCGGTCACGGTGGCCGTCGGGTCCGTCAAGTCGTCAGGCGCGCTCATGCCCCCACTCCCAGCATCAATCGCAGCAGCGGCACCGGCAGCGCCGCTCGCGCTTCGTCCCACTCCGCGGAGGCCATCACCGCGCCGGCACCGCCGCCCTTGCGCGCCGCGCGCTGACCGAGGTCGCGTCGCTCGCCCGCGTCGAAGTGCGCGAAGGTGCGCCGCACCAGCGGCAGCACGCGGATGAAGTGCTCGTCGTCGAGCCCGCCGAGCCAGGCGTCCACCAACGGCCAGACGCCGTCGTGATGCAGCAGCACGACGGCATTGCGATTGAGGAAACCATCGAGCCACGCCGCCGCCTTGGCCGGCTCCGCCGCACGCGACAGCTGCAGCGACATCGAGGTCCCCGCGTCGTCCGCCGTGATCAGCCCGTCGTCCAGCAGCAGCCGCGTGCACAGGCCGCGCAGCAGCGCGTGCGCGCCTTCGCGTGCGGCCAACTGCACGATGGCGGCGCGCCATTGCGACGAGGGTTCGGACTGACGGCCCGGATCGCGCAGCCGCACCGCCGCCTGCGCGCCGAGCAGCCGATCGCGGACCTGCTCCGAAGCGGCCTCGTCCAGCGAATCGCCCATCAGCGGGAGGCTGATCGCCGCGCGCGTCACGAGGCCGTCGAAGACATCGCCCACCATCGCCGCGTCGGTCTGCCGCACGTTGCCGTAGCGGAAGACGTTGGCCAGCGGCGGGAGCGCGCCCAGCAGCTGGTCAGCGTCGCCGGTGACCGCCGCATGGTCCTGCAGCGCGCGCGACGCGATCGTCACCGCTTCCGGCAGGTCGGCAAGCAGCACGCGATCAACGAGTTCCGCCAACGCCGCCAGGTTCGCCGGCTTTCCGCAGCGCTCTGCGACCGCAGTCGTTGCGGCCTGCGCAACGGACTGGCCCCAGCGGCTCGCCTCGATCACGCGCAGCGCGAACTCGGGCTGCCATTGCAGCGTCCAGATCTCGTGGAAGGTCCCGCGCGAGGACTTGCCCGTGCGCGCGATCTCGCCCCACGGCAGGTCGATCAGCCGCAGCCGGTGCAGCAGATGACTGCGGGCCAGATCGTTGGGCTGGCGCAGGTCGAGGTCGAGCGTCTTCTGCGTCGCCTCGGGTTTCATGCGCAGCGACTTCTGCAGCTGCTCCAGGTTGCGCTGCAACGGCACCGTGGGCACGTCGGCCGGCACGCCGCCCAGGCGGTCGCCGATGACCAGCTCGTCGCGGATGAAGCCGAGCACCGCCTCGTCACCCAGCGTCATGACGGTGCGCGTGGCCTCGTGCAGTTCGTCCAGGCCCGGCGCAGGCCGCTGGCGCAGCGCGGCGAGCGTGTCGGCGAGGCGGGCCGCTTCGATCAGGTGCGCGGAGGAGCAGTCCAGGTCGCGCTCGCGCATCAGCCGCGCAACGCGCGCCAGCCAGCCGATCGCGCGGGGACGGCGTTCGCCGTCATTGCCATCCTTGCCGCCCTGCCCGCTCAGCCACAGGTGTTCGTACCAGCCCGGCGACTGGATGCCGGCGCCGTAGCCGCTTTCGCGCGCCAGGTGCCGGTAGGTCCACGGCACCCAGGTGCTCGTGACCTTGAGCTTGGGCACGCCCTTGAGCAGCGTCTGGTCGGCCTTGGCGGTGATGTCGGCCCGCAGGCCGCCCAGGTGCCAGGCGCCGCAGACGACCGCGATGCGCTCGAAGCCCTCCTTGCGCGCCGCGCGGATGCACTGGCGCATGTGGGCCTCGCGCAGCGCCTCGCGGTGGGCGCGCGGCGTCTGAGGATCGAGCGTCTCGTCATCGCCGGACTCGGCGCGCAAGGTCGTCATCGCCTCCGAGATCGCGGCGAACAGGTCCTCGCCGTCTCCGCGTTCCTCGACCATGTGGTTCCACCAGGTCTCGCCGTCGGCGTAGCCGGCCGCGCGCGCCAGCCAGTCCAGCGGATCGCCGCGGCGCGCCAAACGTGCGATGGGCTCATCCGCCTCACTCGCCTCACCCGCCTTGGGCGCCTCGTCGTCCTCGGGCGCAACTGCGGCCTCAGGCGCTGCGGATTCGGGTTCCTTGGATGCAAGGGTCTCTGCGGCCTGCTCGACGGCGTCCTCCCTCGCCTTCTCCAATGCGAGGGAAACACCGACCGGCAGATCGATGAAGCGCACCGGCACGCCGGCGACTCCGGCCCAACGCAAGGCCTGCCACTCCGGCGAGAAGCTCGCGAACGGGTGATAGACCGCGCGACCGGACTCCTCCACGCCGTGCGTCAGCAGCGCCACCGGTGGCGTCATCGCAGGGTCGAGCACGGCGGCGACCAGGCCATCCGCCTCCGGCGGACCTTCGATCAGCACGCAGTCGGGCTTCAAGGCCTCGAATGCGGCAAGCAGGCTGCGCGCGCAGCCCGGGCCGTGGTGCCGCACGCCGAAGTAATGAACCGGATCGCTCATGGCCGCTCGTGAAGAGTCAGGGGGCTCGGGACGGAAATGAACCTGGGGACCGGAGACTCAGGACTGCTCGCGGCAGGCGCGGTACAGGTCCTTCCACTCGGTGCGTTCCTTGACGACGGTCTCGAGGTATTCGTTCCAGACGACCTGGTCCTGCACCGGATCCTTGACGATCGCGCCGAGCAGCCCGGACGCCACGTCGCGCGGACGCAGCACGCCGTCGCCGAAGTGGCCGGCCAGCGCCATGCCGCTGTTGATCACGGAGATCGCCTCGGCCGTCGACAGCGTGCCGCTGGGCGACTTCAGCTGTGTCTTGCCGTCCTCGGTGCGGCCGTTGCGCAGCTCGCGGAAGATCTGCACGATGCGGCGCACTTCCTTGAGGGCCGGCGGCTCGGCGGGCAGCTGCAGCGCGACGCCCAGCTCGGCCACGCGCTTGACGACGATGGACACCTCGGCGTCCTCGCTCGCCGGCACCGGCAGCACCACGGTGTTGAAGCGGCGCTTCAGCGCGGCGGACAGTTCGTTGACGCCCTTGTCGCGGTTGTTGGCCGTGGCGATCACGCTGAAGCCGCGCGTGGCCTGCACCTCCGAACCGAGCTCGGGCACCGGCAGCGTCTTCTCCGACAACACGGTGATCAGGCAGTCCTGCACGTCGGCGGGGATGCGCGTCAGTTCCTCGATGCGCGCGATCTTGCCGTCGCGCATCGCCTTCATCATCGGGCTGGGCACCAGGGCCGCCTCGCTGGGTCCGTTGGCCAGCAGCTGCGCGTAGTTCCAGCCGTAGCGCAGCTGTTCCTCGCCGGTGCCGGCGGTGCCCTGGATCAGCAGCGTCGAATCGCCGCTGACCGCCGCGGCCAGATGCTCCGACACCCACGACTTCGCAGTGCCCGGCACACCGTACAGCAGCAGCGCGCGATCGGTCGCGAGCGTGGCGACGGCGATCTCCATCAGCCGCTCGTCGCCGATGTACTTGGCGCTGACCTCGAAGCCGTTCTCCAGCGTCCCGCCCATCAGGTAGCGCAGCACGGCCCACGGCGACATCGCCCAGTTCTCCGGACGCGTGCGCGTGTCCTGGCGCTTCAGCTCGGCGAGCTCCTCGGCGAACTGGTGCTCCGCGTGGCGGCGCAGCAGCTGCGAGGCGGCGGCGGTCTCGGTGGAAGTCGTCATGAGGTCCTCGGGATCGGATCGGGTGAAAGGGCGAGCAGGACACGGCGCAGCGCGGCCGTCCGCGCGACGGCCTGCAGTTGTTCCGCGTGGGCGGCGGTCTCGTCGGCGGCGCGGAGCTCGGCCAGCGACGCATACGCGGGCAGGCTGTCGGCATGCACGACCGCGCCGAAGTCGGCCAGCATCGCGCGCACGGCGTAGTCGTCCTTCAGCGTGCCGGCGCGGGCGCGCGTCAGCAGTTGCGCGGTCAGCGCCTGCGAGAGGTCCGCGCCGAGCGTCTCGCCGCCGCTCGCGGCCGCGATCAACGCCGACAACGGCAAGGAGCCCTGCTGGAGGTGCCGCAACCAGTGGCGCTCGCGGCGGGCCTGCGGCAGCCAGCTGAGCGCCTGCGCGGTCTGATGCATCTGCAGCGGGACGTTCAGCTGCGCCGGATTGGCGGCGGACGCCTGCAGCGCGTCGAGGAAGGCTTCGCACCACTCGACCTCTCGCGTCGCAGCGAGCGCATCGAACCAGCCCCGCATCAGCGCGTCGGCCCAGTCGGTCTTGGCGGCCCAGCCGAGCAGCTCGGTGGGCGTCATCGAGGTCGTCGCGGTCCACCAGCCCAGCGGCACCTGGCGCACAAGTTGATAGAGCCACCAGGCGCGCTCACCAAGCTTCTCGGCGGACGGGCGCGCGGCGACGATCTGATCGGACGCCCAGTCGGAGGCCGCGGCTTCGGGCGCATCGATGACCCAGTGCTGGCGCAGCAGCGCGCGCTCGCGGCGCAGCAGCGGCGTCAGCCGGTCGACGGCGCGCCGCGGATGGGCGGCGTCGGGCAGGCGCAGCAGCAGGTCGAGCGCGACGTCGCGCACCTCGCGGCTGCGATCGGCGCGCAGCCGCTCGAGCAGCGCCTCGTCCGCCATGCCGAGTCCGACCGCCAGCTGCGCCGCCAGGTCGGCGCGCTCTTTCGCGGAGAGTTCCGTCAGCGCGGCCTCCAGCCGGCTCCGGCCCGCGGCGGCATCGGCGGCGCGTTCACGCGCCAGGAACGCGCGGCGCTGTTCCAATGTGCCTTCGGTCCAGTGCGTCTCGCCGGGCGCATCGCCGGCGGCGCCGGCGGCGTACTGCCAGTCCTCGCGCTGCCGCGCCAGCCACAGCCCGCGCTCGCCGAGCACCGGCAACAGCGGCGCGCGCAGCGCGACGGAGCGCCGGCCGATATCGAGCGCCAGCGGCAGCAGCATCTCGGGCAGGCGCAGACCCGCGGCAGCCAGATCCGTGAACACCTGCTGCTGGAGGCGCCCGGGCGCCTCGGTCAGGGCCCAGCGCAGCAGCAGTCGAAGCGAGCCGGCGGCGCCGTCGACGCCGTCGATGCGCTCCGGCACGGCGTCCAGGCGATCGTCCGCGGCTGGCTCTGGCAGCGGCGCGGTCCAGGCGCGGTCCTGCGTGCCAGCGGCCTCGCAGGGTGCGATGACGGCCATCGTGCGCAAGACCTGACCCGACGGATGGCCCGCGACGTCGGGAGCCTGAGCCACGAGCGCCACCAGCGCGCCGATGTCGCCAGGCCATTCGGGCAAGGGTCCCGGCTGTCGATCCGTGCCCACCATCGCGATGGGCAGCAGCGGCGTCCAGGCGCTCATGCGGTGCTCCTCACCCATGCCGGGCCGGTCGTGTCCGACCGCCACGCGGTCAACGGGCGCAGGCCGCGGCCGTCCCATTCGCCCATCACCGCCAGCGGATGGCCGCCGGCGACGGCCATCAGCGACCACCAGTCGGCATCGCCGACCTGCAGCGGCACGGCGCGGCCGTCGGCGACCAGATGCCGACCCGATTCGGACGCGACCGGCGTCGCGTTCGTGAGCACGACCGGATGCAGCACCGCGAACGGGTTGGCGGCCACGCGTTCGGCGACGCGCTGCCACTCGTCTTGCCATGCGCCTTGCCACGCGTCGGAGCCGGCGAGGCGCACATCCCTCACATCGCTCACCTTGCTCACCTCGTCGGCCACGCCCTCGGGCTCGGATGGCGGTGAGGCGTCGGCGATCAGCGCGCGAAGGGGCGCATTTCCCGGATAGAAGGCGAGCGTGAGGTCGGCGGCGATGCCGGGCAGCCACATGCCTTCGAAACCGCGACCGCCGTGTGCGTGATCGAGCAGCCAGGCGCGTCGGCCCGAGCGCGCGCCGTGCAGCCAGACGCGGCGTTCGTTCAGGCGACCCTCGCGCTCCTCGACGATCACGCCGAGCACGGTCCAACGGTCGGTGACGCGTTCGCCGAGGGCGAGCACGTCCGCCTGTTCGAGCGGCCAGCCGCAGACGGTGCGCAGGTCCGCCTGAACGGGCTCGGGCAGCGTCTCGCGACGGGCGATGCCCTCGCTCGCGAGCTGCAGCAACCCGAGGCGCACGAGCGTCCGTTCGGGCCAGTCGGCGCCGACGCGCCAGCCGTCGGCGGCGGCCACGATGCGCTGGCCGAGACCGGGCGCCTGCGCGTCCACCATCCGCGCCGCCATCGTGCGCCAGCCGCGGATCGCGGCATCGTCGATTGCGCCAAGACCACGACCGACTTGATCGCCGAGCCAGCGCTGCAATTCGCAAGCGGCGTCTTCGATGCGACGCCACCGTTGCAACTCGCGCTTGAGCGCGGTGTCGGGATCGGCGAGCGTCGACGTGGCCTGCGCAGGATCGACGCCGTCGGCGATCTGGGCGGCGCGTTCGGTGGCGCGTTCAACGGCCTTCTGATCGCGCTCTTCCTTCTTCTGCGCGCGTTCGCCGCGCGAGGCGATCCATTCGGAGACCCAGGCGGGCGCTTCGCCGGCGGTGAAGCGGGAGGCATCCTGCGCGCGCAGCATCAACAACGCGAGGCCGTGCTTGCAGGGGAACTTCCGGCTGGGGCAGGAGCAGCGGAAGGCCGGCCCGCTGAGGTCGACCTGCGTCTGATACGGCTTGGAACCGCTGCCCTGGCACTCGCCCCAGACGGCGGCGTCATCGGCGCCGAGCAACGGCCACTTGGCCGGCGAGGTCAGTCCCCGCGCGGCCTTCGCCGATGCCTCGTCCGGCGCCATCGCCAGCACGCCCTCCATGGTCAGCGACATGCTGGCCCGCTCCCTGTCGAATCGTTGTGGGTGAGTTCGGAGGCGAGTCTAGCCGCAGTGAATGACACCCGCGTCCGCCCGGTTCTTCAGGCAGCTCTGCGATCGCGGCGCTGTTCGCGTTGGCACGTAGACTTCCCGCCGAACGAAGAACAGGGAACCTGGAAGAGGGAGAACGTCATGTCGATGAGGAGGCAGATGCGGCGGTGGCTGGGCGCCATGCCAGGCGCACTGGCGCTGGCATTCACGATGGGCGCCGGGAGTGCCGCAGGAGCCACTCCGAAAGTCATTCCGGCCGGTCCGCTGTTGACCGCTGGGACCATCGCGTATCAATTCGCGGTCTATTTTCCGGAGAAGGCGTCCACGCCTCCGATGGAGGCACTGCGTCGGGCATTGAAGAACGCGGCCGGTGCGCCGACGCTGTCGCAGAAGCTCGATGAGCCGCCGAAGACCTCCATCGTGAGGGCGACGCTCAACGAGAACGTGGCTACGACCTACGCCCCGCCGGACGCGTCGCCTAGATAGTTGGTCGGGAGACATGCCCGACGTTTCGCAGCAGACCGTTGTCCACGCCTATCAGGACGACGGCAAACTCGTTCGCGCGATCTCATTGGGCATGGTCAAGTTCGGTCTCCCTGACGTGGTTGTGGCGCAATTCCCCTGGTCGTCGAACGCCCGCATGGGATGGCTGCTGAATGCTTTCGCCCAGCGCCTGGGCGAAGGCGCAGCCATGGGTGCACAGGGTCGCTTCGAGCTCGATCTCCGCGCCATCCAACACGGCGACGTCCGGCAGCGGCTACTCGATCAGCTATCGGCCAAGGGCTCAGGCAAGGCCGCGCTGCTGGTGGTTGCCGGCTCGCGCGAACGAGGCGATCCGGAGAACCGATTGTTGTCGTTGCGCCTTGATCACGTCTCGGGCAAGGACGAGGGCGCGCGCCAGGACGCCTTGCTGACCGGACTATTCGGCTCGGTCGAGCAACCCGTGTCGTGGATACGGAGCGATGACGCGGCACTGGCGGCGGCGAGCAACGCAGCAAAGACGAAGCTTCCGGCATTGCGCGACGCCTTCAACAAGGGGCTGCAGCCTGGCGAGTTCATCCAGGTCAAGGCCCCCTTCAGACGGCCGGAGGGTGGCGTCGAATGGATGTGGGTGGAAGTCGTCACCTGGTCCGGCGATTCCATCACCGGCATGCTGAAGAACGAGCCGGCCGGGATCCCCGCACTGCACGCAGGACAGCAAGTGCAGGTCTCCCAACGCGACCTGTTCGACTACTTCCGTCGTTATCCCGACGGCCGATTCGAGGGCAACGAGACGAGCAAGATCATCGAGCGGATGCGCTAAGTCTTTCCCCGACGCAGCATGTCGCCCGCGACAGCGACAGAACAGCGACCGTCGCCGTCAGGGCTGCGTCTTGAACGCCTCAAGCTGCTTGATGCGCAGCTGCGCGTGCTCACGCATGCAGCCGAGGTACTGCAGGTTGCGGATCGAGCCTTCGGACCACAGGTCGAGCACCGCCTTGCAATCGGCCTCGCGGAACTTGACCCACAGGCGCTGCGCGGCGACGAGGCTGTCCTTCGGCTTCGCAGGCTTGGCGCCGCCGACTTTAGCCGGCGTCGCCGCCAGCACGCGGCGATAGACGTCGTTGAGCTGCTTCTCGACCTGCTGCTGCTCCTGCGCGGCGCAGTCGTTCATGTCGACGGTGCTCACGGCGTTGGCACAGTCGAGTGCATGCGCGGCGGACGCTGCGGACATCACAAGCGCGGCGAAGGCAAGTCGTCGGGCAATGGCGCGGTCAAGTCGGAGGACGTTACTCGTCATGAAGGCTCCTTGTGGTCAGGGGAAAGTGAGGCTCGAAAGGCGGCGTGCATGCGATCAGGATCCTCGGCAGCGGCCACATGGATGACGACCAGCTCGTCCAGTGGCTCCACCGGGTGACTCGCGCATCGGATCGCGAAGTCGAAGACCTCGCTCAGCGGCTGATCGTCGTGCCAGGTCGTCATGACGAACGCATTCGCTGGCACATCGCCGTAGTCGAACTTCTCAAGGCAGGACCAGTCCATCGCATCATCCCAACTGCTCGCAGCCACGCCCCACGCCATGGCGTAGAGGCAACCTTCGGCAACGAGCCAGTCGCTGATGCGACTCTGCTGGCTGGCGGTCACGGCGACCTCGGCCACGATCACCGCGCGGAACGGCGCACGCGTCGCGAGTGCAGGCAAGGCCGCATTTGGATCGACGTGGAAGTAGATCGGCAATTGATCGTCGATGAAGGCCCGCCTGTGTGCCCTGGTTTCGCGTCATTTCATTGTTGCGCGTGGAACGGATGACCTTCGACAGCGGCACGTCCCGTCGCATGACGGTCCAATCGTCGCATGTCCCTTTTCAAGACCACCGTCGCAGTCTTGCTGGCCATTGCCAGCCATCAGGTGTGGGCCGCTCCTCCTCCCTTCAGTTGTCCAAGCGAATGGGCATCCACCAAACAAGAGGCGTCAGAAGTGCCAGAAGGCTTCGTCGTCGCGCGCGAAGCGCCTGAGGTCAAGCACACCCTCGGCGGCTTCCAGATCAACCAGGGCCCCATCGAAGAGCACCAGGGCGCCATCTACGACGATCTGAAGACCCGGCGCGACGCCAAGGGCGGCCTCACCGAGACGTTGATCTGGAACGTCTCGACGCTTGATCGTCCGCTCGCGATATGCAGCTACACCGGCACGCGGCTCGTGTTGACGCGACCGCTTGCGGGCTATGCCCGATGCACGGCCACCATGCGCAAGGAACCCGGCGCCATGATGACCATCCGCTCTGTCGACTGCCGCTGAAGGTGCCCTCGACATCCTTCACGACCATCGCGACCTGCGCGTTCCACAAGGCCGGCGCATTGAAGCGCCACGCCGCCGCGCCCCTCGGATCAGGGGGCGCGCCTATCGGCCTTAGGGATGTCGCTCCCGCCCCTCATGGCTAGGCTCTCAGTCTTCCTCGAGGCGGCCGTCCGGCCGGATGCGTCGCGCCCGGGAAGCTTCCTGAGGATCCCGCCATGGCCAAGTCCGCGAAACCCGCCACGCCTGCCAAGCCCGCGAAGCCCGACAAGGCGAAGAAAGCCGTCAAAGTGAAGAAGACCGACAAGGCCGCCGACACGACCAACCTCAGCGTCGTGCCCATCGTGCCTGAAGGGAAGATCTGCAAGCCCTTCCTGCTGGAGGTGATGGTCTTCAGCCCCGAGTCGGGCTTCAAGTTCAAGGTCATCGTCGAGCGCTCCTGCACGCCCACCGCCGACCCGATCTGGAAGCTGGTCTTCGACCTGTACAAGATCGTCGACGACAAGGAGGTGCAGATCGTCCACGTGTCCTATACCGCCGGCACGCCCGTGGAGAGCCAGGCCGTGGCCACCATGGCGCGCGAAGGCGTCAAGCCGGAGCAGGCCACCGTCCTCGTCCAGGACGTGCACCCCGCCGCCCGCGCCGTCGCCGGCAAGACCACGCCCCCGACGACCGAGCAGAAGGAAGCCCTGCACGGCGCGATGGCCGACGTGCTCAAGATCGAGTTCTGAGCCCGCTCATGCGACGGCGTCTGTTGCGGCCGCGGCGCCAGCTGCTGGGCAGCGTGCTCGCGCTGGCCACGTCGGCCGGCCTGGCGTCGCTCGCCCGGGGCGCGGAGCCGCCGCCGGTGTCGATCGAGTTCAACGGGCCACCCGGCATCCCGAGCCGTCTGGCCGCGCCAGGCGCGATGTCGCGGGTCGAGGCATCGGATCTGCGGGTGCGCCACGTCCGCATCAAGAGTCGATGGGCCGACGCGTCGACCTTGCCAATCGCCGCCTGCGATGTGCTGACGAATGACAAGATCTCGGCCGCCATGAACGCGCTCCGGCAACAGATCGTCACCGGCCCCGCCGCGACCGGCGTGCTCGGACAGCAAGGTCGTGCGGAGGTGCTTTGCATCGGCGTCGCGTACGACCTGTCCCCCGGCCGCGGCGACGAGTGCCCGGGCGGCGGACCGACGGTCGGCGTCACGCTGGAGCCGTACCACGTGCGCGTCGACCTCGCGCGCCTCGGCGACAACGTGCTGCCGATCCCGCGCGCCGGCACGGCCTCGCTGTACGACCACGTGCCTGCGGCGCTGCGCCGCTTGGATCCTCAGGTCGGCGCCGGCTATGACGAGGCCTTCGGCCCCACCGTCACCGCTGCCATCCGGATGCCGCTGCCGCTGACGGATGCGGCGAAGTCGCCGATGGGCTTGAGCCTGCGCCACGAGCAGTCGACCCGCAGCGATTTCCATCGCAGCGAAGGGCGACTCGCGTACCGCCATCAGCCGGCTGCGCGCGATGCGCAGGACGTCGTCCAGGAACTGCGCGTCTTCGCCAACGCGATCGACCGGCGCGAGCCGATGCTCGGCGGCGAACTGCAACGCAGCGCCGGCGAAGCCGGGCTGGGCGTCACGATGAAGCCGGCGATCGGCGTGCGGGTGGCGCTCGACGGTTCCTGGCAGGCGGGACGGGACGAGAGCACCTTCGCGAGCGGTGCGGACACCCGCGCCGACACCCGCGCCGACACGCGTCGCCTGACCGCGCGCGTGCTGACCGAGTGGATGGTCCCGCGCGCCGAAGGCGTGCTTCGCGCCGGACTGTGGACCGAGCGCGTGCGGCCCGACGGCGTCGCATCGCTCGCGCGCTGGTCGGCGCGGCTCGGTTATGCGCGCGAGTTCTCGTCGGGCCGCGGACCGACCTGGGGGCTCGAGGTGATGGCCGGCGCCGGCCGCGTGTCCGATCGCGCGCCGGCGGTGGAACGTTTCTACGGCGGCGGCGCGAAGGGACAGTTCCTGTACGACGACCTGGGCAGTGCCGTGCTCAGCCGCGCGCCGGACGGCCCGCTGCTGCGCAGCGCGGGGCAAGGTCAGGCGGGACTGCCCGGTCAGCGCGGCGGCACGCGCTACTGGCATCTGAATGCGCAGGTGGCCATCCCGGTGAAGGCCTGGTCCTCACCGTTGATCCCGGATGAGCGCGTGGATCTGGGCGACACAGACAGCAACGGCAATCCCAGACCGCCTATCCCGCTGAAGACCCTGCTCGGCAATCAGCTGGACGTGAGCGGCCCGTCGATGCTGGTCGCGACACTCGTCGCCCAGGGGAAATCGAGCGAAGAGGCGAAGCGCGAGGCGGACGCGGCCTTCGACGAAGTCCGCCCCGCGGCCCATTTCATCATCGACAAGGCCAGTCTCCACGCTGTGCGTCCCTTGCTGCTGCTGGACGTCGCAGGCCTGTCCGACGGCGCGGGTGGGTTCAGCGCACGCTGGGTCGCCGTGGGCGCGGGCGTCGGCGTGACGGTCGTGACCGCGCGGCTGGAAGGCGGCTTCATGCGCACCGTCAGCGGCCCGGCCATCCAGGGCGGCCGCAACGCGGCCTTCCTCCGGCTGGTGTTCCAGAACCTGTTCTGAGCGTCCGCCTCAGCGCAGTCGCCTCAGCGCAGGCGCCTCAGGGCAGGCGTGCCAGCGCTTCCAGATACCGCGGCGCGAGCATCAGTTCATCCCAGGTCAGCGGCGCCGACTGCGGCACCAGCGCCGCGCGGCGGGCCTCGCTGTCGATCGCCGGCGTCCATGCGCCCTTCGCCTGCGCGTCGGCCAGGCCGTCGAGGAGCTCGTCGATCGCGCGACCGCCCTGCTCCAGGCTCTGGTTGCACAGCAGCACCAGGTCGCAGCCCGCGCCCAGGGCCGCGAGCGCCGCCTCGGTGTAGCCCACCGGACGGCCTTCGATCACGCGCGCCGCGGCCATGCCGAGGTCGTCGCTGAACACCGCGCCGGCGAAGCCCAGCCGGTCGCGCAGGATGTCCTGCAGCCAGCGCCGGCTGAAACCGGCCGGCCGGCTGTCCACCTTGCGATAGACCACGTGCGCCGGCATCACCGCCGACAGGCTCAGGCTCAGCCACTCGAAGGGCCGCACGTCCTCCGCCAGGATCGCCTTGAGCGAACGCGTGTCCACCGGCACGCCCACATGCGAATCGACGCTCACCGCGCCGTGCCCCGGGAAGTGCTTGCCGCAGCTTCCCATGCCCGCCAGCGCCAGGCCCTGCATCAGACTCTGCGCCAGCAGGCTCACCACGCGCGGGTCGCCGTGGAAGCTGCGCGAACCGATCACCGGACTGATCGACTGCCGGCCCTCGTCCTGATGGTCCAGGTCGAGCACCGGCGTGAAGCTCATGTCGACGCCGCAAGCCCGGAGTTCCAGCGCCAGCACCAGGCCGGTCGCCGTCGCGGCCTGGATCGCCCGCATCGCGTCATCCATCCACAGCTCGCCGAGCGCGCGCATCGCCGGCAGCGCCGTGAAACCGTCCGTGCGGAAACGCTGCACACGGCCGCCTTCCTGGTCCACCGCGATCAGCAGATCGGGGCGGAGGGACTTCGCCTCGGCGCACAGCGAGGTCAGCTGCGCGCGGTTCTCGAAATGGCGCGCGAACAGGATCATCCCGCCCGTCAGCGGATGCGCCAGCCGGCGGCGGTCGTCCGCCGTCAGCGTCGTCCCGGCGATGTCCAGGATCACGGGCGAATGCAGATGCTCGGTCATTGAGGGTGTCTCTTTCATTTTCAATCGCGGGTCTCGACGACCACGAACGCCGTCGCATAGTCGGTCTCGTCGCTCACGCTGACATGCGCGCTCAGTCCCTTGGCCTCGAACCACTCGGCCAGCGCGCCGTGCAGCTGGATCCCCGGCTTGCCGCTGCGCGCCTTGACGATCTCGCAGGCGCGCCAGGTCATCGGCATGCGCATGCCCATGCCGATCGCCTTGGAGAACGCCTCCTTGGCCGAGAAGCGCGTCGCCAGGTACGCGATGCCCCGCGCCTCGACCTTGGCGTAGCGCTCGCGGAACACTTCCATCTCGTGCGGGCCCAGCACCTTCTCGGCGAAACGCACGCCGCGCCGTTGGAGGGTCTCCCGGATGCGCCGGATGTCGCAGACGTCCGTGCCGATGCCGTAGATCATCGCGATCCTTTCATGCGCAGCGCGTGCGCGCTTGGTGCCCGCTCTGTGGGCATCTGGTGCGGAAGTGCAATCAGACGTATGCGCGCTGGATGCAGCGCTGGTAGTCGCGCACCGCCTCGGTGTAGCCGAGCTCCAGCGCGTCCGCGATCAGCGCGTGGCCGATCGAGACCTCCGACACCCCCGGCACCTCGCGCAGGAAGCGCGTCAGGTTGTCGCGGTTCAGGTCGTGGCCCGCGTTGATGCCCAGGCCCTGCGCCAGCGCGGCGCGCGCCGTGGCGGCGAAGGCCGCGGCCACCTCGGCTTCGCGCGGCGTGCCGAAGGCGCTCGCCCAGGTCTCGGTGTAGAGCTCGATGCGGTCCGCGCCCACGGCGGCCACATGGACCATCGCCTCCGGCAGCGGATCCATGAACAGGCTCACCCGCACCCCCAGCGACTTGCACTCGGCGATCATCGGACGCAGGCGTTCAGCGTCGGCCGGCAGGTTCCAGCCGTGGTCGGAGGTGAACTGGTCCTCGCCGTCCGGCACGAAGGTCGCCTGGTGCGGCTTCACCTCGCGGATGAAGTCCATCAGGTTCTGCGTCGGATTGCCCTCGATGTTGTACTCGGCCTGCGGCCAGGCCTTCATCAGGGCGGCGAGCTCGCGCACGTCGTCGGCGCGGATGTGGCGCGCGTCGGGCCGCGGGTGCACCGTGATGCCCTGCGCGCCGGCCTCCAGGCACAGCTGCGCCGCGCGCGTCACGCTGGGGATGCCCAGGTGCCGGGTGTTGCGCAGCAGCGCGACCTTGTTGACGTTGACCGAGAGCGCGCATCGCGCGTCGTGACGGCCGGATTCGGGAGCGATCAGCGGATTCATGTGAGCAGCTTCTGGACGTCGAGCAGCACTTGCCGCGTCCGCAATGGACGATGCCCCAGATGATAGTGAAGCAAGGCGCGCGACAAGGGCTTCAATGCCGGACCCGCGAGTTCGCAGGCCTGTTGCAGCGCCGCCTGGCTGCCGTGCAGCAGCGCCGCCTGGAGCTGGATGAAGGCCTGACCCGTCAGCTGCGGTGCGTCGTGGGTGGGCACGATCACGCCGGATTCGGGCGCCAGCATGTAGGGCCGCTCCGGATCGAGCGGCGCCTGCGTCGTCGACAGCACGCTCAGGTCGGGCAGCAGGCCGCAGATCGCCAGCATCTTCAGCTCGAAGGCGCGCAGCGCCGCCTGCGCGTCGTCCACCGACCGCAACTGCGGCAGCAAGGCTGCGTAGGCGTCGAAGAGCTCCGGCTGCGCGTCCTGGCGTGGCAGGAACTTGAGCAGCAGCTCGTTGACGTAGTAGCCGCTGAACAGCGCGGCACCGCTGGGCAGCGTCTGCCCGCCGACCCACTCCGCGCCGCGCAGCGACTGCACTTCGGCCGCGCCGTCCTCGTTCATCTTCGACGGCCTGGACAGCGTCACCTGCAGGCGCAGGAAGGGCAGCAGCACCGATCGCAGCTGGGAATACGGCCGCTTCGCGCCCTTCGCGACCACCGCCAGCCGGCCGTGCTCCCGGCTGAACAGGTCCAGCACGAGGCTGGTCTCGCTCCAGTCGTAGTGATGCAAAACAAAAGCCGCCTGCGTCGCGGGCGGCTTCGGGGCACGTGTGGCCATGCGGGATGTCTGCGATGTCTTCAGCGACCGCGCCGGCGGATCACTCGTAGCCGTAGCTTCTGAGATGCTCTTCGGAGTCGGCCCAGCCGGACCGCACCTTCACCCAGAGCTCCAGGAACACGCGCGCGTCCCACAGCTTCTCAAGTTCCTGGCGGGTCTCGGAACCGATGCGCTTCAGGCGCTCGCCGCCCTGGCCGATGATCATGCCCTTCTGGGCGTCGCGCTCGACCACGATGGTCGCGGCGATGCGGCGCAGGTTGCCCTCCTCTTCCCAGCGATCGATGATCACCGTGGCTTCATAGGGCAGCTCGTCGCCGGTCAGCCGGAAGAGCTTCTCGCGGATCATCTCCGCGGCCATGAACTTCTCGCTGCGGTCGGTGAGCGCGTCTTCCTCGTAGAACCATTCCTGGCTCGGGAGGTAGGGCTTCAGGATCTGGAACAGGCGCTGCACGTCCGAGTCCTTCTTGGCCGACAGCGGCACGAACTCGCTGAAGTTGCGACGCTCCTGCATGCTCTTGAGCCAGGGCATCATCTCGGCACGGCGCGTGACCGCGTCCAGCTTGTTGGCGATCAGCACCACCGGCTTGTCCTTGGGCAGCAGCGACAGCACCTTCGCGTCGTCCAGGCCGAAGCGGCCCGCCTCGACGACGAAGAGCACCAGGTCCACGTCCGACAGCACGCCCTGGACCGTGCGGTTCAGGTTGCGGTTCAACGCGCTGCTGTGCTTGGTCTGGAAACCGGGGGTGTCGACGAAGACGAACTGCGCCTCGTCGACGGTGCGCACGCCGGTGATCCGGTGACGCGTGGTCTGCGCCTTCTTCGAGGTGATCGAGACCTTCTGACCGACCAACGCATTCAGCAGCGTCGACTTGCCGACGTTGGGCCGGCCGACGATCGCGATCAGGCCGCAGCGCAGGTCGCCCTCGTACGGCATCGCGCCGATGCCGCCCTGGACCTCGGGCAGCCCCTCGCCGGCGTCGCCCGCGTCGTCCTCGTCGAGTTCGTCGGCCTCGTCGAGTTCGTCGTGGGCGCTCGCGTCGGCGTCGTGGTCCAGCGGCGTTTCAGCGTCGTGCGGCGTGGCGGGGTCGTGCGGGGCGTTCAGATCGGGATCCTCGGAAACAGGGGCATCAGAAAGGGAAGCAGACGGGGACGCCGGCTTCGGCGTCCTCGGGGTGGTCGGTGCATTCATCGCGGGCTCCGCGTCAGTCGCGCAGGCCGGTACCGGGTCGATCGCCGGCGAGGAGCTCTTCCAGCACCTGCCGGGCCGCCTCCTGCTCGGCGATCCGGCGCGAACGGCCCTCGCCGCGGCGCGACAGCGTCAGCGCGGGCACTTCGCATTCGACGGTGAAAGTCTGCGCGTGGGCCTGGCCCCGCGTCTCGGCGATGCGGTAGGTCGGCACCGGCAGCTTGCGCGCCTGCAGCCATTCCTGCAGCGCGGTCTTCGAATCCTTGGCCCACTGCTCGATGCCGCTCGCGGCGATGGTCTCGCCCAGCAGCCCGCGCACGATCTCGCGCGCGGCCTCGTACCCGCCGTCCAGGAACGCCGCGCCGATCACGGCTTCCAGCGCGTCCGCCAGGATCGACGGCCGCTGGCCGCCGCCGCCTCGGGCCTCGCCTTCGCTCATCCGCAGCGCCTCGGGCATCTGCAGTGTCAGGGCGAGCCGGTGCAGGCTGTCCTCGCGCACCAGGTGCGCGCGGATGCGCGTCAGGTCGCCCTCGTCGGAACCGGCGAAGCGATCGAAGAGCAGCGCCGACACCGTCAGGTTGAGCACCGCGTCGCCAAGGAATTCCAGGCGCTCGTTGTGCTGCTGGCCGAAGCTGCGATGCGTCAGCGCGCGCTGCAGCAGACCCGGCTGCGTGAAGCGGTAGCCGAGGCGTTGCTGGAGGGCGTCGAGCGCTTGCGGGGTCATGGCCGGAGGTCGGTGGGTCGGGTCGATGGGGTCGATGGGATCAGCGGCGTCAGCGGGACTCGCCTTTGTACTTGATCACCAGGAACACCGGGCCGAACAAGGGCACTTCCTTGTCGTAGGCAAAGCTGATCTTCACCTTGTCGTCGACCTTGGTGATGACCAGGTCCTTGGGCTCGATGCTGACGATCGAATATTCGATCTGCTTGGTGCGCTCGAACGAATCGCGCGCCGCCGGCACGGTCGGCGGGCTGTCCTTGGCGATCTTGTCGATCGCCCGCTGGATGGTGTAGTACTCCATCAACGTCGGCACCACGCGCAGCAGGATCACCGACCCGCCGCCGATGATCACCGCCCAGAACAGCAGTCCCAGCAGGCTGATGCCCCGTTGAATCTTCCGTGCCCTCATCACGTCTCGCTCCGGTGGTTGTCGTTGGCGAACAGAGTAGTCGATCGTCGACCGGCCGTGGTCGGACCGGTGTGTCAGTCCGTGTGTCGGTCGGTGTGTCGGTCGGTACGTCGGTCGATGTGTTGGTCGATGTGTCGGTGGGTATGGCAGCCGGCGTTACTGGATGCCGCCGATGCGCTTCAGGCTGCCGAAGTTCATCCACACCACGAAGGCCCGGCCGACGATGTTCTCATCCGGCACGAACCCCCAGAACCGCGAGTCCTGCGAGTTGTCCCGGTTGTCGCCCATCATGAAGTAATGGCCGGCCGGCACCTTGCAGGTCACGCCTTCCAGCGTGTACTTGCAGTTCTCGTTGTACGGGAAGTCATACATCTTGCCGATGCGGCCCTGCGGCTGCGCATCCACCAGGATCTGGTGCTCGACCGGACCCAGCTTCTCGGTATAGCGCGAACGGAAGCGCATCGAGTTCGGATCCTCGTCGAAGAACTCGCCCTGCGCGACCGTCTCGACCTGCTTGCCGTTCACGTACAGCTTCTGGTTCAGGTAGGCGATCTCGTCGCCCGGCAGGCCGACGGCACGCTTGATGTAGTCGATGCTCGGGTTCTGCGGATAGCGGAACACGACCACGTCGCCGCGCTGCACGTCGTTGTTGCTGATGATCTTCTTGTTGATCACCGGCAGGCGCACGCCGTAGTGGAACTTGTTGACCAGGATCAGGTCGCCGATCAGCAGCGTCGGCACCATCGAGCCGGACGGGATCTTGAACGGCTCGAACATGAACGAGCGCAGCAGGAAGACGATCAGGATCACCGGGAACAGGCCGGCGGTCCAGTCCAGCCACCAGGGCTGGCGCAGGATCTCCTCGCGGGCGCCTTCGACGTCGCCGTCGACGCGCTGGATGCCCTGCGCGGCCAGCGAGGCGCGACGCTGTTCGTCGTTCCTGGCCAGTTGCGCCGCCGCGCGCTCGCGCGACGGCTGGAAGTGGAAGCGCTCGGCCAGCCAGTAGGCCAGCGTCACCGTGGTCAGGATCAGCAGCAGCAGCGAGAAGTTGCCGTTCCAGTAGCCCTGGTACCAGCCGCCCAGGTAGGCGATCAGGGTCACGTACAGCAACCCGGTCAGTGCGCTCATGGCTTTCATGCGGAGACTTATTCTTCGACTTGGAGGATGGCCAGGAAGGCTTCTTGCGGCACCTCCACCGAACCGATTTGCTTCATGCGCTTCTTGCCGGCCTTCTGCTTCTCCAGCAGCTTGCGCTTGCGGCTGATGTCGCCGCCGTAGCATTTTGCCAGCACGTTCTTGCGCAGCGCCTTGATGTTCTCGCGCGAGATGATGTTGGCGCCGATGGCCGCCTGGATGGCCACGTCGTACATCTGGCGCGGGATGATCTCGCGCATCTTGGCCGCCACTTGGCGGCCGCGGTACTGCGACTGCGCCCGGTGCACGATCAGCGACAGCGCGTCGATGCGGTCGCCGTTGATCAGCATGTCGACCTTGACGACGTCGGACGCGCGGTATTCCTTGAACTCGTAGTCCATCGACGCGTAGCCGCGCGAGACCGACTTCAGCTTGTCGAAGAAGTCCAGCACGATCTCCGCCAGCGGGATCTCGTAGGTCAGCATGACCTGGCGACCGTGGTAGGCCATGTTCAGCTGCACGCCGCGCTTCTGGTTGGCCAGCGTCATGACCGCGCCGACGTACTCCTGCGGCATGTACAGGTGGACCGTCACGATCGGCTCGCGGATCTCGGCGATCTTGCTCTGCTCCGGCATCTTCGAGGGGTTCTCCACCTCGATCACTTCACCGTCGCCCAGCTGGACCTCGTACACCACGCTGGGCGCGGTCGTGATCAGGTCCTGGTCGAACTCGCGCTCCAGGCGTTCCTGGACGATCTCCATGTGCAGCAGGCCGAGGAAGCCGCAGCGGAAGCCGAAGCCCAGCGCCTGCGAGACCTCCGGTTCGAAACGCAGCGACGCGTCGTTCAGCTTGAGCTTCTCCAGCGCGTCGCGCAGCTGGTCGTACTCGCTGGCTTCGGTCGGGTACAGGCCGGCGAAGACCTGGGGCTGGATCTCCTTGAAGCCGGGCAGCGCCTCGGTGGCCGGACCCAGGTTGTTCGGGAGCTTCTTTTCCAACGTGATGGTGTCGCCCACCTTCGCCGCGGACAGTTCCTTGATGCCGGCGATGATGAAACCGACCTCGCCCGCGTTGAGCTGGTCGCGCTTCTCCGACTTGGGCGTGAACACGCCCAGGTGCTCGGCCGGGTAGATGGCGTTGGTCGCCATCATGCGGATGCGTTCGTTCTTCTTCAGCGTGCCGTCCACCACGCGGACCAGCATCACGACGCCGACGTAGTTGTCGAACCAGGAGTCGATGATCATCGCGCGCAGCGGCGCCTCGACCGTGCCCTGGGGCGGCGGCATGCGGGCGATGACCGCCTCGAGGATCTCGTCGATGCCCATGCCGGTCTTGGCCGAGCACGGGATCGCGTCGGTGGCGTCGATGCCGATGACTTCCTCGATCTCCGCCTTCGCGCCGTCGGGATTGGCCGACGGCAGGTCCATCTTGTTCAGCACCGGCACGACTTCGACACCGAGCTCCAGCGCGGTGTAGCAGTTGGCCACCGTCTGCGCCTCGACGCCCTGGCTCGCATCGACCACCAGCAGCGCGCCTTCGCAGGCGGACAGCGAGCGGCTCACCTCGTACGAGAAGTCCACGTGTCCGGGCGTGTCGATCAGGTTCAGGTTGTAGACCTGGCCATCAGCCGCCGTGTACTGCAGCGCGGCGGTCTGCGCCTTGATCGTGATGCCGCGCTCGCGCTCGATGTCCATCGAGTCCAGCACCTGCGCTTCCATCTCCCGATCCGACAGTCCGCCGCAGCGCTGGATGATCCGGTCGGCCAACGTGCTCTTGCCGTGGTCGATGTGGGCAATGATGGAGAAATTGCGGATGTGGTTCATGGACTCGGACGGAGACCGCGCGGTTCGTCCGCCACACCTCAGCGACGCTCGAGCGGCGCACGCTGATGCATGCTGAAACATGCTGGGGACGGTCGGTCGAGGCGGTGATGCAGGACCCTTCGCAGGACCTGAACGGGACATAAAAAAAAGGCACGTCTAAACGGTGACGCGCCTTCCAACAAAACGTATGGCAACTGCTTGTTGGGCTTTCATTGTAGCCAAAAGCCCCGCCCTGGAAACCGCATGGATGCGAGCTTCTCGCGCGTTGCCCTTCGCCAACAGCGATTTTGTGCACAGGTTATCCACAAAACGCGGGGACATCCTGTGGATCGCTGAGCCCATCAAAATGATGCCTTCCGATTCACCGTCGGAACAGCGACAAAGCTGCCCGAACGCGGCTGGATTGTAGCGGAGCGGGGCACCAATACCCCATCGCTGCCCCGCCTTGGTCACATCCGTTAGCAAGCACCAACCGACGTCGAGTTGTGCACCGGATCACCCATCGACGGCCAGATTTTCCGCATTGCGGAAAGCCCCATGCCGGCGCTAGGTTGACCCGGACTGCTTCAACCCTTGCCGGGCTTCAGCACGACGTAGGTCGCGACCTCGCCCCGGCGCACCAGCATCTGGAGCGACTTGCCCTTCTCGAGCTTGGCCAGCGCCGCCTGGAACTGCTTGACCGTCTTCACCTCGGCGTTGTTGACCGAGAGGATCACGTCGCCAGTCTTCAAGCCGGCGCGCGAGGCCGGACCGTCGACGGTGTCGATGCGCAGGCCGCCGTCGACCTTGAGTTCCTTGCGCTGCGCCTCGGTCAGTTCGCTCACCGTCAGGCCCCAGGCCGACGCGCCGGTGGCGGCCGGTGCCTCGGCTTCCGGCGTCGCCGCCGCGCGGTCATCCGGCAACGCGTCGAGCGTCGCGGTCAGGTCCTTGTAGGCGCCCCGGCGGAACACCTGCAGCGGCACCTTGGTGCCGGGCTTGGTCGCCGCGGCGAGCCGGCGCAGGTCGACCGCCTTCTCCACGGCCTTGCCGTCGAACTTCGTGATCACGTCGCCCAGCTGGAGGCCGGCCTTCTCCCCCGGGCCGGCCGGCGTGATGCGGCTGATCAGCGCGCCCTGCGGCTTGCCCAGGCCGATGGCCTCGGCGACCTCCTTGCTGACGTCGTCCGGATAGACGCCCAGCATGCCGCGCGTCACGCGGCCGCCAGCACGCAACTGGTCGGCCACGCGCATCGCCTCGTCGATCGGGATCGCGAACGAGATGCCCATGAAGCCGCCCGACTGGCTGTAGATCTGCGAGTTGATGCCCACGACCTCGCCGCGCAGGTTCAGCAGCGGACCGCCGGAGTTGCCCGGGTTGATCGCCACGTCGGTCTGGATCAGCGGCAGCAGGTCGCCGGTATCGCGTGCCTTGGCGCTGACGATGCCGGCCGTCACGGTGTTGTCGAAACCGAACGGCGAACCGATGGCCATGACCCATTCACCGACCTTGAGCCTGCCCACGTCGCCCATGCGCAGCATCGGCAGGTTGCTGGCCTCGATCTTGAGCACCGCCACGTCGGTGCGGCGGTCCAGGCCGATCACCTTGGCCTTGAACTCGCGCTTGTCGGTCAGCGTGACCGTCACCTCGTCGGCATCGTCGACGACGTGCGCGTTGGTCATCACGAAGCCGTCCGCGCCGATCACGAAACCCGAGCCCAGCCCGCGACGCTGCGGCGCGTCCTCGTCGTCATCGTCGTCCGGGGTCGGCGCGGGCGCGGGGGCCGCTCCTGGCGGCGCGCGGCGCTGCGGCGGCACGGGGATGCCGAAGCGGCGCAGCAGTTCGCGCATCTGCTCGTCGATCTGCGCGTTGGCGACCTTGACCTTCTCCGACGTCCGGATGTTGACGACGGCCGGTCCGGCCTGTTCGACCAGGGCGCTGAAGTCGGGCAGCGCACGCGCGAGATCGGGGGCGGCAACCGGCACCGAAGCGGCGACGGGGGCGGCGGCCGTGGCGGCCGTGGCGGGTGCGGCCGGCTTGGTCGCGGTCTGCGCGGCAGCGCCCAGCGAGGCGCCCATCAAGGTGGCGCCGGCGAGCGCCAGGGCAAGACGTCGAAGGGAACAGATGCGATCGGAATTGAGCATGAACACTCGCAGGTGGCGATGCAAAAACGGAAGGCCCACATCATGCCCGGAATTCAGAAACGACATGGTGTCAGCCGGCAGCGAGAAAGAGGTGGAGCCTGAGCGACGGCCACTGCGCTTCGTGCGCGCGTCGCGACAGCGCGATCCAGCGCTCCGGGGGCGTGCGACCGCGGACACCTTCAGCATCGGTCGCGGCGTTGAGCCGCAACAGCATCCACTGTTCGAGGTCGATGACGACGTCCGGCGTGATGGCAAGCGGCTCTCCCGCGCGCTGCCACCACCATTGCGCGCCGTCCCACCGGAGCAAGGCCCGGCCCCGCGCGCGGACCGGCAGCGCCGCGCCCGCCAGGGCGGCGAGCGGCAGGCCCAGCCACGGTCCGATGCCGTCGGCGACGCCCGCCTGGAGCAGCAAGGCAACGAGGGCCGCCGCCATGCCGCCGGACAGCATCGCGCGCTGCACGCGCACCCACCACGGATCGTCCGCCAATGAAAAACGCCGGGCGACGGCCCGGCGTGATGTCGAACGATCCGGCGTCATGGGTCGCCGTCCGTCTCGCGTTGGATCAGTTCAGGGAATCAGACCCGCTTGAAGATCAGCGTGCCGTTCGTGCCGCCGAAGCCGAAGTTGTTCTTCGCGGCGTACTCGATGGGCATCTTCCGCGCCTCGTTGGCGCAGTAGTCCAGGTCGCACTCGGGATCCTGGTTGAAGATGTTGATCGTCGGCGGAGCGACCTGGTCGTGCAGCGACATGACGGTGAAGACGGACTCGATGCCGCCCGCGCCGCCCAGCAGGTGGCCGGTCATCGACTTGGTCGACGACACCACCAGGCCGTTCTTCGCATGATCGCCGAAGGCCTTCTTGATCGCGTTGGTCTCGTTCGCATCGCCCAGGGGCGTGGACGTGCCGTGCGCGTTCATGTACTGGATCTGGTCCGCGTTCAGTCCGGCGTTGCGCAGCGCGTTGCGCATCGAGCGCGTCGGGCCGTCCACGTCGGGCGCGGTCATGTGATAGGCGTCGGCGCTCATGCCGAAGCCGACCAGCTCCGCATAGATCTTGGCGCCGCGCTTCTTGGCGTGTTCGTACTCTTCGAGCACCAGCACGCCGGCGCCCTCGCCCAGCACGAAGCCGTCGCGGTCCTTGTCCCAGGGACGGGACGCGGTCTTGGGGTCGTCGTTGCGGGTCGACAGCGCGCGGGCCGCGGCGAAACCGCCGACGCCCAGCGGCGACACCGTCGACTCGGAGCCGCCGGCGACCATGACGTCGGCGTCGCCCGCCTCGATCATGCGACCGGCGGTGCCGATGCTGTGCAGGCCCGTCGTGCACGCCGTGACGATGGCCAGGTTCGGGCCCTTGAACCCGCACTTGATCGAGACGTGGCCCGAGATCATGTTGATGATCGAGGCCGGCACGAAGAACGGACTGACGCGGCGCGGGCCGCGATTGGTCAGTTCCGCGTGGGTCTCCTCGATCATCGGCAGGCCGCCGATGCCGGAGCCGACGAGCACGCCGATGCGTTCCGCCAGTTCCGGGTCGAGCGCGTCGCCGGTGGGCAGCCCCGCGTCGCGGATCGCCTGCAGCGACGCCGCCAGCCCGTAATGGATGAACGTATCCATGTGGCGGGCTTCCTTCGCGGGGATGTAGTCATCCACCTTGAAGTCCTTGACCTCTCCCGCGAAATGGCAGGCGAGGACCGAGGCATCGAAACGGGTGATGGTGTCGATGCCGGACTTGCCAGCCACGATGTTGGCCCAGCCTTCCTCGACCGTGTTGCCCACGGGCGAGATCAGGCCGAGACCGGTGACGACGACGCGACGACGGCTCATGCTGCTTGCTTACGCCTTCTGGTGCTTGACCGCGTAGTCGATGGCCAGCTGCACGGTGGTGATCTTCTCGGCCTCTTCGTCCGGGATCTCGATGCCGAACTCGTCTTCGAGGGCCATCACCAGTTCCACGGTGTCCAGAGAATCAGCGCCCAGATCGGCGACGAAGGCCTTTTCATTGGTCACATCGGCTTCGGGCACGCCGAGCTGCTCGGCGATGATTTTCTTGACACGTGCTTCGATATCGCTCATGACTCCTCCAGGAGGGGGTGGTTTGCTAGAACAACCCGGGATTCTAAGGCCTTAGAGTGGCGCCCCTAGTCGGACCTCCCGAGGCGCGCCCTCCACGATGGATGCGGCGCGCGCTCGCACTCTATCAGCCCTACACCGGCCGGGTGAATCCGGTGGGTGGGCCGCCCACGCCGCATGCGTGGGACGGGGTCCACCTCAATTCATGTACATGCCGCCGTTGACGTGCAGCTCCACGCCCGTGATGTAGCCGGCTTCCGGGGAAGCCAGGAACGCCACGGCGTGGGCGATCTCGGCCGGATCGCCCAGGCGGCCGGCCGGGATCTGGGCCAGCAGCGCGGTCTTCTGCGCCTCCGGCAGCACCTCGGTCATGTCGGTGGCGATGAAGCCGGGGGCGACGCAGTTGACGGTGACCGAGCGGCTGCCGAGCTCCCGGGCCAGGGCACGCGTCATGCCCGCGACGCCGGCCTTGGCGGCGGCATAGTTGGCCTGGCCGGCGTTGCCGGACGCGCCGACGACCGAGGTGATGTTGATGATGCGGCCGTAGCGCTGCTTCATCATCGGACGCATCACGGCGCGGCTGGCGCGGAACACGGCCTTCAGGTTGGTGTCCAGGACGGCATCCCAGTCCTCGTCCTTCATCCGCATGGACAGCATGTCCTTGGTGATGCCGGCGTTGTTGACCAGCACCTGGATGCCGCCGTCCTGGCTGACGATCGCGTCGATCAGCGCATTGACGGCCGCGCCGTCGTTGACGTTGAGGACCGCGCCACGGCCGCCGTGCGGCGCCAGTGCGTCGGTGATGGCCTGCGCGCCGGACTCGCTGGTCGCGGTGCCGATCACGACGAAGCCCTTCTGGGCCAGCGTCAGCGCGATCGCGCGGCCGATGCCACGGCTGGCGCCGGTCACCAGCGCAACGTGCTTGTTATCGGACGTGTTGTCGGACATGAGGAACCTCGGGAGGAATTCGGAAGGAAAGGACCGCAGTGCGCGCCGCGACTCAGGCCAGCAGCGCCTTGGCCTCGGCCAGCGAGGCCGGGTCCAGCACCGTGGCGCTGACCAGGTCGGCGTCGATGCGCTTGGCCATGCCGGCCAGCACCTTGCCGGGGCCGCACTCGATGACGGTGGTCAGGCCGCGCGCCTTGAGCGCCTGGACGACCTCGACCCAGCGCACCGGACCGAAGGCCTGGCGGAACAGCGCGTCGCGCAGCGCCTGGGCGTCGTCGGTCACGGCGACGTCGATGTTGTTGATCACCGGAAAGGCGGCCGGCTGGAACGACACGGCGGCGAGCTTCTCACGCAGGCGCTCGGCAGACGGCTTCATCAGGCTGGAATGGAACGGCGCCGACACGGGCAGCGGCAGCGCGCGCTTCGCGCCGGCGGCCTTGAGCGCCTCGTTGGCCTTCTCGACGCCGGCCTTCGAGCCCGCGATCACCGTCTGCTTGGGATCGTTGAAGTTGACGGCCTCGACGACCTCGCCCGACTCGGCGGCGATCTTCTGGCAGACCTCGCGGACCACGGCGGCGTCCAGGCCCAGGATGGCCGACATGGCGCCGGTGCCCACCGGCACGGCTTCCTGCATCGCCTGGGCGCGGAAGCGCACCAGCGGCAGCGCGTCGGCCAGGCTCAGTGCGCCCGCGGCCACCAGGGCCGTGTATTCGCCCAGCGAGTGGCCGGCGGCCGCCGACGGCACCCGGCCGGTCTCGGCGATCCAGGCGCGGTAGTTGGCAATGCCCGCGGTCAGCATCACGGGCTGGGTGTTGGTCGTCAGGTCCAGTTGGTCCTTCGGACCGTTCTTGATCAGCGCGCCGATGTCCTCGCCCAGCGCGGCCGAGGCCTCGGCCAAGGTGCGGACGACTTCGGGGTGATCGCCCCAGGCATCCAGCATGCCGACGGACTGCGAGCCCTGACCGGGGAAGACGATTGCGAAGTTCTTGCTCATGGTTGGCGTCCGAGACTGTCGATGAGGAGAGAGAAGCGCGCGTGACAGCGACGCGGCCCCTCAGGTGCCGCTGCTGCGCGCGGGTCCGGCGGCCAGGATCAGGCACCGGACGGCGTCGGCCATCAGAAGTCCAGCAGCACCGCGCCCCAGGTGAAGCCGCCGCCGACGCCTTCCAGCATCACCGTGTCGCCGCGCTTGATCTTGCCGGCGCGCACCGCGACGTCGAAGGCCAGCGGGATCGACGCGGCGGAGGTGTTGCCATGCTCGTCGACCGTGGCGATCAGCTTGTCCAGCGGCATCTTCAGCTTCTTGGCCGTGCCCTGCATGATCCGGATGTTGGCCTGGTGCGGGATCAGCCAGTCGATGTCGGCATCGGTGCGTCCGGCCTTGTCGAGGACCGAGCGCGCGACCTTCTCCAGCACGCCCACGGCCAGCTTGAACACCGCCTGGCCGTCCATCTTCAGCAGCGGATGACCCAGGACTTCGCCGCCGGACACGGTGCCCGGCGTGCAGAGGATGTCGACATGGCGGCCATCGGCATGCAGCTCGCTGGCGAGGATGCCGGGCTCGTCGCTGGCACCGACCACCACGGCGCCGGCGCCGTCGCCGAACAGCACGCAGGTCGTGCGGTCCTTGAAGTCGAGGATGCGCGAGAACACCTCGGCGCCGACCACCAGCGCCTTGGTCGCGGCGCCGGTCTTGATCATCGAATCGGCCACCGTCAGCGCGTACACGAAGCCCGAGCACACGGCCTGCACGTCGAAGGCGGCGCAGCCGTGGATGCCGAGCTTCTGCTGCAGCAGGCACGCCGTCGAGGGGAACACCATGTCCGGGGTGGACGTGGCGACGATGATCAGGTCGATCTCGTCGGCGCGCACGCCGGCGGATTCGAGCGCGGCCAGCGAGGCCGGCAGGGCCAGGTCGCTGGACGTGATCTGCGGGTCGGCGAAGTGACGGGCATGGATGCCGGTGCGCTCGACGATCCAGTCATGCGAGGTCTCGATCCCGTCGCGGGCCAGGCGTTCGGCCAGGTCCGAGTTGGTGACGCGATTCGGGGGCAGGTAGCTGCCCGTACCGAGGATGCGGGCGTGGCGCGTGGAAGCAGTGGTCATGCAGCGTGGGCGGCGGCGGCCGCCGTGTCTCCTGCATCGCCGCCCTCCTCATTGGCAGGCGCGGGGAGCGCCTGCAGCGTTGCGACGATGCGATCGTGAACCCGGTCTAGGAGCCGGTTGCGGGCCGCATCATACGCCCGGTTCAACGCCTGCTCGAAAGCGAAGGCATCGGCCGAACCATGGCTCTTGAACACGAGACCGCGCAGGCCCAGCAGCGCCGCGCCGTTGAAGCGGCGATGGTCCACGCGGTCCTTGAAACGCTGCAGCACCGGCATCGCCAGCAGCGCGATGACCTTGGTCCACCAGCTGCGGGTGAACTCCGCCCGGATGAAGCTGGAGATCATGCTGGCCAGCCCCTCGGCCGTCTTCAGCGCCACGTTGCCCACGAAGCCGTCGCACACGACGATGTCCGTCGTGCCCTTGAAGATGTCGTTGCCTTCCACGTTGCCGTGGAAGTTCAACTGGTCGTGCGAGGCGGCCTCGCGCAGCAGCTCGCCGGCGCGCTTGATCGTCTCGTTGCCCTTGATCATTTCCTCGCCGATGTTCAGCAGGCCGACGGTCGGGTTCTCCTTGCCGTCCACCGCCGACACCAGCGCGCTGCCCATGACGGCGAACTGCAGCAGGTGTTCCGGGCCGCAGTCGACGTTGGCGCCGAGGTCCAGCACCGTCGTGAAGCCGCCGATCTGGTTGGGCATCACCGTGGCGATGGCCGGCCGGTCGATGCCGTCCAGCGTCTTCAGGAGGTACTTCGCGACCGCCATCAGCGCCCCGGTGTTGCCCGCGGAGACGCAGGCATGCGCCTGCGCGGGCGTGCCGTCCTTGCCCGGCTTGAGCTGGGAGAGCGCCACCCGCATCGACGAGTCCTTCTTGCGCCGCAGCGCGACTTCGATGGGGTCGTCCATGTTGACCACCTCGCTGGCCGCGACGATGCGCGTGCGCGGCCAGGATTGCGCGGCCTGGAGCGCGTCAGGCAGGCCGACCAGCACGAGTTCCGCCTGCGGATGCGTGGCGAGGAAGGCCTGGCAGGCCGGGAGGGTGACGGCAGGGCCGTGATCGCCGCCCATGCAGTCCACCGACAGGCGGAGCGGCTCGGCGGAGGGCGATGAGCGGGTGGCGGGAATGGCGGTCATCGAAACCTGGGAAGAACACCGGTCGAAGGTGCGACTGTAGCGACCCCGCAAGAAGCGTGCGCGACAAGGGGAGGCTTCCAGAGGAAGGGGGAGCCCTGCCGGAGCGAGGATCGGGAAAGGATCAAAAACGCGAAAGCCCGGCAACGCGTGATGCGGAACCGGGCTTTTTCATCTTGTGAGACCAGGCGGGGGCTCCTGCGAACCCTCCGGACCGGCTGATCGAATCGATCAGGCGGCGTCGCCCTTGGTCTTCAGCACCTTGCGGCCACGATAGAAGCCGTTGGGGCTGATGTGGTGACGCAGATGCACTTCGCCGGTGGTCGGCTCGATCGCGGTACCCGGGGTGACCAGGGCGTTGTGCGAGCGGTGCATGCCGCGCTTCGACGGGGACTTCTTGTTTTGCTGAACGGCCATGATTGATTCTCCTAAAGGCTTCGGCTGGCTTCGGTGATTCGAGGTTGCTCGGGGTCTCGAGAGGACTCGAGCTGTGCCGCGGATCCGACGAGGATGCTCCGCTACCGACGCCTCGGTCCCGGCGCACGTCCACATCGCTGAAATTGCTGACGTGGCCGCACTTAGATCCGGGAAAGCCGGAAACTATAGCACAGCACTCCCCGGCCTCGCAAATCCGGCGAACCGGAAGGCTTCATGGGCGCAACGCCGGCAGGCGGCGACGCCCCGCCCTCACGCCTTGCCGCCGGAGCCCTTCTTCAATGCCGCCAGCGCCGCGAACGGGTTGGGCCTCTCCTCGGCCGGCGCCTCGTGCTCGTCGACGTTGGCGTGCGGCAGCGGCTCCGGGCACTCGTCATGACGCGGCACGACCGGAAGTTCCAGCAGCAACTCGTCCTCGATCAACTCGC
Source organism: Roseateles sp. GW821-FHT09G09 (assembly GCF_059415965.1). Classification (NCBI taxonomy): domain Bacteria; kingdom Pseudomonadati; phylum Pseudomonadota; class Betaproteobacteria; order Burkholderiales; family Sphaerotilaceae; genus Roseateles; species Roseateles sp. GW821-FHT09G09. The sequence goes on along the minus strand of NZ_JBWKOG010000003.1, from coordinate 515,398 downwards.
GCAGGTCCAGGTGGCGCGGCAGCGCCAGGACATCGTCGTCCGAATCCATGTCCATCTCCGCCGCCATGTCCTCGTCCTTGACGAAGCGGAACCAGCGCGACACCGCCAGGTCTTCACGCACCGGCTGGAGACAGCGCTGGCAGGTCAGCGCGACCTGCGTCTCGGCACTCAGCTCGAGCCACACCTGCGCTTCGCCGCCCTTGGGCGTGCGCAGCTCGCCATGGGCGGACCAGGACACGGGCGGCCACTTGGCCGGATCGGACTCGGGCGCGGCGGCACCCGCCAGGCGCGTCAGGCTGGTGACGGGCCACTCGCCCGCCAACGCGGCGCCCTCCCGGGCAAAAGCTCCGACATCGAGCTTCAATGGATCAAAGGAACGCGGTTTCATGGGGCGCAAGTGTACGAGCCGCCTCCGCCCCGATGGGAGAATCCGCCCCCATGACCGCCGCCGCCGAGCCCACCCGCCCGCTCATCCTGGGCTCCACGTCCCGCTACCGGCGCGAGCTGCTTGAGCGCCTGCGACTGCCGTTCGAAACGGCGGCACCGGACGTCGACGAGACCCCGCGCCCCGGCGAAGTCCCCGAGGCGCTCGCACGGCGTTTGGCGCTTGCCAAGGCCCAAGCGGTGGCGGCGCGCTTCCCGCAGGCGCTGGTGATCGGCTCGGACCAGGTCGCGGACCTGGACGGTCAGACGATCGGCAAGCCGGGGACGCACGAACGCGCCGTCGAGCAGTTGCGCGCGATGCGCGGTCGCACCGTCGTGTTCCAGACGGCGCTGGCGGTGGTCTGTGCCGCGACCGGTTTCGTCGCCGAGGATCTGGCCGCGGTGCGCGTCCGCTTCCGCGACCTGAGCGACGCCGAGATCGAGCGCTACCTCCGCGCCGAACAACCCTACGATTGCGCCGGCAGCGCCAAGGCCGAAGGCCTGGGCATCGCACTGCTGGACGCGATCGAGTCCGACGACCCGACGGCGCTCATCGGCCTGCCGCTGATCCGCACCGCCGCGCTGCTTCGCCAGGGCGGGCTGGACGTGCTGGGCGCGCTCGCCTGAACCCGATCCCTGACATCTCCCTCTGCCTCCGCCCTGCCCTGCCCATTTCGAGAACAACAATGACCCGCGGCCGCCTCTTCCTCGTTCCCAACGCCCTCGACTTCGGCATGAACGGCCAGGAGGTCGACCTGCGAGAGGTCCTCCCGGACGCGGTGCTCGCACGCGCCGCGTCGATCACGCACTGGGCCGCGGAGAACGCCAAGACCACCCGCGCCTTCCTGAAGCGCGTCGGCGCGATCCATCCGCTGGCGGTGCCGCTGCAGGAGCAGCACATCGAGGAACTCCCGCGCCCGCAGAAGGGCCGCGGCCCTGCGGCAGGCGCGGTGACGAGTTCCTCCAGCGAGGAGAAGCTCTGGCTGGCGCTGCTGGAGCCGGCAATGGCCGGTCACGACATCGGGCTGATCTCCGAAGCCGGCATGCCGGCGGTTGCCGATCCGGGCGCGAAGCTGGTCGCTGCGGCGCATGCCGCGAAAGTGCAGGTCGTGCCGTTGACGGGGCCGAGCTCGCTGCTGATGGCACTCGCCGCCAGCGGACTGAACGGCCAGAGCTTCGCCTTCGTCGGTTACCTGCCCCTGGAAGCGGCCGAGCGCACCGCGCGCATCAAGGCGCTCGACAACTTCTCGGCCCGCGAACAGCAGACGCAACTGATGATCGAGACGCCCTACCGCAACGGCGCGCTGCTGCAGGCGCTGCTGGCGGCACTCAAGCCGGGTTCGCTGCTGTCGGTCAGTTGCGGGCTGAGCCTGAAGGACGCGTGGACGCACACGGCCACGGTCGAGCAATGGCGTCAGGCGCCGAAGACGCTGCCGGACAAGGTGCCGGCCGTGTTCGCGATCCTCGGCGTTCGCTGATCAGCCTGGGCTGATCAAAAGGCCGGTCAGGATTCGCTGTCGGCCGTGACCTGCGGCCGCTTGGCGCCGAACAGCGCCGCGACCTTCTTCTTCGGCTTGATGTTGGCCGACAGGCCGCCGCGGGGCGTGTTCGCCGGACCGTTTTCCCAGGCCGGCACGTCACCCCCCTGGGCGGCTTCATACGGCTTGTCGAACAGCGGGTCGTAGGCCTGACGCGGCGCGCGCGCCGGCGCATGCGAACCCTGCGATCCGTAGGCTTCCTCACGACGATCTTCGCGCTCGCGGCGGAAGTCGCGACGCTCCCCACTGCCCTCGGCTTGCGGCGCGCGTTCGGGGCGTTCGGAGCGCTCGCCACGCGGGGCGCGTTCACTGCGTTCGCCGCGATCGCCGTCAAAGCGGCGGCGCTCGCCTTCGAACTCGATCGGCTCCAGGTCGAGCTTGCGCTTGATGAGCTTCTCGATGTCGCCGACCAGCCGGGCGTCGCCCTTGGTCACCAGCGTGAAGGCCAGCCCCGAAGCGCCCGCGCGGCCGGTACGGCCAATGCGGTGCACGTAGTCCTCGGCATTGAACGGGACGTCGAAGTTGAAGACGGCCGGCAGGTCCGCGATGTCCAGGCCGCGCGCGGCCACGTCGGTCGCGACCAGCAGGTCCACCTCGCCGCGCTTGAACGCATCCAGCGACTTCAGGCGTTCGTCCTGCGACTTGTCACCGTGCAGGGCGGCAGTCCGCAACCCATCACGCTCGAAGGAACGGGCCAGACGCGCCGCGCCGAGCTTGGAGTTCACGAACACGATCGCCTGGCGGATCTCGCGCTGGCGCAGCAGCTGCTTGACCGCGGCGCGCTTGTCGTCGTCGTCCACGCTGAAGAAGCGCTGCTCGACGGTCGAGGCCGTCGCGTTCGGGCGGGCGACTTCCACCAGCTCCGGCTCCTGCAGGTAGCTTTGCGCCAGCCGCTTGATCTCGGGCGAGAACGTCGCCGAGAACAGCAGCGTCTGCCGCGCCTTGGGCAGGTAGCTCAGGATGCGTTGCAGGTCGGGCAGGAAGCCGATGTCCAGCATGCGGTCCGCCTCGTCGAGCACGACGTACTCGACGTGGTTCAGCACGGCGTTCTTGGCTTCGATGTGGTCGAGCAGGCGGCCGGGGGTGGCGATCAGCACCTCGACGCCGGCTTTCAGCTGCAGCGTCTGGGGCTTCATGTCGATGCCGCCGAACACGCAGGCCACGCGCAGCTGCGTGTGCTTGGCGTAGGCCTTGACGTTGTTGGCGACCTGGTCGGCGAGTTCGCGGGTCGGGGCCAGCACCAGCGCGCGCACCGGGTGGCGGGCCGGGGACATCGAGGCGTTCTCGTGCTTGAGCATGCGCTGCAGCAGCGGGATCGAGAACGCGGCGGTCTTGCCGGTGCCGGTCTGGGCGGCGCCCATCACATCGCGGCCGGCGAGGACGATCGGGATCGCCTTGGCCTGGATGGGCGTCATCGTCGCGTAGCCCTGATCGGACACGGCGCGCAAGAGCTTGGGGTCCAGCGGCAGCGTGTCGAAAAGAGGGTTTGGCGTCGGGGTGGTTTCTGTCATAAGCGGCGGATTATCCCCCAAGGGCCGGAAAGACCCGGGAAACCACCGATCCGCACACGCGGACCGTTGTGGGTTCACTGCGCCGAACGATCGGTGAGCTTGCGCTGGTCGCCGCGGAAGACCATCCATTTCGGCGTCCGGAATCGCACGATGCGCCAGTACAGCGCCACGTAGGCGACGCCGAACAGCACCATGCACGCGGCGATCATCGGCGTCGAGTCCCAGAACAGCAGCGCCGGCGCCAGGGAGGACAGGCAGAGCGTCCACAGGTACGGGGCCGTCATCGAATTGCGGCGCGTTATCAGGCGCGCATCGCGTGCGCCAATCGCCCAGCGCATCAGACGGCGATAGATCAGCGAGTGCAGATGGATCCCGTCCGGATCGCCGGGATTGGTGTTGCGCAGGAAGCGGCGGCGGTAGATGGAGAAGACCGTCTCGAACACCGGGTAGATGCACACCATCAGCGCGAACAGCGGCGAGACCTGCGGATGGCGGTGGATCAGCAGGATGGCGATCTCCGCGAGATAGAAGCCCATGAAGTACGCGCCGCCGTCGCCCAGGAAGATGAGGCCGGCGGGGTAGTTCCAGACGAAGAAGCCGAGGATGGCGCCGACGCCCGCGAGCGCCCACAACGCGAGTTCGGTGTCACCGACCTGGTAGGCCACGTAGGCGAGGGTCAGCAGCATCAGGCTGACGCACATCGAGGACAGGCCGTTGAAGCCGTCGATGATGTTGACCGAGTTGGCTACGCCGGCGACGACGAAGATGGTGATGAGCGCAGCGCCGACGGTGGTCCCGACGATGAAGTCGAGGCCGGGGATGTCGGTCCGGTTGATGCTGGCCTGGAGGAGCCAGCAGCCGAGCGCCGCCGAGACCATCGTGGCGATGAGGCGCTCGCGCGGCGAGACCTTCTTGGTGAAGTCCTCGATCAGGCCGGCGGCGAATGCGGGCAGGCCGCACAGCAGCAGCAGCAGACCGGTCTTGGCCTGGGGGTGCTTCAGCACGAAGGCCAGGGCAACCATGCCGACCAGGCCCACGAAGATGCCGACACCGCCGATGCGCGGCACGGGTCGGGCATGGAACTTCTGCGGGCCGGACAGATCGTGGTCCGAGGACAGATGGCCATGCACCGTCGACGAGTGCACGACGTAGAGCGTGATCGCCGCCGCCAGCGCGAACGGGATGAGCAAATACAACATGGGCGGCAGTGTAACGACGGGCTTCAGGCCCAAGGCGGTTTTGGCGCAACAGCGCTGCCATAGAATGCGCCGCTGGTCGCTCCGACGCCCTGATCATCAGGCCCGTCGCGGGCGGCCAAGTTCATCTGAGACGAGATCACGCATGGAACTTCGCGCCCAACGCGCCCTTTCGCCGATGTCGACGACTCGCGCGCGCCCCTCTTTCCGCAAGCCCGCGCTCGCGCTGCTGACGGTCTGCCTCATGGTTAGCTTCGCGGCGACCTCGGCCCTCGCGCAGGTGAACACGGGCGGCAGCCAGAACTCTTCGGATACGGGCAGCGATCTGTCCGGCCCGATCCGGCTGACCCCGGCCAACCGGAACGCCCAGGACAGCGCGAGTGTGCAGGCGGCGCCTGCTCGCGCGCCGAAGTACGTGCCCGGCGAGTTCGAGATCTACGTCAACAAGCTGCTGGGCATTGATCTGACGGACCCGTCGACGCTGGAGCAACTGCGCCGCTCGGAAGCCAGCCAGACTGAGACCGCCGCCGTGTCGCAGACGCAGACGCAGGCCGCCGCCATCACCAAGAGTGCGGCCGTCTCCGCGGACAACATCGTGCGCCGGCTCGGCGCGGACCTGATGCTGGACGCCCGCATGGGCGGCGATGTCGACGGTCCTCGCCAGGCGCCGGCGGACTACTTGATCGGCGTCGGCGACGAGATCCAGGTCACCGCGTGGGGCTCGGTCGACGCCGACCTGCGCCTGACGGTGGACCGCGCCGGTCGCGTGACAATCCCTCGTGTCGGGCCGGTGCTGGTCGCCGGTGTGCGCTACGGCGACCTGAACGAGGTCGTCCGCGCCCGCATCTCGCAGGTCTTCAAGAATTTCCAGGTCAGCACCTCGCTGGGCAAGCTGCGCACGATCCGCATCTACGTGACGGGCTTCACCGCAAGGCCTGGTGCCTATACGGTGAGCAGCCTGGCAACGATCGTCAACGGACTGATCCGCGCCGGCGGCCCGTCGGCCGCAGGCAGCTTCCGCCAGATCGAGCTGCGCCGCAACGGCCAGGTCGTTGCCAGCTTCGACGCCTACGACCTGCTGCTCAAGGGCGACAAGGCCAGCGACCGCGCGCTGCAGGCCGAAGACGTGATCCACATCGGCCCGATCGGCCCGCAGGTGGCGGTGCTCGGCAGCGTGAACAAGCAGTCGATCGTCGAGCTCAAGCCGGGTGAAACGGTGGACGATGTGCTGGCGATGGCCGGCGGCTTCAGCGCCGTGGCCGACCGCTCGCGCGTGTCGATCGAACAGTTGAGCGACCGCAACGACCGCCGCGTGCGCGAGCTTCAACTGCCGACGCAGCAGAAGACGGTGGCCAGCAATGGCGACGTGATCCGCGCGTTCAGCAGCGTCAACGCGGCGCTGCCCGTCGGCAAGCAGTTCAAGCGCGTGACGGTGGAGGGCGAGGTATCCCGTCCGGGTGAGTACGTGCTCCCGCCGACGAGCACCTTGCAGGACGCGATCGCGGCCGCCGGCGGCCTGACGACACAGGCCTACGTGTACGGCACCGATTTCTCTAGAGAAAGCGTTCGTCAGTCGCAGCAGGAGAACTACGATCGCGCGCTGCGGGACCTGGAGACGGAGTTCACCAAAAACAGCAGCACGCAGCGGGCGTCGACAGCCGACGAAGCTGCCGGCAATGCTCAGCGTGCCGCTGGCACCGAGCGCCTTGTCGCCCGGCTGCGGGCCGTGCGGCCCACCGGACGCGTTGTGCTGCAGCTCGAACCTGATGCGCGCGTCCTCCCCACGCTGACCGTTGAAGACGGCGACCGGCTGCTGGTGCCGGCTCGGCCTTCGACGGTGGGCGTGTTCGGCAGCGTATTCAACGCGGGCAGCTTCCTGCTGCAGAGCAGCGCAACGCTTGACGACGTGATGAAGCTCGCCGGCGGCCCGACCCGCGGCGCGGATGCGCGAGGTGCCTTCGTGATCCGGGCGAACGGGACTGTTGTGAGCGCGCGCCAGCAGAATAGCGGTTGGCTGGGCGGAACGAGCCTCGCCGGACTCCCTGCGCTCCCGGGCGACACGGTCTTCGTGCCCGAAGAGATGAACAAGTCGACGTTCATCCAGGACGCGAAGGACTGGACGCAGATCCTGGCCAATTTCGGCCTGGGCATTGCGGCGTTGCAGACAATCAAGAATTGAGCCGACATGGCTCATCCGACGTTTCACATGAACGATTCCAGCCAATCTTCCGCCAGCGCGCCCGGCTTGCTTGATTTCGCGGCCGTCGTTGCGCGGCGCTGGCGCCTCCTGCTCGTGATTCCGGTCATCGCCGGTGCAGGGGCGTTGGGCATTACCTACTTGATGAAGCCGGTCTTCACAGCCAAGACTTCCTTCCTGCCGCCCCAGCAACAACAGTCCTCGTCCATGGCCGCACTGGCCAATCTGGGTGCCTTAGGCGGCCTAGCCGGCGGTCTCACCGGCATGAAGACGCCCGGCGATCAGTACATCGGCCTCATGCAGAGCGTGAATGTCGAGGATCGCATCGTCGACCGCTTCAAGCTGATGGAGGCATACGATGTCGACTTTCGATTTCAGGCCCGCAAGACGCTGGAGACCAACGTCCGTCTGACACTGGGCAAGAAGGACACATTGATTTCGGTCGAAGTCGACGACACCGATCCACAGCGCGCCGCGGACATCGCGAACCAGTACATCGCGGAATTGCGCCGGCTGAGTTCGGAGCTGGCTTTGACGGAAGCACAGCAACGCCGTGTCTTCTTCGAGACCGAGTTAAAGCAGACAAAGGAACGCCTGACGGCGGCGCAGATCGCATTGCAGGGCAGCGGCTTCAATCCTGGCGCGCTGAAGGCCGAGCCCAAGGCAGCGGCCGAGGAGTACGCCAAGCTGAAGGCTGAACTGACGACCTCCGAAGTGGCCCTACACGCGGCCCGTCGCACGCTTGTCGACAGTGCCCCGGAGATCCAACGCCTTGGCGCCGTGATCGGTGCCCTACGGGCGGAGCTGCGCCGCGTCGAGAGCGCGGACGGAAACCTTGGCTCGTCTGACTACATCACCCGCTATCGAGAGTACAAGTATCAGGAAACGCTCTTCGAGCTTTTCTCGAAGCAGTATGAGATGGCCCGCTTGGACGAAGCCCGTGACGGCGGCTTGGTGCAGGTAGTGGATCCCGCCACGAAGCCAGAATACAAAAGCCGCCCGAAGCGGGCCGTGGCGGCGATTCTGACCTGGCTCGTGACCGGCATGTTGCTGCTGACGGCGCTCATGATCTCGCACTCCCTTTCGGCGATCCGCCGAGATCCCGCGAATCAGGACAAGCTTGAGCGAATTCGACTGGCGTGGAAGGGCCACTGATCGAACAGACGACAATTCTCCGCTCCACGCCGACCCCGCCAGGGAACGTCGGCACCCATAGATATTCAACAGGCCCCACGCCGCACGTCCTCCAGGCGCTGCCCCGCGATGTGGCCTATGCAGTCCATCAGAGGAACAACAATGAAGAAAGCTTTGATTACCGGCGTCACCGGTCAAGACGGCGCCTACCTGTCGGAACTCCTGTTGAGCAAAGGCTATGAGGTCCACGGCATCAAGCGCCGTACCTCGCTGTTCAACACCGATCGGATCGACCATCTGTTCCAGGATCCGCATATCTCGGATGGCCGCTTCGTGCTGCATCACGGCGACATGACCGACTCCTCCAGCCTGACGCACATCATCCAGAAGGTGAAGCCGGACGAGATCTACAACTTGGCAGCACAGTCGCATGTCGCTGTCAGCTTCGAAGAACCCGAGTACACCGCGAACTCCGACGCACTGGGTGCGTTGCGCATCCTGGAGGCGATCCGCATTCTCGGCCTGGAAAAAACCACGCGCTTCTACCAAGCATCTACCTCGGAGCTCTATGGGCTTGTGCAGGAGATTCCGCAGAAGGAGACCACTCCGTTCTATCCGCGCAGCCCTTACGCAGTGGCGAAGCTGTATGCGTACTGGATCACCGTCAACTACCGCGAGGCCTATGGCATATACGCGTGCAACGGCATCCTGTTCAATCATGAAAGCCCGCTGCGCGGCGAGACCTTCGTGACGCGCAAGATTACCCGCGCACTGGCGCGGATCAAGCTGGGCCTGCAGGAATGCCTGTTCCTTGGCAACATGGACGCCAAGCGCGACTGGGGTCATGCACGCGACTACGTCGAGATGCAATGGCTGATGCTGCAGCAAGATGTGGCCGAGGACTTCGTCATCGCGACAGGCGTTCAGTTCAGCGTGCGCGAATTCGTGACCATCGCCGCCAAGGAACTCGGCATGGAAATCCGCTGGGAAGGCTCCGGCGTTGACGAACGGGGCTTCTGGACCAATGCTGACAATGGCCGCAGCACCCCGATCGTGGCCGTCGACCCGCGCTATTTCCGCCCCACGGAAGTCGAGACACTCCTCGGCGATCCGACCAAGGCGCGCGAGAAGCTTGGCTGGACACCCCGTATCACTTTCGCCGAACTAGTCTCGGAAATGGTCCGCGAGGACCTGAAGTCCGCGCAACGCGATGAACTGGTCAAAGGCCACGGCTTTGCGACCTTCAACTACAACGAGTGATTTGGGACCGGATTCCCCATGCGAGTCTTTCTGACCGGCGGCAGCGGCATGGTCGGCCGCAACGTCGCAGAGCACGCGGCGGCGTCACGCCATGAACTGATCAGCCCGAGCAGCCGCGAACTCGATCTGCGCGACGCCAAGGCCGTCGAGGCCTTCCTCCGCGACGCGCGCCCGGACATCGTCTTCCACGCGGCGGGCCGTGTTGGCGGCATCCAGGCCAACATGCGCGAGCCAGTCAGCTTCCTCGTGGACAACCTGGACATGGGACGCAACGTCGTGCTCGGCGCACGTGCGGCCGGCGTCAAACGCCTGATCAACCTCGGCAGCTCGTGCATGTATCCACGCGAGACGCACAATCCCATCCCGGAAGAAGCGATGTTGACGGGCACGTTGGAGCCCACCAACGAGGGCTATGCGATCGCGAAGATCGCGACGGCGCGCTTGTGCCAGTACATCTCCGCCGAAACGCCAGAGTTCCAGTTCAAGACGCTGCTGCCTTGCAACCTGTACGGTCGCCACGACAAGTTCGATCCCAGGCATTCCCACATGGTGCCCGCGATCATCCACAAGCTGCATCTGGCCAAGCTGGCCGGCTCGCCGCAAGTGGATATCTGGGGCGACGGCACCGCCCGGCGCGAGTTCATGTATTCAGGCGACCTCGCCGATTGCCTCTGGCAGACGCTGGATCATTTCGAGCAGTTGCCCGCGCTGATGAACGTCGGTCTCGGGCGAGATCTCGCCGTGAACGACTACTACCGCGTCGCGGCGGAGGTGATCGGGTATCGGGGCGAGTTCGTCCACGATCTGACCAAGCCGGTTGGCATGAAGCAGAAGCTGGTGGACGTTTCCCGCGCCTCTATCTGGGGTTGGCACGCGAAGACCTCAATCGAGGAAGGCCTGCGTCTGACCTACCAACACTACATTCAGGACATTGCCAAGTGAACGCATTCAAGTACCCCCTCGCCACCGCCACCTGGGATCAGGCCGAATATGCCGCCATCCAACGCGTCATCGACTCCGGCATGTTCACTATGGGCAAGGAAGTGCAGCGTTTCGAGCAGGACTTCGCCGCCTATGTGGGCAGCCGCCATGCGGTGATGGTGAACTCCGGTTCGTCAGCCAACCTACTGATGGTGGGCGCCCTGTTCTTCACCAAGGAGAACAAGCTTCAACCCGGCGATGAAGTGATCGTCCCGGCCGTGTCGTGGAGCACCACCTACTATCCGCTGCACCAGTACGGACTGAAGCTGCGTTTCGTCGACATCGACCTGGAGACGCTGAACTACGACCTGACCCAGCTCGAAGCGGCGATCACCGACAAGACTCGCTTGATCATGGTGGTCAACCTGCTGGGCAACCCCAACGACTTCAACGCCCTCCAACGCATCGTCGCGGGACGTGACATCCGCCTGATCGAGGACAACTGCGAATCCATGGGCGCGGAGTTCGCGGGCAAGCAGGCGGGCACCTTCGGCGTGATGGGCACTTACAGCTCGTTCTTCTCGCACCACATCTCGACAATGGAGGGCGGTCTGGTCGTCACGGACGACGAGGAGCTGTTCCACATCATGCTGTCGCTGCGTGCGCACGGCTGGACGCGCAACCTGCCCAAGGTCAACCATGTCGTGGGAGAGAAGAGCGACGATCCGTTCAAGGAATCGTTCCGCTTCGTGCTGCCGGGCTACAACTTCCGGCCGCTGGAAATGTCCGGCGCATTAGGCATCGAGCAGGTGAAGAAGCTGCCGATGATTGTGTCGGAACGCCGCAAGAATGCCGCGGTGCTGCAGGACGTGATGGGCAACCATCCTGAACTGCTGATCCAGCGCGAGATCGGCAAGAGCAGTTGGTTTGGCTTCAGCCTGGTCATCCGCCCGGGCTCGTCGATGACGCGCGAGCAACTGCTCGGACGCCTGACCGATGTGGGCTTCGAAAGCCGCCCCATCGTCGCGGGAAACTTCGCCAAGAACGAGGTCATGAAGTATTTCGACGCCACGATCCACGGCGAGCTGCGCAACGCGGACCACATCGACCGCAACGGCCTGTTCATCGGCAATCACCACTACCCGATCGTCGAAGCCGTCCAGGCGCTCAAGTCGATCTGATCGCCTGGAGACGCGTCCCGCGGCGGCCGCGGGACGCCCGTCCATCGTGCTAGAGTCGCACCCGTTCATCGATTGAACGGGTCCTTGCATTGATCGATCCCCCGCCCTCCGACAACGAACTCGACTTGGCGCTGTTGCGCCAGCTGGAAACCCGGACGGACGGCAACCAGCGTGACTTGGCCAAGCGATTGGGCGTGAGCGTCGGGAAGATCAACTTCTGCCTGCGCGCAGTGATCGACCGCGGCTGGGTCAAGGTCAATAACTTCCGGCGGGCCGACAACAAGCTGGCCTATGCCTACCTGCTGACGCCGAGCGGCGCCAGTGCCAAGATGCGCATGGCGCGCAACTTCCTTGCGATCAAGGAGAGGGAGTTCGAGGCGCTGCAGCAGGAGATCGAGGTCCTTCGGCATGAGGTCTCGGAAAGCGACGGCGATCGCTCGGCATAAGAGAAGAAGCAGGATCAGGGATGCACACCGTCACCATCAGCAGCGGGAAGTCGTTTGAAGTCCAGGCGGGAGAAGCACTGCTCGACGCCGCGTTGCGCCAGGGCGTGGTGCTCGACTACAGCTGCCGCACTGGCCGCTGCAGCTCCTGCAAGGGCCGCGTGCGCTCGGGCGAGACGGCGGCGCTGCACGACGAACTCGGCCTGAGCGCGGAGGACCGCGCCCACGGCTTCATCCTCACCTGCGTGCGGCGCGCGCTCGGTCCGGTCGAGCTCGAGATCGACGACCTGGGCGACGTCGTGCTGCCCGAGGCGAAGACCCTGCCCTGTCGCATCCAGGCCATCGACCGGCTCGCGCCGGACGTGGTCCGCGTCCTGCTGCGACTGCCGCCGACCGCCGCGCTCGACTTCCTGCCCGGCCAGTACCTCGACGTCATCGGCGCCGAGGGGCTCCGCCGCAGCTACTCGGTGGCCAACGCGCCGCGCGCTGACAAGCAGGTCGAACTGCACATCCGCGAGGTCGCAGGCGGCGCCATGAGCCGCTACTGGTTCGAACAGGCCAAACCCAACGACCTGCTGCGCCTGCGCGGTCCGCTCGGCACCTTCTTCCTGCGCGGCCAGACCGGCAAGGACCTGGTGCTGCTGGCGACCGGCACCGGCATCGCGCCGGTCAAGGCAATCCTGGAAGGCCTGTCGGCGCTGTCCGCCGACGCCCACCCGCGCAGCGTGACCGTCTACTGGGGCGGCCGCAAGGCCGAAGACCTGTACTGGCAGGCGCCGGCCTATCCGGACCTGCCCGCGTTCCGCTTCATTCCCGTGCTGTCGCGCGCGTCCGACGACTGGACCGGCGAGCGCGGCCATGTGCAGGACGCGATGCTGCGCGATCACGCCTACCTGGCCGACACGCTGGTCTATGCCTGCGGCTCGGACGCCATGATCCACGGCGCCCAGGCCAAGCTCCACGCCGCCGGCCTTCCGGACCGGCAGTTCCATTCCGATGCCTTTGTGTGCTCGGCCGCGACCTGAGCGTCGACCCATCGATCTCACGATCCCTTCAGATCCCATAGGACCTTTCCATGAAAGCAGTGATCCTGGCCGGTGGCCTCGGAACGCGACTGAGCGAAGAGACCTCCACGCGGCCAAAGCCGATGGTCGAGATCGGCGGCAAGCCGATCCTGTGGCACATCCTCAAGATGTACTCGCACCACGGCGTGAACGACTTCGTGATCTGCTGCGGCTACAAGGGCTACGTGATCAAGGAGTATTTCGCCAACTACTTCCTGCACACGTCCGACGTCACCTTCGACATGCGCAACAACCGCATGGAAGTGCATCACAAGCGCGCCGAGCCCTGGAACGTCACGCTGGTGGACACCGGCGATGAATCGATGACCGGCGGCCGCCTGCGCCGCGTGGCCGATTACGTGCGCGACGAAGAGGCCTTCTGCTTCACCTACGGCGACGGCGTCGGCGACATCGACATCTCCGCCACCATCGACTTCCACAAGCGCCATGGCAAGGCCGCGACGTTGACGGCCACCTTCCCGCCGGGCCGCTTCGGCGCGCTCGACATCCGGGACCGCCAGGTCATGAGCTTCAAGGAAAAGCCCAAGGGCGACGGCGCCATGATCAACGGCGGCTTCTTCGTGCTGACGCCGCGCGTCCTCGACTATCTCGAGGACGACGCCACCGTCTGGGAGCAGCAGCCGCTGCAGGGCCTGGCCGCCGACGGTCAGTTGATGGCCTACGAGCATCACGGCTTCTGGCAGCCGATGGACACGCTGCGCGACAAGCACCTGCTCGAAGAGCTGTGGGCGTCGGGCAAGGCACCCTGGAAGAGCTGGACATGAGCCTCGCGCAGACCGACCCGGCGTTCTGGCAGGGTAAGCGCGTCCTGCTGACCGGCCACACCGGCTTCAAGGGCAGCTGGCTGAGCCTGTGGCTTCAGTCCATGGGCGCGACACTGCGCGGCCTGTCGCTCGAGCCCCCGACCGAGCCTGCGCTGTTCGACGTCGCGCGCGTGGCCGAGGGCATGGAGCACCGCATCGCCGACATCCGCGACTTCGCCGCGGTGAAGGCGCAGGTGGATGAGTTCAAGCCTGAGATCGTCATCCACATGGCGGCTCAACCGCTGGTGCGCCTCTCTTACAACGAGCCTGTGGAGACCTACGCGACCAACGTGATGGGCACGGTGCACGTGCTCGAGGCAGCGCGCCACGCCGGCTCGGTCAAGGCCATCGTCAACATCACGACGGACAAGTGCTACGAGAACCGCGAGTGGGTCTGGGGCTATCGTGAAGACGAGCCCATGGGCGGCCACGATCCCTACTCCAACAGCAAGGGCTGCGCGGAACTGGTGAGTTCGGCCTACCGGAAGTCATTCCTGAAGGACGCTGGCATCGCGATGGCGACGGCCCGCGCGGGCAACGTCATCGGCGGCGGCGACTGGGCGCTGGACCGGCTGATCCCCGACATCCTGCGCGCGTTGCAGGACAAGGAGTCGGTGCTGATCCGCAACCCCCACGCGATCCGCCCGTGGCAGCACGTGCTGGAGCCGCTGTCGGGTTACCTGCTGCTGGCCGAGCGCCTGTACACGCAAGGCCAGGCCGACGCCGAAGGCTGGAATTTCGGTCCGCGCGACGAGGACGCCCGTCCCGTGCAGTGGATCGTCGAGCACCTGTGCGAGTCCTGGGGCGACGGCGCCTCCTGGACCCTGCAGCCGGGGAACCATCCCCACGAGGCCAGCTTCCTGAAGCTGGACATCTCCAAGGCGCGGCAGCGCCTGCAATGGGCCCCGCGCTGGTCGCTCGAGACCACGCTGACCCGTATCACCGACTGGCATCACGCCTGGCTTGACGGCCAGGACATGCGTGCCGTCTGCCTGAACCAAATCTCTCAATACCGAGCCGACGCATGACCACTCCCATCAATTTCCAGCCGCAGCTCGACAAGCTCCGTAGCCAGATCAGCGAGCTGGTCCAGCAGTACGCCGACATCGCGTACGCCCCCAAGCCCTTCGTCCCCGGCCAGACCCAGGTCCCGGTCTCCGGCAAGGTCATCGGCGCGGGCGAGCTCAAGATGATGGTGGACGCCTCCCTGGACGGCTGGCTGACCACGGGCCGCTTCAACGCCATGTTCGAACAGCGCCTGGCGCAGTTCCTGGGCGTGAAGTACCTGATCACGGTGAACTCCGGCTCGTCGGCCAACCTTGTGGCGTTCTCGGCGCTGACCAGCCCGAAGCTGGGCGACCGTGCGATCAAGCCGGGCGATGAAGTCATCGGCGTGGCCGCCGGCTTCCCGACGACCGTGAACCCGATCGTGCAGTTCGGTGCGGTGCCGGTGTTCGTCGACGTCGACCTGGCGACGCACAACATCGACGCCTCGAAGATCGAAGCGGCCATCTCGCCCAAGACCAAGGCCATCATGCTGGCCCACAGCCTGGGCAACCCGTTCAACCTTGAAGTGGTCACCGCGCTGTGCAAGAAGCACGACCTGTGGCTGGTCGAAGACTGCTGCGACGCGCTCGGCGCGACCTACAACGGTCAGATGGTCGGCACCTTCGGCGACATCGGCACGCTGAGCTTCTACCCGGCGCACCACATCACGATGGGCGAAGGCGGCGCGGTGTTCACCAACAACGCCGAGCTGAAGCTGATCGCCGAGTCCTTCCGCGACTGGGGCCGCGACTGCTACTGCCCGCCCGGCAAGGACAACACCTGCGACAAGCGCTTCTGCTGGACCAAGGAACAGCTGGGAGGCGACCTGCCGGACGGCTACGACCACAAGTACACCTACAGCCACCTCGGCTACAACCTGAAGATCTCCGACATGCAGGCCGCCTGCGCGCTGGCGCAGATGGACCGGGTCGAGGAGTTCATCGCCAAGCGTCGCGCCAACTTCGCCTACCTGAAGGCCAAGCTGGCGAGCGTCGCCGAGTTCCTGCACCTGCCCGAAGCGACGCCGAATTCCGAGCCGTCGTGGTTCGGCTTCCCGCTGATCGTGAAGGACGCCGCCGGCGTGAAGCGCGCGGACCTGATCAACTTCCTGGAAGAGAACAAGATCGCCACGCGCCTGCTGTTCGCCGGCAACCTGACGAAGCAGCCCTACATGGCCGGTCGCAACTACCGCGTCAGCGGCGCGCTGACCAACACCGACGTGGTGATGAACCAGACCTTCTGGCTGGGCACCTTCCCGGCGCTCGGCGAAGAGCAACTGGACTACATCGCCGGCAAGCTGGAAGAGTTCTTCGGAGTGAACTTCTGATGTCTCCCCTCGCGTCCCCCCGCGCGGAGTCCGGCGCCGAACGCAAGTTCGCGCCGGCCCGCATGCGCCGCACCGTGCTCGAGATGGCCTACGCCGGCTCGACGGTGCACATCGCCTGCGCGTTCTCGATCATCGAGCTGGTGACGGTCCTGTACCGCGACCATCTGCGATACCCGGGCAACGATCCGCGCGCCGAGGGGCGCGACTACCTGGTCCTGAGCAAGGGCCACGGCGTGATGGCGCAGTACGCCTGCATGCGCGAACTGGGCTGGCTGCAGGATTCGCACGTCCAGGGCTACTTCAAGGACGGCAGCGACCTGAAGGGCCTGTCGGATTCGCGCGTGCCCGGCCTGGAAGTGACGTCGGGATCGCTGGGGCACGGCTTCTCGGTCGGCGTCGGCATCGCGATGGGCCTGCAGCGCAAGGTCACGGACCAGAAGGTCTACGCCATCGTCGGCGACGGCGAGCTCAACGAGGGGCCGATCTGGGAAGGCGCGCTGGTCGCGGCGCACCACCGGATGGACAACCTCATGCTGATCGTCGACAAGAACGGTTTCCAGGCGATGGGCACCACGGACGACGTGCTGGCGCTGGGCGACCTGTCGGCCAAGTTCGCGAGCTTCGGTTTCGAGACCCTGGAGGTCGACGGGCACGACGAGGCCGCCGTCGACGCGGCGATCCGCGGGCTCTGGGCGACCGGCGCGGGCAAGCCCAAGGCGCTGATTGCGCGCACGGTCAAGGGCAAGGGCGTGCCGTTCATGGAATCGGACAACCGCTGGCACTACACGCGCCTGAACGCGCAGACCTTCGCCGAGGCCGTCGACGCCCTCGGCCTTCCCGGAGCATCGACGTGAGAGACGCCTTTTCGAACTCACTGGTCCGGCTGGCGCTCGCCGACCCGAAGGTGCTGCTGCTGACCGGCGACCACGGCTATGCCCTGTTCGACGAGTTCCGTAAGCGTTGCCCGGACCAATACATCAACGCCGGCATCGCCGAACAGAACATGGTGGGCATGGCCGCGGGCCTGGCGCGCGTGGGCTTCCGGCCGTTCGTCTACGGCCTGGCCGCCTTCGTGCCGATCCGCACGGTGGAACAGATCAAGCTCGACATCGCCCATGACGACCTGCCGGTCGTCCTGCTCGGCGACGGCGCCGGCTTCGTCTACAGCCACCTGGGCACCAGCCACCAGTCGACCGAGGACATCGCCTGCACCCGCGCGATCCCGGGCCTGACCGTGCTGTCGCCGTCCGACCGCTTTGAGATGACCGCGAGCATGGACTACGCCTACGCCGCGAACGGCCCGGTGTATCTGCGCATGGGCAAGTCCGACCGCGGTGACGTGCATGCGGCGCCGATCGCCACGCTGCGCGCCGGCGGACTGGTGAAGGTCCGCGCGGGCCGAGCCGACCGTCCCGGACTGATCGCCACCGGCTCGATGGTGCGCGCCGCCGCGGACATCGCGGCGGACCTGGACCTCGCGGTCTGGAGCGCGCCCGTTATCAAGCCGCTGCTGGTCGAGGATGTGTGCGCCGCCGCGCGCGCCACAAGCGGACTGGTGACGCTGGAAGAGCACTCGGTGTTGGGTGGTCTGGGCGCCGCGGTGACGGAGATCACCAGCGAGCACCAGCCCACGCGCGTGCTGCGCATCGGCGTGCCGGACCGGTTCTCGGAGCACTGCGGCACGCATGCCTACCTGCTGCGCGAGCATGGCCTGGATGCCGACAGTGTCCGCGCCCGCATAGACGCCTTCGTACGCAAGACGTCGACTGCCTCGTGAGCGCTTCCTCCTCCTTCCTGCAGTCACTGCCCGAGGACGATCTCGATCACGTCTTCGCGCAACTGCCCGACGACGTCTGGCGCAGCCTGGCAGGCAGGCGAATCTTCCTCACCGGGGGTACGGGGTTTGTCGGCAAATGGCTGCTCGCTTCCTTGTCGGCGGCCAATAGCCGGTTCGGCCTGGAGGTGCGCGCCACGGTGTTGAGCCGCGATCCTGACGCTTTCCGCGTCGTGGCCCCCCAACTGGCCGATGCTGCGGGCATCGACTGGTTGCGCGGCGACGTGCGCGATTTCCCGATGCCGGAGGGAACATTCGACACCGTGATCCACGCCGCCACCGACGTCGTGGCCAAGGCGACACCGGAGGATATCTTCGACACGTGCATCTCCGGCACGCGCCGAGTGCTGGACTTCGCGGCTAGGGCCGGAACGCGAGACTTCCTGTTAGTCAGTTCGGGCGCGGTCTACGGTCGGCAACCAGCGGACTTGGCCGGCGTGCCGGAGAGTTATCCCGGCGCGCCCGATCCGCTGCTTCCCGGTTCAGCCTACGGCGAAGGCAAGCGCGCCTCGGAGTGGCTGTGTACCGCCGCAGGTGCGCGTCTCGGACTAAAGGTGCGCTCGGCGCGCTGCTTCGCCTTCGTGGGTCCCTACCTGCCGCTGGACAAGCACTTCGCCATCGGCAACTTCATGGGCGCGGCCCTGGACGGTCGGGAGATTGTCATCCAAGGCGACGGCACGCCGGTGCGTAGCTACCTGCATGCCGCCGATATGGCGGCGTGGCTGTGGGCAGTGCTGCTGAAGGGACGCCCCGGCGCGGCGTACAACGTCGGCGCTGACGCGGCGATCTCGATCGGCGAGCTCGCGCACCGCGTCTCCACGGTGATGGGCGTGCCCGCCCGAGTGCGCATCGTCGGCACGCCCGACCCCACCAGACCGGCCGAACGCTACGTGCCGGATCACCGGCTGGCTCGCGAAGAACTCGGACTGGCGGCGCCGATCGTGCTCGACGAGGCGATCGCACGGACCGCGCGCTGGCATCGCCGCGGAGTGTCGCCATGAGCGGCAGCGCCAGTCTGCAGATCGTCCTGCTGTCCCGGGACCGTCCCGACTACCTGCGAGAAGCCTTGCGCTCGGCGCTGTCGCAGAAGGGCGATCGCATCGAGGTCATCGTGTCGGACAACTCCGAGCGCGAAGACGTCGCTCGCATGCTGGCCGCAGAATTCCCCCATGTGCACTGCATCCGCCGCACGCCGCCGCTGGCCGCGTTCGACCATTTCCGCACGGTGATCGAGGGCGCGACCGCGGATCTGGTCGTCATGTTTCACGACGACGACGTACTGCTGGAGGGCTACGCACGCACTTTGCGCGATCGCCTGGAAGCCGACCCGTCGCTCGCGGCCGTCTGCTGCAACGCCGCGATCCTGCGCGGCGCGCAGGTCACCGACGAGTGGTTCGCGCCAGGCGAGGTCGATCTGACGCTGCGCGCGCCGGAAGACCTGCTGCGCGCGTATTTTTCGTTGTCGTTGAAGGGCCCGGCACCTTTCCCCGGCTACATGTACCGGCGCAGCGCCATCCAGGGCCTCTTCCTCGATCCGGGCCACGGCGGCAAGTACTCGGACGTGTCCTTCCTGCTGAAAGTGCTCCGGCGCGGCGCCCTGCTCTGGCTGGCGACGCCGTTGATGCGTTACCGGATCCACGGTCAGAACGACAGCGGTACCGAGGCGGTCGGCCAGCGACTGAGATTGCTGCGCTACGTCTACGGCTCGACCGGGGTCAATCGCCGTTCGCCGTTGATCACGCAATACCGCTACCGCTACTGGATGAGTTGGTGGCGCGGCAGCGCCGCGACGGCGGCTGACCAACCCTGGCGCAGACGGGTGGTGCGGCGCTTCTTGGTGGCTCGCACCGCCACCTACGCGCTGACCCGTGCGACGCTGTGGCAACGCTCGCTGTCCAAGCTGGGCCGGATGGTGCGGCAGCGATTGCATCGCCCCGCGGCCTGAGGACCCGACATGCTGATCACCCTGGTCGGGCGTCTGATCCAGTTCGCGCTGATGTTCGCGAGCGTGCGCATCATGACCCAGCTGCTGTCACCGTCGGACATGGGCCGCGTGGCGCTGCTCACCACCGCGACCTCCCTTTTCGCGCTCTTCCTGGTGAATCCGGTCGGCATGTTCTTCAACCGCCGGCTGCATCCGTGGGTGAACGACGGCGTCGCGCGGTCCCGCTTCCATCTGTTCGCGGTCTACCTGCTGGCGGTGGCCATGCTGGCCGCTTGCGGCCTGTGGCTGGGCGACCGGCTGGGCGTGGACCTGGGCGGCGTCTCGCTGGGATGGGCGATGGTGCTGGTGTGCGGCTCCCTGTGCTTCAACACCGCCGTGCAGACGCTGGTGCCGTCGCTGAACATGGTGGGCCGTCCACGGCCGTTCATCGTGCTCACCCTGGCTTGCCTGGTGGTGGGCCTGGGAGCGTCGATCGCCCTCAACCGCTGGGGCGGGGCCAGCGCGGAACACTGGCTCGCCGGCACCTTGCTGGCACAGGCGCTGTTCTCGGTCGTCGCATATGCCGTGTTCTTCGGAAAGTCGACGCCCGAGGCGCCCCGACCCGCGCCGCTGGACGCGGTCAAACTGCGGCAGATGGCTGACTTCTGCTGGCCCATCGCCATCGCGGTGCTGCTGCAGTGGGCCCACATGCAGGGCTATCGCTTCCTGCTGGCCGACGAGTTCGGCCTGGCCCGGCTGGGCTTGTATGCAGCGGGCTACGGGCTCGCGGCCTCGCTGATGTCGGCGGCGGAGACGATCCTGACGACCTGGTTCCAGCCGCAGTTCTACCGCGATGTGAGCGCCGAATCCGCCGAGCGTCGCAACCGCGCTTGGTCCGAGTACGCCCGGGTCATGATTCCGGCCTCGCTGCTCGCGGTAACTGCGCTGATCGCCGCCGCGCCCAGCCTGCCGCGCGTGATGCTGGGGCCGTCCTTCCACGACGCCGGCGAATATGTGATGCTCGGCGCCCTGGCGGAATGGGCGCGGATGATGGTCGGCATGATCAGCTTGAACGCCCATCGGCACATGTCTACACGCGCGCTGATCCTGCCCAACGTCCTCGGCGCTGCGGCCACATACGCAGCGTTCTACGCGCTGCTCCCGCTGCTTGGGATGCTGGCCGCACCGCTCGCCGTGTTTCTCGGCGGTATGACGATCGTGGCCTACCTTTACCGGATCACGTTTGCCAACGATGCGCATGCGCGCATCGATTTCCGCGCCCTGCTTGCCAGGATCGCCGCCCTTGCTGCAATCTCGGCCGTCTTCGCCGGCGTCCAGACGTGGCTGTTAGACCTGGACCGCCGCGGCCTGCCGCTGACCGCCTGCTTGGCCGTCGGCGCCGCCTGGGGCCTGCTGGCCTGGCGCCTGCTGAAACCCTCCGTCATGAACCGAAACCGTCACCCATGAAGATCCTCCTCGTTTGCATGGAGCATGACTACGGCGATCCGGCTCGCGGCCGCTCGTACGAGTACTTCAACTTCTACGACAGCCTGCGCGCAAGCCATGAAGTCGAGCTCTTCGACTACATGCAGAACCTGAAGGCGCACGGCCGTGACCGCATGAACCGGATGCTGGTCGAGACGGCCGCCGCAGGCGGCTTCGACGTGGCGGTCTTCTCGCCGTACACGGATCAGCTGGATCCCGCTGCGGTGGATGCGGTGCGCGGGCATACGCGCACGCTGTGCTTCTTCCACGACGACAACTGGCGCCAGGACTTCGTGCGCGCCTGGGCGCCGCATTTCGACTTCTTCACCTCGTCCGATTACGAGTGCAGGAACAAGTACATAAAGGCAGGCCTGCCTCACGTGATCCACTTTCCCTTCGGAGCCAACGAGCGCCTGTACAAGCCGCTGGGACTGGCGAAACGACATGACGTGTCCTTCGTCGGCGGCTGGAACCCCGCACGCGAATGGTTGATCCGGCGTTTGCGCAAGGCTGGCGTCGAGGTCGCGGTCGCCGGCTTCGGCTGGCCCGGCGGCATCATCGAGCACGACGCGATGGTGCGCATGTTCAACGAGACCCGCATTAACCTGAACCTCACCAACTCGCGCTGCTGGGACCTGCGCATGCTGGCCTCGCAACCGATCAACGGCTTGCGCCAACTGCGCAGCAAGAAGACCGCCGAGCAGATCAAGGCACGGCACTTCGAGATCAACGCCTGCGGCGCCTTCCAGCTCTCCTACTACGTCGAGGGCCTGGAACGCGCATTCCGGATCGGCGAGGAGATCGCGGTGTACGTGGATGCGGACGAGATGATCGACAAGGTGCGTTACTACCTGGCCGATGACGAACTCCGCGAACGGGTCGCGGCGGCCGGCTATCGGCGCACGGTGGAGGAGCACACTTTTGCACAGCGCTTCGAGGGCGTGTTCGCGCGGATGGGCGCGTCCGAGGGCCGGGGACTTGCGGCATGAGCGCGCTGCCCGATCACGCGGTTTTCATCGACCCGTCCAGCGACGACTTCCTAGGCGACCGTCTGTTCGACGTGTCCAACGCGGCCTTGAATCGCGACGGGACGCTGCTGCCCTTTGCGCGGCTGCGCGACCACCTGACGACACGCGGCGTGCCGGTACACACCGCGGATCGGCTGCGAGACGGCAGCGTCCGTGCGCGGACCCACCACTACTGGTCGCTGGGTCTGTTGGACGGACACCGTTCGCTGATCGGGCGTGCGGACGTGCGCCTGCGTGGCTTCATCCTGCTCGAGCCGCCGCTCGTGGCGCCGTGGATGTACCGGGCGCTGCCTGAGCTGACCCGCGCCTTCGAGCAGGTCTTCCTCCACAACACCGACGGCGACGGTTACGACCTGACCGGCGTACCGCGACAACGCTTGGCCAAGCTGCATTGGCCGCAGCCTTACGCCGACGTGCAGGAGCCGCACTGGTCGCGCACCGATCGCCAGAACCGGCTGGTGGTGATCGCCGGATTGCACAACCCGCGACGCAGGCGACCAGAGTTTTACAGCCGACGCATCGAGGCGGTTGGTGCGCTGGAGCCGCTGGGGGCCGTCGACCTGTACGGTCGCGGCTGGGAGCGTTGGTGGACGCGGCAAGCCGCGTCGCCGGCCTACTGGCGCCACCGCAGCGCGATACGCTCGACCTATCGTGGTAGTTGCGCGTCGAAGATGGACACCCTGAGCCAGTACAGGTTCAGCCTGTGCTTCGAGAACATGCCGATGCTCGGTTACGTTACCGAGAAGATTTTCGACTGCCTTTACGCCGGCACGGTGCCGGTGTACCTCGGCGCGCAGGACATCTCGACGCAGATCCCGCCTGAGGCCTACGTCGACATGCGCGACTTCGGTAGCAACGACTACGCGGCGATGTGGGCCCGCGTGTCGGCGATGACCGACACCGAATGGCAGCTTCGCCGCGATGCCGGGCGCGATTTCCTGCGCACCGCCGGCAAGACGCTGTATCACGACAGCCTGGTCAACATGATCGCGACCTCGGTCGACGATCTACCGGCAGCGGGTCACCAGGACTGAAAATGGGCCTATTGCGCTTCCTGCTTGCACTGAGCGTCGCATGGACGCATGCCGGCTTGCCGAAGGGCTTGTCCGGCGATCTGTGCGTCACCGTCTTCTTTGCGATCTCGGGCTTCTACATGGCCATGGTACTGGCGGAGAAGCGCGCCTATGGCGACGTGCGGACGTTCTACCAACAGCGGCTGCTACGTCTGTTCCCGACCTATTGGGCCCTGCTGGCCCTGTCGGTACTGCTCGGCATCTGGCTGCCCTCGCACGGCTGGCGATTCGCGCTCGAGTTGGAATTCCCCGCCGACCATCCCTGGCTGTTCCTGGGCTGGATCCTGTCGCAGGCGCTGATCCTGGGCCAGGACGTGCTGCTCTTCTTCGGGCTCGACGCGCAGGGGATGCTCGCGTTCCGCCCGTCCGAGGCCGCGCCGGACACCGCCCTGACGTCGCTGAACATCATTCCCCCGGCCTGGTCGCTGTCATTGGAACTGATGTTCTATCTCGTCGTCCCGTTCCTTGCGCGCTGGTCCACGCGCCGGCTCGCGGTCCTGATGGTGGCGAGCATCGCCCTCCGCCTGGTGCTCGCCTTCGGAGCCGGCCTTGTGCAGGACCCTTGGGCGACGCGTTTCTTCCCCTCGGAGCTCTCGTTCTTCCTGCTGGGCATGCTGGCTTTCCGCTGGGTCTGCGCGTCGGACGCGCTACCTCTGTCGACGGGCGGCCTGCTCTATCTGGGCGCGGTCGCGGCAGCGGTCGCCAGCCTCGCAGCCAACGGCTTCGGCCATGTGAACGCCAAGCTGCTCAGTCCCGCGGCGGCAGCGACCTTCTTGCTCACCGCGGCGATCCCCTGGCTGTTCCGGCTCACGCGAACCACTCGCTGGGACCGTGCCATCGGCGAGTACTCCTACCCGCTGTATCTCTGCCACGTGTTCGTGTTCCAGCTCTTCGCCCTGGTCATGGCACCGGGCGCGAGCCGGAATGCGGCGATGATCGTGGCGGCCATCGGGATGGCCGTGCTGCTCACGCACCTCATCGACAAACCGGTGGATCGCTATCGACATCGCCTGATGAAGGCAAGCTGACATGCTCCGACTCGCCTACATCATCGAACTGACCTGGCTGCTAGTGGACACGCTCAGCGGGTTCCTCCAGAACCACAACATCTTTCTGCCCGGCAATCAGACGATCAGCGCGCTGGTGCGCTTGGTCGCGGTCGGGCTGTTCATCGCTATCATCCTGCGCCATGCGAGCGTGAGCCGCCTGCCGGGCGTCGTGCTCCTCTTCCTGTGTTTCGTCTGGGCCGGCGCGCACATGTTGGCGCAGGGCATGGACGGGCCGCATGCCATGGCGGACCTGCAGTTCCTGCTCAAGCTCCTGATGCCGGTGCTGATCTACTTCGTGCTGCAGATCCAGATGGAGCAGGGGGTGCTCGATGCTGCGCGTCTGCACCGCATCCTCGGGCTCAATGCAATCGTGATGCTGGCCAATCTCTCGCTGGGCCTGTTCGGCTTCGGGTTCGGCAACTACGGCGAAACCGAGGACGGTGAGCTGCTCGGCAGCAAGGGCTTCTTCTTCGCCGGCAACGAAGTGTCCGCCACGCTGGTGGCGCTATTCGCACTTGTCGTCTTTGTTGGTCGTGCCAGGTTTCGGCGCCATCAGTTGCACCTCTTCATCGTCGTCGGCGTTTTCTTCGTCGCCTCGCTAGTGTCATTGAGCAAGACCTCGCTGCTTGGCTTTCTGCTGATCCTCCTGTTCGTGATGCACAGCTATCTGTCTCGCGCAATGAAGATCAGGTTTTTGGTCGTCTTCGGCGTCGCGGTCGCCGCCACGTCGCCATGGTGGATTCCGCTGCTGCAACTGTCGCTTGATCGATGGGAGTACTTCTGGGAGCGAAGTCCCGACTTGCTCGGCTTCATCACCAGCGGCCGCATCGACCGCATCGACCGTTATCTCGCGTGGTCCACCGAAACTGAGAACCCCCTCGTCCTGCTATTTGGCAACGGGCAGGTGACCGGTGAACTTGCGGCGTCCTTCGAGAATGACCTTCTCGATCTCACTTACAGCGCGGGCCTGCTAGGCGTGTTGTTTTACTTTGTCTGGTGCGGATGGATGATGCGCGGCTTGAGGGGACGCTGGATGGAAGGGCGCGCCGAAGGCGCCTTCGCTGCCTATATGGTCGGTATGTTCCTGATGCTGAGCGTTTTCGCCGGCCACGTCGTCTATTCCGCCACGCTGGCCCCCTTCATCGCGCTGCTGGCGCTGACGTCCTCTCAGCGATTCCCAGGCAATTCGTCACGGCCCCACGGAACGTCTTCGCCACCAACGACCACCACGGCCTCGCTGCTGCGTCCCACATGAACGATCGCATTGTCCGGTCCGCCCCATGGGCATTGATCTCGAACATGTACCCGTCCCCGACAGACCCGTCTTACGGCGCCTTCGTCGGGCGCAATAATGAAGACCTCCGCGCCGAGGGCTTCAACATCCGGGAAGAAGTTGTCATCCGTGGCCGCTCCACCGGGCTGCGTCGCGTGCGCGCCTATGCCTCGCACTACGCGGGACTTCTCCTATTGCTGCTGAAGCCCAATCGAAGTCATTACTACGTGCACTACGTGTCGCATCACTGCCTGATCCCCGCGCTTGGCGCCTCGTGGTTCGGCAAGAAAACCGTGGTCAACATCCACGGCGATGACCTGTTGCTGGGCCGATCCACGCTCTATCGACGCATCATGTCCGTCGGCCAGGCCAGGCTGGTGCGCAGCGCCAGGTTGCTGGTGGTGCCTTCCCAGTTCTTCAAGGAATTGACGCTCGAGCGTTTTCCGGACATTCCATCGGCACGAGTCGTCGTCTCACCCTCGAGTGGGATCGACTTCCCCAAACTGAGTGCTGCCACGACAAGTCGCCCGTGCTACTGGGCTGCGGACCCCGCGCACCGAATTGCCGAGTTCGGTTATATCGGGCGCATTGAGGCCGACAAGGGATGGGAGTCTCTGTTCGACGCCTTCCTGGCATTGCCTGAATTCCAGCGTTCCCGGGCGAAGCTGCACTTCTGGGGCATCGGACAACAAGTGGAAAAACTGCGCGATCGCATCGAGAAGGATGGTCAGGGCCGCGTTCTCTATCACAATGCCATCCCTCCTTCAGAACTGGCTCGAGCCCATGCACAGTTCGATTTCCATGTGGTCCCTTCGCAGCGAGAAAGCCTCGGTCTCGCGGCTCTGGAAGGATTGGCAGCTGGCCATGTGCTGATCTGCAGCACCATTCGCCCCTTCACGGATTTCACGCGGAACAGCGAGAGTGCCTTCCATTTTGATCCGACCCAACCGGGGGCTCTGGCGAAAGTCTTGAGCCATGTGCTCGAGTGTCCTGACCCAGCATTGGCAAGCATGGTCGCTCGAGGCCAGAGAATCGCCCGCGGATTCGACCGCACATCGGTGGCGCAGATACTCGCTCAGCACATTGACGACGCTCTCCAATCCTGACGGTCATGCCAATCATTTCCTCGGAAAAAATCAACTCAACGGCGAACCGCGAGCCGGCCCCGGCGATGGATTTCCAGATTGAGGATGTGTACAGGAAGGCGTTCTCCGGATCAGAGAAAGAACTCATAGAGCACCTGCATCACACGCTGTCCCTGGGTGGCATCGCCTGGGTATCGTTCGTGTACTTCGCCGCCTTGCAAATGACCGGCTGGTATGCAGGGCATCCTGAGGCAGGATATCAGCGGTCACTCGCCCAAGCGGATTTCGTTCTGGCGGATGGCATTGCTTTTCGCCTTCTGCATTTCGCCTTCCATCAACCGCATCTTTCGGGCCTGAGCATCCTGCTTCGAAACAGAAAGTACTCCGCGCAGGCCATTCCCAATCTGAACGGCACCGACCTCTCGCCCAAGATCCTGGATAGTTTGCAAGGAAGGAATGTCCGCGTAGTGCTGTATGGCGCAATGCCCGAGGTATCCACCAAGGCCATTGAACATGTCCGTCAGCGTCATCGTCTCGAAGTTCAAGGAACCCACGGCTTCGCTCCGTTTCCATTTGAGATGCTCGAAGGGCGCGATCCCGTTGTGCTGCTGGTCGGTCTGGGCACGCCGAAACAAGAACAATGGATCCTGGAAAACCAAGCACGATTTCAGGAGCGAGGTAGCCTGATCGTCATCGGCGTTGGTGGGCTATTTGACTTCTGGGGCGGCATTGAACGGAGGGCTCCTGAGGTCGTCCGGAGATCTGGTTTGGAATGGCTCTGGCGATTTATCACTCTGCCTCGTAAGAATGCAAAAAAGGCTACAGCAAGCCTGAGATTCTTTAAACATCTACTCTTCTGTCCACGACGTTCTGTCGCACATGACCACCCCCACGCCTGACAAAAATTACGGCGACACCAACTTTCTGACTGGGATGCGCGCCATCGCCATCCTGCTCGTCTTCCTCATCCATAGCGGCGGTGGCGGAATGCGTGAACTCTCAAGCTGGAGCAACTTCCTAATCGATTGCGGCAAGTACGGCGTCCAGGTTTTCTTCGTGATCAGCGGCTTCACCATCTTCAGCCAGTTCTTTTAGGAGAAGTACACGCTGAAGAAGTTCCTGATGGTCCGCCTCACGCGGTTGTCCCTGCCCTACTTCCCGTTGCTCATCGTCTTGTTCATCTATGCGCAGGCCGGGGGCACCCGGTTGACCCCGTGGGCAGAAATGCTCAACGGCGGCGTGATCGACACCACCAATCTGCTGGCTCACCTGACCTATCTGTCGCCTTACCGTCTGGCGTGGCAGAACACCATCATCGGCATCGAGTGGACATTGGGCGTGGAGGTGTTCTTCTACGTCGCAATCGGCCTGTTGATCCATCTCGGTCTGGTACGGATGCACCGGAGAGCGATGATCGTGTTCGGCGTGCTGGCGTTCCTGATCTCCGTTCTACAGCTCTTGATCGCGAAGCGATGGGGCCTCGACCCCGACTTCGTGCACTGGCTCCCGTTCGGTTACTTTCCGATGTTCTACCTTGGCGGCCTGTCCTTCGTGTTGAGGCGTCACCTGAAGGCGAAGTACCCCGATGGGAGCCGGACCGCGATCAGGCTGTACACCGGCGCGCTGGTGACAGTGGGCGTGGTCTTCGTTGCGATGCTGGCCGCCTCGACGTTCAGGCCAGTGAACGGCAAGATTGCGGAAGCGTTCTTCGTCGTCGCCACGTTCGTCACGATCGTCACCTATCGACGAGGCTCATCCGCCGGCCTGCTGAGCTCGCGCCCGCTGCTGTTCATGGGCTCGATCAGCTTTTCCTTCTACTTGCTACACTACCTCGTGATCCTGTTCATGCCGAACCCGCTCGACGCGGCGCCGGCGAACGTGCTGTTGCAGCTGGTGGTCGCTATCGCAATGTCGATCGCCTGGTGCGAGATCTTCGAAAAGCGCCTCTATTACCGCGCCAAGGCCGCGATCAAGCGCGCGGCCTGAGGCCCTGACTCGCAAGGTCAGCCGAGCGGGCCCGATACTCGGGCACCGCCTCCATCAACAGGGCCATCACGGCCCGGTCGCTCATGCGCTCGCTCTCGCGCCAACCCTCCAGCCAGGCCCCCATGCGCAGCTCCGCACGAGGCTCTCCTCCGTCGAGCCGCGCGATACGCAGCTTGGCGATCGCCGTGGGCAAAGTGGCATCCGAGTCCGCCAGCAGTTCTTCGTACAGCTTTTCTCCCGGCCTCAGTCCCGTGAACACAAGCGGAATGGCCTCCGGTCGATAACCAGCCATCCGGATCATCGTCCGCGCCAAATCGGCGATGCGGACCGACTCGCCCATGTCGAGGATGAATACCTGGCCACTCTCGCCGATCGCTCCGGCCTGCACCACCAGCCGCGCGGCCTCCGGAATCGTCATGAAGTAGCGCGTGATCTCCGGATGCGTCACCGTCACCGGCCCGCCCTTGGCGATCTGCTCCTTGAACTTCGGGATCACGCTCCCGCTCGAGCCGAGGACGTTGCCAAAGCGGACGGCCATGAACTTCGTCGCATGCCCTTGCCCGGCCATGTGGCTGATGACGAGTTCCGCCGCGCGCTTCGTCGCCCCCATCACGTTCGTCGGATTCACCGCCTTGTCCGTCGAGATCATCACGAAGCGCTCGGCCCCTGATTCCGCCGCCGCCGTGCACGCGTGATACGTCCCCAACGTGTTGTTGCGGAGGGCCGCCCACGCGTTCTCCTCCTCCATCAACGGCACATGCTTGTAAGCCGCGGCATGGAAGACGATCTGCGGCCGGTACTTCCCGAACGTGAACCTGAGGTGCTCCAGGTCCTTCACATCCCCGATCAACCTCACCAGCGGAATGTGCGGGAACTTCTCGCTCAGCTCCTGCTCGATCGAATACAGCGCGAACTCGCTCAGCTCATACAGCACGATCCTCGACGGCCCATACCGCGCCACCTGCCGGCACAGCTCCGACCCGATCGACCCGCCCGCGCCGGTGATCAGCACCACCTTCCCGCCGATGCACTCGCTGATGCCGCCTTCATCGAGCTCCACCGGCTCGCGCCCCAGCAGGTCTTCGGGCTCGATATCCCGCACCTGATTCACCGCGCGCCCCGCCAGCAGCTCCTGGCTGCTCGGCACCGTCAGCACCGCCAGCCCTGTCTTCCCAGCCAGGTCCAGCGCCCGACGCCGTTCCACCGTCGTCGCCGCCGGCATCGCCACGATCACATGCGTGATGCCGTGCATGTCCGCCAACCGCGTCGCGTCTTCCAGCGTGCCGATCACCGGCACCCCGGCCACCCGCGCGCCGCGTTTCTCCGGCGCGTCGTCCAAGTACCCCACGACCACCCATCCCTGCTGATGCTGGATCCCCGCCACCAGCAGGCGCCCCGCGTCCCCCGCGCCCATCACCAGCGCGCGCCGCTGTTCCAGCGCGCTCCCGCTGATCCGGCTGCGCATGTGCTCGTAGAGCATGCGGTAGCCCATGCGCATCGTCGCGAGCGCCATCAGCGTGAACAGGGGATGCAGCGCCAGCACCGCGCGCGGCACCTTCGTGAGCTGCGCCATCAGCACCCCCACCGCCGCGATCAGGCCCGCGAGGATGCACACCGCCGCCAACCGCTTCACCTCGCCGAAGCCGCTGAAGCGCCACATCCCCTTGGGCACGCGGAACAGTTTCAGGAACAGCGCGTACAGCGCGACGATGCCCAGCATCACCCAATGGTCGTAGTCGGGCCGGGCCTCGAACCAGCGCTCGAATCCCAGCCGGAACAGATACGTGGCCTGCCAGGCGAGCGCCACCGCCGCCATGTCCAGCGCCAGCGCCGCCGCCTCGCGGTACGGACGGATCCGCGTCAGGAAGGCATCGAGGGACAACCAGTTCATCGTGTTCTCGTTTTCTTGAACGTCTCGTGCGTGTCTTGCAGCTCGTGGCGATGGGACCGGCTCAGGCCCGGATCGCCCCCAGCGTCGCCAGGATCAGCCGGATGTCCCCAACCAGGCTGGCATTGCGCACATAGTCCGCCGCCAGCCGCAGCTTCATCGGCATGACGACCTCGACGTACTCGCGCTCGGGATCCTCCGCCTGCGCCAGCAGCTCGCTCTCGTTGCGGAAGCTCAGCGAGGCCGGATCCGTGATCCCGGGCCGCACCGACAGCACCAGCGCGCGCAACTCTTCCGGATACAGCGCTACATAGCGCGGCACCTCGGGCCGCGGCCCCACCAGGCTCATCGCGCCACGCAGCACGTCCCATAGCTGCGGCAGCTCGTCGACCTTGCTCGCACGCAGCCAGCGGCCGCTGCGCGTGATGCGCGCATCGTCGCCGATGGTGATCTCCGGGCCGAGCTTCGGCGCATCGACCCGCATCGTCCGGAACTTGTGGATGCGGAACGTGCGGCCGAAGCGCCCCACCCGCTCCTGCCGGAACATCACCGGCCCGCGCGAATCCAGTTTGACCCACACCGCCACGACCAGCAGCAGCGGGCTCAGCAGCAGCAAGCCCACGCCGGCGCAGAGGATGTCGAAGAGTCGCTTGGCCATCGGCCGTCCGCTCAGAAGCCCAGGCTGCGGCGCACCGCCGCGATCACGCGCTCGACCTGCTCGTCGGTCATCGCCGTGTACAGCGGGATCGTCACCGTGCGCTCATACGCCTTCTGCGACTCGGGGAACATCTCCGGCGTCAGGCCGTAAAGCTCCTGCCAGTACGGATGCTGGTGCAACGGCACGTAGTGCACGCTGCAGCCGATGCCCTGCTCGAACATGCGTTCGATGAAGAGGTCGCGCGACACGCCGGCCGCCACGGCCGCATCGGACAGGCGCAGCACGTACAGGTGCCAGCTGTGCACGTCCTCATTCGGCGCCTTGGGCGGCAGGATCAGCGGCAGGTCGGCGAGCGCCTCGAAGTATCGCGCCGCGATCTGCTCGCGCCGCTTCTGGAAGGCCGGCAGCCGCTTGAGCTGGTGCAGCCCCAGCGCCGCGGCGATGTCGGTCAGGTTGTACTTGAAGCCGGGCGCGACGATCTCGTAGTACCAGCTCGGCACCTTCGCGGTGAAGCGGTCGAACGCGTCGCGGTTGATGCCGTGCAGCCGCATCACGCGCGCACGCTTGGCCAGCTCCGGATCGCGCGTGACCAGCATGCCGCCCTCGCCCGTCGTCATCGTCTTGTTGGCGTAGAAGCTGAACACGGTGGCGTTGCTGCCCATCGTGCCGATCAGCTCCTTCTCCAAGGTCGTCGGCAGCGCGTGCGCGGCGTCCTCGACCACCTTCAGGCCGTGCTTGCGCGCGATGTCCAGCAGCGTCAGCATGTCCACCGCCAGCCCGGCGTAGTGCACCGGGATGATCGCCTTCGTGCGCGGCGTGATCGCGGCCTCGATCTGGTCGATCGCGATGTTCATCGTCGCCGGGTCGATGTCGACCAGCTTCACGTCCGCGCCCAGGTAGCGCACCACTTCCGCCGTGGCGGTGAAGGTGTGCGTCGTCGTGATGACCTCGTCGCCGGGGCCGATGCCCAGGGCTTCCAGCGCCAGGTGCAGGCCGGCGGTCGCGGAGTTGACCGCGATGCACTCGATCTGCGGCTCGGCCAGGAACTCGGCGAAGGCCTGCTCGAAACGTCGCGCCTTCGGGCCGGTCGTGATCCAGCCGCTCTTGAGCGTGTCGACGACCTCGGCGATTTCCTCGTCGCCCAGCTCGGGCAGCGCGAAGGGAAGGAACGGGAGCTTGGGCTCGTTGGTGCTCATGATGTCTTGGTGATCAGCGCCAGCACGTGGCTGCGCAGGAAGGGGATCGTGTTGAGGACGCGGTAGGCGCCGGGGTGGACGCGACAGGCGGCCCGCGCGATCGGCGGGGCCAGCGTGACGCGGCGCACCGCCAGGCGGCCCTCGGGGAACAGCGCGCGCACGCGTTTCAGCGGCACGCCCCGGACGTCGGGATTGCGCGGATTGTCGACGATGAAGTCGTACCAGAGCACCGCACCGCCCGGCTTCAGCCAGCGCCACATCGCATCGGCGAGCCGGCCCTGCAGGCCGTCGTCCAGGATGGAGGAGAACACCGTCGACTGCAGCACCAGGTCCTGGCTGCCGGGCTCGACCGCCGCCTGCGAGGCGTCGCCCGCCAGCAGCCGCACCTGCTGCGGCAGCACGGCGCGCGCGGCGTCGAGCCGCTCAGGCAGCAGCTCGATGCCGGTCAGGTGCTGCGGCAGCAGGCCCAGCCGCAGCATGTCCATCAGGTTGCCGCCGGCGCCGCAGCCGACCTCGGCCATCCGCCAGTCGCTCAACGGCACCGCGGGATCGGCCAGCGCCGCGCGATGCGACGCCAGCAGGCGCAGCATCGCGGCCTGGCGCTCGTGCAGCATCTGCCAGACCTCGGGGCGCAGCAGGCTGTAGCGCTCCAGTCCGGCCAGCCGCTGGTCGCGGCGGGCGTATCGCTGGGCGATGGCCTGGAGTTCTCGGTCCTGGGTCATGTCGTCGGCGGCGGAGGGCCGTGGTGAGGACTGCGTTGATCGGGACTGCGGAGGGGACTGTGCGGGACTGCCGGGGGATTCGGGGAAAACGGCTCAGGACACCGCGTCGATGAAACGCTGCGCCAGGACAGGATAGGTGTGATTCGCCAGCACGAACTCGCGGCCGCGGCGGCCCATGGCGGCGCGCTCGTCGGCCGGGACGGCGGCGAGCTGGAGCAGGCCCTCGGCGACCGCCTTCGCCTCCTGCGGCGGCACCGTCAGTCCGGCGCCGGCCTCGGCCACGGGGTCGTTGCCGGCCTCCACCGAATGCAGCACCGGCCGCTGGGCCATCATGTAGTCCATCAGCTTGTTGGGCGCGATGCCGAACCGATAGATGGGCGTGCGCTGCCAGCCGATGTAGGCGATGTCGAAGCCCTTCAGCAGCGACGGGATCTGCGCCTTCGGGATCGCGGGGAACATCGCGACGTGGGTGAGCCCCTCGTCGCGCACGCGCGCTTCGAGCTGCTCCCGCAGATGCCCGCCGCCGACGATCACGAAGCTCAGCGCGCGGTCCTTCACCAGCTTCGCCGCGTCCAGCAGCACGTCCAGCGCGTTGGGCTCGCCCATCGAGCCGGCGTAGCCGACGACGGTGCGGCCCGCCGCCCGCTCGGCGTCGAGGTGGGCCTGGATCGCGGGCTCGAGCGGCTCGCCGTGCTCGGACCATTCGTCCAGCGTGATGCCGTTGGGCACGATGTGCAGCTTCTTCAGGTCGAGGCCGTGCGCGGCCATGTGCTGGTGCACCTTGGGCAGCATCGAGACGACCACGTCGGCATCGCGGTAGGCGTCGTTCTCCGCCTTCTGGCAGAGCATCGCGAACGGATGCCACTTCGACATGCCCGACAGCTCGATCGGCGACAGCGGCCAGAGATCGTGCACCTCGTACACGAGCTTGGCCTTGGCCAGCTTCGCGACGCGGCGCGCCACCCAGATGTCCATCGGGTAGGTGCTGGAGGCGATGACGACGTCCGGCTCGAACTCGCGCGCCAGGATGTCGGCGTCCTTCCAGACCTGCCGGCAGAAGGACCAGATGTTCTTGACCCGGCCGGTGCCATTGCCCTCGTACGCCGGCGTGTCGTAGAACAAGTAGTTCACGCCGCTCATCGCCGCCATGCCGGGCTCCGGCTGGGTGGTGCGGACATGCGAGTAGGACGCGCCCAGGATCAGCGCCTGGTGCCCGGTCCGCACCCATTCGCGGGCCAGGTAGAACGGGCGGAATTCCATGCCGTGCTTCGGCGAGCCGGCGTAGTGGTTGATCAGCAGCAGCTTCATGGGGAAGGCAAAGGCTCAGACGCGCTTCAGGCGCTCGATGAATGTCTTGACGGCGGGCGCGAACATCGCGTGTTCCGCGACCCACGCACGGTTGGCGGCGCCGAGGCGGTCGGCGTCGACCGCATGGCCCGCCACGTCGGTCTGACCGACCATCAGCTGAAGCCGGTCGGCCAGCGCGGTCAGGTCGTCGCCGTCCTTGAGGATCAGGCCGTGGCGGCCCAGCAGTTTCGCGTTCGGGTGCATCGCCGCATCGATGCTGGCGATGCCGCCGGTGCCAAGCACCTCGTCGTTGGCGGGCAGGTCGGACAGGATGGGCAGGCACTCGTGCGCCATCGCCTCCAGCACCGACACCGACACCGAATCGCTTTGCGGCAGGCTCAGGAACCAGCGCGCCGGCGCATAACGGCGACCTTGCGAGGTCGCGTCCAGGCGCCCGACGAATTCGACACGGTCCGTCAGGCCGAGCGTCTGGACCTGCGCCTCCAGCGCGCCGCGCAGCGAGCCGTCGTTGGCGACGACCAGACGCGCCTCGGGCTGCTTCGCCGCGACGGCGGCGAAGACCTCGATCACGCGATGCGGCCGGTAGATGGGTTCCAGCCCGCGGTTGGTGAAGAAGAGCCACGGCTGCTTGCGGACGTTCTGCTTGGGCAACTGCTCCAGGCCGAAGGGGAAGGTCATCACCTCGCCCGCGCCGAGTTCGCGCATGCGGGCGCTCATGTGCTCGGAGTCGGAGGTCGTGATCGCGCAGGCCTTCAGCACCTGCGTCGTCAGCCAGCGGTAGGCCCAGCCCTGGTCGGGCGTGACGAGGATGTCGCTGCCCCAGGCGGAGCCGGCGATCTTCGCGCGCAGCTTCCAGCCGCGGCGCGCGGCCCAGGCCAGCGTGCCGTGCGAGGTCAGGTAGTGCGCATGCAGCCAGTCGGCGTCGACCCGCTTGAGCCAGGCGCCGAGCGCCGGCAGCTGTCGGAGCACCGCGATGTTGCCGCCGGCATGCGCGGGGTCGGTGTTCAACGCGAGGCGGCGATCCTCGGGGATCAGGAACTGGAACTCCGGCGCGAAGCCGCGCGTGGACGCGGCCCACAGTTCGAGCTCGCGCTGCTGCGACAGCGCGCGCGCCCATTTCAGGAGGTGGGGGCTCTCGCCGTCCCCGATCAGGACCAGTCTCATGCAGGCACTCCGTGCGGGACGGGGCGAGGCGCCGAGCCGCGCACCAGCCACGCCAGATAGATCGCGAAATAGATCGGCAGCAGCACCGCGATGGCGCCCAGCGCCGTCGTCAGCGCGCCGCCGGAACTCAGGACCAGCGCGACCGGCAGCACGTACAGCGCGTTGCCGACCAGGCTGAAGACCAGCGCGCCGCGCTGGCGGCCGGTGACCATGGGGGTGACCGTCAGCGGCGCCGCGATGAAGTGCGCGGCGACGTAGGGTGCGAGCCAGCGGCCGTACTCGCCGGCCCGGGCCCAATCGTCGCCCAGCAGCCAGCCGAACAGCGCCGGACCGACGGCGATCAGCACCACCATGCACGGCAGCGCGACCATCGCCAGCAGCCGGATGCCGCGCAGCAGGCGCGGACGGAGATCGACGCCGCGCTGCCAGTCGCGGGCCAGTTCGCCGAGCAGCGCCTCGGACAGCGCGCCGCCGACCAGCGTCGCCGGCGCCTTCACGAGGCGCACCATCAGCGCGTAGTAGCCCGCCGTCGCGGCGTCGGCCCAGGCGGCGATCATCGCGAGCACCAGCGTCTCCTGCGCCGCGTTGACGAAGGCGTGCGGGCTGTTAAGCAGCGGGAACTGCTTGTAGCGCCAGGCCAGCCGGCGCAGATGGCGCCAGTGCCAGGTCTTGCCGGCCCGGTCCAGCCGGGTCGCGCGTCGCCAGCGGGCCCCGCGCCGCAGCAGCCACAGCGGCGCGAGCAGCGCGGCCAGGCTCTGCGACAGCACCAGCGCCGCGACACCCGCGAAGCCGCCGATCGCCGCCACGGCCTGCGCCGCCGCCATCACGCCCTGCTGCAGCACGCGCGCCTGCGCGATCACGTCGATGCGGCCCTGGCGGTTGTTCCAGAGGCTCAGCGCCTGCTGCATGCCGGCCAGCGCGACCACCGGCGCGAGCATCAGCAGCCACGGGTCGAGCTGGTCGAGCGACACCCAGCGCCCGCCCAGCTTCGCGTGATGCGACATGAGCAGGTGCCAGGCGCTGGCGCCGGCCGCCGTGAGCAGGCCCACGCCGAGCGCGATCCACAGCGCGAGCTGCAGCACCAGCGCGGCCTCGCCGTCGCGGCGCGGCAGGACCACGGCGAATTCGTAGCGCGCGTTGGCGATGGTCGCGAGGTTCGCGGCCAGCGCGACGAACAGCGCCCAGTGGCCGAGCGCTTCCGCGCCGTACCAGCGCGTCAGCAGCGGCGCGATCAGCATCGGGATCGCCTGCGTCAGCATCGACGCACCGGCGAGCTGCGCGAAGCGGCGGCGGACGGTCATGGGGCCTTGCCCCCGTGGCGTTCCGCGATCGCGCGCACGGCGGCGCGTTGCGACGGCCTCAGCCGCCCGTGGCGCCCCAGCGGCAGGTTGAGCACGGTGCGGGCGGCGCGCTCGCCGTTCGGGCAATCGCCCTCGGTGTAGCCGAAACGCCGGCTGCCGCGCGGATGGACGACGTCGTCGAACCAGGTGCCGCCGACGATGCCCACGTCCTCGAGCGCCGCGATCGCGGCGTCGCGCGTCGCCGCGTCCGGCAGCAGCAGCGGATAACGCAGCAGCACGGCGCCGGGCGCGCGGACCGGCCACTCCCAGCCGGGCAGGTTCGTCAGCAGCGCGTCGTAGTCCTGCGCCTGCGCGCGGCGCAGCGCGTGGAGCTCGTCGAAGCGGCTCGCCTGCATCAGTCCGATCGCCGCGCTCAGCGGGTGCAGGCCGGCGCGGTAGTCGGGCTCCGTCTCGCCGGCGACCTCGCTGTCGGGCGTCTTCGCGACGACGCCCAGCATCCGCGACGGCGCCCGCAGCAGCGCGATCAGCGCCTGCAACGCAGGGCGCGGCAGGCTCATCGTCAGGCGATGCCAGCACAGCGTGAGCAGCTGCTTCACGACCGTCGAGGCCGGCGGCGCGTGCAGGGTCGGCGTGATCGCCGACGCGTGCGTCGAGACCTCTGTCGAGACATCTGCCGAGCTGTCCGTCGAGAAGTGCGCCGCGAAACGCGCACGCAGCGCCGCGTCGTGGATCACGAGCGCGCCGCCGATGCCGGTGGTCAGCGGCTTCGAATACTCGAAGCTGAAGAAGGCCGCGTGCCCCAGCGTGCCGACCATGCGGCCGATCGCGTCGGTGCTGCCCCAGGCGTGGGCCGCGTCCTCGATGAAGACGACCGCGGGGTGCTTCGCCCGCAGCGCGTCCAGGCCCTCGGTGACGAGGCCGAAGTTGTGCGGCACGACGACGACGCGTGTCGCCGGTCCGATCTCGTTCGAGATCGCGTCGGGCGTCGGATTGAAGTCGTCCCGCGCGATGTCGACGTAGCGCACCGCGAGCCCGAGGTGCATGAACACGTTGGGCACGACGACGCAGGTGTAGCCGGGCAGCAGCACTTCCGAGCCGACCGGCAGATCCAGCGACGCGGTGAACGCATGCAGCGCCGCGCGGCCGGAGCCGAACAGGCGGACTTCGCCGGACTGCGCCGGATCCAGGGCGAGGCTGCGGGCGAAGGCGGCGCGGAAGTCCTCGGCGCTGGCGTCCCCGCGGCGGAGCCAGTGCCAGAGCGCGCGAGGCAGGTCGCGCCAGCGCAGCGCGCCGGCGACGTGACCCTTCACGGGCCGGTCGACGGCGGACGGGCCCCGTCGATCCGGTGGAGCGGCCGCGCCGGCACGCCGCCGTAGACCCAGCCGCTGGGCAGGTGGCCGCGCACGACCGCGTGCGCGGCGACGACCACGCCGTCGTCGATGACGCTGCCCGGCAGCACCGTCACGCGGGCGCCGATGAACACGTTGCTGCCGATGCGGATCTCGCCGCGCCGGTAGTGGTCGCGGAACAGGCCGGTCGCCGTCACCGCGTTGGATTCGCAGAACAGCATCAGGCCGGGGCCGATGGCGACGTCGTCGCCGATGGACAGGCGCTGCTCGCTGACCAGCAGATAGCCGCCCGGCGCGATGTGGCTGCGCGCGCCGATCGTGAAGCGCCCGTCGCCGGTGGCGAGGATCTGCACGTCGCGGTACAGGATGGATCCCGCGCCGAGCGCGCTCCCGCCGGCGCAGCGCACGCGCGCGCCGGGATGGATCTGCGCCCGCGTGCCCACCGCCAGCCCCAGCCACGCCGCGACCCGCGCGCGCATCCGGGCGCGCACTGCATCCAGCGTGTAGCCGATCAGCATCGGGGCGGTCAGGTCAGCGCGATCCGCAGCGCGGCGACGACCTGGTCCTGCTGTGCCTCGCTCAGGTCGGCGCTCATCGGCAGGCTCATCACGCGCCGCGCGGCGGACTCGGCATTGGGAAGCGGCGTCGCGACGCGGCAGCGCTGCTCGTAGGCGGGCTGGCGGTGCAGCGGCTTGGGGTAATGGACCGCCGTCGGAACGCCGGCCTGCTTCAGCGCTGCCGCGACGTCATCGCGTCGATCCAGCTGCACGGTGAACTGGGCCCAGACGCAATCGCGGTCCTCGCGCACCGCCAGTCGCTGCACCGGCAGTCCGGCGATCAGGCGCTGGTAGCGTTCGCCGATCGCCAGGCGCTGCGCGATCTCCCAGTCGAAGCGTTCCAGCTTGCCCAGCACCACCGCGCATTGCAGTGTGTCCATCCGGCCGCCGACGCCCACCCGCGTGTGCGTGTAGCGCTGGCTCTGGCCATGGACGCGGATCTCGCGCGCGGCCTGCGCCAGCGCGTCGTCGTCGGTGAACAGCGCGCCGCCGTCGCCGTAGCAGCCCAGCGGCTTGCTCGGGAAGAAGCTGGTCGCGCCCCAGGTCGACAGGCCGCAGCTCTTCTTCCCCTTGTACGAGGCGCCGAAGCTCTGCGCGGCGTCCTCGATGACGGGGATGTTCCCGTGCTTCGCGGCGATCGCGTTGATCGCGTCCATGTCGCAGACCTGGCCGTAGAGGCTCACCGGCATGATCGCCCGGGTGCGCGGCGTGATGGCGGACTCGATCAGCGACGCGTCGAGGTTGCAGCTGTCGGGCTCGATGTCGACCAGCACCGGCACGCCGCCCAGCAGCACGATGGTCTCGACCGTGGCGGCGAAGGTGAATGGCGTGGTGATGACCTCGTCGCCGGGCTGCAGATCCAGTGCCATCAGCGCGATCAGCAGCGCCTCGGTGCCGCTGGCGACGGTGATGCAGTGCTTCGTGCCGACGTAGGCGGCCAGCGCGGTCTCCAGCTCCTTGACCTCGGGACCCATGATGTACTGGCCGTGGTCGAGCACGCGCTGGATGCGGGCGTCGATCGTCGTCTTCAGCGCGGCGTACTGGGCCTGGAGGTCGATGAAGGGAAGGCTCATGGCTTGGAATCCTGGGTCGCCGCGGTGGCGGGGG
Source organism: Roseateles sp. GW821-FHT09G09 (assembly GCF_059415965.1). Classification (NCBI taxonomy): domain Bacteria; kingdom Pseudomonadati; phylum Pseudomonadota; class Betaproteobacteria; order Burkholderiales; family Sphaerotilaceae; genus Roseateles; species Roseateles sp. GW821-FHT09G09. Next base: position 475,345 of record NZ_JBWKOG010000003.1, on the reverse strand, counting down.
TCGAGGCGGTGATCAGCATCAGCGCCTGACCGTCGAGTTCATAGCGCTCGCCACTCGCGGGGCAGCTCGCGCGGCCCTGTCCGTCGACGGGCAGGTCGAGCTTCTCACCGTGGCGGCTCATCCAGCCGATCTGGCGCGCGGGCACGCCCACCATCAGCGCATACGGCTTCACGTCGCCCTTGACGACGGCGCCGGCGCCGACGAAGGCGTATTCACCGATGGTCGCGCCGCAGACCACGGTGCAGTTCGCGCCCAGCGTCGCGCCGCGCTTCACCAGCGTGCGGCGGTACTCGCTCTTGCGCGGCACCGCCGAGCGCGGGTTGTAGACGTTGGTGAAGACCATGGACGGGCCGCAGAAGACGTCGTCCTCCAGCGTCACGGCGTCATAGACCGACACGTTGTTCTGGATCTTCACGTTGCGGCCGATCGTCACGTCGTTGCCGACGTAGACGCCCTGCCCCAGCGAGCAGCCGTCGCCCACGCGCGCGCCGGCGCAGACGTGGCTGAAGTGCCAGACCTTGGTGCCCTCGCCGAGCTGCGCGCCGTCGTCGACGACCGCCGAGGCGTGTTGCCAGAAGCTCATGTCAGAACACCAGCGGCAGGCCGACGCGCTGGCCGTCGCGCGCGCTGCGGTAGCAGGCGACCAGCAGCTCCAGCGAGCGCAGGCCTTCGTAGCCGTCGACCTGCGCCTGCGCCTCGCCGCGCAGCGTCTGGATGACGTTGTCGTAGTACGCGGCGTGGCCGAAGCCGTAGACGCTGGTCGTCTCGTAGCTGGCGTTCTTCACCAGCTCGTCGTCGGGATGCGGCGTGTCGAAAGCCCAGTGCTCGATCTTGTTGACCGCGGTGCCGCCGATCTTGACCGTGCCCTTCTCGCCCAGGATGGTGATCGAGCCTTCCAGGTTCTGCGGGTAGGTCAGCATCGTCACGTTGATGCTGGCCAGGCCGCCGTGGCGCAGGCGCAGCGCCAGCACGCCGGTATCCTCGGCCTCGATGTCGCGGGCCAGCGTGGCGGTGTAGGCGTGGACGTTGTCCACCGGACCCACCAGCCAGTCCAGCAGGTCGACGTAATGGCTGGCCTGGTTCATGAAGGCGCCGCCGTCCATGTCCCAGCGGCCGCGCCAGCGGGCGGCGTCGTAATAGCTTTGCGGGCGGGTCCAGAACACGTTGACCGTGCTCATGAAGATGCGGCCGAAGCGGCCCTCGTCCAGCGCCTTCTTGACCAGCTGCACGGTCGCGTTCAGGCGGTTCTGCTTGACCACGAAGAGCTTGACGCCAGCGTCGCGGCAGGCGCGGACCATGGCCTGGCCTTCCTCGAATTTCGTCGCCATCGGCTTCTCGCTCAGCACGTGGCGGCCGGCCTGGGCGCAGGCGATGGCCTGCTGCGCATGCAGCCCGCTGGGCGTGGACAGCACGATCAGGTCGGCGTCGGAGCCCGCCAGCAGCGCGTCCAGCGAGGCGAAGCCGCGCTCCGCGGGCAGGCCGGTCTGGGCCAGCGCGGCCTGGACGGCCTCGGGGCGGGTATCGCAGACGGCGACCAGCTCCGCGCGGCCCTGGTGCCGGGTCAGCGCGTCGACGTGGTTCTTCGAAATACGGCCGCAACCGACCAGGGCGACGCGGACCGGGCGGTCCAGGATGGGGAACTGAGGCATGGGGGGCGATTTTAAGAGCCTAAAATCGCGGCCAGCATTTTCCAGGTCCACGATGAGCCAGCCCCAAGCCCCCCAGACCGGCGCCGACCAAGCGGCGCCCGCGCAAGACGAGAACAAGCTGATCGCCGAACGCCGCGAGAAACTCGCCGCGATCCGCGAGAAGTCCAAGGCCAAGGGCGTCGCGGCCTTCCCCAACGACTTCAAGCCGCAGCACCGCGCGCAGCCGCTGCAGACGCAGTACGGCGAGCTCCCCAACGAGGAACTCGAGCCCCAGGCCGTCGCGGTGACGGTGGCCGGCCGCATGATGCTCAAGCGCATCATGGGCAAGGCCAGCTTCGCCACGCTGCAGGACGCCACCGGCGCGATCCAGCTGTTCCTGTCCAAGGACGCGCTGGGCGACGAGGTCTACACCGACTTCAAGCACTTCGACCTGGGCGACATCATCGGCGCCGAGGGCACGCTCTTCCGCACCCGCACCGGCGAGCTCTCGGTCAAGGTCACGACCCTGCGCCTGCTGACCAAGTCGCTGCGTCCGCTGCCGGACAAGTTCCACGGCATGGCCGACCAGGAGCAGAAGTACCGCCAGCGCTACGCCGACCTGATCTCCGACGGCAAGGCGCGCGACCGCTTCGTGGCGCGGTCCAAGGCCGTGTCCTCGATCCGCTCGTACATGGTCGAGAACGGCTTCCTGGAAGTCGAGACGCCCATGCTGCACCCGATCCCGGGTGGCGCGAACGCCAAGCCCTTCATCACACACCACAACGCGCTGGACCAGGAGATGTACCTGCGCATCGCGCCGGAGCTCTACCTGAAGCGCCTGGTGGTGGGCGGTTTCGAGCGCGTCTTCGAGATCAACCGCAACTTCCGCAACGAGGGGATCAGCGTCCGGCACAACCCCGAGTTCACGATGATGGAGTTCTACGCGGCCTACTGGACCCACCAGGAGGTCATGAGCTTCACCGAGGAAGTGATCCGCCACGCCGCGCGCGCCGCCACGGGCAGCGCCCAGGTCACCTACGCCGGCAAGCCGGTCGATCTGGAGAAGCCCTTCACGCGCCTGTCCGTGCGCCAGTCGCTGATCGTGCACGCGGGCGTGACCGAGGCCGAGGCCGATGACGCCGACGTGCTGCGCGCCAAGCTGAAGGAGCTCGGCGAGGAAGCGCCGAAGCACTGGGGCCTGTCGGCGCTGCAGTTCGGCCTGTTCGAGGCGGCGGTCGAGGAGAAGCTCTGGGAGCCGACCTTCATCGTCGACTACCCGGTCGAGGTCTCGCCGCTGGCGCGTGCGTCGGATGCGGATCCGACCATCACCGAGCGTTTCGAGCTCTTCATCACCGGCCGCGAGTACGCCAACGGCTTCTCGGAGCTGAACGATGCCGAGGACCAGGCCGCGCGCTTCCAGTCGCAGGTGGCCAACAAGGATGCGGGCGACGAGGAGGCGATGTTCTTCGACGCCGACTTCATCCGTGCCTTGGAGTACGGCATGCCCCCGACGGGCGGCTGCGGCATCGGCATCGACCGCCTGATGATGCTGATCACCGACAGCCCGTCGATCCGCGACGTGATCCTCTTCCCCGCGCTCCGCCGCGAAGGTTGAACCAGGAGACAGGCATCACCTGACCCCATTCAACGTGCAGTCAACGACTGCGAGTGGGGCCGGAATGCTGCTGGGGGTTCCCGGAGGGATGCCCCCTGCTGCGTGGAGTGCCCGCGCCTGGCCTCACGCAAGCCCGGCCTCACGCAAGCCCGGCCTCCCGCAATCACAGCCTCACGAACGAAAAAAGGACACCCGAGGGTGTCCTTTTTCCTTGCTGGCCCCCCAGGCCGGCCGGTGCGTCCGGCAGTGTCGAGGGGGAAGCGTGGTCTTACTTGGCCGAGTTGCCTTCGGTCGTCGCGCCCTTCTTGGCGGCCGTCTTGACGGCGGCCTTCTTGGCGGCGATCTGGGCCGAGGTCGGCGCGTTGATGCCGTTCTCGAGCGAGCCGACGCCGGCTTGCTCAGCGCTCAACGAGCCGATTTCGCCCGATTCGCGGGCGGCTTGCAGCTCGGCGATGACTTCGGCGCGGGTCTTCTGGACCGGTTCGGCGGCGAAGGTGGCGCCGGCGGTCAGGAAGGCGGCGGCAATCAGGGTGGTCTTGATCAGGGTGTTCATGGCGGGCTCCTAGCGGTTCGTTGCACCGGACTCCGCACTCCGCGTTGTCCATGGGTTGAACTTTAGGCGCCGCCGCCTAGGGGAAACACTAGGCAAACTGGAAAGATCCGTTCACGGATTGTCAACAATCCCCCGACCGAGCACCAAGCGTACAGCGGTCGGGATCAAGGATTGTTTCAATCGGGGCCGGATATGGGGAGGACTGCCGAGGCCGCTGGCCCTCACCCCCACCCTCTCCCGCAAGCGGGAGAGGGAGCCACCCGGTGCTCTCCCGCAAGCGGGAGAGGGAGCCAACCCAGTGCTCCTGCGGCGGATGGCTTGCTCCTCTTCACCCCTTCCCTCGCCCGCAAGCGGAAGAGGGGTATGCATGGCGCCGATCGGGCTCCCTCTCCCGCACCGCGGGAGAGGGCGGGGGGTGAGGGCCAGCGGCCGCCGCAGTCAGGCAACTTCAGCTGTGCTTGAACGCCGGCGCCCGCTTCGCCAGGAAGGCGTCCATGCCCTCGCGCTGGTCGTCGGTGCCGAAGAGGGCGTGGAAATAGCGGCGTTCGATCGCGACGCCGTCGGTCAGCGGGCCTTGGTAGGCCAGGTTGACCAGTTCCTTGATCAGCATCGTCGACGGCCCGCTGAAGCCGTTGATCGTCTCCGCCGCCGCCAGCGCCTCGCTCATCAGCTGCTCCGCCGGCACCACGCGCGACACCAGCCCGGCGCGCTCCGCCTCGGCCGCGTCCATCATGCGGGCCGTCAGCAGCATGTCCATCGCCTTGCTCTTGCTGACCGCGCGCGGCAGGCGCTGCGTGCCGCCCGCGCCGGGGATGATGCCCAGCTTGATCTCCGGCTGGCCGAAGCGGGCCGTCTCCGCCGCGATGATGAAGTCGCACATCATCGCCAGCTCGCAGCCACCGCCCAGGGCAAAACCTGCCACCGCGCCGATCACCGGCTTGCGCACCTGCAGGAGGGTCTCCCAGTTCTTCGAGATCAGGCCGCTCTTGAACGCCGACAGGAAGGTGTGCGGCGCCATCGTCGGAATGTCCGCGCCCGCGGCGAACGCGCGTTCGCTGCCGGTCAGCACGATGCAGCCGATGCCGTCGTCCGCGTCGAAGGCCAGCAGCGCGCGACCCAGTTCATCCATCAGCGGATCGCTCAACGCATTCAGCTGCTTGGGGCGGTTCAGCCGGATCACGCCGGTCTTGCGCTCGCCGGTGCCGGCAACCTCCACCAGGATGTTCTCGAACGTCACGCCGGACAGGGCTGGAATCATGGGATGTCTCCTTGAACTGGAATGGCGGCAACTATAGAGGCGCCCGCGGACGGCGAGGCCCGCGCCCCGTGACGGTCAAGGCGCCGCGGCGGATGCCGACGGCATCGGCTGCGCCGGCGCCAGCGCCTGCTTCGGCGGCGCCTTCAGCACGAGGTCGATGTGCGTGCGCGGATCCTTCGCCCGGTTCTGCCAGATCCGCACCCGCACCGGCAGGTACTGCAGCGACGGCGCCAGCCAGAACTCCGCCTGCATGTCGCCGCGCGTGTCGTCCATGTCCGAGTCCACGTGCCACGCCGCGATCGGCCCCAGCGGCGTCGCGACGTCCTCCATCCCGCGCACCTTGTAGCGCCACAGGTGCACGTTGCGCGGCAGAGCCAGCGGCTGCTGGATCAGCAGGTCGCCCTGCGCGGATTGGCGACCGGTCAGGAACAGCCAGGTGAACTGCACGAACTGGCTGGCCGCGTCCTGCGTGCCGTCGGGCACCGGCTCGCGACGGCCATTGGCCAGGCGCACGCCGCCCAGGTCGAAGAGCAGCGTCGTCTGCCGGTTCCCGCCCGCGAGGCCGCCGGTCACTTCGTCGAAACGCTTGGGCGCCAGGCCCAGCGGCGTGATCTCGCCATCGCTGCTCATCCGGCGCGACATCAGCGGCGCGATCTTCGGGCCGATCCAGGCCTCGAGGTGGACCTGGTAATGCGTCCCCTCCCGCAGCCACTGGACCCTGGCGTCACCGTAGATGGCGCCGCGGAAATCGCCGGTCAGCTTGTAGTCGAGCTCGGTGGACAGCGGCCATTCGATCCCCGGCATCCACTCGCCCACCGCGTCGGAGACGGCCAGCGCCGGCGGCATCGCCAGCGCCTGCAGCTCGGGCGGCGGTTCGCTGGCCGCGGGATCGGGCGGCAGCGGCGCCGGCCCCTCGCCGAGCGCCGGCATCGATTCGATGCGGCGTGGCGGCGTTCCCTGCGGTCCGTCCTTCGGCGGCGCGGTGGCGGGCGGCGGCGGTGGCGCCGCCGTCAGTTCCCGGACGAAGGCCGCCTGCAGCCGCTCGGGTTCGGGCGTCTCGGGCGCCCATTGGTCGTGGAGCTCGCGGGCGCCGCTCAGCAGCCAGAGGTGGGCGCCGATCACCGCCACCGTGAGCCCGGCCAGCGCGACGTGATGTTTGCGGATGCCGAGCACCGCCTCGCGCCAGCGGCGCGGGTCGGCGAGCGGCGCCACGCCCCTCGCCGCCGACGACAGCCATCGGCCCACCGCCCGTCCGGCGTCCTGGATCTGCCGGATTTCAAGGGCGAGCCGGCGTCTCAGCCACCCAACCATGCGCGCCGCAGGCTTTGCGCACGCGCGGGCGCCTTGTCGAGCAGACCCAGGCAGACCGGCCGCGCCGCGCTGTCCTGCGTCGGCAGCGTCAGGGCCAGCGTCAGCATCCGCTGGTCGCGCGTCACCAGCAGTTCGAGCCGTTGCGGATCGATGTGGTTCAAGGTCAGCGGCAGGTCCTCGAGCTTGCGCACGCGCCAGCCGTTGCAGGCGACGATCTCATCGCCCGCGCTCAACCCGGCCGCCAGGCCGGCGCTGTCGAGCAGCACGTTCTTGACGGTCACGATGCCGTCGGACTCCGACACCCGCAGCCCCAGGCGCTGCGCCAGCGTCGGCTTGTCCAGGCACCAGCGCACGCCGACGCGCTCCAGCAGCTGCGGCAGCGGCAGGTCCTCGGTGCCGTGCACCCAGGTCGACAGCGTCTGCGCGATCGCCTCGCCGCCGAGATCGACGAGCTTCTGCAGGATCTTCGCCTCGCTGACCGGCCCGCCGCCGGTGTCCTTCCACAGGCCGCGCATCAGGTCGTCGAGCGACATCGGCTTCTCGCACTTCTCCGCGCCGCGCAGCGACAGGTCCAGCGCCAGCGCCACCATCGAACCCTTGGCGTAGTAGCTCACCACCGCGTTGGGGGTGTTCTCGTCCTGGCGGTAGTACTTGGTCCAGGCCTCGAGGCTGGAGCGCGCCACGCTCTGGTGCTTGCGCCCCGGCGCGCCCAGCACCTGCGTGAGGGTGTTGCCGATCAGCTTCAGGTAGCGGGCCTCGTCGATCAGGCCGGCGCGGACCAGGAAGAGGTCGTCGTAGTACGAGGTGAAGCCCTCGAAGAACCACAGCAGCTCGGTGTAGTTCTCCTGCTCGTAGTCGTAGCGCTCGAACACGTCCGGCCGCAGCCGCTTGACGTTCCAGGTGTGGAAGTACTCGTGGCTGATCAGGCCGAGCAGCTTCACATAGCCGTCGCCGGTCTCGGACTGGCCCAGCCGCGGCAGGTCGCGCCGCGCCGCGATCAGCGCGGTGCTGGCGCGGTGCTCGAGGCCGCCGTAGCCGTCGTCGGTGCAGTTCAGCAGGAACACGTAGCGCGACATCGGCGGCTTGCTCTTGCCGCAGTGCCAGAAGGCGATCTGCGCCTCGCAGATCTTCTGCGCGTCCCGCAGCAGCCGCTCGCCGTCGAAGATCGGCAAGGCGCCGGACACGACGAACTCGTGCGGCACGCCGCCGGCGACGAATTCGCCGCGCCAGAACGGACCCAGCTCGAAGGGGTGGTCGGCGAGCTCGTCGTAATCGGCCGCCTCGAACTGCAGCGGCGCGCTATCGACCGGCGCCATCGCCGTGGCGACGTCCCAGCCCTCGGGCAGACCGGCGAGCTCGACGCGGTGCGGCAGATCGTCCTTGCCGTGGGCGCGCAGGCACAGGCCGGTCGCGTTGAAGAAGCCGCGCTGCGCGTCCAGGAAGGCGGCGCGCACGGACGTGTCGAAGGCGTAGACCGGGTAGCTGATGATCAGCGCGCCGCGGCCGGCGCAGTCGAATTCCCAGCGGTTCTTCGCCGTCTGCGTGACCAGCACCTCACGCTGGCCCTGGCGCGCCGTCACGGCGCCGAGGTGGCGGGAGAACTCCCGCACTAGGTAGCTGCCCGGGATCCAGACCGGCAGGCTCAGGACCTGGCGCGGCTCGGGCGCGGGCACGGTCAGCGTGACCTCGAAGCGATGCGCGTGCAGGTCGGCGACGGCGATGCGGTAATGGATCGTGGGGCGAGCGGTCATGAGGAACAGACTACCAAGGCTGGCCCGCGCGTGGGGCGCGTCGGACGCTTTTCTGGAAGGTTCTGGGCGGTTCTGAGTGGTTCTGGGCGGTTCTCGTTCAGGAGACGGACCCCGCCCAGGGTTCGTCCGGATCGACGCCCGGGCGGGTTCCGCGGCGGGCTCAGGTCCCCTGGGCGGCGATGAAGCAGCTGAGCGCCGCCACGGCGCTCAGCCGGAAGCGCAGCGTCAGCCAGGCCGAGGCGCCGAGCGAGGGATACAGCTTGCGGTCGGCGACGTAGCAGGCGATCAGCAGGAAGCCCTCGATCACCAGGCCGGCGTACGCCGGCATCGTCGAGGCGATCCACGCCAGCAGCGCCGGCACGATGCCCCAGATGAAGGGTGCGGGCGACGGGATGGTCTGGCGCATGCCCAGCCCCCAGTGGATCGCTCCCAGGAAGCTGATCACGATGGCCGCGTACCGCGACAGGCCGTCGGTGACGTAGGGGTGCGCGTCTTCCCGCACCAGCCAGACCAGCACCGCGCCGAGCACGAAGGGGATCAGGCCGGCGTAGCCCAGCCGCAACGCGATCGGGTTGACGGAGGCCGAGGCGGCGTGGACCGGGGCGGCGTGGTGGGGGGTGCGGTCGCTCATCGGACTCAATCGGAATCAATCAGGATCAATCGGGATCAGGACTTCTTCTGCGCCTTGTCGGCATCCTGGATCGCCTGGAAGCGCTGTTCGAGCTGCTGCGGGCTCAGCGCACCCGGGGCCCGGGTGCCGTTCTCGAACAGGATGGCCGGCGTGCCGTTGACGCGGATCTTCTGGCTGAGGGCCAGGTTGCGCTGGATGGCCGAGCTGTCGCATTTCGCATCGGCCGGGCCGGCCATGGCGCCGTCGATCATCCAGTTGCGCCAGGCGACGGTGTTGTCCTTGGCGCACCACATGGTGCGCGACTTCTCCGGCGAGTCGCCGCCCAGGATGGGGATCACGAAGGTGTAGACGGTGATGTTGTCGACCTCCTGCAGCGACTTCTCGAAGCGCTTGCAGTAGCCGCAGTTCGGGTCGGCGAAGACGGCGATGCGACGCTTGCCGTCGCCCTTCTTCCAGACGATCGCGTCCTTGAGCGGCAGCGAGGCGAAGTCGATCGCGGTGATCTTCTCGATGCGCTCCTGGGTGACGTTCTTGCGGTTCTTCAGGTCGAGGATCTCGCCCTCGATGAGGTACTGGCCACTCGCGTCGGTGTAGCGGATCTCGCTGCCGATGCGGACCTCCCAGAGCCCGGCGATGGGGCTGGGGCGGACCTCGTCGATCTTGATCTCCTTGGGCATCACCGTGGCGAGGTTCTTGCGGATCGTCTCCTCGTTGGTCTGGGCGGAGCAGCCCGACAGGCCCAGGGCGGCCAGCGCCGCGGCCAGGGCCAGGGTCTTGCGGGAGAAGGACGTGGACAGCAGGGACGTCATGGGCACTTTCAAAAGCTTTCAGGAGGAACGGACGACACCGTTCAGTGGCCGAGCGCGCGCGCCGTGAGCCACTTCTTGAGCGGGCCGGCGCGATCGACCAGGCGCAGGCCTTCGTTGCGCAGCCGGGCGAGGACCGGCGCCTGGCTGGCGAAGCCGCGCAGCAGGCCGTCCGTCAATTCGCCCATCGCCCAGGTCGGGGCGATGCGGGCACGGGCGTAGCGGCGCAGCAGCTTCTCGTCGCCGAGGCTGCGCCAGGATTCGCGTCGCACGATGACGTCGACCAGCGCCTCCACGTCGGCCAGGCCGAGGTTCAGGCCCTGCCCCGCCAGCGGATGGACCACGTGCGCGGCATCGCCGAGCAGCACCCAGCCGGGACCGCACAGCGCATCGGCGCGGCACAGCTGCAGCGGCCAGGCCTGGCGCTCGCCGGCGAGCTTCAGCGTGCCGGCGGCACCGCCGGTGGCCTCGAGCAGCGCGGATTCGAATTCGGCCGGGCCGGCGGCCATCAGGCGGCGGGCCTCGTCCTTGGGCAGCGACCAGACCAGCCCGTAGCCGTGGCCGGGCTCGGGACGGTCGAAGGGCAGCAGCGCGAGCACGTCCGGCGAGCGGAACCATTGCCAGGCCTGGCCCTGGTGCGGCTTGCTTGCGATCAGCCGCGTGGCGACGGCCATGTGGCCGTAGTCGTGGCGGTCGTAGTGCACGCCGAATTCCTGGGCGGCGCCGGTGTCGCGGCCTTCGCACAGGGCCTGCAGCGTGGCGGGGACCGGCTCGGTCACGCGCTGCACGTGCGGAGCGAAGCGCAGCGCGGCGTCGAGCTGCGCCTCGAGCGCGGCGGCGTCGACGATGTGGGCCAGTTCACCGGCGCCCTGCTGCCAGGCGCTGAAATGCAGCTCCGCGCCGGCGCGGTCGCCGTGGATGCGCATGTCGTGCACGGGGGTGCGGGCGTCCTCGGCCAGGCCTTCCCACACGCGCAGCCGGGTGAGCAGCGCGACCGAGGCCGCGTTGAGCGCATAGGCGCGCACGTCGGCAGTGGAGGCGGGGGCGGTCGGCCGGGCGAGCAGGGCCACGCGCAGGCCGCGGGCGCCGAGCGCCAGCGCCAGGCTGCGACCGACGCAGCCGTCGCCGCGCACCAGGACATCGAACTTTTCCATGGAGGACGATTGTAGGCAGGGGCGATGAGGGCGTGCCCGGCGGAGTTCCAGGCGGGAGCACCGGCGGGACCGGCGGCGGGAACCACGACGGCAACCACGACCGCAACCACGACGGGAAGGCAGCGGGGGCGGCGCTTGACTAAAATGCCGGTTTCGCCCGCGCGCTGCCGCAGGCCCGAACAGCCCCCAGCATTCCCCCAGCATTTCCCCCGAAAGCCAACCATGAGCCTCAAATGCGGCATCGTGGGCCTGCCCAATGTCGGCAAGTCCACCCTCTTCAACGCGCTGACGAAGGCCGGCATCGCCGCCGAGAACTACCCCTTCTGCACGATCGAGCCGAACGTGGGAATCGTCGAGCTGCCCGATCCGCGCCTGGGCAAGCTGGCGGAGATCGTCAAGCCTGAGCGCATCGTGCCGGCGATCGTCGAGTTCGTGGACATCGCGGGCCTGGTGGCGGGGGCGTCGAAGGGCGAAGGCCTGGGCAACCAGTTCCTGTCGCACATCCGCGAGACCGACGCGATCGTGAACGTGGTGCGCTGCTTCGAGGATCCGAACGTGATCCACGTCAACGGCAAGGTGGACCCGATCTCCGACATCGAGGTGATCCAGACCGAGCTGTGCCTGGCGGACCTGGGGACGGTGGAGAAGAGCCTGCACCGCTACAACAAGGTGGCGCGCGCGGGCGACAAGGACGCGGCGGCGCTGGTGAAGGTGCTGGAGAAGTGCCAGGTCGCGCTGGACCAGGCCAAGCCGGTGCGGGCCATCGATTTCAGCAAGGAAGAGCTGGTCATCCTGAAGCCGCTGTGCCTGATCACGGCCAAGCCAGCGATGTTCGTCGGCAACGTGGCGGAGGACGGTTTCGAGAACAACCCCTTCCTGGACCGCCTGAAGGACTACGCTGCCAAGCAGAACGCGCCGGTGGTGGCGATCTGCGCCAAGACCGAGGCGGAGCTGTCGGAGATGGAAGACGAGGACCGCGCGATGTTCCTGGCCGAGATGGGCCAGGACGAGCCGGGCCTGAACCGCCTGATCCGCGCCGGCTTCAAGCTGCTGGGTCTGCAGACCTACTTCACGGCGGGTGTCAAGGAAGTGCGGGCCTGGACGATCCACGTCGGCGACACCGCACCGCAGGCGGCCGGCGTCATCCACACCGACTTCGAGCGCGGCTTCATCCGCGCGCAGACGATCGCCTTCGACGACTTCATCCAGTTCAAGGGTGAGCAGGCCGCGAAGGACGCCGGGAAGATGCGCGCGGAAGGCAAGGACTACGTCGTCAAGGACGGCGACGTGCTGAACTTCCTGTTCACCCAAACCTAAGCACCTATCGACATCAACCCGCGAGTGCTCGCCCATTGACACGTAGCGGGTTCTTCGCGGGATTGCAACTCAAGGCTGTGGCCATAGGAGTGAAGACCGGGAGGTCTTCACAGACCTATCCCCGCGGGCGTCTATACAGGGCCATCGGTAAACTTGGCCATCCGCGAAGCGCCTCACCTCTCTCAACGAGCCCTGACAACAGCAACTGGGCGTTGAGTTCAGAGCAATAGCCGATTCGAGGTCGCGAGCAATCGGCTCGACAGGTGCCACGTCAATTCTTCGGCACAGCCGGGGAGCGGATCACATGGCGGGCTGACGCCCAACATTCAATCGATCAGCCCATATCGTCAGACGCGGGCGTGGGTGACAAGTCATAGATCACTATCGGCTCCAAGAGATCTTCCTCGGAGTTCGCGAACGCCGAGAGCACAAGTGCAGGCTCGTCGCCAGATCTGAGCACGTACGCCGTCAGAGCAGGGTTGTGAGGCTCTCGCGCCGCGACGATCTGATCAACTTTCAAGACTCGCCAACCAAGCCGAGACTCCTGCTCAGGCTGCAACGCAAAAATTTCCAGATCCCCACATGTTGCGGGGCGCCCGGCCAGAAAGTCGCCCAAGGCGGACACGCCGGGTATCAATACCTTGCGCTCACGCAGAGCACCGTCTGCGTCAAAGACGTCGAACGTGACTAAGAAGTGCGGCCCGCGGCCACAAAGTTCGACGAGACCCCAGTGCCGCGATCCTTCCGGACCAAACACCGACATCGCAGCCAACTCGAACTCAGGATAGGTTCGGATCGCTCCCAAAAATGAGTCCTATAGTTTGTAGCTCTATAGGGTTCATTTTAGGGTAATCGCGGGATGATCAAGTCCAGCCCCGCGAACCACTTCGGACGCGCACTCAAGTTCGTACGCAAGCAGCAGGGGCTATCCCAGGAGATGCTCGATGCGGCTTCGAGTCGGACCTACGTTAGCGTTCTCGAGCGTGGCGGCAAGAGCCCAACCCTGAACAAGATCGACGACCTTGCACTTGCCTTGGGAGTGCATCCGCTAACACTACTGATCTGCGCCTATGCGGATCCAGAGAAAGTCCTGCAGATTCAGGCAGTCCTGAACCTCGCGGACGAGGAAGTTAAGCGACTCGCGCAAAGAGGCTGAGACAGCCCGCGACACATGAGCAGGGCATAAAGCATGCATCTATCGCTCGCAAAAGCCGATGCCATTCTTCGGTAGAGCGGTGATCTTTTCTAAGTTAAAGCCCGTCTCGCCGAAGGTGCGGAGCGGCAAAACGGACAATTTTCTCGACGGCATCCACGATATCGCTCTCGAAACTATCAACAGACTCTCTGCCAGGTGATGCGATTGAGAGCCGACCTATCCCCAGGCGTTCTGCTGCGATACGCCTCTCCTCGACCGTCCGTTCCGGATCAATCGACACTGCGTAATCTAGGGTGTCCTTCACCAACTCTTCGAGCAACTTCTGAAGCGCACCTTGCTCGGTCGCAAGATTTGTCCCCCAGAGAACCTCAGCCTCCTTTGCTTCAGTTTCTAGATCGTTCAGTGCTGATCTGGTCTGATCTATGCGCTCGGAAAAAACTTGAGCATCCCCGAGAAGCGCTCTCGACTAATGTTCGCATCAGCCGTTCCCTGAACGCCGTAGTCAAGCCAAACGGAAGAGTTCCGACAGCTACGCAATGCATCTCGTGCCGTAAACGTCGCCCGGAGAATTCGGCGAGCAAGCTCATAGCTTGCCGTTCCAGTCAACTGAGTGCGCCAGGTAGCAAGGCCAGAGCGTGCAACCCATACCCCTGCGATACCCGTCGCAAGAAGGGCTATGTCCTTGAGCATTGATAACCACTCGAAGGATTGAGCCTCAAACACTTGAACGGCGCCGGCCATACTAGTTAGCTGCTGCGATGAAGACCGTAGTTTATGCGTGAGCGTAAAGAGATGAATTGCCGTGGGACCAACAACGACAGAATCTCTTCGTCGACGTCCTCCAGACCCATCGCGCCCTTGCCTGTACTTTCTTGAACAGATCCAGAAGGTCCTTGGCGATCGCCAAGCCCCAGAACAGCAAGAAGAGATAGAGCCCCCCCTCTGCGGCCCCGGGTCCAACAATCGGACGCAAGACGAGGTACGTCGCCAACGCAAAAATGGCGTTGACGTACAGGCGCTGAATCACCTGCAGCTCGAAGTACTTGTCCTTGAGCTTCCTGGCAAATTCGCGTGCTCGAGATGACTCCCGCGATGCTGGCTCCAACTGTGGCGTATCCAACTCGGAGCTGCAGCTCGCGCTCAAGCTCGTGGACATCGTCGCTCCTCAGGAGAGTGGAAGGTTCACCCTGCAGGACCTGGTGGTGCTCCGTACGGCGAAGGGCCTTCGAGATGCGCGGGTGCCGCATCGCAAAATCATTCAGGCGCTGAAGAATGTCAGAGCGGGCCTGCCGGGGCCTGCCGGGGCCTGCGCACCTAGCCAGTGTTCGCGTGCGGGCAAATGGCAGGAGCGTCGAAGCCGCCGATGAGGCCGGCAAACGCGATGCGGTATCTGGCCAGTTGCTGTTGCCGCTCGATGGCAGCGAGATTCGCATCGACCCAGCGCCGGCACCGGTTCCCCCGGTTGCGCGCGATGCGAGGTACTGGTTCCAACAGGCCGTGCGGCTGGAGGCCACTGACACCACCGCTGCGGAGCGAGCCTACCGGCGAGCAATTGCCCTGGACCCTTGCCATGGCGTGGCCTACGTGAACCTCGGCGCCATGCTGTGCGAGGCCAAGCGCTGCCTGGAAGCGGTGGCGTTGTATGACGATGCGATCTCCCACTGCGGCGACACGCCGCTAGTGCACTTCAACCGCGGCGCGGCTCTCGAAGATTCTGGACGTCCGGCGCTCGCCGTCGATGCCTATCGGCGCGCGCTGGAGTTGGACTCGCAACTGGCGGATGCCCATTACAACCTCGGCGTCCTCATGGAGCGCCTGGGCGATACCCAGTCTTCTCTTCGCCACTTCAGCGCCTACCGTCGCCTGCATCGAGAAGAAAGTCTCTAGGCGAGGCGCTTGCCAGATCCGTTCACCATCAAAAAGGAGTTTCACATGTCTGACGACAAGAGCAAGTCCGGCGGCCAGGACCGCACCAAGATCAACGTCAACGAGGATTACGAGCTGCGCGACTGGTCCAAGAAGTTCGGTGTGACGCCCGAAGAGCTGAAGCGGGCGGTGAACGCGGTCGGTACCAGCGCTGCAGATGTCGAGGCTCATCTCAAGGGCGGCCAAAGCAAGAACCAGACGCGGTGATGCCGTGCTGGTCGCGACCTGGAACGTCAATAACGTTCTCAAGCGGCTCGACCAGCTCCTGGCTTGGTTGGATCACCGCAAGCCAGACGTCGTCGCCCTTCAGGAACTGAAGGCAACGACGGACAGTTTCCCCGTCGACGCGCTTCGCGCCGCGGGATATGAGGCGCTGGTCGTTGGGCAGCGCACCTGGAACGGCGTGGCGCTGCTGGCTCGCGGACACGAGCCGCTTTCGGTCGCCACATCCCTGCCAGGAGATCCGAAGGACAAGGAAGCCCGCTACCTGGAAGCAGCGATCAACGGTGTGCTCTACGCATGCCTGTACCTCCCGAACGGCAATCCCCAGCCCGGCCCGAAGTTTGACTACAAGCTGCGATGGTTCGAGCGATTGCGTCAGCGAGCCGAAGCTTTGTGGGCAACGGGACAGCCGGTGGTGATGCTGGGCGACTGGAACGTCGTCCCTACCGACCAGGACATCTACAAGCCCGACACGTGGCGAGACAACGCCCTCCTGCAGCCGCAAGCGCGCGACGCGTTCACCGCGATCCTCGACCAGGGTTGGGTCGACGCGTTGAAGACGGTGCATCCAGACGAAAAGATGTTTACGTTCTGGGACTATCGACGTCAGCGATGGGAGCGCAACGCGGGGCTTCGCATCGACCACATCCTTGTCGGTGGCGCGCTAAAAGTCATCAATGCTGGCGTGGACCGCGAAGAACGCGCGAGCGAGAACCCGAGCGACCACGCGCCGGTCTGGGCCGAGGTCGCCCCGGCGAAGTTCAGAAAGCCCACGAAATCGGCGGCCTCGAAGGCCAAGACTGCGGTGAAGGACGGCAAGCCTGACGCTGCGGCCCCGCCAACCTTAGCGGTACCCCTAGCCCGTTATAACCAGAAGCGGGACTTCAAGAAAACAGCAGAACCGCCTGGCGCGCTGCCGGCCGTCGCCGCCAGTTCACGCAATAAGGGTCAAGCGCTGGGCTTCGTCATCCAGAAGCACTGGGCGAGCCGCCTCCATTACGACTTCCGACTCGAACTTGACGGTGTGATGCTGTCGTGGGCAGTGCCCAAGGGGCCATCCTTCGACCCCGCCCGCAAGCAGATGGCGATCCACGTCGAAGACCACCCGGTCAGCTACAACGAGTTCGAGGGCGACATTCCCAAGGGTGAGTACGGCGGCGGGACAGTCATCGTTTGGGACCGAGGCTCCTGGGAGCCTATCGGCGATCCGCGCGAAGGCATGAAGGTGGGCAAGCTGCTCTTTAAGCTCCATGGGCAGAAGCTCGCTGGTCTGTGGGAACTCGTGCGCATTTCCAAGCCGGGCGAGAAGAAACAGGATCAGTGGATCCTGTTCAAGAAGCGTGGTGACGCCTGGGTCAGACCTGCGGCCGAGTACGACGTCATCACGGCGTTACCGGACAGCGTGGTAACCAAGCCGCTCGGCCTGTTGGAGGAACGCGAGCCGCGGGATGTAGCGGCACGGCCAGCCCCACGTGTGGCCGATGAAGACATGCGGGCAGCGAAGAGGGCACCGCTGCCGTCAAAGCTGGCGCCGCAGCTCGCTACCTTAGCCTCCTCGGTGCCCGACGGCGACTGGATCGTGGAATCCAAGTTCGACGGCTACCGACTTCTCGCGCGCGTGGAAGATGGCGAGGTGCGGCTGTTCACGCGCAACGGCAACGACTGGACTGCCAAGTTCAAACCGCTCGCAGCGGCCATCGCAGATTTCGGGTTGGAGAGTGCCTGGCTGGATGGCGAGATCGTCGTAATGGGCGATGCAGGGGTACCGGACTTCAACGCGCTGCAGAACGCCATCGACAACGCGCGAAACAAGGACATCGAGATGTTCCTGTTCGACGTGCCGTTCCTCGGCGGGATGGACCTGCGCGATGTTCCGTTGGCCGCGCGCAGGAGCGTACTCCGGGAGCTTCTCGAAGATCGGTCATCCGACATGATCCGCTTCAGTGAATCGTTCGAAGCGCTGCCGCATCAGATGCTCAACGCGGCCTGCCGGATGGGGCTCGAGGGCGTGATGGTTAAGCGCGCTGACTCGCCGTACGCATCTGGCCGCACCGAGACTTGGTTGAAGCTCAAGTGCCAGCAGCGGCAGGAGTTCGTCGTCATCGGCTTCACCGATCGCGCCGGATCCACCACGGAAGTGGGCAGCCTGCTTCTCGGCTACTACGACGAGGGACAGCTGCGAAGCGCAGGTTCCGTCGGCACGGGATGGAGCGCCACCACCGGCAAGGAGCTCCACGCGATGCTCAAGAAGCTGGCGTCATCCACACCGACGGTGGATCACGCGGAAGTGAAGCCGGGTCGATGGTCGAAGCGCTCGCCGGGGGCCGAGCGCTGGGTCAAACCGAAGACCGTTGTAGAGGTGGCGTTTTCCGAATGGACGCCCGACGGGCAGATTCGTCATGCCTCATTCCGCGGCGTGCGGACCGACAAGCCGGCTAGCGCGATCATCAGGGAGCGTCCAAAGGAACTCGGTGCGACATCGACTGCCACCGCTTCTGGCGGGAAGAACAAGATCGCCCCAGCCGTCAAGGTCACGAATCCCGAGCGGGTAATCGATCCTTCCACCGGGTTTAAGAAAGTCGATCTGGTGCGGTATTACGAATCGGTGGCCGAGTGGATCCTGCCCCACCTCAAGGGTCGGCCGATTTCCCTAGTGCGCGCGCCCCAGGGCATCACGGGTCAACTGTTCTTCCAGAAGCATCCTGAGACCAAGATGCCGGGCCTCACCGAGCTGGATGCTGATCTGTGGCCCGGCCACGCCGCGCTCATGAGCGTGGACACGCCGGAGGCATTGCTCAGCGCCGCGCAGATGAACACAGTCGAGTTCCACACATGGAACTCCCTGGCCAAGAACATCGACCATCCAGATCGCGTCATCTTTGACCTCGACCCTGGGGAAGGCGTGACCTGGACGATGCTTCAAGAGGCCGCCGTGCTAATGCGCACGCTTCTGGGAGAACTGCAGTTGGAGAGCTGGCTTAAGACCAGCGGTGGCAAGGGCCTGCACATTGTGGTGCCGATAACGCCCAAGCTCGCCTATGACGAGGTGAAGCGCTTCTCCCAGATCGCCGTGCAGCACATGGCCAAGACCATCCCGTCGAGGTTCGTGGCGAAGTCCGGCGGCGGCAACCGCATCGGACGCATCTTCATCGACTACCTGCGAAACGGACACGGTCAGACTACCGCCGCCGCCTTTTCTGCTCGAGCTCGTCCTGGCATGGGCGTATCCATGCCTGTGGCCTGGGAGCAGCTCAGGGGATTGAAGAGCGGCGCCCAGTGGACCATCGCCACCGCACGCGAGTACCTGTCGTTCCAGCGAACAGATCCCTGGGCGGACTACTGGAAAAAACGTCAGAGCTTGAGCAAGGCGATGAAGGCGCTTTCGCCGTGAGCGCGCCGCAGACGGTCGGCGCGGGGTACCCAGTGACGCCGGACGGTCGCTACTTCGTGGTGCGAGGAAGACTGTGGCGGAAAGCAAATCCCGCACTCAGCGAGGATCAACGAAGCGCGCTGGTCAGCGCCTTGATGTCCGCCCGCAGCAGGCTTCGAACGAGCGCTGCTGGTTCGGCTGCGCGAGCGGCTGCTCGGCAGGCAATTGAAACCACGAAGGTTCATCTTGGTGAACGCGGTCGGGTGTGGTGGATGGATGGCGCCCCCGACTACAACAAGCGTATGGTGAAAAATTCGCCCTACGCCGGCTGGTATGAAGCGCTTCCGATCGCCGAACAGCTGTGACGTCGCGCCGGCCGACGCATACGTCTAGCCGAGCGAGATCAGTATGCGGCGGCCTGCTGGAGGGGGGAAATCGACGTATCCGTCCGGCCAACTCACCTTGATCGTTGAGACGGCGGCGGTAAGGAAATTGTTGGACAAGCAGCCTGGAGACCAGTCATGCGGCAGTCCGGCCAGCCGCTTGGGCTACACGCCCCCCCTGAGCTCGTGCGCATCGTTCTCCTGTTGGCTTCCCGCAGTTCATCAAAATCAACGGAGAGCTAGGTGGCGACACTGAAGGAGCAGATGCTCGCAGGCGGGCGGTACACGTCCGATGATGCTGAGTGGCAGGCCGATCTGGCGTAACGGCTGCTGGCCCGGAATCTGGCTGGTTGGATGGCGAAATCGAATCAGGGGTGCCGGACTTCAACATTGTGGTCCGAGGCCGTCTTTGGCGAAGAGCCAATCCGAACCTTGAACCGGACCTCCACGGCACGCTAATGAAGGAGCTCATGACGCGCGACTTCGTCTGCGTGGGCACCTTGATGAGGACCAGCCCGCGGCCGCGCGTTCTGAGGTCCACGCAGCGAAAGTCGCACTCGGTGAGTGCGGACCGCCCTGGTGGCACGATGGCGCTCCGGATTTAAATCGGCACCTCGTGAAGAACACGCCCTACGCCCGGTGGTACAGCACGCAAGTTTGCGCCCGCCGTCCATAGCGGCGGGCGGTGCAAGCTTATGGCGACCGCGGTGGAAGCTGTTCGAGGAAGACCGAGCGAGCCTCGGTCTTTAACAGGCCGTAGCGCACTCGAGTCAGGCTGCCCTGAGCGCCTCATTCACTTTCGCGACTGCCGCGAGCTTGCCCAGCGCTTGGTCCGTTGCCTTCTCCTCGTCAAGGGACGCCTGCAAGAGCGGCAGGGCCTCGGACAGTCCCAGCTGCTTGGCCAGAACCAGGAGCGCGGTGTACGAAGCAATTTCGTAGTGCTCCACCTTCTGCGCAGCGCCGATGAGCGCCACGTCGAGCACTGCACCCTTGTCGATTTCGTCAATGAGGTCCTTGCCCTCCTCAACGAGGCCTTCCATGGCCGCGCATTTGATGCGTTTGAGCTTGATGCCGGTGAGCTCGACGATCTGGTCGATGCGCTCGACTTGGCCCTGCGTCTCGTCGAGGTGTTTCTCGAACGCGGCAACCAGTTCAGCATCCGCCGCGGCGCGGGCCATCTTGGGCAACGAGCGCGTCATCTGCATCTCGGCGCTGCGCATGTCCGAGAGTTCGTGTATGAAAAGGTCTTCGATGGTTTTCACAGCCATGGTGGGTTCTCCGGTTGAGTCGGCCACACAGCAAGTCAGATTCCCGTGCCTTGCCGGCATGCCCCAGATTTCAGCGGCTCGCGATGGACACTGGCGCAACCGGTGCGGCACGTCGGATGCCAGTTATGAACCGGAGGACGCCATGTTGAACGTCACGACGCCGGTTCGAGCCCTTGTCTCCCTAGGAGGTGCGGTCGTTGGAGGTTGGCTCGGTGCGCTGAACGGGTTCAGCGACGTCGCTACCCTCGGGCTGTCCCTGCTCTTCTTCATCCTGCTCTGGACTTGGTTGCAGCGCTAGTGCGCGCGTCCAGCAGCCGTCACCCCTATCATCATGGCAACCCGCGCCAGCTCCCGCGCAATTGACCATCAGGTCGCCAGCGGCACAGGCATGCCGCGGTCGACCAAGGTCCTATTGCTCGTTGACTTCATCAACCCGTTGCGCTTCGAGGGCGCTGAGGACATCGCCGAAGCGGCGGTCGAAGCAGCTCGCGCTGCTGCCAAGCTGAAGAAGGCGTTCCATGCCGCAGGGGCGTGCGTCATCTATATCAACGACAACTTCGGGCAGTGGCGGTCGGACGTGCCGACGCTGCTGAGGGAATGCCGGAGGTCAGGCGGCGCTGCCGCCCAGCTTGCGCGCTTGCTGCCTCCAACGAAGGCTGACTTGATGATCCTCAAGCCTAGGCACTCGGGCTTTTACGCAACACCGCTTGACCTGCTGCTGGAGCAACTCGGCACCAAGGAGGTCGTCATGACCGGGCTCGCGACTGACTACTGCGTAAAGTGCACCGCCATGGATGCTTACGTCCGGGGCTATCGCGTGGCAGTCCCTTCCGACTGCACGGCTGCTGAATCTGACGAACGAAAGCGTGCCGCCCTGGCATGGATGAAGGAAGCGTTGAAGGCGCGGATTGCGGCAACCGGCGGCCGGCGGACGGGCTCTTAGGTCAATCGCGCTTGACGACGCTGATGGTCCCGTCGCTCTCCAGCACCGCGATCTTCAGCTCGGACAGCTTGCAGTCGGATTCGCGCAGTGCCTTCTCGACGTCGAGGTCGCTGAGCCTGTGGCGACGAAGCACCGCCTCGAACCACTTGCCATCGCGACCGATGAGCACTGGGGAGCCCTCAAGCAGCCGCTCTAGGCGCCGATTGCGCGAGCCCAGGTAGGCGATCCCTGCGTTCAGGCCGATGAGGGTAGCGGCCAGAATCCACGCGCCTATGACCGAGTCCTCACCGCCGCTGAGGCCGTTGCTGACGGCTTCGCTCAGCAGCATTACGACCAGCAGGTCGAACGGCGTGAACTGGCCCACAGTCCTCTTCCCTGACACCCGAACCATGACCAGCAGCGCGAGGTAGATGAGCGCTGCGCGAGCGAGCAATTCCCATGGACTGACTTGCAGGTCGAACACTGAACGACTCCGATGGTGGCGACGGTCTTGTCAACGAACTGGCAACGCCGATACCTGCGTTAGCGGACTCAGGCGTCGGGTTTGCCACACCTGCGTTCAGCGCTTTGGAGCGCGCCAACCTAGAGGCCTTCCATGCTCGCCCTGACCTACCACGGTGCCAAGGATGTTCGCGTTGAGACGATTCCCGATCCGGTGCTCGCAGCTGACGACGACATCCTGCTGCGTGTGACCGCGACCGCCATCTGCGGGTCTGACCTGCACATCTACCGGGGAAAAATCCCAGACATGAAGTCGGGGGACATCCTGGGCCATGAGTTCATGGGGATCGTCGAGGATGTAGGGCGCGGTGTGACGAATTTGAAGCGGGGCGACCGCGTGGTCGTGCCGTTCACCATCTCCTGCGGCGACTGCTTCTTCTGCGGTCGCAAGCTGTTTGCAGCCTGTGAGACAACGAACCCTGGCCGCGGTGCCATCCTGAACAAGAAGGACATTCGCCCCGGAGCGGGCCTCTTCGGCTACAGCCACCTCTATGGTGGCTACGCCGGTGGTCAAGCGGAGTACGTGCGCGTGCCCAAAGCCAACGTCGGTCCGCTTGTGATCCCCGACACCAGCCTGCGCGACGAGCAAGTGCTTTTCCTCTCAGACATCCTGCCAACCGGCTACCAAGCTGCGTTGAACGCGCAGGTCACCGCTGGGTCGAGCGTCGCCATCTTCGGCGCTGGACCCGTCGGCATGATGGCCGCCGCCAGTGCTCGGCTGCTAGGCGCCGAGAAAATCTTCATGGTCGATCACCATCCGTATAGGTTGGCCTTCGCGAAGGAGACGTACGGTGTGCTGCCCATCGACTTCGACCAAGTTGATGACCCCGCGCAGCTCATCATCGAGCAGACCGACCATCGCGGCGTCGATGCATCAATCGACGCCGTGGGCTTCGAGGCCAAGGGAAGCACCGTGGAAACCGTGCTGTCAACACTGAAGCTGGAGGGCTCTAGCGGCACCTCCTTGCGGTGGGCAATTGCCGCTACTCGGCGGGGGGGCATAGTGAGCGTGCCCGGCGTGTACGCGGGCTTCATCCATGGGTTTCTGTTCGGGGATGCCTTCGAGAAGGGGTTGAGCTTCGCAAGCGGCCAGACCCATGCGCAGCGCTTCATGCCAGAGCTCCTCCGGCACATCGAAAGCGGCGAACTGAAGCCCGACGTCATCGTCAGCCATCGCCTTCCGCTCACCGAGGCAGCGCGCGGCTACGACATCTTCAACAAGAAGGAAGAGGACTGCCGCAAGGTCGTGCTCACCCCCTTCGACAACTGATCCCCGTCCACTGGTTCGAGGAGTTCTCATGAACACCAGCAATTCTTCCGCACGTCCGTTCGCCGTCGTCACCGGTGCATCCAGTGGCATAGGCCGCGAGCTCGCCCTGGAATGCGCGCGACATGGCTACGACCTGCTCATCGCAGCGGATCGCGCCCAGGATGACACAGCTGAAGCTTGTCGCGCCGAGGGAGCGCAAGTTCAAGTGCTTCAAGCGGACCTGTCGCTGATGATCGGCGTGGACGCCTTGATGGCCGAACTGCGCGGGCGGCCGGTCGATGCGCTGCTTGCGAATGCGGGGCACGGGTTGGGTCATGCCTTCCTTGACCAGGACTTCCAGGCAGTGCGGCACGTGATCGACACCAACATCACCGGCACGCTGGACTTGATCCAGCGCATCGGTCGAACCATGCGTACCCGCAACGCGGGGAAAATCCTCATCACCGGCTCCATCGCTGGTCTAATGCCCGGCAGTTTCCAAGCTGTTTACAACGGCACAAAGGCCTTCATCGACTCATTCGCCTACGCCCTGCGCAACGAGCTCAAGGACACCGAAGTTTCCGTGACTGTCTTGATGCCCGGCCCGACTGACACTGAGTTCTTCCGGCGAGCCGATATGACGGACACCAAGGTGGGTTCCGGCGATAAGCAACCTCCGGCGGAGGTTGCCAAGACCGGCTACGAGGCCATGGAGGAAGGCGAGAGTTCAGTGGTGGCAGGCTGGAAGAACAAGGTCCAAGCCTTGCTCGCCAACGTCACCCCGGCCGAGGTGTTGGCGGCGCAGCATCGAAAGACCGCAGAGCCTGGCGGCGGCAACAAGGGTGCTTCCGAGTAGATGATGGCAGCGGAAGCGCCCGCGAGCAGCGCGCACCGTCGATGTTTGCCAAGTCTTTTCCCTAACTCCCACCTTCAGGGGGCATGCTCATAGATCACATCTACAAGATGGCCGAAATCGGGGCCCAAGAGACGTTCTCGTTTGAAGCTCACCGGGATGTGGTCGAGACGTTGGAGCGTTTCTCCCGCGAACTGGAACGATTGGATGAACTGGCTGAGCAGGGGTTGGTGGAGGTTATCTCGCAGCACTCCGAGAGCGAGTCCGGCGAGCAATTTGTTGACCTAGTGCATTTCAAACGATTGAAATAGTGCAGTTCAACCAACAGCGGAGCGTCGTTCAGAATCCCTGGCCGCCCGCCTCGGTTGTGAGCCGTGGGCGCCCTGGTCACTCAAGCGTAGACTCGGCGTGGGCTGCGGCTCTGCTCCGGCCCCCTGCTTTTCCTCCCTGAGCAGGAGCCTTCTGCGATGGCAGTACAAGGCTTTCAAGCCTCGGCCACGTGCCGGGGCTTTCTTTCTTCAGTCTTTAGCTGGGTAGTCAGCGGGCACAGGGTGCTCAACCGCAGGACATCGACGAAGCTTCGCTGTCGTGAGTACGGTCGAGAGCTGCTCCATGAGAACTGGCTTGACCAAATTGAAGTCGAATAGCGTGGGTTCGTAGGCTGTGTGGTCGCCTTCCCGCCCACGTCCCGAGACTGACACGATGAGCGGGCGTCCGAATCGGCTATCTCGGGCAGCTTCCGCCACATGCATGGCGCTTCCAAGGCGCAGGTACGGCTCCATGATTACCGCAGCGACGGGTGCGCGCGAGAGTGCATCGAGCGCTTCATCCGGCGTGGACGTGACGATGGGATGCCAACCCTCGATTTCCAGCCACGCGGCGACCGCCTCGGACGCGTCGGGGAAATCATCAAGCACGAGCACTGTCGCATGGGGATTTGGCACGTCGCAATGGTACGCATCGGGAACGTCGACGCTGCTGGAAGTTCTTACAGTGTCCGCGTCATGCTAGGCTCTCCGTCAACGACGTGGTGCGCGCGATTCGTCGCGGATCAACTCCAGACCCTTCCGGTAGGTCGTTATCTGAAACTCCGGAAACCGCTGCTTGAACTTGGTCGAGTCGAACAGGTGGTCCCGCTCATAGCGGGGAAGCAGTTCGCGCAATTCACGCACTTGGTTGGAAACCAGACTGGCGGCCATCAGCATCCACTTGGGCAGCACCTTGTATGAGGGCGGCCCACCGAACACGTCGGCCGCCAGTTCGACTAACTGCCTATAGGTCAGGCGGTTGTCGTCGCATGGCAGATGCCAAGTCTGACCAAACGCATCGGGTGCGTTGCCCAGCGCGGCTAGGGCTCGACTCGCATCCGGTGTCCAGATCAGCGTTCTGCGCGTGTCGTCGCGCACAGGTACGCGCGGTGGCTTGCCAGACTTGAGCCTGTCGATGACCAGCGAGTTAGTGATGCTCTGCGTCCTGCCCGGGCCATAGAACTCGGGCGCGCGGCCGATGACCACCGGAATGTCCCCGCGGGCCATTTCCTGCAACACCAGGGACGCCATTTCCGCGCGCACTCGACCCTTGCCGCCCACGGGCTGGAACGGCGCGCCCTCGCGCAATATCTTGTCGTCCTGCGCATACATGTAGGTGTTGTCGAAGTAGACGAACTTGGCGCCCGCCGCGCGCGTGGCGTCCAGCGCGTTCTTCAACATCTTGGGGAACTGCGCCTCCCACAATCGGGTGTCGGGCGGCAGGCCGGCCGTGAAGTACACGATGTCGCTGCCCTTCACCGCATCGGCGGCCTGCCTGGCGTCCAGCAGGTCCGCCGGTGCCAGCAGGTCGCCGTCGTTGACCTGGCGAGGCGCGCGACTGACGAGGCGAAGGTCGTCTGTCGTCGTGCGCCTCAGTTCCAGCGCGAGTTCGACGGCGATTTGGCCGGTGGCGCCCAGGATGGTCTTCATGGTGATCCTCAGTCTGCGTGACGACCGGAGTCACAACGGCTTGGGCGAGTACAGCGCGCTCTGGAAATCGGGCACGTACTCGTACTTCACGAGTTTGCCCAGTTTCAGCGCCTTGATGTAGGCCGACAAGCTGCCGTCAGTGAGGGTGAGCTTCACGTCATCAGCGCTGCTACTACTGGAATGGCTGAGTTGACGCGCGACGGAGTAGCCGGTCATCAACTGGCCCTTCTGGTCGACATTGGTGAAGCTGTTCTTGACCATGACCTCCTTGCTGGACAGGTCGTCGAGCTTGCGAGTCTCCATCGTGAAATCAAGTTGCTTGGTCGTGGCGTCGTAGATTTCCACGATGACGGACTTGTCCGTCTCCTGGTAGGTGATGTCGGTCAACCATTTCGGCAGGTTGTAGCCGACCACGCCGCGCACGCGAGCCAGCTCCGTGTTCACAGGGAGCTTGAGCACATAACCCCAGAAGTCTCCCGACATCGACTGGCTCAACAGCGTAAACGGGCCGAAGCTGGACGAGCCGGGCTTGTTGGTGACGATGGACAGGCCGATTTCGTTGTAGCTGTCATTGTCGCAGTACCGGTAGGTGTAAGCCGTCAGGGCAACGAGGCCGCGACCCGGCCATACCTGCAGGGGTTGCACCTGTTCCAGCACCTTGGACGGTATGAGCGCCTTGAGTTGGTCCAGGTCGGCCGTAAAGATGGCCGTCACGCGGCTCGCCTGGTAATAGAAATTGGGCGAGTAAGACTCGAAGCCGACGTCTACCCGCTCCTTCTGAAGCTGCTTGAACCAGCTCAGGTCGAGGTCAGGCCCTTCGGCTGCGATGACGGTGAGCGGAGGATTCGAACGGTAGCGGTCATAGAGACCACCTTTCACGACCGGGACTGGCTGGCCAGCAATGTCAATGGTCGTGGTCTGACCCTGCGCCAACACGGCGCCAGCGCCGAGGTTGAGGGCGGCGCCTACGGTGGTGGCAATCGTTCGGACATTCATGGCTTCGTTCGGGAGCGTTGACGATGCCAAAACTCTAAGGTTAAAGTTAAGTTCAATGTCAAGCGGTGATTTGGAACTGGGATGAAGATCGGCGAACTGGCGAAGCGCACTGGTTTGGCCGCTTCACGTATCCGCTTCTACGAGAAAAGCGGCCTGCTCAGCATGGTCGAACGTCGCGAGAACGGCTACCGTCAGTACGGGCCGGAAGCGCTGTGGATGTTGGAAATCATCGCTAGCGCCCAAAGCGCTGGTTTCTCGCTTGATGAGATTCGTAGCCTGCTGCCGGACTCGGAGGCAGCGTGGCAGCACGATGCATTGCTGCTGAGCCTGCAGCGCAAGGTCGCCGAAATCGAGTTGCTGCAACAACGGCTGGTGCAAAACAAGGCGCGCCTGCTCTTGGTGATCGACACCATGAAGAACCGTCCTGAGGACATCGCGTGTGCTGAGCGTCCTCAATGGGTGCTGGATCAACTTCGCGCCGCTAGCACGGACGGCGGTCAGCGCGACTGAGCCCTTCTACGATTAGGCTGAGCGCAACCGGCGGGCCTGTCCCAAAGCGACCGGCCGCTTCAGGC
This sequence comes from Roseateles sp. GW821-FHT09G09, assembly GCF_059415965.1. Taxonomy (NCBI): domain Bacteria; kingdom Pseudomonadati; phylum Pseudomonadota; class Betaproteobacteria; order Burkholderiales; family Sphaerotilaceae; genus Roseateles; species Roseateles sp. GW821-FHT09G09. The sequence goes on along the minus strand of NZ_JBWKOG010000003.1, from coordinate 447,921 downwards.
TGGAGGCTGTCGTTCACCAACGGCCGCTTTGCGGCGATGCGGTGCCGGGCAAAGAATCCAAGGGGCTTCGCACAGCACCGCCACCCACCTTGAGTACATGGGTGTAGATCATGGTGGTGGCAACATCAGAATGGCCGAGCAAGTCCTGAACTGTTCGGATGTCGTAGCCTGACTGCAAGAGGTGTGTCGCGAATGAATGGCGCCTATGCCGATAACGGCATAGGCGCCACACATTCGCCAGCCACTTCATGATGAACGGCGGCAACATCCTCGCCTTGCAGAAAATATTCGGCCACCAAAGTTTGACGATGACCATGCGCTACGCCCATCTTGCACCCGAGCACCTGCAAAGAGCAAAAACTCTCAGCTCCACTAACTCGACTGCAGGCAGCTTGAGGTAGCTGACTTATTAGGGTTTCGTTAGCTGCGTGATTTTCTGATCAACCAGCCGACAGATACCAAGCGTAAGGTAGCGGGTATATTCGACCAGATCAATGATCGAGCTGGGCTGTGGGACGCTTGAGGTGGTCCCAGTGTGCGCGCACTCATTTCTGATGTCATTCAGATTCTTGAGAAGGCTTGTGAGCGTGCTTGCGGAATATTTCCCCTTCAATGCCGTCGCAATGGCGTCAAAGCCACCCTTGATCTCAAGGCCCGAAAGCACGCTCTTAACTACATCCGGCGACGGGTTGCCTTGAGTCCGTGCGAACGCCTCCCATACGGGCGATTTGGTGGCGTCGAGGATCGGAGCCACTAACCGCCGCACGAATGCGGATGAATCGGCAAGAGAATTCTTCCGCTTTACTTCGCGCTTCACCAAATCTTCGAGATATCCAGCACCCTCTCGAAGATGTGTCTCCAAGAAGGCTGCACTCAATCGATTCATCCCGTACCCCTTGCTGAGCAACTCAGCAAAGTAGGCCTCGCATGTAGCGCGCAAAAATGATTCGAGAAACCCACTCAGAAGCACAACACTACCGAGCTGAATCGTATTGTGCTGAGCCAACATGCTACTGTCGCGCATAGCCTGCATAGATTCATTCTGCACCCGCACCATCAACTTCAAGATAGGTCCGGCAGATGCAGAAAACTCGGTATAGGCAGCGCGAATAGATTTACGCATCGCCTCAAGCCAACGCCGCGCTAGCAGACTGGTTTACCAAGCCGACCAGGCGAGCAACTCGCGTCGATATCGCACCCTTTCCGTTCGTTCCCGTTGTGATTGAGGCGCGAAACGCGTGGTCGGAACTAACTAGATTGGCAAGACCGTCTTTCAAGGACGTGGCGATCGCATCGTCAATCTTAGCTGGATCCAAGTATGAAAACGCGATCATCACCGCATCAGAGAGTGGAGCTGATTTCGATTTTTTGTCAGCGTCGTCGGGCCGCACAAAGGCATTCTCGGACCCGAACACTCGTTTCACGGAACTTATAGCCCGGAAAAAGGCTTGGCGATCTGGCTCAAATGTATCCGCATCTGGATTAATATCTGCCTCTTGATTCCTGCCATCGAGATAATGGCCCAGCCACCACTTAAAGCTGCGGCGAATCTTGGAGGGATCTCTGAGCGCGAAGAAGCGAAGGACCAATTCAACATCCTTCATCTGGCTATACAGCGTGTTCGACTTACGCTCTGCGGTACCTTGGGGGATCCCCCACAGTTCACGAAAGACCGACTCGTCGGACAATTTGTGAATCACGCGATTAAATTTTCCTTGAAATACCGCGTTGCGAATTTCCATCGTATTCAATGGAACCCCGCCTGTATTAAGCCGGTCAAACACATCGTATTTAACCTCCGGCGATGACTCGCGAAGCAAGAGAACTGCCGGAATAAAACGTCGCTTTATTGTAGGAGCGAGGCCTTTGTCCTCGAGGTCCGTGAACCTCAGTCCATTGAGTTCCTTCCAGACTTCCAGCTTTTCAAGCGCATAGCTACTACGCAAAAACTCATAGATAGCCGTCAACCGTTGGCGCCCGTCGAGAACAACATATTTGCCGTACCGATCTTCACCTAAAAATACAGGTGGAACAGGCACATTCATAATGATGGATTCGACAAACCTCGATTGCTTCTTGGTGTCCCAGCGATCACGACGCTGAAAATCAGGGCTGAGGCTGATCTGATCCTCCACCATCGCCTTGAGCGTTGATATTGGAAGTTCGATCTTTTGCGGATGAATCTGACGCATCTGCTTTGCATATTTCTTCTCAAGCGCGTCGTCTGCATCTAGCTCAGGTGCGTAGCTGTCGTCCTCCGCGTCTGCATCGTCGACGAAGTCGATTTTGTCGTCAGCCATTGAGAGCCTCTATGTGAATTTAAGTAGAGAAGACAAGTACATCTTCCGTATCTACATTTGAATTGCGATAAACTCTGGATTTCGGATTGGACCAAGCAATTGATGATCTGGCAGCGTGCGCTCGCAGGGATGAAAGAGCGAGCCCTCTCGCCACAAAAAACTCGGTCGCTATCCCGCTCAGATCAATTTTTACATCTTTAAAGTACGAGCTTTGAACAACCACAACTATGTGGCCATTCTGGACAACGGAGGCCAGTTGCGAAAGAGAGAGCAGCAGGTCGCTAAAGTACTTCTCGAAGTACCGCGCATAGTAGGTCGATGCAGCCTTTGTGGGGTGGTTGCGAATCGCTTCAAGCGTCTTCCCGAGAAGCGATTTCGAATCAACCCAAGAGAGATCTAAGTTGGATTTCTCAGTAACAACGGCACCCATAATCTGATGCCGCAATGCCGAAAATCCCGCCTGGTCGGCCTCACCTAACGCCAGCAGCTCGGGAATCGTTGCTACTGCATAGTCGATACGCGTGCAGTATGGCGGTGAAGTAATTGCGAGGTCAAATTTCCCCAAGCCCTTCAAGCCATAACGGGAGTCGCCAACGCTTAGGCAGGGCCACCGAAAATCGTCCGAGCGGTTGCTCGATAGCGCCACGGCAGAGGCTTCCAACCCAGCCACGCTCTTCAAAATGAGTGAGTGGAGTTCTGACCGGCCTATCCGAATTCGCTCACCCTGGTTGCGGGGCCTGCTAAACCAAGAGGGGTTCGTTCCACGCAAAGGGCGAAGCGCCTCACGCAGAACCTCAGCCAGGGCGACAAACGCTGCGCCCGAGAGAGCCAGCAGTTCGTTGTTGTCGAGGCCGGCCGCTACAGCTTGGGCGGCACCAATGAAGCTGGCCCGCAGACAGCGGAGATTTGCGGCGGACTCTGAATCAAACAAGACTGATAGCAGGTCATCGTCCTGCGCCACGCCGCCATGAGCAAAGAAGGTCGGCATGCGCTGGCTGGCAAGGCGATTACACAGTTCGAGCACAAGATCTGCCCGAGCAAGCCGCGCCCACGCTACAGGCAGCATGGCAGGATTGATGTCCACGCCGACGCTTTGAATGCCTCGCCGGGCGCAGACGCTTGTCGTAGTGCCGCTCCCGTTCCACGGGTCGAGAACGCGCGTGGCTGCAGTTGAGAACCCGTCGAGCACGTCTCGCACAAATGTGTCCGAGAACCCCGCGTAGTACTTGTACTTGACTTCTTCTTTGGCGGGTAGCTTTGGTGATCGCATCCGGTTCTATCTACAGCTTTGGCGAAAGCCTCAGAATTCTTGACGGTCAGGAGTATGCCCTGTTCACCCCGGTCCACCCTCAAGTGCCGGTTGCCTGGCGCGCTCGATCGAACGCGCGACGTTGCGCGTCAGCGCTCCGGGAAGGTACGGTCAATTGTGATGACGTCCCAATAGCCTCGGGACTTGGCGCCAAGTCCAGCGGAACGGAAGTCAGTACCCGTCGCGCGGCTTTCACCGCACTTAAGGTACTACTCGGCAGTCCGACTACTGACGCAGCATCGCTCACCATTTCGCTCTCGCTTACAGGCGCCGCCGTGATGCTTGGGCTGGCGACGGCAATTGAACTGATTGCTTCCATCGTCACTGGGAAGAAGACCAATGTTTGACAGTGCCTATGTCGTCGCTCACCTCGCCGTGAACTTCGTGCCTGGCATGCTAGGCGCACGTTGCCGCTTGGCCCAACCTTTTGCTGCAGCGGACGGCTGCACAACCCGCTGAGCGCGAACGTCGAACGACAGCTTCCGGGCCGCAAGTTCAGCAAGTCGAAGGACCGCATCCGCTGCAAAGCCGACCCCCGATATTTTGCTCAACCCCGTTGCAGATCAACGCCTAGGCACAGACACTGGCTGCCCAACTTCTGGGGGTCAGTTCAGTCTTTAATGGACACCATCGTCGTCGGCGGCAATGCGGATCTCAAGACAAGTTCGCCGGACGCTTACTCAGTGACGGCGGTCTTGCGTTCTCAAACTGCCGCACGCACCTCTGCTTGATCGTTCGTGGGCCTGCGTTTCCATATTAGCCTCAACCGGGAGCGAACAAGTCCTGCGCCGTGAAACCCTGCCAGTTAAGAGCCCCTAGTTCCGCGCACTGGGTGCTCGGGGTGGTGACCAGGCTAGCAAGCTGGCGCGCTGGGAACAGACTATTTGCCCATGACAGCCACGGGAAACTTCGGGCTTCCGCGAGTCCAAGAGATTGCAATGGACAGGCGCGCCTTGCTTCCAGCCGGTTGAAGGTGGCCCTCGTCTCGGAAGAACCCAAGGTAGGCGTCCAGAAAGCCGCGTTCGAAATCGGTGGGTACGCTCGCGCATGCGATGTCCACATGGAATGCGCCGTCGAACTTACGGTCGACCGCCTCGTCGATCTGCACGTAGGGCCCCTTGCAGGTCTCGCCCAGTAACCGGCCCAGCTCCAGCGCGGCACGGCGCACGGCTCGATTGGGATCGTCATCCTCGACCCGCACTCGGTAGCCATGCTTGCCCTTGACTGCGGATTGCGATTGCTCGACTTCGACGGCGGTGTCGGCGGCGGGCTCAAAGATGTCTGACGACAGCGGCTGGCCCGGTGCCCAGACCAGAACGGCGTTGTCGCCCAGCAGTGTCTTGCGCTTAAGCGACAAGTAATTCTGCCCAGCCAGGAAGCCGCCATGGATGGATGTGGCCCAGGCGCTGGACCAATGCAGGGTCTGCACCGCAGCGCTACTGCTTCCCACCAGTGGCACGCCTAACAGGGTGTGGCGGTCGCGTGCATGATCGTGTTCGATGGACACGTAGGCGTGCTGCGGATCGTGCCAGAGCAGCATCTGGACCTCATTAGCGTCCAGCGGGGTTTCGAAGCTGTGTAGCGGGTGAAGGGTGTCCGGCGACGAGGGGCTCCAGCGCTGCAGACCTCCGGCATCCGCCAGCAGGACGTCGCCGTTCTCCATCGGACACAGGGCGAAGATCGCGTCGGCAACGCGCAGCGCGGCGATCACCGACATCCGATCTAGATCGAACACCTGATAGACCGGCGCTTCGCCATCCGTGCGAAGAAATGCCCATAGCCCGGCGAAGTGCGCCAGATGCTGAATGCCCGCGCCTTGACCCTGTAGGGCGAAGCTGGCGATCAACTCGCCCTGCGGGCTGTGAATCTGGGCCGTCTCGTCTTCTGTGAAGACCATGGCTTGGCTGGCGAAGTGCCGCGGACCGCCGAGGTAGGGCACGGTTGCGAGGGGCTGGCCGTCCCAGTTGCGGACGATGCCGACCGGCGTTCCGTTCGAATCGTCGGCGAGCCACACGCCATAGCTCGCGGCCCCGCCCAACAGGCAGTCATCGCTGCTCCACTGCCGTCCTCCATGGTCAACGGTGGTGGGGGCATCGCCATAGGGTACGTGGGCACTGACCCCCGGCCCCTTGAACATCAGATAGGTGGGCTCAGGGGGCATCAGGCGCGCGTAGCCATTTGCCACCATGACGGAGGACTCTTCAGTTCCGATGGACAGGGCATCGCCCCGTTGTTCGAAGCTGAAGCTGCCGACGATGTTGACCAGCATGGACGGGTTCCTCCGTGTTGTTGTTCGGCTTGGCGTATTGGCGCGCCACGCATTCTGGCTTGAGTGCAGCCCAGATCTTCGGGCGACAAGATCGGAGGACGCGCTGTTCTCGCACTGTCCTGCAAGCGCGTGGCTGGAAGTTCGGACATTCAGTTGCTCTGATAATCAACCGAGCGAAATCCCTCCTCACCTGCATCGCGTGCTCGCGGAGCATTCACTTCACAGACTTATGCGAAGGTGCTTCCGCCGCCTACGGGCCTCGAGCTTTGGCTTGTTTCGCTAGTCCGACATGCTCGTCAGCTCGCCGTCAACAAGGGAGCATCGCCTAGAGACCCGAGAGGGACCAGTGCCCTCGGGGTGGCCGCCAATCAGCGGTGCGCTTTCGTGATCGACCGGACACATAGGCGGACTCGATCAGCCGTATTGCAACCGAAACTGGACATCGGCTGGGTGTGCATATACTGTATGTCCATACAGTCTTTTTGCTGCTGAACGATGTCACCCGCCGCGCCCGGGTTGGCGGGAGCGTCGCCTCTTGTCAGCCTGACCTCACCCAGTCAGAACGGAATCTCTGATGCTGAGGCAAAGGTTCATGAACCCTTGCCGGCCGCAGTGGAAGCAGCGCTGTGGCGAGGGAATCAGCTCGGAGGCTTGGTCGCTGACATAGAGCCCACGGGTTTTGCGCAGCTGGATGCCGCCTTGCCCGGTGGGGGCTGGCCTTGCGCAGCGCTAACCGAGGTGTTGGTCAGTCAATTTTCCGTTGTGGAACTCCGTCTGCTCGTGTCGATGATGGCGGCCATCACGCAGCGAGGGCGTACTGTGGCCCTGGTCGGCCCTACGCTATGGCCGCATATGCCCGGCCTTCGCCACCATGGTGTGGACGATCGCCATCTGGTCTGGGTGGATGTCGATGCCCCGAAGGATCGCTTGTGGTCGACCGAACAACTGGTGAAGGCCGGCAGCTGCGGAGCAGTCATCGCCTGGCTGCCGCTGGTGCGTGCAGAGCAGGTCCGACGGCTGCAGGTGCTCGCTGCGCGCTGCACAGGCCCAGTCTTCCTCTGCCGGCCAGAGTCGGCGGCACGGGATTCTTCTGCTGCGCCGCTGCGCGTCGTGGTGCGGGTGGAGACCGACTGGCAGATCGCCGTCCAAGTGCTCAAGCGCAAGGGCTCTCCGGTGGAGGGGCAACTCAAGTTGCCGTCCATGCCCGGCGGCTTGAACAAGATCATGACCCCGAGGCTGCGCTACCCGAGTCGCCTCGTTTCCGTCGAGCCAAGCCATGCTGTGGACAGCCCTGTTGCTGCCGCCGTGCGCCAGCCAGAACCCGTCCTCGAGCCTTCCCAGTCCTGACGCACTTCGAGCAGTGGCCGTCTGGGCGTTGCAGTTCACGCCCCGCGTCGCCGTCTCCGAAGATGCCGTCTTGATGGAGGTCGAGGCCAGCACGCGCCTATTCGGCGGCAAGCGCGCCTTGCGCGACCGTGTCGTGGCTGAAGCTGAGGAGCTTGGAGTTCTACAGGTCGCGTGGGCGGCCACCAGCTTGGGAGCGCACGCCTTGGCTCGATCGCGCATCGAGAACGGCTTCAAAAGGCCGCTTGAAGAAATGCTCGACGCCCTGCGCATGGAGTGCCTCACCGCAGTTCGACCGCATTCGACGACTCTCGCGCAGACCGGCTGCCGGACCCTGGGCGACGTTCGTGCGCTGCCACGCGGCGGCCTGAGTCGGCGGTTCGACAAGGAGCTTTTGCAGGCGCTCGACCGAGCCTATGGCCACGCGCCGGAGTTGCACGTTTGGGAGGTGCTGCCCGACACCTTTAATGCGAAGCTCGAGTTGCCTTTCCGCGTGGAGCATGCGCCAGCGCTCTTGCAAGGCGCGCGACGGCTGCTTGTACAGATGTGCGGATGGCTCGCAGCGCGCCACGCCGGCGTTACCGGTTTCACCCTGCGCTGGTGGCACGACGCCATGCGGTCGAAGGACGCAGGCGAAGGCGGTTCACTGAGCGTAGGCACTGCCGATCCGAACCGTGATGTCGAACACCTGTGCAGGCTTCTGGCAGAAAACCTGACCAAGGTCGAACTGCTGGCGCCGGCGGGCGACCTGGCGCTCATCGCCGACCAGGTCCACGACCTAGCCGGCAGCAGCGGCTCACTGCTGCCCGACACGGTGCAGGACGGAGAGTCGCTCCACCTTGTGCTCGAACGAATGGCAGCCAGGCTCGGACCGGACAAGGTGAAACGCTGCGTCACACGCGAGGACCATCGCCAGGAATGGATGGGGCACTGGCAGCCCGCGGTAGCGCCGCAGCCGCGCAAGCTCAAAGCGAGCACGCCACTGCCTCAGCCCACCTGGGTGCTGCCTGAGCCGCTGAAGTTGGCCGTACGCAAGAACCGCCCGGTGTATCAGGGCGAGTTGCAGCTCCTTGCTGGGCCGCAGTGCGTCGAGGCCGGCTGGTGGGATCGCGACGAGACGACCGACCAAGGTCGACTTGTCGTGCGTGACTATTGGCTGGCCGAGTCCAAGCACGCCGGGCTACTCTGGATCTTCCAGGCGAAGTTGGACGACGGCACTGCGTGGTTCCTTCACGGCGTGTTCGGCTGAGGGCACGCATGAGTATTGACCCAGCTTCCACGGGCACTGCCGCGATCCTTCGGGATCGTCCCGAGCATCGCCGTACTAAGCGGTCTGCACTACCGCGGTGGCGATGAAATGGCCTGGGTGCTGAGCATCGGTCATCGGCCACCGGTGGACTGTGAGTTCCCGCTGGTCATCGTCACCGGTCCCGGTTGCGAGGCTGCATTGCGGTCACTGCTGGAGCGCGGCCTGCAGCAGCGCCGGGTCTTCGCGGAGCACTGTACTGATTCCATTGAACGCGCCATCAAGCTCGTCGCAGCCAAGCGCGAGGCGTTCAAACGATGCTGCGCTGAATGGAAGCCGCCGAAGACAAACGTGGCGATCAGACCAAACGCTGCGCCAGACCCGAAAAGCTGAAACGCGCGATTCGATATGGACAGGCCCGTGACTACCTGATCCGGCTAAATGTCTGTTGGAAGGTTGGCGGGGCTTCCGTTGACAGTCGTCCTGACCGTTGCTGTGTACGGTCCGAGCGAGGCACCGGCAGTGCGGTTCGGGATGTCGAACGCGTACGCATTTCTCCCGTCAACGGCGACATGCTTGTAGGTGGCAATGACTGACCCTCTGAGCGTTCCAGAGAGTGCTTGGCGGACACGTCGATGTGCGAGACTTCATCGCCAGACAAAGGGATATTTCGATGCGTGATGTGTCTGCTCGCATGCGACTTGTAGACGGTCCGGAGTTCTGCTCCGCGTCGGACGTCAGGGTGAGCGCATACAAGGTGGTCGCCTCGGCCCCTGAGTACCTGGGCGAAGTCGGCATCGACATCGGCAAGGCGCTCCGAGGTGGCGAAAAGCTTCCGGTGGTGGTCTACCTCGACGGTGGCGCTGAGATGGTAGTTGGCGAGGCGTTCGTTTATGAGCAAACGCCGGACCGATTGCATGTCGACATCTTTCGTCACTACACCTTGGACACGGGACTGGCCGCTGGCAAGCGTAGGCTCGCTCCCAGCCTGCTGCGGCCGGCGGCTTTTGCAGCGAAAGTGGCCGCCCAGGAAGTGCTTGGCGGACACGTCGACGCGCGAGACTTCGTCGCAGACAAGAAGGATATTTCGATGCGTGATGTGCCTGCTCGCATGCGACTGGTAGGCGGTCCGGAGTTCTGTTCCGCGTCGGACGTCATGGTGAGCGCATACAAGGTGGTCGCCTCGACCCCAGAGTACCTGGGTGAAGTCGGCATCGACATCAGCAAGGCGCTCCAAGGCGGCGAGAAGCTTCCGGTAGCGGTCTACCTCGATGGTGGCGCTGAGATGGTAGTTGGCGAGGCGTTCGTTCATGAGCAAACGCCAGACCGATTGCAGGTCGGCATCTTTCGTCACTACACCTTGGACAAGGCGACTGGCCGCTGGCAAGCGTAGGCCCGCTATCAGCCTGATGCGGCCGGCGGCTTTGCAGCGATTGCCGTCATCGACGAGCAGCCACCGAGTTCACGCTGCTGGCATGAAGCGGTCGCGGCACACTTTGCCGGCTGACGGCTCAACGACCGGTATTGAGAGTGCGGCGCTCATCCGGCGCGGGTGCCCGCGGGTGCCCGAAGGCTACATCGCTGCCGGCATCAGCCCTTCGCGAAGCCGGGTGGCCAGGGGTTGCTGCGCGGTGACGACAGTATCGGGCTCGAAGGTCTGGGCGGTCCGCTAACGACAGTGGCGCAGTTCGTTGCAACGAATCGCGCGCGATTCGAGTGATCGCCGAATCGGCGTGAACGGCAATACCCAAAAAGGGTGAGGCCATTCCCCGGATCCCGCACCATCAGCGGGCAGGCGTCCTGCACGCCGCACGGTCGAACGCGGCACGTCATGCCGGCGCTTAGCCCTTGGCGAACAATTGACGCACTGCTTCGTCCGTCGTCCGACGCGGACGAGACCACGCCGTCCGGGGCGGCCGGGTCGTCGCGCGCTCCACGAGAACCGCGACCGTCCGTCCGAGCGGCGTCCTGATCAAGGAACCATGAACGCAAGCGCTGAAGCCTCTCCGCAGGAGCCCGTCGATCCCCTCCGCCATCTGATGGCCCGCGTCGCGCTGCGCGACCGGGCAGCCTTCGAACGCCTCTACCGGGCGACCTCCGCCCACCTGTTCTCGGTCTCGCTGCGCGTACTACGCGACGAAGGCCGCGCGGACGAAGTGCTGCAGGAGGCGTACGTCAGCATCTGGCAGAAAGCGGCGAGCTACCAGCCCGAGGCTGCCACGCCGATGACGTGGATGATCAACATCGTCCGCAACCGCGCCATCGACGCGCTGCGCGCCAGCCGCAAAGAGCGCGACAGCACGATCGAGTTGAACGACGAAGCCATGGACGTCGCCGCCGACGCGAGCGGCGATCCGCACGCGCTGTTCGACGAAAGTCTGGTGAAGACGCGCATCGACGAATGCATGCTCGCATTGGCGCCGGCGCAACGTCAGGCCCTGGCGCTCGCCTACTATCGCGGCATGGTGCATACCGAGATCGCCGAGAGTCTGAACGCCCCCCTGGGCACGGTGAAGAGTTGGGTCCGTCGCGGGCTTGATCAGCTCAAGTCCTGCCTGGACAACCTGGGGGGGCGCGCATGAACTATCTCCGCCCCCAACGGTTGGACGCCCTCGCCCGCGCCTATGCGCTCGGCACGCTGGCGGGCGGCGCGCGCCGCCGTTTCGAGACGCTGATGCGGGATTCGGCCGCGGTGCGCCTGTCGGCGCAGATCTGGCAGCAACGGCTGTCCTCGCTGGAAGCCGCCACGCCGCCAGTCGCGCCGCCGCTGGGCAACTGGCCCGCGATCCAGCGCCGGCTGTTCCCCGATGAGTTCGGACAGGCGGCGCGTCACGGCGCGGTGGCATCGAATAACGGCAGGAGCAAGGGCGGCGAAGGCCGCTGGTGGCACTGGCTGGTGCCGGGCGGCGGCCGCGGCGCGGCCGCCGTGTCCGGGTGGGCCGTCGCCGGCGCCTTGGCCGGTGCGCTGGCCTGCGTGGCCGTGCTGCGCAGCTCGCCGGGCTGGATGGAGAGCTTGCAGGCCGATCAGGCCACGCCCGCCAGCTACGTCGGTCTGCTGCACGACGCCAAGGGTCAGCCGACCCTGGTGGCGAATTCCCGCCGTCACGGCACGCTGATGACGGTGCGCCTGCTGCAGCCGCTGGTGGTGCCCGCCGGCCAGGTCGCGCGCCTGTGGGCCCTGCCCGACAACGGCGCGCCCATCCTGCTGGCCGCCGTGTTGCCCGCCAAGGGCACGACGCAGGCGACGCTGGCCGATACCTCGGAACGGCTGTTCAAGTCGGTGCGCCGACTGGCGGTCAGCATCGAACCCGCCGACACCGCGCCGACGGCGCCCCTCGCGCCTTTCGTCTGGGAAGGCGATTGCGTGAAGGTCTGGTGACCGGCTGAGCCTTTCCTGCCCCTCTCCCGCAGTGCGGGGAGGGGCTTCCACGAGCCAAGCGACACGACACGACGCACCTGTTCCGCGTGCGGGACAGGGAGCCGTGCCTGCGCGCTTCTTTCTCCCTCTCCCGCACTGCGGGAAAGAATTGGGGTGAGGGTCGTGGCCTGTCCGCGAGGTCAGTCCTTGCGGCGCCCTTCCCCTCCTCCCAGTTACAAATCCTTTCACCTCCGCCTGCATCCGTGCCGCGAGTGCGCCCGTAGGTCCTGGTGTCGACGATTCGGTACGACGCTCCGCGGCAAGCGGACGACGCGATCCCCACCTTCACCTCGAAAGGACTTTCCCATGAACACCAAGACCTCCTTCGCCCTGGCCATCGCCCTGAGCGCCTTCTGCATGCAGCTGACGATGGCCGCGGACATGGCCCCCGCCGCGCCAACCGCCGCCGCCGCGCGCAAGGACACCTCCCTGGACAAGGCCCGTCAGTACATCGACGCCCGCCAGTGGGATGCCGCGCTGAAGGAACTCAAGCGCGTCGACGAGCGCGCCAGCGCCGACTGGAACAACCTGATGGGCTACACGCTGCGCAAGAGCAGCACGCCCGATCTGGCCGCCTCCGAGCGCTACTACGACGCCGCGCTGAAGATCGATCCGCGCCACCGCAACGCGCTGGAGTACTCCGGCGAGCTCTACCTGATGAAGGGCGACCTGCCGAAGGCGCAGGCCCGCCTGGCCACGCTGGCGACCGAGTGTTCCGCCAAGTGCGAGCAGTACGACGAGCTGCGCGCCGCCATCGACCGTTACCAGGCCAACGGCAACAAGTACGTGGCCAAGGCCAACTGGTAAGCAGCGACCGGCGCGGCGACGAACGACGACCTCGACACGACCCCAGCACTGGACGGCAGCGATGGAACCCGCGATGCACGGCGCGACCAATGGCGCAGCAAACGGCGCGATGAATGACGCAATCGACGACTGGACCCGCCCCCTGGACGCCGACGCGCCCGCCGGCCCCAACCTCGAGTACGAGCCGGAATTCGCCGCGCTGATGGACGCGCTGCGCGGCCGCGAGGAAACGCAGTTCGCGCCGGCCGAGGCGCCGGACTGGCCGCTGGCGCGGCAGCTCGCGCAGGACCTGCTGCCGCGCACCCGCGATCTGCGGATCGCCGTGGCTTGGGGCCGCGCGAGCGTGGTCGCCGGCGGTCTGGCCGCCTTGCCCGACGCGCTCGCGCTGGTGGCCGGGCTGCTCGACCGCTGCTGGGACGGCCTGCATCCGCTGCCCGACGCGGACGACGAGGACGCCTTCGCCCGCCAGGGACCGCTGGTCGACCTGGACAACGCGCGCGGCCTGCTGGGTGACCTGCGGCACGCCCCGCTGCATCGCGACCGCCGTCTGCCGGCGCTGCGACTGCGCGACGTCGAAGTCGCGCTGGAGCGGATCCCGGCGCGCGACGGCGACGAGGTCTTCACCGCCGATCAGCTGCAACGATTCTTCGCGGACGAGGCCGGCTTGACCGCGTCGCTGCGCGCGCAGGTCGACGCGGCGCAAGGCGCGCTCGAAGCCCTGAGGCAGGTGTGGACGACGCGCTTCGGCGTCGATGTCGCGCCGCGTCTCAAGGCGGTCGGGCAGGCCGTAGCCGATCTGCGGGGGCTGCTGCCGGAGCTGCGGGAAGGAGCGCAGGACGACACCTCTGACGACGCTTCGTCGGCCGGGATGCTCGATGACGACGAGGGAATCGACGCGGCGTCGAGTCGAGAAGCTTTCGCCGTCGCGCCCGCACTGCGCGGTGGCCGCCTCGCGATCGGGTCGCGCGCCGACGCGCTCGCCGCGCTGCGGCAGATCCGCGAGTTCCTCGAACGCACCGAGCCGACCAACCCTGCCCAGCTGATGCTGCGTCGCGCCGAGCGCCTCATCGACAAGGACTTCTTCGCCCTCGTTCGCGAGATCGCCCCCGGCGGCATCGCGGACGCGGCCCGCATCCTCGGACTGGAAGAAGACGCGCTCGACGCCTCGGCGTGAGTGCCGTCCGTTTCATTTTTCCTCAGACTTTTCTGGAGACCCCATGGGAAGCAGTCAGAAATTCATCGGCCGCAATCGCGCGCCGCGTGTGCAGATCGAATACGACGTCGAGCTCTACGGCGCCGAGAAGAAGGTCCAGTTGCCCTTCGTCATGGGCGTGCTGTCCGACCTGGCCGGCAAGCCCGAGGAACCGCTGCCGCCCGTCGCGGAGCGCCGCTTCCTCGAAGTCGACATCGACAACTTCGACCAGCGCATGAAGGCGATGAAGCCGCGCGCCGCCTTCGCCGTGCCCAACACGCTGACCGGCGACGGCCTGCTGCCGGTGGACCTGACCTTCGAGAGCATGGACGACTTCTCGCCCGCGGCCGTGGCCGCGCGCGTCGAAGGCCTGCGCCCGCTGCTCGAGGCGCGCCGCCATCTCAGCAACCTGCTGACCTACATGGACGGCAAGGAAGGCGCCGAGGCGCTCATCGCCCGCGTGCTGCGCGACCCCGCGCTGCTGCAGACATTGGCCGACACGCCCAAGAAGGAAGCATGATGGACGCGTCACTATCCGCCGTTCCGGCCGCCGGCCCCGCCGGCCTCGCAGGCATCACCCACGAGGGCAGCGACTTCGCCGCGCTGCTCGACAAGGCCTTCAAGCCCAAGTCCGACGAGGCCCGCCTGCAGATGGAGGGCGCCGTGCGCACCCTCGCGCAGCACGCGCTGGCGCAGGTCGCGCTGATCGGCAACGACACGGTCACCAGCATTGAGTCGCTGATCGGCGCGCTCGACCGCAAGCTCTCGGAACAGGTCAACCTGATCCTGCACCACGAGGACTTCCAGCGCCTGGAATCCGCCTGGCGCGGCCTGCAGTACCTGGTCACCAACACCGAGACCGACGAGCAGCTCAAGATCCGCGTCATGCCCGTGGCCAAGCAGGAACTCGGCCGCCTGCTCAAGCGCTACAAGGGCACGGCCTGGGACCAGTCGCCGCTGTTCAAGAAAATCTACGAGGAAGAGTACGGCCAGTTCGGCGGCGAGCCCTTCGGCGCGCTGGTCGGCGACTACCACTTCGACCACTCGCCGATGGACGTCGAGCTGCTGGGCGAGATGTCCAAGATCGCCGCCGCCGCGCACGCGCCCTTCATCGCCGCCGCCTCGCCGGCCGTGATGCAAATGGAATCGTGGCGCGAGCTCGCCAACCCGCGCGACCTGACCAAGATCTTCACCACGCCGGAGTACGCCGCCTGGCGCTCGCTGCGTGAGAGCGAGGACGCGCGCTACCTGGCGCTGTGCATGCCGCGCTTCCTCGGCCGCCTGCCCTACGGCCCGCGCACCAACCCGATCGACGAGTTCGACTTCGAGGAAGACACCGGCGGCGAGCACCAGGACACCTACACCTGGTGCAACGCTGCCTACGCGATGGCGGTCAACATCAACCGCGCGTTCAAGCTGCACGGCTGGTGCTCGCAGATCCGCGGCATCGAGTCCGGCGGCGCCGTCGAGAACCTGCCCACCCACAGCTTCCCGACCGACGACGGCGGCGTGGACATGAAGTGCCCGACCGAGATCGCCATCTCCGACCGCCGCGAGGCCGAGCTCTCGCGCAACGGCTTCATGGCGATGGTGCACCGCAAGAACTCCGACGTCGCGGCCTTCATCGGCGGCCAGTCGCTGCAGAAGCCCGCGGAGTACGACGATCCCGACGCCACGGCCAACGCCGCCCTCGCCGCGCGCCTGCCCTACCTCTTCGCGTGCAACCGCTTCGCCCATTACCTGAAGTGCATGGTGCGCGACAAGGTCGGCTCCTTCAAGACGCGCGAGGCGATGGAGCGCTGGCTCAACGACTGGATCCTGCGCTACGTCGACGGCGATCCGGACAACAGCACGGAGCAGACCAAGGCCGAGCGTCCGCTGGCCGCGGCCGAGGTCGTGCTGGAGGACATCGAGGACGCGCCCGGCTACTACCAGGCCAAGTTCTACCTCAAGCCGCATTACCAGCTCGAAGGCCTGTCCATCTCGCTGCGGCTGGTGTCGCGCCTGCCGTCCGAGCGCTCGTAAGCGTCCGTCCCCTTGTTCATCGGTCCCCGCTCGCGCGGGGCCTTCCCGGCGCTCGTCCCTACGACGCCGATTTCCGGAGTGATCCATGCCAGGAAACGCATTCATCAAGTTCGAGAAGACCGACGGCGGCAACGCCCCCGGCGAGTCGCAACAGCTCAGCCACCTCGGCACCGCCGGGTGGATCGAGATCAGCGACTGGAGCTGGGACGTCGACGCCGAGGCCAGCCACCTCAAGGGCACCGGCGCCGCCGTGGGCAAGCCCAACCCGGGCACGCTGAGCTTCTCGCACTACTACGACAAGTCTTCGCCGGTGCTGCTGCAGTACATCGTCAAGGGCACCCACTTCAAGACCGCCACCATCGACCTGCTCAAGCAGACGGGCAAGGACGAGCCCGAGCTGTACTTCCAGCTTGTCGCCAAGGACGTCTTCATCACGAAGGTGGGCAGCAAGGGCGGCGAAGACGGCGCAGTGACGCAGGACATCGAGTTCGTCTTCAAGCAGCTGGCGGTTGGCTACAAGCGCCAGAAGAACGACGGCAAGCTCGACAGCGCCCTCTTCTTCCGCTGGAACATCGCCGAGATGACCCAGACGACCCCCGAGATCAAGCTGACCATCAAGTAAGGACCTCCCATGGCAGGCAATAGCTTCATCAACTTCGGCAAGGCCGACGTGCCGCAAGGCGAATCGCTGCAGAAGGGCCACCACGGCGACGACGGCTGGATCGAGATCTCGGACTGGAGCTGGGACGTCGAGGCCGATCACAGCGTCACCAAAGGCACCGGCGCGGCCGTCGGCAAGCCACAGCCCGGCACGCTGTCGATCACGCACTACTTCGACACGTCCTCGACCGCGATCCTTTCCAAGATCGTCGCGGGCAAGCACTTCCCGACGATCACGATCGAGATGCTCAAGACCACCGGCAACCTCGACGGCCCGCAGACCTACTTCCAGGTCAAGGTCACCGAGGCCTACGTCACCAAGGTCGCGACCAAGGGCGCCGAGGACGGCTCGCTGAACCAGGATGTGGAGTTCGTCTTCAAGGAGATCTTCATCGGCTACAAGCCGCAGAAGAACGACGGCAAGCTCGACACCACCACCGGTTTCGAGTGGAGCGTGAAGGACATGAAGACCACCACGGCCATCTCCGGCAAGCTGGCCTGAAGGAGCGTCTGCCATGTCCCTGCCCGTCGCCTTCCTCGACTTCGCCTGCCTGGGCCGGCCCGCGCTCGGGGAGAGCCGCGTGCAGGGCTTCGAGGATCAGATCGTACTGCACGCGCTGGCCTGGTCGGCCAGCGCGGTGCACCTGGCCTCGCGCGGCCGGCGCGAACGCACCGAGCTGCGACCCGGCCACGTGACGGTGTCCAAGTACCTGGACCGCAGCAGCCTGCTGCTGTACCGCTGCGCCAACGAGACGCGCCGCTACGACCGCGCCCGCATCACCGTCATCGATCCCGCGCTCTCCGGTACGGGCAGCGCCGGCAAGCCGCCGGTCGCGATGCTGACGATGGAGCTGCAAGACGGCACGCTGACGCACATCGCCACGCGCACCCAGGACAGCACCCACGCCAAGCCCATCGTGGAGGAGCTGACGCTGTCCTTCAAGGACCTGCGCCTGCGCTACTACCCGCTGGACGCGTCCACGTTGCGCCGCCCCACCCCCAACACCGTCGAGCTGCGCAGCAGCCGATACGACTAAAACGACTGACACGACCGAGGAGCCCGGCATGACGCAACGCGCGCGCCTGTACATGTCCGCCGTCGGCGACGGCGGGCCCATCGCGGGCGAGTCCCGCGTGCCCGCGATGAAGGACTGGATCGAGCTGGAGGACTGGCAGTGGGCGCTGGACGCCGACGGCGCCGCCGGCCGCCAGCCCGAGCCCTCGGTGCTGTCCTTCACCAAGCGCATGGACCGCGCCAGCGCCGCCCTGCTCTCGGCGATGGACCGCGGCATGCCGATGACGGTCACGCTGTGCATGGAGGACGCGGCCCAGGAGCTGCTGAGCCTGTCGATCAAGCTGCGCCGGGCGCGGGTGACGCGCTATGCGCTCGAGCTGCGGGACGAGGACGCCGCCGTCAGCCTCGTGGAGTCCTGGGAACTGGACTACCGCGAGGCGGAGTTCCTGTACCGCGAGGACAGGCGCTCCGGCGTCACCACGACCACGGTGACGCGCATGGCGGGGGCGTCGACGGCGTCGCCCGCGGCGCAGCAATCGGCGGCGGCAGCCGGCGCGGAGGCGGCGCGCCAGGGCGGCGCGTCTTCGCCCGCCGCCGGCGGCGCGGCGGCATCGGATCCCTCGCGACCCTCGCGCGAGTTCGCGCTGCGCGACCTGGAGACCGTGTGGTCCGACATGGTGGCCAACCGCGCGCCGGCCGGCCCGCAGGGGCTGCAGCGATGAGCGCGCCCGCCGCCGGCGATCGGCTGAAGCCCTCGCTGCTCGACCGGCTCATCGGCACGGCGGTGATCAGCCGCCGCGAACTCCGCGAATCGGTCGCCCGCGACCTGATCTGGCTGCTCAACGCCACCCGGCTCGAACGACCGGCCCACGACGATCCCTGGAGCGAGGGCGACGATTCGCTGCGCACGCCATGGACCGACGCGCCGCTGGCCCGCGCGTCGGTCCTCAACTTCGGGCTGCCGGCGATGACGGGCCGCGCGCAGTCGTCGCTGGACAGACGTCGACTCCAGCGGGAGCTGGTGGACGCGATCCGCCGATTCGAGCCTCGCCTCCTGCCGGAGTTCCTGGAGGTCTCGATCGATGACGGCCGCAACGACTCGGGCATCGGCGCGGGGGGCGGAGCAGGCGTCGGTGACATCGCCTCGCGCGGCGCGCATCGGCCGCTGCGTCTGGTGATCCAGGGCCGGCTGCGCCACGACCCGGTGCCGCTGACGCTGTGGATGGCGGCGGAGCTGGACCTGGCCACCGGCCAAGCGCGGCTGCGCGATCTGCGCGGCTGAGGCGGCCGACGAGGACCCTCCAGGAGACCCACGTGCATCCCCAACTGCTGCAGTACTACAACCAGGAGCTGCGCTACCTGCGCGACCTCGGCCAGGAGTTCGCCGAGGCGCATCCCAAGGTCGCCGGCCAACTGGGCCTGGGCGCCGCCGCCCAGGATCCCTACATCGAGCGCCTGCTGGAAGGCAGCGCCTTCCTGGCCGCGCGCGTCCAGCTCAAGCTCGACGCCGAATTCCCGCGCCTGTCCCACCGCCTGCTGGACATGGTCTATCCGGGCTTCAACGCGCCGCTGCCGGCGATGCTGGTCGCCCGCATGCAACCGGCGCCCGACCCGCAGCTGCTGGCCGGTCACCGCCTGCCGCGCGGCTCGGCGCTGCACGGCGCGGCGCCCGCGCTGACCGGCACGCGCTGCGAGTTCCGCACCGCGCAGGACACCGTGCTCACGCCGGTGTCGGTCGCCGAGGCGCGGCTGGTCCGCGAGCACGCCGCGCTGGAGGCCCTCGGCGGCCTGCCCGGAGAACGCCCTCGCGCCGCGCTCGTGCTCAGCCTGCGGCTGCCGGACGGTCAACGCTTCGATCAACTCGGCGTCGACCGTCTGCGCTTCTTCCTGACCGGCGCGCCCGACGTCGCGGCCTCGCTGGTGGAACTGACGCTGTCGCGCTGCGTCGCCGTGCTGGCGGGCGCGTCCGGGCGCGTGCAGCGCCTGCCGACGTCCTCCGTCGTCCCCGTCGGTTATGCCGACGACGAGGCCCTGCTGCCGGCGCCGCCGCGCGGCTTCGGCGGTCTGCGCCTCCTGCAGGAGACGCTGGCCTTCCCCGAGCGCTTCCAGTTCTTCGAGGTGGACGCGCTGTCGACGGCGTTCTCGCGCACGGCGGGATCCTCGATGGAGCTGGTCCTCGCGCTGACGCAGGCCGACGACGCGTCCCTGGGCGACGTGTCCGCCGCGAACGTGCTGACCAACTGCGTTCCGGCGATCAACCTTTTCCCCTGCCGCGCCGACCGGCTGCTGCCGGGGCCCGACCGGCACGAGTTCCACATCGTCGTCGACCGCAGCCGGCCGCTGGACCACGAGGTCTACGCGGTCACCGGCATGACGGCCCACGACGCGGACGGCGGATCGCGACGCTTCGAACCGCTGCACGGCACCGCGCGCACGGGGTCGGGGCCGGTCCGGCGCGTCTACTCGATGCGCCGCGAGCCGCGCCGGCCCAGCGAGCGGGTGCGGCGGGAAGGCGCGCGATCGTCGTACGCGGGCACGGAGGTCTTCCTCTCGTGGTCCGACGGCTGGGAGGCCGAGGCCGGCAGCGAGCTCCGCGGCGAGGTCGACGGCACGGCCGGCGCCTCGGCATCCACGGCTTCCTCGGCATCGGCGGTGTCCTCCGCCTCCTCCGCCTCCGCCATCGCCGTTCAACCCTTGCCGGACCAGGTGGCGCTGGACGTGCTCTGCACCAACCGCGACCTGCCGCTGTTCCTGCGCGGCGGCAACGCGCCGCTGACGCTGGACGCGGGCATCGCGCTCACCGACGTGCGCGCCGTGGCCGGGCCTTCGCGCCCCCTGCCGGCACCGGCGGAGAGTTCGGCCGCGTGGCGGCTGCTGAACCTGCTGTCCTTGAACTACCTGTCGCTGATCGACGCCGGCGCCGACGCGTTGCGCGAACTGTTGTCGCAGTTGCCGCAGGCCGGCGACGCCGACGTGAGCCGCCAGATCGGCGCGCTCACCGGGCTGAGCGCCGCCGTCGTGCACCGCCGCCATCCGGCGCCGGGCCCCATCGCGTACGCACGCGGCGTGGAGATCTCGATCACCCTGGACGAGCAGCGGCTGGGGGCCGGCAGCGGCCACAGCGCCTACCTGCTCGGGGCCGCGCTGCACCACTTCCTGTCGCGGCATGTCTCGCTGAACAGCTTCGTCGAGACGGTGCTGCTGTCGACGACGCGCGGCGAGATCGGCCGCTGGGCGCCGCGCGCCGGCGCGCGTCCGCTGCTGTGAGGGGACTGTCATGACGAACGCCGCCACAGCAGCCACGGCAGCGACCGCCGCGTCCTTGCCGGACTGGCTGCTCGATGCCGTCGCCCATCCGAAGCGGCAGGACCTCTTCGCGCTGCTGAGGCGTTGGGAATCGGCCCATCCGTCGCTGCCGCGGCTGGGCGAGGCCGCCCGCCCCGCGCAGGAGCCGATGCGCGTCGGCCAGCCGGCGGAGCTGGACTTCGCCCCCTCGCCGGTGCAGGCGGTGACGGTGCAAGACCCGACCCCGCGCGTGCGGCAACGCGTGTTCGGCCTGACCGGGCCCAACGGTCCGCTGCCGCTGCACCTCACCGAGCTGGCCCGCGAGCGCGAGCGCCATCACGGCGATCCGGCGATGCAGGACTTCCTGGATCTGCTGACGCACCGCTTCGCGCTGCTGTTCCATCGTGCCTGGGCGCAGGCCCAGCCGGTGCAGGCGATGGACCGCCCCGACGACGCCGGCCAGGGCGGGCGCCTGGGCGCGCTGGCCGGCCTGGGTCTGCCGGCATTGCGCGAGCGCGACGCGCTCGGCGACGCACCGAAGCTCGCCTTCCTGGGACGCCTGTCGCGGCAGGTGCACGACGCGGACGGCCTCGCGGCCTGGTGCGGCGAAGCCTTCGACGTGCCCGCGCGCGTCGAACCGTGGACCGGTCACTGGCTGCCGCTGGCGCCCGAGCTGCGCGCCCGCGCCGGCGGCCTGCCGGCCCGCGCGGGCGAGCAGGTCGGCCTCGGCCAGGGGCTGGCGTTAGGCGCCGCCACCTGGGACGTGCAGCACAAGTTCCGCGTGGTGCTCGGTCCGATGGGCTGGGATCGCTATCGCGAGTTGCTGCCGGATGGCGACGCCCTGCCCCGCCTGCGCGCGCTGGTGCGGCAGTGGGTCGGGCTGGAGCTCGACTGGGACCTGCGCCTGGTGCTCGACCGCCGAGAGCTGCCGCCGCCCCGCATCGGTGCGGACGCGCCCGCCGCGCTGGGCCGAGGCCTGTGGATAGGCACGGTCCCGCGCGAGCGCGACGGCGACGACCTGCTGCTGCCCGCCGAGGCCGGCGCCACCCTGTAACCGCTGCTTGCATCTGCGCCTGCATCCGGATCGCCCCCCGCTTCCGTATCTCCTTCAACGACCCATGACTTCCACGGCGTCGATCCCGACGACGACTTCCGCATGACCACGATCCGCCGCGCCGACCTGTTCGGCAAGCTTCATCCGCTCCCCTACGGCGCCATCGAGAGCGCGACCGTGCTGTGCAAGATGCGCGGCAATCCCTACGTCGAGCTGTCGCACTGGTTCGCGCAGCTGATCCCCGACGCGCGCAGCGACCTCGCCGTCATCCTCCACCACTACGGCATCGACGCCGCGCAGCTCGCGCGCGACGTCACCCAGGCCATGGACCGGCTGCCGCGCGGATCGACCGCCGTGTCCGACTTCTCCGAGCACATCGAGGCCGCCATCGAGCGCGGCTGGGTGCAGGCCTCGCTGCGCTTCGGCCAGGACCGCGTGCGCACCGGCGCGCTGCTGCTGGGCCTACTCGAATCCAACACCTTGCGCCACGCGCTGCTGGCCGTGTCGCGCCAGTTCGAGCGCATCCGTGCCGACGACCTGGCGGAGCGCCTGCCCGCGCTGTGCCGGCGCACCGGCGAGGCGCCCGCGCAGGACGCGGCATCCGGCGCCGGCACGGACGCGGCGTCGGCGGGAATGACTGCCGGGACGACCTCGGGCGGGACCGATGCGGCCACCGCCCTGATGGGCCGTCGTCAGGCCATCGCCGCCTACTGCGTGGACCTGACGGCCAAGGCTCGCGCGGGCGAGCTCGATCCCGTCACCGGTCGCGACGACGAGATCCGCCAGCTGGTCGACATCCTGATGCGTCGCCGCCAGAACAACCCGCTGCTGGCCGGCGAGGCCGGCGTGGGCAAGACCGCCGTGGTCGAGGGCCTGGCGCAGCGCATCGTGTCGGGCGACGTGCCGCCGGCGCTGCGCGACATCGAGCTGCTGGGGCTGGACCTCAGCCTGCTGCAGGCCGGCGCCGCGATGAAGGGCGAATTCGAGCAGCGCCTCCGGGCGCTCATCGACGAGGTGCAGGCCTCCGAGCGCCCAGTGGTGCTCTTCATCGACGAGGTGCACACGCTGATCGGCGCGGGCGGCACGGCCGGCACCGGCGACGCGGCCAACCTGCTCAAGCCGGCGCTGGCGCGCGGCCAGCTGCGCACCATCGGCGCCACGACCTGGGCCGAGTACAAGCGCTTCATCGAACCCGACCCGGCGCTGACGCGCCGCTTCCAGGCCGTCACCGTGGCCGAGCCGGACACCGGCACCGCGCTGGCCATGCTGCGCGGCCTGGTGGCCGGGCTGGAGGCGCATCACCGCGTCGAGCTGACCGACGAGGCGCTGCAGGCGGCGGTGCGGCTGTCGCAGCGCTACATCCCCGCGCGGCAACTGCCCGACAAGGCGGTCGCGCTGCTGGACACGGCCTGCGCGCGCGTCGCGATCAGCCAGCACGCGACGCCGGCGGCCGTCGAGGACGCGCGACGCCGCCTGGAGGCCATGGCCCTGGAGACCGACATCCTGGAGCGCGAAGCCGCTCTGGGCGGCGAGGTCGTCGAGCGCCTCGAAGCACTCGCCCGACGGCGCGAGGAGATCTCGTCCGAACTCATGTCGCTGAGCATGCGCTGGGACGAGGAACGCGTGGCCGTCACCCGCCTGCTCGCGATGCGCGAGGACCTGAGGTCCCCGTCGCGCAGCCCCGAGGCGATCGCCGATCTGCGCCAGGCGCAGGCCGCGCTGTCCACGCTGCAGGGCGAGTCGCCGCTGGTGCTGCCGGTGGTGGACGCGCAGGCGGTGGCGGCGGTCGTGGCCGCGTGGACCGGCGTGCCGGTCGGGCGCATGGTCGCTGACGAGCGCGACGGCGTGCTGCGCCTGGGCGAGACCCTGGGCAGCCGCGTGCTCGGCCAGCAGCCGGCGCTGGACATGATCGCGCGCCGCCTGCAGACCGCGCGAGCCGGCCTGCAGGACCCGGACAAGCCGCTGGGCGTCTTCCTGCTGTGCGGCACCTCCGGTGTGGGCAAGACCGAGACGGCGCTCGCGCTGGCCGAGGCGATGTACGGCGGCGAGCACAACGTCATCACCATCAACATGAGCGAGTTCCAGGAGGCGCACACCGTCTCCACGCTCAAGGGCGCGCCGCCCGGCTACGTCGGCTACGGCCAGGGCGGCGTGCTGACCGAAGCGGTGCGCCGCCGGCCGTATTCGATCGTGCTGCTCGACGAGATCGAGAAGGCCCACCCCGACGTGCACGAGCTGTTCTTCCAGGTCTTCGACAAGGGCCGGATGGAGGACGGCGAGGGCCGGTCCGTCGACTTCCGCAACACGGTGATCCTGCTGACCTCCAACGTCGGCAGCGAGCTGCTCATGCGCCTGTGCGCGGACGAGGCGCTCACGCCCGAGCCCGACGCGCTGGCGCAGGCGCTGCAGGCGCCGCTGCTGCGCGTGTTCCCGGCGGCCCTGCTGGGCCGCATGGTGACGGTGCCCTACCGCCCGCTGTCGCCCGAGCTGATGGGGCGCATCGCCCGCCAGCGGCTGGCGCGCATCCAGCACCGCGTGATGGAGCGCCACGGCGTGGCGGTGAACTTCGATCCCGACTTCGTCGCGGCGCTGATGGCGCGCTGCGACCAGCCGGAATCGGGCGGCCGCGTCATCGACCGGGTGATCTCCGACACCGTACTGCCGCGCATCTCGCTGGAACTGCTGAGCCGGCTCGCGGACGGCGCGACGTCGACGCCTCCGCTGAGCGCGATCCGCGTGGGCGCCGCCCAGGGCGCCTTCACCTACGCCTTCGACTGAGGAGCTTGCCGTGCCCCTTGCCGCGCCCATCGAGCCCGCGCTCCACGTGCCGTCCCCGACCGCCACGCCGTCCGCCGCGAGCGGCGCCCCGACCGCGGCCACGCCGCTGTCCACCGCGCCGAACGAGGCGCGCTTCCTCGGCCCCCTCGCTGGCGAGGAACTGCTCTTCCGCCGCCTGCAATGGCGCGAGGAACTCGGCCGGCTGCCCGAGCTGCGCCTGGAGCTGCTGCGGTCCAGCCAGAAAGCGCCGCTGGCCGCGGACAAGCTGCTCGGCCAGCCGGCGGCGGTGGGCCTGCGCCAGGACGACGACACGGAGCGTTTCCTGCACGGGCTGGTCACCCACGTCGAGCGCGGCGGCCACCTCGGACGCTTCGACATCTACCGCGTGCACCTGCGGCCGTGGCTGTGGCAGCTCACGCTGGGCGCGGACTGCCGCATCTTCCAGGACCGCACGGTGCTGGAGATCCTGGACGAGGTCTTCGCCGCCTACCCCGGCGCCGGACCGGTCGAGAAACGGCTGCGCAACGCCAGCTTCGCGCGGCGGCCCTGCACGGTCCAGTACAACGAGAGCGACTTCAACTTCGTCGCCCGGCTGATGGAGGACGAAGGCCTCTACTTCTTCTTCCGCCACGAGCGCGAGCGCCACGTGCTGGTGCTGTGCGACTCGCCGTCCAGCCATCGCCCGGCACCGGTGCCGCTGCGCTGGAACGAGGCGCAGGGGGAAACGATGCTGCGCGAGGACGTGATCCTGCAATGGACCCGCGCGCAGTCGCTGCAGCCGCTGAGCGCGACCGCCACGGACTTCGCGGCCGAGCTGCCCAACGCCGACCTCCGGCGCGACGCGACGCGCCGGCCCGTCGGTCTTACCGCGGGGCGCCTCGAACGCCACGTCTATCCGGGCGGGCATGACGACCTGGCCATGGCGGGCGACCTCGGGCCCAAGCGCACGGCGGGGACGGCGCGCATGCGTCGGCAGGTCGACCGCTTCGAGAGCCAGGCGGTGGTGGCGCAGGGCACGACGCCGTACCGCTCGCTGAGCGTGGGCCAGACCTTCGAGTTCGCCGGGCACGACGACGCCGGCAAGTGGCTGGTGACCGGCGCGATCGCCGACATGGAGTTCGCCGGCTACGAGGCCAACGGCGACGCGCGCAGCACCAGCTACGTGTGCCGTTTCGCCGCCGTGCCCGCGACCGTCGACTACCAGCCGCCGCCGGCGGCGTGGCTGCCGCGCGTGCAGGGCCCGCAGACGGCCGTGGTCACCGGCCCGGCGGGCGAGGAGATCCACGTCGACCGCCACGGCCGCGTGAAGGTGCAGTTCCACTGGGACCGGCTCGGACGACGCAACGAGCGCAGCTCCTGCTGGGTGCGGGTCAGCCATCCGTGGGCCGGCAAGGGCTTCGGCATGGTGGCGCTGCCGCGCGTCGGGGACGAGGTCATCGTCGAGTTCCTCGACGGCTGGCCGGATCGGCCCGTCGTCACCGGCCGGGTCTACAACGGCGCGCAGCCGGCGCCGTATGCGCTGCCCGCGCACGCCACGGTGAGCGGCGTGCGCACGCGGTCCAGCAGGAACGGCGCGCCCGACAGCGGCAACGAACTGCGCTTCGAGGACGCGCGCGGCGCCGAGCACCTGTGGATGAAGGCGGAGCGCGACCTGCATCACTGGGTCGGCCAGGACCAGGTCGACACGGTCAAGCGCGATGCGCGCACGGACATCGGACGCGATGCGGGCGTACAGGTCGGCGGCGGACTGTCGGTCGCGGTGGAGAAGGACACGCGGCTGAAATTGGCGGGCAACACGCACGCGACGCTGGGCGCGGACCTCCGGGTCGGCGTCGGCGGCAAGGTGGACGCCTCGATCGCGGGCGGTCTGACGCTGAAGGCCGGCGGGCCCGTGTCCATCGACGCCGACGGGCCGGTGGAGGTCGCGCTCGGCCAGGGCGCGCGCGTGACGGCGACCGGCCAGGTCAGCGTCCAGGCGATGGCGCTGACCCTGGAAGCGCAGGCGACTCTCAGCCTGCGCGTGGGCCTGTCCTTCATCACCATCGGGATGGAGGGCGTCTCGATCTTCGGACCGCAGATCAAGCTGTTCTCGGGCACGCCGCCCCTGCCCGCGATCCCGGCCGTGCCCGGCGTGCCCGCCACGCCCACGGCGCCCGACCCGCTGCCGGCGCATGTGGATCCGCTCGGACCGAACGGCGGTGCGCGATGAGCGAGATCCCCGAGGTGCGCATGGGGCTGAGCCGCCCGGCGGCCGCGGGCGCGCCGCGGCGTTACGTCCACGACGCCGACGGTTGGCGCATCGTGTCGGGCTCGGAGGAGGTAGACCCGGTCTGGCGCTCCACGGGCGGGGTCGCCCTGCCGGAGCGGCTCCACGCGCTGGCGTCGTCCGACGGCGCCGCCGTGGCGAGCTGGCGCGCGCAGGTGCAGGGC
This sequence comes from Roseateles sp. GW821-FHT09G09, assembly GCF_059415965.1. Lineage (NCBI taxonomy): Bacteria > Pseudomonadati > Pseudomonadota > Betaproteobacteria > Burkholderiales > Sphaerotilaceae > Roseateles > Roseateles sp. GW821-FHT09G09. Next base: position 420,789 of record NZ_JBWKOG010000003.1, on the reverse strand, counting down.
CCGCAGGCGCAGGAGCCGCAGGACACGACCGCCACCACCCTCACCTTGATGGGCATGACCGGGCCGACGCGACGCGAGCGCGGCACGACGCTCGACATCGAGCATCCGCTGGCGGTGCCCGCCGTGTTGCCGCCGGGCATCGCGGCGTCCGCGCCGCAACAGTTCGCGCGGCTGTCGATCGATTGGACGGCCGACGACCGGAGCGCGGATGGTCACAACAGAAGCAACAGCAACAGCAACAGCAACAGCAACAGCAACCGCAGCGGCAGCGGCAGCGGCAGCGACAACAAGGCTGACAGCTGGCTCATCACCTTGCCCGACGAGCAGCGGTTGCTGGTCTGGGCCCGCTCCGGACAGGACGGCGGTGCCGCACCGACACCGGCGCCCTCGCAGACCCGGGTGCGGGTCGAGTCCGACGGCCGGGTGCTGGATCCTGGTTCGTGGCGGGCGGGCTTCGCTGCGCTGGACCGTCGGATCGCCGAGGCGATCGACCGGCTTGGCGAGCGCTGGCGGTCGGCCGAGGCCGTCTCGTCGACGCGAATCGAAGCGCGGCCCGCGCTGCTGGCCGCCGAGAGCGGGGTCGCCTGGGGCTATCGCGCGGGCGCGTCGCTGGACCTCGCTCCGACGATGCACATGACCGGTCATCTGCAAGGAAACCTGTGTCGCTGGGACCTGTCGTGGCACGGTGTCGTCGACATCGCCGGAGCGCGTGCGCGTGTCCGCATCGACGTCGTCGACGATCCGGCGCTGGCGGATTTCCGCCGTGACTGGGACCTGCCGTGGTCCCACGACGCCGACCCCGCCGTGCTTCCCTGGGTGCCGATGCGGCTGCCGCTGCGGCTGAAGTTCGAGCCGCTGGCGAACGCCACGGGCGCATTCGTTTCCGACATCGACTGGGCGGGCAAGCCGCCGGCTCTGGTCGGAGGCGTCGGCCTTCGCCCGTCGGCACGGGGCAACGGCCTCGAATGGGCCGTCACGGCGACGCTCGATCCGATCGCCGTGCGGGTCGGACTGAGCGCACCCTGGTCCGGCCGCCGGGAGCAGACCCTGGACTGGCTGCCCGCGCTGCCCCTCGTCGACTGGCGGTGCGACGCATGAAGCGCCTGCTGACCCTGCATCTGCGCACCGGCAGCTGCGCGGCGGAAGCCGCGCTGAACGGCGTCGCACTCGCGCGAGTGACCGCGTCCGGCGCGACCGCCCTCCCCGTGCACGAGTTCCTGCTGCGCGGCGTCAATCGGCTGACGCTGCGCGTCGATACAGCCAGCTTGGAAGCCTTCGACGATGCGAATCCGGCGAACGCCGCCGTGGAACTCCGCCTCGCCGGTTCCGCCGATCGGCAACTCGCCAAGGTCGACTGGACGATGCAGACGCCCGTCGACGTCGATGTCGACGTGGACCTGCCGATCGACTTCCCGCGCTGGCGCTGGCTCGACGCGCCGTCTCTGCCCGTGGCATCGCAGGACGCCGTGCGCGTGCGCGCGCTGCAGTGCGTGCGGGAGCGCGTGCTCGAGTTCCGCCGCGGCGTCGCCGACGGCTGGTTCGCGCTGACGCGCCTGGCGATCGAGGAACGCGCCCTGGCCTACGGCGGCGACGTGCGCACGACGCAGGCCGCGTTCCTCGACCACCTCCGCGCCGCGCCGGACGGCCGCCCCTGGTCCTGGGCCTGGCCCGCGGACGAGGACTTCGTCCTGCGGCCCGACGCCGACGGCCGGCTGCTGAGCTGCCTGCGCCGCGCGGGCGGTCCCGCGCTCGAGGCGCGCTCGCGCGACGGTCGCCACGCGTGGTCCCTGCCGCTGCGCCTGGCCTGGATCGACGACCGACTGCACGGACTGCGCTGACCCGCGCCCGCTCCGGACCCCTCCATTTCCCACAGAAGGACATCCCCATGCTGACCCTGACCGTCGTCAACGGCCCCGGCGCGCCGGCCCTGTCCGCCCGCTTCGACGAGCTGGGCGGCACCATCGGCCGCGCCGACTCCAACCTGCTGGTGCTGCCGGATCCCGGCCGCACCATCTCGCGCGTGCATGCGCAAGTGGTCTTCCGTCGCGGCGCCTATGTGCTGCTGGATCGCGGCAGCAACCCGGTGCTGCTCAACGGCGAGCCGCTGCTCGACGGCCCCTCCCGGGAACTCGCGAACGACGACCGCGTGCAGCTCGGCGCGTACACGCTGCGTGTCGACCTGCGCGCGCTGCAGGGCACCAGTCCGGACGCCGACGCGCCGACGGTGCTGGACCTGAACGGACGTGTCGGCGGTCCCGGCCGTACCGGGGTGGCGGGCACCGGCGGTCATGCCGGTCACGCTGCCCGTGACGAGGTCGACCGCCTCATCCGCCCGGTGATCCCCACGCACGTGCCTCCCGAACCGCGGCCCTCCGCCGCGATCGATCCCTTCGCCGCGTTCGTCGATTTCGACGCCTGGAACGATGCGGGGAACGACCCGCTCGGACTGGGTCTGGCTCCCCCGCCCTCGCGGGCCGCTGCGCCGGCGACGCTCCCCATGCCAGCCTCGGACCTCGACGTCCGGCAGGAGCGTCGGGCGCTCGAGTCCATGTTCGGCATCGACGAGGGCGGCCCCTTGGGCGACCCGCTCGGCGATGCGTTCGACGACGCGTTCGGCGATCCGCTGGGTGATCCGCTCGGCAGCGTCACCAGAGCGGACGCGCACGCCGACGACTGGCGCCAGGCCTTTCATCCCAACGCTGCGCCGAAGGACGCGCTCGACGAACTGACGTTGGAACGGCCGGTCCCGCCGACCCGGCCCACCCCGACGGCCTCACCGGTCGCGGTCGCGCCTCCTTCTTCGCCAGTCTCCTCGCCGGCTTCGCCGCCCGTCGCTGCACCTGCTCCTGCCACCTCGCAGCAACCGCCCCTCGCCGCAGCGGACGAGGTGGCCGCCGCGCTCGCGCAGGGCCTCGGCCTGCCGCGCGACCAGTTGCCCGTGCTGACGCCGGCCCTGGCGCTGCTGATCGGCGAGCTGCTGCGCGACGCCGTCGCCGGCACCGTGGACATGCTCCACGCCCGCGCCACGCTCAAGCGCGAGGTGCAGGCCGCCGCCACCATGATCGCCACGCGGGACAACAACCCGCTGAAGTTCTCGCCCAACGTGGACGTCGCCCTGCGCCACCTGCTACAGCCCGCCGTGTCCGGTTTCCTGGCGCCCCGCGCCGCGATGCGCGACGCGGTCGACGACCTGCGCGCGCACCAGGTCGGCCTGGTCGCGGGCATGCAGGGCGCGTCGTCCCGCGTGCTGCGCCGCCTGGCCCCCGAGCGCATGGCCGAGCGGCTGCGCGCGCCCTCGCTGCTCGACAAGGCGCTCCCGATGCACCGCAAGGCCGCACTGTGGGAACGCTTCGTCGACGAGTACGAGCGCCTCGGCCAGGAGGCGGACGAGGCCTTCCAGGCGGCCTTCGCCCAGGCCTTCTGCGCCGCCTACGAGGAACATTTCGAAACGCTTCGGCAGGCCGGGCGCTGAGTTCAGGGCGCCCGCGGCCGCATCCGTCCGGACGCGGCCCCCGTATGTCCTGGCATCTCCCGCGATGTCCGTCCCGTCGTCTTCGTCCCGTGACGGTCCTCCCGGCCTCCCCGTCCACTTCACACCGCTCATGACCTGGCACCACAAAGTCATCTGGACGGAGGGCATGTTCCTCCAGCCGCAACACTTCCAGCAGCACGACCGCCACCAGGCCGCGCAACACCTGGCCCGCATGACGGCCGTGACGCCGCACGCCCGAGGCTGGCTATCGCTGCAGCTCGACGGCGGGGCGCTGGCGCTGGGCAAGATCGCGCTGCAGTCGGGTCACGGCCTGCTGCCCGACGGCCTGGCCATCGATCTGCCCGGCGACGATCCGGCCCCGGCCGCGCTCGACGTGCCCGCGGACGCGCGCGACGAGCTGGTGGTGCTGGCGCTCTCGCTGCCCCGTCCCGGCGTCGCGCAGACCGACGCCGAGGGCGCGGCCGGCGCGATGGCGCCGCGCTACCGCGCGCACGAGGCCGACGTGCCCGACGACAACGCCCACGCGCCGCGCGCGGCGCGGCTGCAGCTGGGCCGGCCCCACCTGCGGCTGATGCTGGCGCGCGACTGCGGCGAGGGTCAGACCGTGCTGGGCGTGTGCCGCATCGCCGAGCGCCGTGTCGACCAGCAGGTGGTGCTGGATGCGACGTACGTGCCGCCGACGCTGGACGCCCTGCGCAGCGAGCCGCTGCTGCGCTGGATGCGGGAACTGCACGGGCTGCTCAAGCAGCGCGGCGACACCCTCGCCGCCCGGCTGACCGAGCCAGGCCGCGCCGGCGTCGGCGAGATCGCCGACTACCTGCTGCTGGGCGCGATCAACCGCCATGAGCCGCTGCTCGCCCAGCGCCTGTCCGGCGGCCTGCTGCATCCGCGCGAGGTCCACGCGGCGATGGTCGCGCTGGCGGGCGACTTGGCCGTATTCGGCGATTCGCGCCGCCCCCAGCCGCTGCCGGCCTACGACCACGACGAGCTCGCCCTGTGCTTCCCGCCGCTGATGGCCATCCTGCGCCAGGCGCTGTCCATCGTGCTGGAACAGGGCGCCATGCCCATCGCGCTGCAGGAGCGCAAGCACGGCGTGCGCGTCGCGCTGGTGCCGGACGTGGAACTCCAGCGCAGCGCCCAGTTCGTGCTGGCGGCCTCCGCGCGCATGCCGGCGGAGTCGCTGCGCGCGCGCCTGCCGTCGCAGGCCAAGATCGGCACCGTAGAGCACATCCGCGACCTGGTGAACCTGCAGCTGCCCGGCGTCGCGCTGCGCGCGCTGCCAGTGGTGCCGCGCCAGATCCCCTTCCACGCAGGCTTCCATTACTTCGAGCTGGACACGCGCGACAGCGACCAGTGGCGTCAGCTCGCCCAGTCCGGCGGACTGGCCGTGCACATCGGGGGCGAATTCCCCGGTCTCGAACTCGAACTCTGGGCGGTGCGCGCATGAACCGAGATCTCGACATCGGCCTCGGATCCCACCTCGACCATGACGGCCGCGACCCCTTCGCGGCGCTCGATGCGGCACGGCAGCCGTTGGCGGACGGCCGCGGGGCGTCGTCCGCGACGCCGGCCGCAGGACCGGGCGCCTGGCGCGACGCGGAACCCCTGAGCTTCGAAGCTCGGCCCGACGCCGGCCTCGAACCGCTGATCGCGGCGGCGCAGCCGCTGCTGGCCGCCGCGCCGCGGCTGCGTCAGTCCGCACGGCAGGAGGACCCCGCCGCGCTCAAGAGCGCGCTGGCCGACGGCCTGCGCCGCTTCGAGCAGACCGCCGCGCGCCTGGGCGTGACGCGCGACCGCGTGCTCGCCGCGCGCTACGTGCTCTGCACGGTGCTGGACGAAGCCGCCGCCTCCACGCCCTGGGGCGGCAACGGCGTCTGGGCGGCCAACAACCTGCTGATCCAGTTCCACGACGAAACCTGGGGCGGCGAGAAGGTGTTTCGCCTGATGCAGAAGCTGGCGACCGACGTCGCCGCCAACCGCGATCTGCTGCAGCTGATGTACCTGGCGCTGGCGCTCGGTTTCGAGGGCCGCTATCGCGTGGCCGACCAGGGCGCGGCGCAGGTGCGCCATCTGCGCCACCGGATGCACGAGCTGCTGACCAGCCGCGCCGAAGCGGTGCCGACGGCGCTGTCGCCCGTCGGCGTGCCGCGCGCCGAGGCCGGCAACGCCGCCTCGCGGCTGCGGGACGGCGTCTCCGTCTGGCTGGTCGCCGCCGTGACCGTCGCCGTGCTCGCACTGAGTTTCGGCGGACTGCGGCTGGCACTGTCCGACCGCACCCAGCCGGTGTTCGCGACGCTGGCCGCGCTGGACGCGCCGGCGCCGGCCCGCGCCGCGCCGCCCGCGGCCGAGGCGCCGCGCCTGGCCGGATTCCTCCAGCCGGAGATCGCCGCAGGCCTGGTGACCGTCACCGACCTGGCCGACCGCTCCGTGATCGTCATGACCGGCGACCGCTTCTTCGACGCCGGCAGCGCCACCCTGGATCCCTCGCTGCGTCCGCTGCTGACGCGCATCGCCGAGGCGCTGCGCCCGCTGCCGGGCCAGGTGCTGATCACCGGCCACACGGACAGCGCGCCCATCCGCACGGCGCGTTTCCCCTCCAACTGGCACCTGTCGCAGGCGCGCGCGGAGTCGGTCCGCAACGGCCTGGCCGAACGCGTGCCGGCGACGCGCCTGCGCGCCGAAGGCCGCGCCGAGGCCGAGCCCGTGGCCGACAACGCCACGCCCGCCGGGCGCGCCCGCAACCGCCGCGTCGTGATCACCCTCTGGGTGAAACAGCCGACCCCCTGACCCCGTTGCCGCCATGAACCGAGAAGAGAAATTCCTGGCCGTGCTGCTGCACGGCCGCACGCAAGCCCTGATCGCGCTGGCCGCGCTGAGCGCGCTGATCTGGTGGGCCGGCCCGCTGGTCGGCATCGGCGACGCGCGGCCGCTGGACACGCCGGCCGCGCGCGTCGCCGCGATCGCCGCGGTGCTCGTCGCCGCGGCGCTGGTCTTCGGTTGGCAGGCCTGGCGCCGCCGCCGGGCCGAGCGCTCGCTGCTGAACGGCCTGCGCGAAGGCGAGGCCGGCGCGGCCGAACGCAGATCCGCAAGCGAAACGCAGGCGCTGACCCAACGCTTCGCGCAGGCGCTGCAGCTGATGGACCAGAGCGCGCGGCGTGGCCGGCGCTGGCCCTGGTCGCGGCGCCGCAACCTGTATGCGCTGCCCTGGTACCTGTTCATCGGCGCACCGGGCTCCGGCAAGACGACCGCGCTGACCAACGCCGGGCTGAACTTCCCGCTCGCGGGCCAGCTCGGCCAGGGCACGGTGCGCGGCGTCGGCGGCACGCGGCATTGCGACTGGTGGTTCACCGACCAGGCCATCCTGATCGACACCGCGGGCCGCTATGCGCTGCAGCAGTCGGACGCGGCGGCGGACGCGCAGGGCTGGGGCAAGTTCCTCGCGCTGCTGCGCGCCACGCGGCCGCGCCGTCCCATCAACGGCGTGCTGCTGATCGTCAACGTGCAGGACCTGCTGCTGCAGGACGCCGAGGAACGCGCCGACCATGCGCGACGGCTGCGCGCGCGGCTGGAGGAATTGCACGACCGGCTCGGCGTGCAGGCGCCGGTCTACGTGCTGGTGACCAAGTGCGACCTGCTGGCTGGCTTCGACGACAGCTTCGCGGCCATGGCGCGCGAGGAGCGCGAGCAGATCTGGGGCTTCCCGTTCCCGGCCGCCGACGGCGGCCAGGCCGGTGCTCGTGCAGGCGCTCAGGGTGGTGCTCTCGGCGGCGCCGCGCGCGGTCAAGCCGCAAGCGCCGGCGCGGAACTTCCGGCCGCATTCCTCGCCGGCTTCGACGCCCTGTCCGAGCGGCTGCGGGCGCAGTTGCCCACGCGCCTGGAGCAGCAGCCCGACCTCGCGCGTCGGGCCGCGATGTTCGCGTTCCCGACGCAGTTCGCCGGACTGCGCGATCTGCTGGGACATTTCCTCGGCGAGGTCTTCGCCACGCCGGCGGGCGAGCGCGCGACGACGCTGCCGCGCGGCGTCTACTTCACCAGCGCGACGCAGGAAGGCACGCCCATCGACCGCGTGCTGGGCACGCTGTCGCGCCGCTTCGGCATCGCGACGGCGTCGCCCCGCGCGGACGTCGCGGGCGGCGCAGGCGGCTCAGCGACTGGAGCCCCGGGCAAGGGCCGCAGCTACTTCCTGACCGGCGTGCTGCGCGACGTCGTCTTCGCCGAGCAGGACCTGGTCGGCGCCAGTCCCCGCGCCGCGGCGGCCCGACGTCGCCTGCGCCGGCTTGCCTTCGCCGCGCTGGGGCTGGGCGCGGTCGCGGTGCTGGCCGGCTGGACGGTGTCGACGATGCGCAACCGCGCCTACGTCGACGAGGTGGCGGCGCGCCTGCCCGCGCTGAGCGCCGACGTGAAGGCCTTGGCCGCAGACGACGCTGCCGGCACGCGCCGCCTGCTCCCGGTGCTCGACAGCGTCGAGGCGGCGCCGAGACCGGCGGACTTCGAGATCGGCGATCCGCCGACGCTCAACACGCTGGGCCTGTACCAGGGCGACCTGCTGCAGGCCGGCATGCGCATCGGCTACGGCCACCTGCTGGAGCACGCGCTGCTGCCGCGCGTGGCGCGCCGGCTGGAGGAACGCCTGCGGGCCGCCGATCCCGCGCGCCCGGCGCAGCAGTACGACGCGCTCAAGGGCTACCTGATGCTGCACGCGCCGCAGCGCTTCGACGGCCCCTGGCTCATCGACTGGGTGCTGCAGGACGAGGACGAGGCGCTGGCCGGACCCGCCGGCTCCACGCAGCGCGCTTCCTTCGAGCACCACCTGCGCGCCGCGCTGGCGCAGGGCGTGCCCGCGCCCGTCGCGCCGCGCGACGACGCGCTGGTGGCGCGGGTGCGCGAGCAGCTCGCGGCCTTCCCGCTGGAGCAGCGCGTGCTGTCGCGCATGCAGCGCCAGCGGGCGGTCGCGGACGTGCCGGAGTTCACCGTCGCCTCCGCCGTGGGCTCCGCCGTCGCGCAGGTCTTCCAGCGCGCCAGCGGCCAGCCCTTCACGCGCGGCGTGCCGGCGCTGTACACGCGCACCGGATACGGCCGGCTCTTCCTGGCCGACGCGCCCCGGCAGACGCGCCTGCTGCTCGAAGAAGAGCGCTGGGTGCTGACGCCCGCGCCGACCACGACCACGACCACGACCACGACCACGACCACGACCACGACCGCAAACGCAAACGCGGGCGTCCCTTCAGGCTCGACGTCCTCGCCCGCAAGGACCGACGTGTCCGACGCCGCCTTCCTCGATGCGCTGCGCCGCGTGGGCGTGCTGTACGGACAGAACTACATCCGGAACTGGGACGGCCTGATCGGCGATCTGAAGCCGGTCCGCGTAGATTCGCTGGACCGCGGACTGGCGGTGGCGCGCGTGCTGGCCTCGCCGGACTCGCCGCTGCCGACGCTGATGCGCGCCGCCTCGCGCGAGACCCGCCTGGGTCCCGATGCCGCGGAGGCGGCCAAGCGTTCACCGGCGGAGCTCGCCCTCGCGGGCAGCGCCGAGGCCGCCGTCAACGGGCACTTCGCCGCGCTGCAGCGGCTGGTCGCCGGCCAGCCCGCGCCCATCGACGAGGCCGGTCGCCTGTTCAACGAACTGCTGCTGCAACTGGCCGCAATCGACGCCGCGCAGAAGAGCCGCAGCGCGCCGCCCCCGGTGGGCCCGGCGGTCGGCGCGGCCCGCGCCGCGGCCGGCCTGCAGCCAGAGCCGGTGCGCGGCCTGCTGGAGGCGCTGTCCGACGTCGGCGCCAGCCAGGGCCGCGTGGCCGAGCGGCTGGGGCTGTCCAGCGACCTGCGCCCGGTGACGGACTTCTGCGCCCGTACCGTGGCCGGTCGTTTCCCCTTCACCTCGACGGCGCGCGCCGACGGGCTGCCCGACGACCTGGGCCAGTTGATGGGACCGGGCGGACTGATGGACGACTTCTTCCAGCGTCGCCTGGCCTCGCTGGTGGACACCGGCAGCTCGCCGTGGAGCTTCCGCCCGCTGCCGGACGGCCGCAAGCCGGGCGGCGGCGCTGGACTGGTCGAGTTCCAGCGCGCCGCGCGCGTGCGCGACGCCTTCTTCAAGGGCGGTGCCCGCGCCCCCGCGGCCAGCGTCACGGTGCGGGTCGCGGAGCTGACCGGATCGCGCGAACTGCGCCTGGAGGTCGACGGCCAGCAGCTCAGGTTCAAGGGTCCCGAGTCGGCGCCGCAGACGCTGACGGTGCCGGGCCGCACCGGCTCGCAGATCAAGCTGTCCTTCAACAACTCCGCGACGCAGACCTTCGACGGCCCCTGGGCCCTGCTGCGCCTGATCCAGCAGCACGAGGTCGCCGCGGACGGCAACCCCGAGCGCATGAGCGTCACCGTGACCATCGACGGCCGCAAGGCCCGGCTGGAGCTGATCGCCGGCAGCGCCGTGCATCCGCTGCGTTTGCGCGAGTTCGGCGCCTTCCGATGCCCGGAGGGCCTCTGATGTCGATCGCGTGGTTCGGCAAGCTGCCCGCGATCGGAGACTTCGCGCACCGTCGACTGGACCTGGACACCGTCGAACGCCTGGACGCCTGGCTCTCGGAGGGGCTCGCGCAGCGCATCGAGGCGGCGCCCGATGCCTGGCTGGCCGGCTACGACCATGCGCCGCGCTGGCGCTTCGCCTGGGCCGCCGGCGTGCTGGCCGACGAGGGCCCGTGGAGCGGCCCCTTGTGCGGGGTGCTGCTGCCCTCGCGCGACCGCGTCGGGCGGCGCTTCCCGCTGATCGCGCTGCGGGCGATGGCGTCGCCGATGTCGCCGGCCGCGCACGAATGGCTGTCGGGTCTCGAGTCGGTGCTCTGCCTCGCCGTGACCGAGGCCTGGTCCATCGCGCAGCTGGAGGAGTCGCTGAGCCTGCTCGACGACATCGCGCCGCTGCATGCGGACCTCGCTGCCGTCGTGCAAGGCCGGTTGCCGCCCGGCCGCACCTGCTGGGCCGCGTCGCCGGTATCCGTCGGCGACGCGACGGCCTGGCGCAGACATCCGGGACTGCCGGTCGGTACCGCCTTTGCGCGATTGATCGCCGCGCCCCTCAGCCTCACGAACGATTCTGGAGATTCACATGACCGCCCCCTTGAATGACGATCCGACCGGCGCCGCGCTCGATGCCGGACGCCTGGACGCCCCCATCCCCACCTGGAACGCGCGTCGGCCGCTGCGCATCGCGTTGATCGGCGATTTCGGCAATGGCAATGGCAATGGCAATGGCAATGGCAATGGCAATGGCGGTGGCGGTGGCAGCGGCAGTGGCGCGCTGTCCGCGCGTCGCCCGCGCCGGATCGATTTCGACACCTTCGACGAGGTGATCGCGCAGGCCGATCTGAGTTTGGAGGTCGCGCTACCGGACGGCAAGTCCGTCGCGCTGAGCATCGCCGCGCTCGACGACCTGCATCCCGACGAACTGCTCCGCCAGTTCCCGCGCGGCAGCGCAACCCCCGACGCGCTGCGCGCGGTGTTGATGCATCCCGAGCTGCGGCGGCTGGAATCCGCCTGGCGGGGCGTCGACCTGATCGTGCGCGAGCTCGGCCCCGGCGCGGCGCTTGAGATCCATCTGTTCGACCTGGGGGCCGAGGCGCTCGCGGCCGACCTGGACAGCGCCGGGGATCTCGCGCAGACCGCGCTGTATGCGTGGCTGGTCCAACGCCCCTCCGAGGACGCGGACGGCGGCTATGCCGCGATCGCCTGCCTGCACGACCACGACGCGACGCCGGCGGATCTGACCCGGCTGGCGCGCCTGGCGCGGATCGCCGCGCACGCCGGCGCGCCGCTGTTCACCGCGATGTCGACCGACGCGCTGGCGGACCGCCGGCATCCGCCGGAAAAGCCCGTGCGCGCGGCCTTCGCCGCGTTGCAGGCGCGACCGGAGGCCGGCTTCCTGTGCCTGGCCGGGCCGCGCTTCCAAGTGCGCCACGTCTATGGGCGCGCCACCGACCGGATCACCGCGTTCGACTTCGAGGAATTCGATCCGCGCCTGGGTCTGCGCTCGATGTGCTGGGGCCATCCGGCGCTGGTGGCGCTGCTGGCCTGGCACCGCGGCGGCGACTTGATGCTGCGCGACCGGCCGCTGCACGTCGTGCGCGACGCCGACGGCGACCAGGTCGCCCTGCCCTGCACGGACCGCCTGATCCGCGCCGACATGGCCGTCACCCTGCGCGACTTCGGCGTGCAGGCGCTGATGGCCGCGCGCAACGAGCCGGCGCTGCGGGTGCTGGGCCTGGCCGCCGTCGACGGCACGGCCTTGTCGCGGACCGGGCCCAAGCCGGTCTTGAAGACAGGCGGCCACACGGCGCAAGCCGATGGGCAAGGGGCGGCGCAAGGAACGGATCAAGACCTGGCACCGCAGGGCGCGACGAGCTCCTCGCCTGAGTCGTCGTCCGAGGCCGCCGAGGGCGGCGCGCTCGGCGCGGACGACGCCCTGGAGGCGCTGCTGGACCGCTTGCATGCAGAGTCCGCGGCGGGCGACGCGGACGCGAGCCCCGCGCCGTCCGAGGCCCCGGCGCCTGCCGCGGCCGAGGACGAGATGGACGCGGAGCTGGCCGCGCTGTTGAAGTCGCTGGAGTAAACGTCCGCGAGACGCCGCCGAGCGATCGACGGGAGTCCGCCGGGACAAGCTCCGGCAGAGCGTCCTCCGGCGGCGTTACAAAAGTTTCCATCTCGGCTGCGTCCATGCGGCGGCCGTCTCCGTAGGTCTTCATGAATGCGATTGCATCGATCGCCCCGGTCGGCGCAATCGCCATGACCCCCTGCCGAGACAGCACCCATGAGCCGCATCGACACCTCGTCCGGACGCACCGGAACCCGCCCGGGCACAAGTTCCGGATCATGCACCCAGCCGGGAGTGCGCGCCCTGCCCTGGTACCGCCTGCCCCACCTGAGCCTGCTGCTGAAGTTCAACGTGATCTTCCTGGCGGTGTTCGTCGTGGGCCTGGCGGTGACGGGCATCCTGGCGCGCCAGTGGCTGCAGGCCAGCGCGCAGGAACAGGTCGCCGACCGCGCGCGGCTGCTGATGCAGAGCGCAAGCGCGGTCAACCGCTACACCGCGGAGCACGTCCGCCCGCTGCTGGAGGGTCAGCTGCGCGAGCGCTTCGTGCCTGAGGCGGTGCCGGCGTTCTCGGCGCACGAGGTGCTGGCGACGCTGTCCAAGGCCTACGAGGACTACAGCTACAAGTCGGCGATGCTCAACCCGACCAACCCGCGCAACCGCGCGGTGGGCTGGGAGGAGGACGTGATCGCGCAATTCGCGCGCCGGCCCGCGCTGACCGAGTTCGTCGGCCGCCGCGAGATCCCCGGCGGCGAGGCGCTCTACATCGCCAAGCCGATCCGCATCGCCAGCGCGGCCTGCCTGGGCTGCCACGCCTCGCCGCAGACCGCGCCGCCGACGCTGGTCGCGCGCTACGGTCCGTCGAACGGCTTCGGCTGGCGGATCGGCGAGACCCTGGGCGCGGAGGTCGTCACCGTGCCGATGGCGCTGCCGCTGAAGCAGGCGGCGCAGACCTTCTGGCTGGTGATGGGGGCGTTGACGGCCGCGTTCGTGCTCACGGGCGCGGCGCTCAACCTGATGCTGTGGCACCTGGTGATCCGGCCGGTGACGCGCCTGGCGCAGATCGCCGACCGCGTGTCGCTGGGCGAGGACGCGCCTGACTTCGAGGTGCGCTCCGACGACGAGATCGGCGTGCTGGCCGCGTCCTTCGGCCGCATGCGGCGCAGTCTGGACCAGGCCATGGCGATGCTGGAGCGAGGCGCATGACGGCCAGGGACGCGGCCGGCGCGGGCGCGCCGGCCTCCGCGTCGACCGGGCTGCCGTCGCGCATCGGCAAGTACCTGGTCCGCGGGCGGCTGGGCGAAGGCGCGATGGGCGTGGTGTATCGCGCCTTCGACCCGCACATCCAGCGCGAGGTGGCGGTGAAGGTCATCCGCCGCCATGTCGAGGACATCGCCGAGGACGCGTCCCGCGAAGACTCGCTGGCGGCGCGCTTCCGCAACGAGGCGCGCGCCGTCGGCCGCATCGCGCATCCGGGCGTCGTCACCATCCACGATTTCGGCGAGGTCGCGCCGGCGCAGGTCGCCATCGCGGGACCGCGCGGCAGCCTCGGCGCGAGCCTGGGGGGTTATGCCTTCCTCGTCATGGAGCTCGTCGACGGCCGCGGCCTCGACCGGGTCCTCAAGCACGAGATGCCGACGCCGCCGCTGGCCTGGTCCCTCGGCGTCATGGACCAGTTGCTGGGCGCGCTGGCCTGCGCGCACGGCCAGGGCGTCTGGCACCGCGACATCAAGCCGGGCAACCTGCTCATCACGCGCGACGGCCGCGTCAAGCTGACCGACTTCGGCATCGCGCGCATCGCCGACCGCCACCTGACGCAGGCGGCCTCGCAGATCGGCACGCCGGGCTACATGGCGCCGGAGCAGTACCTCGGCGGGCCCATCGATCACCGCGCCGACCTCTTCGCCTGCGGCGTGCTGCTGTACCGGCTCGCGACCGGCCGCATGCCCTTCAGCGGCGCGCCCGAGGCGGTGATGTATCAGACGCTCCACCAGGAGCCGCCGACGCCGAGTGCGCTGCGTCCGGGCGAGCTGCCGACCGGCATCGACGCGATCGTGCGCCGCGCGATGGCCCGCGAGCCGCGGGACCGGTTCGCCGATGCGGCGGCGATGCGCGCGGCGCTGGAGGAGCTCGCGGCGCCCTCGCAGGCGGCCGCGGACGGCGCCGACGATCGCACGCTGCTGCTAACGCGTCCCGCGAGCACCGCCTTGGCGCCGACCCTGGCGATGCCCTCGCGCGGGGGAACGGGCGGTGCGGTAACAGGCTCGACGGGATCCACCGGATCCACCGGATCGATCGGCTCGTCGGCCGCCCGCCCGGCCGGCGTGCTCGATGCCACGCTGGTGTCCCGGGTCGAGCGCGCGCTGGCGACCCACATCGGCCCGCTGGCGAAGCACCTCGTGTCCAGGGACCTCGCGCGCAGCGGCAGCGTCGAGGACCTGTCGCGCTCGCTCGCGCGGCACATCGCGGACGCGCCGGAGCGCGAGCAGTTCATCGCCACCACCGCGGCGCTCGCCGCGGCGGCGGCCAGCGGCGAGCTCGTCGACGCCGGGCACGGCACGTCCGGATCGGGCACCGTGCGCCGCACGATCCTGGTGGATGCGTTTCCGGCGCAGCACGCGTCGGCGTCGGCTTCGGCGCCGGTCGATGCCGCTCGCAGCGAGGACGCGGACGACGCGCTCAGCGACACCTATCTGCGCGCGATCACCGAAGCGCTCGCCCTGCAGCTCGGCCCGATCGCGCGGCTGATGGTGCAGCAGGCCGCGCGCGGCGCGGCCGATCGTCCGACCTTCCTCGACCGTCTCCAGGACACCGTCCCCGAGGCGGGCCCGCTCGTCGCCGAGCTGCGCGACGGACATTCGCTTCCCTCCAGGACGTCCCCATGAAATACAAGGTCAGGTTCTCCTACGCATTCCCGGACAAGGTCAAGCCCAAGCGCTTCCAGCGCGACGTCGACATCGCCGCGGACCTGGAGTTTCCTTTCCCCAAGCAGATCGACGAGGCGGTGATCGCCCTGAAGGCTGCCGACCCCGAGGCCTACAAACACCTCAAGGAGCAGCAGTTCGAGACCTACACCGGCTTCGCGCCGGCGAAGTTCCAATCCGCCTTCGACGCGCAGATCCGCAAGAAGATCGACGCCAACTTCGTCGACTACGCGAGGAAG
Organism: Roseateles sp. GW821-FHT09G09; assembly: GCF_059415965.1. Taxonomy (NCBI): domain Bacteria; kingdom Pseudomonadati; phylum Pseudomonadota; class Betaproteobacteria; order Burkholderiales; family Sphaerotilaceae; genus Roseateles; species Roseateles sp. GW821-FHT09G09. Next base: position 405,558 of record NZ_JBWKOG010000003.1, on the reverse strand, counting down.
GTCGCCCGGCCCGATTTCGACGAGCGGCAATGGGACAAGCTGCTGACGCTCTTCGAGGCCCGCCAGGTCGCCTTCCTCAAGGAGTCCTTCGCCCAGGACCTGTCGGCGATCGTCAAGGACACCTACGAGAAGCTGGAGCGGTTGAAGGCGAAAGCCCCGAAACCCGATGAGTCCCGGCAGCTCGACGCGGACCAGGCCTTCCTGCTCTGGTGCGGCCGCAAGCCGGTCAGGTTCAGGAAGGTCGAGGACAAGTTCTACGACGACCACATCAAGCAGAACGTGAGTCGGCAATTCGCCTTCGACTGGGCCGTGGAGCGATTCAAGAGCAACCGCGTCACGACCAGTTCCGTGGTGGACATGTCGCCTGCGGCGCTGCTCAACAAGGCCAACGGCGGCAAGGCCTATCCGACCGTCTATCGCGGCGTCCAGCAGATCGCCGTCAAGGTGAGCTGCGACGTGTGGACGATCAGGCTGCAGGCGCACGACGACGTCGTCGGCAAGAAGGCCCTGGAGCAGTTCAAGAAGGAGAACAAGCTGAACGCGCAGGCCCGCGACGTCTGGTTGTCCGCCGCGGAGATCAAGACGAAGACGCAGGACTTCTACGTGATGGGCCGCTGGGAGCCGGAATCGGGCGAGGCCGAGCTCTATCACTACCAGGATGCCGGCGCCAAGCCGGCGCTGAGCATGCTCAAGGAGTACCTGCGCTGGACCTACTCGCACAAGGAGGGCCGGTTCGTCGGACCGTCGCGCGACGGACGTTGAATCTCCGCCACCTGCTTCCACTTCGCTGCCCGCTCGCCCGGCCCCCACTCTCTCAACGCCCGATCACCATGCTCCACACGAAAGTCACCGATACCGCCAAGACCAAGGTCTATCTGTTCTCCTACGACCTGGGCGCCAGACTCGCCGGCGCCCGCAAGCTCGAGGCCATCCACCTCCCGGACGAGCTGCCGCTGGAAGTCGCGCTCGAGCTCGACAAGAAGCAGGTGGAGACCTTCAAGAATCCGCTGAACCTGGCACTGCTGGACCGCAAGCTCGACGCTTTGAAAGAGAAGTACGTCGACGAGATCCATCAGGCCTTGCTGGACGCCAACACCAAGGTCCTGGAATACGTCGAGGAAGGTCTCGCCAACGAGATCGCCGGTCAGTTGCCCGTCTGGAACGCAGACTTCCTGAACGAGCTCAAGACCCTAGAGACGCGGTTCGAGAAGAAGGCCGCGGACGCCGTCCTGGCCTTCCTGTCAACCATCGCCATGGACAAGAAGGCGCTCCGCAGTTTCCACTGGAGGGAACGCTTCTCGATCCTCGTCCCGGCGAGCGGGCTCATCATCGGCGTGGCGATGCTGGCGACCGCGCCGTTCGCCGGCCCCATCGCCATCCCCGCGATCTACGGTGCCATCAAATCCGGCGTCAAGCTCATCAACAACACGGCGCTGATCTTCGAGGAGATGGAGAAGACGATCGAGGAAGCGCAGACCTCCGCGGAGGCATTGGTGGAGAAGTACCGACAAGCCGAGTCGTTGCGCGGCGGGCAGGCTGCGGGAGAAGCCGCGAAGGTCGCACTGAATTCCTTGACCGGCCTCGAAGGCGGAAAGTTCGGCGCCACCACGATCAAGCGTGCCATCGAGCTTCTGCAGGCGGCCAAGGGAAAACGACTGGACATCCACCGGGATGCGACCCGCCTGGCGCAGCGGATGGAAGGCGGGCTGCGGGAGCTCCCCCAGCTGGGGGCCGAGATCCTCCAGTACGCGGCCAAGCGGAAATCCGGCGAGGCGGAGCGCCGGCGGGTCGAGGCGAATCTGAAGTTCGAGGAAAAGCTCCTGGAGCGGCAGATCCATCTGCTGCTCACCTCCGCCATCGGCCTCCAGGAGCGCAGCGATGCCGCCGCGACGCGCATCGCCAGACTCCAGGAGCTGATCCTGAGCCTGCAGCCGCTCACGGATGGCAAGCGATGGGTGGCGTTGGATGTCACGCTCAAGTCAGTCGAGATCGGCCTGGCATTCGCCGACCCCAAGCCCATCGAGATCGCGAAAAACCTGACCCCCGCCGCAGGACTGCTTGTGACCGAGGAGATCGTCGCCCGGGTGTTCAAGGGTACACCGCTCGTGGATGCGAAGGCCGTGGCGCCCGCGGAGCAGCTCTGACGGGACTTCTCCGCGCTCCCATCGAGGCGTTTCATCCTGTTGCGGGTTTGCCGACATCCGTCCGCACCGGTTCGGCGTAAGTCTCCAGGTCTCGATGCGCCACCCCGGTGCCGCATGCCCCGACCCGGGGCTCACGAGACGACAAGTGCCAGTCAACGGGCACCACCACGTCAAGGAGACCCCGATGAACCTCAACCCGCCCCTCGCCCCGATCGCCCCCGCGCTGCGCCTGCACGCGCCCCATTCCTTCAAGGCGCTGCTCGTCGCCGCCGCCACCGCGTCCGCCCTGTTCATCGGCATCGCGTCCGCCCACGGGCTGCGTCAAGAGCGCCTGGACCGCCAGGATCGCGCCGCCGTCGTCACGCTGGCTCCGGTCGTCATCCACGCCACGCGCGAGCAGCTGCCGACCGTCTTCATCCACGGCCGGCGCGACCGCTCCGTCGACGACCGTCAGATCGCGGAGCTCTGAGATCCCCATGGCCACTGTGATCTTCGCCAGCACGCCGGCCGTTTCCGCCGTGCGTCCGCTGCTCGCCGTCGCCGCGTCGCTGGCCCGTCGCGGCCGCCGCGTCTACTTCCTGGCCGCCCCCGCCTTCCGCGAACTGGTCGAACGCGCGGGGGTCGTGTTCGTGCCGATGGGCCGCACCGGTTCACCGGGCGGGCCGGACGCGCGCCTCGCCGCCGAGGTCGTCGACCGCCGGCCATCCGACGACGACCTGCCATCCCTGTGCGCCGAGCTCCGCGACCGCCACATCGATCCGATCGCCGATCAGCACGCGGCGCTGCAGGCGCTGCTGACCCGCATCGCCGGCATGGCGCCCGAGCCCGAGCTTCCTGTGCTCGTGCACGACACGATGTTCCTGGGCGCGTGGCCGACGCACCTCGGAGCCGAAGGCCGTCGCTTCGGCACCGTGCTGGCCTTGGGTGTGACGCCGCTGCCCTGGCCGACCGTCGACGCCGCGTCGCTGGTCGATCTGCAGGCCGATCTCGACCGCGTGCTGTCGCAGTGCGGCGCCAGGACGGCCGCGCCGCTGCTGCTCGGCGGCGTGACCACCCTGCCGGACTGCTTCCTGCAGTTGAGCATCAGTGCCATGGAACGTCCCACCCGCGGCACGACGCACGGGGTGACCTTCGTCGGACACATCCCGCCGACCTGCGGCGACCGGGGCGACGACGGCCTGCCGCCCTGGTGGCCGGACCTGGACACGGCCCGCCCCGTGGTGCTGGTGACGCCGGGACCGACGGTGGGCGGCGATCTGGACAGGCTCACCCGCGCCAGCCTGCACGCGCTCAGACACGTCCCGGTGCTGATCGTCATGGCTGTGGACTGGGACGCGGCACGCTTCGGTCCGCTGCCCGATCACGCCCGCGCGGCGGCGAACCTGCCGCTGGCGGCCCTGCTCCCCTTCGTCGACGTCGTGATCAGCAACGGCGATTTCGACGATGTGCAGCACGCGCTCTCGCATGGCGTGCCCGTGATCGTGGCCGCGGACAGCGGTCCGGCGCATGAGGTCGGCCGCTACGTGGCCCAGGCGCAGGCAGGCGCGCACTTGGCGTCCAGCCTTCCCAGCAGCGACGCACTGCGGGAGACCGTGCGATCGGTCGTGGACTCGGCGACCGCCCTGGCGGGCGCGCGCGCGCTGCGCAACGCCTATGCCAATCACGATGCGATCGACACGGTGACCGGTCTCCTCACGCCGCGCCACGCGCGCAGTGGGTTCACGCTCTGATCGACGCCAGCAAGCTGGTCGGCGCCGCCGCGACGCCGGCGCCGCGCGACGACGCCGCGCCATCGCTGCCGATCCTGGTAATCGGCGCCGACGGCTTCGTCTTCAGTCCGGCCGGTCTGGTCGCCCCCACAGCGCCAGCACCGCGCTCGCCTCCAGCCACGCCGCGTAGCGCTCCTGAGACCAGCCCGCGTTCTGCGTCAGACGGATCCATTGATCCGGGATCGTCAGCAACCACAGGAAGTCGATGAGTTCGTCCCGATCGGTGCCGGCCGGTAACGGACGGCGGCTCGCAAGGATGTCGACGAACCGGCGTACCTCGGCGCGCTGCCGGCCGATCAGCGCGTTGAACTCGACCGCCACGACGGGGTCGTTCTCCGACGCCTGCTCGTAGGCCCGCCAGACCCGGGCCACGTCGCCATTCTTTCCGGCGATCCACCGGACCACGCCGCGGGCCGCCTCGGCCGCGTCGGGATGGGCCATCAGCACGGCCGGCTCGGGCAGGTCGAGCAGGGGCACGTCGTGGTTGTCGCCGCTGAAGGCGCGCACCAGGGCCGCGCCGAGCAGCGCGGCCTTCGGACCGAGCGCGTTGACCGTCTCCACCGACACGCCGGCGCCTTCGGCGATCGCGCGCATCGTGGTGCCCGTGTATCCCTTGGACTGGAAGCACTCCAGCGCCGCGCGCACGACCTGCTCCCGTGTCCGCGCGGCCGCCGCCTGCCGGACCTCCGATTGATAACCCCTCGTCGCGCTCGTCATCTGGACGCTCCCTCGCCGGCCGATGCATAATTCAATACATCAGCAATGTACCCAATATGAATTGCCACCATCAGCTGTCTTCCGGAGTTCCCATGTCAGCCATCGTGTTCGCGGCCACCCCCGCAGTGGGCCACCTCGCGCCGCTCCTCGTCGCCGCGTCGGCGCTGGTGGAGCGGGGGCATGAAGTCTATGTGCTCACCGCATCGAAGTTCGAGGCCGCCGTGCGCAAGAGCGGCGCGCAGTTCGTGCCCCTGCTGGGCAAGGCGGACTTCGACCCGGCAGACCCGTCGACCTTCCCTGAACGCGCCCTGCTGCCGGGCGGTCCGGCGCAGTTGGACTTCGACCTGCGGCACATCTTCACCGACGTGATCCCGGACCAGTTCGAATCGCTTCGACGACTCCTGGCCTCGCTCGCGCAGCGTGGCGCGAAGGTCGACTGGCTGTTCCACGACAATCTGTTCCTGGGGACCTGGCCCGGCCTGCTCGGCGCGGACTGGCCCCGGCCGCGCCAGGTCGTGGGGCTGGGCGTCACGCCGCTGGCCCTGAGCAGCCGGGACACCGCGCCCTTCGGTCTGGGGCTGCCGCCCGACGCCTCCCCGGCCGGCCTCGAGCGCAACGCGGCGCTCAACCAGCAGGTCCGCGGCATGCTGGCGGGCGCGCAGGATCACCTGATCGCGACGCTGGCCGCCGCGGGCGCCACGCAAGCCCCGCCCTTCTTCTTCGACGGGACGGTCAGCATGCCCGACCACTACCTGCAGCTCTGCATTCCCGAGCTCGAGTACCGGCGCAGCGACGCGCCCGGGCACCTGCGTTTCATCGGTCCGCTGCGCGCGCCCGACCGCTCGTTCGAGCCGCCCGCCTGGTGGCATGAACTGGACGGCGATCAGCCCGTCGTGCTGGTCACGCAGGGGACCGTGGCCAACCACGATCTCGGCGAACTGGTGTGGCCGACGCTGGAGGCCCTGAAGGATGAGCCGGTGCTGGTCGTCGTCGCCACGGGCCGGAGCGTCGCCGACGTCGGACCGGTTCCGGACAATGCCCGGGTCGTCGAGTACGTGTCCTTCGAGGCGCTGCTGCCCCACGTTCGAGTGATGGTGAGCAACGGCGGCTATGGCGGCGTTCAGCAGGCCCTGTCGCATGGCGTTCCCGTGCTGCTGGCCGGGGATACCGAAGACAAGGTCGAAGTCTGCGCCCGGTCCGCGGCGACGGGCGCAGCGCTCAACCTGGCGACGCGCCGACCGAGCGCCGAGGCGTTGCGGACCGGCGTTCGCGCGCTCCTGGACGATCCGTCCTATCGGTATCAAGCGGCGTTGCTGCGCGAGGCCTATGCGCATCACGATGCCGTGCGGACGATCGCGGACCTGCTGACCGGCACTGCGGAGGACGGGCGATCATGACGACCCGCGCGAACTCGAACGCGAGCGCGGCCGCCGACGCCAACGACTGGTCGAGCGCGGTCCGCTGGCGGCAGGAGGATCCGCTGGCCGGTCTCCTGCGCCGGATCCGGCACCAGGACCAGGACGCCTTCGACCAGCTTCACGCGGCGACGAGCCGCTACCTGTCGAGCGTGGCCGTGCGCAGGCTCGGCGACGAGGCGCTCGCCGAGGAAGCCTTGCAGGAGGCCTATCTGAGCGTCTGGATGAACGCTCACCAGTTCGATCCGGCGCTCGCCAGCGGCATCACCTGGCTGCTGAACATTGTGCGCAACAAGGCGATCGACATCGCCCGCCATCGCGGGCGTCATCCGGCCTCCGTGGACTGGGAGACGGACGAGGCGCGCTGCCTGCCGGACTTCAGCGTCGACGTCGAACGGGAGGTCATCCGCGCGCGCTTGACGTCGCGGCTCGCGGACTGCCTCCACGAACAGCGGCCGACGCAGCGCCAGATCCTGGCGCTGGCCTATGTCCGCGACATGCCGCAGACCGCCATCGCGCAAGCGCTCGCCATGCCGCTGGGCTCGGTCAAGGACCAGGTGCGTCGCGCGCAGCATCAGTTGCGCGCCTGCCTCGAAGAACGGACGCCGCGCGTCGGCAAGACGCCGACACATCGGCCGATGCCTGAACCCAGCTGCGCGCATTGACAGGGGCGCACGGCGACCGGCGGCGGGAATCCGGTTACCGATGCTTGCAACGATGGCCGCATCCGTCCGGGAAACAGCCTCGTAGGTGAGACCGACACTCACCAACCAGGATGACCCCGACATGGACATCACGCTGTTCTCGAAGACCCAGTTCCGCGATGACGTCGCGGCCAAGGCCAAGCGCCTGCAAGTGCTCGCGGTGCCTGAGCTGGCCCCCTACGTCGTCGCGATCGGCGCCGACAACGCCGACGTGCTCAAGGCGATGGAGCAGGACTCCATGCTGCACCAGCTGGTCAAGGACGCCTTCAAGACGACCTACGACCGGCTGGTCGATGCCATCGGCGGTACGCTCGCCGAGCAGGACGCCAAGGCCGTCGCGGCCCGCGTCAAGGGCGACCAGGCGCAGATCGACGCCATTGTCAAGACCGTGACGGTGATGATCGTCAACGCCGTGAAGGCCAACATCGACGGCGGCGCCGCGGTCGCCGCGCAGGTCATGAAGCAGTTGCCCGAGACGCGCGCCGCGTACCGGAAGTTCAAGATCGACATGACCGTCAAGATGCTCACCGACGTGAAGGACATGGTGAAGGGCATCGTGGCCGTGTCGACCGGCGGCGTGGCCGTCGGCCCGGTGGAGCTGGTGGCCGGCGCCTCCTCGCCGCTGGACTACCTGCAGAACTTCACCGCCTCGGTGAAGGGGCTCATCGGACTGCTCCAGCACATGAACGAGACCTTCCGGTCCTGCGAGTCCCTGCAGAAGGACCTCGACGACTCGATCAAGCGCGTCAAGCAGCGCTGCCTGAAGATCCGCAAGGAGATGCCCAAGGGCAAGGTCGAGGAGCTGAAGAAGTCGACCAAGTCCAAGGAGATCACGCTGGCGATCATCCATGAGTTCTTCGGCGGGACCGGCCCGTCGGCGCCCATGCCCAGCATCAAGACGGCGATGGAAGGCATCGAGCTGCTGGAGGCCAAGCGCACGGGGCTCTTCGATCATGCGCATCGCTGCTCCAAGGCTGCCGATCAATACCTGGCACTGATCAAGACCGGCAAGGCCGAGGTCTACCTGGCCTTGCAGAACAAGCTCAGCAAGACGCCGCACAAGACCGAGTCGAAAGCGCTGATCAGCAAGGCCGCCGACGCCGTCAAGGGCGCGGCGCAGCGCGACGAGGCCATCCTGAACGTGCTGCTGCAGCAGACCGTCGAGTTCTCCGAACGCTACAAGAAGAGCGGCGCAGCGCTCGCGCTCAGCAAGGAGAACCTGTCCGTGCTGAGCGACTACCGGCGATCGGCCAAGTGGCAGGAGTTCGACGAGGCGATCGGCGGACTGCCCGACGGGCTGTTCCAGCTGGCCAATCCGGTGGACCTGTCGAGCATCGTCTCCATCGCGGAGACCGGCATGGCGGGACGCGACGTGTTCCGCGCCATCAAGGCCGCCTGGGAGATCTGAAGCCATGGATCACCTCTACCACCTCCTCCCGCCGGCCGTGACCGACGATCGCCTCACGCCGGCCCGGGCCGCGCTGCAGGTGCTCAGCCGCGTGCTGCTGTCGCTGATCTTCGTGCTCGCCGCGATGCACAAGCTGGGCGCGCGCGACGCCACCGTCGCGATGATCGACGACGGCGGCCTGCCCTTCGCGCTCTTCTGCTACGTGATGGCCGTGGCGATCGAGCTGCTCGGCGGCCTGGCCGTGGCCGTCGGCTGGCACGCGCGCAAGGCCGCGGTCGTGCTGGCCCTGCTCACGCTGGTGGCCGGCGCGATCTTCCACAACCCGGCCACCGGTCCCGACCAGTTCATCCACTTCCTGAAGAACCTGGGACTGATCGGCGGCCTGATGCAGATCGCGCTGAACGGCCCCGGCGCGTTGAGCCTCAAGCCGCGACCTTCGCCCCGTGCGCGGCGTCGATGACAGATCGACGACGGACCTCTCGGGATCGCAAGGCTGTCGACAAAGTCGGCGCCAAGTGCTGTATATAAACTCAGCAGTCAGCCGTCAGCAGCCTTGCCGTGCCCTACACCGTCGCCGTCCGCGAACTCTGCGAATTCACCGCCAAGCAGCGCGACCTGGATCGGCGCTTCACGCCCGCGCCGACAGCGCAAGAGGGCATCGCCGCCCATGCGCTCGTCTATGAGCGCCGCGTTCCGGACTACCGGCGGGAAGTGACCCTCAGCGGCGAGTTACGCGACCTGCGCGTGCGCGGCCGCCCCGACGGCTTCGATCCGGCGCGGCGGCGTCTGCAAGAGATCAAGACCTTCCGCGGTAGCATCGATCGACAGCGCCCCACGCAACGGCGGCTGCATTGGGCGCAGGCCAAGGTGTATGCGTGGCTGCAGTGCCAGGCCGGGCAAGGGCTCAATGAGGTCGCTCAGCAAATGCTGAGCCCAGCAGCGTCTGACGCGCGTTGAACTCCACCGGCCTGACGAGATGGTGATTGAACCCGAACGACTCCGTCCGCTCGCGGTCCTGGTCCTGGCGCCAGCCGGTTAACGCGATCAGCGTGACGTCCTTCAGCGCCGGCTCGGCGCGCATGCGTCGCGCGACCTTCGACCCATCCATCGTCGGCATGCCGAGATCTAGCAGCACCACCGACGGGAGCCACTCGGCCGCGCTTTTCCAGCGCCGAAGCGCCGTCGTAGGCGACGCGCACGTCGACGCCTTGCACGCATAACAGCATCGCCAGCTGTCCGCGGCGTCGGGTTGTCATCGACGACGAGCGTCCGCTGCGCACCGAGTGACGGTTGGGCTGCGCGCTTCGATTCGGGCGCGGCCTAGGCGGCCGCCGCCAGCATCGGCAAGCTGCGAGGCAGTACGGAGGACGCGCTGACCAAGACAGCGGGAATCCCGGTCCACATCATGGACAGAAATTGGCTCACTGACCAGCGTATCGAAGGCTCTCGCTCGACTCCGCGGAAGTCGAGGAAGCACTCGATAGCGCTTGCTCTCCCGTTGATGTCCTCGACGCTTTCTCCGGTGGGGCCGATTGTCTTGAACGCGCGGAGTTCCTTCAGGTCTGGCAGGCAGGTCGCCACGAAGGTGGAAGGCAGGCGCAGGGCATGAATGTCGGCGAGCGCCGCACGGCCAGCCGCGTCGTTGTCAGCGATCACGCATGGTGTCGGCACCGCGCCTCGGTCGACTGCTGGCTGGGTGGGGTGACGTAGGGGCAGTCTAGGGCTTGGGCGCAGCGATGCAAGCAGCCACAGCTGTCGGAGGTCAGCACCGGCTCGAAAGCCGACGGCCACTTTGCTCCATCCAAGCGACTGCAATCAGCCTGAAGCCGCCCTCAACGCAAAACGCCCGGGACAAGCCGGGCGTTCTGTTTGGGGCGGGATCTCTTGGCCGTCAGCCGATGGCCATCCCATCGATGCAGTGCAACCGTCAGGACTTCCCGCTCCAGGCGTCGGGTGAGTGTTCAGGGTTGCCTGCGCTCCAGGGCATCGGCGATTCGCTCAAGGTTCTGATTCAAGCGGCGAGTCTCCGCCAAGTGCTCGGTGACGTAGCCGTTCACCGCCGCCATGTATTCCTGCTGCTTCTGGTGTGTGCCGCGGACGCGACGCATGAAGAAGAGCCAGACACCGATGAGCAAGAGCATCGGACCCCAACTGAGCAGCAAGTCAATGAATAGTTTTTGCATGGTGAATCCCTGAAAGCGAAGTGCCGTGGGCGGATTGTTGGCGATCTCTGCCCCAGATTCTTTGGGGGCGAGATGCCACGAGCAACGGCATGAACGGCCCCGTCGTCCGTCGGATCGTGATGCCTGTGTGCACCCACCATGCGGGAGATCGCGTTCATGTGGGAACACGCTTACGCATGAAATCCTCAACGATGGCCCGAATCACCATTGCCGCGGTCAATGCGGTGACGAGGAGGCTCAGTCCCGCGAGGGCCGCATACCCTCCGGCTCCGTCGAGCATGAGGGTCAGCGAGCCCTGAGGATCGTCCGGCCAGTAATATGCGGAGAGCGGCCGGTCGATCAACAACTTCTGCGCGTAAGCCTCGCAAGCCGCCGCGCTCACCTGGGTCCATCCGAAGCTCACTCTGTCACCGGCAAGCATTCGACCCCCGACGTCGACGGTGTAATTGGCACGGAAGTAGAAGATGAAGCCGTCGCCTTCGGGCCGAATCTCCCGTACGCACCGATGCTCCGTCAAGGTCGCAGGGACGGTGGCGCCGAAGGCGCGCAGGCTCAATGACTCTCCCATGGTCAGCCACACGAATCCGCTGAGCACCAGGCCGAGGAACAGAGCGTATGCAGACCTCGGCAACCGGACCTGACCGGTCTTGTCGATGTGAAAGTGCTTCGTCATCGGCAGGAGCAGATCTTCATCAAGAGGACAACAGGTACTTGCCGTCCTTCCTGCCGACCAGGAACACATCTGTCTCGGTAAGGGTGGCGCCGCCGCCCATTGGCTGGGGCGCGTACTTGACCACCAGCCAATCCGTGGGCTCCACAGGTGACTTGACGCCCCGAGCAAGTGCGGATTTGAAGGCGCTCTCATAGGTCGCGAATGGAACGATCTCCGCAGAGATCAATTTCATCTGAGCGCGGCGGACAAATCGTTCGGTTGCGGGCTGAAGATCTCGCTCGGCCGCGACCGCAAGCATGGCGACAAAGCTGGTCTTGTCCCCTTTGGCCAGCGCGGCCTTGTAGTTGCTGACCAACTGGTCTGGCGAACTCGCGTCCTGAGCTAGCGCGGCGCCCGTCAGCAGCGCGGCGGCAAGTATCAAGCTAGACCGAAGCATGGCATCTCTCCCTTTGAGAACTTGTTGTTTTGATTCGTCGCGCAATGTACAGCAGCGCACCGCGTGATTCGCGTGCGCGACGTCGCGTGTCCGCTTCCAGCCTAAACCGGCCAGCCTTAACCCAACAGGCGCGCAGTTTCTGCGCGGCCAGATGCTCAAAAATGTCCTGGAACGTGGCGTGGACCTCGACAGGATCACCCTGGGCAAAGGCACTCACAGCCTTGGAGCCCTTGTCGTCGATGGTGCCGAAGAGGTGCTTCTCGATGTCGTCATTGATGCTCGAGCCGAGCTGCATGGTGTACAGGTCGTACTCCACGAAACAGCTCTTGGTGCCCCATTCGTGCAACGGGTACGGGCACCTGTCGACCATCCGGAAGCGTCTTGCGGTCTGGCTCAAAGTTGAGATGGAAAAGACGAGACTGGCCTGGAGCGAGGAAGCCGCGTTGGTACCACTGTGGGACGTAGTGGTTGTTCCGGGTTTGTTGCTCGGTCATCTGCTCTCTTGGGGCTCCCTGCCGCAAAGACTCCCAACGTGGCCACCTCTTCCACCTCAGCTCAGCGCTTGGGTCTGACTCTGTATCGGCGACGGTTGCCTACCATGGCCCCACCGCCAAACTTTGCTTCCGCCTCCGCGAACACATTGAGGTCCGCCTTGGTGAAGCTGCGCGACAGTAGCCGCTCCGCTTTCTCAGCAAGTTCAGAGCTGATCGTGACGAACTTTCCTGGCGCAACTCTGATCCTCTTCATGGGTCACCTCGTGACCCTGACTCTACTCGCTCGTGGCTTGGACTCTCCACCAGCGCTTGGCATATTTGCTATGCATTGCCGTGACGATCTGATAAGAGGCCACATGATGCGGCAATCAAGTATTGAGGTTCAAGTAACCCATACGGATACCGATATATCCAATCTCGTGTCATTCACTTAATTACCCGCTCTTGTGTCATTTACTCCCGAGCCTAGGAACAAACCCGAACGAGCCTTGACACGAAAGCAGTCCATACGAGAATCGTTTAAGTTTTGAGAAATTTATGAACATGACGTCCATGATCATCGACGCCAAACGGCGGCAGGACACTCTCGACGAGTTCCATGCTCGTGGCATCTCCGTGCGCCGGTGGGCTACCGAGCGTGGACTTCCGATTCAGACGGTATATGCGGTGCTCAGTGGACGAAATCAGGCGCTGCGGGGAGACGGTCACCGAGTTGCTGTCGCACTCGGCCTGAAGCCGCAGCCTCTTCCCGAGGCCACGATCAAACTAACACCAGCTCAGGAGAAGCCCGTGTAAAAAACAACGCCGACCATCCTATCGAATGGTCGGCGCCCCTTCGAGTCGAAACCCAAAGGACTAGGAACCCACAGTTTCTTCTCGTAGGCGGCGCCTGTCAATGCCTCTTGGGATGTTCCCCGAGTGGGCGGCATATCTTTGCCCGCAAATACGATGAGAAATTCAGTCTCAGGAAGCTGCTCGCCCACGCGAAGCATGAGTCGGGAACCGTCGAGCCTTGAGGCTGGTGCTTCAGCCAACGGCATTGACGCCAACGCCGGACCACCCACTCCTTCCAACTCCGTCGCAAAGCGCCAAGACGTTGGCTCGATGAACGGCCATGGCAAGCATGGTGCGGTACGCAACAGGCCACTAGCAAGACTCGAACTGGTGCGCTTCCAAAGCTACGACGCCGCGCTGGCCCGCCCAGGTGAACTCTCCTGGTTCCCCCGCCCCACTGCCGCAATTGCGAATCTTCCCCAACTTTTCTGGTCTGACGGTTCTGGATGGAGCGCGGCCAACGTCTGGGCAATGTCGCGAATCGCCTTGGGCGTAAAGCAGGAAACCGTTCTCCGCGATATGAAATTCATGCGCGCTTATGCGCAGTTCTTAGAGCAAGTCGTGAACCAGGACTGGCGCCATTTCCCCTTGCGAAAGGACGATCAGCCGCTCAGAAAATTTCGCAAGCATTTGATTGATCAGCGCAACGATGGTGCTATCGCCCCCACTACCGCATCGAACTGCATGGGCGCCATCATCAAGTTCTATCGCTTCGCGCAAGAAAAGAGACTGGTTGAAAACTCGTCGCCTCTCTGGAACGATCGATTGACCGTTATACGCTATTTTGATACCACTGGTTTTGTAAGAAACATCGTCCGTCTTACAAGTGAGCTCGCCCTTCCAAACTCTGCCCGTATCGGACATTTCTTAGAGGATGGATTGCAGCCACTTCGCGCAGAACACATGCGACGGCTGCTCACCTACACAGCGCAGAATGAAACCACCGAATTGCATTTAATGCTGAGCACTGGTTTCTTTACCGGTGCGCGTCTGGGCACCATCACCACCCTTACCGTCTCAAGCTTGCGCCTGGCAACCGAAGACCCACTCACTCCGGGAATCTTCTATCTTCAGGTAGGTCCAGGCACCGGAATCGCCACGAAGTTCTCCGTCAGCGGAAGAATATTGCTTCCTCAAGAACTGCTCAAGGAACTACTGGCCTACTCCGTCTCAACTGAAAGGCTGATTCGCGTATCGAAAGCAGCCAGAGCGGATAAAGATACCTTATTTCTAACCAAACGTGCGCAGAGGTATTCCGTCACCGTCGTGAATAGGCTTATTCAGCAACTACGCGCAGATTGCGCAACAGCCGGCTATCAATTCATGGCCAGATTCAAGTTTCATCAGACTCGCGCCACATTTGGAACGTGGTTAATGCAGGTGCTCTTATCCATTGGGACAAAAGTCGACGCAATTCGAGTGGTGCGTGATGCGATGTTGCATAAGAGCGAGAAGACGACCTGGCGCTACATCAAATTCCTTGAAGACTCCGAAAGCAAGGAGAAACTTGCCGAGGAGTTCGGAGCAATGTTCACGGGAATTACCAAGAACGAAAGGAACGGCGCGCGATGAACGTCTTGGAAAGAATGCCGGATCTCACTTTTCCTGGTATCAAGTTCCCAAAGCGAGGAACCCCATGGGACCTGATTTGCTTCTTATATCGAGGAGGCACCGCGTGCCCCGCCAATCAGGTCGCCACGAAGATCCAGAACGGCGAAGTAGGAGCACTTCTGCACGACCGGTTGACCGTAGTCTGCGAAATTCATGCCGATCTATTGGCAAGACTCGCAAAGGGAGAAAGTGCCGAAAGCACAAAAACACTAATCCAGTGCTTTCGTCAATTCTTCATATGGCTCGACAAGCACGATGAATCTTTGACGTTTGATAACCTCATTCAATCATATTGCCGCTGGTGCGATTCACTTTCCTCGCGTAGCCGATTGCGCAAATGTGACGAAACATCTGACTGCGAAGAGCCTCCCATCAGCAATACCACCGCCTACCTATATGCCTCGTCCGTAGGAACAGTGTTCAAGAACATTCTCGGCAGACACAGCTCGCTCCTCGCACTCACCGGAATTCGTATGCCGTCCCGGAGGCGCGTACATAAGAATCCCACTACAGAGATCAAGGAGCTTGAAGATACGTCTGTATTCGGCGCGCTGATCCAAGACCTCTGTGATGCACTCTCGCTATCCGCGACTCTGACAGGTTCTCTGCCCCTAACGATCACCACAAGGCAGGGAGAAGAGGTGCAGATATTCGGAATGCAGTACTTCAAACACGTATTAGAGGATCAAACAGAGCTTGCCACAAGGCTCGGCCCCCGAACCGCAGTTGTCAATCTGCGTATTGAGGCAGAACTGATAATGTTCATGGCCCAAACCGGCATGAACTCGAGTCAGGCTTCAAAAATGCATTTATTCAATCTGCAGTACGTTAGCTACAGCGGTGGATACCACGTGCGGGATTACAAGGAGCGCCGAGCCGGAGAAGTCAAATTTGAGATCTTTCAAAGTTACCGCGCCCATCTAGATCGATACATAGTTTGGCGCCGAAAGATCTTCAAAGATAGTTCGCCACTTCTATTTCCCTTCATTCGCACAGCGGGGGGGCTTCACGAATCAAAATTCGATGCTTCTAGGATCAAGAGCATCGCTGAAAAGTTAGGCATAAAGTTTGTGACGATGCGAACCTTGCGAAAGATGCGTGTCAACTGGATTCTCAACAAGACTAACGATCTAGAGCTAACCTCCGACGTCTCACAAAGCACGCCCGCGGTAATCAGCGAGCAATATAGAAGAACAAGTCTTCGCGCTTCCTCGCTGCAGATCCTGCGCTTCTGGGAGGCAACCGACCCGTTTCATTCTCGCGCTAATTCAATTGCACCAGGCGAATGTGGCTCCGCCCCCTCCCGAAACGCAGCGACAAATGCCACAGGACCTCTGCCTGACTGTCGACGCGCGGGTGGCTGCTTGTGGTGCGAAAGCCACCGAGATATTGACTCCCAAGACTATGTATGGTCGCTCATCAGTTTTGGTCTATTAAAAGACTTGGAGGTAGCGGCGCAGCATGCCCCCATAGCCAGACAATCTACTGCGGCGATGATTGCGGCACGAGTTCGAGAGAAGGTGGATGAACTTGGGGCATCGAGTAACGAACGAGCAAGTTGGATAACCGAAGCAAGAATGAGGCTTATGGAAGGCAATTACCATCCTGACTGGAGTTTACAAATCACAGCCGCGCAGGTGAATTGATGCGAAATTTTCTGCACGAACTTGGGCTCCGATTCGATGATGTCTTGATTTCCGCGAGCCACCCTTGTTTCCGCCCCGACACATGGCCGCCCGCGCTCGACTGGCCCGTTTCAGCTCAACGGGACGGATGTCCTCATTCCCTTTGGGGCGACCGCACATGGGATTTTTCTGCTTGGTTTGGAAGATCGGCAAAGCTACATTTTTGGGCGACGCGTCAATTGGTAGACAGCAAGTCCGCCTCAGAGTTGTCGCCGGAAAACGAAAGATTGCTTCACCTGATCGCAACGTGGCTGATCTGGTGGCCACGCGGCGAACGCACTTGGGAAACACTGAAAGGCCGCTTCAATCGACTGCGACGACTTGTGACCATATGCGATGAATGTGGCATTGCAGCCTCGAATCTGTCCAGGCATCCGGAAGTGATCAAAACAATTGCCAGTCGCCTCGGGCAATCACGCGACGTACTTTTGCTCCTCGAACGGATGCGCGCAGCGAAGGAGGAGCTCGGCTTCGAGATACTGAATGAGTGGGGGTTGGCGCGACTTTCCGCGTGCCTCAAGGAGAGATCCTCTGCAGAAATTAGTGAGGACATCGACGGCGAAACGGAGCAAACGGCATATATTCCACCGCGAATCTGGAACTATCAACTCAACCGATTGCGCACCTGCATTAACGAGTTTTTAGAGCATCGCGTCGCCATAGAACAATGCTATGAGTTCTGCGTCCAGGCGTACATCAAAAACTTTGGAACACTTCAGGCTGCGATGGAGTTTCGGTCAAAGGCCGACGATTCGCCTCTTCCGCCATTCACAAAGAAGTTTGTGAGGGCAAAAATGCCTGATCAGATCTACCTGGGCACATTCGAGGCGACCGCACGCGATTTCGGCTTGGACGACCTACTTCGCCGATGGGTGGGTCGCAAGGGTTCATCGCTAAAAATAAAGGATTTTTCCAAGTATCTTTCGATGCTGCAAGTCGTGTCTTTGATTTATATCGCCTGCTTTACGTTGCAACGCAAATCCGAGGTAGCCCATCTCAAAAGCGACTGCTTGCGGTATTTTGAAGATGATATTGCGGGCCGCATTTCCATAATAGTCGGCCCAACCACTAAGACATATAGAGATGCTGAGGCGGTGTGGCCGACAACTCCAGCCGTCAGCGTCGCTGTCGAGGCGGCATCGGTCATCGCGCGCCTGCGTATCCGCTGCGCCGCTGCAGACCCCTCTCGAGGTGTCACAGAATCGGACGTTAGCAATCCGTGGCTCAGGTTCTCAGCGAGCGACCCCTGGAGCAGGAATGCGCACCAAGGCGATTATTGGAAGGTTCCGGCTTTCCCCTCGTATGCAGCCGTCATCCTCCAGTTTTCAAACATCTTCGACCCTGCGATTCTTCGAATGACCGACGAAGATATTCGGCAGGCCAAACTATTTACGCCAAACCTCCATAAGAACGGAGCATTTAAGGTGGGACAGCCTTGGCCGTTCGCTCTGCACCAACTTCGCAGGACGGGCGCCGTAAATATGTTCGCCAGCGGACTGGTAAACGATGCGGCGATTCAATTGGTATTAAAGCACCTCACCTTGTCTCAGAGTTGGTATTACGGTCGGAACTTCACTCGGCATCGCTTCAATGAGGACGCTGACGATCTCATCACGCAGGCGAAATATGAGGCCATGGCGAAGAGGATCGAGAACATAGTAAGTGACAGGTATGTCTCTCCATTTGGCAATGAACGGAAAGCCGAACTCGTAAATCAGATTATCGGCAAACGTGATTTTGAGAATCTGATGGCGGCAGGGCTAGCAGGCGAGGTATCGTTTCGGCCGACCCGGCTCGGTGGTTGCGTAAAAGTAGGTGATTGCGACTACGGAGGGATCGAGTCCATTTCTCGCTGTTCGGGTGGAGATGGCGAGAAGGCATGTCGCGATGCGATTTTCGACAGAGGCAAACGAGCCACAATTGAAATGCAGAAAAGCGAACTGGAGAAGCGCCTCACCACTGACGACATTGGTCCCGCTCGTAGGGCGCTCTTGGAAATGGAAGTGGAAGGCATGCGGAGATTTATCAATGTCACAGCAGCGTAGCTCGGCAGAGCAGCGCTTTCTCGAAGCCTTCAAGAGGTTGGTTGATGGCGCGCCAGTAAAGTTACCAATTGGCAGCCCCGTCTCGCAGAACAATGTTGCAAAAGAGGCTGGCGTGGATCCTTCCGCTCTGAGAAAAGAGCGCTACCCGGGTGTTGTCAGGCAGATCCAGGCATACGTCGATATCGCGAGGGAGGCCGACAAAGCACGGCGGACCCAGAGGGCGCAGCTCCGGCACCAGAGACTAGATCTCAAGGCGCGGCTGAAGGTCACAGAGGCGCAGAGGGACGCAGCGCAGTCTCAGATCACGAGCGCGCATGCCGTCATCTTGGAACTGCTGGAGGAGCGCGATCAAATGGAGGCACGTCTGCGCAAGTTCGAGGGCGGATGAACACGATGGCCGTGCCGAGGATTGCCACGTCCCTAACCATTCGCAGGAACTTTGGCCTAATGTGGCCGTGGTCGCCATGGACATCGCCAAGCCCTCAAAAGCTATTTCAGGACAACTGCTTAGCGCAGTGTCCATAGCCATCCACTCTTGGGTAGGCGTCCAACGTCTGACCCGCCGGATCTCCGGATCGGCTCGCCGATCGGTCCTCCCAACGCCCGCCGTCGCGGGCGTTTTTCATTCCGCGCGTCCTGTCGTCAGGACGTCGACCGTCGGGCCTTGCCGGATTCCTCGCGCCAGCTGTCCATCAGCACGCGGCTGTGCTCGCGCGACGACCGCTTGATCGTCGCGACCTCCTCCGGCCCGAAGCGCTCCCAGCCGAGCTTGGTCAGCATGGTCCGCCGCCCCAGCGAGAACACCATCACCTGTCCGCACAGCATCATCACGCGCATCGCCAGCAGCGGGTCCTTCTCCGGCATGCCGCAGTAGCGCGCGACCACGCGCGCCGAGAGCTCGCCCATCTGCGGGCGCATCGTCTTGTCGAAGATCTCGAACAGCACGCCCGGTGCATGGCCGATCTGCTCGTGCGCGATGAACAGCCGGCGGTACTCGGCGTCGTCGGGCAGCAGCTGGAAATCGGTCAGCGCGTCCAGCATCACGCCGAAGGCCTCGAAGAGATCGCCCGGCGTCGCCGCCGGGTCGTCGAGCACCGCCTTCGTCCGCGCCACCACCGGCCCGAAATGCGCCGCCGAGCTGTCCGCGATGTACTGCGCGCAGGCCCGGTACACGCCTTCCTTGTTGTCGAAGTAGTACTGCAGCGCCGGCGCGTTCACGCCGGCCGCCTTCGCGATCTCCCGCGTCGACGCCCCTTCGAAACCCCGCTCGCTGAACAGCCGCAACGCCACGTCGATGATGCGGCGGCGCGTTTCCTCGCCGCGCGCATAGGCGGCGTCGGCGCGGTGTCGGGGGGCTCGGACGGGACGTTCGGTCATGTGTAAAGCTGGCTGAAGTCAAAAATATACCAGTTGACAGAAATCTTCCAACTGGAAAAAGATAGCGACCGGAATAATTCTGCGAGCCGGTCCAGCCGGCCCCTCCCATGTCTTCCCAGACCTCCGCCAGCCCGAACGGGCCTGACGTCCCGGCGTCCTCCCCCGCCTCGGCCCCGGTGCCGCCCGCCAAGCCGTCCTCGAATCGCAGGCCCGTGCTGCTCGTCATCGCCGCGGCGGCGCTCGTCGCCGCCGGCGCGTACGGCATCCACTGGTGGACCACCGGCCGCTTCATCGAGACCACCGACGACGCCTACCTGAAGGCCGACAGCGTCACCGCCGCGCCCAAGGTCGGCGGCTACGTGACGCAGGTGTACGTCGTCGCCAACCAGGCCGTGAAGCGCGGCGATCCGCTCGTGAAGCTTGACGCCCGCCAGTACCAGGCCGCCGCCGACCAGTCGCAGGCGACCATCGACGGCCGCAAGGCCGACATCCGCCGCTTCGAGGCGGACATCCTCCAGCAGCAGGGCCAGCTGGCGCAGACCCGCGCCCAGGCCGAGGCGTCGCGCCTGGCGCTGGCGCATGCGCAGGACGAGGTGACGCGCCACACGCCGCTGGCCGCCACCGGCGCGACCACCGCCGAGCGTCTGGCCGAACTGCGCAACACCCGCGACCAGGCCGCCGCCAGCCTGGCCGCCGCCGAGGCGGCGGTGAAGGCCGCCGACGGCCGGCTGAAGTCGAGCGAGGCGCAGGTCGCGCAGTCGAAGGCCCAGGTCGAGGCCGCCGCGGCCGCGCTGCGCCAGAACCACCTCGACGTCGACGACACCGTCGTGCGCGCCGCCATCGACGGCCGCATCGGCGACACCACCGTGCGCGTCGGGCAGTTCGTGCAGCCGGGCACGCGGATGATGACCGTGGTGCCGACGCAGGACGTGTACCTCGTCGCCAACTTCAAGGAGACGCAGATCGGGCGCATGCGCGCCGGCCAGCCGGTGACGCTGCACGTCGACGCCCTGCCCGACCTCGACCTGCACGGCGTCGTCGAGAGCTTCTCGCCCGGCACCGGCGCGCAGTTCGCGCTGCTGCCGTCGGAGAACGCCACCGGCAACTTCACGAAGATCGTCCAGCGCGTGCCGGTGCGCATCCGCGTGCAGCTCGACCCGCAGGCGGATCCGGCGCTGCGCGACCGCCTGCTGCCCGGACTCTCGGTGACCACCGACGTCGACACGCGCGGGGCCCGCCATGGCTGAGGCCGCATCGCCGGCCGCGCCTGCTGCTCCCGGTGCTCCCGGTGCGTCGAACGCTTCGAGCGCGCCACGCGCTTCCGGCGTCGCGCCGCATGCGGAACCCAACGCCGGCACCGGCGACTGGATCGCCGTCGCGGCCGGCGCGCTCGGCGCGCTGATGGCGACGCTGGACATCTCCATCACCAACTCGGCGCTGCCGCAGATCCAGGGCGCGATCGGCGCGACCGGCACCGAGGGCACCTGGATCTCGACCGGCTACCTGATGTCGGAGATCGTCATGATCCCGCTGGCCGCCTGGCTCACGCGCGTCTTCGGGCTGCGCAACTTCCTGGTCGGCAACGCGGCGCTGTTCACCTTCTTCTCGGTGCTGTGCGGCCTCTCGGGCAGCCTGCCGATGCTGATCCTCGCGCGCATCGGCCAGGGCTTCACCGGCGGCGCGATGATCCCCACCGCCCAGACCATCATCCGCACGCGCTTGCCGCGGCATCAGCTCCCCGTCGGCATGACGCTGTTCGGGCTGATCGTGCTGCTCGGGCCGCTGCTGGGACCCGTGCTCGGCGGCTGGCTGACCGAGAACGCCAGCTGGCACTGGTGCTTCTTCATCAACGTGCCGGTCTGCGCCGCGCTGCTCACGCTGCTGCTGCTGGGGCTGCCGGCGCAACGCATGCACCTGGAGGAGTTCATCCGCGCCGACTGGCTGGGCATCGTCGGTCTCGCGGTCGGCCTGTCGACGCTGACCGTGGTGCTCGAGGAGGGCCAGCGCGAGCGCTGGTTCGAGTCCTCGCTGATCCTCACGCTGAGCCTGGTGTCGGCGATCGGGATGGCGATGATCGCGCTCTCGCAGCGCTACGCGGCACGGCCCATCCTGCGGTTGAAGCTGATGCGCAACTGGCACTACGCCAGCGTCATCGTCATCGTGTTCACCGTCGGCGCGGGGCTGTACTGCATCTCCTACCTGGTGCCGCAGTTCCTGGCGCTGATCGCGGGCTACAACGCGCAGCAGTCGGGCGCGATCATGCTGCTGGCCGGCTTGCCGGCCTTCCTGATGATGCCCATCCTGCCGCGGCTGATCTCGCGGGTCGACCTGCGCGTGATGGTGATCCTGGGGCTGGCGGCGTTCGCGGCCAGCTGCCTGCTCGACATCAGCCTCACCGCCCAGAGCGTCGGCCACGACTTCATCGGCTCGCAGCTTCTGCGCGGCGTCGGCCAGATGCTCTGCATGATGCCGCTCAACCAGGCGTCGATGGCCACGGTCACGCGCGAGGAATCGGGCGACGCCGCCGGCATCTACAACATGGCGCGCAACCTCGGCGGCTCCGTCGGCCTGGCCGTCATCGGCACCTTCATCGACCGCCGCAACAGCCTGCACATCGACCGGCTGGGCGAGACGCTGAACGCCAATTCGACGCTGGTGCAGGAGCGCCTCGCCGGCAGCGCCGCCAGCCACTTCGCGCAAGTGGGCGACTTCGCCTACGCGCAACTGCAGGCGATGAAGGAACTGGTGCTGACGATCCATCAGCAGGCCAGCGTGATGACCTTCTCCGAAACCTTTTACGTGCTCGCCGCCGCGCTGCTGCTCTGCGTGCCGCTGGCGCTGACGCTCAAGACACCGCAGCAGCCCGGCAAGGCGCCGGTGCCCAACGACGCGCATTGAAATTCCCATGTTCCACTTTCCTCACCTCTCCGTCCCGCGCTCCCGCTTCCGGCTCTCGGGACCGCTCCGGCTCACCACGCTCACGACGCTGTCCGCTGTGGCGGCTGCAGCCGCCATGCTGCTGCTCGCCGGCTGCACCACGGTCGGCCCCGACTACGAAGGCGCGCCGGCCGTCGCAGGCGATGCGCTCCAGCAATCGCGCCTCAAGCGCGACGACGGGGCGACGGGCGCAACGCCTCAGGCCTCCGCCGATGCCCCCTCGCCCGTCGCGGCGGCGTGGTGGCGGGCGCTCGGCGATGCCACGCTCGATGGACTCATCGAGCAGGCGCTGAGCCAGAGCCCGACGCTGCAGGCCGCCGAAGCCCGTCTGCGTTCCGCACGCGCCGCGTTCAGCGCGCAGGAGGCCAACGGCCCGCCGAAGGGCTCGGCCTCGGCCCTGGGGGCGGGCGTCTGGCAAGGGCCGGGCACCGACCACGAGAACTCGCTGCATCTTTACAGCGTCGGCTTCGACGCGACGTGGGAGGTTGACCTCTTCGGCGGCACGCGGCGCGCGGTCGAGGCCGCCTCGGCGCAGGCGCAGGCGGTGCAGGCGGACCTGGCCGACGCCCAGGTGTCGCTGGCGGCGGAAGTGGCGTCGACCTACGTCGGCCTGCGCGCCCAGCAAGGCCGCCAGGCACTGCTGCGCGACACGGCCGCGTTCGACGCGCAGGCGCTGACGCTGGTGCGGCAGCGACGCGACCAGGGCGTCGCGACGGCCGACGACGTCGAGCAACGCACCCAGCAGCTTGAAGTGACACGGGCCTCGCTCGCCGACGTGGCGGCGGAGATCGCCGCCGCCCTCGACCGGCTCGCGTTGCTGACGGCTCAAGCGCCCGGCGCGCTCGATGAGCAGCTGTCCGCCACGACGCCCGAGCTGCCGCACGCGCCGGACAGCGTCGCCATCGGCGATCCCGCGTCGCTGCTGCAGCGCCGCCCGGACATCCGCGCGGCGGAGCGCCGCCTCGCCGGACGCAACGCGCAGATCGGCCAGGAGACGGCGAAGTACTTCCCCAAGCTCAGCCTGCTGGGCAACCTCGGCGTCGCCGGGACCTCCCCCGGCCAGCTGCTGCGCACGGACAACCTGGCGCTCGCCGCCGTCCCCTACCTGAGCTGGAACTTCCTCGACTTCGGCCGCACAGCCGCCGCGGTGCGCGGGGCCGAAGCCGACCGCGACGAGGCCATCGCCAACTACCGGTCCGCCGTGCTCGGCGCGCTGCAGGATGCCAACACCTCCCTGGCGCGCTTCGGCCGGCAGCGGCAATCGGTGCAGCATCTGCTCGCACAACAAGGCGCCACGGGCCGGACGCTGGACTTGACGCGGCAACGCCGCCAGGCCGGCGCCGCGAGCCAGATCGACCTGCTCGACGCGCAGCGCCGCGACATCGAGGTGCGGCTGAAGGCGCTGGACGGCGAGTCCGCGCTGCTGAAGGACTTCGTCGCCCTGCAGAAAAGCCTGGGCCTGGGATGGGACCTGCGGGCATGAGGGGCGGCATGAGGTCGGCATGCGGGGCGGCATGCAAGGCGGTATGAGCCCGGCATGAGCCCGGCATGAGGCCGTTGGTTTGGCAGGACAAGCGCCCGATCCGGGGGCAATCCGGCGTATCAGGCGGGTCGCGGCAAGGGTAGGCTGGCGTTCATGACCGACGCGTCCTCTCCCGCTCCGTCTACCGAAAGCACCCCGAGCGGCGCGGGCGCCGCGCCCGCCACCTCCGCCTCGATCGCGCTGGCGCTCGACGAGGCCGGCCAGGGGTCGCCGCCCGGCGGGTCCGGCGACGCGGTCCGCCTGGTGCTCCTGAACATCGCCCTCGCGCTGGCCTACGCCGCGCTCGGCGTGCTGGCGCTCAAGCTCATCCTGCCGCCGGACTTCGTCTCCCCGATCTATCCCGCCGCCGGCCTCGCGGTCGCCGCCGCCTTGCGCTGGGGGCCCGGCGCGCTGCCGGGCATCGCGATCGGCGGCGCGGCGGTCAGCCTCACGCTCGGGATCGAGCGCTCGCACATCCAACCGCTGCAGCACCTGCTCGTGGGCCTCGGCGGCGCCTTGCAGGCATGGCTGGGCGCCTGGCTCGCGAGGCGTTGGGCCGGCGAACATCCGCCGCTCTGCGAGCCTGCCGAGCTGGTGCGCTTCCTCACCGCGACCGCCGGCGTCGCCTGCCTCGTCGGACCGAGCTTCGGCGTCGCGGCGCTGTGGATCAGCGGCGCCATCGGGCCGGCGCAGGTCGCGTCGCACTGGTTCGCCTGGTGGGTCGGCGATGCGATCGGCGTGCTCATCGGCGCGCCGGTGTCGCTGGCGCTGTTCGGCCTGCCGCGCAGGCACTGGGCGCCGCGCCGGCTGAGCGTCGCGCTGCCGATGCTGACCGCCTGCGTGCTGCTGTTCGGCGCCACCCTGCATGTCGCCCGCAACGAGGAGGGCCGGCGGCGTCACGCCTTCGACCTCGAGGCGGTCAATGCGCTGAACACGCTCTCGGACAGGCTGGCGATGCCGCTGAACGCGCTCGAAGCCAACCACAGCCTGCTGCTGGTCGCGCCCGGCATCAGCCGCAGCGATTTCGAGCGCGCCCATGCGGAGCGCGCGCGTGCCGGGGGCGCCGTCTACGCGGTGGGCTGGGCGCCGCTGGTGCCGCCGCGCGACGTCCCCGCCTTCGAGCGCGCGGCCCAGGCCGACGGTTACGTCGGTTATCGCGTCTATGAGCGGCGCCGGCCGGGCGACCTGGACCAGGATCCGGCGGAGGACCGCCTGCCGATCCGGCTCATCGCGCCCTTCGCCCGCAACCGCCCGGCGATGGGCGCCAACATCCGCAACATCCCGCAGGCGCGCGCCGCGCAGGAGCGCGCGATGGCGACCGGCGAGCCGGCGGCCAGCGAAAGCTTTCCGCTGTCGCAGGACGCGGGCGTGACGCTGATGGGCGTCGTGGTCTACCGCGCGCTCTACGAGGGCGGCTTCACGGATCCGCGCGACACCGCGGGGCGCGCCCGCAAACCGATCGGAGTGGCCTTCGCGACGCTGCGTCCCGAGGCGCTGCTGCACGACGCGCTGCCGGCCCTCGCCGGGCGGCTCGACTACTGCCTGATCGACACCACCGCCGGCACCCATCGTCCGCTGCTGGCAGGCGACGAGCGTTGCCGCCACCTGCCCGCCGAGTTGCCGAGCCAGTCGCGCGACATCGACTTCGCCGGGCGCGCCTGGCGCCTGGTCGTCTACAACCCGTCGGGGCTGCCGGCCCTCGACGGCGGCGCCGCCCTGCCCTTCGCGATCGCGGGGCTGGTCGGCACCGCGCTGCTGGGCCTGCTGCTGCTGTCGGTCACCGGCAGCACCGCGCGGGTCGCCCGCCGCGTCGAGGAGGCCACCCATCGCCTGCGCGTCAGCGAGGAACGCTTCCGGACCATCGTCGAACACGCGCCCATCGGCGTCGTCTCCTGCGACCTCAAGGCCCGGCCGCAGGAGATCAACCCCTACTTCTGCCAGCTGCTGGGCATGAGCGCCGAGCAGCTGCAGGCGCGCTCCATCATGGCGATCACCCATCCCGAGGACCGTGCGGAGGACGGCCGCCTGGGCATGGCGCTGATCCGGGGCGAAATCGGCCGCTACAGCCGCATCAAGCGTTACATCGGCGGCCAGGGCCAGGTCATCACGGTCCGTTCCACCGTCAGCCTGCTGCGCGACGCGCAGGGGCAGCCGTCGCGGCTGCTGGGCGTGGTCGAGGACATCGGCGAGCAACTCCGGCTCGCCGAGCTGGAGCGCATCCACGAGGCGGAGCTGGCCGCCAACCGCGCCAAGAACGAATTCCTCTCGCGGATGAGCCATGAACTGCGCACCCCGCTGAACGCGATGCTGGGGTTCTCGCAGTTGCTCGAATCGGACCCTGATTCGACGCTCAGCCCCCGGCAGCGCGGGTGGCTGGCGCAGATCCAGCAGTCGGGCTGGCACCTGCTGGCGATGATCAACGACACCCTGGACCTGTCGCGGCTGGACGCCGGCGGTCTGCACGTGCAGATCGGCGACCAGGATCTGGCGCCGATCGTGTCGGACAGCCTGGCGATGATCGAGACCCAGCGGCAGCGTCGCGGGGTGGCCATCGATGTCGAGCTCGCGCCGGACGTCCACCGGCTGCGTGCCGATGCCACGCGCCTCAAGCAGATCCTGACCAACCTGCTCAGCAACGCCGTCAAGTACAACCGCGACGGGGGGCGCGTCTGGCTCCGGACGCGGCGGACGGGCCAGACAGGGCAGACGGGGCAAATAGGACAGACGGCGGATGGGCAGGTTGAATTCAGCGTGACCGACACCGGCGCCGGCCTGTCCGAGGCCCAGATGGCGCAGTTGTTCCAGCCCTTCAACCGGCTGGGCCGGGAGGTCAGCGGCATCGAGGGCACCGGCATCGGGCTGGTGATCACGCAGCGGCTGCTGGAATTGATGGGCAGCCGGCTGCGGGTGAGCAGCACCGTCGGCGAGGGGACGACATTCAGCTTTGAGCTGCCGATTTCTTCGGCAGATCAATGACTTAAGTGGATCCTAAGACGGCGGGCACACACTGGTTTGCATGGGTAGCCCTCCCCCGATCCGCCCGATTCCGCGAGCCTTAGCACTCCTCCCGCATGAGTGCTAATATTCACGGCGTCGGGTCGGAGGACCGTCCCGAACCAGGAGCAACGAACACATGTCCAACACCCTTGCATTGAAGGTCCGCGATCCCTGGTCCCTCGTGCCATCGCTCGGGAACCTGGATGCGTACATCACGGCGATCAATCACATTCCGCTGCTGACGCCGGAAGAAGAGAAGGATTACGCCACGCGTCTGAAGACGCATGGCGACGTGGACGCCGCGGGTCGCCTGGTGCTGTCGCACCTGCGGCTGGTGGTGTCGATCTCGCGCCAGTACCTGGGCTACGGGCTGCCGCAGGGCGACCTGATCCAGGAAGGCAACGTGGGCCTGATGAAGGCGGTCAAGCGCTTCGACCCGGAGCAGAACGTCCGTCTGGTCTCGTACGCGATGCACTGGATCAAGGCCGAGATCCACGAGTACATCCTGAAGAACTGGCGCATGGTCAAGGTCGCGACGACCAAGGCGCAGCGCAAGCTGTTCTTCAACCTGCGCTCGAAGAAGCACGCCCTGAAGGAACACGCCGAGAACCAGCAGCGCACCTCGCTGACGGAAGCCGAGATCGCCCTGGTGGCGGAGGAGCTGAACGTCAAGCCCGAGGACGTGGTCGAGATGGAGACGCGGCTCTCCGGCGGCGACGTCGCGCTGGAGCCGCAGACCGACGACGATGGTGAGACCTTCGCGCCGATCGCCTACCTGGCGGACGACACGCAGGAACCCACGCGGGTGATCGAGTCGAAGTCGCGCGACCGACTGGCGAGCGACGGCCTGCAGAAGGCGCTTGACCTGCTCGACGACCGCAGCCGCCGCATCGTCACGGAGCGCTACCTGAACGTCAACGACGACGGCTCGGGCGGCATGACGCTGCACGAACTGGCGGCCGAGTACGACGTCTCCGCGGAACGCATCCGGCAGATCGAAGTTGCCGCGATGAAGAAGATGCGCAAGGCGATGGTGGCGGAAGCCGCTTGAGCACCTGATCGACGCACCATGAACAAGGCCCCGCTCGCGGGGCCTTCGTCTTTATTGGCCGGCGATCAGCGCCTTGATGTCGCCCATCAGCGCCTGCGCCCCCGCCCCATAGCGCGAGAACACCCGCACCCGCCCCTGCGGATCGAACAGGAAGCTCGCCGCCGTGTGGTCCATGGTGTAGCTGTCGGGTGTCTTGCCCGGCACCTTGGCGTAGTAGATCTTGAACTCCTTGGCCGTTTCCTTGAGCTGTTCCGGCGTGCCGCGCAACGCGACGAAGCCGGGGTCGAAACTCTCGAGGTAGGCCTTCAGCAGTTCGGGCTTGTCGCGTTCCGGATCGACCGTGACGAAGACACCCTGGACCTTGTCGCCGTCCGGCCCGAGGGCCTTCTTGACCTGCGCCAGTTCGGCCAACGTGGTCGGGCAGACGTCCGGGCATTGCGTGAAGCCGAAGAACACGACCACGACCTTGCCCTTGAAGTCTTCCAGGGTGCGCGTCTTGCCGTTCTGGTCGGGCAGGCTGAAGCCGCGCGCGTAGGCCGCGCCGGTCAGGTCCACGCCCTGGAAGCTGGCCTTGGGCGCCGAGGAGAAACCCAGCTTGTCGCAGCCCCACAGCAGCGTCGCCGCGCCGAGGGCACAGAGGCTCCCCAAAGCGCCGAGTCCGAGAGAACGTCGCGAGATCATCGACACATCCGATCCGAAAGAAGGTCCCGACATCCGAGGCAGCTCAACTGATCCAGGGACTGACGTAGTGGTCCAGCAGCAGCGCGCCGAAGAGCAGCGACAGATGCAGGAGCGAGAACATGAAGGTCTTGCGCGCGAGCGCTTCCGAATATGCCCGCCACAGCTTGAACGCGTGATGGCAGAACATGAGCCCCAGCACCAGGGCCGCGGCCAGGTAGAGCCAGCCGCTCATGCCCGTCAGGAACGGCAGCAGCGTCGCCGCGAACAGCACCCAGGTGTAGAGGAAGATCTGCAGCCGCGTGAACTCGTTGCCGTGCGTCACCGGCAGCATCGGCAGGCCGGCCTTGCGGTAGTCCTCGCTGCGATACAGCGCCAGCGCCCAGAAGTGCGGCGGCGTCCACAGGAAGATGATCAGGCACATCAGCCAGGCTTCCGAGCCCAGCTCGCCGCGCATCGCCGCCCAGCCCAGCACCGGCGGCATCGCGCCCGACGCGCCGCCGATCACGATGTTCTGCGGCGTCATCGGCTTCAGGACCATCGTGTAGATGATCGCGTAACCGACGAAGGTCGCGAAGGTCAGCCACATCGTCAGCGGGTTCACCAGCACGTACAGGATCGCCGAGCCCAACGCGCACAGCCCGCCCGAGAACAGCAGCGTCTGGTTGCGGCTGAGCTCGCCGCGCGCGGTCGGCCGCCACGCGGTGCGCTTCATCTTGGCGTCGATGTGCTGCTCGATCAGGCAGTTGAACGCCGCCGCCGCGCCCGCCACCAGCCAGATGCCGCCGGTGCCGGCGATCAGGCGCACCCACTCCTGGCCTTGCGGCAGGCCGGGGATCGCCAGCGCCATGCCGATGACCGCGCAGAACACGATCAGTTGCACGACCCGGGGCTTGGTCAGCTGGTAGAACTGCCACCAGCGGGAGGGCATGGCGGCCTGCGTCGCGGAACTCATTTCGAACCCATCGTCAGGATGCCGGCGCGCACGGGCTCCGGCTCAATCACAGTGATTGTCCGGCCGGCACGCAGCCGCGCCAGCACGATCGCACACATCAGCAGCAGCGCCGCGGCGCCGCCGGTATGGGCCAGCGCGGCCAGCAGCGGCCACCCCAGCACCACGTTGGACAAGCCCGAGGCCAACTGCCACGCGGCCACCGCCAGCAGACGGCGCGCCCAGCGACGGGCGTCGAGACCGTCACCGCCGCGATCCCCGTTGCCGCGGCCCTCGCCGCCCGCCTCGGCACCGCCCTGGCGCCACAGCGCCCAGGCCAGCGCCAGCAACGCGGCGAACACGATCATCGCGCCGCCACGATGCGCCAGGTGGATCGCGGTCAGCGCCTCGAACGGCAACCAGCCGCCGTGGGCACCACGACCCAGCTCGCGCCACAGCGTGAAGCCGTGTCCGAAGTCGGTCGGCGGCAGCCATTGTCCCTGGCAGGTCGGGAAGTCCTGGCAGGCCAGCACCGCGTAGTTCGTGCTGACCCAGCCGCCCAGCGCCACCTGCGCGATCGCCAGCACCGTGAAGGCCGCGAACGCGCGTCGCAGGCCCGGGGGCCAGGCCAGCGGTTTCGGCGCATAGGACTCGGCCTGCCAGGCCAGCAGCATCAGCAGCCCGAGCGCCAGCAGCAGGTGCGCCGTCACGATCGCCGGGAACAGCTTCATCGTCACCGTCCAGGCGCCGAAGAACCCCTGCACCAGGATCCAGACCAGCGACAGCGTGGCCCACCACGGCGACGGCGTCGCCTCACCGGTGCGGCGGCCGCGCCACCACACCCACCAGCTCAGCACCGCCAGCACCACCAGCAGGAAACCGACGCCGCCCGCCATGTAGCGATGCAGCATCTCCATCCACGCCTTGCCGTGCGTCACCGGCCCGGTCGGCATCGCCGTCTGGGCGGCGAGGATCTCTGCCTTCGCGCCGATCGGCGAGGCGCTGCCATAGCAGCCCGGCCAGTCCGGGCAGCCCAGGCCGGAATCGGTCAGCCGCGTCAGCGCGCCGATCAGGATCAGGTCGAAGGTCAGGAAGGTCGCGAGCACCGTCAGCGCGCGCAGCCGCTTGGCCGCGGTGTCGCCGCGATGCCGCCACTGCCACCCGACGAGCGGCACCGCGCCGACGAGCGCGGCCATCGCCAGCAGCTCCAGCAGCGGCTCGAAATCGAAACCGATCGCCAATCCGTTCATGCGCGGGCTGTCCTCGTCATCACCGGCCGGGCTTGTCCCAGCCGGCGTTGGCGCGCATCAGGCGCTCCAGGTCTTTCTTCAGCGGCGACGGCTCCGGCGATGCCGGCGAACGCAGCATCCAGCGCCCCATCGGATCGACCAGGAACAGGTGCTCGCCCATGCGACGTCCCGGCGCGGCCATCAGCCAGCCCTCGATCGCGGCGCGCGGCGCGCGCAGCACCGTCGCCGGTGCACCGTGGCCGGTGAGCGCATCGATCTGCGCCGCCGTCAGCGTGACGTCGTCGGGCACCAGCACCAGCTTGTCGAGCTTGTCGCGGTCCTTGCCGAGCATCTCGCGCAATTGGCGTTGCATGAAGAGCATGCGCTCGCAGGCCTCGTCGCACGCGCGGTCCGGCACGTAGGTCAGCAGCCATTGGCCCTTGAGCGATTCGGCCGCCACCGGTGCGCCTTCCAGCGTCGTCAACGCCATCGCCGCGGGCAGATCGCGCGTCGGCGTGATCAGGTCGCTGTAGGCGCGGCCGCGCAGGTCCAGCACGTAGAAGCTGAAGTACGACGCGATCACCGGCGCCGCGCAGACCGCCATCACCAGCCACAGCATCCAACGCGAGCGCCGGGGCGGATCGAGGTCGGGCATCGGCACCGAATGGACGGCCATCGTCACCGGACCGTCCGGCGGCAGCGGCGTGTCG
The DNA here is from genome assembly GCF_059415965.1 of Roseateles sp. GW821-FHT09G09. Classification (NCBI taxonomy): domain Bacteria; kingdom Pseudomonadati; phylum Pseudomonadota; class Betaproteobacteria; order Burkholderiales; family Sphaerotilaceae; genus Roseateles; species Roseateles sp. GW821-FHT09G09. The sequence goes on along the minus strand of NZ_JBWKOG010000003.1, from coordinate 374,008 downwards.
ACGGGCGCCGGGGCGGCATCGCGGCCATGGTCGTGCTCGTCACGCATCGCGCTGTTCATCGGGGACCTTGGTGGCACGGGCGGCTCGGCCAGCGCGGTACGGAGCGAGGACTTGGAACCAGACATAAAGACCCAGGATCAGCGCCGCAAGCGCAAACCATTGAAACGCGTACCCGTAATGCTTGTGGACATCGACCGCAGGCGGCGGCCAGTGCCGGTGCAGGCCGTCGGCGGCTTGCGACGCGGGCGCCGCGCCGCCCGACGGCATCATCCGGTCCGGCTCCGTCTGGAGCAGCACCAGCGGCAGCAACCGCAGACCGGTCTCGGCCTGCAAGGCCGCGAGGTCCACATTCTGCCGGATCGTCCCCGTCTCCGCGTCCCGGCCCAGCGCATAGGCCTTGGACACGGAGGCCGCCAGGCGGCCTTCGATCCGCACCTCGCCCGTCGGGGTCGACACCGGCGGCAGCGCCTCGCGCTGCGCCGCGTTGCGCGGCGCCCAGCCGCGCTGCACCAGGATCGCGTCCTGGCGCCCGGCAAGCTTCAGCGGCGTCAGCACGTAGAAGCCGGTGTGGCCGTCCATCACGCGGTTGTCGAGGTAGACCGCGTGCGCCGCGTCCCATTCGCCGGCCACCGCCGCGCGGCGATGTTCGAGCGCCGCCTGCAGCGGCTCGTCCGCGCGCGGCAGCGCGGCCGTCGCGAGCGGCGCTTCCCGGCCGCGTTCGTCGATCGCCCGCTGCATCGCGTTTTTCTGATCGGCCCGATCGAGTTGCCAGCTGCCGAGCGACAGCCCCGCCGCCACGCCGGCGATCGTCGCGATCACCACGACGGCGTGACGCCTTCGGGCCCGGCCCGATGGCCCCGCCGGGGCCGGATGGGAATAATCGTCCGCCATGAAAGTCATCGTCCTCATCGCGTTCATCGGCATCCTGGCCGCGCTCTTCTCGGCCGGCATCCTGATGCTGCGCAAGCAGAAGGGCAAGGCCACCATGGCCCGCGCGCTGGCGGTGCGCGTCGGGCTGTCGGTGGCGCTGTTCCTGTTCATCCTCTTCAGCGCCTGGATGGGATGGATCCACCCCACCGGCCTGCCGATCGGCAAATGATCAAGCGGTGACCGGCAGGCGATCATCGCCTGATCCGGCCCCGTGATCCGATCGTCGACCGGATCGCCACCAAAGGAAAAGCGCCGCATCGAGCGGCGCTTCTTCTTTCAGGGGATCGCGCCGCGTGGCGCGGTCACATCCAGTAGACGATGACGTAGAGGCCCAGCCACACCACGTCCACGAAGTGCCAGTACCAGGCCGCGCCCTCGAAACCGAAGTGGCGGTCCGGCGTGAAGTGCCCCTTCATCAGCCGCAGCGTGATGAACAGCAGCATCAGCATGCCCACGAACACGTGGAAGCCGTGGAAGCCCGTCAGCATGAAGAAGGTCGAGCCGAAGATGCCCGAGTTCAGCTTCAGGTTGAGCTCGTGGTACGCATGGAAGTACTCGTAGCCCTGGAAGCCCAGGAAGGTGATGCCCAGGATCACGGTGATCCACATCCAGAGGATCGTCTTGGCGCGATGGCCGGCGATCAGCGCATGGTGCGCGATGGTCAGCGTGATGCCCGAGGTCAGCAGCAGCGCGGTGTTGATCGTCGGGATCGGCCACGGGCCCATCGTCGCGAACGCGTCCACCGTGCCCGCCGGCGAGGCCGTCGCGCCGGCCGCGACGCTGGGCCACAGGCCGTTGAAGTCCGGCCACAGCAGCGCGTTGTCCAGGCTGCCCAGCGTCGGGATGCTGTAGCCGCGCGACCAGAACAGCGCGCCGAAGAAGGCCGCGAAGAACATCACCTCCGAGAAGATGAACCAGCCCATGCTCCAGCGGAACGACAGGTCGATGCGGTCGCTGTACTGGCCGCTCTCGCTCTCGCGGATCGCGTCGCCGAACCACTGCTTGAGCGTGAACGCCCACCACAGCAGCCCGAACAGCAGCGACCATTTGCCCCAGTCGTGGCCGTTGATCCACTGCCCCGCGCCCAGGATCACCCAGAACAGGCCGAACGCGGCCATCGCCGGATGCCGCGACGGGCCGGGCACGAAGTAATAAGGCGTGTTGCCATGAGTCGTCGTTGCCGACATGCGTTCTTCTCCTCGAACTCGGTTCTCAGTTCATTGCCGCACCGCTGCTCACCACCCAGCGGACCAGCAGGATCAATCCGACCACGAACACCGCCGCGACGATGACGCCGGCGACGATCACGTGCAGCGGATTGAGCTGCGATACATCTTCCTCGTGTCCCGACCCCTTGCGCACGCCGAAGAAGGACCAGGCCACCGCCCGGAACGTCCCCAGCAGCGAACCCTTGCGGCGCATCGCCTGCTTCAGATCCTCGCCCGGCTTCAGGTCATCGGACATCGTCGTTCACACCGTCGTTCACATCGTCGTCTGCGTCGTCGTTCCACACGGCCCGCCGCGCTCAGGCGCCCGGCTGGGCCTTCCCCGTCACGTTCGCCGGAGCGACCGCCTGCGCCTTGCCCTTCCCCGCGACCTCGAAGAAGGTGTACGACAGCGTGATCGTGCGCACGTCCTTCGGGATCTTCGGGTCGATGACGAACACCACCGGCCACTCCTTCTGCTCGCCGGGCTTCAGCGTGTACTCGTTGAAGCAGAAGCACTCGAGCTTGTTGAAGTACGGCGTCGCCTGCTTGGGCGCGTAGCTCGGGATCGCCTGCGCCGACATGGTCCGCGCCTGGATGTTCTGGAAGGTGTACATCACCGTCGTCAGCTCGCCCGGATGGACCGTCAGGTGGCGCTTGGCCGGCTTGAAGTCCCACGGGCCGCGGGCGTTGGCGTCGAACTCGATCGAGATCGTCCGGCTGTAGTCGATCTGCGTGTTCTTCACGTCCTCGGCGCGCACCGCGTGCTGGCGCTCCGACAGCGACAGCACGTTGATGCCCAGCGCCGTGCAGATCGCGCGGTACATCGGCACCAGGGCGTAGCCGAAGCAGGACATGACCGCCACCACGACCAGCAGCTTGCCGGTCATCCGCAGGTTCTCCCGGCGGATCCAGCTGGCGCGCTTGGTCGGTTCGCTCATGACACGCCGAGGAACGCGATCTTGACCACGAAGCCGATCCCGAAGATCGCCGCCACGCTGGCGAGGATGAGGGCCAGGCGCAGGTTGCTCTTGCGTTGCTCGGGCGTCGGCGACATGGATCGTTCCTCTTGTTCCGCTGCGGTGCCGCGGCGCTCAGGCGATGATCTTCGTGGCCGTCACGTCCAGCTTGGGCGGCGTCTCGAAGGTATGGAACGGCGCCGGCGACGGCACTTCCCATTCCAGGCCTTCGGCGGCTTCCCACGGCTTCTGCGGCGCCTTCGCACCCTTGCCGCGCATCATCGGGATGGCCACGGCAAGGAAGAAGTAGACCTGCATCAGACCGAAGCCGAAGGCGCCGATCGAGGCGACCGCGTTGAAGTCGGCGAACTGCATCGGATAGTCGGCGTAGCGTCGCGGCATGCCGGCCAGCCCGAGGAAGTGCATCGGGAAGAAGGTCAGATTGAAGAAGATCAGCGAACCCCAGAAGTGGATCTGGCCGCGCGTCTCCGAATACATGACGCCGCTCCACTTCGGGCCCCAGTAGTAGACGCCGGCGAACAGCGCGTACAGCGAGCCGGCCACCAGCACGTAGTGGAAGTGGGCCACAACGTAGTAGGTGTCCTGGAGCTGGATGTCCACCGGCGCGACCGCGAGGATCAGGCCGGTGAAGCCGCCCATCGTGAACACGAAGATGAAGCCGACGGCCCACAGCATCGGGACCTCGAAGCTCATCGAGCCGCGCCACATCGTCGCCAGCCAGTTGAAGATCTTCACGCCGGTGGGCACCGCGATCAGCATGGTCGCGTACATGAAGAACAGCTGGCCCGTCACCGGCATGCCGGTGGCGAACATGTGGTGCGCCCACACGATGAAGGACAGGATCGCGATCGACGCGGTCGCGTACACCATCGAGGCGTAGCCGAACAGGCGCTTGCGGGCGAAGGCCGGGACGATCTGGCTCACGATGCCGAACGCCGGCAGGATCATGATGTAGACCTCCGGGTGGCCGAAGAACCAGAAGATGTGCTGGTACATCACCGGGTCGCCGCCGCCCGCGGGCGTGAAGAAGCTGGTGCCGAAGTGGCGGTCCGTCAGCGTCATCGTGATCGCGCCGGCCAGCACCGGCATCACCGCGATCAGCAGGTAGGCGGTGATCAGCCAGGTCCACGCGAACATCGGCATCTTCATCAGCGTCATGCCGGGGGCGCGCATGTTGAGGATGGTCACGATGATGTTGATCGAGCCCATGATCGAGGACGCGCCCAGGATGTGCATCGCGAAGATGCCCGCGTCCATCGACGGGCCCATCTGCAGCGTCAGCGGCGCGTAGAGCGTCCAGCCGGCCGCCGGCGCGCCGCCGGGCATGAAGAACGAGCCCACCAGCATCAGCGCCGCCGGGATCATCAGCCAGAAGCTGAAGTTGTTCATCCGCGCGAAGGCCATGTCCCCCGCGCCGATCTGCAGCGGGATCATCCAGTTCGCGAAGCCGACGAAGGCCGGCATGATCGCGCCGAACACCATGATCAGGCCGTGCATCGTCGTGAACTGGTTGAACAGCTCAGGATTGAAGAACTGCAGGCCCGGCTGGAACAGCTCGGCACGGATGCACAGCGCCAGGATGCCGCCGATCATCAGCATCGTGAAGCTGAACAGCAGGTACATCGTGCCGATGTCCTTGTGGTTCGTCGCGAAGACCCAGCGCCGCCAGCCCGTCGGGGCATGGTGGTCGTGGTGATCGTCATGGTCATGGGCATGACCGGTCGGGTGGTCGAGCACTGCACTCATGTCAAATCCTCGGTGGCGGTTCGGGTCACTTGGCGCGTTCGGCCACGACTTCCGACGGCTGCACGATCTGGCCGGTCTTGTTGGACCAGGCGTTCTTCGTATAGGTCACGATGGCGGCGATCTCGCTGTCCTTGAGCACCGTCTTCCAGGCCGGCATCTGGCCCTTGCCGTTCAGCACCAGGTGGAGCTGCTGGGTGTGGTCGTCCGCCTTCACGATCGCCGAGCCGTCCAGCGCCGGGAACTGGCCCGCGCCCTTGCCGTCGGCCTTGTGGCAGACCGCGCAGTTGGCGTCGAACAGCTTCTGGCCGCGGGCCTGCAGCTCGTCCATCGTCCAGACCTTGCTCGGATCGTCCGCCTTGGCGGCGATCTTCTTCTGTTCCTCGCCGACCCAGGCGCTGTAGTCCTTGGCGCTGAGCACCTTGACGTGGATCGGCATGTAGGCGTGCTCCTTGCCGCAGAGCTCGGCGCACTGGCCGTAGAAGTCGCCGACCTGCTCGGCCTTGAACCAGGTGTCGCGGACGTAGCCCGGGATCGCGTCCTGCTTGACGCCGAAGGCCGGCACCATCCAGGCATGGATCACGTCGTCGGCGGTGGTGATGATGCGGATCTTCTTGTCGACCGGCACCACCAGCGGGTTGTCGACCTTGAGCAGGTAGTTGTCCACCTGGCCGGGATGGCCGGAGTCCGACAGCGCGCGCTGCGAGGCGTCCAGCGTCGAGACGAAGCCGATGCCCTCGCCCTCGCCCTTCAGGTAGTCGTAGCCCCACTTCCACTGGTAGCCGGTGGCCTTGATCGTGATGTCGGAGTTGGTGGTGTCCTTCATCGCCACGACGACCTTGGTCGCGGGCAGCGCCATCAGGATGACGATGATGAAGGGCACGATGGTCCACGCGATCTCGACCTTCACGCTTTCATGGAAGTTCGCGGGCACGGCGCCCTTGGACTTCCGATGCTTGAAGATCGAATAGAACATGACCCCGAACACGGCGATGAAAATCGCCAGGCAGAGGATCAGCATCATGTTGTGCAACCACATCTGCTCGTGCGCGATCTTGGTGACCGGCGGGTGCAGATTCAGCTGGTTGACGGCCGGACCTCCGGGGAGGTCGTTGACCGCCAAGGCGACCTGGCTGGCCAGCGCGGCCGTCAGGCCGAACGCGAGCTGGCTGCAGCGGCGCCCCAGTTGCACACAACTGTGTTCAATCGTCATGGTCGTCTCTTTATCCAGTCTTTCTCAAGCTCTTGTCACCCAGGTCTCCTCCAGGCGGCTTTGGTGCTCGAGCCCGCTCGTAGCGCGGGCTCCGGCGCCAGGCGATGGCGGAAACCTACGGGGCCAGCAGACGTACTCCAGTCGGGGGCGGATTCTAGCCCACCCCCCTGGCGCACTATGACTGGGCGCAGCGCGCGAAACCGCCCAGGATTACCCGCAGAATGGTGCGCTCTCGCCCTCTGGCAACGCGGGGCTAGCCGAGCCCGCGAAGGACGGGGGTCAGTGTTTGCCCGCGCCGCGCACCATCGCCCGCATCTGATCCAGCGAGACCTCGGTCGTGGCCGCCACCTTCACCTTCGGTTGAGGCTTGAACGCATGGCCGTAGACCAGTTCGATGCTCAGCGACAGCCGGCCGTCCGCGCCGCGCAGCGATTCGAGCGCGTGCATGAGCCGCTCGCGCCATGCTGTCGTGCGCAGGCCGCGCAGACGGGCGGGCGCCAGGTTGCCGCCGAGGGCGCGCAGATCGCGCAGCAGGTCCTGCGGCGACGCCCACGTGAGGCGCAGGTGCTCCTGGTCCATCACCGGATCGGCGAAGCCCGCATGCACCAGGAGATCGCCGAGGTCGTGCATGTCGACCCAGTCCGGCGCCGGGGGGCCCCAGCCCTCGCGGGCGAAGACCGGGCGCAGCTCGATGAAGCTGTCGGGGCCGAGGCAGGAGAACATGAGGCAGCCCTCGACCGCGAGGCCGGCGTGCCAGCGCTTCACAAGTTCGGGCTTGTCGGCCTCCGCATGCAGTTCCATGTTGGACCACGCCAGTTGCGCGGCCCCGGCGGGCGGCTCGGTGATGAGCTCGGTGGGCGCGCTGCCGCGCAGCTTGTCCACCATCGACTGCATGAAGCCGCGCTTGAGCCGCTGCGCGAGCAGCGCGCGCACCTCGGCGTCGGGTTCGAGCCACAGCTGGGTCGCCTGCGGGTAGTGCTGGCGCAGCCCTTCGTCGCCGCCGCCGATCGACGGGCGGCTCTGCAGCACGGCCGTCGGCTGGAGCCGGATCACCGGCAGCCGGTCCAGCATGCGCGTGGCCACTTCCTGATGCAGCCACGGGGCCTGGTCCGACGCGGCCAGGCGACGGCGCTGCCGCCGCGCCGCGCCCGCATCGATCTGCTGTGTGCTCGGCGGCAAGGCCTCATCTCCAGTCATGGAGCGGGATTGTAGGCGGCCATGCTTGACCTGTTCCGGCGCCGGTCATTGGCGCGATCCTCGATGGCAAGCGGCCTCGCGCGGTTCTGGCCCGGCCAGTGCGCCTTCTGCCGCTGCTGGTGCCGCGGTCCGCTGTGCGAGGACTGCGAGTCCGGGCACCCGGTCGACGCGGGACCGCGTTGCGCGCTCTGCGCCCTGCGGCTGCCAGCCGGCACGCGCGCCACGGACGCGATGCGTTGCGGCCGTTGCGCGTCGCATCCGATGCCGCTGTCGCGTTGCGTAGCGGCGATGGATTACCTGTTCCCCTGGGACCGGCTGCTGCTCGGCCTGAAGTTCGGCGAGCGGCTCCAACACGCGCCGTTGCTCGCGGCGCGGCTGTCCCGGGCACTGGCTTTGGCTCGGACCGAGGCACCCGACCTGATCGTGCCGATCCCGCTGTCCGCCCAACGCCTGCGCGAGCGCGGCTACAACCAGGCGCACGAGATCGCGCGACGCCTCGTGCTGCCGCCGGACGCCGAGCGACAATCCCGGCTTTGCGCGCTGACCCTGATGCGCGTGCGTCACACCGACCAGCAGGCGCAGCTGCCGCTCGACGAGCGCCGCGGCAACCTGCGCGGCGCGTTCGCCGTCGTGAAGCCGGTGCACGGCCTGCGTGTCGCGATCGTCGACGACGTCATGACCAGCGGCGCCACGCTGCATGAGGCTGCGCTGGCCTTGCAGCGCGCGGGCGCCCGCGACGTGCAGGCCTGGGTCGCCGCGCGCACGCCCTGACCCCTGTCGAGAGAGCTTCGCCCCATGTTCAACATCGTGCTGGTCCATCCGGAGATTCCGCCCAACACCGGCAACGTGATCCGGCTCGCGGCCAACACCGGCTGCCGGCTGCATCTGATCGAGCCGCTCGGGTTCTCGATGGAGGACCGGCTGCTGCAGCGCGCCGGGCTCGACTATCACGAGTACGCCCCGGTGCTGCGGCATGCGGACTGGGAGCGCTTCATCGCCGCGGAGCAGGCGGATGCGACGCGCATGTTCGCGTTCACGACGCGCGGCAGTCGGCTGCTGCCGTCGGTGGCGCTCAAGCCCGGCGACTGGCTGGTGTTCGGTTGCGAGACGGCGGGATTGCCAACGGCCTTGCGCGACAGTTTCCCGCTCGAGCAACGCGTGCGCCTGCCGATGCGCGACGGGCAGCGCAGCCTGAACCTCAGCAACGCGGTCGCCGTCGCGGTCTTCGAGGCGTGGCGCCAGAACGGCTACGCCGATGGCGTGTGATCGCCGACGACCCACTACGGCACTTCCACCGCCGCTGGCCCTCACCCCCACCCTCTCCCGCAAGCGGGAGAGGGGGTACGAACGGCGCAGGTTGGCCCCTCTCTTTCGCTTGCGGGAGAGAGGGTGGGAACGGCGCAGGTTTGACCCTTTCTTCCGCTTGCGGGAGAGAGGGTGGGAACGGCGCAGGTTTGACTCCCTCTCCCGCTTGCGGGAGAGGGCGGGGGTGAGGGCCAGCGGCCGTCGCAGGACGCCTACTCGCGTTCGAGTTTGAGCTGACGGATCAACGCGCCCCAGCGCTTGCGTTCGTCGCTCATGAGGCTGTCCAGTCCTTCGGGCGAGGTGCCTGCCGCGCTGAAGTAGAGCGGCAGCAATTCGCGTCGGAAGGCATCGCTGCGGACGATGCGGATGACTTCGTCAGCCACGCGACGCACGATCGTCTCGGGCGTTCCAGCCGGCGCCAGCAACGCCTGCCACGACGTGGCTTCAAAACCGGGATATCCAGATTCGGCGACCGTCGGCAGTTCCGCTAGCGCGCCGAAGCGCCCCGCGCTGGTCACCGCCAGCGCCTTCAGCTTCCCGGCCTTCACCTGCGGCATCGCGATGGCCGGCACCATGAACCCCGCGTGGATCTGTCCGGCGAGCATCGCGTTCACGACCTGCGGGAAGCCGGCATACGGCACGTGCACCAGCTTCAGCCCGGCGCGCGCGATGAACGATTCCATCGCCAGATGCGCGGCACTGCCGATGCCGATGCTGCCGTAGTTCAACGCCCCCGCGCGCTGCTTTGCCAGCGCGACGAACTGCGCCAGCGTGTCAGCGCCGAGCGACGGCGGCACAACGAGCACATTCGGCGAACTCGCGATGAAGCTGACCGCGCGCAGGTCGCGCTGCGGGTCGTAAGGCAACGCCTTCGCCAACAGCGGCGCGGTGATCAACGGCCCCTGGATCGTGAACAGCAGCGTGTGTCCGTCAGGCGCGGACTTGGCGACCGCGCCGGTGCCGATGTTGCCGCCGGCGCCCGGCTTGTTGTCGACGACGATCGTCTGGCCGAGCGCCTGCGACAGCGGCTCTGCGAGATAACGCGCGATCAGGTCCGGCGAACTCCCGCCCGGGAACGGCACGACGAGGCGGATCGGCCGCGACGGCCACGATGTCGCGGCGCGCCCGGACAACGGCCACGCGCCCAGTGCAGTCGTGGCTGCCGTGGCCGTGGCCGTGGCCGCGGCCATCCATCCACGGCGATTCACCACTCGGACTTGGCCTGGCGCCCCATCAGCGCGTCCAGGGCTTCATGCGTGGTCATGCGCCCCTCCAGGACCTCGACCACCGCGGCGGTGATCGGCATGTCGACGCCGGCACGCTTAGCGCGCGCCAGCACGGTTGGCGCGCTGTAGACGCCTTCCGCGACATGCCCCAGCTTCACGAGGATGCCGGGCAGGTCCAGGCCCTCGGCGAGCAGCAGGCCGACGCGGCGGTTGCGCGACAAGTCTCCGGTGGCCGTGAGCACGAGATCCCCCAGACCCGCGAGCCCGAGCAGGGTTTCCTGCTGCGCGCCCAGCGCGAGCGCGAGCCGCTGCATCTCCGCCAGCCCGCGCGTGATCAGCGCGGCGCGGGCGTTGAGGCCGGGGCCTTTGACGCCCTTCGCCTCGGCGACGAGCCGCAAGCCATCGGCGATGCCGACGGCGATCGCCATCACGTTCTTCACCGCGCCACCGACTTCAACACCGACCGGATCGGCCGACGAGTACACGCGCAGGCGCTCGCTGTGGAAGGCGGACACACCCAGCTGCGCGAGCGCGGCGTCGCCCGAGGCGGACACGAGCGCTGTGGGCTGACCGGCCGCCACCTCCTGCGCGAAGCTCGGCCCCGACAGGATGCCTGTGGCCAGTTGCGGCGCCACCTCTCGGGCGATCTCGTGGCCCAGCAGGCCGGTACCGGCCTCGAATCCCTTGCACAGCCATTGCGCCCGCGCTCCCACCGGGAGGCGCGCCAGCATGCCGCGCAGGCCCGACATCGGCGTCGCGATGACGATCAAGCCGTCGCGGCCATGCGCGAGCGCGCCGTCGAGGTCATCGGTCAGCCCCAGGTCCACCGGCAGCGGCGAATCCGGCAGGTAGCGGACGTTGCGCCGGTCCGCGCGCATCGCGGCGATCGCGGCGGCGTCGCGCGCCCACAGCGTCACCTCGTGGCGCGCGCTCGCGGCGATGGCCAGCGCCGTGCCCCAGGCACCGGCGCCGAGCACGCTGATCTTCATGCGCGGAGCAGTCATGGTCGGTTCGGAGGATCGATGAAAGGACGCTCGCAATGAAACACGCCGGCCGGCGGACAGATCCGCGAGGCCGGCGCGCTCATGGGCCGAGGCTCAGTTCGGAACGGCTTCGCCGCCCTGGCCGTTGGCGGCCATCTGCGCCTGCTGGGCTTCGAACATCGCCTGGAAGTTCACTTCCGTCAGCACCACCGGCGGGAAGCCGGCGCGGGTGCAGACGTCGGAGACGATCGCGCGCAGATACGGGTAGATCATCTGCGGGCAGACGATCGCCAGGATGCCTTCGAGCTGGTCCTGCGGCAGGTTGCGGATCTCGAAGATGCCGGCCTGCTTGGCTTCGATCAGGAACAGGGTCTTGTCCTGCACCGTCGTCGTGACGGTGGCGGTGACGCTGACTTCGAACAGGCCTTCGGCGACCGGTTCGGCGGCCAGCGAGAGCTTGATGTCGACCTGCGGCTGAGCCTGCTCCAGCAGGATCGCCGGGGCGTTGGGCTGCTCCAGCGACAGGTCCTTCAGGTACATGCGCTGGATCTGGAACACGGGAGCGTTGTTGTCGTCGGCCATGGGGTCATCCAAATGAAAAAGCCCGCCAGCGGCGAGCCGTGGCGGGCATTATGACCGAGCGTTCGCGACAGTCCGGTGAGGGGTTTCCGGAGATCGGCGACGACTTCGGGTGGGACGGCTTCAGGCCTGCAACAACGGTTGCAGTCCGCCGCGCTGGTCCAGCGCGATCAGGTCGTCGCAGCCGCCGACGTGGGTCTCGCCGATGAAGATCTGCGGCACCGTGCGGCGACCGGTCTGCTGGATCATCGCGTCGCGCTGCGACGGATCCAGGTCCACGCGCACTTCCTCGATCTGGCTCACCCCGCGCTGCTTGAGCAGGTGCTTCGCCCGCACGCAGTACGGGCAGACCAGGGTCGTATACATCTTCACGGCGGCCATCGCCAGTTCTCCAAGAATCGTGTCGGACGTCCCTCTTCCGGCAATCCGAATGCCGGCACGGGCGCCAGGGCGGTCAGGCCGCGGACGTCTCGACAGGCAAACTCGCCTCGCGCCAGGCGGTCAGACCCCCCTGGACAGCGACCGCGTTCGCGTAGCCCTGTTTCTGAAGGATGCCAGCAGCGCGCTGCGCGCGTGCGCCGGTCTTGCACATCAGCACCACCGGCAGGGCCTTGTTGCTGGGCAGTTGCTTGGCCGGGAGGTCCGTGCCAGTCAGGCTGGACAGCGGCACGTTGCGCGCACCCTTGGCGTGGGCGGCGGCAAACTCCTCCAGCTCGCTCACGTCGACCAGCACACCCTTCTCGCGGTTGACCAGACGCACCGCCTCGGCCGTCGGTACGCCGCCCGCCTTGCCACGCATCGACGTCCACAGCAGCAGACCGCCCGACACCAGGGCCGACAGCACGAGATACCAGTTTTCAATCAGGAACTTCAAGGCAGGGCCCGTTCGGTTGGATGCAAAAGCCGAGGATTATAGGAAGGCGTCTTGGGATCCTCTGGGACCGCTCGCCGGCGCAAGCCGGGGCGGGGCCTTCGGTCAGGGCGTGCGTCAGTTCAGCTTGAAGGTCGAGACGGCGGACTGCAGCGTGCGGGCCTGCTGTTCGAGGCTGTTGGCGGCAGCGGCGGCCTCTTCGACCAGCGCGGCGTTCTGCTGCGTCATCTGGTCGAGCTGGACCACCGATTCGTTGACGTGGCCTATGCCCTGGCTCTGCTCGACGGAGGCCGCGGTGATCTCGCTGATGATGTCGGAGACACGCTGCACGCTGGCCACGATCTCCTCCATCGTCGCGCCGGCATCCTGCACCAGGCGCGAACCGGCTTCGACCCGGGTGACGCTCGCGCCGATCAGCGTCTTGATCTCCTTGGCCGCCTCGGCGCTGCGTTGGGCCAGCGAACGGACCTCGCTCGCGACCACGGCGAAGCCGCGGCCCTGTTCGCCCGCGCGGGCCGCTTCGACCGCCGCGTTCAGCGCCAGGATGTTGGTCTGGAACGCGATGCCGTCGATGGTGCCGATGATGTCGCCGATCTTGCGCGAGCTCGCGCTGATGTCGTCCATCGTCGAGACGACCTGACCCACGACCTCGCCGCCCTTCTTCGCGACGGCCGCCGCGCTGCCGGCCAACTGGTTCGCCTGGCTGGCCGCGTCGGCGCTCTGGCGCACGGTCTCGGTCAGCTGCTGCATGTTGGACGCGGTCTGCTCCAGCGAGCCCGCCTGCTTCTCGGTCCGCACCGACAGGTCCTGATTGCCCGCGGCGATCTCGCGGGACGCCAGCGTCATCGAATCGGTGCCGCTGCGCACATTGCCGACGATGGCCGACAGGCCCTGCGACATGTCCCGCACGGCCGCCAGCAGGCTGGCCTCGGCACCGGGCGCCACGTGGATGGTCTGCGACAGGTCGCCCTCGGCCATCTGGCGCATCACGTCGCGGGCGTACTCGGGCTCGCCGCCGAGCTGGCGCCACACGCTGGTGATCAGCAGCCACGAGCCGGCGCCCAGGCACACGACGACGATCAGTCCGCTCAGCACCGTCGCCCACAGGCCCGAGCCAACGCCCTTCTCGGCGCTGGACAGCGTCGCGTCGAAGGTCGTCTTCGCATCGGCGCGCGCGTCGCCCAGCGTCTGCTCCAGCGCCTTCTGCGCAGCCTGCATCTTGGGAATGGAACCCGCCTGGTCGCCCTGCTTGATGCCCAGGAACAGCTGCGCGGTCTCGACCGACGCGGCGTAGTAGGCCTCGAAGCCGGTCTCCAGCTTCGCGCCGGCATCGGCGCGGCCCGGGATCGCCTTGATCGACGCGATCACCTTGCGCATGGCGGTCGCACGCTCGGCGGCTTCGTCCAGGCGCTTCTTTTCGCCCTCGGCGACGGCGGACTGGATCGTCCCGCCCAAGGCCTCGAGCTGCGCGGCCACCTGGTTGGTGGCCACGAGGTACGGATAGTCGACCTCGCCCAGTGCCTGGATCGCGCCCGAGGTCCGCGACGAAAAGAACAGCACCACCGCGATGCCCACCGCGAAAACGATCGCCGCCAGCACGGGCAGCATCGCGATACGGGTCTTCAAGTTCATGCCTGACTCCAATTCATCCTTGTCCCAACGATCCCCAACGATCCCCAACGACGTCGGCCCTGTCGCCGACGTCGGCGGCGCCCCGTTTCCCGGCGCGGCGCCTGGCACTCGCCACCGGCCCGTCTGCGCGGACTCGGCGGCGGGTGCGGGAGCGGCATTCGCCGCTCCGTTGCCGGCGTCAATCGACGCTGAGCACCACCTTCACCGAGCCGTCGACGGCCGACTTCTCGATGTAGCCGATGGCATCGGCATTCGCGGCGACGAACTTCTTCACGTCGGCGGCGCTGCCCAGTTCCTTGGGCGGCGTGCCCTTGCCCGAGAACACCAGGCGCGACCACGCGGCCTTGACCTGGGCGGACGACTTGCCGGTGGCCTTCGAATAGAACTGCTCACGCGCCGCGGCGCTGTCGGGCAGGTCCACCGCCTGCGCGGCGCTGCCGTTGGGCAACTGGTTGGACTTGCCCAGGAAGATGCTCGCGACCTGGTCCGCGGTCATGCTGGCGACGGGGCTCTTCGGATTGACCACGACCGCGACTTGCGCCTGCGCGGCCACGGCGGCGGCGAACAACGCCGCCCCGATCACGGGCTTGATGATGTTGAACTGCATGGGGGCCTCTTCTTCTGATGCTTAGAACACGAAGTCGACGGCGACGCTGTAGACGCCGACGCGCTCGTTGTTGAAGCCCGGCTGGACGTTGTAGAACTGGCCGGCGCCGGTGGTCTTGATGCTGTCGTACTGGGCCTTGAGGGCGACGTTGCGCCAGGCGTCCCAGCGCACGCCCAGACCGATGGTCTTCTGCGGCGTGCTCTGCGCGGCGGTCACCGCATCGACGACGGCGCGCAGCGGCAGGCCGCCCACGACGACCGTGCCCGGAATCGTGTTGTTGACGTTGCTGCTGTCGGTCTTCTGCTGCGACAGGGTCGCATACGGCGTGAACTTGCCGACGCGGTAGCCGACCGTCGTGTACCAGCCGGTGGTGTCCGGCACGAACGAGTCGTTGCGGCGCTTGGTGTACTCGGCGGCGACGACCCACTGGCCTTCGTCGTAGGTCAGGCCGACGCCGGAGAAGCTGGCGTCCTTGTCGGTCGGGTCGATCTCGTTGCCCACGGAGGCGAACGGCGTCTGGCGCAGCGCGCCGACCAGCGAGGCGACGGTGGCGCTGTGCGCGGTCAGCTTGCCCTGCGCATGGCCGACGCGCAGGTTCAGGCCGTCGGCCAGTTCGATGGTGGCGTTCACGCCGACCATCTTCTTGATCTCGAGCTTGGTCTGACGCACGTACGACGAGGCTTCGCCGCCGAAGGCCTGCAGCGAGACGCTCTTGCCGGCGACCTGCGTCGTCCAGTTCACGTCGACGCCGTCGAAGTGGCTCACCGGCACCTGGCCGTAGACATCGATCGGCGGACGCAGCCAGGTGTTGGCATATCCCACGTCACGGAAGTCGGACACCGCGAAGAACGGCGCGCCGATGCGGCCGGCGCGGATCGCCAGGCCCGGCGTGGCCTGCCACTTGGCGAAGGCCCACTCGACCTGCGGCGTCCAGTCGCCCTTGCCGGTCTGCTTGGTGAGCACCTGCACGGTGGCCGAGAACTGCGCGTTGAATTTCGCCGTGCCCTGCAGGCCCAGCTTGCTGTCGACCTCGCCACTGACCGTCTTGTCGGCACCATGGACCTGGCCGGGGATGACGTATTCCGCGCCGTCCTTCGTCGTGCCGGTCAGACCGACCGTGCCGAAGCCGGAGAACGAGAACATCGAGTCCGACTGGCCCTGCGCCTGCGCGCCGAACACCATCAGCGCCAGCGCCAGAGGCGTCATGCGCAAGTTCTTCACCACCATCATTGCAAGTACTCCTGTACAGCGTGAATGCCCAACGGGGCATGTTCTTTCGGCGAACCAAGTTGGGGCGCGGGTGCGCCTTTCGCCCGGTACGAAACCAGTTGTCGGCCTTGCGGAAGCCTTCTTGAGGCGGGTGCCCTGGGGGGCAGCCTCTAGAATCTGCCTGGCCTGCCGGAACCCGGCCAAACCTCACGAACCCATCCAAGACCCATGTACAAGCTCGTGCTGATTCGCCATGGCGAATCGACCTGGAATCTCGAGAACCGCTTCACCGGCTGGACCGACGTGGATCTGACGCCCACCGGGGTGGAGCAGGCCAAGCAGGCGGGCCGTCTGCTGAAGGAAGCCGGCGTCGATTTCGACGTGGCCCACACTTCGGTGCTCAAGCGCGCCATCTGGACCCTGTGGCACTGCCTCGACCAGATGGACCGCCAATGGCTGCCGGTGAAGCACAGCTGGCGCCTGAACGAACGCCACTACGGCGGCCTTCAGGGTCTGAACAAGGCGGACATGGCCAAGCAGTACGGCGACGAGCAGGTGCTCGTCTGGCGCCGGAGCTATGACACCCCGCCGCCGGCGCTGGAAGCGTCGGACCCGCGCAGCGAGCGCGGCGACATCCGCTATGCCGGCCTGCAGCCCTCGGACATTCCGCTGACCGAGTGCCTGAAAGACACCGTGGCCCGCGTGCTGCCCTACTGGAACGAACAGATCGCACCCGCGATTCTGTCGGGTCAACGCGTGCTGATCGCGGCCCACGGCAACTCGATCCGCGCCCTCGTGAAGTATTTGGACGGCATCGCCGACGAAGCCATCGTTGGCGTGAATATTCCCAACGGGATTCCGCTCGTCTACGAACTGGACAAGGACCTGAAGCCGATCAAGAGCTATTACCTGGGCGACGCCGAGGCCGCCGCGAAGGCCGCCGCCGCGGTGGCGAACCAGGGCAAGGCCTAAGAAGGCTCATGCTCAGGCTCCGGCGACGTCGCGCCGCGACGCGCAAGGCCTGTCCCTACTTCCGCCGCAGGGCCGTCGCCAGGAGCTCCGCGACACAGACGGCGTTGCTCTCGTGCGGCACGGCGTTGCTGCTCCAGACATGCCGCACGCCGGCCGCCCGCAGCGCCGGCAGCGCATCGCCGTTGAACAGCGCATGCGTCACCGCGACGTCGACGCTGGCCGCCCCGCGCTCGAGCGCCTCGCGCGCCGAGCCGATCAGCGTCCTGCCGGTCGACGCCATGTCGTCCAGCAGCACCACCGCGCGACCACGCACCTCCAGGTCGGGGAAGGCCAGCTGCACCTGCGTGTCGCCGAAGCGCACCTTGCGGCCGACCGCGTACGCCAGCTTGGCGGCGCGCGCCGCTTCCGCGACCCACTGGCCGGACTCCTCGTCGGGACCGACCAGCACCGCGCCCGGCACCTGCGCCGCGATGAAGCGCCCCAGCAGCGCCGCCGCCGACAGCGCCACACCCCGCCCCTTGGGCATCACCTCGTCCAGGCTCACGATGCGGTGCAGGTGCGGATCCACCGTCACCACACGGTCGAACTGCGTCGACAGCAGCGCCGAGATGTGTCGCTGGCTGACCGCCTCCCCAGGGGTGAACTCCATGTCCTGGCGCATGTAGGCCAGGTAGGGTGCCACCAGCATGAGGTGGCGGACTCCCCAGCCGCGCGCCGCAGGGGCCGCGATCAGCAGCTCGACCAACCGGTCGTTCGGTTGATGCTGCAATCCGCGAAGCACGATGATGTCGACCGGCAAGGGCTTCGGCAGGACCAGGCGCAGTTCGCCATCAGGAAAACGGTGGCGCGTGATCACGCCCAGGGGGCGGCCCAGCTCGCGCGCCAGGCGAGTGGCCAACTCCTGTTCATCTTCGAAACAAAGCAGCATCGGCGGATCCTCGCACCAATCCGGCCCCGGAGGGCATCCGGCATACCCGCGCTGGGCGAACTGAGTCCGGAGGTGGGGGGATATAGGGTCTTGGGGGACCGCCTACCTGCCGACGGGGGCGCGCTTGGCCGCCAAGTCATGAGGCCCCGGAGTCAAGCTCCGAAACCTCACGACTTGCCGTCCCCGATCGACCCAGGACTCAGGGCCTGGGGAGTGCGTTGTTGATTCGGTCCGAAAGAGCCCCCGCCAGGTGGCGGCGGTCAAGACCTTCGGTGGGCATTGCGGGGAGGGAACGCACTTCAACCGCCAGATCCTTCGCGGTCAGGATGCGCCAGAGGCTCTCCATCAGCGACATCTGGCCGATGTACGGCGCAGCGTCGCTGTACGGGACGTTGGGCTGATGCCAGCGCAGCGCCACCGGCTGCAGTGGCGTGTGCGTGCTGATCGCCGCCTGCAGCAGGTTGCCGTGCAAGGGCAGCAGGGGGTAACCGGCACCCGTCGTGCCTTCGGGGAAGACGGCCACGGTCTCGCCGGCGGCCAGCGCCTCCGCGGTCTTGTGCACGACGCGCAGCGCGTCGCGCTTGCTGGCACGCTCGATGTAGAGCGTGCCCACCGCCGTCGCCAGCGCCCCCACCAGGGGCCAGGTCGCAATGTCGGCCTTCGAGACGAAACGCGCCTCCGGCATCACCGCATGCATCGCGGCGATGTCCAGCCAGGAAATGTGATTCGCCGTGATCAGCCTCGGCGCGGGCGCTTGCGGCCCCTCGGACGTCAGCCGGACGCCCAGCACCCTCAGCAGCTTGGCCGACCACCAGCCGACGTGGCGCTGTCGGGTCAGCGGGTCGAAGCGCCGCCAGCGCACCTGCACGAGGTAAACGCCGTGCACGATGTGCGCCAGCATCCGCAGCGCACGCCACACGCCGACCAGCGCGCGCATCAGACGGTCCGCTCGGCTTCGGTGACCAGCGATTCGTAGGCGACCGTGCCGGCCACCAGCGTGTAGCGCACCCGACCCGGCAACTCGAAGCCGGTGATGTCGAAAGCGAACGGCGTGTGTTTGCCCTGGCTGACCAGGCGCTCCGGCGTCACCGCACCGCTGGCCTGCGCGTCGAAGACGACGACGTCGCCGACACCGCCTTCGACCAGGCGGCCCGCGCTCGCCGCCAGTGAGCCGAGCGCACTGCCCAGCACCTTCACCGGACGTGCCGTGATCGCGTCGAGCGCCTGCGCCAGCGACAGCCCTTCATCCTGACCCCAGCGCAGCGCCAGGCTCAGCAGCAGTTCCAGACCGGTGGCGCCGGGCGTGGCCTCCGCGAAGGGCAGCGTCTTCTCGTCGGCCGCGACCGGGTTGTGGTCGCTGACGAGCGCGTCGATCGTGCCGTCGGCCAGCGCGGCGCGCAGCGCGTCGCGGTCGCGTTGCTGGCGCAGCGGCGGCTGCAGGCGCATCGACGAATTGAAGTAGCCGATGTCGACGTCGGTCAGGTGCAGCGAGTTGATCGAGACGTCCGCCGTGATCGGCAAGCCGTCCTTCTTGGCCTGCCGCACGAGTTCGACGCCGGCGGCGCTGCTGATCCGGCACAGGTGGACGCGACAGCCCGTGACGCGGACCAGTTCCAGGATCGTGTGCAGGGCGATCGTCTCGGCCGCGACCGGCTCGCCGGACAGGCCCAGGCGCGTCGCCACGGCGCCGCTGGCCGCGACGCCGCCGCTCAGCCACGGATCCTGCGCATGCAGCCACAGCGTGTAGCCGAAGCTCGCGGCGTACTGCATCGCGCGCTGCACGGTCAGCGTGTTGCGGATCGGGACGTAGGCTTGCGAGAAGCCGACGCAGCCGGACTCGGTCAGCTCGGCCATCTCGGTGAGCGACTCGCCGGCCAGGCCACGCGTCAGCGCGCCCAGCGGGAACAGCCGGCAGCGGCTGAGCTTGCGGGCGCGGAACTTGAGCATGTCGACCAGGCCGGGCTCGTCGAGCGTCGGATCGGTATCGGGCGGGCAGACGAGGCTGGTGACGCCACCGGCGGCGGCGGCGGCGAGCTCGCTCTCCAGCATGCCCTCGTGCTCGTGGCCGGGCTCGCGCAGACGCGCGGCGAGGTCGACGAGGCCCGGTGCGACGACCAGGCCGGTCGCGTCGATGACGCGGTCCGCGTTGAAGTCGCCGACGTTGCCGAGGCCGACGATGCGGCCCGAGGCGATGGCGAGATCGCCGATCTTGTCGAGACCCGACGCCGGGTCGAGCAGGCGGCCGTTCTGGATCAGGATCTTCATGCTTCGTTCCCCGCCAGGATGGACATGACAGCCATGCGCACCGCGATGCCGAAGGTGACCTGCGGCAGGATGACGCTGTGCTGGCCGTCGGCGACGGTGGAGGAGATCTCCACACCGCGGTTGATCGGGCCCGGATGCATCACGATGGCATCGGGCTTGGCCAGCGCCAGTTTCTCGGGCGTCAGGCCGAAACTCTTGAAGTACTCGCCGGCGCTGGGCAGCATCGCGCCGCTCATGCGCTCGTTCTGCAGGCGCAGCATGATGATGACGTCGGCATCCCTCACGCCCTCGGCCATGTCGTGGCAGACGCGCACGCCCATGTCCTTGAGATCGCCGGGCACCAGCGTCTTCGGGCCGACGGCGCGGATCTCCGGCACGCCCAGCGTCGTGAGCGCGTGGATGTCGCTGCGCGCGACGCGCGAATGCACGATGTCGCCGACGATCGCCACGGTCAGGTTGGTGAAGTCCTTCTTGTAGTGGCGGATCGTGTACATGTCGAGCAGGCCCTGCGTCGGATGCGCGTGGCGGCCGTCGCCGGCGTTGACCACGTGGACATGCGGCGCGCAGTGCTGCGCGATCAGGTAGGGCGCGCCGGACTCGCTGTGGCGGACGACGAACATGTCCGCGTGCATCGCCGAGAGGTTGGCCACCGTGTCGAGCAGCGTCTCGCCCTTGGCGGTGCTGGAACGCGCGATGTCGAGGTTGATGACGTCGGCGGACAGGCGCTTGGCGGCGATCTCGAAGGTGGTGCGGGTGCGGGTGCTGTTCTCGAAGAACAGGTTGAACACCGACTTGCCGCGCAGCAGCGGCACCTTCTTCACCTCGCGGTCGTTGACCGAGAGGAAGGTGCCGGCCGTGTCCAGGATCTGGTGCAGCACGGCCTTGGGCAGGCCTTCGGTGGACAGCAGGTGGATCAGTTCGCCATGCTTGTTCAGCTGCGGATTGCGTTTGCTCAGCATGGGGTCAGTCCTCCTTCACATCGAAGCTGAAGCGGCCGTTGTCGCCTTCGTCCTGGCCCTTGACGAGGCTCAGGCGCTGGTTCGGGGCCAACGCGACACGCGCGGCGGAGAACACCGGCTCGATCGGCAGCTCGCGGCCGCCGCGGTCGACCAGCACCGCCAGCGTGACGCTCGCGGGGCGGCCGAAGTCGAACAGCTCGTTGATCACGGCCCGCGTCGTGCGGCCGGTGTAGAGCACGTCGTCGATCAGCAGGATGTGCCGGCCTTCGACCTCGAAGGGCAGCTTGGTGTGGTCGGCGCTCGCGTTCATGCCCTTGCTGCCGAAGTCGTCGCGGTGCAGCGCGCTGGAGATCACGCCGTGCTGGCCGGGCAGCTTCAGGTCCTGCTGGAGACGCTCGGCCAGCCAGGCGCCGCCCGACCAGATACCGACCAGGGCGCTGTCGGGTTGCAGCAGGCGCTGGACGCCGCGCACGAGGTCGGCGTAGAGCGCTTCCGCATCGAGGTGCAATGTGCTCATGGATGTTCCCGGAAGAATTGTTCGAGGATCAATGCCGCGCTCGCGGCATCGAGGTCGCGCGCGCCCTGCGACTGGGCTTCCACGCTGGTGTAGCGTTCATCGACTTCGACCACCGGCAGCCGGTAGCGGCCACGCAGTTGCCCGGCGAACTTGAGCGCGCGGGCCGTCATCTCGTGCGGCGCGCCGTCCGGATGGCGCGGCACGCCGATGACCAGCGCGTCGGGCTGCCACTCCTGGATCAGCGCGGTGATCGCGGCCCAGCGGGCGTCGCCCTGCTCGGTGAGGGTCCGCAGCCCGCGCGCGCTCCCGAGCAGCCGGTTGCCGGTCGCCACGCCGAGGCGCTTGGTACCGAAATCGAAACCGAGGGGGGAAACAAAGGCGGCGGGAGAAGAAGCGGAAGAGACCGGGCTCATGACGCCTCCTGGATTCATGCGTGGCCAGCCTCCTGGCTGAGCATGCGCGGATCGATGCCGAGCAGCGCGAGCGCCTTGTCGTAGCGCTCCTCGATCGGCGTGTCGAAGATGATCTCGGGCGTGGCGTCGACGGTGATCCAGCCGTTGCGACCGAGTTCCTCCTCCAGCTGGCCCGCGGCCCAGCCGCTGTAACCCAGCGTGATCAGCACGCGCTTGGGGCCCGCGCCGTTGGACAGGGCCTCCAGCACGTCGCGGCTGGTGGTCATCTCGAGTCCGCCAGGCACGGCCAGCGTCGCGCTGTAGTGGTTGCCCTGCTCGTCCAGCGCCTCGTGGAGCACGAAGCCGCGTTCGGTCTGCACCGGGCCGCCGAAGAACACCGGCCGCGCGGCCATGTCCAGGTCGGCCAGCTCGAGCTCGACCTTCTCGAACAGGTTGCCCAGGGTCAGCGAGATCGGCTTGTTGATGACCAGGCCCAGCGCGCCCTTCTCGTTGTGCTCGCACAGGTAGATGACGGAGCCGGCAAAGGTCTCGTCCACCATGCCGGGCATGGCGATCAGGAACTGGTTGGTCAGGTCGATGCGTTCCTTGGACATGGGCCGGATTCTATTTCACCGACACTCCCTCTCCATGAACGCCCTTGTCTGGTTCCGGCGCGATCTGCGCGCGGACGATCACGCCGCCCTGTTCCATGCCCTCAAGCATCACGAGCGCGTGTTCTGCGCCTTCGTGCTGGACACGGACATCCTGGACGCGCTGCCGCGCGCGGACCGCCGCGTGGAATTCATCGTCGACGCCCTGCGCGTGCTGGATGCGGATCTGGCGGCGCTGGCGCCCGGCGCCGGCCTGATCGTGCGCCACGGTACCGCCCGGGAGCAGATCCCGGCCCTGGCGGCTGAACTGGACATCGGCGCGCTCTACTTCAACCACGACGATGAGCCGGAGGCGCTGCGCCGCGACGCCGACGTGGGGGAAACGCTGCTCGCACGCGGCGTGCAGGTGGCGAGCTTCAAGGACCACGTCGTCTTCGAGCGCTCGGAGATCCTCACGGGTTCACGCAAGCCCTACGGCGTCTTCACCCCCTACAAGAACGCCTGGCTGCGGGAGATCACGCCGTTCTTCCTGAGCAGCTACCCGGTCGAACGCCACGCGGCGCATCTGGCAAAGGCGCCGCAACGGGGCGTGCCGTCGCTCGCCGACATCGGCTTCGAGCCGGCCGGCCTGGCGGCCGCGCTGTCCGGCGGCAGCGCGGGCGCACGGCGACTGTTCGACGAATTCCTCGAGCGCATCGACCGCTATGGCGAGACGCGCGATTTCCCGGCGGCGAAGGGCCCCAGCTACCTCAGCACGCACCTGCGCTTCGGAACGATCTCGATCCGCCGCCTGGCGCGCGAGGCCTGGACGCGGGGCCATGCCCCGGCGGGCGGCGAGGCCGTCAGCGCGGGCGCGCAGACCTGGCTGTCCGAGCTGATCTGGCGGGACTTCTACCACCAGGTCCTGCACCACCATCCGCAGGTGGTCGGCGCTGCGTTCCGGCCCGAGTACGACCGCATCGCCTGGGCCGACGGCCCCGACGCGGACGCCGACTTCGAGGCCTGGTGCCAGGGCCGCACCGGCTACCCGCTGGTGGACGCCGCGATGCACCAGATCAACGAGACCGGCTACATGCACAACCGGCTGCGCATGGTGGTGGCCAGCTTCCTCATCAAGGACCTCGGCATCGACTGGCGTCGCGGCGAAGCCTACTTTGCGGAGAAGCTGATCGACTTCGACCTCGCCGCCAACAACGGCGGCTGGCAATGGGCCTCGTCCAGCGGCTGCGATGCGCAGCCCTACTTCCGCATCTTCAATCCGGTCAACCAGAGCGAGAAGTTCGATCCGGAAGGGAAGTTCATCAAGCGCTACCTGCCGCAACTCGCGAAGCTGCCGCCCAAGCTCGTCCACGCGCCGTGGCTGGCGAAGCCGGTGGAACTCGCGGCCTGCGGCGTGGTGCTCGGGCGCGACTATCCGGAGCCGGTCGTGCGGCATGAAACCGCCCGGATGGCGACGATGGCGCGCTACGCCGTGGTGAAGGACCGGACCTTCCCCGACGCGTGAGCGTCGACGTGATCCGCCCACGCGGCGTCCTCGCGGTCATTGATAGGTGAGCGTCACGCTGACGGCATCGGTGTACGGCCCGCCGGGCGGCACGGTGGTCTGCCGGCCCGGGATGCGCGCGTAGACGGTGTAGACCAGCCCCGGCGACAGGCCCAGCGCATCGAGCAGCAGCCCGCCGCCGACCATCGTCCCGGTCGTGCCGTCGCCCCACACCGTCGTGTAGGTGTTGTCGATGTACAGGTTGTAGTTGAGCGAATTCGCTCCGAAGCTCAGCCGGCGGCTGGAGATGCTGGGCCCGCCGCCCTGGTTGAACGCGATCGTGAAGGGCACCAGCAGGCCCGCGACGCCTCCGCACTTCACGGTGACCGTTCCCGTCGAATCGGTGTTGCCGTACGCCAGCGGGTTGTAGTTGGCGAACAGCACCGACGTCGTCGTGACGTTGCACGAGCACAGGCCCTGGATGCACAGCGCATGCGCCGCGGGCGCCGCGCCCGTCAGCACCAGCCAGGGCAGCAGGCGAACAAGGCGGAAGGGTGTGGCGTTCATCGCGACTCCTTGGGAGTGTTTTTGGCGGGCTTCTCCGCAGGTGTCTCCGCGGGAGGCGCCGTGCCGGGTTCGCCCGGCTTGGGCGGCGTGCCCGTCGACCCGCGGGTGATCTTGCGACAGACCACGGTGCCCAGGTCCGGCAGTTCGGTCGCCTGGGCCGGCAGCCGCAGCTCGAGACGGCACGGCGTGCCGTCTTCGCGCCGTGCCAGCACCTCGCTGACCGCGTCGGCGCCGTCGACCAGCCCGGTCACGAAGGCCCGGCCGTCCAGGCCCATCGGGAATGTGCGCCTCGATCCGGCGACCTGCAACTCGGTCCCGGGCGGGAGCGGCTCGCCGGCCTCGTCGACGAGGCGGAAGGTCGCCGTGCGGCTGTGCACGATCGGGAAACGGATCAGCGCCGCGCTGCGCGCGGCCGGCATGACCTGCAGCTCCAAGGCCTCGATCTCCGCGTCCAGGGGCAGATCGTCGGCCACCACGCCGACGCGGTTCATCTGGTAGCCGCGCAGCGCCGGCAGGAATGCCCGCCCCTTCGCGTCGGTGCGCGCGACCGGCTGGTTGTCGTGAAGGATGCGCACGTTGGCCTGGTTGTCGACCTGCACCACCGCGAAGCCGCCGTCGATGCGCCGGCTCGCGTAAGCGCTGCCGTCGATGTAGGCGAGCCCGCCGCCCGCGCCGAGCCGCACGTCGGTCTGTCCCGCCATCCGCGAGACACCGCCGTCCAGCGCCACTACGTTGGTCTGCCATTGCGCCTGCGCCTGCTGGCGCCCGCGCGATTCCGTCAGCAACTGGTAGCCGACGCCCTCGCCGACCGGCGGATTGCTCTGCAACTGGACCTGCCAGAGATCGCGCGACTGCTGCCCGCCGCCGCGCTGGCCCTGCCACGCCGTCGAGAGGCTCTTGTTGCCGTCGAGCAGCAGGCTCCAGAAGACCGAGATCGCGGTCCCGCCGCCGTCGCCCGCCTTCAACGCGGACAGGCCGAAAAACCCCCAGCCGCCGAGGCTGCGGCTGGCGTTGAAGGACCACAGCTTGTTGGCCACCTGCAGCTGGCCCTGGGGGGCCAGCCGTTGCGGCGCGCCCTGGTGGACAAGGCCGAGGCCCAGGCCCCATTGCTTCCACGAGGTGCCGACGGACGCCGAGGCGCTCCACTTCGGCAGCACCGGGTTGCCGAGCTGCGTGAAACCCGCGGTGGCGCGCTTGACCTGCACGCCGCCGCTCCAGTCCATGCCCTGGCGCTCGACGCCCAGCGTCGCGAGGGCGCCGCGGCGTGCCTCGGGATCGTCGCTGCGGCTGGCCACGCCCGCCAGGCTCACCGTGCCCAGCGCGGGGAACAGCCACAGCCCGGTCGCGCCGAGCGCCTGCTGGCGCTGCGTCAGTTCGCCGCGCCACTCCTGCGTGAACCCCGGCGTGAGGCCGTTGCGCCAGGTGCCGGCCAGCACCGCGCGGCCGTAGCGGTTGCTGTCGATGCCGTAGTTCAGCCGCAGCCAGCCGGCCTCGACGCTGTAGGCCGAGAGCCCCGGCTTCAGCAGCGAGGGGCTGATGTAGTACGGCTGCACGACGACCTGCTCGCGGCCCAGCAGGTCCCGCACCACGGTGCGGATCTCCCCCTGGCCCGTGACCAGCGGCAGGTCGCTGATGTCGAAGGGTCCCGGTTGCACGCGCCCCTGCAGCCGCTGGCTGTTGTTGACGAAGACGTCCACCGTCGACGGCAGCGACGCCTCGCCGCGCAAGGTCGGCAGCGGAAAGCTCAGGAAACCCGGTCGCAACGAGAAGTCGGTGCTCCACTGCAGGCCGCCGAAACGCATCGCCTGGCCCCAGGTGCCCGGCTGCGCGATGCTGTCCCCGAGCCGCCAGCTGGTCAGGTGCTCGGGGCGGTCGATGGTCCAGCGCGTGTCCAGCCGCACCCAGCCGCCGCCCATGCCGCTGCGATACAGCTGCTGGTGGTTGAGATCCCCCCGCGGCGTCAGCACGCCGAGTTCGGTGACGCCGTCGACATTGCCGTCACCGCTCAGGCGCTTCTGCCATTGCACGTCGTAGTTGGCGTAGAGCCCGAAGGTCGACGGCAGGATCACCTGCGCGGCGGAGCGCGCCACCTCGATCTGCTGTTCGGAGAAGGCCTGGGGCGGCGCCTCGATCTCCAGCGTCTGGCTCAGCTCCTCGACGCGCCAGCGCATCAGTTCGCCGGGGCCCTCGCCGAGGATCATGTGGAGTTCGCCGTCGATCATCCGCGGCGGCAGCGCGGGCGGTCTGAATTTCAGCTCGGTCCAGAGCGCCTGCGGGATGGCGACGCCTTCAGGCACGCGCACCGCGCGCACCGTCTGCGGCTGCGGGATGCCGTTGATCTTCAGGCCCAGCAGCAGCGTCTCGCCGAAGCGCGGGGCCTGGACCAGCGCCTGGGCCGGATCGGAAGCCGCCGGCGCGGGCGCGGGCAATGGCGCCGTCGGCGGGGGTTGCTGGGCTTGCGCCGCGGCAGTCACGCACAGGCAGACCGCCGCGGGCAGCAGGCGGGGTTCACTTGCCCGTTGCACCGGCCGTGACCTGCTGCAATCCCTGATCGGTCATGACCTGCAGATTGCCGGGAGGCCCGGCCGGCGTGGGAATGCGGTAGCTGCGCTGTTCGCCGGGGAACACCACACTTTGCGCCCCCGGCACCGCCATCGACTTCACCTCGCCATTGGCGGCGGTCAACCGCAATTCGCTGACCTTCACATGCACGTTGCCGGCGTTGGTCACCGTCGCCACCGTCTCGCCGCTGCTGGCGCGCTGCACGCTCCAGCTCGAGTCCCGCCGCACCTGGTTGGGCGCCACGTAGACCGGCACCCGCAGCGCCACCAGCACCCGCACGGCGCCGGTGACCTGCGTGTCGCCGCCGGGGCGCGCCACCGGGACCTCGCGCAGCACCATCCGGTAGGTCGCCTCCTGTTGCAGGTCGGGCGGACGCCGCAGCCCCACGCGCAAGACCTGGACCTGGCCGGCCTGCAGCGTGAAGATCGGCGGATTCACCAGCAGGTCCGTCGTCGGTCCGTCGACGTCCTGGCCGTTCTCGCGGGTCCAGCGGATGCCCTCGGCCTGCATCGTCACCGGCTCCGTGCCGTTGTTCTGGACCTGCACCGTCGCGCGGTCGTTCGCGCGGTCCAGCCGCACGTTGACCGGCATGATGCTGACGTCGGCGGCGCGAGCCGCCGATGTCGTCAGCAAGGCCACCGGCAAAACCATCAGCCAGGTCACCAGCCAGACCGCCCGCCGGACCGCCCGCATGGCCGTCATGCCCGGAGCGGCCACCCCCTGTCGCTTCGTGTTCATCGGCGTCACTCCTGTGTCTTGTTGTCCGATGTCTCCCTGGGCGTCCCGGCCGCCCGAAGCCGTCCTGCTCGCGCGCCGCCCGCGGGCGGCCGTCGATCGTGTTCAGTAGGTCACCGTCACCGTGACCGTGTCCGTGTACGCCCCCGGCACCGCGCCGGTCAGCGAGGGCACCTGCCCGTAGATCGTCACGTTCTGGACGCCCCCGGTGCCGGTGCCGCTGTAGACGGTGCTGCCGCCGGTGCTGTTGCCCCAGACGGAGGTCCGCGCCGCGTCCACATAGAGCTGGTAGCCGAGCGTGTAGGCGCCGTTGACCATCTTGCGCGCCGAGAAGTTGGCGGCTCCGCCGGCGTTGCTGCCGGCGCTCAAGGCGACGGTGTAGGCGGTGGTGGCGGTGCACTCGATGGTCAGCGTCGAGGTGCCGTTGACCGGTCCCGCGCCGATGGGATTGATGGCCGAGCCGAAGGCCAGCGTCGAGCCCGACACGTTGCACGCGGACGAGACCGTCGTCTGCGACGTCAGGGTGTTGGTCGCCGTGCCGCCGCGCGCAGCGCCGATCAGGCCGGCGAGCGCGACCGAGACCAGGAGCAGCGGGAGGCTTCTCCGCATCCGTGTCCCGTCAATGCACCACGGCGCTGCCCCTTTCGGGCAGTCGCGAGCCGTGGGCCCGGGCCTCCGCAAGGATGAGGAGTCCGCGCGCGGACACCGCGTCGCGGGGATAGACGGCGAGGCCGACATGGCTGTCCAGCCGCACCTCGTGGCCGCCCAGGTCGAAGGGATCGGCCAGCGATTCCCCGATGCGCAGCGTCAGGGCTTCCGCTTCCTGCGCCGAGCCGGCGCG
Organism: Roseateles sp. GW821-FHT09G09; assembly: GCF_059415965.1. NCBI lineage: Bacteria > Pseudomonadati > Pseudomonadota > Betaproteobacteria > Burkholderiales > Sphaerotilaceae > Roseateles > Roseateles sp. GW821-FHT09G09. Next base: position 345,496 of record NZ_JBWKOG010000003.1, on the reverse strand, counting down.
CGAGACGACCAGCGCGAACTGCTCGTTGGCATGGCGCGCCAGCAGGTCGGCCGGGCCGGCGCAGCCCGCCATGCGGCGTCCGATCTCGACCAGCACCGGCGCCGCCGCCGCCACGCCCTGGCTGCGCAGCAGCGCATCCAGGCCCTTCAGCACGACGACCGTGACGGCCACCTTGCCGGCCTCGGCGTTGACCATGCGCAGCACCTGCTCCAGGCGCTCGAGCAGCGCGACCTGGCCGAGCAGACCGGTCACGGCATCGCGCAGCAGCGGCGACGGCCGATGCTGCCGGCCTCCGGCCAGTTCGCTCTGCAGCAGTTCATCGAGGTCGCCGAAGAGCGTCTCCAGGCCCGACCCCTTGTCGTAGAAGCCGTCGGCGCCCGCCTTCATGCACATGTCGCGGTAGGCGTCCATCGCATGGTGCGTGAGCATCAGGATGCGACCCCGGTAGCCCTTGGCGCGCAAGGCGCGCAGCACGTCGATCCCGGTCCCGACCAGCAGCGTCATGTCCAGCAGCACCGTGTCGGGCTGCAGCCAGTCGATCAGCGCGATCGCCTGCGGCGCCGAGTCCGCCTCGCCCACGACGCGTGCGCCGGGCATGTCCTCGAGCCGGCGTGCCAGGAGCCGGCGGATGGCCGACGAGTCCTCGACGAGAAAAATGTCCATGGAAGGATGCTCCGGATCCACGCGGCGACTGGTTGTCACCGCCTGTCCGGCATCTTGCGCGCGCCTTGGCGCCCACATCAGCGGCACCCCGCCCGAGCTGGTGTCGGGTTCCCTCCGCAGGATTTGTCGGGCGATCACCTACGTGCTCCGGCGCTTCACCGGATGTCGGTGAGACCGTGCTGGACGCAGTACTTCGTCAGCTCGGTGTTGTTGCGCCAGCCCGTCTTCTCCAGGATGCGCGCGCGGTAGGTGCCGACCGTCTTGGCCGACAGGTGCATGGTGTCGGCGATCTCGGCCGGCGTCTTGCCCGCCGCGATCAGCAGCATCACGCGGTGCTCCTGCGCTGACAACTGCTCGTGCGGCAGTTGTCCCGGTGTGGCGCCGCTCAGCAGCCCCAGCAGATGGTCCGCCATCGCCGCCGTGACGTAGCGCCCGCCCTGCAGCAGACGCTGGAGGGCGACGACGAGCTCGTCGGTCGCCTTGTCCTTCGGGAGATAGCCGGAGACGCCCATCTGCAGCAGGCGGGCCGCGTAGGCGGACTCCGCATTGAGGCTCAGCACCAGCACGGGCACGCCCTTGATCGCCCGCAGCATGCGGCTGGCGCCCTCGGTCCCGCTCGCGTCGGGCAAGGAGAGGTCCAGCACCAGCGCGTCCGGCTTGTGCGCCTGGCCGAGCTGCAGCCCCTCGGCAATGGTCGACGCCTCGTCGATCACTGCCTGGGGCCAGTAACCCTGGATCAATTGCTTGACCCCGAGCCGCATGATCGGATGGTCGTCAACGATCAGAAATCTCATCCCAACCCTCCTCGTTCTCCCGCCTCGCGCCGGCGCCACCGTTGGCGCCGTCCGCGTCCTCCGCTTCACCGCCATCGGCGCCCACCGGCACGCGGACGTCGATCCGCGTGCCGCGCTGGGGCGCCGGCCCGAACACCATCTCCCCGCCTGCGAGCACGGCGCGCTCCCGCATGTTCCGCAAACCTGACGCGTCGGCGCGCACGTGACCTGGACCCACGCCGTCGTCCTCGATGCGCAAGCGGTATTCCCCGTCCTCGAGGCGCGATTCGATCGTCAGCTGATGCGCCTGCGCATGCCGCAGCACATTGGTCGCGGCCTCCTGCAGCAGCCGGAACAACTGGTTGTGCTGCTCGGGCGTCAGCGCCTCGTCGGAGGCGAGGTCGACATCGACGATGAGATCGCTCTGGCGCTGCAGCCCTTGCACGTAATGCTGCACCGCCGCACCGAAACCGAAGTCGTCCAGCAAGGGCGGGCGCAGCGTGTTGGCAATGCGGCGCGCAGCACCGATGACTTCGTCGGCGATGCTCAGCATCTCCTCGTGCATCGGCTCCTTGGCGGGCGCGATCTTGCGCGCCATGGACAAGGCCAGCATCTTGGCCGCCGTGCCGAGCTGGCCCAGTTGATCATGAACTTCGCGGGCCAGGCGCCGCCGTTCCGCCTCGACGCTGCTGTCCAGTTCCGCGGCAAAGCTCTGGATGCGTTCCAGCGCCTCCGTCAGCGCGCGGGTGCGCTCGACCACGGCCCCTTCCAGTTGCGCATGGCTGTCGCGCAGGGCGCGCTCGGCCTGGTCGCGGCGCTCGCGTTCCATCCACAGCGCCGCCATCGCCACGGCCACCATCACGCCGCCGGCCAGCGGCAGCACCTGCGCCAGCAGCGTGGTCTCCTTCGTCTGGATCGCGACGGCCGTCTCTATCCCGTCGATCCGTTGTTGCTGCAAGGACTTCAACCGGCCGAGCTCGCCGCGGATCTCGTCCATCAACTGCTTGCCCGCCACATAGGCCTGTCGATCCCTCAGCGCGGATTCGCCGTCCTTCCAGCGACTCTCGACCTGACGCTCGACCTGGTCGCGGCGTTCGGCGATGAAGCGGTCCAGGCGCGCGAAGGCCGTCTCCTGCCGATCGCCCGAGCGCGCGAGCGCGGTCTTGAGCTCCGCATAGTGGGCGTCGAGATCGCGCTGGGCGCGCTCGTACGGCTGCAGGAACGCGGCATCGCCGGTGATCAGGAAGCCGCGCGTGCCGGTCTCGAGGTCGATCAGCAGCGCATTGAGGTCGGAGATGAGCTGCTGCGTGCGCAGCGCATGGGCACGCACGTTCTCCTGACGCGTCAGTTCGCCAAGACTGCGGTACTCGCCGTAGGCGGTGGCCACGAAAGCGACGCAGCCGGCCAGCAACAGGCCCGCAGCCACCGGAAAGGTCAGCATGCGCATCGAAGGTCCGGGCTTGCTCGCCCGTGTTGGTACAACCCTGTGGACGACGGCATCACAGCGATGACATCCGCGCCGACATCCACCCCAGTGCTTCTGTTGCTCGCGACGTGATGTCGCGCTTCTCGCAAGCCCCGCGTGCGGGGCCAGGTGCCGCGTCTCTCTGCGGAGACCGTTCACCTGGGCCTAACGCTAGAGTGGTCGCGCGGGAAAAGCAAGTCCCTGCTCACGTGCCGCGTGCCGGGAAAGCCACGTTCGCGCCTCTGAGGCCGCGCCAAGGTGCCCGGCATGCAGGCGTCGCGGGGTCAGGACTTGACGACCGTCGCATCCGTGGCGCCTGCGACCAGGACCGTTCACGGCGCCTGCCATCGCGCAAGCAGCGCCGCATGGCGACGCTGCCAGTCGCGCAGGGGCGCACCGTCGCCATCCAGCACCAGCCGCAGATACGCCAGGCTGAGCTCACGCGTGGCCGCCTTGACCTTCGGGTTGAGTTCCAGACCGCCGGTGTTCATCCGGTCGGTGAAGATGCTGTGCGAACCGCCGCTGAACATCGCCAGCGCCTTGTGCGGTCCGCCGATCGCGTCGAAGAGCGCCACGCGGTCCGCCGGGCCGCTGTAGTAGCCGGGGATGGTGATCTCGTCGTCGGTGGCGCTGATGTGCAAGGTGGGAATCGCGATGCCCGACAGGATGGGCGCGGGATCCCCTTCGCCGTAGAACGGCGGCGCGGAGATGAGGATCGCCGCCTTGAATCGGGGCTCGACCAAGGCCGTCGGCGGCGTGCCGGCGGGCAGTTCCGCCGATGCCGGCACCCTCGCTCCCGCCAGCAGCAGGCTGGTGTTGGCGCCATAGGAATGCCCCGCGATCGCGAGGCGCGCCGGATCGAGCCTGGGAGCCAGCGGTCCCGCGAGCAACTGGTTCAGCGCGAAGCGGACATCCTGGGTGCGATCGACGGCCTCTTCGCGCTGCGCCGCGTGCTGCAGACGCAGCACCAGGCTCAGCGAGTTGGACCAGCCGAAGCCGCCCGCCCACAGGCGGCGGTCGCTGCCGATGTGCTGCACGTGCATGGCGACCACGCCGTGCGCTGCCCAGTAGCTGCCGAGGTAGCTGTAGCCGCGGCGCGAGCCGCCCATGCCATGCGAGAACACCACGACCGGCCAGCCGCCGGCGGGGGCCTGGCCCTGGGGCCAGTAGACACGAACAGGCACCGCACGGTGGCGCGCGGGATCGATCCAGTCGAAGTCCTGCCAGAGGTGGCTGCCGTCGTCGGCGAGTTGCGCGCCCGGCTGCGCCGGCAGATCGGGGCCGCTCACCGGCGGGGGCGACGCGCAACCGATCAGCAGCGCCGAGAGCGCCGTCGCCGCCGAGGCGGCGAGCGCGGTCCAGCGCCACGTCCTGTTCACGATGTCAGAAGAGTTCGACGTCGCTCAGGTGCTTGGCCTCGGACATCGCGCCCTGGGCGACCAGCGTGGCGTGGCTCTGCACCTGGTTCCGTCCGGCGCCCTTGGCGTGATAGACGGCCTTGTCGGCGCGCTCGAAGGCGGCCGCCGGCGAATCGCCGCCGCGGATCTGCGTGAAGCCGATGCTGACCGTGATGCGGCCCACCTGCGGGAATGCGTACTGCGCGGTGTTGTTGCGGAAACGCTCGAAGGCATGGGCCGCGTCGGGCTCGTCCTCGCAGCGCATCAGCACGACGAACTCCTCGCCGCCGAAGCGGTAGAGCAGGTCGTTGAAGCGGAAGCTGCTGCGCATCAGGCGCGACAGCAGCAACAGGACCTCGTCGCCGATCAGGTGACCGAAGCGGTCGTTGATCGTCTTGAACAGGTCGATGTCGATGACGCCCAGCCAGTAGCGCGGATGCACGGCGGCATGCCGCCGATCCTGGCCGGCCTCGTCCAGCGCGGCGGCGTCGCTGGGCGCGCGCATCGGCAGCTCCGACACCGCCTTCAGGAAGCTCTCGTCGAAGGTCTTGCGATTGAGCAGGCCGGTCAGCGTGTCGCGCTCGCTGTAGTCCAGCAGGCCCTGGAAGTTGTGATAGATCCGCAGCACGCTCGACACCATCCGCTGCGCTTCGGCCTTGAGCCGGCGCGCGGTGTGCAGCTCCAGCACGCCGACGATCTCGCGCTCCGTGGCGAGCGGGAACAGCGTCACCCACTCCTCGCCTTCGCGCTGCTGCAGCACGCTGCGCTGCGTCAGGCATTCGAGGCGGCGGGGATGTTCGGCCAGGCGGGGGAGCGATTCGGGATCGACCCACAGCGAATCGGCGGTGGCGACCGAATCGCCGGACCGCAGTCTCGCGCGGGTCAGCCAGCGCTGCTGGCCGGGCTCGCCGACGCATCGGTAGATCGCGACCGCGGCCACGGGACCGTTGAGCAGATCCCGCAGCGCGGTGACGAGCGTGACGTCCATGACATCGCGGTCACGGAAGCCCGTCAGTTCGGCAAGATGGTCGACTACCCCGGACATGGTGTTTGCAGCGTGGAGGATGGATCCTGGCGCCGGCTACCCGATGTCCGGGAGGCCGGACGCTACGCCCTCGCCGGTTGAGCGGCGGACAGGTGCGAAGTGTATCGGGCGATCAGGCCCAGCAGGTGCTCTTCGTCATAGGGCTTGCCCAGGTAATCGTTGACTCCGAGCTGTTGTGCATACTCGCGATGCTTCTGCGCGATGCGCGACGTGATCATGATCACGGGCAACCCCGCCAGACGCGTGTCCGCACGCAGGTTGCGGACCAGGTCGAAGCCGTCCATGCGAGGCATCTCGATGTCCGACAGCACGACCGTGGGCAGCTCGTCGCCGCCCAGCCGCTCCATGGCATCGAGACCGTCCTTGGCCAGCAGCACGCGATAGCCTTCGCGTTCCAGCAGGCGCTGCGTGACGCGACGGACCGTCAACGAATCGTCGACCACCATCACCAGCGGCGCCAGCTGGACCTTGGCTTCTTCCACCACGTCCTGGCGCGCCGCCGCTTCGGCGTCGAGCACGCGCTGCTGCGCGGCATGACCGTAGCGGTTGGCCAGCGCCACCGGGTTGTAGATCAGCGCCACGTCGCCCGAAGCCAGCAGACTGATGCCCGCCAGGCCCGGGACCTGCATCAGCTGCGGGCCCAGGTTCTTGATCACGACTTCCTGGTTGCCCAGGACTTCGTCGCAGTGCAGCGCCAGGCGCTGCTGCGCGCTGTGCACCAGCGCCACCGGCAGCGTCTTGCCGTGGGCGAAGCCCCGGTCGCTGTGGCGCATCAGGCCGCCCAGCCAGTAGAAAGGCATGCGCTCGCCGGCCGCCATGAGCGAGCCGTCGACATAAGCCTGTTCGACCGTCTCGACCGGCAGGCGTTGCACCGACAGCATCAGGGCCGCGGGGACCGCGACCTTGCGGTCGCCGTAGCGCAGCACGACCACCTGCGTCAGCGCCGTCGTCAGCGGGACGCGCAGCTCGAAGCTCGCGCCCTGACCCGCCGTCGACTGCGTGAGCACGTAGCCGCCGAGGGTGTTCACTTCCGACCGGACCACGTCCATGCCGACACCGCGGCCGGCCATCTCGGTCAGCGCGTCGGCGGTGGAGAAGCCCGGCTCGTAGATGAGGTCCATCAGCTGCGAATCGCTGACGTCCTGACCCGGCTGGATCAGGCCCTGGCTCTCGCCGCGGGCACGGATCCGTTCCAGGTTCAGGCCGGCGCCGTCATCGCTGAAGCGGACCTGGATCTCGTTGCCTTCCTGATGCAGGTTCAGGACGATGCGGCCCACCGGGGCCTTGCCGGCCTGCTGGCGGGCGTCCGGCGTCTCGATGCCGTGGACCACGCTGTTGCGCAGCAGATGCTCGAACGCACCGGTCAGGCGCTCCAGCACGGCGCGATCCAGTTCGACGCCGCCGCCGCGGATCTCGAGCTGCGCCTGCTTGCCGCTCTCGCGGGAAGCCTGGCGCACGACGCGATGCAGGCGTTCGCCCAGGCTGCTGTCGAACTCCACCATCCGCGTGCGCAGCAGGTCGTCCTGCAGTTCGCGCGTCAGCCGGGACTGGCCGGCCAGTTCATCTTCGCCCGCCGCCACGTTGCGCTGCAGGCCGCGCTGGACCGTCGCCACGTCGTTGACGGACTCGGCCAGCATCCGGGTCAGTTCCTGGAAGCGGGTGTAGCGGTCGAACTCGAGCGGATCGAAGTCCTTGCCGGTGACCTGCGCGGCTTCCTGGCGAGCGGCAATGCGGGCCTCGGCCTGCAACTCCAGCTCGCGCAACTGCGTGCGCAGACGCTCCAGGTTGTCATCCAGGTCGCCCAGCGACGTGCGCATCTGGCCCAGCTCGGATTCCAGGCGGGCACGACGGATGGACACTTCGCCCGACAGCGCGGCCATGCGTTCCAGCAGCGCGCCGCGGACCCGCACCTGCGCGGCCGGGGCGACCGGCGCGCTCTCCAGCGGTTGGCCCAGGTCGGCGACTTCGCTGAAATGGGCCCAGTCGATCTCGATGTCGGCCGGCGGCGCCACGACGACGGGCGTCGGTGCCGGCGGCTCCACGGGAGCGGCTTCCTCGGCGACGGGCGGGGCGATCTCGGCGACCGGCTCGATCGCGGGTTCGGCGATCGGCTCCTCGACCGGTGCATCGGGCTCGACCACCGATGCGGCGGGAGCGGGTTCCACCGGTTCTGCGACCGCTTCGACCGAAGTCTCAGGCTCGGGAAGCTCGTCGTCCGCCGGCGCCGGAATCGCATCCGACCCTTCGACGGGCAACTCGACGACCTCGATCGGCGCCGCAACCGGGATCGGTGCGGGCGCTTCGACGACCGGCACAGCCGGTTCGACAGGCGCCATGGGCGCGGGAACCACCGGCGCCGGGTTGCGCCACGTCCGCTGCAGCGTCTTGAAACTGTGCTCCAGGCTGTCGCCGGCATCCTGCAACGCGAGCAGTTGCTCGAAGCGAGGTTCGCCCTCGGCCAGCAGGTGTTCAACCTGGGATTCCAGACGGTGCGCTTCCTCGCCCAGGCGCATCGCGCCGGACAGGCGCGCGCCCCCCTTGAAGGTGTGCAGGACGCGCATGCAGGCCGCCGCGCGACCGGTGTCCGCCGGTTGGGCCGCCCATTCACGCAGCGCGCCGTGCAGCTCGCCCAGCAGATCCTCGGCTTCCTCCTCGAAGATCGGCATCAGTTCCGGCTCGATCTGGTCGGGCTGGTTGAAGTCGAAATCGTCGTCGGTCGCTTCGGCCGCCCGGTGGAAGGCGGCTTGCGAGGTCGGGAAATCAGGCTCGTCCGGCACGACCGGCGACACCGGAACGTTCAACAGGCTGGCCGGCAGCGAGGCGGTGGAGACTTCCTCCAGCGACATGGCCAGCAGCCCTTCGTCGCTGTCGGCGTGGCCGTCGGGCAGCAGCGCGCCCGGCTCGAAGGCCTGCAGTTCGGCGACCAGGGCCGGATCCGCTTCCTTCAGGAAACCGGCGGCGAACTGATGCAGCAGGCGACGGATCTCATCCGCGGCGCGCTGGAAGAGCGTCGGGTCGCCCACCTCATGACCCTGGGCGCGGCCCAGGGCGTGTTCCAGGCAACGGGCGAGCGTCGACAGGTCGTCGAATCCGACCGTCGCGGCGCTGCCGGCCAAGCCGTGCGCCAGCGCTTCCCCGTCCTGCGGCAGCGGCGACTGAGGCAGCAGCGACCACTCGGTCAGTTCCACCTGCAGACGGCGCGAACGTTCGTCGGCCTCGTTCAGGAAGATGTTGAACAGCGCGATGCTGATGCGCAGCGGTCCGATGACCTTGACGCCTTCGTCGCTGTCCCCCGCGTCGATGTCCTCGTCGAGGGCGTCGATCGGACCTTCGGCGGCGGGCGGCGTGACCGCCGTGCCCCCCACCAGGCTCAGCGCCGGTGCCGCATGCGGCGCTGCCACGGCCGGCGTGCCCAGATCGAGATCCGGCAGTTCGAGATCGGACAAGCTGCGCGGCGACAGGCCTTCCGGCGGCGTGCCGACCAGTTCCTCACCCAGGTCCAGCGTCAGCGACAGGTCGTCAGAGGACGAGGTCTCGTCGATCGCCGTCACCGGCTCGGTATTCAGGTCCGAGAGATCCAGCAGGTCCAGCGCGGGCTCGTCCACCACCGGCGCGGCCGGCAGTTCGTCGAGCGGCATCGGCGTCGTGGCTTCGATCTCCACCAGCGGCGCATCCGTCGGCCAGCCCTCCGGCAGGTCCATCGCGAGCGTCGGCTCATCCGCAACCGTCAGCGTGGGTTCCAGAGCCTGCGTCGGTTCATCGTGGAAGACCGGCGGTTCGACGGCCGTCGGCAGTTCTGGCGTCGACGGTGCGTGCAGCGCGGCGGGCTCGACCACGTCGGCCACGGTCGGCAGCGACATCGTCGTGTCGAGCGCCGACAGATCGGCCGCGGACAAGGCGTCCAGATCGACCGAGGAACTCAATTCCGGCACCGTCCGGGTCAACTCGGGCAGTTCGCCCGGGAAGTCCAAGGACAGGCCGTCGTGGCGCACGGCCGGCTCGACGGCCGTGACGATGCCCAGGTCGGCCACCGGCAGCGGAGGCACGTCCAGCCCCTGCAGATCGAGGGCGGGCAGATCCTGCGAGGACAGGATCGCGCCTGCCGGGACCGGTTCGGCATCGAGCGTCGCCAGCAGGTCCAGCGCGGCCTGTTCGTCGGCGGCGGGCGCTTGCGCGGGGGCGACGACCTCGTCGGCCAGCGACAGTTCGGGAAGATCGGCAAGATCGACGGCCAGATCGAGTTCGTGCACCTCGTCGACGGCCGGCACCTCGACGACTTCAGCCACTTCCGCGACTTCGATCAGTTCGGGAACCGCGCCGACGTCGATGTGCTCGACGACCTCGGTCGCTTCAGGCAGAACGGCGACCGGCGCGGCCGCGTGAGCGACCGGCTCGGCCGACACCTGCAAGGGCAGGTAGCGGTTCTCCAGGCGCAGCGCGTCGGCCGACGCGCGGAACGGCGCGCTGTGGAAGCCATGCGGACGTCCGTCGGCGATCGCGGCGGCCCAGGTCTGGAAGGCGTCCAACGCCTCATTGCTGAAGCGCAGCAGGTCCGAGTCGGCTTGCGGATGTTCCGACAGCCGCTGGTTGTACAGCTGTTCGCAGGCCCAGCCGGCTTCGCCGAACTCGTTCAGCCCGACCATGCGCGAGCTGCCCTTCAGCGTGTGGAAGGCGCGACGCGCGGTCGTCAGCTGTTCCTTGTCGCTGCCGTTGCGGGCGAGCGCGGTCATCGCCTCGCGGGCGGTCGTCACGACCTCGGCGGCCTCTTCCAGGAAGATGCCCAGCATCTCCTCGTCGATGGCTTCCTCGGCCTGCGGGATGGGTGCGCTCGGCGCCTGCGCCGGAGGCGCCGCGGGGGCGGCGGCCTCGATGAACTGCTGCAGCGATTCGGCCGCATGGCTGCCCGCGGCGTCGCCGCCGGCCGACAGCAGCTGCTGTTGCGCCTGCTGCGCCGCCTGCGCCATGCCGAGATCGTCGGCGGCGCGGGCTTCGTGGGAGATCCGCTCCAGATCGCGGGCCAGTTCCTCGGTCGAGCGATCCCCTTGCGCCACGGCTTGCGCCGTCGCCTGCAACTGGTCGATCAACTGAGGCTGCGCCGCGGCGGCTTCCTCGACGGCCAGCGCCGGCTCGGCCTCGTGCTGTTCGCTCTCTCGGCCCACCAACGACTGCAGCAGTCCGGTGTCTTCCTCGAAGCGGAACATGCGCTTGGCCAGTTGCGGCTGCACGCTCAGCATGTCGATCAGGAAACCCAGCGCGCCCAGGTTGTGGGCGAGCCGGTCGAACTGCGCGCGGGGTCCCGACAGCGTCGGATCGACCTCGGTGTTGGCCAGTTCATCGACCTGGTCGCGCATCTTCAACGTCGCCTGCGCGGCCTGCGACAGGCCCAGCACGCTGAACACCCCCCGCATCGCCTGCAGTTGTCCCGGCACCGGGATCAGCAGGTCACGCTTGCTGGGGTCGCGGAAATACTCGTCGCACTGACGTTCGACTTCGGACAGGCTGGCGCGCAGCTCGTGGACGACGGAGCCCAGCGTCTGCCGATCGGCGACGCGGCGGTAGAGCTCCTCCATCCAGCTTTCGAGCGCCAGCGGCGCTTCGCCGTGGCCGACCGACTCGATGCGGCGGGCCAGGCTCTTCACGCGTTCGCCCTGCTCCGGCTGGTCGAAGGCCTCGTCCTCGAGCGCCGCCTCCAGATAGAGCATGGACGTGGCGATCTCCATCGCCAGCGCGGCTTCGGGCGCGCGGCCCGAACGCAGCGTCGCGACGACGGCACGACGCAGCGTGTCGCCCAGCACCTCGCCGCTCGGGAACAGCTTCTGCAGCGACTCGGCGACGTTGGCGAACTGCTCGTCCAGGCCGCCCAGGCGGTGGGTCTCGCCTTCGGCGGCGGAGGCCCACGATTCCTTCGCCGCGATGACGCGACGCTTGGCAGCCGCGACCCAGTTCGGATCGATGCGACCCAACGCGTCGTCGCGGTAGTCGACGGTGTCGGCCTCGACCAGGCCATAGGCCTGTTGCACCGCGCTCAGGCGCGGCGCGGAGCCGGGCTCCGCATGCTTGGCGGCGGCGGCGAAGAACAGCAGGTCCTTGGCCAGGCGCTCGGACGGCGCGGCATCGCTGCCCGCGCGCAGTTGTGCCAGCAGACGCGAGCCCAGGCGCTTGACCAGCGTGTCCACCGGGAGCAAGCCGCGCGATTGGGCCTCGAACTGGCCCGCGGCCAGCATCCACAGCGTCCGCGCGTTGGCTTGGGTCTGGGTGAGCGCCAGGCCGGCGCACAAATCGCTCAACAGCTGCCCTTGACCCGGCGCCGGGGCGCGCATCTGCTTCAGCAGCAGCGCCTCGAACGGCGTGCGCATCTGCTCGGAGGTCAGCGCGCGCACGCCGCGGTCCAGCGGGAGTTCACGCCAGCGGAATTCTTCGGTCCACAGGTCGGCCGGATGGATGCGGCCCGCGCCGTTGAGTTCCTGCAGCGTCTGGTAGGCGGGGAACAGCGCCAGCGAGCTCGGCTGGCCGCCGGCCAGTGTCTTGGCGATGAAGGCGAGCACCGCGAAGTCCGCGCGCTCGACCGCCTCGACCTCGGCGATGCTCACGCCGGCCGGGTTCTCGGCCAGACGGAACAGCGTCGCCTCGGCGGCGCGCAGCAGGTGCGCCGCGGCAGGCAGGCTGACCACCGCCAGCACGCCGGCGGCCTGGTGCATCTGCTGAGCCGCGCCTTGCAGGGCGGGACTGGGCTGGCCATCGCCGCCCAGCGTCGTCGACCGCGCATCGGCATCGCGCAGCACGCGGCGAAGGGCCTTGTGCACCGATTCCAGCGTGCGGCGCAGCTCCTCCTGGACCCAGGCCAAGGGGCTCAGGTCGGCGGGGAACTCGGATTCGCGCGTAAGGTCCATGCTCGCTCTTGTTCTCTTCTATTTGTCGACGCGGTGCGGGGTGATCCCTGTTCTACCGGTGTGGCCGCGTGGTGGGGCCGGTCCCGATCAGGACGTGACCTTGAACCGGGACACCGACTGCTTCAGCGCTTCCGCCGACCGCGACAGCTCGTGCACCATCTGGGCCGTGGACCGCGTACCGTCGGAGGTCTGCTCGGTCACCGCGAAGATGTGCTGGATGTTGGCACCGACCTCGTTGGCGGCGCGCGCTTCGTTCTGCGCGACCGTCGAGATCTGACCGATCAGATCGTCCAGGCGACGCGACACCGAGTCGATGTCTTCCAGCGCGCGGCCGGCCGCGTCGGACAGCTTCGTGCCCTCGACCACGCCCAGCGTGGAACGCTCCATGGCGGCCACCGCATCGTGCGTGTCGGTCTGAATGGTCTTGACCAGCGCGGCGATCCGGCGCGTCGCGTCGGCAGAGCGTTCCGCCAGACGCTGCACTTCTTCCGCCACCACCGAGAAGCCGCGACCCGCTTCGCCTGCGGACGCTGCCTGGATGGCCGCGTTCAGCGCCAGCACGTTGGTCTGTTCGGTAATGTCCGAGATCAGCTCGGTGATCTCGCCAATTTCCTGCGACGACTCGCCCAGCCGCTTGATGCGCTTGGACGTTTCCTGGATGTGGTCGCGGATCTGGTTCATACCGCCGATGTTGTTCTGCATCGCCTCCAGACCCTGCTCGGCCGCTTCCCGCGACTGGCGGGCCACGTCGGCGGTCTGCTGCGCCTGCGTGGACACCTGGTTGATCCGGTGCGCCATCTGCAGCACCGCCTCGCCGGTGGCCCGGATCTCATGCAGCTGTTCGGTCGACGCGGCCAGCAGCTCGGTCGACGTCTGGTCGACCTGCGCGGTCGTGTCCGTCACCCGGACCGCCGTCGTCTGCACCTGGTGCACCAGCGAGCGCAGTTCTTCCACGGTGTAGTTCACCGAGTCGGCGATCGCGCCGGTGATGTCCTCGGTCACGGTCGCCTGGTGCGTCAGGTCGCCTTCCGCCACCGTCTGCAGTTCGTTCATCAGCCGCAGAATCGCCGCCTGGTTCGCGTCGTTGACGCGCTTGGCTTCCTGTTCCTGCGCCTCGGCCTCGCGACGCTGTTCTTCCGCCATCTGCGCGCGACGCGACTGGTCCGAGACGTACAGCCGCAGGAAGCCCACCGAGCCGATCACCAGCAGCGCCAGCGACGCCAGCATGGCGATCAGCACGCCCGGGTTCAGGCCGCCGGCGGCTTCCAGGCCGACGCCCAGGTCGTCCAGGTCCTTGCGCAGCACTTCCGAGTCATTGAGCATCGCCGTCTGCGCTTCCCGCGCGGACACCAGGCCCTGCAGGTTCGACAGGATGGCGGTGGCTTGCGAGCGGGTCTGGTCGTACTGCGTCAGCAGCACCTTCAGGCGTTCGCGCACCTGCGGGTCCTTGGCGCCGTTCAGGCGCAGCTCGGGGTTGCCGTTCAGCAGCGCCTGGGCGATCTCGCGGAACGCGTTCAGGTCCTTGCCGAGCAGGAACACGGCCTCGGGGCTCACGCCTTCCTGCGTCAGGAATTCGTTGGCGGACTTGCCGATCCGCTGCGTCAGCATCACCAGCTGACCGACCGCGGCGACTTCGCCCGTCGGGGCCGAGCTCTGCAGCGACAGCGAGGCCACGGCCTCGGCGCTTTCCAGCAGGTCGGACGATTGCCGGTTGATCGCGCGCAGCGCGGCGCCGACCTGCGTCAACACCTTTTCCTGCGCCAGCATGACCTTGGTGTTCTTGTCGGCGCGCGCCACCATCGGGGCGATCTTCTCGAGCAGCGGATCGACCGAGCCCGGGGCCTTGGCCAGCTCACCGCTGCCGTCGCGCAGCGAGCCGATCACGCCGGTCAGGATCTCCGACGCTTCCTTCATTTCCGGGAAGGCGTTCTTGTTGCCCAGCAGCGCGGTCGAGACCGCCTTCGCCAGACGCTGCGACTGCGTCGCCGCCTGACCCGCGCCGCGCACCTGCGCCGCGGAGCGGTTCGAGCTGATCAGCGACCAGGACACCGTCGTCGCCGTGCCGATCAGGCCGACGGCGACCAGCGCCGTCAGCAGGCCGGTGCGGCGCTGTTCGGGCTGTCGGGCCACGGCCGGCATCGGCGTCGGGGATTCCGGGGCGGACGCCGAAGGCTGGTAGCCCGCGGACGTGTCCTGGAACTCCGGCGTGGGCTGCGCCGTGGTGATGATCGAGGGCTGGAAGTCTTGCGTGTCCTCCGGCGCCGAACCCGCGTCGGTCTGCGGACCGGCGTCGAAGTCGTCGTTGCCCTCGTTCTTGCCCTTGTTCTTGATCTTGTCCAGGAAGCTCATCTCACCCTCGTTTGATCTCGTTCGTCGAATCGGCGCCTGTGACGGGACCGTCGTCTGGCTATCAGTTCAAAACAATGCGCAGGAATTGCGGATGCTGCGTGAGCGCATCCAGGTCCAGCACTTGCCAGCGCCGGCCCTGCCCGTCGCGCATGCGGGCAGGAGCGAAATCGGGATGGCCGCCCGCATCGGGTTCGGCCTGGAGCTGTTCATCGCCGCGCAGCCCCAGCAGTTGGTCCACCAGCAGCGCGCAGTTGATGCCCAGTTCCGGATTGATCGACACCAGCCGGTGGGCCGATGTCAGCGGGGCGGGACCTCGCAGGCCCAGGAAGGCCGACAGGTCCACCACGGTATGCAGACCGCCCCGCAAGTTGGCCACGCCCAGCATCCAAGGTTGCGTGTACGGGACCGCCTGAAGCGGCACCGGCGTGAAAATTTCGCCGGATTGCTTGAGCGGGAGCAGCAGGCCGAGGCCCGCGCATTCGACGGCCAGCCAACTCGCGGCCTGCGGCGCCTCGCGCGCCGCCTGCATGCGCTGCGCCAGCCGTTGTTGAAGTTCGCGCAGCGCTTGCTTGTTGGCCATGATGTCAGCCCAGCGCCTTGATCTTGGCCAGCAGTTCGTCGGCCTTCACCGGCTTGACGACGTAGTCGCGCGCGCCCTGGCGCATGCCCCAGACCTTGTCGGTTTCCTGGTTCTTGCTGGTGCACATGATCACCGGCACGTCGGCGTAGCGCTCGTCACGCGTGATCGCGCGCGTCAGCTGGAAGCCGTTCTGGCCGGGCATGACCACGTCCATCAGGATGAGGTCGGGCTTTTCCTCGGCCAGGCGCTTCATCGCCTCTTCGCCGTTCTCGGCGGTGCGCACGGTGAAGCCGCGCTTGGTCAGCAGGTCGCTCAGCGCGTGCAGCTCGGTCTTCGAATCGTCGACCAGCAGGATCTTGTGGATGGGCATGGGATCTCCCTCTGTCTTGGCTCGTGTCGATTCGCGTCGGTGGATTCGTCGTTCGAGCCAGGCGTGAGCGTCGTTGGATGTCGTGGATGAGGTCGTTGGAAGCGGGCTGTCCGTCGAGTCGGTCAGCCCGTCTGGCAATGCTGTCGGACCGCTTGCAGCAGCTGGTCCTTCGTGAAGGGCTTGGTCAGGTAGTCCTGCGAGCCGACCATCCGGCCGCGGGCCTTGTCGAACAGGCCGTCCTTGGACGACAGCATGATCACGGGCACCGAGGCGAACTGCGGGTTGCGCTTGATGATCGCGCAGGTCTGGTAACCGTCCAGGCGCGGCATCAGGATGTCGCAGAACACGAGGTCGGGCTGGTAGTCGCTCAGCTTGGCCAGCGCGTCGAAACCGTCCTCCGCCAGGACGACCTCATGGCCGCCTTGCTTCAGGAAGATCTCGGCGCTGCGGCGGATCGTGTTGCTGTCGTCGATGACGAGCACCTTGGTCGCCGTGCGGGGGCTTGCGCTGGAATCCAAGCTCTTCTCCGTATTGTTCAGACAATGGTTGTCAGAGAGATTTCAGGCTCGCGACAGGCGTCGAGCGCTGGAGGGACCGCCGGATGATCGAGGACCGGCGCCTGGCCGAAAGGTCGATGCGAGGGTCAGATCTGGACCATTTCGAAGTCTTCCTTGCGGGCGCCGCACTCGGGGCAGGTCCAGTTCATGTCGACATCTTCCCAACGGGTGCCGGCGGCGATGCCGTGTTCAGGGTCGCCCACGGCCTCGTCGTACATCCAGCCGCAGATCAGGCACATCCAGGTCCTTGCTTCGCTCACGATGGGTTGACTTTGCATCACTACAATGATCGAAAGATTGTAGCCATGCCCCCGGTCTGACCCAGGGGGCGGAAGTACCGATGAAACAACAGTCGGTTGCGGTGCTTCTTCACGTTATGCGCACCAGTTCACGGCTTCTCGCCGAACCATTCATGAGCCGCCCAGACCCGCACCAACCAGATCCCCAGGACGCCGCCGCGATCGATGACCAGGACTCGCCGCCCCCCGCCTGCGTGATGAGCTTCAACGCGTCCGACCCCAGCGGCGCGGGCGGCAGCGCCGGCGACGTCGCCACCATCGCCGCCATGGGCGCGCACGCGTTGCCGGTCGTCACCGCCATCGTCATGCGCGACACCGCCGAGGTCTTCGACCACCAGACCCTGGACGGCGACTGCATCGTCGAGCAGGCCCGCTCCATCCTCGAGGACGTGCCGGTCGCCGCCTGGAAGGTCGGCTTCCTGGGCAGCGCCGAGGGCGTCTCCTCGGTCGCCGAGGTCCTGTCCGACTACCCCGACGTGCCGCTGGTGGCCTACCTGCCCAGCATCTCCTGGCTGGACGAGGAACAGCAGCAGAGCTACCTCGACGCGTTCCGCGAGCTGGTGCTGCCGCAGACGCTGGTGCTGGTCGGCAACCAGAAGACGCTGAGCGACTGCCTGCTGCCCGACTGGGACGCGGACCGTCCGGCCTCGCCGCGCGAGCTGGCCGTGGCCGCGCAGCAACATGGCGCCGCGAACGTGCTGGTGACCGGCATCCAGCTCCCCAACCAGTACATCGACAACGTGCTGGCGAATTCCCAGGGCGCGATCACCGGGGAGAAGTTCGAGCGCTTCGAGGCCAGCTTCGTCGGCTCGGGCGACACGCTCTCGGCGGCGCTGGCCGCGCTGCTGTCGGTCGGCTCTGAGCCGCACGACGCGGTGGGCGAGGCCCTCGCCTTCCTCGACCAGTCGCTGGAGGCGGGGTTCCGGCCCGGCATGGGCAACGTGGTGCCGGACCGCTTCTTCTGGGCGCTGCCGCCCGGCGAGGAGGGCGAGGAAGGCGCCGAGGCCGTGCCTGCCACCGACGAGATGCCGATCGACGAGCCGCCCAGCCGAGGCCCGCGCCGCATCCATTGAGACCGCCGAGGGCGCCCGCGCGGCGCCCTCGTCCTTTCCGGCAGTCGCCTGCCACCACCTGCCGCGCCTGCCGCGCCTGCCGCACAGGCCTTGAGCTCCCCGCGCAGCCGGCAGCACCGGATTCCCCCCATGAGCCAGAACGAGACCCTGTTCGCCCGCGCCCAGCGCGTCATTCCCGGTGGCGTCAATTCGCCGGTGCGCGCCTTCCGCGCGGTCGGTGGCACGCCGCGTTTCATCACGCGGGGTGAAGGCGCCCACATCGTCGACGCCGACGGCAAGCGCTACATCGACTACATCGGCTCCTGGGGCCCGATGATCCTGGGCCACGGCCACCCCGCCGTGGTCGAGGCGGTCCAGAAGGCCGTGCTGGAAGGCTTCTCCTTCGGCGCCCCGACCGAGCGCGAGGTCGAGCTGGCCGAGGAGATCCTCGCGCTGGTGCCGAGTTGCGAGCAGGTCCGGCTGGTGAGCTCCGGCACCGAGGCGACGATGAGCGCCATCCGACTCGCGCGCGGCGCGACGCAGCGCAACAAGTTCATCAAGTTCGAGGGCTGCTACCACGGCCACACCGATGCGCTGCTGGTGAAGGCGGGCTCGGGCCTGGCGACCTTCGGCCATCCGACCTCGGCCGGCGTGCCCGAGGCGACGGCGCAGCACACCATCGTGCTGGAGTACAACAACGTCGCCCAGCTGGAAGAGGCCTTCGCCCTGCACGGCCGCGAGCTGGCCTGCGTGATCGTCGAGCCGATCGCCGGCAACATGAACTTCGTGCGCGCCAGCGTGCCCTTCATGACCCGGATGCGCGAGCTGTGCCGCGAGCACGGCGCGCTGCTGGTGCTGGACGAGGTGATGACCGGTTTCCGCGTCGGCCTGCGCAGCGCGCAGGGCGTGTACGCGGACCTGATCCCCGGCTTCGCCCCGGACATCAGCGTGTTCGGCAAGGTCATCGGCGGCGGCATGCCGCTGGCGGCCTTCGGCGCGAGCCGCGAGATCATGCGCCACCTCGCGCCGCTGGGCGGCGTCTACCAGGCGGGCACGCTGTCGGGCAACCCGGTGGCCACGGCCTGCGGCCTGGCCACCCTGCGCGAGATCAGGAAACCCGGCTTCTTCGACGCCCTGTCGGCGCGCACGCGCCGCCTGGTCGACGGCCTGAAGACGGTGGCAGCCGAGAACGGCGTGCCCTTCAGCGCCGACAGCGAAGGCGGCATGTTCGGCTTTTTCCTGATGCCGGCGCTGCCGCAGAATTACACGACCGTCATGACGACGGACAAGGAGCGCTTCAACCGCTTCTTCCACGGGATGCTGGACGCCGGCGTGTACCTGGCGCCGGCGCTGTACGAGGCCGGCTTCGTGTCCGCCGCGCACACCGACGCGGACATCGACGCCACGCTGGAGGCCGCCCGCGCAGCCCTGCGCTGAGGCAACGGCACCTCGGGCGGGCGGCCCGGTTGCCGGTTCGGGAAAGCCTGTCCCGGGCAAACACCGGGCCAGCCCTGTCGCGATCTTTTCAATCCGCGACAGGCATTACGCTTGCTTACCGCTTGGTACAGCAGCTGAGAGACAGACATGCATATCCACATCCTTGGCATCTGCGGCACCTTCATGGGCGGCCTGGCGGCGCTGGCGCGCGAAGCCGGCCACACGGTGACCGGCTGCGATGCCAATGTCTATCCGCCGATGTCGACGCAGCTGGAGGCCCTGGGCATCGAGTTGATCCAGGGTTTCGGCGCGGAGCAGCTGGCGCTGAAGCCTGACCTGTTCGTGATCGGCAACGTGGTGACGCGCTCGTCCGAAGGCCGCTTCCCGCTGATGGAGGCGATCCTCGACGCCGGCCTGCCGTACACCAGCGGCCCGCAGTGGCTGGCGGAACACGTGCTCCAGGGCAGGCATGTGATGGCGGTCGCCGGCACGCACGGCAAGACCTCCACGACCTCGATGCTGACCTGGATCCTGGAATCGGCCGGCCTCGCGCCCGGCTTCCTGATCGGCGGCGTGCCCCAGAACTTCGGCGTGTCGGCGCGCCTGGGCGGGGGCCGTTTCTTCGTCATCGAGGCCGACGAATACGACACCGCCTTCTTCGACAAGCGCAGCAAGTTCGTCCACTACCGGCCGCGCACGGCGATCCTGAACAACCTCGAGCACGACCACGCCGACATCTTCCCGGACCTGGCCGCGATCGAGACCCAGTTCCACCATCTCGTGCGGACGGTGCCGGCGTCGGGACGCCTGGTCGTCAATGCGCGGGAGGAGGCGCTGCAGCGCGTGCTGTCGCGCGGTTGCTGGAGCGAGGTGCAGCGCTTCGGCGCCCGCAAGGAAGAACCCGGCGCGCTGCGCGCGCGCGGCGAGCCGCAGTCCTTCGACGTGCTGCGCGGCAGCCTGAAGGTCGGTCACGTCAACTGGGAGCTGCTCGGCGAGCACAACCAGCTCAACGCGCTGGCGGCGATCGCGGCGGCGGAGCACGTCGGCGTCGATCCGGAGCAGGCGGCCCAGGCGCTGGGCGAGTTCAAGAACGTGCGCCGTCGACTGGAGCTGCGCGGCGAGTCGCGCGGCATCAAGGTCTACGACGACTTCGCCCACCACCCGACGGCGATCCACACGACCATCGACGGCCTGCGCCGCCGGATCGCGCCGCAGGAACGCATCCTGGCGGTCTTCGAGCCGCGCTCCAACACGATGAAGCTGGGCACCATGAAGGCGCTGCTGCCTTGGGCGCTCGAGGAAGCCGACCTGAGCTTCTGCAACCAGGACGGGCTGACCTGGGACGCGCGCGAGGCGCTGGCGCCGTTGGGCGAGCAGGGCCTGGTGGGCGCGGATGTCGACGCCCTGGTGCAGATGGTCCGGCGGGCCGCCAAGCCCGGCGATCATGTGCTGTGCATGAGCAACGGCGGATTCGGCGGCATCCACGAAAAGCTGCTGGACGCGCTGAAGTAAACCGGCGATCCTGCGCCGCCGCATCCCCCTCATGCCCGACGACGGCATGGCACGCCGCGTGCCCTGGCTGCGAAACCCTGTCCCTGCAAGATCCCTGAGGAGCGACTTCACGATGAGTGGTCCTGGCAAGCTGGTGCCTGCGCTGCAGAACCGATCCTTCCTGTGCCTGCTGGCGCTGGCGACCGTGGCGTTCGGCTGGATCGTCTGGCCGATGATGAGCGCGATCCTTTGGGGGGTGGCGCTGGCCATCGTGTTCCAGCCGCTGTATCGCAGGCTGCTGCGCAAGACGAAACGGCCCGGCCTGTCGGCGGGGCTGACGATCCTGGTGATCCTGCTGCTGGTCGTGCTGCCGCTGACCTACGTGATGGGCGCGCTGGTGCGCGAGGCGGCGGTCGTCTTCGAGATGGTCAAGTCCGGCCAGTTCAACTTCAACACCTATGTGGCGCAGATCTACGCGGCGCTGCCGTCGTGGCTGAGCGACGTGCTGGAGCGGCTGGGCCTGCACGACCTGGCCAACCTGCAGGAGAAGCTCGGCAGCGCGCTGAACCAGGGCAGCCAGTTCATCGCGACCAAGGCGCTGGGCTTCGGGCAGGACACCTTCGACTTCCTGGTGAGCTTCTTCGTGATGCTCTACCTGCTGTACTTCCTGCTGCGCGACGGCGAACAGCTCTCGACGCGAATCCGCGACGCGCTGCCGCTGCAGGACTCCTACAAGCGCCAGCTGGGCGAGAAGTTCCGGACGGTGATCCGGGCCACGGTCAAGGGCAACATCGCCGTCGCGGCGATCCAGGGCGCGCTGGGCGGTTTGGCGTTCTGGGTGCTGGGCATCCATGCGCCGGTCCTGTGGGCCGTGCTGATGGCCTTCCTGTCGCTGCTGCCCGCGGTCGGCGCGGCGCTGGTGTGGGCGCCGGTGGCGATCTACCTGCTGTCGGCGGGGCATGTCGGCTCGGGCATCGGCCTGATCGTCTTCGGCACCGTCGTGATCGGCCTGGTCGACAACCTGCTGCGGCCGCTGCTCGTGGGCAAGGACACCAAGATGCCGGACTATGTCGTGCTGCTGTCGACGCTGGGCGGGATGGCGGTGTTCGGCATCAACGGCTTCGTCATCGGCCCGTTGATCGCCGCGATGTTCATCGCGGTCTGGGACATCGTCGCGGCGGAGCGGCGGTATCCGGTCGGGGACAACCACTGACGGGCAAGCCTCCCGCGCCAACGGACCAACGGACCAACGGACCAACGGGAACGTACCAACGACAACGGAAAAGGCCGGCTTTCGCCGGCCTTTGCCTTGATGAAGCGCGGTCCGGGGACCGCGCCTTCGATCAGCCCCGCGATCAGGTGCGGGTCATGGTCGCCTTCAGCACGCTGCTGAGGAAGTCCAGGCTCTCCGCCAGATGCGCGCGGGTCTCGATCGAGCCCTTGCCCTGCGCGGCGCGCAGGTCGCTCTGCAGCTGCACGGCGTGCAGGCGCAGCACCGCGTAGGCATCGGCGAACTGGCCCGAGGCCGCACCGCTCTTCGTCAGGTTGGCCTGGATGCGGCGCAGGTACTCGCGCTGCAGGTTGCGGCGCAGCGGATCGATCTCCGCGCCGGTCTTCAGCTCGCTCCAGATCGACGCCTGCAGCGTGCCGTAGACCTCGCCGATCGTGATCAGGCCCTTGCGCTGCGACACCGGCACGTAGGCCGGCAGCTCCATCAGGCGGATCGCCGTCTGCGCCTGCAGCAGGCGGTCCAGCGAGCCCAGCTGCACCCGCGCCACCGCCGCCGGGATGTTCACGAAGCCCGCGCGGTTGAACTCGACATAGTCGGTCGTGATCGAGGTCAGGAACTCCGGCTTGAAGCGGAAGCTGTCGGCGCTGAAGATGCCCTGCGCCAGGAAGCGCAGCGCCTCGCGCTGCTTGGCGGGATCGACCGGCCGCATCGCGGCGACCGAGGCGCCCGGCACGTCCCGGTGCGTGTACATGCCGCCGACGTACTTGCCCACCAGGTCCGACGCGCGCGCCAGCTGGTTGAAACCGCCGGCCAGCTGACGGCGCTGGCGCAGCGGATCGTCGCCGGCTTCCGGCGTCCGGTTCTGCACGCGCGTCCACAGCTCCTGCGTCAGCTTCAGGCGCTTGCGGAAGTAAGCCATCGGGTCGTCGCCGAGGTCGAAGCGGTTGATCGTCGGATCCATGCCGTCGAACGGGCCGAAGCCGCCGGCGTCGGTGTCGTCGGCGTAGGCGTGGCCCGGCAGCGTGTTCTGCGCGGCGACGCGCTTGAGCTCGGCCTCTTCCTGTTCCTTGGGCACCTGCTTGTAGGCGTACTCGATGGCCCAGTAGTCGTACGCGCCCAGCGTCGTGTTGTTGTAGGTGGTGGGCGCTTCGCCCTCGAGCGGGATGTTGTAGGCGTTGTAGTCCATCACCGAGGCCGACAGGCCGTTGGCGTCGGTCCAGGCCTTGTCCTTCAGCTGCGACTGCGTCACCTGCGTCGAGGCCTTGAAGTTGTGCTTCAGGCCGAGCGTGTGACCCACCTCGTGCATGATCACGTCCTTGATCCGCGCCTGGATGAAGGCGTCGGCCTCGGGGCTGTCCGGCGCGATGTCGCCGCGGGCCTCGAGCACGTCCAGCGCGAAGTCCATCTCGGCCGCCGCGTCGTGCGCGTAGGTGCAGTAGGTCGCGTTGCGACCTTCGCGCCAGCCCTGGTTCAGCGCGGCCAGTGCCTGCGCCTCTTCCGCCAGCGTCGACACCTGACCGCCGGCCATGCCGCGCGGCGCGTCTTCCGCGATGAAGGCGCGGCCGCCGCGGGCGAACACATCGCTCATGCCGATGTCGGCGTCCAGGATCTCGCCGGTGCGCGGGTCCAGATGGCTCGGGCCGATCGCGAACCCCACGTCCGAACCGACGAACCAGCGGATCGACGCGTGCGACGCGTCCATGTTGTCCCAGTCCGCATCATCGGGCTGCTGCTTGGCCACGACCGCGTTCTTGAAGCCGATCTTCTCGAAGGCCTTGTTCCATTCCAGGATGCCGGCCTCGACCGCCGGGCGGTACTTCGGCGGGATGTTCCTGTCCATCCAGTAGGTGATCGGCTGCACCGGCTCGGACAGCGCCGCGGCCGGGTCCTTCTTCTCCAGGCGCCAGCGCGCGATGTAGTGGACGCGCGGATTGGGCTTGGCGTCGTCGCTCAGGTCGGTGAAGGACTCGGTGAAGTGACCCAGGCGGCCGTCGGCGCGGCGCGAGGCCATCTTCTCTTCCGGCAGCGCGCGGAAGTTGTAGACGAAGCCCATGAACATCGAGCGCGGATCCGGCAGCGCCTGCGGCGGCGTCGGCACCGGCACGGGCGGGGCCACCAGCGGCGGCGCCGGGATGCGCGGCGTGAAGTAGTGGACCTTGGCGTTCAGCGTCGTGAGCTGCGCGTCGGCGCGGGTCATCTCGAAGAACGAGTTGCCGCGATCGACGTTGTAGGGCAGCCGGTAGGCCATCTCCAGTCGCGTGGACATGCCGGGGATGTCGCTCAGCAGCAGGCCGGCGTCGACCAGGAAGGCCTTGCGCTCGGGGTGGTCGGCGCTGGCGACCGGGCCGGCGGCCAGCAGGCTGGGCGAGAACGCCTCCTCGCCGGCGCGCTTGCCGCCGCCCTCGGCGCGGAACGCCGTGTTCAGCGCGACCAGCTGGATCGAGTTGCCGACACGGCGCCACTCGGCCAGGATCTCCGGGCCCATCTGGCTGGCGTAGAAGCCGCGTTCGCCGATGGAACTGGTGATGTTGATGGTGAACAGGAACGGCTTGTTCAACATCGCGCGCGGGATCTCGAGCCAGACCTTCTCGTCCTTGCGCAGGATGGGGAAGAGGCCGTCGTCGCGCTTGGCGTCGCGGCTGACCTCGGCGAAGGGCTTGGGCGCCGTCGGATCGGCGGCGGGACGCGGCGCCGTCATCGGCGAAGACGCGCCCGGTTGGCCCGGCGCGCCGGAGGCGGCGCCGGCCGGCGCGGGAGCGGCCTGCGCCGTGGGCGCGGAGGTGGAGGCGCCGGTCGGGCCGGTCGTGGCGCAGGCGGTGAGCAGCAGCGCCGCGGCGGCGATGGCCGTGAGCTGGATCGTGTCCCTGTGGATCATGGATCGATGTGGTCGTGGGTCCGTCCGCAATTGGCCGGACCGTGTTGAGAAAGCAGGCGTGGCGGTCGTGTCGCCGCATGGCCCCGGTGAAGCGGGCAATGTGCGGGGCCGGGGCCCGCGCGTCAATGCGCACTAACGAGCGCGCGACCCTTGCGAACCGCGCATGTGGCGATGATCGCCCACACCGGCGTCCGCCACCCGTGCCGGAAGTGACCCGGTCACGCGCGGAGGGGGCGGAAGGGGCGGCCTACACTGAGCCGCCATGAGTTCCCAGACGCCCTCCCCACCCGTGGCGGCCACGCCGCGCGCACCGATCGCGCCTGCGGCCGCCCGTCGCACCCACCTCCTCTACCTGCACGGCTTCCGCTCGTCGCCACGTTCGGCCAAGGCCTTGCGGATGGCGTGCTGGACGGCGGAACAGCGTCCGGACCTGGCGTTCGTCTGCCCGCAGTTGCCGCCGTCGCCACGCGAGGCGATGGCGCTCGTCGACGCGCTGGTCCGCGATTGGCCGCGCGACACGATGGCGGTGATGGGCAGTTCGCTCGGCGGTTTCTATGCGACCTGGGTGGCGCAGCGCACCGGTGCGCGGACCGTGCTGCTGAATCCGGCGGTGGATCCGGCCCGCGATCTCGCGGACTACATCGGCGAGCAGACCTGCTGGCAGAACCCGGAGGAGCACTTCTTCTTCCGGCCCGAGTTCGTCGACGAACTCGTCGCGCTGGACGTCGGCGCGCTCGCGCATCCGGAACGGATGCTGGCGGTCATCGCCAAGGGCGACGAGGTGCTCGACTGGCGCGAGATGCACGCGCGCTACGCGCCCTGCCGGATCAAGCTGCTCGAAGGCAGCGACCACGGCCTGGCCGACTTCGACGACTACCTGGACGAGCTGACCGCGTTCCTCGAACTCTGACGCGCGCGGTCGCACCATCTGGCCGGCGCGTCGTCAGCGCAGCTGCAGCAGCACGCCCCAGCGCTGCTGGTTGAGATCGGATTTCTCGCAGGTGGCGTCCTCGGCGCACGGGGTGCCGGGGCGCGGTCGGTTCATCGGTGCGCTCGCGTAGTGGCGGTGGGACAGCAGGCCGGCCTCGTTGACCATCAACTGGCGGCGCGTGACGGCCTGCAGCACGTTGCCGCCGATCGATTCGATCTTCAACGACTGGCGGTCGACCGACACCACGACGTCGCAATGCGATTTGGTGCGGGTGTCGATGCGATCGGCCAGGGCCATCCAATCTGCGAAGGTGTCGAGTTCGGGCTTGCCGCGGGAGTAGCAGATCAGATCGCCGACGCGCGGCGCGGTGCGCCGGATGTCGCAGGCGCGGAAGGCATAGCCGGGCGTGTCGCGCAGCGCGCCGCCGATGTAGACGGCATGCGCGCCGGAGAAGTGGAAGGCCTGGTCGCCCAGCCCCGCCTGGTGCATCACGAACGAGATGAAGGCGCCCGACCACGGCGAGTCGGCGATCGCGGCGCGCACGAGCGCCTCGCGCATCTGTTCCGCCTGCGGCGCATCGGCCGGCACGGCGGCGAGCAGCGGACCGAGCGCTTCGACGCGACTCGTGTCGGCCGAATGCGGATCGTCCAGGAGGCCGGGCGCCCACTTGAAGTCACGCAGGCCGAGGATGCCGGGCCGGTGCTGCTCCAAGGTCTGCCAGTACTGCCAGACCCGTCGCCACGCATAACGGTCGGCGGGCGGCGCGGCGTCGCCGTCGGCGGCGCGCAGCGGCTCGGTCTCCGTCTCCACCGAGCCGAATTTCCACAGGCGCCCGTGCGCATCGATGCGATGGCCGTTGAAGCGCTGATATTCCTGCATTGCCGCTGACGCGATGCGCGCGGCGATCTCGGGCGAAGGACCTGGCGCCTCGCACGACTGCGCCCCCGCCAGCGCGGGGATCAGCATCGGCGTCAAGGCCAGCACGGCGCGGACAAGGAAGCAAAACGGTCGGAAGGTCATCGGCGCGGAGGGGACATGAGGTCGCGCGCATTGTGGAAGCGCCCCGTTCCGCCACCCATGCCAATCCACAGGGCGGGCATTCCACGCGGCTATCGCCGAGCGGCGTCGGTTCGCCGGGCCCCGCGGCCGCACGATCCCGCGATCCCAACCTTCGGAGGCTACTTCCTGCGCCCGGTCGCCCTCAGCAGGAGCAGCGTCACCAGCCCGGTGAGCAGGACGATCAAGCCGACGACGACCCAGAACCCATGCGGATGCTCCAGCAAGGGCAGCCCGCCGACGTTCATGCCGAACAGGCCGCTGATCAGGTTGATCGGCAACGCCAGCACGGTGACCATCGTCAGCACGTACAGGGTCTGGTTGTTTTCCTGCGCCACGCGCGCCGAGGTCTCGTCCTGCACCGCCCGGATGCGTTCCTGGAGCGCCTGGATATCGCGCAGCACCAGCGCGAATTCCTCGCTCGCCTGCTGGAGCTGCTGCTTGTCCCGCTCCGCCACCCACTCCGGCGGGTTCGACAGCATGCGCAGCAGCGCGCTGGGCTCCGGCGCGAGCAGCCGCTGCAGCCGCACCATCAACCGCCGCAGCGCGGCGACTTCCGACCCATGGCCCGCGTGGCGCCCGGCCAGCAGCGCGTCCTCGATGTCGTCGACCCGTTCGGTAGCCTGACGCACGATGCGCTGGAGCTCGTCGGCCTGGTCGCGCAGCAGGTGGTCCAGCAGCGCGACGCTGGACCTCGGCCGGTCGCCGCGCTTGATCGCCATCCTCAGGCGGTCGACCGAACGCAGCGGCGCACGCCGCACGCTCAGCACCAGGTGCTCGCTGACCTGCATCCACAGCGTGGAGACATCGCCCACGTCGAACGCGAAATCGAAGGTCACGTCGTTGAGCACGGCGAACAGGTGTTCGCCGACGCGCTCGATGCGCGACGAGCGCGAGCCCTGCTGCTGCGCCTCGTCGAAGCTCTCGGCCAGCGCGGCGTTGCGGCGCAGCCAGGGCAGCGCGCCGGCATGCGACAGGTTCAGGTGCAGCCACAGATAGCCGCCGTCGGGCTGCGAGAGCCGGGCCTGCGCCTGGGCGAGCGTCGGCAACGCCTCGGTGGGCCGGTCCGGATGGATCCAGAACCCGCAGATCAGGCCGTGCTCGTCGCCGCCGTAGGGGCCGGCGAACGCGCCGGCCAATGCGCCAGCCAACGGGCCGGCCGGTCCCGCCGGCAGTTGCGTCGTGTCATTCATCGCCATCCGCGGATGGTAGACGTGCGATGGCCTCCCCCATGCGGACCCGCTGCCCGACCTGCAAGCCCGCCGAGAGGTTCACGCCCGGCGGGAGGAACACGATGATCGTCGAGCCCTGCTCGAACCAGCCCATCTCCTCGCCCCGCACGTGCGCATGGTCGACGTCGAATCGATGCGGGCCGGGATGGTCCGGGCGCAGCGTCAGGTCCAACGCATGCAGGCGCAGGCTCGCGACCAGGATGGCCGCCACGGGTACCAGCGCGATCGGGGTGCCGTCGGGCAGCGTGCACTCGACGGCGGCACGGACGTTGCGGCAGAACAGGCGCTCCACCCGCTTGAGCGCGATCGGATTGACGTTCCAGGTGTCGCCGGCGATGTGCGTGACGCGCCGCAGGCGCAAGTCGGCCGGCGCGTGGAAGCGGTGGTACATCGCCGAGGTCAGCCGCAGCGTCACATAGCTGCCGTTGAGGTAGGGCGCGGCCCGCGTGGCGTCGCCGAACAGGTCGGCGATGCGGTAGTCCATGCCCTTGGCCTGGAGCGCCATTCCCCGCGTGACCGGGCCGTGCGCCCCGACGATGGCGTCGCAGGGGCTGACGATGGTCCCCGGCGCCGGGTCGACCGGCCGCCGTCCCGGCTTCAGGCGGCGCGTGAACACGTCGCGCAGCGACCGGTAGCCGTGCGCGGGCGGCTCCGCCTCGCTCAGGTCGAGGTCGGTGAACATCCGCCAGACGGCGACGCTGAAACGCGTCAGCGCGGGGCTGTCGATCCCGGCGTACCAGCCCATGAAGCGGGTCAGCGCCAGGCGGGGAACCCGGTTGGTGAGCAGGAAGTTGAGGGACTCTTGCTGGGTCAGACGGTCGCGCCAGCGGGCCAGTTTCATTGACATGTCAATTCCGTCGGATACACCCCGGTAATTTGCCAACGCTGTGTGACAGCTGAACGAGGCTCCGGAGGCCCATGCCCATGTCGACGACGTTCTTCACCTTTGACCTCTTGCCCGTGGCCGCGGCCGCGGCCGGGCTGTTGGCGCTCTACTACGCGCCGACCGGCTGGCGCCGCCTGCAGCTCTCCCGCGCCAAGCACCCGTCGCTGGCGGGCCACTCGCGGATGGCGGTCCGGCTGGCGCGCCTGATGCCGACGCAGCGCTTCGACGACGCGCACTTCTTCAACGCGGACGACGCGCCGGCCGACATCGTCGCGGCACGCCGGTCCAGCTTCGCCGCGCTGTCGCGCACGCTGAAGACGCGCCACGCGCGCAGCATCGCCGCGACGCAGTCGATGAAGCCGTCGCTGCCGGATCTCCAGTTCACCAGCAGCTACCGGGTGCCCCCATCGTTCAGTCCGCTGGTGCAGCGCGAGCTGCCGCTGGGGCCGGTGATGGTCGCCAGCGACGGTCACTGGCTGACCGACCTCGACGGCGAGCGCTTCATCGACCTGGCGGGCAGCTACGGCGTGAACCTGTTCGGCTACGCCTTCTATCAGCGCTGCATCGCCGAGGGCGCGGCCCGCGTCGACGCGCTGGGGCCGGTGCTCGGCGTCTATCACCCGCTGGTCGAGGACAACGTGCGCCGCATCCTGTCCCATGCGCGGATGGACCAGCTGTCCTTCCACATGTCCGGCACCGAGGCGGTGATGCAGGCGGTGCGGCTGGCGCGGTACCACACGGGGAAGACGCACCTCGTGCGCTTCTGCGGCGCCTACCACGGCTGGTGGGACGAGGCACAGCCCGGCCCCGGCAATCCGCTGCCGGCCGAGCGCACCTACACGCTGCGCGACATGCACGAACGCAGCCTGCAGGTGCTGCGCACCCGACGCGACATCGCCTGCGTGCTGGTGAACCCGCTGCAGGCGCTGCATCCGAACAAGCCGGCGCCGGGTGACGGCTCGCTGGTCGACAGCTCCCGGCGCGCCTCCTACGACAAGGCCGCCTACGCCGCCTGGCTGCGCGAGCTGCGCCAAGTCTGCACCGAGCGCGGCATCGCGCTGATCTTCGACGAGGTGTTCATGGGCTTCCGCCTCGGCGCGGGCGGCGCACAGGCCTACTTCGGCGTGCAGGCGGACCTGGTGACCTACGGCAAGACGCTGGGCGGCGGACTGCCGGTGGGCGTGGTCTGCGGCCGCGCGGCGTGGATGAAGCGCTTCCGCGACGAGCGCCCCGCCGACGTCTGCTTCGCACGCGGCACCTTCAACACGCATCCGTACGTGATGGGCGCGATGTCGGTGTTCCTCGACGCCTTGGAAGACCCCGAGCGCCTGTGCCAGCTCGATGAGCAGGACGCGCAGCAGGATGGCCGGCGCGCGCGGCTGAACGCGGTGCTCGAGGCGGAACGGCTGCCGCTGCGCGCGGCCAACATGTCGTCGATCTGGACGCTCTACTACACCGAGCCGTCGCGCTACAACTGGATGCTCCAGTACTTCCTGCGCGAGCAGGGCCTCGCGCTGAGCTGGGTGGGCACCGGCCGACTGATCTTCAGCCTGGACTTCAGCGACGCGGACTTCGACGAGGTCCAGCGCCGCATCGTCGCCGCGGCCCGCGCGATGCGCGACGGCGGCTGGTGGAGCAACCCGGCCCTGCCGACCAACAAGGCGATCAAGCGACGGCTGCTGATGGAGACGCTGGGGCTGCGCAACTGACCGCGCGGACATCCCCCACCGCGTCTCCTCACTTCCCCCAACGTCTCCCCCAACGCTTCCCCACAAAGCGGGGCGCTTCGACATTCATTGACGAATGTCAGAACGCCTCGTTGTCATTGGCAAGGTGTGATTCCTAGACTGCTTCGCCTTGCATGCGCATCTGCGCGTGCCACGAGGAGCTGTCACATGTATTCCGCGTTTTCGATTGCCAATGCCTTCATCGAGCGAGCGCTTGCTCGCCGAATTCCAGATCTATCATCCATGAAGCTGCAGAAGCTGATGTACTTCGCGCAAGCGCATCACCTCAAGCGCTGGGGACGCCCGTTGTTCGAAGACACCTTCACGCGCGGGCGATTCGGTCCGATGCTGCCTTCGATCCTCCACCAGGTGAAGGCCTATGGGACACGACCGATCACCCAGACGATCAGGGCCCTCTCCGGGGACAACGACCGCGACAACTGGTGCACGCCGACACTGCCGGCCGAACACGTGGACGCGCACCACTTCATCGACCAGATCACCAGCATGTATGGCGGTTGTTCCGCACAAGCCCTCTCCGATCTGACTCATCTTCCCGGGTCGGCCTGGTCGCACAGGGGAGCAGACAGCAGCCCCATCTCTAACACCATGATCCGCAACGATCCGACGCTGTCAGGAGAGTTCAGTGTCTGAGCAGTCCGATCTCGATCACATGGAGCCCGCGCCTCCTATCGACGGCGACGACGACGGCATGCCTGCCCAGATCACCGCCGACATGAAGGCAAATCGGCAACTCCGACGCCGCTATGCGGGCCGGGCCTATGGCCTTGCGACAGGCTGCCTCTGCATGTGGTCCTTGCTGCTGTCCGCGCAAGGCGTCGTCAAGACAATGACAGGCATCGAGATGTGGTCCGACCAAGTCCTCATCGCCGTCACCACCGGCGTCACCGTCAGCGTGCTGGCGGCGTTCCTGGGGGTGATCCGAGGGCTGTTTCCGGGGAAGGACGAGCGCGCTCCCGCGCCTCCTTGACGACCTCCTCGATCGCCTTCACGACGACCTCCGGCTTGTCCCGCTGGATGTAGTGCCCCGACCCCTCCACCGGCTGGAGCGCCTTGCCACCGACCAGCGGCAGCCAGTTCGGTTCCAGGTTGTGCACCATCGTCTCGAACCCGCTCGCCGTCTCCGTCGGCGAATAGACCGTGCGCGTCAGCACCCGCACCGGCACCTGCGGCCGCGGTTTCTGCCACAGCGTGTCGATGCAGTCCTGCTGCTGCAGGAACTCCGCCTGCATCATCCCCCGGAACACCCGACGGCTCATGTTGTCCAGCATGTTGGCCATCACCGGCACCTCGACCTGCATGCGTCGCAGGTGCAAGGGATGCGTCGCGTCGACGAGCACGATGCCCGCGACCTCATCCGGATAGAGCCGCGAGAACGCGTACTGGTACAGCCCGCCGATCGAGTGGCCGACCAGCACGTACGGCGGCTTGATGCCGGCGCTCTGCAGCAGCCCGTGCAGCTCCGTCGCGATGCCGCAGGGATTGCGCGGCACCGGCGGCGTGGCGGTGCTGTCCCCATACCCGGGGCGGTCGTAGGCGAAGACGCTGTAGTCGGCGCGCAGCTCGTTCAGGACCGTCGCCCATGGATCCCGGCCGTCGCCCAGCCCCGATTGCAGGACGATCGTCGGCTCGCCGTGACCCACCTTGGTGAAGACGATCGGGCCGCCGGTCACCCGCTGGTTGCCGGTGTTGGGCATGGGACTGGCACAACCGGCCAGGACGGTGATCGCGGCCATCGCGGCGACTGCGGCGACCGCGGCGATCGCGCGCGAAAGGGCCGACGCCAACGACATCGGCGCCCGAAGGCGCCGTACAACTCCAGACATGCGGGAACTCCTTCTTCCGGCGAACCGGCCCGTTCCCCTATCTGCCCACATCTGTCCGCGTCTGCGCGCGATCCCCGCGAAGGGAGGACCGCGCCGCGCGTCATCCCTGGTGGATCAGGCCGCCTGCTCGCCGTTGCCGGCATTGTGCCCATCGCCGCGCGGCCACAGCGCCGGATCCAGCCGCTCACCGCGCAACAGTTGCAACGGCGCGCGGTGGTAGAGCTGGATGTCGTGGAAGGGATCCGTGATGATCTTCGTCGCCCAGGCCAGGCCGGTGCGCAGGTCGCGGATCACGGCCAGCTGCAGCACGCGGAACACCAGCCCGCCCACTCCCAGCCAGAACCACAGCAGGCCCAGCTGATGCAGGTAGTCGGTGAAGCTGGCGGCCGGCGCGAACAGGCCGAACAGTCCGGGCTTCAGCCAGAGCGCGACCGGCGATGCCGCCCACAGCGCCATCAGCACGACCTTGCGGCGCAGGTTGTAGCCGATCTTGATCTCTTCCTTGTGTTCGTGCGTCGCCTGGTTGACGTGGTCGTAGCCTTTGGGCTCGAAGAAGAAGTGGCCGGCCTGGCGGCTGGTCATCGACACGCCCCATGCCAGCAGCGCCGACCAGGCGGGATCCACCAGCAGCAGCCCGTAGGCGACCACGAAGCAGCAGGCGCTCAGCAGGTGCAGCGACTGGTTGATGCGGCAATGATGGTAGTAGCGGTGGTCGTCCCAACGCTGTTCATTCAGAAGTGCCAGAAAATCCTTCATGGGGGCCTCGTCCGTGAAATGAGCGGTGAGCGTGACGCCAGTCGATGGCAATGCCGTGATGGCACGATGATGCATCGATGACGGACACGTGGCGACTGTGTCGATGCGGCGTGTCAGGCGCATGACGGGCGGGACCGTCACAGAACTGTTGCGTTCGCGTCCCATCATGCGCGCCATGACGACACCGGCGATCGAACTCGAAGTCGACGAGCTCCCCACAAGGCAGCGGCATTTCCGCGTCGCGGTCGTGACGGAGACCTACCCGCCCGAGGTCAACGGCGTGGCGCGCAGCATCGCCTGTGTCGTCCAGGGTCTCCAGGCCCGCGATCACGCGGTGCAGCTGCTGCGCCCGCGCCAGGCGCCCGCCGGCATGCCGGCCCTGCCCGACGCGCCGATCGACGAGGTGCTGATGCGCGGCCTGGCCGTGCCCCGCTACCCGCACCTGCGCATGGGCGTCGTGTCCAAGCGCACGCTGGTCAACCTCTGGGCCAGCAAGCGCCCCGACATCGTCCACATCGCCACGGAAGGCCCGATGGGCTGGTCGGCCCTCCAGGCCGCCCGCCAGCTCAAGCTGCCGGTGGTGTCGGAATTCCGCACCAACTTCCACGCCTACGCCCAGCACTACGGCATCGGCTGGCTGCGCCGACCGCTGCTCGCCTACCTGCGCAAGTTCCACAATCGTTGCCACTCGACGATGGTGCCCAACGCCGCCCTCGCCGGCGAGCTGATGGCGCAAGGTTTCCGCCACGTGAGCGTCATCGCTCGAGGTGTCGATACCCAACTCTTCCACCCTTCGCATCGCAGCGATGCGCTGCGGGAAAGCTGGGGCGCAGCCCCTGGCGATCCCGTGCTGCTGCACGTCGGCCGGCTCGCTGCGGAGAAGAACCTCCAGTTGCTCGTCGATCTCTGGCCGGCGATCCGCCAGCGGCATCCGCGCGCGCGCCTCGTGCTGGTGGGGGACGGCCCCGCACGGGCTGATTTCCAGCAGCTCCTGCCGCCGTCGACCAACGTCGTCTTCGCCGGCATGAAGCATGGCGAGGATCTGGCCGCCTGCTACGCCAGCGGTGACCTGTTCGCCTTCCCCAGCATCACCGAGACCTACGGCAACGTGACGCCTGAAGCGCTCGCCAGCGGCCTGCCCGTCATGGCCTACCAATACGCCGCGGCGGCGCTGCTGGTGCGCGACGGTCTCAACGGTGGTCTTGCGCCCTTCAACGATCCGGCCACCTTCCAGGCGCGCGCGCTCTCGCTGCTCGATGATCTGCCTCGCCTCCGCGCCATGCGCCTGGCGGCCCGGGCGAGCGCGGAGTCGCTCGACTGGGACGGCATCGTCCAGGGCATCGAGCACGTGTACGCCTCGGCCATCGACGGGACCTCCGTCGCCATGCGAGTGGGATCGCAATTGTCCGCAGGGATGGAAGCTCGCGCGCTTTGAGCACCGGACAGAGGGAGCCCCGGCCGCCGGCGGAGACGGCTTCGGCGCTCAACTCACTTCGTTCGCCTTCGGCTCACTGCGTTCAGACAGAACGCGCCTGGTCAGCTCCGAGGCCGTCTCCGCCGGCGGCCGGGGCTCCCTCCGCCCGCGAATCACCGAGTCGACACACGATCAGGACCAAGACACCCGCGAAGACGAAGACACCCAGCCCACTCATCAGCCAGACCAGCGGAACACCCATCGCTTGCAGCAGCGCGTAGGCGCCCAGCATCAGCAGGATGCTCAGGTTCTCATTGAAGCCCTGCACCGCGATCGACCGTCCCGCGCTCAGGATCTGCACGCCGCGGTGCTGCAGCAACGCATTCATCGGTACCACCATCGCGCCGCCGACCGCGCCGACCATCACCATTGCCGGCAAGGCCCAGCCGAGCGACGTGACCCACGGCGTTGCCAGCATCAGCGCACCCAGCATCAGCCCCAGCGGCATCACCCGCAGCGAGTGATGCAGCGCAATCCACCGGCCGGCAAGACCTGCCCCCGCGACAACGCCGATCGCCACCGTCGCCTGCAGATAGGCGCCTTGATTGAGCCTCAAACCCAGCACGTCCTGCGCCCACTGCAGCACCGCCAGTTGCAGCGTCGCGCCGGCGCCCCAGAACAGCGTCGTCATGGAGAGCGACAGCCGCCCGCCCTGCCGGTCGCGCCACAGGGCCCGATTCGAGATCTGGAAATCGCGCAGGACCTCGCCCATCCGACGCGGCGGCTTCGGATAGACGATGCCGCTCTCCGGCACGCGGAGCTGCAGCGCCGCGGCCAGCGCATAGACGCCCAGCAGCGCGCACAACGACGCGGTCAGCGGCCGGGCGACGCCCAGTTCCCCGATAGCGGCTATCCACCAGGGACTGACCAGCAGCCCGCCCACCATCGTGCCCAACAGCACGGAGCAGACCACCGACACCTCGATCCACCCGTTCGCCGCCACCAGCCGCGTCGGCGGCACGATCTCCGTGATCAAGCCGTATTTCGCCGGCGCGTAGCAGGCGGCCGCGATGCCGACGATCCCGAACGCGAGCAGCGGATCCAGCCCCGCCGCCATGGCGCCGACGCCGACCGCCTTCAACCCGTTCATGCAGGTCATCAGCACCACCTTGGGCCACGCGTCGGCGATCAGCCCGACCACCGGCGCCAGTCCCACATAGGCCAGCGTGAAGCACAGCTTCAGCAGCGGCGCCCACCAGACGGGCTGGCCCATCTCCCGCAGCAGCGCGATGCCGACGATCAGGAGCGCGTTGTCGGCCAATGCGGAAAAGAACTGGGCGGCGATGAGGGTGTGGAAACGTGGGGGCATGGGCGCGGGGGGTGCGCCGCGAGTCTGCGTCGGCGCCGTGACCGCGTGTTGACAACGAATTGACACGCGCCCCGCGCGCACCCACCCGGCACCCCCTCCACGATCAGCGACAATCCGCCCCCTATGTTCGCCCTGTTCGAAGACGCCGGAAAATTCCTCGCCGGCCGCATCCTGTCCGAAGCCGATTCCTCGATGCAGATCGAGCTCGAATCCGGAAAGCGCGTCAAAGTGAAGGCCGCCCATGTCCTGCTCAAGTTCGACAAGCCCTCCCCGGCCGAACTGATCGCGGACGGACAGCGCCTGGCCGAGGAGATCGACCTCGACCTCGCCTGGGAGTTCGCGCCGGAAGGCGAGTTCGGTTTTGCCGACCTCGCCCGCGACTACTTCGACGCCAAGTCCACGCTCGCCCAGCAGGCCGGCGCGCTGTTCCGGCTGTTCGAGGCGCCGCACTACTTCCGCCGCATGGGCAAGGGCCAGTTCAAGAAGGCCCCGGCCGAGACGGTCAAGGCCGCCTTGCTCGGCATCGAACGCAAGAAGCAGATCGCCGCGCAGATCGAGCAATGGGCCGCCGAACTGGCCGAGGGCCGCTGCCCCGAGCCGATCGCCGACCAGATCTACAAGATCCTGTTCCGCCCGGACAAGAACGGCCCGGAATACAAGGCGGTCGTCGAGGCCGCCAAGCGCAGCCACAAGGCGCCGCTGGACCTGCTCAAGGATGCCGGCGCGATCGCCAGCCCCTACCAGTTCCACTGGAAGCGCTTCCTCTTCGAACATTTCCCGAAGGGCACGAACTTCCCCGCGCTGTCCGCGCCCGAGATCAAGGACGCGCTGCCGCTCGCCCCGGTCCGTGCCTTCTCGATCGACGATTCGGCCACGACCGAGATCGACGACGCGCTGTCCGTCCAGGGACTGGGCACCGGCACGGTGATCTTCGGCGTGCACATCGCCGCGCCGGGCCTGGCGATCCAGCCGGACTCGCCGGTCGACAAGGTCGCCCGCGAACGCTTCTCCACCGTCTACATGCCGGGCTGGAAGCTGACGATGCTGCCCGACGACGTCGTCCAGGCGTATACGCTGATCGAGGGCCGCGACTGCCCCGCGGTCAGCATCTACCTGACGATGGACGAGGCGACGCTGGAGATCACCGCGCGCGAGACGAAGCTCGACCGCGTGCCCATCGCGGCCAACCTGCGTCACGACAAGCTCGACGACGTCATCACCGACGCGACGCTGACCGGCGACGCGCCGGCCAACTACGACTTCGCGCCGGAACTGGCCTTCGCCTACCGGCTGGCCAAGGACCTCAAGGCCAAGCGCGAGATCGTGCGCGGCAAGCCTGAGACCTTCAACCGCCCGGACTACAACTTCCGCCTCGACAACGAGGGCGTGGAACCCGTCGGCGCCGAGCAGGTCAGCATCACGACGCGCAAGCGCGGCACCGCGCTGGACCTGATCGTGGCCGAGGCGATGATCCTGGCCAACTCGAGCTGGGGCGGCTTCCTCGCCGACTGCGGCGTGCCCGGCATCTACCGCAGCCAGGCCAGCCTCGCCCCCGGCATCAAGGTCCGCATGGGCACCAAGCCCGCGCCGCACGCCGGCATGGGTGTCGCGCAGTACACCTGGGCGACCTCGCCGCTGCGCCGCTACGTCGACCTGGTCAACCAGTGGCAGATCATCGCCTGCGCCCGCCACGGCAAGACCGCCGCGCTGGCTGCGCCGTTCAAGCCGAAGGACGCGGCGCTGTTCTCGGTCATCTCGGGCTTCGACGCCGCCTACAGCGCCTACAACGGCTTCCAGTCCGGCATCGAGCGCTACTGGACGCTGCGCTATCTGCAGCAGCAGGGCATCACCGAACTGACCGCGTCCGTCCTGAAGGACGGCCTGGTCCGCGCCGACGAGCTGCCGCTGGTGTTCCGCGCGCTCGGTTGCGAGAACCTGCCGCGCAACGCCCACGTGAAGGTGCGCATCACTGGCCTCGATGAGTTGACGCTGGACCTGCACGCCAACCTGGTCGAACGCCTCGACGCCGAAGCCGCGCCAGCCACCGTCGACGAAGGCGCCGACGAGGACGAGGAACCCAGCGGCGTGCTGACGCTGGCGATCGACGTCAACGACGACGGCACGGACGCCGCCAAGGGCGGCGACAGCGCGGCGGCTCCGCCCGCGTCCGCCGCGCCCGCTGCTTCCTGATCCTCCCTTGTTCAAGATGCCCAAGCTCAGCCTTTTGCACTACGCGCTGATCGCCTCGGCCGGGGTGCACCTGGGCCTGGGGACATTGAAGCTCGTGGCGCCGGAACAGTTCGACCGGATCTTCCAGGACGAACCGCTCGAGGTGGTCCTCGTCAACGCGCGCGGGCAGGAGGCGCCGACCAAGGCGCAGGCGCTCGCGCAGGCCAACCTGGCCGGCGGCGGGGAACTGTCCGCCAATGTGCGGGCGACGTCGCCCCTTGCGCCGTCGCCGCTCGAGGAGACCGGCGACAGCATCGAACTCCAGAAGAGCCAGATCCAACAGCTGCAGCAGGCGCAGGAACAGCTGCTGACCGTGCTGCGCCGGCAGCTGGCCTTGCTGCCGCCGCCGGATCCCGCCCGGGAGAAGAGCACCGCCGAAGGCCGCCAGATCGCCGAGCACCGCCGGCAGCTGGTCCAGACGCTGGCGGAGATCGAGAAGCGCGTGAACACCGAGAACGCGCGGCCGAAGAAGCGCTACGTCAGTCCCGCGACGCGCGAGACCGTGCATGCGCTCTATTACGACCAGTTGCGTCGCCGGATCGAGGCGCGCGGCACGCGCGACTTCCCCAGCTACCAGGGTCGCAAGCTCTACGGCGAACTCACGATGAACATCCAGGTCGACTACCGCGGCCGTGTCGTCGACACGGAAATCGTCCAGGGCTCGGGCAACGCGGTGCTGGACCGTCGCGCCGTCGCCATCGTGCGGGCGAGCGGACCGTTCGGCCAGTTCACGTCGGAGATGCGGCGCGGCGCGGAGGTCCTCGTGATGACCTTCCGCTTCCGGTTCAATCGCGACGAGAGCGTGGAAACGACGCTCAGCACCCAACCGTCCTGAGCGCGCCCGGCACCAGTCGCCCCGTCCTGTCCTCCAGGGAAATGCCATGAGCGCTGATCCGTCCGCATCGACCTCCAACCCGGTTGCCAATGGCAGTGCGGGCATCGACCGCTACGTGGTCGCCGGCAATCCGGTGGCGCACAGCCGCTCGCCCGAGATCCACGCCACTTTCGCCGCGCAGACCGGCCAGTCGCTGATCTATGAACGACTGCTCTGCCCGCTCGACGGCTTCGAGGCATCGATCCGCGCGTTCGTCGCCGCCGGCGGTCGGGGCTGCAACGTGACCGTGCCGTTCAAGTTCGAGGCTTTCCGCCTGGCGGTCCGCAGGACACCCCGTGCGCAATTGGCCGGCGCGGTCAACACCTTCCGTTTCGACGACGCTTCAGCGGGCGGATGGCTCGGCGACAACACCGACGGCGCCGGCCTGCTCGCCGACATCGAACGCAACGCCGCGCGTCCGCTGCGCGGCCAGCGCGTGCTGCTGATCGGCGCCGGCGGCGCCTCGGCGGGCGTGCTCGGCAGCTTGATCACCGGCCGGCCGGCGGAGATCCGCGTCGTCAACCGCAATGCCGACAAGGCCCTCGCGCTGGCCGACAGCCATTGGGCCTGGGCCGCGGAACACGGCGTGCGCCTGAGCGCCGGCGGCCTCGACGCCCCGGCGCCCGAAGGACGCCACGAGGTGGTGATCAACGGCACCAGCGCCTCGCTCAGCGGCGCCGGACTGCCACTGCCCGATCCGGACGCGCCGGTGCTCGCGCGCGGCGGTCTGGCCGTCGACATGATGTACGGCCCGTCGACGGCGCCCTTCCTCGACTGGGCCGCCGGCCAGGCCGGTTCCGGCGGCGCGCAGCGCGACGGCCTGGGCATGCTGGTCGAGCAGGCGGCCGAGGCCTTCCTCCTCTGGCGCGGCGTGCGCCCCGACAGCGCGACGGTGCTCGCGGACCTCCGCCAGCGACTGGCGCCTCACTGAGGTCACCAGGCATGAAACAGTTCTGGCGCCTTGCCGGGATGCTGCTGGTCAGCGTCCTCTGCCTGCAGCTTTTCTTCGCGGCGCGCATCGCGCTGATGGCGGTCGTGTCGCCGCAGTCGACGACCTTCCAGCGCTCCGAGGCCATGCGTTTGCTGCGCGAGAAGCATCAGATCCTCTGGTCCCAGCAATGGGTCGACGACGCGCTGATCAGCCGCAACCTCAAGCGCGCGGTGATCGCGAGCGAGGACGCCGGCTTCAACGAGCACGGCGGCGTCGACTGGGACGCGCTCGAAAAGGCCTGGGACAGGAACCAGCGCGCCCAGGAGCAGGCCGACAAGCGCGCCGCCCGGCTCGCCAAGACCAATCCCGCCAAGCCGCCGCCCGTCCCGAAGGTCATCGGCGGATCGACGATCTCGCAGCAGCTGGCCAAGAACCTCTTCCTGAATTCCGAGCGCCATCTGGCGCGCAAGGGCCAGGAACTGGTGCTGACGCTGATGCTGGAAACGATGCTCAGCAAGCAGCGCATCCTCGAGATCTACCTGAACAACGTCGAGTGGGGCGAAGGCGTGTTCGGCGCCCAGGCCGCGGCGCGTCACTACTACCGGGTCGACGCGTCCAGGCTCGGGACCAACCAGGCGGCGCGGCTCGCGGTGATGCTGCCGGCACCGAAGCGGTTCGAGAAGCGCCCAGGTTCGCCTTATGTGCTTGGCCGTGCTGGCACCATCGAGGCCCGGATGGGCGGCGTCGAGGTACCCTGAGGTCCCGCACCCGACTTTCACGCGCCCTCCGGACCGCCCGACCCGGGCCGGGAGACCGCCATGACATCCGAACTGACGATCGAGATCGCCGCCACCGCCGCCCGGCTGGTGGTGGAGGAAGGCCTGGAATACGGCCCCGCCAAGTCCCGCGCGCTCAAGGTGCTGGGGCTGCCGCCCCGCACCGCGCTGCCCAACAACGACGAGCTCGAGGACCAGGTCCGCGAGTACCTGGACATCTTCTGCGCCGAGACCCAGCCCGCCGAACTGCAGGCCTTGCGCGAGCTGGCCGCCGTCTGGATGGAGCGCCTGGCCGAGTTCCGGCCGCACATCACCGGCGCCGTCTGGCGCGGCACCGCCACGCGGCTGTCGCCCATCCACCTGCAGCTCTATTGCGATGACAGCAAATCGACGGAGATCGCGCTGCTGAACCAGGGCATCGATTTCGACGTCGGTCAATCGCGCAACGCGAAGGGCGCCATCGTGGACCAGTTGATCATCGACGCGCCCTGCCGCGCGCTGAACGAACGTGTCGCGATCGCCCTGACCATCCTGGACCATGACGACCTGCGCGGCGGGCTCAAGCCCGATGCGCGCGGCCGGACCGAACGCGGCGACCTTGCCGCGCTGCGCCAACTGATGACTGCGAAGGACGATTGAATGCAACGACGTGCTGTTCTGGGTCTGGGGGCCGCGGGCCTGGTGGCGGCGGGTGCGGGCACCTACCTCGCCCTGCATCATGAAAAGCAGGCGGCCCAGGGCGGTGCCGGCGCCACCGCCCCCGCCGGCCCGCTGTCGGCGGAAGCCGCGGCCTTCTGGAACGCCAGCTTCGACGCCCTGGACCAGCAGACCTACCAACCGGCCGCCCACCTGCGCGGCAAGCCGCTGCTGCTGAACTTCTGGGCCACCTGGTGCGCGCCCTGCGTCAAGGAACTGCCCGAGATCAACCAGTTCCACGACGAGTTCAGCGCGCAAGGCTGGCAGGTGCTCGGGCTGGCCGTGGACGCACCGACGCCGGTGCGCGGCTTCCTGGAGAAAATTCCGCTGAAGTTCCCCGTCGCGCTGGCCGGATTGACCGGAACCGACCTGTCGAAGACCTTGGGCAACGCCAAGGGCGGGCTGCCGTTCACCGTCGCCTTCGGTCCTCAAGGCGAACCGATCTGGCGCAAACTCGGCGCGACAAACCTTGAGGAATTGCGCGCGATGGCGCGGGGCAGCCAAGCCTGACCGCGGGTCAACCCCTAGAAGGAGCGGTCTGCGGCCATAGCGGGCGCCCCCAAGCGGGTCAAGCGGTTTATTTTTGGTTTGCTGCCGGGATCTGGTCTCAAAACGCGTAAAGTCCACCCTTTTACGCTTCTAGTGTCTTCGCTCTAATTGGCGGGACCGGTCGCTGAATGCAAGTCCTGGTACTACACGGCCCCAACCTCAATCTGCTCGGCACCCGCGAGCCTGGGGTGTATGGCGCGACCACTTTGGCGGAGATCGATACAGATCTTCGCCAGATCGCGCAGGAAGCCGGCGTAGCCCTGGAGAGCTATCAGAGCAACCACGAAGGTGCGCTGGTGGACCGCATTCAGGCGGCGGGTCGCGATGGAACGCGCTTCATCCTGATCAATCCGGCGGCCTACACCCACACCAGCGTCGCGATCCGCGATGCGCTGGCGGCGGTGGCGCTGCCCTTCGTCGAGGTGCACCTGTCCAATATCCACAAGCGCGAACCGTTCCGCCATCACAGCTACCTGTCGGCGCTTGCGGAAGGCGTGATCTGCGGCCTGGGTCCGACCGGTTACCGGCTGGCCCTGCAGTTCGCGCTTCAACAATTGAGCCGGCCAGCCTCGTCCGCCTGAGCGCCGCAGCCCGTCGATCCGCGTCGCGGGCTGGAAGACATCACCGAAGATCACCACCGATCACCGATCCCCGTTGGAGAGTTCTTATGGATTTGCGCAAGCTCAAGACCC
Source organism: Roseateles sp. GW821-FHT09G09 (assembly GCF_059415965.1). Taxonomy (NCBI): domain Bacteria; kingdom Pseudomonadati; phylum Pseudomonadota; class Betaproteobacteria; order Burkholderiales; family Sphaerotilaceae; genus Roseateles; species Roseateles sp. GW821-FHT09G09. The sequence goes on along the minus strand of NZ_JBWKOG010000003.1, from coordinate 303,057 downwards.
TGATCGACCTCGTGTCCGAGTCGAACATTTCTGAACTTGAAATCACCGAAGCCGATGGCAAGGTGCGCATCGTCAAGTCCGATGGCCAGCCCCTCGTGGCCGCCATGCCCATGATGCAAGCCGCGCCGCAGGCGGCCGCCCAGCCGGTCGCCGCGCAGCCCGCCGCCGCCGCGGCGCCCGTCGCCGCGCCGGCCCCGGCCGTCGAGACCGGCCACATCGTCAAGTCGCCGATGGTCGGCACCTTCTACCGCGCCTCCAGCCCGAACGCCAAGCCGTTCGCCGAGGTCGGCCAGCAGGTCAAGGAAGGCGACGCCATCTGCATCATCGAGGCGATGAAGATCATGAACGAGATCGAAGCCGACAAGTCCGGCACGATCGTCAAGATCCTGGCCGAGAACGGCCAGCCGGTGGAATACGGCCAGTCGCTGATCGTCATCGAGTAAGGCGGTCCGAGATGTTCAAGAAGATCCTCATCGCGAATCGCGGGGAGATCGCTTTGCGAATCCAGCGCGCGTGTCGCGAGCTGGGCGTGAAGTCGGTCGTCGTGTATTCGGAAGCGGACCGCGACGCGAAGTACGTGAAGCTGGCCGACGAGGCCGTCTGCATCGGCCCCGCACCGTCCGCGCAGAGCTACCTGTCGATGCCGGCCATCATCGCGACGGCCGAAGTCACCGACGCCGAGGCGATCCACCCCGGCTACGGCTTCCTGTCGGAGAACGCCGACTTCGCCGAACGCGTCGAGCGCAGCGGCTTCACCTTCATCGGCCCGACCCCGGAGAACATCCGGACCATGGGCGACAAGGTCTCGGCCAAGCAGGCCATGATCAAGGCCGGCGTGCCCTGCGTGCCGGGCTCGGAAGGCGCCCTGCCCGACGACCCGAAGGAGGTCGTCCGCATCGCCCGCGCGATCGGTTATCCGGTCATCATCAAGGCGGCCGGCGGCGGCGGCGGACGCGGCATGCGCGTCGTCCACACCGAGGCCGCCCTGGTCAACGCGGTGCAGATGACCAAGGCCGAGGCGGCCGCGGCCTTCGGCAATCCGCAGGTCTACATGGAGAAGTTCCTGGAGCATCCGCGTCACGTGGAGATCCAGGTGCTGGCCGACGGGCAGAAGAACGCCGTCTGGCTGGGCGAGCGCGACTGCTCGATGCAGCGCCGCCACCAGAAGATCATCGAGGAAGCGCCGGCACCGGGCATCCCGCGCCGCCTGATCGAGCGCGTGGGCGACCGCTGCTCCGCCGCCTGCAAGAAGATGGGCTACCGCGGCGCGGGCACCTTCGAGTTCCTGTACGAGGACGGCGAGTTCTACTTCATCGAGATGAACACCCGCGTGCAGGTCGAGCACCCGGTGACGGAGCTGGTGACCGGCATCGACATCGTGCAGATGCAGATCCGCATCGCCGCGGGCGAGAAGCTGCCCTTCACGCAGCGCAACATCACGATGCGCGGCCACTCGATTGAGTGCCGGATCAACGCCGAGGACCCGGTCAAGTTCATCCCGTCGCCGGGACGGATCACGATGTGGCATCCGCCGGGCGGCCCCGGCGTGCGTGTGGACTCGCATGCGTACACCAACTACTTCGTGCCGCCGAACTACGACTCGATGATCGGCAAGATCATCGTCCACGGCGACACCCGCGAGCAGGCGCTGGCCCGCATGCGGATCGCGCTGTCGGAGACCGTGATCGAAGGCATCCAGACCAACATCCCGCTGCACCGCGAGCTCATGGCCGATGCGAAGTTCATCGAGGGTGGCACCGACATCCACTATCTCGAACAGTGGATGGCCGCGCACAAACGTTGATCTCGCGCTAAGCGACAATACCGAGGCCCTCAGGCGTGGACGCGAGTCCGCCTTGAGGGCTTCTCCATTTCAGAAGTCCATCGAAGTCCCGGAGCCGCCATGAGCGAAGACCACGCCAACGATCCCCTGCTGCACGAGCTCGTGCTCATCTGCCGCGAAGAGGACGTCGAGACCGTCAGCGACGCGCTGATGGAGGTCGAATCGCTGGCCGTGTCGGTCGAGGATGCCGACGCCGACACGCCCGCCGAGCGCGCGCTGTTCGGCGAGCCCGGCATGCCGGCGCCGCGCGCCGGTTGGGATCGTTCGGTGGTGAAGGCGCTGTTCGCCACCGAAGAGGAGGCGACCGAGGCCGCGACGCTGCTGCTGGCGCAGGACTGGGCGGAGGACGTGCACGTCCAGTCGATCCAGACGATCGCGCAGCAGGACTGGGTCCGGCTGACGCAGTCGCAGTTCGCGCCGGTCGAGATCACGCCGGAGTTCTGGATTGTGCCGTCCTGGCACGAGGCGCCCGCGCAGGCGAAGCAGGTGATGCGGCTGGACCCGGGCCTGGCCTTCGGCACCGGCACGCATCCGACGACGCGCATGTGCCTGCGCTGGATCGCGCGCCACGGCGCCGAGGCCGCCGGCTGGGACCGCGTGCTCGATTACGGCTGCGGCTCGGGCATCCTCGCCATCGCCGCCGGCCTGTTCGGCGCCAAGGCCATCGACGCCGTCGACATCGATCCGGCCGCGCTGATCGCCTCCACACGGAACGCCAAGGACAACGGCGTGACACTGAATGCCGCGCTGCCGGATGCCGCCCGCGGGGAGTACCCGGTCGTGCTGGCCAACATCCTGGCGACCCCGCTGAAGCTGCTGGCGCCGCTGCTGTGCAACCACCTGCGCCCCGGCGCGCACCTGGTGCTGGCCGGCATCCTCGAACGCCAGGCCGAGGAGCTGAAGGCGGCCTACGCGCCTCATGTGCAGCTCGAGGTCACGGACAGCGAGGACGGCTGGATCCTGATGACCGCGCAACGCACGGCCTGACGACACGCCCGCGCCGCGTCCCCGCCACCGCCGCCTCGTGATCCACCGCCGACCCACCGCCCGCCAGCCCCGATGAACAGACGGTTCTCCGCCCTCGCCCACCCGGTGACCGAGTGTCAACCTGGGGGTGTTCGCGGCAAGGACTGACCCTGCTTCGTGGCATCATCGCGCCCATGAATCTCGCGACCCGCTGCACGACCTGCGGCACCATCTTCCGGGTGGTGCAGGACCAGCTGCGCGTCTCGGAGGGCTGGGTCCGCTGCGGCCGCTGCGCCGAAGTCTTCGACGCCCGGGAGCAGCTGTTCGACCTCGAGCGCGACAGCCCGCCGCCGTGGCCGCCGCTGGGCGCGCCGGCCGAGCCCGCGCCGATCGAGCGTCATCCCGCCCCGCCGGCGCCCGTGCCGTCCGCGCCTGCCCATGCCTCGCATCCCGGCGACTTCGCGCCGAGCCGGCCGGCCCCCTTGCCGCCGCCGCCCCCGCCGGTCTTCGGCCCCGCGCCGATCTTCGCGCCGACGCCACCGACGCACCACCAGGCACCGCGCGACAGCGGCTGGATGGCGGCCGACGATGAATCGCTGAATCCCTTCGCGCCGCCGCGTCGCGTACCCGACCCCGAGCCCACGGACGACGTCGTCGACGCACGTTTCCAGGCCTCGGCGTCGCGCTTCGACGAACCGTCGTTCGAGGAGCGTCGCGAGCCTTTCCTCGACGCGCCCGCGTCGCCCGATCCTCGCGAGCATCTGCCCGAACCCAAGGGCATGCGCTTCGAGGAGGACGAGCTGCCGCCGCCGATGATCGATGACGACGAGCGCCCGGACGTGACGCTCGCGCTGAGTCCCGCCACCGCCGCGCAACTGCGCGCCAACGAGCTGTCCTCAGGGGCGGAACCGTCGCTCGAGCCGAGCTCCTCGATGATGGCGGCGGAGGAGGACACGATCGCCGACGCGAAGCGCGCGGCGAAGTCGGCCAAGATCGCGGCGAGGAAGGCAGCCAAGGAGGCAGCCAAGGAAGCGGCCAGGCAGGCGCCGAAGAAGCCCGCCAAGCCGCGTCGCCCATGGTCGCTGTTCAGACGCCGGCGCGAACGCGCGACGACGGAGAGCCCCGAGACGACGATGACGGTGCTGGCTGCCGAGTCCGAGTTGATGGCAGCCCGAGCGGCCATGTCCGACGCGGCCTCCGTGCAGGGTTCGCCGAGCGTGATGCCGGACCAGTTGCCGAGCTTCATGCGCCAGGCCGAATCGGCGCGACGCTGGAATCGTCCCGGCGTGCGCATCGCCCTGGTCGGCGTGACCACGGTGCTGGCGCTGGGGCTGATGGGCCAGTTGCTGTGGCACGCGCGCGAAGCGATCGCCGCGCAGTACCCGGAGGCGAAACCGATGCTGGTGTCCGTCGCACAGGCGATGGGCCAGGAGATCAAGCCCTGGCAGCACATCGAGGCGCTCAGCGTCGAGAGCAGCAGCCTCAATCCGGCCGGCGCCGGCAATCACTACCGCTTCAGCATCAGCCTGCGCAACCGCAGCAACTGGGAAGTTGCGCAGCCGTGGGTGGACTTGAGCCTCACCGACGCGAGCGGCGTGCTCGTCGTGCGTCGCATGCTGTCGCCGACCGAGATGCAGGCGGGTCGCACGGCGTTGCCCGCGGGGACCGATCAGCAGCTGCAGGTGGTGTTCGACAGCGGCGCGCAGAAGATCAGCGGCTACTCGGTCGAACTGTTCTATCCCTGAAAAGAAAAAACCCGGCGTTAACCGGGTTTGGGGGAGAGGACCGGACCCGAAGGCCCGGTCATCGCTCAAGCTCAGGGCTTGTTGCCGGTCGGGAAGGGCCACGCGGCTTGCGGGCTCAGCGCGGTCTTCGCGGCCGGAGCCGGTGCAGCGGCAGGCTTCGCGGCAGGGGCAGCGGCAGGCTTGGCGGCAGCCTTCTTCGGCGCAGCAGCCTTCTTGGCGGCCGGCTTCGCAGCAGGCTTGGCGGCGGCAGCAGCCTTGGGGGCAGCCTTCGCAGCAGCCTTCTTCGGCGCAGCGGCCTTCTTCGCCGGAGCAGCCTTCTTCGCGGCGGGCTTCGCAGCCTTGGCAGCAGACGCCTTGACCGGCGGCTTCTTGGCGGCGGAGACCTTCTTGGCCGGCGCAGCCTTCTTGGCGGCAGCGACCTTCTTCGCCGGTGCAGCCTTCTTCACTGCAACCTTCTTCGCCGGCGCTGCCTTCTTCGCAGCAGCCGCCTTCTTCGGAGCCGCGGCCTTCTTCGCCGGAGCTGCCTTCTTCGCAGCGACCTTCTTCGCCGGCGCAGCAGCCTTCTTGGCCGGAGCGGCCTTCTTGGCGGCCGGAGCCTTCTTCGCCGGAGCTGCCTTCTTCGCGGCCGGAGCCTTCTTCGCAGCAGCCTTCTTCGCGGCCGGAGCCGCCTTCTTGGCCGGAGCGGCCTTCTTCGCAGTTGCCATTTCAGTTCTCCTTGATCAAGTGGAAATAGCCCTGCCCGTCATCAACCGGTTGATGCCGGTGCAGGTATTCACCGCCCACGACGCGCGGGAGTTGCGATCCGCGGTGCGGTGAATCGGGGTGCGATGCGCTCGAGCCGCTTCTGCGTCGGTCTCAAAGTGCATCGCCAAGCTTGATCTCTTCTTCAACAAACAATGCTCGAGGGTCGCTCCGCACCGGGACTCAGTCCCAGGACAGGGCGCCGCCCGATTGGTATTCGATCACTCTCGTCTCGAAGAAGTTGCGTTCCTTCTTCAGGTCGATCATTTCGCTCATCCACGGGAACGGGTTCTCTTCGTTCGGGAAGAGCGGTTCCAGGCCGATCTGCGTCGCACGGCGGTTGGCGATGTAGCGCAGGTAGCCCTTGAACATGGCCGCGTTCAGACCCAGCACGCCGCGCGGCATGGTGTCCTCGGCGTAGCGGTACTCGAGCTCCACGGCCTTCTGGAACAGCGCCTTGATCTCCGCGCGGAATTCAGGCGTCCACAGGTGCGGGTTCTCGAGCTTGATCTGGTTGATCAGGTCGATGCCGAAGTTGCAGTGCATCGACTCGTCGCGCAGGATGTACTGGTACTGCTCCGCCGCGCCGGTCATCTTGTTCTGGCGACCCAGCGCCAGGATCTGCGTGAAGCCGACGTAGAAGAACAGGCCTTCCATCAGGCAGGCGAAGACGATCAGCGACTTCAGCAGCGTCTGGTCGTTCTCGGGCGTGCCGGTGACGAAGTTCGGATCCATGATCGCGTCGATGAACGGGATCAGGAATTCGTCCTTGTCGCGGATCGACTTCACCTCGTGATAGGCGTTGAAGATCTCGCTCTCGTCCAGGCCCAGCGACTCGACGATGTATTGATACGCGTGCGTGTGGATCGCTTCCTCGAAGGCCTGGCGCAGCAGGAACTGGCGGGCTTCGGGCGCCGTGATGTGGCGGTAGGTGCCCAGCACGATGTTGTTGGCGGCCAGCGAATCGGCGGTGACGAAGAAGCCGAGGTTGCGCTTGATCAGGCGGCGCTCGTCGTCGGTCAGACCGTTCGGGTCCTTCCACAACGCGATGTCGCGCGACATGTTCACTTCCTGCGGCATCCAGTGATTCGCGCAGGTGGCGAGGTACTTCTCCCACGCCCACTTGTACTTGAACGGCACCAGCTGGTTGACGTCGGTCTGGCCGTTGATGATGCGCTTGTCGGCGACGTTGACGCGACGCTCGACGGCGTCGGCGATGGGGGCCGCGGAGGACGAAGCAGAAGAGGACACCGAGCCAGCCGCGGAGGCGGCGGCATCACGCGCGACGGCGGGCGTCGCTGCGTGGATCGATGCGCCCGACTGCGGCGCGTTGCTCGAGGGTTTACGGTCTTCTTCCCAAACCAGCATGGTGGTCTTCCTATGGTCGCGGATTATCGGAGTGTTGTGTTCAAACACAAAGGACTTCTTGACTTTGACGCCGCTTCGCTGTTGCTGGTCCGCATCGCATTGGCGGCGTGGGACCGTGTGCTGCGCGCCTCTTGATGAGCGCGGCGGGACGTCAGATCAAGCGTTCATCGATCGTCGGCAAGCGTCGCGGAAAAAACCGCCGATCGCCGCAAACATCGATGAACACTCGCATCGCGAGCGTCGGAGGTGTCGGCGCGTGACGCCGGCACCTCCGGTTTCGATTACTGGCAGGCCTCGCAACCGGGGTCGTCGATGGCGCAGAAGGTGACGTCGGTGGCCGGCGTCGCGTTGCCGAGTTCCGGCACCGCCGAAGCAGCGACGGAAGCAGCGATCGGCGCGACGGAAATCGGCGCGGACGCGGCCGGCGCGGCGCTCAGGCCGCCGCCGCCGCTGCTCACCGAGTTGAGCTGACCGGCGTTCTGCACCGTGCTCTTCTCGGCATGCGTCGCGCCCATCGTGCGGAGGTAGTAGGTGGTCTTCAGACCGCGCTGCCACGCCAGCTTGTAGGTGTCGTCCAGGCGCTTGCCCGACGCGCCGGCCATGTAGATGTTCAGGCTCTGCGCCTGGTCGATCCACTTCTGACGGCGCGCGGCGGCTTCCACCAGCCACACGGTGTCGACCTCGAACGCGGTCGCGTAGAGCTGCTTGAGCTCTTCAGGCACGCGATCGATGCGGCGCAGCGAGCCATCGAAGTGCTTGAGGTCCATCACCATCACGTCGTCCCACAGGCCCAGCTTCTTCAGGTCGCGGACCAGGTGCTCGTTCACCACGGTGAACTCGCCCGACAGGTTGGACTTCACCGACAGGTTGCCGAAGCAGGGCTCGATCGACGCATCGACGCCGATGATGTTGGAGATCGTCGCCGTCGGCGCGATCGCCACGCAGTTGCTGTTGCGCATGCCGTCGCGGGCGATCTTGGCGCGCAGCGCGTCCCAGTCCAGCGTAGCCGAACGGTCCACGTCGACGAAACCGCCGCGGGCTTCGGCCAGCAGGTCCAGCGAGTCGATCGGCAGGATGCCGCGGTCCCACAGCGAACCGCGGTAGCTGCTGTAGCGGCCACGCTCGGCGGCCAGCTCGGTCGAGGCCCAGTAGGCGTGGTAGCACACGGCTTCCATCGAACGGTCGGCGAACTCGACGGCGGCGTCGGAGGCGTACGGCACGCGCAGCTGGTACAGCGCGTCCTGGAAGCCCATGATGCCCAGGCCCACCGGACGATGGCGCAGGTTCGAGTCGCGGGCCTTCTTGACCGCGTAGTAGTTGATGTCGATGACGTTGTCGAGCATGCGCATCGCCGTCGACACCGTCTTCTTCAGCTTCTCCTGGTCGATCTGGCCGTCCTTGACGTGCTGCGACAGGTTGACCGAGCCCAGGTTGCAGACCGCGATCTCGTTGTCGTTGGTGTTCAGCGTGATCTCGGTGCACAGGTTGGACGAGTGCACCACGCCCACGTGCTGCTGCGGGCTGCGGACGTTGCAGGCGTCCTTGAACGTGATCCAGGGGTGGCCGGTCTCGAACAGCATCGTCAGCATCTTGCGCCACAGGTCGCGGGCCGGCATGCGCTTGTAGAGCTTGAGCTCACCGCGATCGACCTTGGCCTCGTACGCCTCATAGGCGGTCTGGAACGCCTTGCCGAACAGGTCGTGCAGGTCGGGGCAGGTCGACGGGCTGAACAGCGTCCAGTCGCCGCCTTCGATGACGCGCTTCATGAACAGGTCGGGAATCCAGTTCGCCGTGTTCATGTCGTGGGTGCGGCGGCGGTCGTCGCCGGTGTTCTTGCGCAGCTCGAGGAATTCCTCGATGTCCAGATGCCAGGTCTCCAGGTAGGCGCAGACGGCGCCCTTGCGCTTGCCGCCCTGGTTCACGGCGACGGCCGTGTCGTTGACCACCTTCAGGAACGGGACCACGCCTTGCGACTTGCCGTTCGTGCCCTTGATGTGCGAACCCAGCGCGCGGACCGGGGTCCAGTCGTTGCCCAGGCCGCCGGCGAACTTCGACAGCAGCGCGTTTTCCTTCAGCGCCTCATAGATGCCGTCCAGGTCGTCGGCCACCGTCGTCAGGTAGCAGCTCGACAGCTGCGAGCGGCGCGTGCCGGCGTTGAACAGCGTCGGCGTGGAGCTCATGAAGTCGAAGGTCGACAGGACTTCGTAGAACTCGATCGCGCGCGCTTCGCGGTCGATCTCGCCCAGCGCCAGGCCCATCGCGACGCGCATGAAGAAGGCCTGCGGCAGTTCGATGCGGGTGCCGTCGACGTGCAGGAAGTAGCGGTCGAACAGGGTCTGCAGGCCGAGGTAGTCGAACTGCAGGTCGCGTTCGGCCTTCAGCGCGGCGCCCAGCTTGGCCAGGTCGTACTGCTGCAGCTTCTCGTCCAGCAGCTCGGCCTGCACGCCCTTCTTGATGAAGCCCGGGAAGTAGTCGGCGTACTTGGTGGCCATGTCGGCCTGCGTCGCTTCCTCGCCCAGGATCTCGCGGCGGATCGTGTGCATCAGCAGACGGGCGGTGGCGCGCGTGTAGCCGGGATCCTTCTCGATCAGCGTGCGGGCGGCCAGGATGGCGGCCTTGTAGACCTCGTCGATCGGCACGCCGTCGTACAGGTTGCGCTTGGTCTCGGCCAGGATCGGATCCGGCTTGACGTCGGCGCCCAGGTTCTCGCAGCTCGACGCGATCAGCGCGGCCAGCTTGTCCAGGTCGAGCGGGACGCGCACGCCGTTCTCGGTCACCGAGATGCCGGACTCCAGCACGGCGGCCTGCTGCTGCTCGCCCTGGCGGGCGCGCTCCTGCGTGCGGCGCTCGCGATACAGCACATAGGCGCGCGCCACTTCATGGTGGCCGCCGCGCATCAGCGCCAGCTCGACGTGGTCCTGCACGTCCTCGATGTGGAAGGTGCCGCCGGCCGGGCGCGAACGCAGCAGGCCGCGGGTCACGGAGTCGGTCAGCGCGTCGACGGTCTCGCGCACGCTGGCGGAGGCGGCGCCGCTGGTGCCGTGCACCGCGAGGAACGCCTTCATCATCGCCACCGCCACTTTGCTCGGCTCGAAATGCACCACCGCGCCGTTGCGGCGGATGATCTGATGCTGCGGGAAGCTGGCCGAAGCGGCGGCGGACTCGCGGGGAGCCTGCGCCAGGCCCGTTTCAGCGGTCGGTGTGGCGGCGACTGTCTGCATGGGTTCCTCGTTCTGGTCTGAAAACAAAAAATGCTGCGCCCGGCCCGGCTTTTCCGAAGGGCCAAACGATCAGGGGGTCAGGTGGTGTTCGCGATGCTGCTGATGCGCCGGGACTTGATGGTTCCGCGTCTCCGGCTGGGGGGCCGGCACCGCGGACAAGACTTCTGATGGAGCATTCATCGCCGTGTTTGCGAAGTCAGCAGGATAGCATGCAAAACACTATATCTAGTGGTCTGCGGACCTTCAAGGAACTAGCGGTAGCGTCCTCCCCGCTTGACTCCCACCCCCTGCTGGGCTAGCCGGAAGACCTGACCCCGCACAGCCCCGATGGATTCGCGCATCGTGTGCGGAGCGCAAGGATTGACGCGGTCTGGCGGCCCGAATGCGCCGCGAACGCCCATGGCTGCTGCGCTTGCGACGATGGCAATCCGATGACGACTTCGCGGGCTGTCCCCGGGGGGTAGGACAAGTCCCGATCAGGACCTTCCCGTAGCCGCTACCGGCGGTGGGGTCATGGTCGCAATGCGCGCATCTGACGGCGAGAAGCGCAGGTTCTGGACCGCCCAACTGCGGGTCGCCAGGCGCGGGCACTCCACGACGCAAGGGGCATCGCGTCCGCGAACCCCTCGCATCATTCCGGCCCCACTGACAGCCGCTGCCCGAGGGCCTTGGGAGTCCGGTTGGCGATCAGGACTCGTCGCCGCCGATGGAGATGGCCAGGCGGGCCATGCGGTAACGCATCTGGCGCAGGGACAGGCCCAGGCTCGCGCCGGCGGCGGTGCGGTTGTTGCGATGCCGCTCGAGCGCGCGCAGCAGGATCTGCTTCTCGACCTCATCCAGGTAGGCGGCCAGATCGGAGGGCAGCGGTGCGCCGCCGCCGGCCTCGGCCGGCAGCGCGACGGCCAGCGACGGATCGACCGGGCTGAAAGCGGTGTCGGTCGGCGCGTCGTCCAGGCCCAGCACGCTGTCGGGCAGGCCGAGATCGGCCAGGTCGATGCCGTCGCCGCTGGAGAGCGCCAGCGCCCGGTGCAGCAGGTTCTCGAGCTCGCGCACGTTGCCGGGGAAGCTGTAGCGCGACAGCGTCGCCAGGGCGGCCGGCGTCAGCGCGGGCACCGGCTCCACGCCGGCGTCGGCGGCGATGCGCAGCAGGATCCGGGCGCTGATCGGCGCCAGGTCCTCCATGCGCTCCCGCAACGGCGGCACGCGGATCTGGATGACGTTGAGCCGGTAATACAAGTCCTGCCGGAAACGACCGCCCGCCACCTCCGCGGTCAGGTCCTTGTGCGTGGCGCTGAGCAGGCGCACGTTGACGGGGATCTCCGCCACCGCGCCGACCGGTCGCACCGAGCGCTCCTGCAGCGCGCGCAGCAGCTTGGACTGCATGGCGATCGGCAGGTCGCCGATCTCGTCGAGGAACAGGGTGCCGCCCTGCGCGGCCTGGAAGAATCCCTCGCGATCCTCGCTCGCGCCGGTGAACGCGCCCTTGCGATAACCGAAAAACTCGGCCTCCAGCAGCTGCTCCGGGATCGCGCCGCAGTTCACCGCGATGAACGGGTGCGGGCGCCGCGCGCTGACGTCGTGGATGGCGCGCGCGACCAGTTCCTTGCCGGTGCCGGACTCGCCGTTGATCAGCACCGGCGCCATGCTGCGCGCGACCTTCTCGATCAGCTCGCGCACCTGACGCATCGGGGCCGAATCGCCGACCAGCCGCGCCAGCGCCGACGGGGAGCCGGTCAGCGGCGGAGCCGGGCGGGGCGCCTTGCGCCGCTCCGGCGTGCCGGGCCTGGGCGCATCCGCCGGGGGCAGCATGTCGAACGTGCCCGGCGCGGTCGGCGCGAACGCGTCGTCCGCCGCGCTGGCGGCCGCAGCGCGCGCCTGGGCGATGGACGGCCCGCTCGCCGACGTACCCATCGCCGCGCCCATCGCCGCACCCGCCGCCGCCGCCGGCGGGGCCGACGAGAACGGCTTCGGCACCGGACCTTCGGCCTTGGACGCGCGGCCCAGCGCCGACGCGACCACCATGCGGAACTGCCGCAGGTCGACCGGCTTGGTCAGGTAGTCGTACGCGCCGGCCTTGAGCGCCTCGACGGCGTTCTCCGCCGAGCCGTAGGCGGTGATCACCAGCGCGCGCTCGCTGCGCCCCTGCTGCTCGAGCCAGCGCAGGATGTCCAGCCCGCTGCCGTCGGGCAGCCGCATGTCGGTGATGACCGCGTCGTAGCGGCGCGCGCCCAGCAGTTCCAGCGCGTCCTCGACGGTGCCGGCGCTGTCCAGCGTGAAGCCCTCGCGCAGCAGCGTCATCTCGTAGAGGGTGCGCAGGTCGGGCTCGTCGTCGATGACCAGCAGGCGGGGATCAGCGCTCATGGAGTTCGGTATCGGGGAAATAGGAGTCGGGTCCCGCGGACGGGATCGAGGCCAGCAAGCCGGCCGGCGTCACCGGTCGCGGCAGCAGCACGCGGAATTCGTTGGCTTCGGCGTCCGGCCCGGCGCCCGCGGCGGCGTGGCGGTGGTAACTGATCCGGGCGCCGTAGCGTTCGCAAAGCTCGCGGCAAATGTACAGGCCGAGACCGGACCCGCGACTGCGGGTCGAGAAGAAGGGTTCGAACAGATGACGTTCGACCTCGGGCGGAATCGCCTCGGCGCGACTGAATACCGACAGGCGGACCCACTCGTCCGATTCGGCCAGCTGCACGCGCAGTGCGCCAGGCCCGGGACGCGCGTGCCGCAGGCCGTTGTCCAGCAGGTTGATCAGCACGCGGCGCAGATGCTCGGGTTCGAAGCTCACGAGCAAGCCGTCGCGCCAGACCTCGATGCGCAGCGGGCTGGCGTCGCCCTCGGGCAGGCGTTGCGTGGCGGCCCAGTCGGCGCAGTACTCGCGCACCAGCGGCGCGACGGCCAGCGTCAGCGACACCGGCGCGATGCCCGGCGCGACCTCCATCACGTCGTCGACCAGGCGCTTGAGCCGCTCGACGTTGGACGTCACCATCCGCGTCAGCGGCTCCAGCCGCGGGTCGTCCGCGAAGTCCTCGGCCATGAGCGCGTTCGCCTGCGCGATCGCCGTGAGCGGATTGCGGATCTCGTGCGCGATGCCGGCGGAGACGCGCCCCATCGCCGCGAGCTTCTCCTGGCGGTTGCGCGCCTCGAGCATCCGGTTGTCCTCGAGGAACAGCACGCAGAGGTCGTCGCCGTCCACCGGCCGCTGCGTGAAACGCATCCGCACGCGCAGCGAGCGCTGCTTGCCGCGTCCGAAGTCCAGCAGCAGGTCCCGGCCCGGCTCGGGCCACTGCTCGCCGCCGAACGCCTTCTCGATCGCGCGCAGCAACGGTTTCCAGGCCGGCGTCGTGTCGAGCCGGAAGGCGCCCGAGCGCAACGAGGCGCCCTCGGCCAGCAGCGCGCGGGCCGCCGGATTGGCGGTGCGCACCAGCCCGCGGCGGTCCGCGACGAGGACGCCCTCCTCCATCTCCTCGATGACCAGACGGTTCAGGTCGGCCTGCTGGCGGGCGTATTCGAGGCTGCCGCGCGCGGCGCGCTCCTCGCGCGCCAGGCGGGAGGCGATCTCGTTGGACAGCAGCGTGACCACGAACAGGCCGCAGCCCAGCAGGCCGGCCTGGCTGATGCGCAAGGCGCCGTCGCGCTCGCTCAGCACGGCCCAGCCGGACAGGGTCAGCAGCACCAGGCTCGGCAGCGCCGCGCAGCCCAGCGCCCGCAGGCGCGGCAGCAAGGCGCCGGCCATCAACGCGGGCATGAAGAACAACGCGCCGTAAGGCCCGCCCGGGTCCTGCAGCTGCAAGGCCGTGAACAGGATCAGGTCGGCCCCGATGCTGACCATGAACTGGCGCGCGCTCAGGCCGGCGCGGTCCTTGGACGGGACCTCGCCGCCGCCGAACCAGCGCGGCAGCAACCATGCAAGCACCGTCTGCACGCCGTACACGAGCGCCAGGAGGGCGACCCAGCCCGTCGGCCGTGCGCCCATCAGGCCGGCCAGCGACTGCGTGGCCAGCAGGGCCAGGCCGAGCGCGGCCCGCGCGCCCATGAAGGCGCGGTACAGCCGCTGGATGGTGCTGGCGCTGATGGCGCCGCGGGCCTCGTTGGTGGCCATGCGGGCTCCGGCGCTCAGGTCCCGGCGCCGCCGCCGCGGGCGCGATCCGCCTCGGCCGCGTCCAGGCGCGCCTCGTGGGCGGCGCGGTGCGCGACGCTGCAGAACAGGCCGCCGCGCCCGGGCACGGCCTCGCCGGCGGGGAGGTGGGTGCCGCACTCGACGCAGCTCACCATGGATTCGAGCTCACGTGCGGGCGGCGGCGGGGTCGACGATGCCGACGGCGAGGGCGAGGGCGAGGGCGACGGCGCCCCGCCGCGATCCTCGCGTGGCGCCGGTCGTCCGCGCTTGAAGCCGAGCATGAAGGCGACCACCGCCAGCAGGACGATCCAGAAGAGCAGCTTGATCACGATGAGGCAGTCGAAAGGATCGAGGTGGAGAAGATCAGGGGCATTCTGCGATCAGGCCGGGGGACGTTGCAGGACGACTTCCAGCACGAAGCGCGAGCCGGCATAGGACAGCAGCAGCAGCGCGGCGCCGAAGTACAGCCAGCGCGTGGCGCGCTTGCCGCGCCAGCCGAACACGCGGCGGCCGGTGAGCAGCCCGGTCAGCACGATCCAGCCGAGCACGGCGAACAAGGTCTTGTGATCCCAGCGCCATTGCGGGGTGAAGGCGACACCCAACAGCAGCGCGATCGACAGCACGACGACGCCCGCGCCGACGAACTGGAAGGTCAGGCGTTCGAGCCGCAGCAGCGGCGTGCCGAATGCAGGCGCGCCCTGGCCCTTCTGCGAACGCATCTGGCGCTCGGCGCGGTTGAGCATCACCGCGTGCATCACCGCGACGCCGCACAGGCCGTAGGACGCGAGGCCCATCGCCCAGTGCAGCGGCGCCAGCGGCGAGCCCGCCTGGGGGCGGTACTCGCCGGGAAAGGCCCAGGCCACCCCCATCACCGCCAGCCCCAGCACGCTGAGCAGCCGCTGCGCCGAGGGCAGCGGCAGGAAGCGGCTCTCGACCAGGTAGACGCCGATCATGAGCCAGATGGTCATCGACAGCGACGGCGCGAATCCGAAGCGCGCCGCATGCCCGCCGTTGACGGGCGCGGCGCCGATGCCGCCGATGTCCACGACCAGCGCCGCCAGGTGCAGCAGCCAGGCCAGGACCAGCACCGCGCGCCAGGTGCGGGGCCGCCGATGGGCGAAGACGGCGGCGGCGGCATAGGCCAGCGCCCCGGCGGCGCTGAGGGCGGCGAGGAGCAGACCGCTGGGCTCGGCGGAGGCGGACGATAAAATCATCTCCAAAGTGTAATGAGGCGCGCCCGCTTGCGCGGCGCCGAAACGATGGCATCCACCCTGACCGATCGACTGAGCCGGCTCGTCAAGACCATGCGGGGCCAAGCCCGCATCACCGAGTCCAATGTGCAGGACATGCTGCGCGAGGTCCGCATGGCGCTGCTGGAGGCCGACGTCGCGCTGCCCGTGGTGCGCGACTTCGTCGCCCGCGTGAAGGAGAAGGCGCTGGGCCAGGAGGTGGCCGCCTCGCTGAACCCGGGCCAGGTGCTGGTCTCGGTCGTCCACAAGGAACTGGCCGCGACGATGGGCGACGGCGTCGCCGACATCAACCTCGCCGCGCAGCCGCCCGCCATCATCCTGATGGCCGGCCTGCAGGGCGCCGGCAAGACGACGACGACCGCCAAGCTCGCCAAGCACCTGACGGAGAAGCGCAAGAAGAAGGTGCTGACGGTCTCCGCGGACGTGTACCGCCCCGCCGCGATCGAGCAGCTCAAGACGGTGACGAAGCAGGCGGGGGCCGAATGGTTCCCGTCGGCGCCGGACCAGAAGCCGCACGACATCGCGCTGGCGGCGCTCGACCACGCCAAGCGCCACTTCTTCGACGTGCTGTTGGTCGACACGGCCGGCCGACTCGCGATCGACGAGGCGCTGATGGCCGAGATCCGCGACCTGCACGCCACGCTCAAGCCGGTGGAGACGCTGTTCGTCGTCGACGCGATGCAGGGTCAGGACGCGATCAACACCGCCAAGGCCTTCAAGGAAGCGCTGCCGCTGACCGGCATCGTGCTGACCAAGCTGGACGGCGACTCGCGCGGCGGCGCGGCGCTGTCGGTGCGGCAGATCACCGGCGCGCCGATCAAGTTCGCGGGCGTGTCGGAGAAGATCGACGGCCTCGAGGTCTTCGACGCCGACCGCCACGCGGGCCGCGTGCTCGGCATGGGCGACATCGTCGCGCTGGTCGAGGAAGTCCAGAAGGGCGTGGACGTCGAGGCGGCACAGAAGCTGGCCGAGAAGCTCAAGTCCGGCGACGGCTTCGACCTGAACGACTTCCTCGCGCAGATCTCGCAGATGAAGAAGATGGGCGGGTTGTCCGGACTGATGGACAAGCTGCCCACGCAGATGACCGCCAAGGCCGGCCAGCCCGACATGGACAAGGCCGAGCGCGACATGAAGCGCATGGAAGGCATCCTCAATGCCATGACCGCCAAGGAGCGCCGCCAGCCGTCGCTGCTGATGGACGGCAAGTCCAAGGCCAGCCGCAAGCGCCGCATCGCCGCGGGCGCGGGCGTCCACATCCAGGAAGTCAACCGCCTGCTCAATCAGTTCGACCAGATGCAGGGGATGATGAAGAAGATGAAGGGCGGCGGCCTGATGAAGATGATGAAGAAGATGGGCGGGCTCAAGAACCTCATGGGCGGCGGGGGCGGCGGTTTCCCGATGTAACCCCACCCACCAATGGAAATCGGCTCCCGAAGGAGCCGATTTTCATTCCAGCAGCGCTTGCGCGAACTCGCGCGCATCGAAGGTCTGCAGGTCTTCGAGCTTCTCGCCGACGCCGATGAAGTAGACGGGGATCGGCCGCTCGCGCGCGATCGCGGCGAGCACGCCGCCCTTGGCCGTGCCGTCGAGCTTGGTGACGATCAGGCCCGTGAGGCCGAGCGCGTCGTCGAAGGACTTCACCTGCATCAGCGCGTTCTGGCCGGTGTTGCCGTCGACGACCAGCAGCACCTCGTGCGGCGCCGTCTCCTGCGCCTTGCCGATCACGCGCTTGATCTTCTTGAGCTCTTCCATCAGATGGAGCTGCGTCGGCAGCCGGCCGGCGGTATCGGCGATGACGACGTCGCAGCCGCGCGCCTTGCCGGCGACGACGGCGTCGAAGGTCACCGCCGACGGATCGCCGCCCTCCTGGCTGACGATCTGCACGCGGTTGCGGTCCGCCCAGACGGCGAGCTGCTCGCGCGCCGCCGCGCGGAAGGTGTCCGCCGCGGCCAGCAGCACGTTGGCCTCGGCATCGGCCAGATGGCGCGTGAGCTTGCCGATGCTGGTCGTCTTGCCGGCGCCATTGACGCCGACCACCATCATCACCGTCGGCGACTGCTCGCCGATCACGAGCTGGCGCTGCAGCGGCTGCAGCAGCTCGGTCAGCGCGTCCACGAGCAGTTGCCGCACGGCGGCCGGCTCGGTGGCCTTGGCGTCCTTCACGCGACGCTTCAGGTCGTCGAGCAGGAACTCGGTCGCCTTCACGCCGGCGTCGGCCATCAGCAACGCGGCTTCGAGCTCTTCATACAGCGCGTCGTCGATCTGCGTGCCGGTGAAGACCTGGGAGATGCTCGACCCGGTCTTGCGCAGCCCTTGGCGGAGCTTGTCCATCCAGCTCTTGCGCGGTGCCGGCTCGGGCGCCGGCGCCGGCGCTGCAACAGGAGCCACCGCGACGGGAGCGGGAGCGGGGGCAGGTTTCGGCACGGCCACAGGTGCCGGGGCAGGTGCCGGTGCACGCGCAGGCGCAACTGGCGCGGCCGTTGCGACGGGCGTCGGCGCAGTGGCCAGAGCGGCGACCGGAGCGGCAGCCGGAATTGGCGCCGCCGGCGGGGTCAGGGGTTGCGGGACGACTGGCGTGACTGCCGGGGTCGACGGCGCCTCGGCGGCGGGCGCTGGGGCCGCCGGAGGAAACGCGGTGTCGAGGGCCGGCGCCGCTTCGGGAGCGGGAGCCGGCGTGGGTTCGGCGGAGCCGAAGCCCAGTTTTTTCTTGAGGAAGCTGAACATGGAGGGGTCGGGTGGGACTCGCGCGCCGGACTGTCGATGTGATCATCGACGGGGCTTGCATTGTCTGCGAAAACTTTGCTATAGTCGCTGTCTTCGCAAGGCGCTTTAGCTCAGCCGGTTAGAGCGACGGAATCATAATCCGCAGGTCCGGGGTTCGAATCCCTGAAGCGCCACCAGATACGAAACCCCGCAGGACGCAAGTCCTGCGGGGTTTTCCGTTTGGGGCGCCGGATCGGCACCTCCCGCACCCGTCTCCCGCACCCCTCCCCCGCTCCCGCCCCCATCAGCGACAAGGGGCCCTCGCGTCGCGACGCGAGGGCCCCTCTCCTTCATGGTTAGCCACTCAATGGCTGATCGACAACTGCCGATCAATGACTGATCAATTGCAGCTCAAGGTCGCGTAATTCTTCCCCGCCCCAGCCACCGTGAGCAGCTTCTGCTTCACGCAGGCCGGTGCATGGACCGTGTACGCATACGGGATCCCGACCGGGAAGTTCGCCGTCGTCGTCCAGTCGCTCGCGTCGCGCGACGGGCTGGACCCGCTGGCCACCCACTTGATCCCGTAGGTCGCGAAGTCGGCCGGGCTGCGCACGTTGTTGTTGCGCAGTTCCCAGTAGCCGATCGACGAGCTGTCCCGCGAGGTCACCGGGTTCTGCGCGTTCTCGAAGTAGTTGCCTTCGATCAGCGCGTAGCCGCCCATCCGGATGTTGGCGCCCGAGGTCAGCACGCCCGAGTAGAGGTTGTTGTACAGGTGCGTGTAGCCCGCGCGCTGCAGCGGCAGCCGCGAGCCGACGTTGCTGTACACGTTGTGGTGGAAGGTGATGTAGCGGTCGCTCGCGTCGCTGTCGCTGGATCCGATCAGGCCGACCTTGTGGTGGTCGTGGAGGTAGTTGTACGAGTAGGTGATGTGGTGCGCGCCGGCCTTGCTGTCGATGAGGCCGTCGAACTCCAGGTCGCCCGCGCCGGAGCATTCGGCGGTCGAGCTGAACAGCGTGTTGTGGTCGATCCAGACATAGCCCGGGAACTTGCCGCTCTGGCCTTCGATGCCGATGGCGTCGATGGATCCGGGCAGCAGCCCGATCGTCATGTTGCGGATGATGATGTTGGTCGCCGCGGCCTTGATCGCGAGACCGAAGTTCGCGGCCGAGCCGTTGACGCCTTCGATCGTGACGTTGCTCTTGTTCTTGACCTCGACGACGGCGCCCGCCGCCTTCTTCCACTGCGTGCAGGGGTCGGGGATGGTGCCGAAGTCGAAGGTGCCCGCATAACGGATCACGAGCCCGCCCGTGCCGCTGTAGGCGTCGATCGCAGCCTGCATCTGCGCCGCGGTGGTCACGGTGATCGGCGTCACCGATCCGCCGCCGGTGACCTGGCCCGCATAGCCGCCGCTGTGGCCGGCCGGTGCCGGCGCGGGGGAAGGAGCCGGGGAAGGCGCGGGCGAGGGAGAGGGTGCCGGAGACGGCGATGGCGCCGGCGATCCGGCCGGTCCCACCGCGCACTTCTCGGCCTTGCCCGGATTCGGATCCGCGCCGCCGAAGGTGGCGGACGTGCAGGCCATGTCGCCCTTCAAGCTCTTGATGACCCACTTGTCCTTCACGCCGAAGGACACCTGGCGCGCGGTGTCGCCGACCTTGCAGGTGCCGCCTTCGTCCGCGCACTTGGAGAAGCCGGACGGCCAGTCGACCGCGTGCGCCGCGCCGATCGGCGCGACGGCCCCGACGGCGACCGCCATCGCCATCAGGCCTTGCCGCGGGCTCGGCGCGCGCAGCACGCCGGCAGTCGGGGGCTTCGGCGCGATCAAGGCGACGGACTCGTCAATACGGATGCTCTTCATCGAATGTCTCCCAATGTCGTTGAAGCGATCGGTGCGGGCATGGCTCCGCCCTCACCGGTCAGCGGTGAATCAAAAAGATGTTCGGGAACCCAACGCCGTTTCCTCCGCCTCGCACGGCACGGACCTGCAGGATCCGCATCGGGGACGGTGGCCGTCGGCACAGGCCACGTGTCGACACGCCAGCGCGCAGGCGCGGCCACGTCGACAACGGGCGCAGACTAACGAGAACGCCAATTTTCGAAAAGGCGTTTTACATTTGCCGATCTGTCGTTACGGATTTCCGTTTCTGGTGACCGCAACCGCTTCGGACGCTCCCGCATCCGTCTCCATCTCCACGGGCTGTTGCCATCCGCCGCCAAGGGCCCTCACCAGCGCCACCGTCGCGCGGCGTTGCCGCGTCGCGAGGTCCACCGCGCTGCGCCGCGCCTGCAGGCCGGCCGTCTGCGAAGTGACCACCTCCAGGTAGGCCGCCGCGCCGGCACGATAGCGGTTGGTCGCCAGCGCGAGCGAACGCTCCGCGGCTTCGACCGACCTGTTCTCCGATTCCAGCGCCTCGCCATAACGGTCGAGCAGGACCAACTGGTCCTCGACCTGCTGGAACGCCGCGAGCACCGTGCCACGATAACGCTGCGCCGATTCGTCCAACGCCGCGGCTGCCCGCGCTTCCTCGGCCTTGCGACGACCGCCGTCGAACAGGTTGTAGGCCAGCGTCGGTCCGATGGCCCAGAACAGGTTGGGCGCCTCGAGGAAACGACCGAAGTCGCTGCTCTGGAATCCGCCTTGCGCGTTCAGCATGACCGAGGGGAAGAACGCCGTCTTCGCCACGCCCAGCGTTGCGGTCGCGGCCACCACGCGCTGCTGCGCGGCGGCGATGTCGGGGCGTCGCTCCAGCAAGGTCGACGGCAGCCCCGTCGGCACCACCGGCATCGCCAGCGGCTGCGAGGCGGCCGGCTCGATGCGGAAGCTCGAGGCGTTCGCGCCGACCAGCGCGGCGATCGCATGCTCCAGCACCGCGCGCTGCGCCTGCGACTGCCGGCGCTGTGAGCGGGCAGACTCCAACTGGCCCTCGGCACGTGCCTGGTCAAGACCTGACGCGATGCCCGCCTGGTGCCGGCGGGAAATCAGATCGAATGCGCGCGTGTAGGCTTCTTCGGCGTCCGCGAGCAGCGCGTTGTCACGATCGAGTCCGCGCAGTTGCAGCAGTGAATCCGCCAGTTGCGCCTGCAGCGCCAGCCGTGCCGCGGCGAGGTCCGCCGCCGCCGCGCGCTCCGATGCCAATCCGGCGCGGACCTGCTGCGAGATGCGCCCCCACAGGTCGACCTCGTAGCTCAGGTCCAGGCCCAAGGTCGCGCTGTTGTACCAATCGGGTGAGGTCGGCCCGAGCACGCGCAGCGGGCGGCGCTCCGACTGCCGGTCGCGCTGCCCGTTGAGCGAGCTGTTCAGCGTCGGCGATTGCGCCGAACGCAGGCTGTCGGTCGCGGCCTTGGCCTGCTGGTAGCGGGCCAGCGCCGAAGCGAGGTCGGGACTGTTCTCGACCAGCCGCTGCTGCAGCGCGTCGAGCTCCGGATCGCCGTAGCTCTTCCACCAACCGTCGAAGGCGATGGGCGCGGCCGTCGACGATCCCGCCTCGACCCACGGTCCCCGAGCCTCCTTGAAGCCCGTGGACATCGGAACTTCCGGCAGCACCGTCTTCGGCGGCTGGGCGCAGCCCGCGATCAGCGCGGCCATCAGTGCGCCGATGGCGAGCGTGACGCCGCGGACGGCGCCGGCGGACGGGCGCGTCGTCATGTGCGGCCCTTTGCGAATGCAGCCGATCCCGGCGCGGCCGCGGGTTGAGCGACGCGCACCACGTCGCCGTCGGCGATGCCGTCCGGCGGATTCGCGATGACACGGTCCGCGGCGGTGAGTCCGCCGCCGAGTTCGATCCGCGTGCCCATGTCGCGCGCGATCGTGACCTTGCGCAGCTTCACGCGATTGCCCGCGTCCACGGTCGCGACCTGCACGCCGTCCTTGTTGATGATCACGGCGCCGGGCGGCAGCGAGACGGCGGCCGTCGCGGGCACGCTCGTGCCGGCCGAGGCGGCCGAGGCGGCGCCGTCGAAGCGCACCGTCGCGAAGCCGCCCGGCAGCAACTCGTCCTTCTCGTTGTCGACGGCGAGCTGCACCAGCATCGCACCGCTGGCCGTGTTGATCGCCTGCGAGGTCGACTGCACCGTCGCGGCGAAGTGCTGGCCGGGACGCTCGGGCACCGTGAGCACGGCCTTGCCGCCCGTCCGCACCTGCGCGACCTGACGCTGCGGCACGTTGACGTAGACGCGCAGCTTGCGCATGTCGGACACGACGAACAGCTCGCTGCCCGGCGCGCCGCCGATGTTGATCAGCGCGCCGACGTCGGTGTTGCGCGCGGTGACGACACCATCGAACGGCGCCGTCAACTGGGTGAAGCGCTTCAGCGCCTCGATCCGGTCGACGTTGGCCTGCAGCGCCGTCACCTGCGACTGCTTGGCGGTCATGTCGCCGGTGCGCTCGTCCACTTCCTGCCTGGACACCGAGTCCGATTCCAGCAACCCCTGCCACCGCTTGGCGGTGCTCGCCGCCAGCGCGGCGTTGCTGCGCGCGGTCGCGAGTTCGGCCTTGGCCTGCATCAGCTGCTGGTCGAGGTCGGGCGTCTCGATCTCGGCGAGCTGCTGCCCCGCCTTGACCTTGCCGCCGATGTCGACGTTCCAGCGCTTCAGGTAGCCGCTGACCCGCGCATAGATCGGCGCGCGCGACCAGGCCTCGATGCGCGCGGGCAGCTCCAGGCCGCCTTCGGTCAGGGGTTGCGGCGTGATCAGCGCGACGCTGGGCTGGCCGCGATCGTCGGCCGTGCGCTGCAGTTGCTCGGCATTGGACCTGCGGGCCCACAGACCCGCCGCCACCACGGCGATCGCGATCACGACCGCCACGGTCGCGGCGAGCTTGAAGCGCGCGGGAGGACGCGAGGACACCGCGGTGTTGTCGTTATCAGTTCGCATGGGAAGCATCTCCGGTCCCGGGCTGCGCGTTCGCGGCGCCGGCGGTCAAGTCGTTCGATTCAGAAAGGTTGGACGCGGGTCCGGTCTTGCGACGGTGGCGATGCACGATGCTGAACACCACCGGCACGAAGACCAGCGTCGCGAAGGTGGCGAAGACCAGGCCGCCGATCACGGCGCGGCCCAGCGGCGCGTTCTGCTCGCCGCCCTCGCCCAGGCCCAGCGCCATCGGCAGCATGCCGATGACCATCGCCAGCGCCGTCATCAGCACCGGGCGGAAGCGCACGAAACCGGCCTCCATCGCGGCCGCGGTCGCATCGCCGAGTTCCTCCAGCCGCTCCCGCGCGAAGCTGATCACCAGCACGCTGTTGGCCGTCGCCACGCCCATGCACATGATCGCTCCCGTGAGCGCGGGCACCGACAAGGTCGTCCCGGTCGCGAAGAGCATCCAGACGATGCCGGCCAGCGCCGCCGGCAGCGCCGACACGATCACCGCCGGATCCAGCCACGACTGGAAGTTCACGACGATCAGCAGGTAGATCAGCACCACCGCGCCGAGCAGGCCGAAGAGCAGCCCCGAGAACGCGCGGTCCATCGTCCGCACCTGGCCGAGCAGTTGCACGTTCGAACCCTTGGGCACGTCGGCCTGCGTGTCGGCGAGCACCTGGCGGATGTCGCGCGCCACGGCGCCGAGGTCGCGGTCCTGCGTCGTCGCATGGATCTGCACCATCGTCGCGACGTCGTACTGGCTGATCAGCGCCGGGCTGTTGACGCGCTGGAAACTCGCCAGCCCGCCCAGCGTCGAAGTGCCCGCCTGGTTGCCGTTGCCGATCGGCAGGTTGCTCAGCGCGGCCAGCGAATCGAGCTGGTGCTGCGGCGTCTGCATCACGATCGAGTAGCTGACCCCGTTCTGCGGATTCAGCCAGAAGGTGGGCGCGACCTGGCTGCTGCCGGCGAGGTTCACCACCAGGCTGTTGGCTACGTCGCGCGTGCTCAGACCCAGCAGCTGCGCCTGCGTGCGGTCGACGTCGACGTTGAAGGTCGGCGCCTTGTTGGACTGCTGAATGCGCGCGTCCGCCACGCCAGGGATCGCCTTGATGCGCTTGAGCAGCCGCTGCGCGTAGGCAAAGTTGGAGTCGACGTCGCGACCCCGCACCTGCACGTCGATCGGCGCGGGCGCGCCGAAGTTCAGGATCTGGCTGACGATGTCGGCCGGCGGAAACGAGAAGGTCGTGTCCGGGAACTCGCGCGGCAGGACCTGGCGCAGCTCGCGCACGTAGTCGGCCGTGGGCGCGTGGCCTTCCTTCAGCGCGATCTGGAAGTCGCCGTCGGAAGTGCCCAGCACGCCGGTGTTGTTGTAGGTCAGGTTGATCGACGACGGCGGCAGGCCGATGTTGTCGACCATCGTCTCGATCTTGTCGGACGGGATCACACGGCGGATCGCCTGCTCGATCTTCGCGAAGCGAACGGCGGTTTCCTCGACGCGCGTGCCCACCGGCACCCGCGCGTGCATCAGGATCTGGCCCGAGTCGACCTGCGGGAAGAAGTTGCTCCCGATGAAGGGCACCAGCGCAAAGGACACCAGCACCACCGCGGCGAAGCCGATCAGGAAGGGCGTCTTGCTGTCCAGCGCGGTCTCGAGCATCCGGCGGTAGCCCTCGCGGACGCGCTCGAAACGGGCTTCGAAGTTGCGCTGGAAGCGCACCAGCGGATTGCGCGACGGCGGCTGCGCCAGATGCCCATGGCCGTCGGTCAGCGGCGCATGCGGATGCAGCAGGTACTTGGCCATCGTCGGCACCAGCGTGCGCGACAGGATGAACGAACACACCATCGCGAAGATCACCGCCTCGGCCATGGGCACGAACAGGAAGCGCGACACGCCTTCCAGGAAGAACATCGGGATGAACACGATGCAGATGCACAGCAGCGAGACGAAGGCCGGCGTCACGATCTGGCGCGCGCCATCCATGATCGATTCCTCGACGCCCTTGCCGTGCTCCAGATGCCAGTTGATGTTCTCGATCGTCACCGTCGCGTCGTCGACCAGGATGCCCACTGCGAGCGCCAGACCGCCGAGCGTCATCAGGTTCAGCGTCTCGCCGATCGCCGCCAGGCCGATGATCGAGCCCAGGATCGACAGCGGGATCGAGACCGCGATGATCACCGTCGAGCGCCAGCTGCCCAGGAACAGCAGGATCATCAAGCTGGTCAGCGCGGCGGCGATGGCGCCCTCGATCGCGACGCCCTTGATGGCGGCGCGCACGAAGACCGACTGGTCGTTGATCGGCTTGACGTCGAGCTCGTCGGGCAGCGACGGCCGCAGCTCGGCGAGCTTGGCGCGCACGCCGTCGACGATCGCGAGCGTCGACGCCGCGCCGTTCTTCAGCACCGACATCAGCACCGAGCGCCCGCCGTCCACATGGACGATGTTGGTCTGCGGCGCGTTGCCGTCGTGCACGTCGGCGACGTCGCGCAGGTAGATCGTCGAGCCGTTGACCACCTTCACCGGCAGCCGGCCCAGTTCCTCGATCGCGGAGGGGGCGCTGTTGAGTTGCAGCGTGTATTCCAGCTCGCCGATCTTCTGCGTGCCGATCGGCGTGAGCACGTTCTGCGTCGCCAGCGCGGTCGCCACGTCCTGCGCCGACAGCCCGCGCGCCTGGAGTGCGCCGGGGTTGACGTCGATCTGCACCTGGCGTTGCTTGCCCCCGTAAGGCAGCGGGATCGCCGCGCCGGGCACGGTCACCAGCGGCGTGCGGATGGTGTTGAAGCCGAGGTCGAAGAGCTGCTGCTCCGACAGCCCCTTGCCCGACAGCGCCAGCTGCAGGATGGGCACGGTGGCGGCGTTGTAGTTCAGGATCAGCGGCGGCGTGGTGCCGGCCGGCATCTGCCGCACGGCAACCTGCGCGACCGCGGTGACCTGCGCGTTGGCCACGGCGATGTTCACGCCCGGCTGGAAGAAGATCTTCACCACCGAGACGCCGGGATAGGTGTTGGCCTCGATGTGCTCGATGTCGTTGACGGTGGTCGTCAGCGTGCGCTGGAACAGCGTCGAGATGCGCCCGGCCATCTGGTCCGGCGGCAGACCGGTGAACTGCCAGGCCACCGCGATGACCGGCACCTTGATCTCCGGGAAGATGTCGGTCGGCGTGCGCAGGGCCGCCAGCGGGCCGATGATCAGCAGCAGCAGCGCCAGCACGAAGAAGGTGTAAGGGCGTCGCAGCGCGACGCGCACGGCGGCCATCAGCATGGACGGATTCCCACGATCGTTGTCATCGTTGCTCTCTGGTGGATGACCGTTGCCCGGCCTTGTCGAGCGCGGATTTTGTGTGTCGGCGCGCGCCCGTGTATTGCTGATCGGTAATGACCGTACGCGTACGGGGGACGACGCTAACGTACGCCAACTCGTGCCGCAGCTCGCACGTCTTACAAATTTCCGGGAAAGTCCTGCCGTTTTTGCCGACAGATTGACCGTTGAAACGCCCGCTTGCTCCTTAATATGCGGCCCCAGCGGACAACGCCTGGCCCCCGCCGGCGCAAGCAAGATCGTCCGCCAGAAGGACATCGGGCAGTATGAAGTTGATCGGTTCGTCGGGTCTGTTGAAACGGGTGACGCGGGCGTGCATGGCGATGGCGGCGGTTGCCGTGGCGGCCTTGAATGCTCTCGGCGCTCATGCCGAACCCGCCGTGCAACGAGCACCGGCGCAGCCTTCCCCCCACATGGCGCCGCTCGCGGTCGACTTCCGCGGCGAGGCTGCCTCGCCCGAGACCCGCGCCATGGCCCGCGTCGCCTTCGAGGAATTCGACGCCAAGGGCCGCCCGTTCGCCGTCGTCGACAAGAAGGAGGCGAAGCTCTTCGTCTTCAATGCCGACGGTCAACTGGTCGGCGCGGCGTCCGCGCTGCTGGGCCTGGCCCGCGGCGACTCGGTCGCCCCCGGCGTGGGCCAGATGGTGAGCACCGGCATCCCGCCGGGACTGCGCACCACCCCCTCCGGTCGCTATGACAGTCAACCCGGCCCCAACCTGAAGGGCGAAACCGTCATCTGGGTCGATTACGACGCCGCTTTCGCCATCCACCGGCTCCGTCCGAGCCCTGCCTACGAGCGCCGCGCCGAGCGGCTCGCCTCGCCGTCGCCGGACGACAACCGGATCTCCCTGGGCTGCGTCGTCGTGGCGGGCGAGTTCTTCGACCGCGTCGTCGCGCCGGTGCTCGGCCACGGCGCCGGCGTCGTCTATGTGCTGCCCGAACCCGCCGCCGCGGCCATGGCACAGACCACGTCCGCCAGCCGCCTCTGAGCCGCTGCGGGGCCGCGCGCGGGACGACCGGCGACCCTCGGCAACCGGGAGCCCGCCCCAGGCGGCGTCGGAACCGCGCCCGCTACACTTGCGCGCTTGCGCATTTCCGCAGCCACTGGATCGATACCATGTCCCGCTGTGCCTCGCCCGCCCTGCCCCGCCGTCGTTCGATGATGGCGACGGCCGCCAGCACCGCCCTGTTCTCCCTGGTCGCCGCGTTCGGCGGCATCGCCGCGCTCGCGACGCCCGCGCCCGCGCAGGCCCAGATCGCCCCCGGCCACCGCTACTTCCCGCAGCGCGCGCTGCGCGGCGAGATCGTCTTCGGCGTGGCGCCCGACGTGCTGCTCAACGGCAAGCCGGCGCGCCTGGCGCCCGGCGCGCGGATCCGCAACGCGGTCGACCTGGTCGCCACGCCCGGCTCGCTCTATGACCAGAAGGCCACCGTGCTCTACACCCGCGATTTCAGCGGCCTGCTCATGGACGTCTGGCTGCTGAGCGAGGTCGAGCTGGCCAACAAGTCCTGGCCGACCACGCCGGAACAGGCCTCGACGCTGGTGTTCGACCAGGCCAGCCAGGTCTGGCGCAAGCCTTGATGCCGTGAGGGCTTGAAATCATGAGCAAGAAAGTCTTCATCAAGACCTTCGGCTGCCAGATGAACGAGTACGACTCGGACAAGATGGCCGACGTCCTGCGCGCCGCCGAAGGCTACGAGCCCACCACCGACGTCGAGCAGGCCGACCTGGTGCTGTTCAACACCTGCTCGGTCCGCGAGAAGGCGCAGGAGAAGGTGTTCTCCGACCTCGGCCGCATCAAGCACCTGAAGGCCAAGGGCGTGATGATCGGCGTCGGCGGCTGCGTCGCCAGCCAGGAAGGCGCGGCGATCATCGACCGCGCGCCCTACGTCGACGTCGTCTTCGGCCCGCAGACGCTGCACCGCCTGCCGCAGATGCTGGCCCAGCGCCAGCAGCAGTCCCGCCCGCAGGTCGACATCTCCTTCCCCGAGATCGAGAAGTTCGACCACCTGCCGCCGGCCCGGGTCGAGGGCGCGTCGGCCTTCGTGTCCATCATGGAAGGCTGCTCGAAGTACTGCTCCTACTGCGTCGTGCCCTACACCCGAGGCGAGGAGGTCAGCAGACCCTTCGAGGACGTGCTCGAGGAAGTCGCCGGACTCGCCGACCAGGGCGTCAAGGAAGTGACGCTGCTCGGCCAGAACGTCAACGCCTATCGCGGCACGATGGACGGCACGGACGAGATCGCCGACTTCGCGCTGCTGCTCGAGTACGTCGCCGAGATCCCCGGCATCGAGCGCATCCGCTACACCACCAGCCACCCCAACGAGTTCAGCCAACGCCTGATCGATGCCTACGGCAGGATCCCCAAGCTGGTGAACCACGTGCACCTGCCGGTGCAGCACGGCTCGGACCGCATCCTGATGGCCATGAAGCGCGGCTACACCGCCCTGCAGTTCAAGAGCATCGTGCGCAAGCTGCGGGCAGTGCGGCCGGACATCCGCATCGCGTCGGACTTCATCGTCGGTTTCCCCGGCGAGACCGACGAGGACCATGCCAAGACCATGCAGCTGGTGCGCGACATCGGCTTCGACGCGTCGTTCAGCTTCATCTTCAGCCCGCGTCCCGGCACCCCGGCCGCCAACTTGGCCGACGACACGCCGCACGAGGTCAAGGTCCGCCGCCTGCAGGAGCTGCAGGCCGAGATCGAGGCGACCGCCATCCGCTACAACCACAGCATGGTCGGCAGGACCGTGCCGGTGCTGGTCTCGGGTCACGCCCGCAAGGACGCCACGGAGCTGATGGGGCGCACCGAGTGCAACCGCATCGTCAACTTCAAGGGGCACGAGCGGCTGATGCATCGGATCATCCCGATGCACATCACCGAGGCCTTCGCGCACTCGCTGCGCGGCGAGGTGCCGCTGACCGAGGATCTGCCGGGCTGAGGGGCCACACCCCTCACTCGGAAGCGGTAGCGCGTTGGTTCACGCCTTCACTCAGCGTTTGTCTCAGCGTTTGTCTCAGCGCTTGTAACTGACGCCCCACTGCGTCACGGTGATGCCCAGCAGCATCAGGCCGTAACCGGCCATCGTGCCATCGCTGCCGGTGAGCATCAGGGCGGCGACGAGGCCCAGCGTGCCGCCGAGTCCCCCCCAGGCCGCCAGCGTGCGCCATCGCATGCCGGAGACGGTCTCCCGCCAGATCAGTTTGAGGGCGGCCGCCATCAGCGCCGCAACGCCCCAGGCGGGCAGGAACAGGTTGCCGAAATGCCAGACGGCGTCGAGAGGGTCCACGGGTCGGTTCGCTCCGGGCGACAGGTAGATGTAACGGGACGGCGGTCGAAAGGCGTCGTTCTTGACGCATCCCGGGGCGATGAGCGCGCCGCCAACGCCCGTGCGAGACACGGGTCGGGCAGGAATTTTATAATCGCCGCATGTCCGTCTTCGCCCTGGGTCTGAACCACACGTCTGCGCCGCTCGATCTGCGTGGACGTTTCGCGTTCACGCTCGAGCAACTGGCCCCGACGCTGCTGCGTTTCCAGGACCAGATCGGCACCAGCCACCGCCGGCGCACCGCCGCCGCCGAAGCGGCCATCCTCTCCACCTGCAACCGCACCGAGCTCTACGTCGCCGGCGACGCGGACATGGTCCGTCCCGCCGTGGACTGGCTGGCGCAGGTCGGCGGGGTCGGCAGTTCGATGCTGATGGACCACGCCTACGTGGTGGAGGACGGCGCCGCCGCGCGGCATGCGTTCCGCGTCGCCAGCGGGCTGGATTCGATGGTGCTGGGCGAGCCGCAGATCCTCGGCCAGCTCAAGCAAGCCGTGCGCGAAGCCGATTCGGCCGGCACGCTCGGCACGACCCTGCACCAGCTGTTCCAGCGCAGTTTCTCGGTGGCCAAGGAAGTCCGCAGCTCGACAGAGATCGGCAGCCACTCGATCAGCATGGCGGCGGCCTCGGTGCGGCTGGCCTCGCAGCTGTTCGAGAACCTCGCCGACATCCGCGTGCTGCTGGTCGGCGCGGGCGAGATGATCGAACTGGTCGGCACGCATTTCGCGGCCAAGGGGCCGAAGGCGATCGCCATCGCCAACCGCACGCAGGAGCGCGGCGAGAAGCTCGCCCATCAGCTGGGCGGCGAAGCCTTCCGGCTGGTCGACCTCCCCGACCGCCTGCACGAATTCGACGCGGTGGTCTCCTGCACCGCGTCCAGCCTGCCGCTGATCGGCCTGGGCGCCGTCGAGCGCGCCTTGAAGAAGCGTCGCCACAAGCCGATGTTCATGGTCGATCTGGCGGTGCCCCGCGACATCGAACAGGAAGTGGCCAAGCTCGACGACGTCTACCTCTACACCGTCGACGACCTGTCCAAGCTGGTCCAGACCGCTGGCGAGAAGCGCCAGGCCGCGGTCCAGCAGGCGGAGGCCATCATCGAGACCGGCGTCCAGAGCTTCGTGCACTGGCTGGGCCAGCGCCACACGGTGCCGCTGATCCAGGCCCTGCACCAGCAGGCCGACAGCTGGCGTCAGGCCGAGATCCAGCGCGCGCGCAAGCTGATCGCCAAGGGCGAGGACATCGACAGCGTGCTGGACGCGCTCGCGCGCGGGCTGACGCAGAAGATGCTGCACGGCGCGATGGCCGAACTCCACGTCAGCGACGGCGAGCAGCGCCTGCAGATGGCGCAGACCGTGTCGCGGCTGTTCCTGCGCGGCGGCGCGAAGACGTCGGGCGCCCGCCCGAACGCACTCGGCGACGAGGCGGATTCGTAGCGGCGCATCGTTCGCGCGCGGGCGGCCGCTCACGGTCGCCCGTTCACCTGGCCTCACGTGCCACGCCGCTCTGCCGGTCCATGACGGATCGCCTCTCCGCCGACTCGCGTTCCCCGCGTTCCCCGCCTCCCAGACTCCCAGCCTCTTCCCCCATGAAAGACGCCCTGCGCCAGAAGTTCGACCGCCTCGGCTACCGGCTGGCGGAACTCGACAGCACGCTCGCCGACGGCAGCGTCGCCGCCGACATGAAGCGCTACCGCGCGTTGACGCGCGAGCAGTCGGAGGTGTCGTCGCTGGTCGAGCGCTACCGTCGTTACCTCCAGCGCGAGCAGGACCTCGCCGCGGCGCGTGAGCTGCTCGACAGCGGCGACGCCGACATGATCGAGATGGCGCGCGAGGAGATCGCCGGCGCCGAGGCCGATCTGGCGCAGCTCGACCAGGAACTGCAGCTTGCGCTCATCCCGCGGGATCCGGACGACGACCGGCCCGCGTTCCTGGAGATCCGCGCCGGCGCTGGCGGCGACGAGTCGGCGCTGTTCGCCGGCGACCTGACCCGCATGTACACGCGCTTCGCCGAAGGCCGGGGGTGGCGCTGCGAGGTGCTGTCCGCGAGTGAATCGGACCTCGGCGGCTACAAGGAGATCGTGCTTCGCCTGGACGGCGACGGCGTGTATGGGCAGATGAAGTTCGAGTCGGGCGGTCACCGCGTGCAGCGCGTGCCCGCCACCGAGTCGCAGGGCCGCATCCACACCAGCGCCTGCACGGTCGCGGTGATGGCGGAGCCCGACGAGGCCGAGGAGATCCAGCTCAATCCCGCCGAGCTGCGCATCGACACCTTCCGCGCCAGTGGTGCGGGCGGGCAGCACGTCAACAAGACCGACAGCGCGATCCGGATCACGCACTTGCCGACCGGCCTGGTCGCCGAGTGCCAGGACGACCGCAGCCAGCATCGCAACAAGGCCAAGGCGATGGCGGTGCTCGCCGCGCGGCTGCGCGATAAAGACCGCAACGAGCGCGCCGCCAAGGAGGCCGCGCAGCGCAAGAGCCTGGTCGGCACCGGCGATCGCAGCGACCGCATCCGCACCTACAACTTCCCCCAGGGGCGACTGACCGATCACCGGATCAACCTGACGCTCTACAAGCTCGGCGCGATCATGGACGGCGATCTCGCCGACGTGCTGCAGGGGCTGCAGCAGGCGCAGGCGGCGGAGCAGCTCGCGGCGCTCGAAGGCGGCCAGGGATGAGCGCCACCGGGCATGGCCTGACCGTTGCAGGCGCCGAACGTGCGGCGATGGCCGCCGGTCTGCCGCGTGCCGAGGCGCAATACCTCCTGCAGGCGCTGCTGGGCGCGTCGCGCGCCTGGCTGATCGCGCACGACACCGACCCGCTCGACGCCGCCTTGCATGAGCGTTTCCAGGACTGGCTCGCCCGCCGCCTCGATGGCGTGCCGCTCGCCTACCTGACCGGTGAGAAAGAGTTCTTCGGCCTGATGCTGCGCGTCACGCCCGACACGCTGATCCCGCGACCGGACACCGAGGTGCTCGTGGAATGGGCGCTCGAGCGCCTGACGGGGCTGTCAACGCCCCGCGTGGTGGATTTGGGCACGGGCACCGGCGCCATCGCCCTGTCGATCAAGTCGCGGCGTCCCGACGCGGACGTCCGGATGGTCGACGCGAGCGCCGGCGCCCTCGACGTCGCCCGGGACAACGCCCGCCGGCATGGCCTGGCGGTCGAGGCGCATCTCGGAAGCTGGTATCAGCCGCTCGCAGGTCAATTGGCGTTCGACCTGATCCTCAGTAACCCTCCGTACGTCGCGGGGGACGACCATCACCTGGCGGCCCTGCGACACGAGCCGCGCATGGCGCTGACGCCGGAAGGCGATGGTCTGGACGACCTGCGCGAACTGATCGCCGGCGCGCCGGAGCGGCTGCGCCCGGGAGGGTGGCTGCTCCTCGAACATGGCTACGACCAGGCCGACGCGGTGGCCGATCTGCTGAGCGCACGCGGCTTCATCGACATCCAGAACCGGCGCGATCTCGGGGGCCAACCCCGCGCCACCGGCGGCCGCTGGCCGGTGTGAGGGATGTGGCGCGTGCCGCAGAGGAATGTGGCGCGCCTCACAGACTGTTTCCACACTGCGAGAAACTGCGCCGGGAATCCGCAACAGTGCCGGGAATCCCCCTCAACTCGATCTGGCGCGGTCATCGGGGCGGGCGTAGCATGGTCTGACTTGGTGCCCGTTTTGATCCATCTTGAAACGGGTTCGTCGTCAGTCTGGGAGACCTGTCATGAGCGCCGCCCCCTTGCTCCTGCGCCTTGCCGTGGTCCTGGCCGGCAGTGTCTGCATGGCCGGCGCCGCGTGGGCCCAACAGGGCCTGCAACTGAAACCGGACCGTCAGGCGTTCACAAAGTGGCAGGGCCGCCTGCAGCTGAACCAGAGCCAGGACATCGACGGTCTCTCCTTCGATGCCCGCAACGGCAGCCGCCTGCTGAGCGCGAACCTGCTGGCGGACTATTACCTCACCGGATCGGGCCTGGGCGCCGGCACGCGCGGCGGCCTGCGGGCCACGGGCGGCCTGATGCTGGGCCCGATGTCGCTGCTGCAGAGCAGTTCCGGCCTGGCGCTGGGCCAGGGCGCGGCGGTCTCGCCCTCACTGTCGGCCGGTCGCCGCAGCCTCAGCCTGCTCACCGGTCCGGAGCGCGAGCCCAACCTGTCGCTGTCGTACGTGGGCGTCGGCTACACCAGCTACTCCTTGCGCGGCGGCTGGGGTTTCAGCGCCGACGTCGGCCTGGTCGGCGGCGGCGCGTCCAGCCTGCGACTGGGCAACAGCGCGCCCCAAGCCGAGCTGTCGCAGGACCTGCGCTACAAGCCGGTCGTTCAGTTCGGCGTCAGCTACAGCTTCTGATCGCCCACGCGCCGGGCGCTGGGCGCAACCGTCCTGACGGTTTGAGCCCAGCCCAGCGGGGGCTTGCGCGCTGCCTGATAATCCTCTGATCGCGCGGCCCGGCACGAGTCCACCTGGTGGACCCCGGAACGGATCCTGCCGCGCAGCGCACACGCCTTCCCGCATCAGCTTTCAGAGGATCTCCGCCATGAGCGACGTTCAGCAACGCATCGACGACCTGGTCAAGGGCAACCGCATCGTGCTCTTCATGAAGGGCACCGCGCAATTCCCGATGTGCGGCTTCTCCGGCCGCGCGATCCAGATCCTGAAGGCCAGCGGCGCCAGCGAGCTGAAGACCTTCAACGTGCTCGAGGACGAAAGCGTCCGCCAGGGCATCAAGGACTACGCCAACTGGCCCACGATCCCGCAGCTCTACGTCGACGGCGAGTTCGTCGGCGGCTCCGACATCATGATGGAGATGTACGAGAGCGGCGAACTGCAGCAGCTGCTGGCCAAGGCCTGATGAGCGCTGCAGCGGCACCGCGGCCGCGCCTGATCGTCGGCATCACCGGCGCGACGGGCGCCGCCTATGGGCTGCAGCTGCTGCGCCGGGCCCGCGCGATCGGCGCGGAGACCCACCTCGTCCTGAGCCCCGCGGGCGTGCTCAACGCGCACCATGAACTCGGGCTCGCGCGCGACGCCCTGGAGCGCGAGGCGGACGTCGCCTACGCGCCCGGCGACGTCGGCGCCTGCGTCGCCAGCGGCAGTTTTCCGACGGCGGCGATGGTGATCGCGCCCTGCTCGATGCGCACGCTGGCCGCGGTCGCGCATGGGCTCTCCGACAACCTCATGACCCGCGCCGCCGACGTGACGCTCAAGGAGCGCCGGCGCCTGATCCTGATGGTCCGCGAGACGCCGTTCAACCTCGCCCATCTGCGCAACATGACCGCGGTGACGGAGATGGGCGGTATCGTCTTCCCGCCGCTGCCGGCGCTGTACCTGAAGCCGGCGTCGATCGAGGAGATGGTCGCCGAGACCGTCGAGCGCGTGCTCGAACTGGCGCAGTTGCCGGGTGCCACGCCTCAGGCGTGGCGGGGACTGCGACCCCAGGCTTGATGCAGCGCCGGCGCCTGACCGGCGTCAGGTCTGACCCGGCATCAACCAGGCCTTGCGGGCCCCCATGACCATGTTCGGATACTCCGGCCGCCCGCGGCTGCCGTTGTAGCGTCCCAGCGCGAGGTAGAGGTCGCCCTTCTCGCGGTCGAGGTAGTGCCGCAGGATGACGCAGCCGAAGCGCAGGTTGGTCTGCATGTGGAACAGCCGCGAGACCTGCCCGTCGCCGATCGAACGCGTCCAGAACGGCATCACCTGCATGTAGCCGCGCGCGCCGGCGACGCTGATCGCGTACTTGCGGAAGCCGCTCTCCACCTGCACCAGCCCCAGCACCAGCGCCGTCTCGAGGCCCGCGCGGGCGCTCTCGTACCAGACGGTCTCGAGGAATTCGATCCGCGTCTGGGTCTCGCTCTTCTTGCGCTTCATGCGCTCGCTCATCTCGCCGAGCCAGCGCAGGTAGGCCAGGCGCGGCTCGATTGAATCGAAGTGCGGCTTGGGCGGCGCATCCGAGGCGATCGCGGCCGACAGCGCGGAACGCACCGCATCGGCCAGCGGTTCCTCGACCTGGGCGCCGGCGAACGCCGGGCGCGGCAGGCAGGCGCCGGCGCCGGCGAGCAGCAAGGCTCGGCGCGAGGTCGGGGCCATGGTCTTGAAGCCGGAATCGGTCACGGGAACGGCGGGGATCGGAGTCAATCGGGGTCGGTTGAAATGCGCAGAAGCGAGGCGCGGCAGCATAACGGCGCGCGCCGTCGCCGTCAGCGGGACAGCCAGCGCTCCAGCGGCAATGGTCGCGGACCGCGCACGCGCGCGAGCACGAGGCCCACCGCCCAGTACGCGAGCGCAAGGCCCGCCGCCGCCACCGTGCCGGGCTGCCAGGCCAGGCCGGCTCCGCTGAACAGCGCAAAGCTCAGCACCGAACTGGAAAGATACAGCGTGAGCGTGTGCCGTCCCAGCGGCGCAAGCGCGTTCAGCAACCGCGGATCGCTGCGCATCCGCAGCACCAGCGCGGGGACCACGGCGCTCAACAGCAGCAGGGTCGGATAGAGATAGAAGATCGCGTAGCGGCTGGTGACGTAGGTGTCGCCGTCGCGCAGCCCGGGCCAGAGCAGCGAGGCGAAAGCGATGTTCACTGCCACCGCCGGCCACAGCGCACGGCGGGACCAGCGTCGCAACGCGGGCTCCCAGCGCGGGTGGGACAGGAGTCGCAGGCGCGCCGCCATCAAGCCGGCCGTCATCAGCAGCAGCGGCGTGGGCAGGCCCAGCGTGGCGAAGGCGATCGTCGACGCGACGAAGTGACCCGCATTGCGCAGGGTCCAGTCCCCCCACGCCGCGGGCGCCGACAGCGGCGTCGAGGGCTCGCCCGACAACGGCATGCTCGCCATCACGACAGTCAGCGCGATCACCACGAGTTCCAACCCGATCAGGATCCGCAGCCGGACTTTCAGCATCGCCATCGAATGCCCGGCCCAGATCGCGAGCACCGAACCGGCGACGGCATAGAGCGTCAGGATGTCGCCCATGTAGAGCAGCGTGCCATGCAGCAGGCCGAGCGTCAGCAGCTTGGCGAGGCGACGTCGGCGTTTGCCCAGGGCCTCATCGCCGCGCGACTGGGACAGGCCCTGGCTGTAGCCGAACAGGAAGGCCAGCAGCGAGATGCCCTTGCCCGCGATGAGCGCGTGCAGCAACCAGGACAGGAGCTGGGCGACCAGGCTGTCGGCGGGGGAAGGCGGGCTCAGCGGTCCGGCATCCGGCAAGGCCGGGTAGCCGACCCAGTTGACGGCGATCACCGGGAACAGGGCCAGCGCGCGCAGCGCGTCCACCGCCGCGACACGCTGCGGCGGACGGGCCGGACTCACGCGAGTCGTTGCTTCAGGTGTGCGACGACGTCGGCCAGCGCCAGCTTGGTGGCGGCGGCATCGCGGCGACCCTGGTATTCGACCTGGCCTTCCTTGAGGCCGCGGTCGGAGATCACCACGCGATGCGGCACGCCGACCAGTTCCCAGTCCGCGAACATGGCGCCGGGGCGCTCACCGCGGTCGTCCAGCAGCACGTCGATGCCGAGATCGAGCAGTTCCTCGTGCAGCTTCGTCGCGGCGGCCTTCACGTCCTCGTTGCGGTCCATGCCGATCGGGCAGACCACGACGGTGAACGGTGCGATCGCGTCCGGCCAGACAATACCGCGCTCGTCATGGTTCTGCTCGATCGCCGCGCCCAGGATGCGGGTCACGCCGATGCCGTAGCAGCCCATCTCCATCAGCTGGGGCTTGCCGTTCTCGTCGAGGTAGGACGCGTTCATCGCGGCCGAGTACTTCGTGCCGAGGTAGAAGACGTGGCCGACCTCGATGCCGCGCTGGATCGCCAGCACGCCCTTGCCATCCGGCGAGGGATCGCCTTCGACGACGTTGCGGATGTCGGCGACCAGGTCGGGCTCGGGCAGGTCGCGACCCCAGTTCGCACCGGTGAAGTGGAAGTCGGCTTCGTTGGCGCCGCAGACGAAATCGGACATGTTGGCCACGGTCCGGTCGGCGATGACCTTCAGCGGCTGCTTCAGGCCGATCGGGCCCAGGTAGCCGGGCTTGCAGCCGAAGTGCGCGTCGATCTCCGCGGCCGTCGCGAAACGGAAGCCGCCCTTCAAGCCCTCGAGCTTGCCGGCCTTCACTTCGTTCAGGTCGTGATCGCCGCGGACCAGCAGCAGCCAGACCTGCGACTTGACGATGTTGCCCTCGTCGTCGAGCTCATCGGTCGCCAGCACCAGCGACTTCACCGTCTGCGACAGCGGCAGCTTCAGCAGCTCGGCGACGTCGGCGCAGGTGGCCTTGCCGGGCGTCGGTGTCTTCGTCAGCGGCTGCGTCGCCGCGCCGCGCGTGTCGATCAGCGACAGCGCCTCGGCCAGCTCGATGTTGGCCGCGTAGTCGCTGGTCGGGCAGTAGATGATCGCGTCTTCACCGGTCTCGGCGATGACCTGGAACTCATGCGACCGGTCGCCGCCGATCGCGCCGGTGTCCGCCGCCACCGCGCGGTACTGCAGACCCAGCCGATCGAAGATCCGGCCGTAGGCCGTGTACATGGCGTCGTAGCTGCGGCCGGCCGCTTCCTTGTCGCGGTCGAACGAGTACGCATCCTTCATCGTGAACTCGCGGCCGCGCATGATCCCGAAGCGGGGCCGGCGCTCGTCGCGGAACTTCGTCTGGATGTGATAGAAATTCTTCGGCAGCTGCTTGTAGCTGCGCAGCTCCTGGCGCGCGATGTCGGTGATGACCTCTTCCGACGTCGGCTGGATGATGAAGTCGCGCCCGTGGCGGTCCTTCACGCGCAGCAGTTCCGGCCCCATCTTGTCGAAGCGGCCCGTCTCCTGCCACAGCTCGGCCGGCTGCACGACCGGCATCAGCAGCTCGACCGCGCCCGCGCGGTTCATCTCGCCGCGGATGATGTTCTCCACCTTGCGGATCACGCGCAGGCCCATCGGCATGTAGTTGTAGATGCCGGCACCCAGGCGCTTGATCATGCCGGCCCGCATCATCAGTTTGTGGCTGACGATTTCCGCATCGGCGGGCGCTTCTTTGAGCGTGGAGATGAAGAACTGGGAGGCTTTCATGGGCGCAGAAAATAAAAGTCCGCGGTCAGCCGGGCCGCCGCGGAAAAAACCGTGCATCACCGAGGGTTAGCGATGATCGCGCCGGGCCGCAGCCCCGGTGCAATAATCAATCCAACGAATGATTTGAAGGTTGATTATGCTCGACCGTGAAGGCTTCCGGCCCAACGTCGGCATCATCCTGCTCAACCACAAGAACGAGGTGTTCTGGGGCAAGCGCATACGCACCCATTCTTGGCAGTTCCCCCAAGGGGGCATCAAGCATGGAGAGACGCCCGAGCAGGCGATGTTCAGGGAGCTGCATGAGGAAGTTGGCCTCACTGCGGACCACGTGCGCATCATTGCGCGCACGCGGGATTGGCTCCGTTATGAAGTGCCGGACCATTTCATCCGGCGCGACGCGCGCGGGCACTACCGCGGACAGAAGCAGATCTGGTTCCTGCTGCAGATGATGGGTCGCGACAGCGACATGAACCTGCGCGCCACCGACCATCCCGAGTTCGACGCCTGGCGTTGGAACGAGTACTGGGTGCCGCTGGAGGCCGTGATCGAATTCAAGCGCGGCGTGTATCAGATGGCGCTGACGGAGCTCGCGCGTTTCCTGCCGCGGTTGAATCATCACAACCGCTACCTGCGCGCCGGCATGCGACCGCCGCCGCGGGGCGACCGTCATGGGGGACACGGCGACCATGGCGATCAGGACCAGCACCGGCATGAGCGCTTCGATCATCGGCCCCACGACCATGACGCTCCGGCACATGCGGAGGTCACGCATCAGGACGCGCACGACGGTCGCGAGGTCGCTCCGCCGAACGCCACCCACGGCGGTGGCCCGGTGGAGCCGCCCAAGGATTGACGGCGCGCGCTTCAGCGCCGCCTCCCTGGTGGTGCTTCAGCGCAGCACGAGGTTGTCGCGGTGGATCAGCTCCGGCTCGGCCGCGTAACCCAGCACCCGTTCGATGTCGAACGACGGCTTGCGAGCGATCAGCCGGGCCTCGGCGCTGCCGTAATTGGTCAGGCCGCGCGCGAGTTCCTTCCCGCCCAGGTCGACGACGGCGATGACGTCACCGCGATGGAACTCGCCTGACACCTCCTGCACGCCGATCGGCAGGAGGCTCTTGCCCTCCTCCCGCAGCTTGATCGCCGCGCCCGCGTCGACGATGACCTTCCCGCGCAGCTGCAGGTGATCGACCATCCACTGCTTGCGCGCCGCGAGCTTCGCGGTCGACGCCATCAGCGCCGTGCCGATCGCCTCGCCGGCGGCCAGGCGCAGCAGCACGTCGGGCTCGCGCCCCCAGGCGATCACGGTGTTGGCGCCGCTGCTGGCCGCGCGCTTGGCGGCCAGGATCTTGGTGATCATCCCGCCGCGCCCGATGCTGGAGCCGGCGCCGCCGGCCATCTCCTCGAGTTCGGGCTTGCCGGCCGTCGCGCGATCGATGAAGCGGGCGTTCGGATCCTTGCGCGGATCGGCCGAGTACAGGCCCTTCTGGTCGGTGAGGATCACCAGCGCATCGGCCTCGACGAGATTGGCGACCAAGGCGCCGAGCGTATCGTTGTCGCCGAACTTGATCTCGTCGTTGACGACGGTGTCGTTCTCGTTGATCACGGGAACCACGCGGTGCTGCAGCAGCGCCAGCAGCGTCGAGCGCGCATTGAGGTAGCGCTCGCGGTCGGCCAGGTCGGCATGCGTCAGCAGCACCTGCGCGCTCGTCAGACCCTGCTCGCGCAGCTTGGTCTCGTACATCTGCGCCAGACCCATCTGGCCGACGGCCGCCGCGGCCTGCAGTTCGTGCAGTTCCTTCGGACGGCTCGCCCAACCCAGACGCTTCATGCCCTCGGCGATCGCGCCGCTGGACACCATCACGACCTCCCGCCCCTCGCGCGCCAGCTCCGCCAGCTGGCGGCACCAGTTGCCGATCGCCTCCGCATCGACGCCACGGCCCTCGTTGGTGACCAGGCTCGAGCCGACCTTCACGACGATGCGTCGCGCGTCCTTGAGGACGCCGTTCAATTCGCCGTTCAGTTCGCCGCTCGGGTGGCCAGTCAGCGGGCCAGTGGGATTGCCGTTGCTCATGCGCGGAGGATCAGGGAACGGTGGGGCCGGAGCCGGAAGTCAGGGCAGCGGATCGAATCGCGGATCGCGTTCGGGCGGCTTCTCCGCCTTCTCCGCTTTCTCGGCCTTCGCCGCCTTGATCGCCTTGGCCTTCGTGGCGCGCGTCTTGCGCGTTTCCTGGAAAGCCTTCGGCGGATCGATCGTCGGCGCATCGAAGCGCGCGTCCGGGTCTTCCACCGGCGGCGACTGGATGGCCGCCACGTGGTCGTAGATGGCACGGATCAGCGGCTCGCAACCTTCGCGCGTCAGCGCGGAGATCTCGAACACCGGGCCCTTCCACTTGTAGCGCTTGACGAAGTCCTTCACGCGGGCGGCGCGTTCTTCCGCCGGCACCATGTCCAGCTTGTTCAGCACCAGCCAGCGCGGCTTGTCGTAGAGCGCCTCGTCGTACTTCTTCAGTTCCTTGACGATGGCCTTGGCTTCGGCGACCGGGTCGACGTCCGGGTTGAACGGCGCCAGATCCACCACGTGCAGCAGCACGCGCGTGCGCTGCAGATGACGCAGGAACTGGTGGCCCAGGCCGGCGCCTTCGGCGGCACCTTCGATCAGGCCGGGGATGTCGGCGATCACGAAGCTCTTCTCCGGACCCACGCGCACCACGCCCAGATTCGGATACAGCGTCGTGAACGGATAGTCCGCGATCTTCGGACGTGCATTGGACACGGCAGCGATCAGCGTCGACTTGCCGGCGTTGGGTTGACCGAGCAGGCCGAC
Organism: Roseateles sp. GW821-FHT09G09; assembly: GCF_059415965.1. Lineage (NCBI taxonomy): Bacteria > Pseudomonadati > Pseudomonadota > Betaproteobacteria > Burkholderiales > Sphaerotilaceae > Roseateles > Roseateles sp. GW821-FHT09G09. Next base: position 261,759 of record NZ_JBWKOG010000003.1, on the reverse strand, counting down.
GTCGGCCAGCACGCGCAACTCCATCTTGATCTTCTTGACCTCGCCGGGCCAGCCGGGCGTCTTCTGGCGCGGCGCGCGGTTCGTCGAGGTCTTGAAGTGCAGGTTGCCGAAGCCGCCGTCGCCCCCCTTGGCCAGCAGCACCGGCACATCGGGCTCGAGCAGCTCGGCGATGATTTCGTCGGTCTCCAGGTCGCGGACGATGGTGCCGACCGGCACCTTCAGCATGATGTCGTCGGCAGCGGCGCCGAACTGGTCCGAGCCGCGTCCCGCTTCCCCGTTGCGGGCCTCGTGGCGGCGCGCATAGCGATAGTCGATCAGCGTGTTGAGGTTGCGGTCGGCCATCGCGAAGACGCTGCCGCCCTTGCCGCCGTCGCCCCCATCCGGTCCGCCGAACGGAATGAACTTCTCGCGGCGGAAACTGGCGCAGCCCGCCCCGCCGTTGCCGGCGGCGATATCGATGGTGGCTTCGTCAACGAACTTCATGGATGGCCTTCAGTCCCGGAGCGGGGCTATCGTAATTCACACGCCCGCGCTCCCGCGCGAGGCCATGCTTTGAATCGGAGCGAGTCAGGTTTCGCCGGGACTCGCGGTCGGCGTGGCACCCGCTGGCATCGGGGCCGAAAAAACAAAGCCCCGGACGAGGCCGGGGCTCTGGGTCCGCCGAACACGGGAGACCAGGTCTCCCGCGTCGCGGCGTCAGGACATCAAGTCGCTCAGATCGCCGTGACGACGACCGTGGAGCGGCTGTTTTCGCCCTTGACGGTGAAGGACACCGTGCCGTCGATCAGCGCGAACAGCGTGTGGTCCTTGCCCATGCCCACGTTGGTACCGGCGTGGAACTTCGTGCCGCGTTGGCGGACGATGATCGAGCCAGCCGAGATGGTCTGGCCGCCGTACACCTTGACGCCAAGCATCTTCGGCTTCGAGTCGCGGCCATTTCGTGTTGAGCCGCCGCCCTTTTTCTGTGCCATGGATTACTCCTTGATCAGATTACGAGAGAGTCAGGAATCAGCCGTTGACCGCGCTGATTTCCAGCTCGGTGAACGTCTGGCGATGGCCTTGGCTCTTCTTGTAGTGCTTGCGACGACGCAGCTTGAAGATGCGCACCTTGTCGTGCTTGCCATGCGCCACCACGGTGGCCTTGACGCTTGCACCCGCAACCAAGGGAGTCCCGATCTTCAGGTCCGCGCCGTTTCCGACGGCCAGCACCTGGTCAATCACGATCTCTTGGCCAACGTCCGCAGCAATCTGTTCTACCTTGATCTTTTCGCCAGCCGCAACTTTGTATTGCTTGCCGCCGGTTTTTATGACCGCGTACATATCAGCCCTTTCACATGAGAGCGGCCCGTCAGGCACCCGGAGACAACCGGAAGCACCCGTCGACCGCCCAAGAAAAAACACCGCACAAAGATGCGGAGCCCGAGAATGTAGCACAGGCCGCCGCATTGATGCAAACCCTGATGCGCCGAGAAGCCCGCAACCACCGGCCTTGCGAGGCGATGGAGGTGCATTGACGACGCAGGCGTGCGATGCCGTGGTCGTCACGGACAGACCTGGCCCCGCGCCTTCCTATAATCCGCGCTTCCCCTCACAGTGAGTCCAGAGTGCAGCCCATTGCCTCTACCCCAGTTGCCGAGGTCCTCGAGGCGCTGAACGCGCAGATGAATGAAGTCGATGCCGTGATCGCGCAGCGGCTTCGTTCGGACGTTGCCCTGATCAACCAGATCTCCGCGTACATCATCCATGCCGGCGGCAAGCGGATGCGGCCCAAGCTGGTGCTGATGTTCGCCAATGCGCTGGGTGCCGACTCCCCCGCCAGCCGGGAACTCGCGGCGGTGGTGGAGTTCATCCACACCGCCACGCTGCTGCATGACGACGTCGTCGACGAGTCCGCGTTGCGACGCGGGAAGCAGACGGCCAACGCGCTGTTCGGCAACGCGGCGAGCGTGCTGGTGGGCGACTTCCTGTACTCGCGCGCCTTCCAGATGATGGTGTCGGTGAACCGCATGCGCGTGCTGGAAGTGCTGGCGGACGCGACCAACGTGATCGCCGAAGGCGAGGTCCTGCAGTTGATGAACATGCATGACCCGGATGTCGCGGTGGACAGCTACCTGCGCGTCATCCGCTACAAGACGGCCAAGCTGTTCGAGGCCAGCGCGCGCCTGGGCGCAGTCCTGGCCGACGCACCGCCCGCGCTGGAGGAAGCCTGCGCGGGGTATGGCCGCGCGCTGGGCACGGCGTTCCAGTTGATCGACGACACCTTGGACTACGAGGGCACCAGCGAATCGCTGGGCAAGAACGTCGGCGACGACCTGCGCGAGGGCAAGCCCACGCTGCCGCTGCTCATCGCGATGGAACGCGGCACCGAGGACGACCGGGCCCTCATCCGCCATGCCATCGAGCATGGCGAGGTGGAGCGTCTGCAGGACATCGTCGCGATCGTTCGCCGCACCGGCGCGCTGGAGGCCACACGCGAGGCGGCTCGCGCGGAGGTCGCACAGGCCAGACAACATTTGGCGTCGCTCCCTCTTTCCAAGTGGAAAGAAAGCCTGCTAGAATTTGCGGCTCAGTCGGTGGAGAGAAGTTCCTGAACAGACGTTCTTGAAAGACTCTTGATCGAGTGACCAAAACGGGGTGTAGCTTAGCCTGGTAGAGCGCTACGTTCGGGACGTAGAGGCCGGAGGTTCGAATCCTCTCACCCCGACCAGGACATCGATGACGCCGCGAATCGCAAGGTTCGCGGCGTTTTTCTTTGCGCGCCGCAAACGCGTCGCCGGCGCCGTGGCGACACTCACCGCCATGCGCAGGGGGTCAGGCCTTGCGGGGGCGGTCGAGGTCGAACGGCGGACCTCGGGAGGATCTTGCACATTTCGGGCTCAATTTCCAGTGACCAAGGCCGAAACTGCACGAAGCGTCTGACTTCAGTGAAAGCCAGGACAGGCCCTGCCGCCGGCCCTCCGTTCATGGGGGTAAAGTGAGGGGCTGTTCCGGCGCGTGCGCCGGCATCCGGCAAGACCCCTACCCGATGGCGATATCCGTGGACACCACACTGGCCGAACCTCCTCAGTCCGCCCTGTCAGGCGTTGCCCGCGTGCTCGTGCACGCCGGCAAGCTCAAGCCGCAGGCCGCCGAGGATCTGGTCAAGCTGGCCCGCGAAAAGAAGACCAGCTTCGTCAACGCGGTGATGGCCTCCGGCACCGTGTCGCCGGCGGATCTGGCGCACACGCTGTCGCATGCGCTCGCCCTGCCGCTGCTGGACCTGAACTCGGTCGACGGGCACAAGCTGCCGCAGAACATCATCGACGCCAAGCTGGCGGCACAGTACCAGGTCGTGGTGCTGGCGCGCCGAGGCAACCGACTGTTCATCGGCGGGGCCGACCCGACCGAGCAGGAGGTCGTCGAGCGCATCAAGTTCGCGACCCAGCTGACGCCGGAATGGATCATCGTCGAGCACGACAAGCTCGCGAAGCTGCTCGGGATCACTGCCGCGTCGACCGCCGAAGCGCTGGAGGCCATCTCCGGCGAAGACTTCGACTTCGACATCGCCGAGGACGACGCGCCGCCCCCGGAGGAATCGCAGGAAATCACCGACGTCGAGGATGCGCCCGTCGTGCGCTTCCTGCAGAAGATGCTGGTGGATGCGATCAACATGCGGGCGTCGGACCTGCATTTCGAACCCTTCGAATACCACTATCGCGTCCGGTTCCGGGTTGACGGCGAGCTGCGCGAGATCACGCAGCCGCCGATCGCGATCAAGGACAAGCTCTCGTCGCGGATCAAGGTGATCTCGCGGATGGACATTTCCGAACGCCGCGTCCCGCAGGACGGTCGGATGAAGCTGAAGTTCGGCGCCAAGGCGATCGACTTCCGGGTCTCCACGCTGCCCACGCTGTTCGGCGAAAAGATCGTGATCCGGATCCTGGATCCGTCCTCGGCCAAGCTCGGCATCGAGGCCCTGGGCTACGAGAAGATCGAGAAGGAGCGGCTGCTCCATTGCATCCAACGGCCCTACGGGATGATCCTGGTCACCGGCCCGACGGGCTCGGGCAAGACGGTGTCGCTGTACACGTGCCTGAATATCCTGAACGTGCCGGGCACCAACATCTCGACCGTCGAGGACCCGGCGGAAATCAACCTGCCCGGCATCAACCAGGTCAACGTCAACGACAAGGCCGGCTTGACCTTCTCGGCGGCGCTGAAGGCCTTCCTCCGGCAGGATCCCGACATCATCATGGTCGGCGAAATCCGGGACCTGGAGACGGCGGACATCGCCATCAAGGCCGCGCAGACCGGCCACATGGTGATGTCGACCTTGCATACCAACGACGCGCCGACCACCTTGACCCGGCTGTTGAACATGGGCGTCGCACCGTTCAACATCGCCTCGAGCGTGCTGCTCATCACCGCACAGCGTCTGGCGCGCCGGCTGTGCGAGAACTGCAAGGCACCGGCCGAATATCCTCGCGAGGCGCTGCTGCGCGCGGGTTTCCTGGAATCCGATCTCGACGGCAGCTGGAAGCCGTACCGGGCGGTCGGCTGCTCGAATTGCAACAATGGTTATCGTGGACGCGTCGGCCTTTACCAAGTGATGCCCATCACGGAGGCGATCCAGCGGATCATCCTGTCCGAGGGAACGGCCGTGGACATCGCCCAGCAGGCCCGCGCGGATGGCGTGCGGGATCTGCGGCAGTCCGGGCTGGTCAAGGTCCGGGCGGGCGTCACGACACTGGAAGAGGTGCTGGCGGCCACCAACGAATGACCTCGGAAACATGACGCGGCGTCCTCGGACGCCGCGTTTGCGTGTCCGGCGTCAGGTCACCAGGATCGATCGAACGAGTCAAAGATTGGGAGCGCCACTCGTCTGGCGCGACGGCAGGAGGTGATATGGCGACGACCACCGCAGGCGCCAAGGGCGCGGCCAAGGGCATCAAGGAATACGTCTTTGAATGGGAAGGCAAGGACCGCAACGGCAAGATCGTTCGCGGAGAGATGCGGGCCGGCGGCGAAGCCGTCATCAGCGCGTCGCTGCGGCGACAGGGCATCCTGGTCAGCAAGATCAAGAAGCGGCGCAGCTCCGGCGGCAAGTCCATCAAGCAGAAGGACATCTCGGTCTTCACGCGCCAACTGGCGACCATGATGCGCGCCGGCGTCCCGCTGCTGCAGGCCTTCGACATCGTCGCGCGCGGCAGCCCGAACCCGCGCCTGACGAAACTGCTGACCGACATCCGCCAGGACGTCGAGACCGGTACCTCGCTGTCCGCCGCTTTCCGCAAGCATCCGTTGTACTTTGACGCGCTGTACTGCAACCTGGTCGAGGCCGGCGAGCAGGGCGGTATCCTGGAAGCCTTGCTGGACCGTCTGGCGATCTACCAGGAAAAGACCGTCGCGCTGAAGGGCAAGATCAAGTCGGCCCTCACCTACCCGATCGCGGTGCTGATCGTCGCCTTCGTCGTGACGGCCGTGATCATGATCTTCGTGATTCCGGCCTTCAAGGACGTGTTCAAGTCTTTCGGTGCCGATCTCCCGGCTCCGACGCTGTTCGTGATGGCGATGTCGGAGATCTTCGTCGCGTACTGGTGGCTGATCTTCGGCGTCATCGGCGGTGGCCTGTACTTCTTCTTCCAGAGCTGGAAACGCTCGGAGAAGATGCAGAAGTTCATGGACCGTCTACTGCTGAAGATCCCCGTCTTCGGTCAGTTGCTCTACAAGTCCGCAGTGGCGCGCTGGACCCGCACCTTGGCCACGATGTTCGCCGCGGGCGTTCCGCTCGTGGAGGCGCTGGACTCGGTGGGGGGCGCTTCCGGCAACGCGGTATTCGTCGAGGCGACGGAGAAGATCCAGCGCGACGTGTCGACCGGCGCGTCGCTGACCACCTCGATGCAGACGACCGGCATCTTCCCGATCATGGTCTTGCAGATGTCGTCCATCGGCGAGGAATCCGGTTCGCTGGACCACATGCTGGGCAAGGCGGCCGACTTCTATGAAGAAGAGGTGGATGACGCTGTCAAGGCGCTGTCCAGCCTGATGGAACCGCTGATCATCGTGTTCCTGGGCACGCTGATCGGCGGCATCGTGATCTCGATGTACCTGCCGATCTTCAAGCTGGGCGCGGTGGTGTAAGTGCTGGACCAGGCTCTGCTGGACACGCTCCTGTCACCTGCGTTCCTGGGCCTTGTCGGCCTGTGCATCGGCAGCTTCCTCAACGTCGTCATCTACCGCCTGCCGGTGATGATGCATCGGGAGTGGCTGTCCGATTGCGCCGATCAATTGGCGATCGAGAGCGACCTGCGCACCCATGCGGGTCTCGAGGAAGCGGCCGCCCGGCATCTGGCGGCCGCCGCAGTGCCGCTGCGCGAGTCGCTGGATCGCCAGCCCCCGTTCTCGCTGGTCCGCCCGGCATCGCGATGCCCTCACTGCGGACACCGCCTGCGTTGGCACGAAAACCTGCCGCTGCTCGGCTGGTTGCGACTGGGCGGGAAATGCGCCTCCTGCAAGGCGCCGATTTCGGCGCGCTACCCGTTCGTCGAACTGCTCACGGGCCTGCTGTTCGCAGGCATCGCCTGGCGCCTGGGCGCACAGCCGGCCAGCCTGCTGTATTGCGGCTTTGCTGCGGCACTGGTGGCGCTGGCCGGGATCGACTGGGACACCACGCTGCTGCCCGACAGCATCAACCAACCACTCCTGTGGGCCGGTTTGATGGCCTCCTACGCGGGATGGATTCCGGTTTCGCTGACCGACGCGCTGATCGGCGCCCTGGCGGGCTACCTCTCCCTGTGGTCGATCTATTGGGTGTTCAAGCTCGCGACCGGCAAGGAAGGCATGGGCTACGGCGACTTCAAGCTGCTCGCCGCCCTCGGCGTGTGGCTGGGCTGGCAGATGGTGCTGCCGGTCGCGCTGTTCGCCTCGCTGATCGGCGCCGTGGTGGGCATCGGGCTGAAGCTCCGAGGCGGACTGCGGGAAGGTCGCTATGTGCCATTCGGCCCGTTCCTGGCCGGCGGCGGACTCGCCGTGCTCCTGATCGGCACCGCGAGGGTCGCGGTCTGGCTGGGACTTCAACCCGTCTGAGCCGCGCCCGGAGCCATTCGTGCGCATCGGCCTCACCGGCGGCATCGGCAGCGGCAAGAGCACCGTCGCAGCGGCGCTGGTGGCGCAGGGCGGCGCGCTGCTGGTCGATACCGATGCCATCTCCCGCGCGTTGACCTCATCCGACGGCGGTGCGATGCCCGCCATCGAGGCGAGGTTCGGTCCTGCCTTCATCGCAGGGAACGGGGCGCTCGACCGGGCCGCGATGCGGGAACTGGCCTTCCGCGACCCGGAAGCCAGGCGCGCGCTCGAAGCCATCCTGCATCCGATGATCGGTGCGGAAACCGCGCGGCAGGCGGCACTCGCCCGTCCAGGGCAACGCATCGTGTTCGATGTGCCGCTGCTGGTCGAGTCAGGCCGGTGGCGGCGTCTGGTCGATCGGGTACTGGTCATCGACTGCAGCGAAGACACGCAGGTCGCCCGCGTCATCGCCCGGTCGGGCCTGAGCGAGGCGGCCGTGCGGGCCATCCTGGCGCAGCAGGCCAGCCGCACTCAGCGCCGTGCCGCGGCGGATGCGGTGATCCACAACGACGGCCTGACGCTGGAACAGCTGGAAGAAGAAGTCCGCCTGCTGCTGGGCGGCCCGCTGCTCTGTCCCCCGCGCCCGATCGGGGGGCCGTGACACACTGTGGAACAATGGTCACTTGCCGCAAAGGGATGTCGACTTGGTCCTCTACGAATACCCGTTCAACGAGAGCATCCGCACGATGCTCAGACTCGAACACCTGTTCGATCGGCTCGGTCAGTTGATGGCGCGTGACACCGCGATGGATCACCACTTCGCGTTGGCCACCATCTTCGAGGTGATGGACGTCGCCTCGCGCGCCGACCTCAAGGCCGACCTGCTCAAGGAGCTCGAGCGCCACCGCACGCAGTTCAACAGCTACCGCGGCAATCCGGCGGTGTCGGAAGCCGTGCTGGACGAGGTGGTCGGCCGCATCGATGCCGCCTTCGACAAGCTCAACCAGTTGCCCGGCAAGGCCGGTCATGCGCTCACGACCAATGAGTGGCTGATGAGCATCCGCAGCCGGATCTCCATCCCGGGTGGCACCTGCGAGTTCGACCTCCCCGCCTACTACGCGTGGCAGCAACTGCTGCCGGTGCGTCGTCGCAACGACCTGATGCAGTGGGCGCAGACGCTGATGCCGCTCGCCGAAGCGTTGAACGTGCTGCTGGGCCTGCTGCGCGACAGCGGCTCGCCCCACAAGGTGGCCGCCCACGGCGGCCAGTATCAGCAGAGCCTGCCGCCGGGCCGCAGCTTCCACATGCTGCGCATGCGCATCGACCCCAGCCTCGGCTTGATCCCGGAGATCAGCGGTCACCGGCTGATGGTCTCGATCCGGCTGATGCGCCAGGACGAAGACGGGCGCTTGAAACCCGCACCGGTGGACGCCACCTTCGAACTGACCCTGTGTTCCTGACTTGATGCCTCCGGCGCTCAGCACCGGAGGCACGCTGCCGTTCCGTTGTCGCCATGCCCGAGAAATTCATTCCCGCCACCCCGGCGCCCCGCATCGTCCCCTGCCCCACCTGCGGCGGCGACAGTCTTTTCGCGCCGAGCAACCTCTGGCGCCCGTTCTGCAGCGAGCGCTGCCGCCAGATCGACCTGGGCCACTGGTCCGATGAGTCCTTCCGCGTGGCCGCGCCGCCGACGACGATCGACGAGGACGACGCTTCGAAGTAGGTCGATGCGCGCATGACGCGCGTCGACCGACAACCCTCAGGCCGGCAGCAGTTCCAGCCGCACCAGGTCCGCCCGTGCCAGCTCGGGCGTCGTGAACAGGTGCGTCTGCCAGCCCAAAGCCTTCGCGGCCGCGATGTTGTCCGGGTGGTCGTCGAGGAACAGCACCTCCTCGGGACGGGCGTCGAACTGTTCGAGCGCGAGGTCGAAGATCTCCCGCGACGGTTTCGACTGCTTCACACGTCCGGAGAACACGCCCGACACGAACCAGTCCTTCAACGGGAAGGTCTGCTCAAGGTAATCGGCATACGGCTCCGGCATGTTGGACAGGAAGTGCAGCGTGTGCCCCTGCGCCTTCAATTCCTGGACCAAGGCCGCGGAGCCTTCGATGAGCTTCAGCTCCGACGGCACGGCGTCCATCACCGCGACGATGTCCTCGCGTGGCCAGCCGGTGCGCGCATGGATGCGATCCGCCGTGGTGGGCGCATCCGCCAGACCCTGGTCGAACGCCCCCCAATCGCCGCGGTAGTCCTGGAAGAGGTCCTTGGCCAAGGCGGCCCCCTGGATCTCGTCCGCGACGCGGTGGGCCCAGACACGGGCCAGGAAACTCGGCGGGTGCCAACGGAACAGCACGGCGCCGAAATCAAACACGATCTTCATCTGATTCGTTCTCTACTGCGTGGAAATCGGGGAAGCGTACTCAGCCGCGGACCTTGGCCAGCAGGCCGGCCGTGGAAGCATCCAGGCCCGACGCATCGCCACTGGTCAGGCGCGGCAGCAGGCTGTTGCACAGCGCCTTGCCGAGTTCGACGCCCCACTGGTCGAAGCTGTTGATGTTCCAGACAGCGCCGCTGACGAACACGCGGTGCTCATACAGCGCGATCAGCGCGCCGAGCGACGACGGCGTCAGCGCCTCCAGCAGCAAGGTCGTGCTCGGCCGGTTGCCGGTGAAACTCCGATGCCGCGCCAGCACGTCCGGATCCAGGTCTTGCGAGGCCGTCGGCGCCTTCTCCATGCGCGCAGCTTCCGCGGTCTTGCCCTGCATCAGCGCCTGCGATTGCGCCAGGCAGTTCGCCAGCAGCTTCACGTGCTGGTCCTGCAGCTTGTCCAGCAGCTCACCGCGGACATGCGCGCCGAAGTTCGGCGTCTTCACGGCGATGAACTCCACCGGGATCACATCGGTGCCCTGGTGCAGCATCTGGAAGTAGGCATGCTGGCCGTTGGTGCCGGCCTCGCCCCAGACCACCGGACTGGTGGCGAAACTCAACGGATCGCCGGCGCGGTCCACGCCCTTGCCGTTGCTCTCCATCTCCAGCTGCTGCAGGTAGGCGGGCAGCCGGCGCAGCCCCTGGTGATACGGCGCCACGGAGCGGCTCGTGAAGCCGTGGAAATTGCGGTACCAGACATCCAGCAAGCCCAGCAGCACGGGCAGGTTGCTGTCCAACGGCGCGCTGCGGAAATGCTGGTCCATCGCATGCGCGCCGGCCAGCAGCGCGCGGAAGTGGGCCGAGCCCACGGCGATCGCGATCGGCAGGCCGATCACCGACCACAGCGAATAGCGCCCACCGACCCAGTCCCAGAAACCGAAGGTCGTCGCGATGCCGAACTCCGCCGCCGCCTTGGCGTTGCTGGTCGTGGCGGCGAAATGCTTCGCGACATCGGTCCCGCCGTTCTGCAGGAACCAGGCCTTCGCGGCCATCGCGTTGGCCAGCGTCTCCTGCGTCGTGAAGGTCTTGGAGGCGACGATGAACTGCGTGGTCTTCGGATCCAGGTCGCGCAGCACCGGGGCCAAGTCGTGCCCGTCGACGTTCGACACGAAATGCAGCGTCAGTCCGGCTGGCACGTACGACTGCAAGGCCTGGACGACCATCGCCGGCCCGAGGTCCGAGCCGCCGATGCCGATGTGCACGACGTCGGTGATGCCGCTGCTGGCCGCGTCGCGCACCGAGTCGGCGAAGGCCAGCATGCGGGTGAGCGAGGCCTGCACCTCGTCCGAGTGCGGCCCCTGCCCCGCTGGCGCGCGCAGCGCCGTGTGCAGCACCGCGCGACCTTCCGTCGCGTTGATCGGCTCGCCGTTGAACAGCGCTTCGCGCTGCGACTCCAGCTGCACGTCCCGGGCCAGCGTCAACAACAGTTCCAGCGTGCGGGCGTCGATGCGATTCTTCGACAAGTCCGCGAACACCTCCGGCGCCTGCAGCGACCAGGCCGCAAAACGGCCCTCATCGGTCGCGAAGGCCTGACGCACGTCGAACGCGCGCCCGGATTGCTGGAAATGACTGTGCAAGGCCGCCCAGGTCGGGCTGCGGTCGCAACGCGGGAACTCGGTCATCGCAGGCTTTCGATCATCTGGTCCAGCTTGCCGGCATCGACGGCAAACAGGCGGATACCCTCGGCCAGCTTCTCGGTGGCCATGGCGTCCTGGTTGAGGGCGAAGCGGAACGCCGCCTCGTTGAAGGAGACCTTGGGCAAGTCCTGGGCCTTGGCGGCGTCCGCGTCGAGCGCGCGCACCAGCGGGGCCTCGCTGCCCTGCAACTGGGCGAGCAGGTCGGGGCTGATCGTCAGCAGGTCGCAACCGGCGAGCGCCTGGATCTGGCCGACGTTGCGGAAGCTCGCACCCATCACTTCGGTCTGGATGCCGTGCTTCTTGAAGTAGTTGTAGATGGCGGCCACCGACTTCACGCCGGGGTCGTTCACGCCGGCATTGGCGGCCTCGTCCCAGTTCGGGCCGGCGGCCTTCTTGTACCAGTCGTAGATACGACCGACGAAGGGCGAGATCAGCTGGATGCCGTTCTCGCCGCACGCCACCGCCTGGCAGAACGAGAACAGCAGCGTCAGGTTGGTATGGATGCCTTCAAGCTCCAGTTCGCGCGCCGCCTGGATGCCTTCCCACGTCGACGCCACCTTGATCAGCACGCGGTCGCGGCCGATGCCGGCGTCCTCGTACATCTGGATCAGGCGGCGGGCCCGGGCCAGCGTGGCCACCGTATCGAAGCTCAGGCGAGCGTCCACCTCGGTCGACACGCGGCCCGGCACGACCTTCAGGATTTCCAGTCCGAAAGCCACCAGCACCTTGTCGACGATCAGGTCCAGCGCGTCCGTCTTGTTCGCGGCGACGGTGTCCTCGAGCAGGTGGGCATAGTCCGGCGACTGCACCGCCTTCAGGATCAGCGACGGGTTCGTCGTCGCGTCGCGCGGCGTGAACTGCGCCAGCTGCTTGAAGTTGCCGGTGTCGGCAACGACGGTGGTGAAGGCCTTGAGTTGTTCGAGCTGGTTCATGAGCGTAGGCGCCTGGGGCGGTCGAGAACGGACGGGACACGTCGGAGGCATGGGCCTTGCCCCTGCCGCCGACGGAGAAAGCCGTATTAGACCTGCTGGCGGCGCCCCCCTTTGGAGGCGCCGCGCACGTTGACCGGCCCAAGAAACTGGGGCATCATAATTCCGGTAACTTCGTTACATCAAGACATCGCCAACAACTCTTACGCCCCGACGCGGGGCGCCGCGCTCATGTCCTTCGACCTCGTCTTCTTTGGTGGCACCGGTGACCTGACCTGGCGCAAGCTGATGCCCGCGCTGTTCCAGGCGTTCCGCCACGGCAAGCTGCCCGAAGGCGGCCGCATCCTCGCCGTCGCCCGCGACGAGCAGTCCGACGAGCGCTATCGCGAGTGGCTCAAGGAACGCTTCCAGGAGGTCGAGGCCGGCAAGCGACCGAACGACGACGAGTTCGCCCGCTTCTCCGAGCGGGTGCATTACCGCCGCATGGACCTGTCACAGCCCGACCACTACGCGCGGCTGAAGGAATGGCTTGGCGAGCGCAACGCCGACACGGTGGTGTTCTACCTGGCGACCAGTCCTCACCTGTTCACGCAGATCTGCCAGCAACTCGGCGCGGCGGGCTTGAACGGCGCGAACGTGCGCGTCGTGCTGGAGAAGCCGCTGGGTCACGATCTGGCCAGCGCGCAGGAGATCAACCGCGTCGTGCGCTCGGTGTTCTCCGAGACGCAGGCCTTCCGCATCGACCACTACCTCGGCAAGCCGTCGGTGCAGAACCTGATGGCGCTGCGCTTCGGCAACGCGCTGTTCGAACCGCTGTGGCGGCGGGAGAGCATCGCCAACATCCAGATCACGCTGGCCGAAGGCCTGGGCGTCGGCACGCGCGGTCCGTTCTACGACGGCACCGGCGCGCTGCGCGACATGATCCAGAACCATGCGTTGCAGCTGCTCACGATGATCGCGATGGAGGCGCCCTCGAGCAACGACGCGGATGCGATCCGCGACGAGAAGCTGAAGGTGCTGCGCGCGCTCAAGCCGTTCACTGCGGAGAGCGTCGCACGTGACGTGGTGCGTGGCCAGTACCGCGCCGGCAACGCCGAGGGCAAGCCGGTGCCGGGCTATCTGGACGAGGGCAAGATTCCGCCCGACAGTCACACCGAGACCTTCGTCGCGCTGAAGACGGAGATCCAGAACTGGCGTTGGGCAGGCGTCCCTTTCTATCTGCGTACCGGCAAGCGGCTCGCCGCGCGCGACGCGCAGATCGTCATCAATTTCCGCCCGGTGCCGCACCCGATCTTCCCGGGCAGCAGTTGTCCCAACCGGCTGATCATCAAGCTGCAACCCGAGGACGGCCTGGAGCTCCAGCTCATGGCCAACAAGGGCGGCTCCAGCACCGAGGCCTTGAGCCCGGTCTCGCTGGACCTGGACTTCGACAAGGCCTTCGCGCACACCCGCGTCGGTGCCTACGAGCGGCTGCTGCTGGATGCGATCGCCGGACGCCTCAACCTGTTCGTGCGCAGCGACGAGCAGGAACAGGCCTGGCGTTGGGTGGAGCCGATCCTCAACTTCTGGAAGCAGGACAGCACCGGACCGCGCACCTACGTCGCCGGCAGCTGGGGTCCCCCGGCCTCGAGCGCGCTGGTGGCACGCGACGGCCACTCCTGGATCGAGGAATGCTGACGCGATGAGCATGCTCGAACGTGTCAAGGCCGCGCTGCCCGCGCTGCCGCCCGCCGAACAGCGCGTTGCCAAACTGCTGCTGTCCGATCCGCGTTCGTTCGCGAGTCTGCCGGTCAGCGAGCTCGCTGATCGCTCCCATGTCAGCAAGCCGACGGTGGTGCGCTTCTGCCGAAGCGTCGGCTACGACGGTCTGGCCGACTTCAAGCTGAAGCTCGCCGGCAGCGTCAACGAGGGGGTTCCCTTCGTGCACCGCGCGGTCGACGAAGACGACAAGCCCGGCGATCTGATCGTCAAGGTGGTCGACAACGCCGTCGCGGCGCTGCTCCACTACCGCAACGACGCCGCCAGCCATGCCTTCGAGCGCGCGATCGCGGCGTTGTCGGAAACGGCGCGCCAGCGGCAGCGCATCGAGTTCTACGGCGTCGGCAACTCCGGCATCGTGGCCCAGGACGCGCAGCACAAGTTCTTCCGGCTCGGCGCCAACACCTTCGCCTGCAGCGATGGCCACGTGCAGTTGATGAGCGCGACGATGCTGGGCGCGGGTGATTGCGCAGTGATCATCTCCAACTCGGGCCGCAGCCGCGACCTGATGGATGCCGCCGAAATCGCACGCAAGAAGGGCGCGACGACGATCATCATCACCGCCAGCGGCTCACCGTTGGCCCAGATGGGGCAGTTGCCGGGTCAGGTGTTGCTGGCGGTCGACCATCCGGAGGACTATGACCGCTACAGCCCGATGGTGTCGCGGCTGCTGCATCTGATCGTCGTGGACGTGCTGACCACCGGCGTCGCGCTGCGATTGGGCGAGAACCTCCGCCCGATGCTGCAGGAGATCAAGCGCAACCTCCGCACGAAGCGCTACGCGCAGTGAAGCAGGCCCTGTCGACAAGACAGGCGCTCAACGCTGAAATGGAAACGGGCCGCATCTGCGGCCCGTCGTCATTGGGAAAGTCCGGTCACGCCATCTCGGCGGGCGCCGGCGCGTCGGCCCAGAACAGGTGTTCGAGCGCGTACACCCGCGCCAATTCCCGCAGTTCGCGGGGCGCCTGCTGCAGCGTCAGCTGCCAGCCATCCTGACCGCACAGCCTCAGCGCGCTGAGCAGCAGGCTCAGCGCCGCCGAGTCGAAGTCGGTCAGCCCGCTCGCATCCAAGGTGATGCTGCGTCCGGCGGCATTGCCGACTTGCGCCAGCTCGGCGCGCAGCGCGCTTTCGAGCCGCACCCATTCCTCGGGCACGTTCTCCAGGCGCAGCCGCGACGGCAGCTTCAGCATCGCCTCAGCCCTTCTTCGCGCCCGAAGCGGCCGTCGCCGGGCGCGCATTGCGCTCGGCCAGCGACTTGATCAGGCCATCGATGCCCTTGGCGTTGATCTCCTGCGCGAAGCTGTTCTTGTACTGATCCGCCAGCCAGATGCCCAGGACGTTCACGTCGTAGATCTTCCAGCCGCTGTCCAGCTTTTCGAGGCGATAGTCCAGCTGGATCGGATCGCCCTTGCCGCGGATCTCGGTGCGCACGATGACTTCCTTGTCTTCAGGCGCCGCGCGCATCGGCTTCATCGCGATCGTCTGGTCCTTGACCTGCGTCAGCGCGCCGGCATACGTGCGCACCAGCAAGGTCTTGAACTCATCCTGCAACCGCTGCTTCTGCTCCGGCGTCGCCTGGCGCCAAAAGCGGCCGACCGCGGTGGCGGTGATGCGTTGGAAGTCGACGTGCGGCATCACCTTGGTGTCGACCAGCGCCATGATCCGGTTGACGTCGCCGCCCTGAATGGCCTTGTCGCCCTTGACGGCGTCCAGCGTCTCGATCGACAGCTCGCGGATCAACTGATCCGGTGTCGAATTGTCGGCGGCGAAGGCGGCCAGCGGGCTCAGCGTGGCGATCGAGACGATCGCGCCGAGCAGCAGTCGTTTGGTGGCATTCATGCTTGTCCTTTCTCTCTCTTCATGACACGGACCGGATCACAACGTGGCAAGTCCGGTGCCGGTTCACCGGTCGCCCCCAGGGGCGTTACCGGTTGTTGCGGCGCTCAACGGTCGTTCACCGATCGTTCAGCGACCACTTTGAGGGTTGACCGGCTTCTCGTCCGGCGTGATGACTTCGTAGTCGTCGTCTTCTTCCTGTTCCTTGTGCGTCTTGATGTTGCGCCGCTGCAGGTAGGCGTCGCGCACGAAGGTGTACTTGTCCAGCGCGATGCCATCCAGCATGTCGGTCACCCGCAGCAGGTTGGCGCGCGTGTTGATGAGCTGGAGCGCGGAGATCGCGAACTTGTATTCGCCATCGTCGAACAGGTAGGCCGGCGAATAGTAGATGTTGGCCGGCAAGGTCACCGAGTCCCGCAGCGACGACGGTCCCAGCAGCGGCCACACGATGTACGGACCCGTCTTGACACCCCAGTAGCCGAGCGTGCGTCCCAGGTCTTCCGAAGTCTTCTCCAGGCCGGCGGGAGTGGCGATGTCGATCAGGCCGGCGATGCCGAACACGGAGTTCACGGCGACGCGCATGGTCTGGGTCGCGCCGGTCTTGAAGCGGCCCTGCAGGAACAGGTTGACCGCCGACCAGGCATCAGCGAAGTTGCCGAAGAAGTTGTCGACGGCCTGGCGCGCCGGCTGCGGCACGAGGTCCGAGTAAGCGGTGGCAACCGGTCGCAGCAGGTTCTCGTCGAGCTTCTCGTTGAAGTTGAAGACCTTGCGGTTCCAGCCTTCCCAGGGGTCGAGACGGTTGCGCACCCGCGGGCCTGGGGCTTCCTGCACCGCGGCAGCCGCAGCGCCAGCCTGGCCTGCGGCTGCCGGCTCAGCCGAGGAAGCGCCGGCCGCCGGCGCAGCGGCGGAGGCCGGTGCGGCTGCCTGATCCTGCGCGGCCTCGTCCGGGCCTGCCTGCTGCTCGCCCTTCGGCTCGGCGGCCTGCTGCGCAGCTAGCTGCGGCGCTTCGACAGCCTGCTCGGCGATCGGCTCGGCGGTCGTCGCGGCAGTCGGCGCGGCCAAGGCGACGGCCTGCGTCGGCTCGATCGCCTGCCCCCTCTGCTGCGCCATCGCCGGCGCCGCCATGCCCAGCAGCGCGGCGCTCAGCAGTGCAGCTGCAAATTCGGTCCGGCCGGCTCCGGCAGTCCCGACCGTGGTGGTGGTGCTCATTGCTTCTCTCCCGAGGCCGGCGTCGAGGACGCGTCGGCCGCCTTGTTATAGAGGAACTGGCCGATCAGGTTCTCCAGCACCACCGCCGACTGCGTCTGCGTGATGATGTCGCCCGCGGCGAGGTTCTTTTCTTCCGCGCCCGGCTCCAGGCCGATGTATTGCTCGCCCAGCAAGCCGGACGTGAGGATCTTGGCGGAGCTGTCCTTGGGGAACGCGACACCCTGGTTCATGTTCAGGATCACGCGCGCCTGGAAGCTCTTGTCGTCGAAGCTGATCGCACCGACGCGGCCGACCACGACGCCGGCGCTCTTGACGGCGGCGCCGGGCTTCAGGCCGCCGATGTTGTCGAATTTCGCGGTCACGGTGTACGTGTCCTGGAAATTCAACGACAGCAGGTTGCCCGCCTTCAGGGCCAGGAACAGCAAGGCCGCGCCGCCCAGCAGCACGAAGAACCCGACCAGCGCGTCATAACGAGAGGATTGCATCAGGCAACTCCGGAGATATCTCTTGAATTCGGTTGAGGTGTCGACGGAACGCGCGTCGCGCGTCAGATCGAGAACATCATGGCGGTGAGGATGAAATCCAGCCCCAGCACCGCCAGCGACGACAGCACGACCGTGCGCGTCGTGGCCTGGGACACGCCCTCGGGCGTGGGTTTGCAGGTGTAGCCCTGCAGCAGGGCGACGAAGCTGACCGTCATGCCGAACACCACGCTCTTGACGAAACCGTTGCCGACGTCCTTGAACACGTCGACACCGCCTTGCATCTGAGACCAGAACGATCCCGCGTCGATGCCGATCAGCGGCACGGCCACCGCCCAGCCGCCGATGATGCCGACCGCGGAGAACACCGCCGCGAGCAGCGGCATCGCAATGAAGCCAGCCCAGAAACGCGGCGCGAGCACGCGCTGCACCGGGTCGACCGCCATCATCTCCATGGCGCTGAGCTGCTCGCCGGCCTTCATCAGGCCGATCTCCGCGGTCAACGAGGTCCCGGCGCGGCCGGCGAACAGCAGTGCTGCCACCACCGGTCCGAGTTCTCGCACCAGGCTCAGCGCGACCAGCAGCCCCACGGCTTCCGCAGAGCCGTAACGCTGCAGCGTGTAGTAGCCCTGCAGCGCCAGCACGAAACCGACGAACAGTCCGGACACGCCGATGATGGACAGCGAGCGGTTGCCCAGGAAGTAGATCTGCTCCCGCACCAGCGAGAAACGACGCAGGCAGGCGCCCAGATGCAGCAGCAGCGTGACCAGCAGCCGCGCCGCGCCGCCCCAGTCACCGAGCTTCAGGCGCAGACCGCGCCCGATCGAGGTGGCGAAACCGATCATGCCGACGCCTCCTGCGGCAGGCCGAAGTCCTCGCGAACCGGCTTGGCGGGTTGATGGAAGCGCACTGGGCCGTCGGACTCGGCGTTGACGAACTGGTGGACCAGCGGATCCGCGCTGTGGCGCAATTCTTCCGGCGTCCCCTGGGCGACCACGCCGCCGTTGGCCACCATCACGACGTGATCCGCGATGCCGAAGGTCTCCTGGATGTCATGGGAAACGATGACGCTGGTCAGGCCCAACGCATCGTTGAGGTCACGGATCAGCCGCGCGGTCACGCCCAGCGAGATCGGGTCCAGGCCCGCGAAAGGTTCGTCGTACAGCACCAGGTCGGGATCCAGCGCGATCGCGCGCGCCAGCGCGACGCGCCGCGCCATGCCGCCGGACACCTCGTTGGGCATCAGGTCGCGGGCGCCACGCAGGCCGACCGCGTTGAGCTTCATCAGGACGAGGTCGCGGATCATGGGCTCGGACAGCCGGGTGTGTTCACGCAGCGGGAAAGCAACGTTCTCGAACACGTTCAGATCGGTGAACAACGCGCCGAACTGGAAGAGCATGCCCATCCGGCGGCGCTGGGCGTAGAGCTCGGTCTGGCCCATGGGCGCAAGGTCGTGCCCATCGAACAGCACCTGGCCCGAGCGCGGCCGCAATTGCCTCGTCAGCAGCCGCAACAGCGTCGTCTTGCCGCCCCCGGACGAGCCGATCAGCGCCATCACCTTGCCGCGTGGCAAGGTGACATTGACGTCTTTCAGGATGATCCGATCGCCATAGCCGACGGTCACATCCTTCACTTCGATGAGTGGACGGACGCTTCTGGATGAATTGGGATCAGTGAATGCCATTTCTTGGGATCGATCCGGAACGATGCCGGGCGGCAGGCGTCCGGGAGCCGGGATCATAGGGTAAAGCCCGAATTGATGCCGGAGGGCACCTGGGGCGGGATGCAGAGGGATGAGACGGCGCCGGGTCGTTCGCCCCAGGGAGCATCCACGGAGCACCGCCCAGGCGTGACAGACGTCACAGTCGAGGCTCGTCGCGAGACGGGCGGAATCCAAGGCACGACGAGCGGCCTCGCGTTCCGAGGGCCGCTGTCGATAATTTCGGAAACAAGGAGCGCTTCATGTTTGGGAACACTGGGAACTCTCGCCGGACCGTGTCCGGCACGCGTGCGGACCTCGCTTCGGCACGTGGCTTCACACTGATCGAATTGATGATCGTGGTCGCCATCGTGGGCATCCTCAGCATGATTGCGTATCCGGCCTACAGGGACTACGTCACACGTGGGTCGCTGACCGACGCTGCCTCCGGCCTGACCCAGGCCCGGGCAGACATGGAGGCCTATTTCCAGAATTTCCGGACCTATGCAGCCAGTGGCGGAGCGACGCCGCCTTGCTTGACGCCGCAGGTGAATGGGAAGTTCACCATCCAATGTGTTGCACCCACCGCCAACAGCTACAAGCTCACCGCCACCAGCGCGGAAGCCACTCTGAGCGCCTTCCGTTTCTCGGTCACGCAAGCAGACGTCCGCGCCACCGAGGCCGCGCCCGCCGGATGGAATACCTGCGCGACCAAGT
This sequence comes from Roseateles sp. GW821-FHT09G09, assembly GCF_059415965.1. NCBI lineage: Bacteria > Pseudomonadati > Pseudomonadota > Betaproteobacteria > Burkholderiales > Sphaerotilaceae > Roseateles > Roseateles sp. GW821-FHT09G09. The sequence continues at coordinate 242,021 of NZ_JBWKOG010000003.1, read as the reverse complement.
GGCTGCTGCGCAAGGGTGATTCGTGCTGACGCGGGTCCGCGCCGACGCGCGCGGCTTCACCCTGATCGAGCTGCTGATCGTGATCTCGATCATCGGCTTGTCGACCGCACTGGCCGCTCCTGCGATCCGCAGCTGGGCGGCCAACGCGCAAACGCGGACCGCCGGCAGCAGCTTGAGCACCACGATCCGCCTGGCGCAGGCGGAGGCGGTCAAGAGCTATCAGCCCGTGGTCCTTTACCGTACCAGCGAGACCACTTGCACGGGCAACGAGCGGGCCAGCGCGGGTGGCTTGTATTGGATTGTCAAAGTGATCCCCAACCTAGTGATCACCGAGGCCAATGGCGCGATCACTCCGCCTGCCCAATGTGGATCCATCAGCAGCGAAACCTCGAACCTCACCATCAATGGGCCGACCGCCCTCTGCTTCGGCCCCAGCGGACGGCCGGTTGCGTTGAACAACCCGGTCGGCGGCGCCGCATCCTGCAACGTGCCTGCCTCCGGCCAGATCGTGTACTGGGTCGACACGTCGACCAGCGTCGCCAACCTGAAACGCCTCTCCGTCTGGGTGACCCTGGGCGGCGGAGTCCGACTGTGCGACCGGGACCGTACTGAATCCAGCGCGCTACCGGACGGCTGCCCGGCGGCGAATGTGTCCTGGACCATCTGAAACGGTGAAACCCATGTTTCAACCTCAAGCCTCCCGTCGTACGCGCCTTCGCGGCATGACGTTGATCGAACTGATGGTGTCCATGTTGGTCATGACCATCGGCATCGTCGGCCTGGTGACCCTGATGGCGCGAGCTTCGCAGGCCTCGACTTCGACCGAGGACAACCTCCGTGCCGCGGTGCTGGCATCGGACATCGTCAACGACATGTGGACCAGCAATCAGATCAATCCGCCGACGCTGGCGGCCTGGCAAGCCCGCGTGGCCGACGTGTCGCAGTCCGGACTTCCCAACGCGGCGGGCACGGTGGCGGTGGACGCGAGTGGCGTCGCGACCGTCACGATTACGTGGCGGACAACCAGCGGCGCGGCGCGCCAGTACACCACCGACGTGCGTTTGAACTGACCATGCCGATGCCTCTTCCTACCGCAGCGCCCCAGGGCACACGCCGATCGCGCGGCTTCACGCTCGTGGAGCTGTTGATCTCGATGACGATCGGCCTGGTGCTGATCGCCGCGCTCGGCATCATCATGACGCGCTACGAGACCTCGAAGCGCCGCAACAGCACGACTGCCGATCTGGCAATGTCGCTGGGCTATGTCGCCTATGACCTGGATCGCCAACTGCGCAGCGCCGGGTCGGGCTTCGTGCAGAACGACGTCGCGCTGGGCTGCACCATCAACGCGTCGATCGGCGGTGCGGCCATCCTTCCGAGTCCCGCCGCCTTCCCAGCCCCCTTCGCGGCAGTGCCGCAGACGGTGACCGCCATTCCGTTGATCGTTTATCCCGGCATCGGGAATGGTGGCTCGGACGTCATCCAGGTCCTGACTGCCGCCGCCGGGCTGAGCGAAGCGCCGCAGGACGTTCTCATCAGCAGCGTGACACCCGTTTCCGCTCAACTGAACAACACCCTGGGTATCCGCGGCGGCGACCTGCTCCTGATGACCGACCCCGCCCCGCGACCCTGCATGATCGTGCAGGCGGCGCCCGGTTTCGTCGGTGGCTCCGGGCAGCAGTTGACGTTCGGCGGCACCTACTTCAACGCCGCGATCCCACCGAGCTTGACAACCTTCGGCGTCAACGGCACTACCGTGTCGAACCTGGGCAACCAGAGCGGCAACATCCCCCGCTTCCAGCTCATCGGAATCAACGCACAGCGCCAGCTCGTGAGCTACGACCTCCTGCGTCTGAACAACATGCCAGGAGCGCCAGGCACCCCGGTCCCGCTGGCGGAAGGCGTTGTCGACATGCGCGTGCGTTACGGCATCAGCGCCGCGGCGAACGGCGTCGTCGACAACTGGGTGGTTCCCAACACGGGCGGCTTTACCAGCGCGCTGCTGAATTCGCCGACCGGTCAGACGTCCCCCGCCCGTCAGATCGTCGCCCTGCGCGTCGCGCTTCTGCTGCGTGGCGATCGCATCGAAAACAACCAGGTCTCGCCGACCTCATTCGCGCTGTTCCAGTCCTTGCCTGCTGCTGCGCAAATCACGGTGAACCTGCCGGCCGGCGAAGAACTCCGCAACTACAAGTTGGTCGAGTTCACGGTGCCGCTCCGCAATGCGATCTTCGGCTCGCAGTTCCGCACCCCGCCCCCCTGAGGCGGGCTCCCGCCAACAAGGATGACTCCGATGCGTCCCCTCCCGTTCCCCCGACAGCGCGCCACCCGCAGGCAGCGGGGCGTGATCATGGTGATCGCGCTCGTGACGCTGGCCGTGCTGCTGATCGGCGCCGCCGCGACCATGCGGTCGATGAACGTCTCTCTCCTCAACACCGGCAACATCGGGTTCAAGCGCGACATGGCCAACCAGTCCGAGCGGGCCATACGCTCGGCGACTGACTCCCTGGTCACGGGCGGCTTGGCGAGCGCTGCGGCGCGCATGACGAGCAATCCGGCGCTGAACTACAGCGCGACGATGCTGCCTTCCGACGCGACCGGCATTCCGCTGGCGATGTTGAACATGACCGACCGCGACGCCTTCGGCGGCATCGGCAACGCGGCGCGGGCCATCAAGCTGCCCGACGACGGGATCGAAATGCATTACATGATCGACCGGCTGTGCTTGACCCCTGGGGCATTCACGACAGCGAACTGTTCCGTGCTAGGTCGCTCGGACAACGCAGGCTACAAGATCGATGGACCCAAGATCCTGCCGCAGGCCACCTTCCGCATCACGGTGCGCGTGACCGGGCCGCACAACGCCTACTCGTTCTACCAGACGACCTATTCAGTCAACTGATTGAGGTTCCCGATGTTCACTCCCTCCCTCAACAGACGCCTCGTTGGCGCTGCATTCGCGGCGCTGGCCACGGCCGGTCTCCCCGCGCATGCGGCAACCTCCCTGGCCGACAAGCCGGTGTTCGCTTCCGTCTCGGTGCCAGGCAATCTCGCCCTGGCGCTCTCGGTGGAGTTCCCGACCGCCGTCAGCAATGCCCACCTGGATACGACCTACTCCCCGACGTCGACCTACCTGGGTTACTTCGATCCGGACAAGTGCTACGACTACCGGCGCGCCGATCCCGCTGCCGGCAAGGTCAACCTTGATCACTTCGCGCCAGCCGCCACGGCCACGGCCCACGTCTGCAACAGCAAGTGGAGCGGCAACTTCCTGAACTGGGCGACGATGCAGACCATCGATCCGTTCCGTTGGGCATTGACGGGCGGATACCGTGTCGTCGATGAGACCTACGCGACGGTGATCGAGAAGGCTTACGCCAGCGGTCAGGGCGGTACGGGCAATTTCCCCGACCGCTCCCTGACCAACGCGACGGTGATCGCTGGCGCCACGCCGCTCGGCTGGTCTGGTCTGCGGCTGCGTATCCAGGGCATGGGCGTGCAGCTGCGCTTCACGCGCCAAGGCGACAACAACTCGGGCAACCCTGTTTCGTTCAATCCGGCTGGGTCGCCCTGGGCCGACAACATCTCCTACGTCGTGTCCGCGCGAGCGCGCGTCTGCGACACCACGTTGGGGATCAGTTTTCGCGAGAGCAATTGCAAGCTCTACGCGAACGGCAGCTACAAGCCTGAAGGTCTGATCCAGCAGTATTCCAGCCAGATTCGGTTCAGCGCCTTCGGTTACCTGAACGACGGCAACCTGAGCAGGGATGGCGGGGTGCTGCGCGCGCGTCAGAAGTTCGTCGGTCCGACACAACCGGTTCCGGGCGGTGATCCGACGGACAACGGTCTGAAGGAATGGGATCCAGCAACCGGCATCATGCGTCTCAATCCGGACCCCGCTGACGCAAAGGCCTTCGGTGTGGCCTTGTCGAACAGCGGGGTGATGAACTATCTGAACAAATTCGGCGCGGCGGCGGGCACCTACAAGACGTATGACCCCGTCGGCGAGCTCTTCTATACGGTATTGCGCTACTACCGCAACATCGGCAACGTGTCCGAGTACACCGACGGCGGTTCGGCCAGCGCCAACACCAAGTCGACCTGGGCCGATGGATTCCCGGTGATCACCGACTGGGACGATCCGATCCAGTATTCGTGCCAGAAGAACTTCATCCTCGGCATCGGCGACGTCAACACGCACGCGGACCGCAACCTGCCCGGATCGACGGGGTCGTCCGAGCCGGCAAAGCCAAGTGCAGTCAGTGCCGACACCGCTTTCAACGCGACGACCTACACCAACATGGTCGGCACGATGAGCAACATCAGCAACCTGGCCTCGACCTCGCCCTACAACGGCTGCTGCACCAACAACGGCGCGCTGATGGCCGGCATGGCGTATTGGGCCAACACCAACGACATCCGCCCGACCGGCGATCCGATCAAGACCACGGGCATGCAGACGGTCCAGACCTACTGGCTGGACGTGCTGGAGCAGTCGACGTACAAGAACAACAACCAGTACTACCTGGCCACGAAGTACGGCGGCGCCAACCTCCCTGCCGACTTCAACCCGGTGGGACGCACGGCGGACCTGACGCAATCGTGGTGGCATACGGGTTCGTCGAGCGATACCGTGGGCGGGCAGTTGCGCCCCGACACCTATTTCACGGCGGCGCGGCCCGACCTGATGGTGAGTGGCCTGTCCTCGGCATTCGCAAGCATCGCTTCGCGCATGAAGGCTTTGTCGACAGCGCTCGCGACGGCTCAGCCGCAAATCACGGCGGCAGGTACGGCCAACTATTCGGCGCAGTACGACGCCTCCAATTGGTCCGGTGACGTGGTCGCCAGCACCTTGTCCCTCAATCCGGTGGATGGCAAGACCTCTTCCTCCGATTCCTGGCGCTTCTCCGACAAGTTGGCTGCACAAGCCGCCGGCAACGGTTGGGACACGGGCCGATTCATGGTCACCATCAATTCGTCGACCCGCTCGGCGGTGCCCTTCCGTCTGGCCTCCATCAGCTCGTCGCAGTCGTCCTCGCTGGACACCGCCTACCTGAACACCAGCGACGCACAGGCCTACCTGAACTACCTTCGCGGTGACCGCAGCCAGGAACAGAACTCCGTCGTCTCCGGAAGCACGAAGGCGTACCGCACCCGCACCTCGCTGGTCGGCGACATCGTCAACTCGAAGCTGGTCGTCGTCGGTCCGCCTTCGCTGGGTCTTTCCGAAGTCTCAAACCCAGGCTACAGCGCCTACAAGACTGCGAAGGCGGGGCGTCCCAACTATGTGGTCGCGGCCACGAATCAAGGCGTCGTGCATGTGATCGACGGCAGCCTGACCGGGACCACCGCTGGCAAGGAGCTGTTCGCCTACGTTCCGAGCCCCGTCTTCAGCGGTCCCGACGGTACGCCAGCCGTCAACGGCCTGCAGTCGATCGGCAATCCCAACTTCACGCATTACTACATGGTCGATGCCCAGCCCGTGACGATGGACGTCGACTTCGGTCGAACCGTCGGCGGTTCTGGCACGGACTGGCGCTCCATTGTCGTCGGCGGCATGGGCAAGGGTGGCCGGAGCATCTACGCGCTGGACCTGACCGATCTGGGCAGCATCAATTCGGAAGCCGTCGCCGCGACCAAGGTTCTCTGGGAGTTCACCGATTCCGACATGGGCTTCACCTTTGGCCAGCCGCTGGTGACGCGGATGGCGCAGTACGGCTGGGTCGTGATCGTCCCGGCAGGACTCAACAACACGAGCGGCAAGAACCACCTGTATATCCTGAACCCCCGCACCGGCGCGCTGCTGGCCCGCATCGACACGCCGGTCGGCACCTCTGCCGAACTGGATGACGGCACGGCCGGCAACCCGTCTGGGATGACCCAGGTGACGGCCTTCTATCCGGACATCCAATCCGCACAAGCTGAATCGGTCTACGCCGGGGATCTGCGCGGCAGTGTGTGGCGCTTCGACCTGCGCAGTGCGCCGTCCTTCCCCACGCCGGTGAAGGTGGCCCGCGCCACCGACGCGAGCGGCGCGATCCAGCCGATCACCACACGGGTCCTGCCCGTGGTGCAACTCGCGAGCAATCGCCGCTTCGTGGTCTTCGGCTCCGGCAAGCTGCTCGACGCCAGCGACATCACGAACGCCCAGGTGCAACGGATGTATGCGGTGACGGATGGTCGATCGGGCAACTTCAGCACCAGCGCGGACCTGCCCGCCGGCGTGAGTTTCCCCATCACGGCCACCAAACTGCACCAATTGACCGACCTGACGCGTCCGGTCGTCATCGACTTCGACCAGGAGATGGGTTGGTACATGAACGTAGCAACGGGCTTCCGGATCATCAATGACCCGACGTATTTCGGCGGCACGGTGGTTTTTGCAGCCACGCTGCCCAGCAGTGCCGATGCGTGCTCGCCCTCCGGGACAAGCATCGTGTATGCGATCGACCTGGGCACCGGCCAGAGCCGTTTCACCAACAATGCCGCCTACTTCGATCCTGGTGCCGCAGTCACGGACGTCACGTTCGTGATTACCGATGGAGAGCCCAGATTGGTCGTCGGACTGGGCACCGGCTGCACAGGCTCGGGATGCCCGGACCAGTGCTCCGGCACCACCTGCACCCCGGGCACCTTGCCCGCAAAAGGCGTCGGACCCAAGCTGCTGAACTGGCGCGAAGTGCCGCTGCGCAACGCCGCTGGCGGCACGCTCTGAGCGCACTGCTCCCACACGAAGCCCGGCAGTCGCCGGGCTTTTTCATTTCGGTCAAGCGGGCTCGTCCATGAGCGAGCCCTCAACGGAGGCCCTGCTCAGCGCGCAGGCATGAAAAAACCCGCCGGTTTACACCGACGGGTTCGCTGGTTCGTATCGTGCGTCTCGAGGTGCTCGCGTTTGCGCGCTCTGGATCTCAGGTGGGGATGCTCAGCGCGGCAGCGCGCTGTCACCCGTGAGGAACTCGTCGATCGCACGGGCAGCCTGCCGGCCTTCCCGGATGGCCCAGACGACCAGCGACTGGCCGCGACGCATGTCGCCGGCGGCGAACACCTTCGCCGCGTTGGTCTTGTACCCGCCGTTGAACTCGGTCGTGGCCTTGGCATTGCCGCGTGCGTCCTTGCTCACGCCGAAGGCCTCGACGATCGCCGCGACCGGGCTCACGAAGCCCATCGCCAGCAACACCAGATCCGCCTTGAGAATCTGCTCGCTGCCCGGCACCTCGACGACCTTGCCGTTGACCCATTCCACACGCACCGTCTTCACACCGGTGACCTTGCCCTTCTCGCCGAGGAACTCCTTGGTCGCGATCGCGAACTCGCGCTCGCAACCCTCCTCATGGCTCGACGACGTACGCAGCTTGATCGGCCAGTAGGGCCAGGTCATCGGCCGGTCCTCGACCTCGGGCGGCTGCGGCATCAGCTCGAACTGCGTCACGCTCGCGGCGCCATGCCGGTTGCTGGTGCCCACGCAATCGCTGCCGGTATCGCCGCCGCCAATCACGACCACGTGTTTCCCGTCGGCGCGCAACTGGCCCTTGAGCTTGTCGCCGGCATTGACCTTGTTCTGCTGCGGCAGGAACTCCATCGCGAAATGCACGCCGGCCAGGTCGCGCCCCGGCACCGGCAGATCGCGCGACTGCTCGGCACCGCCGGCGAGCAGCACCGCATCGAATTGCTGCGTCAGTTCGTCCGCGGTGACCACATCCTTGGCCCAGTTCGTCACCTTCGAGCCCTCGGGCAGGTGCGCCACCATCACGCCGGTCCGGAAGACCACGCCCTCCGCCTCCATCTGCTGGACGCGGCGATCGATGTGGCTCTTCTCCATCTTGAAGTCCGGGATGCCGTAGCGCAGCAGCCCGCCGACACGGTCGTTCTTCTCGAACACCGTGACGCTGTGCCCGACACGCGCCAATTGCTGCGCCGCGGCCAGACCCGCCGGACCGGATCCCACGATGGCCACGGTCTTGCCGGTCTTCACCTTCGCCGGACGCGGCGGCACCCAGCCCTCGGCCCAGGCGCGGTCGATGATCGCGTGCTCGATCGACTTGATGCCGACGGCGTCGTCATTGACGTTCAACGTGCAGGCCGCTTCACAGGGCGCGGGGCAGATGCGACCGGTGAACTCGGGGAAGTTGTTGGTCGAGTGCAGCACCGCGATGGCGCTCTTCCAGTCCGTGTCTCCGCCCCGGTACACCAGGTCGTTGAAGTCAGGAATGATGTTGTTGACCGGACAGCCGCTGTTGCAGAACGGCGTGCCGCAGTCCATGCAGCGCGCGCCCTGCTGTTTCGCCTGCTCGACGTTGAGGCCGATGACGAATTCCTTGTAGTTCTTGAGTCGCGCCTCGACGGGCTGGTAGCCCTCTTCCAGACGTTCGTACTCCATGAAGCCGGTGACTTTTCCCATGACGGCTCGCTCCTGAATGCTTGAGTCTTGATGCGGTGACGGTCAGGCCTTGGCCTTGGCGACTGGCGCCTTGGCCTGGGCGATCGTGGCGGCGGTTTCCTTGGCGGCGCCCATTTCGCCCAGGGCGCGGCGGTACTCGTTCGGGAACACCTTGACGAACTTGGCGCGCGATTCGGCCCAGTGGTCCAGGATGTCCCGCGCGCGCTGACTGCCGGTCCAGCGGTGATGGTCTTCGATCAACTTCTTGAGGAGCGCCTCGTCGGTGCGGGCTTCGCCATCGCCGAGCTTGTGCCAGAGCGCCTTGTCCGTCGTGGCTTCCTGCTCATGCGCGGGAAGCAGCTTGTCGAGCGACACCATGCTGGTGTTGCAGCGCTTGGCGAACTGGCCGTCCTCGTCGAAGACGTATGCGATTCCCCCGCTCATGCCGGCGGCGAAGTTTCGGCCTGTCTTTCCCAGCACCACGGCAGTGCCGCCCGTCATGTATTCGCAGCCGTGGTCGCCCGTGCCCTCGACGACTGCCGTCGCGCCGGACAGTCGCACCGCAAAGCGTTCCCCGGCCACCCCGCGGAAGAAGGCCTCGCCCTTCGTCGCACCGTACAGCACGGTGTTGCCGACGATGATGTTCTTCGTCGCATCGCCGCGAAAGTCGATGGACGGACGCACGACGATGCGGCCACCGGACAGGCCCTTGCCGGTGTAGTCGTTGGCGTCGCCGATCAGGTAGAAGGTGATGCCCGGCGCCAGGAAGGCGCCGAAGCTCTGACCGCCCGTGCCTTCCATCTGGATGAAGATGGTCTGGTCATCGAGTCCCTCCGGACGACGGCGGATCAGCTCGCCCGACAGCATCGCGCCGACGGTACGCCGCACGTTGGTCACTTCCTGCATGAAGCGCACCTTCTCGCCCTTCTCGAACGCAGGCAGGCACTTCTCGATCAGCTTGACGTCCAGCGCGCGGTCCAGGCCATGGTCCTGCTGGTCGTTGTGCAGACGGGCCACATCGGCCGCCAGCTCCGGTCGATGGAAGACGCGGGTGAAGTCCAGACCCTTGGCCTTCCAGTGGCTGATGCCCTTCTTGGTGTCGAGCAGGTCGGCGCGGCCGATCAGGTCGTCGAACTTGCGGATGCCGAGTTGCGCCATGATCTGACGCGCCTCTTCGGCAACGAAGAAGAAGTAGTTCACCACGTGCTCGGGCTTGCCGCTGAATTTTCTGCGCAGCACCGGGTCCTGCGTCGCGACGCCGACGGGGCAGGTGTTCAGATGGCACTTGCGCATCATGATGCAGCCCTCGACGACCAGCGGGGCCGTCGCGAAGCCGAACTCGTCCGCGCCCAGCAGGGCGCCGATGACGACGTCGCGACCGGTCTTCATCTGGCCGTCGGCCTGCACGCGCACACGGCCGCGCAGACGGTTCAGGACCAGCGTCTGCTGCGCTTCCGCCAGCCCCAGCTCCCACGGCGTGCCGCAATGCTTGATCGAACTCCACGGCGAGGCGCCGGTGCCGCCGTCGTGTCCCGCGATCACGATGTGGTCCGCCTTGGCCTTCGCCACGCCGGTCGCGATCGTGCCGACGCCGACTTCGGACACCAGCTTCACCGAGACGTCCGCGCGCGGATTGACGTTCTTCAGATCGTGGATCAGTTGCGCGAGATCCTCGATCGAGTAGATGTCATGGTGGGGCGGCGGCGAGATCAGACCCACGCCCGGCACCGAATGGCGCAGGAAGCCGATGTAATCGGTGACCTTGCCGCCAGGCAGCTGGCCGCCCTCGCCGGGTTTGGCACCCTGTGCCATCTTGATCTGGATCTGGTCGGCGCTGACCAGGTATTCGGTCGTGACGCCGAAGCGGCCCGACGCGACCTGCTTGATGCGTGAGCGCATCGAGTCGCCGTCCTTCAACTCGTAGTCGACCTCGACGACCTTGCTGCCGACGACGTCCGACATCTTCGTGCCGGCGGTGATCTTGATGCCCTTGAGTTCGTTGCGGTAGCGCGCCGGATCTTCGCCGCCCTCGCCCGTATTGCTCTTGCCGCCGATGCGGTTCATCGCGACGGCCAGCGTCGCGTGCGCCTCGGTGGAAATCGAGCCCAGCGACATCGCGCCGGTGGCGAAGCGCTTGACGATGTCCGCAGCCGATTCGACCTCTTCGAGCGGGATCGCCTGACTCGGGTCGAACTTGAACTCGAACAAGCCGCGCAGCGTCATGTGCCGCTTGCTCTGATCGTTGATCAGCTGCGCGTATTCCTTGTATGTGTCGAACTTGCCCGAGCGCGTGCTGTGCTGCAGCTTGGCAATCGCGTCGGGGCTCCACATGTGTTCCTCGCCGCGGGCGCGCCATGCGTATTCGCCGCCGGCGTCGAGCATGTGCTCCAGCACCGGGTCGTCGCCGAAGGCGGCGCGGTGCAGGCGCAACGCCTCTTCCGCGACCTCGAACACGCCGATGCCGCCGACCTGGGTCGGCGTGCCGCGGAAGTACTTGGCGACGAGGTCGGCCTTCAGGCCGATGGCCTCGAAGATCTGTGCGCCGCAGTAGGACATGTAGGTCGAGATGCCCATCTTGGACATGATCTTCGACAGCCCCTTGCCCACCGCCTTGATGTAGTTGTAGATCGCCTTGTCGGCCGATAGCGAGGCCGGCAGCTCCGACGTCATCGCCTGCAGCGTCTCCAGCGCGAGATACGGATGGACCGCTTCAGCGCCGAAGCCCGCCAGCACGGCGAAGTGGTGGACCTCGCGCGCGGTGCCGGTCTCGACGACCAGGCCCGCCGTCGTGCGCAGGCCTTCGCGCACCAGATGATGGTGGACGGCCGACAGCGCCAGCAGCGCCGGAATCGCCACGCGATTCGCACTCAGGTGGCGGTCCGTGATGATCAGGATGTTGTGTCCGCTCTTGATCGCATCGACGGTCTCGGCGCACAACGACGCGAGTTGCGCCTCGACGCCCTCGCGGCCCCAGTCCAGCGGATAGGTGATGTCGAGTTCATACGGCTTGAACTTGCCGTTGGTGTGATGCTCGATCGCACGCAGGCGGGCCATCGACTCGAAGTCGAGCACGGGCTGCGTGACCTCCAGTCGCATCGGCGGGTTCACCGCGTTGATGTCGAGCAGGTTGGGCTTGGGACCGATGAAGCTGTTGAGCGACATCACGATCGCCTCGCGGATCGGATCGATCGGCGGATTGGTCACCTGCGCGAACAACTGCTTGAAGTAGTTGTAGAGCGGCTTGTTTTTGTCGGACAGCACGGCCAGCGGACTGTCGTTGCCCATCGAGCCGATGCCTTCCTCGCCATTGGCGGCCATCGGCGCGAGCAGGAACTTGATGTCCTCCTGCGTGAAGCCGAAGGCCTGCTGGCGATCGAGCAGCGAGGCCGGGAACACCGGCGCGGTGATCTCGGGGGCGGGGATCTCGTCGAGCTTGACGCGGACGTTCTCGATCCACTGGCGATAGGGTCGGGCGTTCGCGTACTGGGTCTTGAGCTCCTCGTCATCGATGATGCGCCCCTGCTCCAGGTCGATGAGGAACATCTTGCCCGGCTGCAGGCGCCACTTCTTGACGACGCGGGATTCGGGGATCGGCAGGACGCCGGACTCGGAGGCCAGGACGACGAGGTCATCGTCGGTGACCCAGTAGCGGGCCGGTCGCAGGCCATTGCGGTCCAGCGCGGCGCAGACCTGTCGGCCGTCGGTGAAGACCATCGCGGCAGGACCGTCCCACGGTTCCATCATCGCGGCGTGGTATTCGTAGAAGGCGCGCCGACGTTCGTCCATCCACTCGTGCTGCTCCCACGCCTCGGGAATCATCATCATCGCGGCGTGCGCGAGCGGATAACCCGACATCGTCAACAATTCGATGGCGTTGTCGAAGGTGGCCGTGTCGGACTGGTGCTCGAAGCTGATCGGATACAGTTTCTTCAGATCGTCGCCCAGCACGGGGGACTTCATGACCCCCTCCCGGGCGCGCATCCAGTTGAAGTTGCCCTTCACCGTGTTGATCTCGCCGTTGTGCGCCACCATCCGGTAGGGGTGCGCCAGCGGCCACTCGGGGAAGGTGTTGGTCGAGAAGCGCTGGTGCACCAGCGCGATGGCGCTGACGACGCGCGGATCGGCCAGGTCCTGGTAGTACTTGCCCACCTGATCGGCCAGCAACAGGCCCTTGTAGATGACGGTGCGGCAGCTCATCGACGGCACGTAGTACTCGCGGCTGTGCGTCAGCTTGAGCGCCTGGATCGCGCTGGAAGCGGTCTTGCGGATCACGTACAGCTTCCGCTCGAGCGCATCGGGAACGATGATGTCGGGGCCGCGGCCGATGAAGATCTGCCGGATGATGGGCTCTTTCTCGCGCACCGTCGGCGACATCGGCATGTCGCGGTCCACCGGCACGTCGCGCCAGCCGATCAGCACCTGGCCCTCGGCCTTGATCGCGCGGGCCAGCTCCTGCTCGCAAGCGAGGCGCGACGCGTGTTCCTTCGGCAGGAAGATCATGCCGACGCCGTACTCGCCGGGCGGAGGCAGCGTGACGCCCTGCTTGGCCATCTCCGCCCGATAGAACTCGTCCGGGATCTGGATCAGGATGCCGGCGCCATCGCCCATCAGCTTGTCGGCACCTACGGCGCCGCGGTGATCCAGGTTCTCCAGGATCTTCAGACCCTGCTGGACGATGTGATGCGCCTTCTGCCCCTTGATGTGGGCGACGAAACCGAGGCCGCATGCGTCCTTTTCATTGGCGCCGTTGTACAGGCCGTGGGCGGCAAGCTCGCGGATCTCGGTCGTGGACGGACCGCTCGCCGGCGTGACCGCCGGGTTCGCGATGGGGGACGATGCTTGCGCGTTGCGCGGATCTTGAGCTGCCGACATCGGTGGCCTCCTGGACTCTCGGATAACGAAACCCGCGCAGGTTAAGACGCGTAACGCAGCGGCACAAGGAGAACTAAATGGGGTCAGTCTCGAATTAGATCGGCCGTTGTGTCGTGGTGTCGGTTAATTGGGGACAGAGTCAATCAAGCCACGGCAGCGGGTTTGATCTTGCGAGGCCGACCCCGAGGGCGCGGACTCATTGGGCGGGTACTCGCCTCGCCAAGCAGTTGCAGGAAACGTGCCGAACCAAGCGGCCACCCCTTGAGTGCGGCATCGATGAGGCGTTGGCGTTCCACCTCCGATTCGCCCTCCTCCAGCCAGCGACGCCAGGTGAGTTCGCGCTCGAAAGGCGTGTTGCCGAGCGCCCAGAATCCAGGCGGATCGCTGATCAGCGGATCTCTCCGACGTCCGAGATGGTGCGCCGCCGACGACCAGGCGAAATCACCGGGCTCGGCACTCAGACCCGCGCGCTGCGGGTTCAACTCGATGCTGCGCATGACGGTCAGCAGATGGCTCTCTGCCTCGAGCGGTGCGGCGCGAAAGCGCCCCTCCCACAAGGTGCCGACCCGGCCATGGCGGAGATTGAAGGCGCTCACGTAACGACGCCCCAGCGCCTGCATCATGCGACTCAGACCCACGTCGGCTGCGGGGGTCGCCAGCAGGTGCAGATGATTCGGCATCACCACGTACGCATGGATCGCGACGCGGTGGGTGGCGGCACTGTCCTGAAGTGCGGCGAGCAACGCCCGGCGATCGTCATCGTCGACGACGATGGGCTGCAAGTTGTGCCCGCGGTGGATCAGGTGGTGAAGATGGCCGGCGAGCGTCAGCCGGGGGAGTCGGGCCATGGCAAGGACAGCAGCAGTAGTCTGTCCCCAATTATGCGGCGATCAGCTTCTTCCCCGTCAACCGCTCGTGCTCCTTGAGCGCGAAGCGGTCGGTCATGCCGGCGATGTAGTCCGAGCAGGCGCGCGCATGGTCGTCGCCGTCCGCGAAATCGGCTGGCAGGTGCCCTGGATCGGCGAGGTACAGCTGGAAGAGTTCCCGCAACACCTGCTCGGCCCGGTCCCGCTGTTGCTGCACCACCGGATGGCGGTACAGGTTGGCGAACAGGAATCGCTTGAGCTCGGTGCTCGCGTGACGCATTTCCGGGCTGAAGCGCACCAGAGGCCCCTTGGCGCGCGCGTCTTCGGCATCCACAGGGGCGGCCGCCTCGATTGCATCGCGGGTCGCGTCGATGATGTCGTAGACCTGCTGCGACAACATGCGGCGGATGGTCTCCGCCAGAAGCCGCTTCCCCACGAGCCCTGGATAGGCGGTCAGCGTCTCGCGCAGATAGCGCCGCACCAGCGGCACCTGCTCCAGTTGCTCCAGGGTCACCAGTCCGGACCTCACGCCATCGTCGACGTCGTGGGCGTTGTAGGCCACTTCGTCCGCCAGGTTGCAGAGCTGCGCTTCGAGGCTCGGCTGCCCGCCGCGGAGGAAGCGCGCCGCCACGCCGCCTGGCTCGCGATCCTCGAGGCGCTGGGCGTCGCGCTTGCTGCAATGCTTGAGGATGCCTTCGCGGCTTTCGAAAGTGAGATTGAGCCCGTCGAATGTCGGGTAGCGCTGTTCGAGCTTGTCGACCACCCGCAGCGATTGCAGGTTGTGTTCGAAGCCGCCATGCGCCTTCATGCACTCGTCCAGCACATCCTGCCCGGCATGGCCGAACGGCGTATGCCCGAGGTCATGCGCAAGCGCGATCGTCTCGACAAGGTCTTCGTCCAACGACAGGCTGCGCGCGATCGAACGCCCCAATTGCGCGACCTCCAGTGAATGCGTCAGCCGCGTGCGGAACAGATCGCCTTCATGGTTGAGAAAGACCTGCGTCTTGTAGACCAGCCGGCGGAACGCCGTGCTGTGGACGATGCGATCACGGTCGCGCTGGAACTCGCTGCGCGTCGGCGCCGACACTTCGGCGTGCCGTCGACCGCGGCTGCGCGCGGGGTCGGAGGCATAAGGCGCGCGCAGCATCATCATGGGCGGTTCGGGCTGTCAGTGGGAGACGGACTCAGTGTGAGCCGCGATCACCTCGGCGACGAGCGCATCCGGCGCCCCCCTCATACCGGCCTTGCCGAGGCCTTCGATGACGACGAATCGGATCTCGCCCCCCTCGTTCTTCTTGTCGACGCGCATGAGTTCGAGCCAGCGATCGATCGGCATCCTGGGCGCCTTCACGGGCAGGCCCGCACGCTCGATCAACCGGGTCATCCGGTCGACGAAAGCCGCCGGGATGAGTCCCAGTCGAGCCGACAACTCGGAGGCCAGCACCATGCCGCAGCCGACCCCTTCGCCGTGCAGCCATGCGCCGTAACCCTGCCCGGTCTCGATCGCATGACCGAAGGTGTGGCCGAAATTGAGGATGGCGCGCAGGCCGGCTTCTCGCTCGTCCTGCCCGACGACCCACGCCTTGATCTCGCAACTGCGCTTCACCGCGTAAGCCAGCGCTGACTTTTCACGGGCGAGCATGGCCTCGAGGTTGTCCTCGATCCAGTCGAGGAAAGACACATCGGCGATCGGTCCATACTTGATGATCTCGGCGAGACCCGCCGAGAGCTCGCGCTGAGGCAGCGTATCGAGCGTGTCCAGATCAGCGATGACTCGCACCGGCTGATAGAACGCTCCGACCATGTTCTTCCCACGCGGATGATTGATGGCCGTCTTGCCGCCGACCGACGAGTCCACCTGCGCCAGCAAGGTGGTCGGCACCTGCACGAACGGAACGCCGCGCATGTAGATCGCTGCGGCAAAGCCGGTCAGGTCGCCGATGACGCCGCCGCCCAGGGCGAACAGCACCGTCTTGCGGTCGGCCGCGCCGGCCAGCAGGTGATCGATGACCGCATCGAGCGACGCCCAGCTCTTGTGCTGCTCGCCGTCCGGCAGGATGACCGCCTCGACCCGCGGATAGTGCGGAGCAAGCTGCCGCTGGAGCCGCTCGAGGTACAGAGGCGCAATCACATCGTTGGTGACGATGAGTGCGGCGGCGGCCCGAGGCAGACCGGACCAGGACGACGACGCGTCGAAGAGGCCGGGGCCGACGAGGATGTCGTAGCGCCGGTCGCCGAGGTCGATGGCGACGGTGGACGTGGAATCAGGAGCCGGAGCGGTCATTCCTGGAAGTGTACGGGGCCTCGGTCGCCCCCACGGTGGCCGCGACCCGGGCCGGATCGATGAGCCCCGCAAGCTCCAGTTGCATCAGGATCATGTTCGCCAAACCGTGCACCGAGGGGCGACTCGATTCGAGCACGAAATGAGCGCAACGCCGGTAGAGCGGGTCGCGCTGCGCATAGAGTTCGCGCAGCTTCGCCAGCGGATTGGCGACCTGCAACAACGGGCGCTGGGTGTCGTGCCTCAACCGCCTGAAGAGTTCTTCAGGCGAGGAGCGTAGGTACACGACTGTCGAATGCGTCTTGAGCAGATCGCGATTGATCTCGCGCAGCACCGCGCCACCGCCGGTGGCCAGGATGAGTTCCTGACCGGCATTCGCGGTCTCGAGCAGTCGCCCGATGGTGCGTGATTCAAGGTCCCGAAACGACGCTTCGCCCTCACGGGCGAAGAAGTCCTTGATCGACTCGCCGCCGAGATCCTTTTCGATCTCGGCGTCGGTGTCAATGAACGCGATGTCGAGCTGCCTGGCCAGCATTCGGCCGACGGTGGACTTGCCACCGCCGGGCATGCCGACCAGGGAGATCACCTGCGACAAACAGGCCTCATGCTCAATTCGAGTTCGTGCAGTAGGTCCCGTCCGAGGCCTTGCGGACGAGGCCATAC
The DNA here is from genome assembly GCF_059415965.1 of Roseateles sp. GW821-FHT09G09. Taxonomy (NCBI): domain Bacteria; kingdom Pseudomonadati; phylum Pseudomonadota; class Betaproteobacteria; order Burkholderiales; family Sphaerotilaceae; genus Roseateles; species Roseateles sp. GW821-FHT09G09. Next base: position 224,962 of record NZ_JBWKOG010000003.1, on the reverse strand, counting down.
GGGCTGACCGCGAACGCGGGGGCCACCGTCTTGTCGACCAGCGTGGCCGCGATATACGGCAGGTCGGCGGTGTACGTGGCAGGCGGGCTCAGCACGCCGAATGCGGACGCCGTGATGGTGAAATTCACCCAGCTGGCGACGCTGCGCGGGTACTGCAGCACCAGAACGGCCTGACCATTCGCATCGGTGCGCGTGGAACCCGTCATGCTGATCGACGCATCCGACTTGCGCGGATCCAGCTGGCCGTTTCCGTTGCGATCTTCGATGCCGTCGATCGCACCATTCCGGTTGTCATCCTCGTTCTTGCAGATGGGAGGCTGTCCGGCCACGAAGTTTCCGGGGGTGTCCCGGTCGAAACGGCGCAGCCAAGCATCGCCCTGCAGGCTCCAGTAGCCCTTGTAGTAACCGTTGAGGTCCAACGAAGGCGTGATCTGAACATCCCCCTTGGGCTGACCAGCCGCATCCACGACCAGCACGACGAAACGCTTGATGTAGGTCAGATCATTGGTGGCGACGTCAATGAACTCGTTCGTGCCGATCGTGATCGACAGCGGGTCGGACACCACGGTCAGCGTCGTCATCACCGAGTTCGGGCAGCTGGTAGCAGCGAAGTCGTTGTAGTCCCAGCACGCGCGGATCTGGACACCACCCGTCGGGCTGGCGCGATTGCCCGGGGCATAACTGGTCGTGGCGATGCCGTTGGCGTCCGAGTACACCAGTTGCTGACCCGAGTTGATGGTGCCGCCGATGCTGTTGGCGTCGCCATTCAGGTCAAAACGGACCCGGACGTTCTTCACCGGCAGGTTGCCCGTTGCGAGGAAGATCGCGCGGAGTTCCGCCCGGTTGTTGGTCGACTCCGTGTTGACGCTGACCACGGTCGGGGATGCCTGAACCGACGACGACACCACCGCCGGCGAAGCCGGAGGAACGGTCGACGAGCTCGAGGGCACCGTGACGGTCACCGCAGTGCTGACGCCACCAGACGTGCCGGTGATGTCAATCGGCCCTGCCGTTGCCGGCGCGGTATAGGTGTAGGTGTAGGCACCGTTGGCGTCGGTCGTGCCGGTCGCGGTGGGCAGGCCGGGCGCCGACACCGTGATCGCCTGGAACGTCATCGGGTTCTGGTTGACATCGCTGACACGGAACTCGACACGGTTGCCCGTGGAACCCGCCGTCGGCTGCGTCGGTACAGCAGAGGCCGTCACCTTCACGCCGGTCACCTGGAAGGTCGCCGTGCGCGTCAGGGCATCGCTCTTGGCCGTGACAGTGATCAGCCGGTTGGATTTGTCCGCGCCGCTGGTGATGGTGGCCACGGCCTGGCCCTGCGCATTGGTCGTCGCATTCACGACGGCGACCGTGGAGCCGTTGTCTGCGGTGAAGGAGATACGGATACCGGGAACAACGTTACGTTGCGCATCGACGGCGGTCACCGTGGCGGTCACCTTGTCACTGCCCGTGTTGCCGATGCTGATCTTGTCCAGCACCATCGTCATGTCATTCGCAACCGGTGTCGACGTGATCGGCGGAATGATGTTCAGGCCGATGGTCCGCACCACCGTACCGCTGGTAGCGGTGACAGTCACCGTGCGGTTCGTGTGGTTCGACCCCACCGAGACGGTCGCGACGAGTTGTCCCGAGGTCGCGTCCGTCGTACCCGCTGACGACACAAAGGCCGTGTTCGCGGGATCCTGGACCGAGAAGACCACCGGAGAGCCGCCCACCGCCGTCCGGTTGGCATCCAGCGAGGTCACTGTCAGCTTGGCGGTCTGGGAACCATCGTTCGGGATCGACGCGGCATCGAACACCAGGGACAGGTCAGCCACCTTGCCGCCCGTCACGCTGTCAACGACATCGAAGGTCACCTTCTTTGTGATCGAACCCGTGCCGACAGCGATCGTGATGGTCCGGTTCGTGCGGTCTGCACCGATCGAGACCGTCGCGACCAGCTGTCCGGTGGTGGCGTCAGTCTTGGTGCCACCAGGAGCGACCACCGCGTTGCTGTCGACGGCGAAGGCCAGGGGCACGTTCCCGACCACCTGCCGGTTGGCATCCACGGCCGTCACGGTCACCTTGACCGTGTCGGCACCACTGTTGCTGACCGTTGCGCGGTCCAGCACCACCGACAGGTCGGCCACCGCGGTCGGCGTGGAGCCTCCTCCGCCATTGCCGCCATTGACCGGCGTCCCTGCACTGCCACCACCGCCGCCGCATGCGGCCAAGGTGCCGGCCACAAAGGCGCCCAGCGTTGCGGTTCGAACCAACCGCGCGAACTTCGCGAATATCGTCATTTGCTTGTTACTCCAGCGCGTCGCGCGTCTAAGCGCGACCACTCCCTGTTGCACCGATTTTCAGGACCGAGGCCCGACGCTCAACGCGTCGATGTCACACGGTCGCTCACCACCTTCGGCGTGATGAAGATCAAGAGTTCCGTTTTAGCCGTGCTGCGCGACCTGTTCTTGAACAGATTGCCCAGCAGCGGAATATCGCCGAGATAGGGGACCTTGTTCTCGGATTCGAGATCTTCCTGCGTGTAGATCCCGCCGATCACGACCGTGCCGCCATTCTCGACCAGCACCAGCGTTTGCACATGCTTGTTGTTGATCGCGTAGCCCTGCGGCGTCAGCGTGCCTCGGCTGTCCTTGTTGACGTCGACCGTCAGGATCACGTTGCCTTCCGGCGTGATCTGCGGTGTGACTTCCAACTTCAGCACGGCCTTCTTGAAGGTGATCGACGTTGCACCGCTGGACGTCGACTGCTGATACGGGATTTCTTCGCCCTGCTCGATCAACGCCTTCGTCTGATCGGCCGTGACGACACGCGGGCTGGACACCACCTTGCCGCGACCGTCCGCTTCCAGGGCGGAGATCTCCAGGTTCAGGAAGCGGTTGGCCGTGGCGCTGAACAGCGACAGTGCGAAATTCGCCGCCGTGGCACCGCCGAAGGCATCACCAGCCACGTTGGCCGGGAGACTCACGAACTGCGTGTCCGAGTAGTTGTAAGCCGCCTGCTGGTTCGTCGCCGAACCGACTGCAGAGTAGTTGCCACCGACGGTCACGTAGTTGCTGCCGCCAACGTTGTAGCCCGGAATACCGCCCTGACGTCCACGCAGATCGCTCGCGCCCAACTTCACACCCAGAGCGCGGCCGAACTTGTCATCGGCTTCGACGATGCGCGCCTCGATCAACACCTGGCGCACCGGCACGTCGATCTTTGCGATCAGCGCCTGGATCTCCTCGAGCTTCGAAGGGATGTCGCTGACAAACAGTTGGTTCGTGCGTGTTTCCCAGATCACGCTGCCGCGGGACGACAGGATGCGCGACGTCTGGTTACCGCCACCACCCTGGTTGTTCTGCCCGGTCAAGCCCTTCGCGACCTCTTCAGCCTTCGTGTAGTTCATCTGGAACGACTGCGTGCGCAGCGGCTCCAGTTGGGCCACGGCCTGCTTGGCTTCCAACTCGGCTTTTTCCTTGTTGGCGAGCTCTTCCTTCGGCGCGATCCACAGCACATTGCCGGACTTGCGCATGCCCAAGCCCTTGGCCTGCAGGATGATGTCCAGCGCCTGGTCCCAAGGGACGTCCTTCAGGCGCAGGGTCACGTTGCCGGTGACGGTGTCACTGGTGACGACGTTGAAGTTGGTGAAGTCGGCAATGACCTGCAGCAACGCCCGAACATCGATGTTCTGGAAGTTCAGGCTCAGCTTGTCGCCCGCGTAGCCGGGACCTTGCGTCAGCTTGTTCGGATCGACCTTCTGGGGACGCACCTCAAGCACGAACTGGTTGTCGCTCTGGTAGGCGCTGTGCTCCCAGATGCCCTTGGGTGTCACGACGAGGCGCACGCGATCACCCTGCTGCGTGGCGGTGATCGATTGGACCGGGGTTCCGAAGTCGGTGACGTCCAGCTTGCGACGCAGGCGTTCCGGCAGCGTGCTGCGCAGGAACTCCACCACCAGGTTCTGCCCCTGCTGCTGGATGTCCACGCCGACCTGGCTGCTCGGCAGGTTCACGACAACGCGGCCCGCCCCGTCGTTGCCGCGACGGAAATCGATGTCCTGCAGCCCTTGCGCGGCAGCGTTCTGGCTCGGTGCGAAGTGAACCGGCTCGGCTGCTGCAGCCGCGGTGGCGGCGGGCGCGGCGCCCGCAGCGGCGTCCAGGAAGATCAGCAGCGAGTTGTCCTGCAACTGCGCGCGGAACGTGCTGGCCTGACGCAGATTCAGCACGACGCGCGATCGATCACCGGCCTGCGCGACGTTGGCCGAACGCATGTTGCCCGAATTGATCTCGACCGCGTTGCGTCCGAGGCCGTTCGACACGCCGGGAAGATCCAGCGCGATACGAGGAGGCACCTGCACGGCGAAGCCGCGTGGCAATTCGGTCAACGGCTGCGCCAGTTCGATACGGACGATGTCCGTACCCGACTGCTGGGTCGCACTGATCGACCGGATCATGTTCTGTGCCCACGCCTGCACCGGCAGCAGCACCGCCAGGCCCACGGCGCAGGCCAGCGCTTGCCAGCGCTTGACGCGCCCTTCGGATTCCCTCGTACGGACGCTCATCGAAGCGTTCTCCACAACAGTGTTCTTCATCGTCCCTGCTCCTGAAGCTGGAGAGTACTGGTGCGTTCAATCCATTCGCCCGCAGCGTCCTGGACGACTTCTCGCAACGTGATTTCGGTTTCGCTGATCTTGGTGATGCGGCCGAAGTTCTGCCCCATGTAGTCACCGACCCGCGCCTGGTACAGCAGGTTGTCGACCCGCAGCAATGCGTAGGGACGACCCTCCCTGGAAACGCTGCCGACCATCGCCATCGAATCCAGCGGGAAAGCCTCCAGCGGCTCGCGACGACGCTTCATTTCGGCGGCCAGCAGCGAACTTGGCTGGGCAGCCTCGCGCCGCAACGCCACCGTCAACTTCTGCGTGCTGAAGGGATCGACCACCGCCTGCGCCTCGTAGGGCTGGGGCTGGAAAGTCTTCGGCGGCGTGAGCGGCTTGACGGTGGGGCGCGTCTGCTGGCGCTGCTCCTCCATCCATTGCTGGAGTTCGTCGGAACCGGAGGTACAACCGGCCAGCAGTGCTCCCGTCAGGGTCAAACCGAGCAGGCTGAGCGCGCGCATTCGCGCTGGGTGCCGGGCTGCCATACGAGATGAAGACATGCGAGTGCGAACGAAGCGTGTCATTTCTTCTTCTCCGCCGCCGCCGCCGTCGCCGCGGCCTTCCTCTGTTCCTCGACCTCAGCCGGATCAAGGTAGCGATAGGTCCGGGCCGTGGCTTCCATCGACAGCGTCGTGTTGGTGTCGGTTCGCGGTGGCGTGGCCGCGTTCGGGGAAGCACCTGGCACGACGATCGACAGGTCGTGCAACGTCACGATCCGCGACAGGTTCGAGACATCCGCCGTGAAGGCGCCGATGTCGTGATAACGCCCAGACACCTTGATCGCGATCGGCTGCTCGGCGTAATAGTCGCGCATGACGATGCTCCCGGGCCGGAACAGTTCGAACTGCAGGCCGCGGCCCAAGCCCGCCTGGTTGATGTCCGACAGCAACGCATCCATCTCGGCCTTGCCCGGCAACTGCTTCTCGAGCTGAAGGACGTACTCCTCGACCTGACTCTTCTGCTTGCGCAGCTCCGGCAGGTTCACGGCTTGCGTCAGCTTGTTGTTGAAGTCTTCCTTCAACTGCGGTTCCTTCTGGACCTCAGCGTCCAACGCCGATTGCTCATCCGACAGCACGGCGAACCAGCCCAGCACCACAGTCAAAAGCGCCACCACGACAAAGGCGGCATAGCGCGGTGCCGGCGGCCATTGGCCCGGCTCCTGCATGTTCAGGTTTTGGAACTGGCCGGAGAAGTCCGCGAACCAGGCGTTGAGGTCCAGGTTTTTCATGCTTGCCATGGGGTCCTCACACCTTCTTCGCCGGAGCGTCCGCACCCGGCTTCGCGCCAGGGCCGCTGGCGGCGCCTGCCGCCGGTTCCGGCGTCGCGCTCTTGATGCCGACCTTGATGGAGAAATCGAACAGCCGGCGCGGGTCGCGGGGATTCACCGGCGCCGCCTTGATCTCCACGAGATCGGGACTCTCGACCCACTCCGCCCGACTCAGATTGCGCAACATCTCCGACACGCGCTCATTCGACGCTGCCACGCCGGCGACCACCACCGCCTTGTTGACCTGCCGGACCGACTGCAGGAACACGCCTTCAGGCGTGAACTTCGCGAGCTCGTTGAGCAGGTGCACCGGCGTATTCCGGTCGCTCTGCAGGTTCTCGACCGCGCGCTGGCGTGCACGCAAGGCGTCGATCTCTGCGCGCAACGTCGCGATGTCCTTGATCTGAATGTCGAGCTTGGTGATCTCGGCCTTCAGGTAGTCGTTGCGGCTCGCCTGGGCGGCGGTCAGCTGCTGCAAGAGCAGGTAGATGAAGGCGGCGATCAGCACGCCGACGGCGAAGGACATTCCCAGCCCGACGAAGAACGCGGCCTTGCGGCGCTTGCGCTTCTCCTCACGGTGCGGGAGCAGGTTGATCAGAATCACTGAAAGAACCTCCGCATGGCGAGGCCGCACGCCGTCAGATACGCCGGAGCTTCACGGCGCAGCTTGGATTCGCGCACCGCAGACCCGAGCACCATGTTCTCGAAAGGATTGACCACCATGCACGCGAAGCCGGTCAGTTCGGTCACCCGCTCTTTCAGACCGGGCAGCGTGGCAGTCCCACCGGCCAGCATCACGTAGTGGACCTTGTGATGCGGCGTGCTGGTGAAGAAGTACTGGAGCGCCCGGCCGATCTCCTGCGACAGCGAATCGACGAAGGGATTCAGCACTTGGGTCTCGTAGTCGTCCGGTAGTTCGCCGCTGAGCTTCTTCAGCTCTGCCTCCTCGAACGAGAAGCCGTACTGCCGGGAGATCAGCTGCGTCAACTGCGAGCCACCGAAGGCCTGGTCGCGGTCGTAGAGCATTTCATCGTCACGCAGCACCTTCAGCGAGGTGGTGTCGGCACCGATCTCGAACAGCGCGACCAGCGCATCCTTGCCCTCGTTGGGCAGGGTCTCGACCAGACGGCCGACCGCCATCCGCGATGCGTGGGATTCGATGTCCAGCACGACCGGCTTCAAGCCTGCGGCTTCCGCCAACGCCTGACGGTCCTGCACGCGATCCTTGCGGGACGCGGCGATCAGCACCTCGACGTCACCGACCGACGTCGGGCTCGGACCGATCACGCAGAAATCCAGCGAGACCTCGTCCAGGGAGAACGGGATGTACTGGTTGGCTTCCGCCTCGACCTGCAGCTCGAGCTCCTCCTCGCGGAGGCCGGCCGGCAGCATGATCTTCTTGGTGATCACCGAACTCTGCGGCATCGCCAGCGATGCCTGCCGGGTCCTGCTGCCACTGCGCGTGACCACCCGGCGGACGGCGTCCGCGACCTCGTCGAATTTCTCGATCTGGCCGTCAGTAATCCAGCCCTTTTCGAATGGCTCCGTGGCGAAACGTTCAAGCACGTATTCGCCGTTCGAGTTTTGACTCAATTCCACAAGCTTGACGCTGGACGATGAGATGTCCAGGCCAATCATGGGTGGATGCGCACGTCCGCGCAGTAGGTCCAACAGCCCCATGATGCGTTCCCCCAACGCGCCGCTCATGCGCCGGTTTGTTAATAAGTTACTTGAATGCTATCAGCAAAGCCTTTGTCGCCCCAAGGCAAAGCGGTCACAGCAAGTAACGCAGCGTTGCGTAACATACACGCCATCTATGGGTGGTAAAGCGCCAAAAAATGACGCATTTACTCCCCATTTGGAATGGGCTTGCTGAGATTCCCGCTTGGCCGAATCCCCGTCCAAGACACCTTCAAGAGGGATGTCCCGGGTGGGAGAAAAGGCAGCCGCGCAGTGTCCGCCAAAGTCTCCACGACGCCTGTAACAGTCAAGAGGCAGCGGATCGGACAGCCGGAGCCCCGTCTGGGGCCGTTCCTATAATCGTCGCTCGCGGCCCGCATCGTCACCCGTACAGGCCCTGATAGGGCGCGGCCAGGCACGCAAGATTGCACACTCCGGCCCATGCCCTCGAAGAATTCCCCCGACAACGAACCCTCCTTCGACGCCCCGTCCGATTCGGGCCAGGGCAGCGCTTCCAGGAAAGGGAAGAGCGAGAAGCAAGCCACCGCTCGAAAGAAGGCCGAGCGCGACGCCAAGCCGCGCCGGCCCTGGTTCGTGCGGCTGCTCGGCTGGCTCTTCGGGCTGGTGCTGGCCGGGGTGGGCGCAGCCGTGCTGCTGGCCGGCATGGCCTTGGCGATCGCCTACCCGCAGTTGCCTGACATCAGCGGCCTCACCGACTACCGGCCGAAGTTGCCGCTGCGGGTGATGTCCAGCGAGGGCCAGCTGTTGGCCGAGTACGGGGAGGAGCGCCGCAGCTACTCCGACATCCGCGAGATCCCCAAGGTGATGCAGGACGCGATCCTGGCCATCGAGGACGCGCGCTTCTATCAGCACGGCGGCGTGGACTACCTGGGCGTGATCCGGGCCGGCCTGGCCAACGTGAGCGAGTCCAAGAGCCAGGGCGCCTCCACCATCACGATGCAGGTGGCGCGGAACTTCTATCTCTCCACCGAGAAGACCTTCACCCGGAAGATCTACGAAATCCTGCTGGCGCTGAAGATCGAAAGCGCGCTGCCCAAGGAGAAGATCCTCGAGATCTACATGAACCAGATCTTCCTGGGGCACCGCGCCTACGGCTTCGCGGCGGCCAGCGAGGTCTACTTCGGCAAGCCGCTCAAGGACTTGTCGATCGCCGAGGCGGCGATGCTCGCCGGGTTGCCGAAAGCACCATCTGCTTACAACCCGATCAACAATCCTCGCCGTGCACTGTTGCGCCAGCAATACATCATCGACCGGATGCTGGAGATGGGCTTCATCACGCCCGAGCAGCACGCCCAGGCCAAGGCCGAGAAATTGCGTATCCGGCCGCCTCAGGAGGCCGCCAACCATGCCGAGTATGTGGCCGAACTCGCCCGCCAACTGATCTTCAGCCAGTACGGGGATGAGGCGTACACGCGCGGCCTGAATGTCTACCTGACCTTGCACGCCGACGAGCAGGAGCGTGCCTACCGCTCCCTGCGCCGCGGGATCATGGACTACGAGCGCCGCCAGGTGTACCGGGGGCCCGAGGCCTACGTGGACCTGCCGGCCGACCCCAAGGAACTGGACACCCGCATCGCCGAGGCGCTCTCCGACCATCCGGCCAACGACGAACTGCTGGCGGCCGTGGTGCTGGAGTCCAGCCCGAAGCAGGTCGTGGCGGCGCTGCAGAGCGGCGAGTCGGTGACCATCACCGGCGAGGGCCTGAAGCCGGCCACTTCCGGGCTGTCCGACAAGGGCAACCCGAAGACGCGCATCCGCCGCGGTGCGGTGATCCGCGTGATCAAGCTGTCCAGGAACAACAAGGACGAGTGGACGATCACCCAACTGCCGGAGGTCGAGGGCGCGATGGTGGCCCTCAGCCCGAAGGACGGCAGCGTGCGGGCGCTGGTGGGCGGCTTCGACTACAACAAGAACAAGTTCAATCACGTCACGCAAGCCTGGCGGCAGCCGGGCTCCAGCTTCAAGCCGTTCATCTACTCGGCCGCGCTGGAGAAGGGCTTCAACGGCGCGACCGTCGTCAACGACGGGCCGCTGTTCTTCGACGCGACGACGACCGGTAGCCAGCCGTGGGAACCGAAGAACTACGACGGTCAGTTCGACGGGCCGATGCCGCTGCGACGCGCGTTGGCCAAATCCAAGAACATGGTGTCCATCCGGGTGCTGCAGTCGGTCGGCGTGAAGTACGCGCAGGACTGGATCACGCGCTTCGGCTTCGACGCGGACAAGCACCCGGCCTATCTGACGATGGCGCTGGGCGCCGGGTCGGTGACGCCGATGCAGATGGCCCAGGCCTACTCCGTCTTCGCCAACGGCGGTTACCGCATTGCGCCGCAACTGGTGCAGCGCATCACCGATCACGCCGGCCGCGTGCTTTATCAGCAGCAGCCCAAGACCTTCGAGGATTCGCAGCGCGCCATCGAACCCCGCAACGCCTACCTGATGGACAGCCTGCTGCAGGAGGTCGCACGCAGCGGCACGGCGGCCCGCACGCAGGCCACGCTCAAGCGCCCGGACATCTACGGCAAGACCGGCACGACCAACGACTCGATGGATGCCTGGTTCGCCGGTTTCCAGCCGGAGCTGGTGTCGGTGGTGTGGATCGGCTACGACCAGCCGCGCAAACTGGGCGATCGCGAGACCGGCGGCGGCTTGGCGCTGCCGGTGTGGATCGAGTTCATGCAGTACGCGCTGCGCAACACGCCGGTCCAGGAAATCCAGCCGCCCGAAGGCGTCGTCAACTTCAATGGCGAGTGGTACTACGACGAGTTCGCTGGCAACAGCGGCGTGAAGGCGCTGGGCAACGAGGAGCACGTGCCCACCAGCGGCTCGGAGGAAGAGAAGAAGAGCATCCTCGACCTTTTCAAGCGATAGCCCTTTCGCTTCCTCGAACGCCTCAGACTCTCCCGGATCGACCCGATCGGGAGGCCTTTTCGGAGGTCAAGGAGGGAATTCGACTGCCGGGAGGCAGTCGAAGGAGGGACACGGAGAAAAGGCCTCCCGGTCGGGTCGATCGCGCTCGATCGACGCAGTCAGACTGCGGAGAACGCCAGCGTCTTGCCCGCGTGATGTGAAGCTTCCTCCGACAGCCGCGCGAAGAAAGCGACGCCATCCTTGGTGTCTATCCATTGCCCGTCGACGAACTTGAAGTGATAACCGCCGCGCCGCGACGCGAGCCAGAGTTCGTGCAACGGCGGCTGCGTGTTCACGACGATCTTGCTGCGATCCGGGAACTCCAGCTCCAGCAGTCCGCCGGTGCGATGCTGGTCGATGTCGACCACATCGTCGTCGAGCCAGGCGTCGATGTCGGATTCGATGCTGGTCAACACGGCGTCGGTGCGGGCGTCGTAGTCGGCATCGGTGAGCGGAGTGGGCGTCATGGGCAGTCGGAAGGGGGCTCGCGAGGGACTAGACTGCGAGCCCATGAAGAACGTGAAGACGCGAAGTGTAGGCGCTGCCTCCACGCCGACCCGCCGCCGCGCCACCAAGGCCATGACGACCCTGATGTTGTGCGCGGCCGCGCTCGCCGTCAGCGCCTGCGGCCAGAAGCGCCCACTGCAATTGCCGCAGGCCAAACATCCGGCGCCCGTCTCGGGGTCGACGGCCTCACCGTCCGCCTCATCGCCCACCTCATCACCGAGCTCGGCGGCTAGCGCCGCGAACTGACGCTGCGAGCTCCGCGCCAGGCGGACTTCAGATCCGACCTTCTTCCACCGCGTGGCAGGCCACGCGCGTTCCCTGGACCGTGAGCAACTGCGGTCGCTCCGCGCTGCAGCGCGCGTTCGCATGCGGGCAACGGGGGTGGAAGCTGCACCCGCTCGGGGGATTCAACGGATTCGGCACTTCCCCCTGCACGGGGGTGCGCGAACGCCCCGTCATGTGGATGTCCGGAATCGCGTCGAGCAGCATCCGCGTGTAGGGATGCCGCGGCGTCGCGAACAACGCTCGCTTGTCGGCCTGCTCGACCAGCCGGCCCAGGTACATCACGCCCACCTGATCGGCCACGTGCCGCACCACCGCGAGGTTGTGCGAGATGAACAGGTAGGTCAGCCCCTGCTTGCGCTGCAGGTCCTTCATGATGTTCAGGACCTGCGCCTGCACCGAGACGTCCAGCGCGGAGGTCGGCTCGTCGCAGACGAGGAACTCCGGCTCGGTCGCCAGCGCGCGCGCGATCGAGATGCGCTGACGCTGGCCGCCGGAGAATTGATGCGGGAACTTCTCCGCATCCGCGGGCGACAGGCCCACCGATTGCAGCAGATCGCCGACGCGCTGCTTCAAGCCCTGCACGTCTCGCACCAGGCCATGCTCGCGCAGCGGCTCGGCGACGATGTCCTGCACTTTCCAGCGCGGGTTCAGGCTCGCATACGGATCCTGGAAGATCATCTGCATCCGGCGCCGCAGCGCCAGCGCCGCCGGCCCCTTCAGCGTGGTCGCGATGTCGGCATCGTCGAAGCGGACCTCGCCATGCGTCGGCGCGTACAAGCCGACCAGCAACCGGGCCACGGTGCTCTTGCCGCAACCCGACTCCCCGACCAGGGCGAGCGTCTTCCCCTTCTCGATCGCGAAACTGACGCCGTCCACCGCATGGACGAACTGCCGGGGCTTGCGTTCGATCACGCGATTCAACCAGGGTGCCGACACGTCGAAGGTCTTCGCCAGGTCGCGCACCTCGACCAGGATCGGACCCGGCCCGGCGATCGCCTGTCCGCCATCCGCCGCGCCCGCCGAGCGCGGCGGCATCTCATTCAGCACCGTCATGCCACGCCTCCCTGCACGACGGCGACGTCCGCGGCATGCAACCAGCACGCCGCCTGGGTCGCGGTTGCCTTCATCAACTCAGGGCGCTGCTCGTGGCAGCGGTCGAACGCACGAGGGCAGCGCGGATGGAAGGCGCAGCCGGTCGGAATCGAGGTGAGGCGTGGCATCGCGCCGTCGATCTGCACGAGCCGCTCGCGGTCCTCGTCCATCGCGGGGATGGAACCCATCAGGCCCGAGGTGTACGGGTGGCCGGGACGGTGGATCACCTCCTGCACCGGTCCGATCTCCGCGACACGCCCGGCATACATGACCGCCACGCGGTCGCAGGTCTCGGCGATCACGCCCATGTCATGCGTGACCAGCATCACCGCCGCCCCCTGCTCGCGGCAGACGCGCTTCAACAAGGCGATGATCTGCGCCTGGATGGACACGTCCAGCGCCGTGGTCGGCTCGTCGGCGACGATGAGCTTCGGATCTGCCGCGAGCGCGAGCGCGATGACCACGCGTTGCCGCATGCCGCCGGAGAACTGATGCGGGTACTGGTCCACGCGGGCCTCCGGCGCCGGGATGCCGGTCGCCGCGAGGAGTTCGATCGCGCGGGCACGTGCCTGCTTCGCGCTGAGGCCGAGGTGCGTCGTGATCGTCTCGATCAGTTGCCGACCCACCGTGTACAGCGGATTCAGCGAGGTCAACGGATCCTGGAAGATCGCGCCGATCTGGCGACCGCGCACGCGGCGCATCTGGTCGGCGGGCAGGTTGTCGATGCGTCGGCCGTCGAGCAGGATCTCGCCGCCGGCGATGCGCCCGGGCGGCTCGAGCAGGCCGATGATCGCCGAACCGGTCAGCGACTTGCCGGCGCCGGATTCACCGACGACGCCGAGCACTTCGCCCGGCGCGATGTCGAAGGACACGTCGTCGAGCGCGAGCAGCGTGCCGCGCCGGGTCGGGAACTCCACGCGCAGATGGCGGACTTGCAGCAGGGGGGCGGGTGCGGTCATGGGGCCGTCCATCGATCAGCGCAGGCGGGGATTGAGCGCGTCGCGCAGCCAATCACCGAGCATGTTCACCGACACCGTGATGAGCACCAGCATCGTGCTGGGCCAGATCGTGATCCACCATTCGCCGGAGAACAGGAAGTCGTTGCCGATGCGGATCAAGGTGCCCAGCGAGGGGCTGGTCGGCGGCACGCCGACGCCCAGGAAGGACAGGGTCGCCTCGGTCAGGATCGCCGACGCGACCTGCAGCGTCGCCAGCACCAGCACCGGACCGGTGACGTTGGGCAGCACGTGGCGCCACATGATCGCCATCGGCTGGACGCCGATCACGCGCGCCGCCTGCACGTACTCCTTGTTGCGTTCGACCATCGTCGAGCCGCGCACCGTGCGCGCGTACTGCACCCAGCCGGTCAGCGAAATCGCGAGGATGAGCACCGCGAACGCGAGCGACTCGTGCGCGTCCTTGAACACGACACGACCGACGCCATCGATCAGCAGCGCGATCAGGATGGACGGGAAGGAGAGCATCACGTCGCAGATGCGCATGATGAAGGCATCCACCTTGCCGCCGACGAATCCGGACAGCAGGCCAAGACCGACGCCGATGATCATCGACAGGATCACCGACGCCACACCCACCAGCAGCGAGATCCGCGCGCCGTACATGATCGCGGAGAGCAGATCGCGCCCCTGATCGTCGGTGCCGAGCAGGTATTTCGACGATCCCCCTTCGACCCACGCCGGCGGCAGCCGCGAGTCCATCAGCTCCAGCGCGGAGAGGTCGAAGGGATCGTGCGGCGCGATCCAGGTCGCGAACAGGGCGCAGACCAGGCAGCACAGTGCGACGACGGCCGCGACCATCGCGAACGGCGACCGCGTGAACGAGTGCCAGACGTCGCCGTCGAGGAAGCGCTTCAGCGCATTCGGCGGACGTGGCGTCGGCGAGCCGGAGGCCGGCGCAGGAGGAAGGGAAGCGGTCATTCGGGGATCGGAAGAGCGGGCTGTCGGGTCGATGGCGGGCGGGCGGGACGGGAACGAACCCGCTCAATGCGGCGCGAGCGGCAGGCCCTGCTCGACCAGGGCCGCGAACAGCGCGGACCCGAGTGGCAGGATCTCGTCGTTGAAGTCGTAGCGCGGTTGATGCAGTCCGCAAGGCCCACCTTGCCCCAGCCGCAGGTAGGCGCCGGGCCGGGCCTGCAGCATGAAGGCGAAGTCCTCCGAACCCATGCTCGGCACGAGCTTGTCGTCGACGTTCTCGGCGCCGACCAGCGATTGCGCGACACGCACGGCGAAGTCGGCTTCGCGCGCGCTGTTGACCGTCGCGGGATAAAGGCGCTGGTAATCGACCTTGGCGCTCGCGCCGAAGCCCAGCGCGACGGATTCGACCAGGCGCGTCATCCGCTCCTCGAGCAGTTGCTGCACCTCGGGCTTGAAGCTGCGCACGGTACCGGTCAACTGCGCGGCCTCGGGGATCACGCTGAAGGCGCTCGGCTCACCGGCATGCATCGAGCACAGGCTGACGACCGCCTGTTCGATCGGCGCGATGTTGCGCGACACCAGGCTCTGCACCGCGGTGATCACGTGGCCGGCGATCAGCACCGGATCGACGCTCAGGTGCGGGTGCGCACCATGGCCGCCGCGGCCCTGGATCGTGATGTTCACGCGGTCCGCCGCCGCCATCATCGCGCCGCGGTTCAGGCCGATCTTGCCGGGCGGCAGGTGCGGCCAGTTGTGCATGGCATAGATGGATTCGACGGGGAAGCGGTCGAACAGGCCGTCGGCGATCATCTCGCGCGCGCCGCCGTATCCCTCCTCGCCAGGCTGGAACACCAGCACGGCCGTGCCCGCGAAGCGCCTCGTCTGCGCCAGGTAGCGGGCCGTGCCCACCAGCATCGCGCAATGGCCGTCGTGGCCGCACGCATGCATCAGGCCGGGCGTCGAGGAGCGCCAGGCGAAGTCGTTCTGCTCACGCAGCGGCAGTGCGTCCATGTCGGCACGCAATCCGAAGAGTCTTGGCGCGGTACCCGGCGTCGTCTGCCCATGGATGGTCGCGACGATCCCGGTGCGCCCGAGACCCTGGTGGATCTCATCGACGCCGCAGGCCTTCAGCGCCTGCACGATGCGCGCGGCGGTGCGATGCTCTTCGAAGCCGAGTTCCGGCATCGTGTGCAGTTCGCGGCGCAACGCGACGAGCTCACCGCGCGCCTCGAAGAGCCGCTGGTAGGTGCCCGCCGCGGTGGCGGTCAGGTGCTCTGGAACGTTCATGTCAGTGCGCGCCGCCACTCACGCGCAAGCGCGGATCGACGGCGAAGTACAGCAGGTCGACGACCAAGTTGATCACGACGAAGATCAGCGAGATCAGGCAGAGATAGGCCGCCATCACCGGAATGTCGGCGAACTGCACCGCCTGGATGAACAGCAACCCCATGCCGGGCCATTGAAACACGGTCTCGGTGATGATCGCAAAGGCAATCAGCGATCCCAGCTGCAGGCCGGTGATCGTGATGACGGGGACCAGCGTGTTCTTGAGCGCGTGGCCGAAGTAGATCGTGCGGTCGCTGAGGCCGCGGGCGCGGGCGAACTTGATGTAGTCGGCGCGCAGGACCTCCAACATCTCGGCGCGCACGATGCGCATGATCAGCGTCAACTGGAACACCGCCAGCGTGATGCCCGGCAGCAGCAGATGGCGCAGCCCGTCGCCGGTCAGCAGGCCGGTGCTCCAGCCGCCGAGCATCACCACCTCGCCCCGGCCATAGCTTGGCAGCCAGGCCAGCTGCACCGCGAAGACGAGGATCAGCAGGATCCCGATGAGAAAGGTCGGCAGCGCCACACCCAGCAGCGACAGCGTCATCAGGAGTTGGGAGCCGAAGCTTCCCCGCCGCAGCGCCGCGTAGACGCCGAGCGGAATGCCGAACACCAGCGCGATCACCGCCGCCGTCGCCGACAGCTCGAGCGTCGCCGGGAACCGCTCGGCGATCAGCGCGGAGACCTTGCGGCCCTGCTTCAGGCTGACCCCGAACTCGCCCTGCGCCGCATTGCCGGCGAAGTGCGCGAACTGCACGATGAAGCTCTGATCGAGCCCGAGGTCCTTGCGGAGTTGCTCGCGCTGTTCCGGCGTGGCGTCCTGACCGAGCAGGTTGTTGACCGGATCGCCGACGTACTGGAACAGCATGAAGGCGATGAAGGCCACCGTCAGCATGACGACGACGGCCTGCGCCAGGCGGCGAAGAATGAAAACCAGCATGGACGGGGGCCTCCGGCTTGGGCTCGGGCGAGCGGCTTGTGACCTGCCCTGGCACGACCTGACCCCGGAGGCGGGACGCTTCAGAAGGAACCCATCATCGAGGAGCGTACGCCCACCGGCAAGTGGGTTAGCCCTTGACGCGGCATGAACGCGACGTCGCCTCGACCGACGTCCGCCAACGAAAAAACCGCCCGAAGGCGGTTTGGCAAGGCCGTCGGCGCGCGCGGAAGACCGCGCGCGACGGACCGGTCAGAAGCGGTGACGGATACCGACGATCGAACCGCCGCGCTTCTCGGCGTTGTTGGCGAAGCGGACTGCACCTTCGTGCTTGGTGTAGTCCAGTTCGAGGTAGACGTCCGTGCGCTTGGAGAAGGCGTAGTCGGCCACGAAGGCGAAGTAGTGGCCCTTGCTCTTGGTGTTGGCCAGCGGCGCGCTGTAGTGCGTCTGCGTGGCATACCAGTAGTGGGCGCCCAGGTTCAGCTGCGGAGTCAGTTGATAGGCAGCGCCGGCGGAGATCATGTCGCGCTTCTTCACGTCATTGGCGGCGGCATTCAGCACGGTGCCCAGCAGGCCGGACGTGTAGGCAGCGCCCAGCAGGCCGCCCTGGTCGAACTTGTTGGTCGCCCAGGAGAGGTTGATGTACCACGGACCGTCCGTGTACGCGCCGCCAGCGGTGTAGCCCTTGACCTTCTTGCCCAGGGTGTCCTCGACCTGCAAGTAGGCGCCGCCGAAGGCGATGGGGCCCTGGTTGTAGCGCAGCAGACCGCCGAACGACTTGTTCTGCGAGTTGCCTTCCCCGGCCGAGACCTGGATTTCGCCGCGGACAGGGCCGGTCTCGAACAGGTACTTGACCATGTTGTCCTGGCGCGCGCCCATCGACAGGCCGATCTCGGGCTTGTAGGCCTCGATGTAAGGCGAGTACTTGAACGATGCGTAGGTCGACGTGTAGATGTCGAACAGGATGTTGTATTGACGACCCAGGGTCAGGCGGCCGAAGTCGGCCGACTGGATGCCAACCCAGGACTGGCGCCAGAAGTCGGCGGCGGCCACGGTGCCGGTGTCGGAGTTCAGGCGGTGTTCGAGGTTGGCGATGGCCTTCAGACCGCCGCCCATGTCCTCGGTCACGTTCACGCCGAGGCGGCTCTGGGACATGCCGCCGGGGATGACTTGCTTCTCGGAGCTTCCGGCGTTCGCGTTGCTGGTCCAGCGCAGACCCACGTCGACGATGCCGTAGAGCTGCACGCTCGATTGTGCCCAGGCGGCACTGGTGCTCGCTGCAAGGATGCTCAGCGCCAAGGCGGCTTTCTTCATGTGATGTCTCCTGTATGTTTGGTGTGGTCGCCGGAATCGATTCTCAGCGAAGCCCCCAGACGGAGACGCTTTGTGTTGCACATCGCCCACGCGAGCAAACCCTGTCAAGTTTGTGACGCTCCGACAGAGGGAAAACCCGCGAAGACTGTCTACAAAATCAACAACAGTGCGTTGCGACGACAGTGCTTGATCGGCTCACGCAAGACCTGGCACCTGCGGGACAGGGGCGGTACGGGCAAACGTTGAGACGAAAAAAAGCCGCCCCGAGGGGCGGCTTTCGTAGCGCAGTGCGCTGATCCGAGGATCAGAAGCTGTGCTTGATACCGACGTCGATGCCACCCGACTTGCCGCCGACAGCGGACGCCACGGCATTGTTCTGCACGCGGAAGTTCGAGTTGTCGTTGTCGATGATGGAGGCCGTCGTGTACAGCGCGGTGCGCTTCGACAGGTTGTGCTGGTAGCCGATCGTGAACGCTTGCGCGTCGCCACGAGCTGCTTGCGGGCCAGCGTCGGCAGCACCGTTGGTCTCAGCCTTGGTGTACTGAGCGGTCACCGAACCGGCAGCCGTCACCGGCACCACGGCGCCGATCGTGTACAGGTTCTGCTTGCGCGAACCGAACTTCAGCTGGCTGAACAGGCCTTGCACCTTGACGATCTTGAAGTCGTAGCTGGCGCCCAGGGACAGCTGCTTGTACTTCGAGTTCAGCGAGTCGGTGGTCTGGTAGCCACCAGCGACGTTCAGGTCGCCGGCCTTGTAGCCCAGACGGCCACCGTACGACTTCTTGCCGTCGGTGCCTTCACCAGCGGCCACGTCGAACGAGCCGTACACGCCGCCCAGGTCGGCCGGCAGGAAGTACTGAACCAGGTTGTCGGCACGGTTGATCGTGTCGATGTTCGAGCCCAGCAGGCTGTACGTGCGGGTGACGTCGCCCAGACCGGTGGTGCTGTAGACGTCGAAGTCATCGACGACCAGGCGGGTCGAGGTCTTGCCACGGCCCAGACGGACTTCACCGAAGTCGCCCATCAGGCTCACGGAAGCGCGACGGCCCCAGAAGCGGGTAGCGTCAGCGGTGCCGGTGTCGGCAGCCAGGGCGCCTTCCAGCCAGAAGCCAGCCTTCAGGCCGCCACCCAGGTCTTCGACGCCACGGACGCCGATGCGGCTGGAGGAGCTGCCGTCGTTCGTCAGTTGCTTCGTGTCCTGGCCATTGGCCTTCGTGTAACGGGCAGCCACGTCGATGACGCCGAACAGCGTGACGGACGATTGAGCGGCAGCGGCACCAGCGAAACCAGCCAGCACAGCCAGCGCGACGAGAGATTTCTTCATTAGAGACTCCTAGATCTTCAATGAGGTTGCGGTTGGTAGATCGCCCGCAAACCAAGCTCCTGCAATGAAGCTGTGGTGTATTGCAACAGGTCCGATCACGCCTGACCAGCCGCTACCCCGTAAAAGTCCTGATTTCGTTGGGTCGAAGCAACGCGTATGGGATTAAAAAATTGTGTCATCACGCATTCGCACAAAGGATCAACCCGCACCGGCGAACCGCTTGACGCCACGCTCCTAAACTGCGGTCCCATGCCCACGGCGAGCATTCAAGATGGAATTTCAGAGTTCGCGCCCGGCGCGCATATTGTCTAGAGCGGACGCGTGGATATCCACGCTGGACCACAGCTTGAAGACGCTGGCGGGAGTCGCGCCCACGGTCAGGCCCGCGCCCGCGCCCGCGGCGATGGACGCCCCGCTGGAGGAATCGGCGCGCAAGCTGGCCGCCTCGCTGATGCGGGTCAACCATGTCGGCGAGGTCTGTGCGCAGGCGCTTTACCGCGCTCAGGCCCTGACCACGCGCGACGAAGCGCTGCGCCAGCACCTTGAGCACGCCGCCCAGGAAGAGGTCGACCACCTCGCCTGGTGCGCCGCCCGGCTCCGCGCGCTCAACGACCGCCCCAGCCTGCTCAATCCGCTCTGGTATGGGGGCGCCTTCGCGATCGGTGCCGCCGCCGGGCTGATCGGCGACAAGGTCAGCCTGGGTTTCGTCATCGAGACCGAACGCCAGGTTGAAGCCCACCTGGCGAGCCATCTGGAACGGCTGCCGGAGGGAGACCAGAGTTCGCGGGCCATCGTCGCGCAGATGAAGGAAGAGGAGGCCCGCCACGCCGAGGAAGCCCGGGCACTGGGCGGGGTCGACCTGCCCGCGCCCGTACGAGGGCTGATGCGGCTCGCCGCCAAGGTCATGACGCGGACGGCCCATCACCTTTAGAGCGGCACCCTCCCCTGCCGGCGGGCCTAGCCCTCGATGATCTCCACCGAGGTGGTGATCTCTGCGGTCTTCGCCAGCATGATGCTGGCGGAGCAGTACTTCTCGTGGGAAAGCTGGACCGCGCGCTCGACGGTGGCCTGAGGCAGGTTCTTGCCCGTGACGACGAAGTGCATGTGGATCTTCGTGAAGACCTTCGGATCCACCTCCGCGCGGTCGGCGCTCAGCTTGACCTGGCAGCCGCGGACATCATGCCGGCCGCGCTTGAGGATCAACACGACGTCATAGGCCGTGCAGCCGCCCGTGCCGGCCAGCACCGTCTCCATCGGTCGCGGCGCCAGGTTGCGACCGCCGCCGTCCGGCGCGCCATCCATGTTGATCATGTGCCCGCTGCCGGTCTCCGCGATGAAGCTCATGCCCTCCGCGCCCATCCAGTTGATCGTGCATTCCATTCGTCGTTCCTTCGTTCCATGGGCCGTTCGAACCATCCGGCGACGATCTGACCCCATTTCCAGCGCGCCGCCGGTCGTTGCGCCTCACTCTGGCGGTGATTTTGCGCATTTAGAGGCCCGACTCCAGGGCCGGAGACCTCAAAAAATATTGCAGCGCAACATGCATCCCCCTAGAATTCTAGGCATGCGATAGCGCTACCCCAAGTTGTGGGGTCAGCCTCCGCGCCGATTGTCTCCTCCACCGCCTCCATGGTGGATTCAGCCCGAGGCCACAAGCCTCGGGCTTTTTTTCGTCCGTCCCCGGTCCGACGACGACACGCCGGGCGCAAGGCAGGCTCCTCCAATGGCGAACGCGCGCGGCGGCGCGGCGCCGCCGGCCCCGCCGCGCCCCGGACAAACCCTGGCTATCATCGTCCGCCCGACTCCCGCCGCGTCCGCGCGGGAAGGGGAACTGGAGGGATTTCCATGGCCGGCATCCGCCGCGCATCGCGCAAGACCACCTCGACGCGCCTCACGGCGCAACATCCCGCGTTACTCCCCGCCGACCAGAGTTATCTCCAACGGATTCTTAACGCCAAGGTGTATGAGGTGGCGCAGGAAACCTCCCTCGACGCCGCCCGCAATCTCTCCAAGCGCATCGGCAACAAGGTCTGGCTGAAACGGGAAGATCAACAGCCGGTATTCAGCTTCAAATTGCGCGGCGCCTATAACAAGATGGCAAATCTCGCGCCCGAGCAACTGGCGCGCGGGGTGATTTGCGCCTCGGCGGGTAATCACGCCCAAGGGGTGGCGCTATCGGCGAAGAAACTCGGCTGCCGCGCCGTGATCGTGATGCCGGTGACGACCCCCAAAGTCAAAGTCGACGCCGTCCAGGCCTTGGGCGGCGAAGTGGTCCTGTCCGGCGAATCCTTCACCGACGCCTACGGGCACGCACTGGAGCTCGAGCAGCAGCAGGGCCTGAGCTTCGTCCATCCGTTCGACGATCCCGACGTCATCGCGGGCCAGGGCACGATCGCCATGGAAGTGCTGCGCCAGCATCCCGGGCCCATCGATGCGATCTTCGTCGCGATCGGCGGCGGCGGATTGATCTCGGGCGTGGCGGCGTACATCAAGGCCGTGCGGCCGGAGATCAAGGTCATCGGCGTCCAGACCCGGGACTCGGACGCCATGGTGCGCTCGGTCCGCGCCGGCAAGCGGATCACCTTGACCGACGTCGGACTGTTCTCGGACGGCACCGCGGTCAAGCTGGTGGGCGAAGAGACCTTCCGCGTCTGCCGGGAGCTGGTGGACGACTACATCCTGGTCGACACCGACGCCGTCTGCGCCGCGATCAAGGACGTCTTCGTGGACACGCGCAGCATCCTGGAGCCGGCCGGCGGCCTGGGCGTCGCCGCGATCAAGCAGTACGCCGCGCAGCATGGGACCAAGGGCGAGACCTACGTCGCCATCACCTGCGGCGCGAACATGAACTTCGACCGGCTGCGTTTCGTCGCCGAGCGCGCCGAGGTCGGCGAAGAACGCGAGGCGCTGTTCGCCGTCACCATCCCGGAGGAGCGCGGCAGCTTCCGGCGCTTCTGCGAGCTGGTCCAGGGCCGCAGCGTCACCGAGTTCAACTACCGCATTTCCGACCATCAGGTGGCGCACGTCTTCGTCGGCGTTTCCATCACGAAACGGGAGGAGGCCGACAAGCTGGTCCGCAGCTTCGAGCGTCATCGCTTCGCCACCGTGGACCTCACCGACGACGAACTGGCCAAGCAGCATGTGCGCCACATGGTCGGCGGCCGGACCGAGCTGGCGGAGAACGAGCGCCTCTTCCGCTTCATCTTCCCGGAACGGCCCGGGGCGCTGATGCGCTTCCTGTCCAGCATGAGCCCGGACTGGAACATCAGCCTGTTCCATTACCGCAACCAGGGCGCGGACTACGGCCGCATCCTCGTCGGCCTGCAGGTCCCCAAGGGCGACGGCAAGGCGTTCAAGACCTTCCTCGACCAGCTGAACTACCCGTACACCGAGGAAACCGACAACCCGGTGTACCGGCTCTTCCTGCGCTGAAGGGGCGTCAAACCGCCGTGACCTCGCGGGCGCACCGGCGCCCGACGACGACCGCCGTTACGGCTTGACACCAACAGCTGCCCCCGGGACAAGGGGCAGACGCTAGGCGGCGGGGGCAATTGCCGATGGTCCTCCCACAGCGGGGACCGAGAATGGCGGACCCCATGTCCATCCATCAGTCCCTCATCTCGCCGACCGCCAATCCGGAACTGGAACGCGCCTTGCGCCAGCGCCTGGAGCGTCGCTGCACGCTGGCTGGCCGGCTCGGTGAACTGGAGCCGCTCGCCGTGCGCTTGGGGCTGATCCAGGCGACGCAGACGCCGAAGTTCCGCGACCCGACGCTCGTCCTGTTCGCCGCCGATCACGGCCTGGCGGTGGACGGCATCGGGCTGCCCAACGGCCGCAGCACGCGCGAGCAGGCCCTGCTCGCCCTGCAGCACCGACTGCCGTCGACCGTGTTCGCCCGCAATCAGGGCATGCACGTCACGGTCGTCGACTGCGGCATCGCCGAACCCCTGAGCCCCCAGCAACGCCTGCTCGCGCGCAAGATCGCGCACGGTACGCGCAACTCGCGGGCTGGCGCGGCGATGACGGTCGAACAGGCCCACGCCGGCGTGCGCGTCGGCATGGAGATCTCGGACAACCTCGCGGGCAACGTGATCGCCTGCGCGGGCCTGGGCCAGGGATCGCTGGAAGCGTCGGCCCTGGTGCTCTCGCGCTTGATGGACATGCCGGTGCAGGACTTCGTCATTTCCGGCCCCGACATGCCGCACGACGACCTGTCGCACCTGATGCTCGTGCTGCAAGGCGCCCAACAGCGGCACCGCGACGTGCAGGAACCGATGGCGGTCCTGGCGGCCTTCGGCGGGTTCGAGCTGGCGGTGATGGTCGGCGCCATGCTGGTCGCCGCATCGAAGCGTCAGCTGATCCTGGTGGACGGCATTCCCGCCTGCGCGGCGCTGAAGGTGGCGTCGATGATCGCGCCGCCGGTCACCGACTACGCGGTGTTCTGCCGCAGCACGACGCACCGCGGCCTGGACGAGGCGCTGCAGCTGTTCCATGCGGCAGCGCTGCTGGAACTCGGCATGGAATGCGGGGACGGCACCGGGGCGACGCTGGCGTGGCCGTTGGTGCGTTGCGCGGCGGCGCTGCTGACGGAAGTCCAGGACCTGCCCGATGGGGCCATCCACAGCCGCCCGTCCGATTTGCGCGACACGGGCTCGAGCAATCCGGGCGCGCTGCACACGGGTCCGGGACGGACCACGCTGGGTAGCAAGTACTGACCCCCAAGGCGCGCGACGAGCGCGGCTGTCGTCACCTCCCGCGCGGTCAGCGCATTCAATGCATCCAGCGCGTTCAGCGCATCACGCGCTACCTCTTTGGAATCACTTGATCGGGTTGGCGCTGCCGTCCCCGGGCGGCATCTGCGGCAACGAACCGGTGACAGCGGTTGGCGGCACGATGCCGTCGGGTCCCGGCGCGCCGGCGTGCGGCGGCATCTGCGGACCGAAGTTCGGCGGGGGTGCCATGCCGCCCCCCGGTGCGAACTGGGGCTGCTGAGTGGGCATCGCCACGTCCGCCACGCCGGGCGCGAGGCTCAGGCGCACGGTCACCGCATTGCCGGCGCCCAGCCCCACATCGCGGCGATTGATTTCGATCAATTTCAGGTCGCCATCGACGGGATGACCCATGCGCACCGGCTTTGGCAGCGCGCCGGCGACCGCGATCAGCGCGACGCCTTCGCCGGGATAACGCCCGCCGGTGGTCGGCGCGACGACGCCCAGCAGCTGATAGCGCGAAGAGGTGGCTTCGACCGGCGCCTCTGCCGCCTTCGCGGCAGCGAATAGTCGAGTCCAGTCAGCGGGGGCGCTTTCGGACGTCGCGGCACGCGTCATGGCGGGGGCCTGAGGCCCCTTCACCATCAGCGTCAACGCCCAATACGCGAGGCTCGCCGCCATCGCCGCCCAGACTACGAAGCTTAACCATCGTGCATGCATCCGACGATTATGATGCAGCGCGATGGGCCACCAATGGGGGCTCCACGAGGATTGCAACACCATGCGTCGACCCCTTTCGAAGTTCGCCAAGTTCTCTCCGCGCCGCACCCGCGGCTTCACGCTGATCGAACTGATCGTCGCCATCACCATCGTCGCCGTCATGGGCGCGGTGGTCGTGCCGGCGGTGATGAACCACGTCTCCGAAGCCCGCCGCACCGCGGCGCGCTCCGATGTGAACACGCTGATGCAGTCGCTCAAGCTCTACAAGATGGACAACGGCCGCTACCCGAGCGGCGAACAAGGCCTGGCCGCGCTCGTGACCAAGCCCACCACCGGCCCCGCGGCGCCGAACTGGAAGGTCTACATCGAGAAGCTGCCCAAGGACCCCTGGGGCAATCCGTACCAGTACGACAACCCTGGCCTGAAGGGCGAGGTCGACATCTACAGCCTGGGCGCGGACGGCAAGCCGGGCGGCGAAGGCTCGGACGCCGACATCGGGTCCTGGGAATGAGCGCGCGGCCCGCCGTGCGCTCCGTCCCCTCCTCCACCGACTGCCCAGAGCCGTGCGCGCGCGTCCGTCCGGCCGACTGCTCCAGCGCGGCTTCACGCTGATCGAGCTGATCGTCGCGATCACGATCGTGGCGATCGCCAGCGCGACCGTCGCCGTGGCCATGCGCGACCGCGCCGATGTGCAACTGGAGCGCGAGGCGCTGCACCTGGCGTCGGTGCTCGAGACCGCCCGCTCGGAGGCTCGCGCGGCGTCGCTCGACGTGCGCTGGCTGCCCGATTCGAACAGCGACGCCAGCCGTTACCGCATCACCGGCCTGCCCGCCGCGCTGGTCAAGCGCCTGGAGTTGGAACGTCCCTGGCTGGGCGACGCGCCGATCGTCGAGATCGAAGGTGCGAGCGTCAACGGGCGCTCGATCCGGCTGGGCCCGGAGCCGCTGATCGGCGCGCAACGCGTGACGCTAATCCGCGGCGATCACCGCATCACCCTGGCCACGGACGGACTGCGTCCGTTCGCGATCGCGAAGGGGGGCGAATGACGCGCGCGCCGCACCCGTCGAGGCCGCGCGGATTCACGCTCGTCGAAGTCCTGGTGGCGCTGACGATCGTCGCGCTGTGCCTGGCAGCGGGCCTGCGCGCCGCCGGCGCGATGACTTCGAATTCCGACCGGCTCGCGATCAATTCGCTGGCGCAGTGGTGTGCCGAGAACGAACTCACCGAGATGCGCCTGACCAAGGTCTTCCCGAGCATCGGCGACAACAGCATCAGTTGCTCGCAGCTCGGCCGCGACTTCAGCGTCAAGATGTCGGTGCGCGGGACGCCGAATCCGAACTTCCGTCGCGTCGAGGCGCAGGTGTTCGACGACCGGGACCGCCCGCTGCTGACGATCACCACCATCGTGGGACGCAACTCCTGATGCGCCGCGCGACTGGCTCCTCCCGGCGCACGGCGCGCGGGTTCACGCTGATCGAGGTCGTCGTCGCGCTCGTCGTGATGGCGGTGATGTCGGTCATGGCGTGGCGCGCGGTGACCGCGCTGACGACCAGCCGCGAGCGCAACGAGGCCGCGATGGATCGCGCCGAAACGCTGCAGACCCTGATCCGCCAATGGGAGCTGGACCTGCGCGAGGTGCAGAAGAGCGACGTCTTCGACGCGCTGACCTTCGACGGCGCGACGCTGCGCATCACGCGCCGGCGTGAGACCGGGCTGCAGCTTGTCGCCTGGCAGTTGAAGGAGGGTCGGCTGGCCCGTTGGGAATCGCAGACGCTGTCCAACGCCGATGCGTTGCGGGACGCGTGGTTCCGCAGCCAGCAGCTCAACGCCCGGGAAATGCGCGAGCTGCCCGGCCTGGATCGCGTGACGGGCTGGCAGATGTACTTCTTCCAGCAAGGGGCGTGGGCCAACGCGCAGTCCTCGCTCGACAAGGATCCCGCGAGCAACGACCCGTCGAGCAAGGGCGCGGCGGTGAGCAACGCCGTGCCGGAAGGCGTGCGCATGCGGCTGCAGTTCGGCGAGGACAGCGGCTACCGCGGCGAACTGATCCGCGAAGTCGCCGTGGAGGGCGGCAGCTGATGCGCGCCGCCCGCATCGTTCACGCCCGTCCGCGGCGGCAGGCGCGCGGGCGCCGCGGCGCGGCGCTGCTGACCGCCCTGCTGATCGTGGTGCTGGTGACGACCTTGTCCGCCGCGATGCTGTGGCGGCAATCGCGCTCGATCCAGATCGAGGCCGCCGATCGGGGGCGCGCCCAGGCGGACTGGGTGCTGCAAGGCGCGCTGGACTGGGCGCGGCTGATCCTGAGCGAGGACGTCAAGTCCGCGCGCAACAACGCCGCGAAGAGCGACGACCTCGGCGAGGTGTGGGCCGTGCCGCTGGCCGAGGCGCGCCTGTCGAGCTTCCTGTCGCAGGACGAGAACAAGTCGGAGGACGCGGGTCCCGACGCCTTCCTGTCCGGCCACATCGAGGATGCGCAGGGCCTGTTCAACCTGCGCAACCTCGAGACGGTGCCGTCGCAGCCGCAGCCCGGACAGCCGCCGGATCCCCAGGCCACGCAGAAGGCGCTCGACAACCTCAATGCGGCGCGCAGGATCTTCCAGCGCGCCGGCATGAGCGCGTCGATCGCCGAGCAGGTGCAGAAGAACCTGATCGCCTCCGCGGGCGGCAAGGGCACGGACCAGCAAGGCGACGTGCCGCTGAGACCGGTCCGGATCGAGCAGCTGCGCTGGTTCGGCCTCAACGACGAGCAGGTCGCGCGCCTGGCGACGCTGGCCGTGCTGCTGCCGAAGGCGCAGACGACACTGAACCTGAACACCGCCTCCCGGGAGGTCATCGCGGATGTGCTGGGCGTCGACCTGGGCGTGGCCGACAGCATCGTGCGGGCCCGGCAGAGCAAGGCCTTCACCGCCTGGGACGACCGGCTCACCTCGCTGGTGGCGGGCATCTCCGCCACCGACACGCGCCAGGCGATGGCGGCCTTCACATCGAACTACTTCTTCGTCGAGGGCCAGTTGCGCATGGACGATCGGATCCTCGCGCAGCGCTCACTGGTGTTCCGGGACGGCACCAACGTCCGGGTGATCGACCGGCAGCGCCTGCTGCGCCAGTCGACCTTGCCCGGCACGCCCGGCTACGGGGCCGCCCCGTGATCGCCGCGGAAGTCGTCGCGCGCTGCCCACAAGCGCCTGAAACGAATGGAAAGAAGAGGGACGGGATGCATGCACTTGTAAAAGCGCGACTACGGGCTTGCTCGGGGGCGCGCGGCGCCGTTCCGTCACGCAAGCCCTCCTAGAATCCGCGATCTCATGAGTACCCTGCTCATCCTCCTGCCGGCCAGTCCGCCTCAGAACGGTCCCGCCCCGCACGACTACGAATTCTGGTTCAGCCACGACGCGCAGGCGCCGGCCCACGCCAGCGGGCACGGACAGCGCGCCCCGCTGGCCGCGATGCCGCCCGCCGATCGCGTGATGGTGCTGCTCGGCGACGACCAGGTCAGCTGGCTTCCCGCGCAATTGCCCAAGATCAAGGGCGCAAAGTTGCGCAGCGCCGTCGTCGGGGTGATGGAAGACCACCTGCTCGAAGACCCCGACCGGCTGCACCTCGCGCTGCTGGCAAGTCCCGACACCGAGGGCCAGACCCACTGGGTCGCGGTGACGGCACGCGAACCGCTGCGCGCGCACCTGCAGGCCATGGCAGCCGCCGGGCTGCTGGTCGAATCGCTCCTGCCGCTGTCCTGGCCGCAGACCGGCAACGGCGCGGAGGGCGGCCATGTCTACGCCGGCCCCGATGACCGCGCCCGGCTGCGCGTCTTCCGCGCCGACGGCGTGGCCACCTTCCCGCTGGACAGCGGCGGCCTGCGCGGCTGGCTCGGCGAGGACTGGTGGACCGAGGCGCCCGTCAGCGCCAGCCCGGCCGCTTCCGCCGCGGCCGAGCAGTGGCTGGGCCGCAAGGTGCAAGTCCTCAGCGACACCGACCGCGCCTGGGCGGCCCGGGAGGCTCCGGTCAACCTGCTGCAGTTCGACCTGACGCCGCGCCAGCGCGGCTGGCAGCGTGTCCATCAGGCTTGGCAGACGCTGCAGACGCCGGCGTGGCGGCCGTTCCGCTGGGGCCTCGCCGGCCTGATCGCCGTGCAGGTGATCGGTCTGAACGCGATGGCCTGGCAGCAGGGTCGCGCCATCGACGCGCGCAAGGCCGAGCAGGAGGCGCTGCTGCGTCAGGCCTTCCCGCAGATCCGCGTCGTCCGCGACGCCCGTGCCCAGATGGTCCGCGAGACCGAGGCGCTGCGCGGCGGCGCCGGCCAGGTCGGTCCCGGCGATCTGGAAGACCTCCTCGGCGCCGTGGCGCGCGTCTGGCCGCCAGGCGAGCCGCCGCTGCCCGCCATCCGCTTCGAACAGGGCCGGCTGCAACTCACCGGACTGACCGCGCCGCAACGCGCCCAGCTGCGCGATCGGCTCGGCCAGGATCCCGCGCTGCGGGTCGCCGAAGACGGCGAAGCCCTCCAACTCAGCCTGCGACCCGACCACCGATGAACAGCTTCACGACCATGCGACGGGACCTCACGGCCCGCTGGCAGGCCGCCGCGCCGCGCGAGCGGCTGATCGTGCGCGTGACCGCCGTGATCGTCGGCCTGCTGCTGCTCTGGCTGATCGCGCTGGCGCCGGCCTGGAGCACGCTGCGCAAGGCGCCGGGCGAGATCGACCGGCTCGACCGCGAACTCCAGCAGATGCGCGCGATGGCGCAGCAGACCCAGGCGTTCAAGCAGGCGGTGCCGGTGTCGACCGAGCAGTCGATGACCGCGTTGCGGGCCGCGACGGCGCGACTGGGCCCGGCCGCCGAATTGACGATCACCGGCACGCAGGCGCAGCTGCGCCTGCGCGGCGTGCCCGGCGGCGCGCTGGCGATGTGGATCGGCGAGGCGCGCCAGGGCGCGCGTGCCCGTCCGCAGGAAGCGGAACTGC
The DNA here is from genome assembly GCF_059415965.1 of Roseateles sp. GW821-FHT09G09. Classification (NCBI taxonomy): domain Bacteria; kingdom Pseudomonadati; phylum Pseudomonadota; class Betaproteobacteria; order Burkholderiales; family Sphaerotilaceae; genus Roseateles; species Roseateles sp. GW821-FHT09G09. Next base: position 195,330 of record NZ_JBWKOG010000003.1, on the reverse strand, counting down.
AGACCGGTCCGCAGGGCTACAGCGGTCGGCTGACCGTCGTGCTGCCCGCGGCGGCGGGGAACTGAGCATGACGCGACATCAACGCTTCATGGAGTCGGCTTTCATGCAGTCGGCCTTCATGCTCCTGGCCGCGCCGGGCAAGGCGGTGCAGCTGGTCCGGACCGATCGCGGCGCCATGCGCTGGGGGCTGGTCGGCGCCGTGCTGGGCCTGTCGACCGCGATCGTGGTCTGGGCCCCGGCGGCCTGGCTGGCGAAGGTCGTGGCCTCGGCGACGAATGAACGGCTGCTGCTCGCCGACGCGCGCGGCAGCCTCTGGAACGGCAGCGCGCGCGTGATCCTGAGCCCGGGCGAGGGCAGCCGCGACGCGAGCGAACTGCCGCAACGGCTGGGCTGGACCCTGCGACCCGCCTGGCTGGACGGCGGTCCGGGCGTGCGCCTGACGCTGGACCAGTCCTGCTGCATCAAGCCCGGCTCGCCGATGACCGCGAGCTTCGGCATGGACCGGCTCACGGTCCGCCTGCCCGACGCCACGCCCGAGCAGCCCTGGATCCGCTGGCCGGCCGCCTGGCTGGCCGGACTGGGCACCCCGTGGAACACGCTGGCGCCGGACGGCGTCATCGTCGTCAGCGCGCAGGGCTTCGTCTTCGAGGGCAAGGGCAAGGCGATCGGGGTGACCGGCCTGGCCCAGGTCGAACTGCGCGACTTCTCCTCGCGTCTGGCGCAGGTGTCGCCGCTGGGCAGCTACCGGATGAGCCTCGTGGGCGGCGGCACGGCGCCGCAACTGATCCTGTCGACGATCCAGGGGCCGCTGCAACTGAGCGGCCAGGGCAGTCTGGGCGCGACGCGGTCGCAGTTCCAGGGCGAGGCGACAGCCGCCCCGGGCAGCGAAGCCGCATTGGCCAATTTGTTGAACATCATCGGGCGCCGCCAGGGTGCGCGCTCGATCATCTCGGTGGGATGAGCATGAACAAGCACATGATGCGACCGACGGCGTTGGGCGTCGCGATCACCCTGATCGCGGGCAGCCTGCCGATGCAGGCCGGCGCACAGTCGTCGCAGCAGAACCGCCGACAGCCGGCCGTGCGCGCGAGCACGCCGGTCACGCTGAACTTCGTCAACACCGACATCGAGGCGGTCTCCCGCGCGATGTCCGCCGCGCTGGGCAAGCCGATCCTGGTCGACCCGCGCGTCAAGGGCACGATGACGCTGACGGCCGAGCAGCCGGTGCCGGTGCAGGAGGCCTACCTGAGCTACCTCGCCGCGCTGCGCGGCATGGGCTTCGCGATGGTCGAGGCCGGCGGGCTGCTGAAGCTGGTCCCCGAAGCGGAGGCCAAGCTGCAGACCGGCGCGGTGACGATCGCGGGCGAGACCAAGGCCCGCGGCGACCAGGTCGTGACGCAGATCTTCAAGCTCAGCCACGAGAACGCCAACAACCTGGTCGCGGTGCTGCGCCCCCTGATCACGCCGAACAACACGATCAACGCCAACCCGGGCAACAACAGCCTGGTGATCACCGACTACGCCGACAACCTGCAGCGCATCAGCCGCATCGTGGCGGCGCTGGACCAGCCCTCCAACACCGACATCGAGGTGATCCCGCTGCGCAACGCGGTGGCCTCGGACATCGTGCAGCTGGTGCAGCGCCTGTCGGACGGCGGCGGCGGCACGCCGGGCGTCCAGGTGCAGGGCGGTGGCGGCGGCGGCAGCGGCAGCGTCATGGCCGATCCGCGCAGCAACGCGCTGATCGTGCGCGCGGCCAATCCGGCCAAGCTGATGCAGCTGCGCGCGATGATCGCCAAGCTCGACCAGCCCAGCAGCGACACCGGCGGCAGCATCCGCGTGATCTACCTGAAGAACGCGGACGCGGTGCGACTGGCCACGGTGCTGCGCGCGGCGTACACGAACAACGCGGGTCCTGGCGCGGGCGGCTCCAACAGCGGACAGGGCGGCACCGGCAACTTCGCCAGCGCGCAGACCGGCAGCGCGGGACAGTCCGGCGGTTTCGCGGGCAACAGCGGCTCCTTCGGCGGGGCTTCGTCGGGTTCCAGCGGCAGCGGATCGAGCGGCGCCGCCTCCACGCAGGTCAGCCAGACCGCGCAGGTGAACACCGGAGGCTTCGTGCAGGCCGATCCGGCCACCAACTCGCTGATCATCACGGCGCCCGAGCCGATGTACCGCCAGATCCGCGCGGTCGTCGAACAGCTCGACACGCGGCGTGCGCAGGTCTACGTGGAAGCGCTGATCGTGAAGGTCGACGCCAGCAAGGCCGGCCAGTTCGGCGTGCAGTTCCAGCAGCTGTTCGGTGAAGGCGCGGTCGGCACCAATTTCGGTACCGGGTTCTCGAACATCCTCAACCTCACGGCCGCCACGGCCGGCGGCACCACCGGGGTCAGCAACGCGATCTCGAGCGGGACCATTCCCACCGGGTTGAACGTCGGCATCATCAAGAAGGTCGGCAGCCTCTACACCCTGGGCGCCATCGCCAACGTGCTCGGCTCGGTGTCCGGCACCAACGTGCTGTCCACGCCCTCGCTGATCGTGCAGGACAACGAGGAAGCCGACCTGCTGATCGGCAGCAACGTGCCGGTGCTGACCGGCAACTCGACCACCACCTCGGGCACCACGACCAGTCCGTTCCAGACCTTCGAGCGTCGCGACGTCGGCCTGCGGCTGAAGGTTCGCGCCACCGTCGGCGAGAACGGCACGGTGCGCCTGAAGGCGTACCAGGAGAACTCCAGCGTCGTCACGAGCGCGCCGAACTCCGCCACGCAGGGGCCGACCTTCGACAAGAGCGCGGTGGAGACCTCGGTGACGCTGGAGGACGGCCAGGTGCTGGTGCTCGGCGGCATGCTGAAGGACGAATACGTCGACAGCGAGGACAAGGTGCCGGGCCTGGGCGACATCCCCATCCTGGGCAACCTGTTCAAGAACCAGAGCCGCAAGCGGACCAAGTCCAACCTGATGATCTTCCTGCGCCCGGTGGTGCTGCGCACCCCCGAGAGCGCCGCCGCGTTGACGATGGACCGCTACGACGCGATCCGTGCCTACCAGCAGGAGTCGCAACCGAAGAGCACCCTGGTCCTGCCCGACACCGGCGCCCCGCTGCTGCCCGAGAGGCCGGCGTCGACGCCGAGTCCCACGCTGCCCCAGCAGCTGCCGCTGCCCGTGTATCCGGCGTCCTCGCCGGTGCCGGGTCCGGCCAAGGCCCCGGGCGACGCGGCCAGCGGCCCGCAAGGCCGCTGAGCCCGGAGACACCATGGCCAGCCGCCATCCCCTTCCCTACGCCGTCGCCAAGGCGCAGCACCTGCTGATCGAGGACGACGGCCAGCAGCGCACGCTGTGGGCGTCGCCGGCGCTGACGCTGCCGGTGCTGTCCGAGCTGCAGCGCGTGTACGCGCCGTCACGCATCGAATGCCTCAGCGTGGCCGAGCTCTCGACGCGCATCCAGGCCGCCTACGCGGGCGGCGAGGACAACGCGGCGCTGGTGATCGGCGAGGTCGAGAACGCCGTCGACCTGTCGCGCCTGATGCAGGACCTGCCGGCGGTCGAGGATCTGCTGGAAGCCGCGGACGACGCGCCCATCATCCGGATGCTCAACGCGCTGCTGACGCAGGCCGCGAACAACGGCGCGAGCGACATCCACATCGAACCCTACGAGCGTGAAAGCTCGGTGCGTTTCCGCGTCGACGGCACGCTGCGCGAGGTCGTGCGACCGAACCGCGCGCTGCATGCGGCGCTGATCTCGCGGCTGAAGATCATGGCGGAGCTCGACATCGCCGAGAAGCGGCTGCCGCAGGACGGCCGGATCTCGCTGCGCATCGGCGGCCGCGCGATCGACGTGCGCGTGAGCACGCTGCCGTCGGCGCACGGCGAGCGCGCGGTGCTGCGTCTGCTGGACAAGTCCGAATCGCGCTTCACGCTGGCGGCGCTGGGCATGGACGGCGAGCGGCTGGAGCGCTTCCAGCGCGTGGTGCAGCAGCCGCACGGCATCGTGCTGGTGACGGGTCCGACGGGCTCGGGCAAGACGACGACGCTGTACGCGGCGCTGCAGACGGTGGACACGTCGACGACGAACGTGCTGACCGTCGAGGACCCGATCGAATACGAGCTGCCCGGCATCGGGCAGACGCAGGTGAACTCGCGGATCGACCTGACCTTCGCGAAGGCGCTGCGCGCGATCCTGCGCCAGGATCCGGACGTGATCATGATCGGCGAGATCCGCGATTACGAGACGGCGCAGATCGCGATCCAGGCCTCGCTGACGGGTCACCTGGTGCTGGCGACGCTGCACACGAACGACGCGGTGAGCGCGGTGACGCGGCTGACCGACATGGGCGTGGAGCCCTTCCTGCTGAGCTCTTCGCTGCTGGGCGTGCTGGCGCAGCGGCTGGTGCGCAAGCTGTGCCCGGTGTGCAAGTCGGCCGAGCCCCTGCCCGACGGCCAGACGCGTTATCACCCGGTGGGCTGCCCGGCCTGCTCGAGCAGCGGCTACAAGGGTCGGACCGGCGTGTACGAGCTGATGGTGAGCAACGACGCGATCCGCAGCCTGATCCACAACCAGGCGCCGGAGTCCGAATTGCTGGCGGCGGCGCGCGCGAACGGCCTGCGGTCGATGCGCGAGGACGGCGACCGGCTGGTGGCCTCGGGCGTCACGTCCGAAGAGGAAGTGCTGCGGGTCACGCGCGAGTGATCGCGGCGATGACCTGGGCGCACGAGCAGTAGAGACACGAGGTTCCGAGCGATGCCCGCCTTCAAGTACGACGCCCTGGACGCGTCCGGCAAATCCCGCCAGGGCCTGCTGGAGGCGGACACCCTGAAGGCCGCGCGTTCGCAGCTGCGCACGCAGGGGCTGGTGCCGCTGGAGGTGAAGGCGGTGGCGGCGCAGCCGGGCAAGCAGTCGCGCTTCGCGCGGCGCGCGTTCAAGCCGGCGGGCCTGGCCGTGTGGACGCGCCAGCTGGCGGGACTGGTCTCCGCGGGTCTGCCGCTGGAGCGCTCGATGGCGGCGCTGGCCGACGAAGCCGAGGATCCGCGCCAGCGCGAGCTGATGTCGCAGCTGAAGGCCGAGGTCAACGCCGGCTCGTCGTTCGCGCGTGCGCTGGGCACGGCGCCGCGCGAGTTCGACGACGTCTACCGCGCGGTGGTCGCGGCGGGCGAGCAGAGCGGCGCGCTCGGGCCGGTGCTGGAGAGCCTGGCGGACGACCTCGAGGAACAGCAGCGCCTGCGTTCGGAGCTTTTCGGCGCGCTGGCGTATCCGGTGATCGTCTGCATCATCGCGGTGCTGGCGGTGAGCTTCCTGCTCACCTACGTGGTACCGCAGGTCGCGGCGGTCTTCACGCAGACGCGGCAGACGCTGCCGCTGCTGACGCGGATCATGATGGGCATCTCCGACGTGCTCCGGAACTGGGGGCTGGTGATCGTGATCGTCGTGGCCGGCGGGGTCATCGGCATGCGACAGGTCCTCAAGCGCGAGGGGCCGCGACAGCGTTTCGATGCGGCCTTCCTGAACCTGCCGCTGCTGGGCCGGCTCGCGCGTGGCTACAACGCGGCCCGCTTCTCGGGCACGCTGGCGATGCTGGCGGGCGCGGGCGTACCGATCCTGAAGGCGCTGCAGGCCGCGGCGGAAACGCTGTCCAACCAGGCGATGCGCGCGGACGCGATGGATGCGCTGGCGCAGGTTCGCGAGGGCGCGCCGCTGGGCGCGGCGCTGGCGGGGAAGAAGCGTTTCCCCGGGCTGTTGTCGATGTTCGCGCGACTGGGCGAGCAGACGGGTCAACTGCCCGACATGCTGCAGCGCGCGGCCAAGCAGCTCGGCAATGAAGTGAAGCGCCGCGCGATGACGCTGGCCACGCTGCTGGAGCCGCTGCTGATCGTGGCGATGGGCGGCGTGGTGATGCTGATCGTGCTGTCCGTGCTGCTGCCGATCATCGACATGAACAAGCTGGCGGCGCAGTAATCCGCCCTGCGGGCGCCCGCGCGCCGATGGGACGGTATCGGGCGGCGGCCTATCATCCGGTCCATGCCCGCCTCTCTCGACGGCCGCCTGGTGGTGGCTCTTTCCTCCCGCGCGTTGTTCGACTTCGAAGAGGAGAACCAGCTCTTCGAGGACAGCGACGACCGCGCCTATATGCGCCTGCAGCAGCAGCGCCTGGATGAGCCCGCCAAGCCCGGCACTGCGTTCTCCCTCGTGCGCAAGCTGCTCGCGTTCAACGCACCCGGCGGGACGCCCCGCGTCGAGGTCGTCGTGCTGTCGCGCAACGACCCGATCTCCGGCATGCGCGTGTTCCGCTCGGCGCAGCACTACGGCCTGAACATCGAACGCGGCGTCTTCACCCGCGGCCACAGTCCGTGGCGCTATCTGAAACCGCTCAAGGCGCAACTCTTCCTCTCCGCGAACGAGGACGACGTGCGATCAGCGCTCGTCGCGGGCGTCGCCGCGGCCCGTGTTTTCCCGCAGTCGGCGCGCGCCTCCGCCGCCTATCCGGATGAGCTGCGCATCGCCTTCGACGGCGACGCCGTGCTCTTCTCCGACGAGGCCGAACAGGTCTACCAGCGCGACGGACTCGACGCTTTCCAGGAGCACGAGATCGCCCGCAAGCTGATCCCGCTGCCCGCCGGTCCGTTCAAGCAGGTCCTCCACGAGTTGCAGCGCCTGCAGGAGGCGCCCGCCGTGCCGATGCGCCTGCGCACCGCCCTGGTCACCGCCCGCAGCGCGCCCGCCCACGAGCGCGCCATCCGCACGCTGATGGACTGGGACGTCGAGGTCGACGAGGCCATGTTCCTCGGCGGGCTGCCCAAGGGCGAATTCCTGCGGGAATTCGAGCCCGACTTCTTCTTCGACGACCAGCACGGCCACGTCCAGAACGCCGTCCCGCATGTGCCCGCCGGGCACGTGGCCATGGGGGTGACGAACCGCTGACGTCGTCGGCGGCGCCAGAATCCGCGCCGCATGACTTCCGGCAGCCGTCAGGCCGGCCCCTTCACTTTCCGTCGCTCCGCCCCGGACTCCCACAAGGAAGACCCACGATGCGCATCACGCTCCGTCGCCTGGCCATCGCCACGGCCTGCTCGATGGCCACCCTCGCCATCGCCGCCGAATCCACCGCCACCGCCTCTGCTGCTGCCGCCGCCGGAACCGCCGACGCCGTCGCCCGCAGCGCGACCGCACGGCCGGCCGTCTCGGACCCGTCGCTCGGCTTCTACCGCCAGCCCGCGCTGCGCGGCGACCGGCTGGTCTTCGTCGCGGAAGGCGACCTGTGGCAGGCCAACGCCAGCGGCGGTACCGCGCAGCGCATCACCACGCACGGCGGCGCGGAGACCTTCCCCGCCGTCTCGCCCGATGGCCGCTGGATCGCCTTCGTCGGCCAGCAGGAAACGACGGGCGACGTCTTCGTGATGCCCGCGGCCGGCGGCGTCGCCCGTCGCCTGACCTGGGACACCGGCGCCGTGCGCGTCTGGGGCGTCACCGCCGACAACGAAGTGCTTTACTCCGGCGCGACCGAGCGCGGCGAGCCCGGGACCCAGCTGCATCTGGTCTCCCTCATCACCGGCGCGCACCGCGCGCTGCCGGTCGGCCAGGCGAGCGACGGCGCGCTCAGCGCCGATGGCAAGACCCTGTACTTCACCCGCAACGGCCTGCGCGGCGACAACGCCCGCCAGTACCGCGGCGGCGCCCTCGCCCGCCTGTGGGTGATGGACCTCTCCGGCACCGCCGAAGCCAAGCCGCTGCTGCCGGAGGGCGCCAACGACCGCCGCCCGATGCCCTACAAGGACGCGTCCGGCAACGCCCGCATCGCCTTCCTGTCCGACCGCGACGGCACCTACAACCTGTGGTCCGTGAAGGCGGACGGCTCCGACCCGCGCCAGCACACGCGGCACAAGGGCTGGGACGTCCGCCATGCGAGCCTGGACGGTGCGTCGGCGGTCTACGCGCTCGGCGCCGACCTCTACCGCATCGACCTCGACGGCAGCGCCGCCGAGCAGAAGATCGACCTTCGCCTGGCCGGCGACTTCGACCAGCAGCGCAAGCGCTGGATCGCGCGCCCGCAGGACTTCCTCACCGGCGTCTCGCTCTCGCCCAACGGCGAGCAGGTCGTGCTGACCGCGCGCGGCCGCCTGGCCACGCAAGGCGTCGGTCCGCTGCGTCGCGCCGAACTGCCCGTACCCGCCTCCGCCGACGACGCCGGCCGCTGCCGCGACAGCGCCTTCAGCGGCGACAGCCGCGACGTCTTCGCATTCTGCGACTTCAGCGGCGAATTCGAGATCTGGCGCTTCGCCGCGAACGGCACCGGCCAGCCCAAGCAGATCACCGAGGGCGCGACCGTCCTGCGCCGCAGCCTGTCGCCGTCGCCCGACGGCCGCTGGATCGCGCACACCGACAAGGAAGGCCGCCTCTTCCTCACCGACCTCAAGAATCCCGCCCGCGCCGCCGCGACCCGCGAAGTCGACCACGACACGCTGGGCGACGGCGCCTCGGCGCTGAACTGGTCCGCCGACGGCAAGTCCCTGGCCTTCGTCCGCACCACCGCGAATCCCTACCGCGAGCAGCTGATGCTGCTGACCCTCGCCGACGGCAAGGTCCACCAGCTCGGCAGCGACCGCTACGCCGCCACCGCGCCGGCCTTCAGCCCGGACGGCCAATGGCTGTACTTCCTGTCGCGCCGCACCTTCAGCGTGACGGGCAACCCCGGTCCCTGGGGCGACCGCAACATGGGCCCCTACTTCGACAAGGGCTGGAAAATCTACGCGATCGCGCTGCAGCCCAATCTGCGCTTCCCGTTCGCCGCGCCGGATGAACTGCAAGGCATGAAGGCCAAGGAGGAAGCCGAGATCCGCGAGCAGGAGAAGGACAAGCCCGACAACAAGGAGTCCAAGCAGAAGGTCGAGGAAGCCAAGGCCGATGCGGCCAAGGAAGCCAAGCCCGCCGCCCCCGCCGCGGCGAAGAGCGGCAAGCCGGAGATCCAGATCCCCGGCCTGGCGCTGCGCTTGTACGAGGTGCCGGCTGCCGCAGGCAACTACAGCGGCCTGGCGGTCGACTCCAAGCGCCTGTACGTGCAGGAAGGCACCGCCCTGCGCCAGTTGCCGATCGGCCCGCAGGAATCCAGGCTCGAGACCTTCGCCGACGGCGTCGCCGCCTGGGACCTGAGCGCCGACGGGAAGAAGCTGCTGATCCGCCGCTCGGCCGCCCCGGGCACCGCGCCGGAGATCCTGATCGTCGACGCCGGTCCGAAGATCCCCGGCGATGTCGACAAGTCGCGCGTGCGCTGGTCCGACTGGCAGATTGCGATCGATCCGAAGGCCGAATGGCGCCAGATGTTCAACGACGCCTGGCGCATGCAGCGCGACTTCTTCTACGACAAGGACATGCACGGCGTGGACTGGGCCGCCATGCGCGCCAAGTACTTCCCGCTGACCGAGCGCGTCACCGAACGCGGGGAACTCGCCGAGCTGATGGCGCAGATGGTCGGCGAACTCAGCCTGCTGCACAGCCAGGTCGCGCCGGGCGAGCTCCGCAAGGGCGTCGAGGAGCCCGGCTACGCCGGCCTGGGCGCGCAGCTCGAGCGCGACCCGAAGGGCAACGGCTGGAAGATCGCCCGCATCTTCGCCGGCGATCCGGAACTGCCGTCCGAAGCCGGCCCGCTCGCCGCGCCCGGCCTGAACATCGCCGAAGGCGCGGTGATCACGCAGATCAACGGCCGCAAGGCTGCGTCGGTGCCCGATCCCAGCGAGCTGATGCGCGGCCAGGCCGGCAAGCAGGTGCTGCTGCAGGTCCGCGAGCCCTCCGGCAAGGAACGCCCGGTCGTCGTGACGCCGGTCGACCTGCGCCGTGAAGCCCAGCTGCGCGTCAACGACTGGCGCTTCAGCCGCGCCAGGCTCGTCGACAAGGCCGCCGACGGCAAGATCGGCTACCTGCACCTGCGCGCGATGACCCGCGACGACATCGGCGATTTCGTCCGCGAGTTCTACGCGCAGAGCGAGCGCGAGGGCCTCATCATCGACGTCCGCCACAACAACGGCGGCAACATCGACAGCTGGATCCTGCAGACGCTGCTGCGTCGCGCCTGGGCGTTCTGGCAGCCGCGCTCGCCGTACGGCAGCAAGCCGTATCCGAACATGCAGCAGGTGTTCCGCGGCAAGGTCGTCGTGATCGCCAACGAGGAGACCTACTCCGACGGCGAAACCTTCTCCGAAGGCTTCAAGCGCCTCGGCCTGGGGCCTGTCATCGGCAAGACGACCTCGGGCGCCGGCGTGTGGCTGTCGGACCAGAACCGGCTGATGGACAACGGACTGATGCGCTCCGCGGAGAACGGCCAGATCACCGTCGACGGGCAGTTCCTCGTCGAAGGCAAGGGCGTGACGCCCGACATCGAGGTCGACAACCCGCCGCGCGCGACCGCCAACGGGCAGGATGCGCAGCTGGACGCCGCGATCTCCTGGCTCAAGGAAGCGATCGCGAAGGACCCCATCAAGACGCCGAAGCCGGGACCGTATCTGCGGCCGATCAAGCAGTAACTGCGCGCCGCCGAGCGCGGCCCTGCACAGGGTAGGAGGCCTCGCGTCCGCGAACCTCCCACCCTGTTCCGGTCCCGGTGAGACTCGCTGTGCACCAATGAAAACGGGAGGCCTTGGCCTCCCGTTTGTCGTTGCTGTCGTGCGTTGCTGTCGTGCGTTCAGCTCAGCGTGACGCGCGCGAACTGGCGCTTGCCGACCTGCAGCACCATCGTGCCAGCCTCGACCTTCAAGGCCTTGTCGGTGATCGTCACGCCGTCGATCTTGACGCCACCCTGCTCGATCTTGCGGTTGCCCTCACCGTTGGACGGCACCAGGTTGGCCGCCTTCAGCAAGGCCGCGATACCCATCGGGGCGCCGCTCAGCGAGACCTCGGGGATGTCGTCCGGGATGCCGCCGCGGGCGCGGTTGTTGAAGTCGGCCTCGGCGTCTTCCGCCGCCTGCGCGCTGTGGAAGCGCGCGGTGATCTCCTTGGCGAGCATCACCTTTGCTTCCTTCGGGTTGCGGCCGCCTTCGATCTCTCGCTTCAGCGCAGCGATCTCGTCGATCGACTTGAAGCTCAGCAGGTCGAACCACTTCCACATCTGCACGTCGCTGATCGACAGGATCTTCGCGAACATGCCGTTGGCCGGCTCGGTGATGCCCACGTAGTTGTTCTTGGACTTGGACATCTTCTCGACGCCGTCCAGGCCCTCCAGCAGCGGCATCGTCAGGATGCACTGCGGCTCCTGCCCGTACTCGGCCTGGAGGTGGCGCCCCATCAGCAGGTTGAACTTCTGGTCCGTGCCGCCCAGCTCCAGGTCGGACTTCAAGGCCACCGAGTCGTAGCCCTGCATCAGCGGGTAGAGGAATTCGTGCACCGAGATCGGCGTGCCGGCGGCATAGCGCTTGGTGAAGTCGTCGCGCTCCATCATGCGGGCCACCGTGTATTTCGCGGCCAGCTGGATCAGGCCGCGTGCGCCCAGGGGATCGCTCCATTCGCTGTTGTAGCGGATCTCGGTGCGCGCCGGGTCCAGCACCAGGCTGGCCTGCTTGTAGTAGGTCTTGGCGTTGTGCTTGATCTGCTCCGGCGTCAGCGGCGGACGGGTCGCGTTGCGGCCGGACGGGTCGCCGATCATCGAGGTGAAGTCGCCGATCAGGAAGATCACCTGGTGGCCCAGGTCCTGCAGCTGGCGCATCTTGTTCAGCACCACCGTGTGGCCGACGTGGATGTCGGGCGCGGTCGGATCCAGGCCCAGCTTGATCCGCAGCGGCTGGCCGGTGGCCTCGGAACGCGCCAGCTTCTTCAGCCATTCGTCCTGCGGCAGCAGTTCCTCGCAGCCGCGCAGCGATTGCTGCAGGGCATGACGGACCCGGTCCGTGATCGGAAAATCGGGCGTCGACGCGGCTGGGGTTCGGATGTCAGACATGGCACTTCGGAGCCCGCACGGGCTTACGTAAAGTCTTGATTTACCGGGTTTTCTAGCATTTGTAACCCGGGCCCGCCGCTATACTTTCGGCTGTTTTTGCGGGGCGCCAAGAGGGCAATTCACATGCCTGACCTGTCGCTGCAACGCAAGACGGCGATTCTAGTGGACGGTCTGCCGAGCGCTCCGGACGCCCTTCAGGGCGTCCTTCGCTTTCCAGGCCGTCGAATCTCCGGTCCGGGCCCTCCGGGCCGCGCGCTCTCCAGGCGCGGCGGCGGATGGCGCATCTCAGGCTCCAGAAAAAGGTCTTCGGCGCGTGATGAATTGGAATGACGAATGGCAGCGCGTGCAGCGCACCCTCGCTCGCGCCGAATCCTTCGCGGCCAAACACCCGCGCGCCTTGACCGGCACCGTGGTCGGTGTCCTGAGCTGCTTTGCCGTGACCGCCTTCGGCGTCGCGCCGATGGCCCCTGACGCGGCGGATCTCCCGCAACGCGTCGTCTCCGAATCCATCCCGCTGCAGTCGCTGGACGAGCAACTGGCCGACCTGGCCGCGTTCGATCCTGGCCTCTCGCGCAACGACGTCACCCGCGCCGCCGACACGGCCGATGCGCTGCTCCGGCGCATGGGCGCCTTCGACGCGGCGGCCGCCGCGTTCCTGCGCACCGACGACACCGCCAAGAAGCTGCTGACCGGCCGTGTCGGCAAGCGCGTGCAGATCGTCGCGACCGCCAGCGGCGAGGTGCAGTCCATCGTCGCCCGCTACGCCGCCGAGGCCAGCGACCAACTGGACACCCACTTCACCCGCCTGAGCATCACCCGCCAGGGCGACAAGTTCGTCTCCAAGCTCGAGACGGCGGCCTACGAGACCCAGACCCGTCTGGGCAGCGGCACGATCCAGTCCTCGCTGTTCGCCGCGACCGACGAGGCGAACGTGCCCGACGCGATCGCCACGCAGCTGGCGGACATGTTCTCGGGCGACATCGACTTCCATCGGGAACTGCGCAAGGGCGATCGCTTCTCGCTGGTCTACGAAACCCTCACCGCCGACGGCGAACCCATCACCTGGGGCAACCGCTCGGGCCGCCTGCTGGCCGCCGAGTTCGTGAACAACGGCAAGAGCTACCAGTCGGTCTTCTTCCGCGACCCGACCAGCGGCAAGAGCAATTACTACGGCTTCGACGGCGAGAGCAAGCGGCGCTCGTTCCTGGCGAGCCCGATGGAGTTCTCGCGCGTCACGTCCGGTTTCGCGATGCGCTTCCATCCGATCCTGCAGACCTGGCGCCAGCATCAGGGCATCGACTACGGCGCACCGACCGGCACGGCGGTGCGCAGCGTCGGCGATGGGAACGTCGAATTCGCCGGCTGGCAGAACGGCTTCGGCAACGTGATCCAACTCAAGCACAGCGGCAACCGCATGACGGTCTACGCGCACCTGAGCCGGATCGACGTCAAGAAGGGCCAGAAGATCGAACAGGGTCAGAAGATCGGCGCCGTCGGCTCGACCGGCTGGGCCACCGGGCCTCACCTGCATTTCGAATTCCGCGTCAACGGCAAGCAGCAGGATCCGCGCGTGATCGCACGGGCGTCCGAGGCCGTCACCCTGCCCGCGACCGCGAAGGCCGTCTTCAAGGAGCAGGTCGCCAGCGCGAAGATCGCGCTCGAGGCCGCCTCCTCGATCCACGACGGCGTCGTCGGCGAGTAAGCCGGCCGGCGTTCCCTTCCAGCGCTTCGCTGCGTCGTCGCTCACCTGCCCTTCCGGCCATGACGACGTCCGGCGCCGAGCTCTACATCGGACTGATGTCCGGCACCTCGCTCGACGGCGTCGACGCGGTGCTGCTGCACGCTGAGGCCGACGGTCGCGTCCGCGCCCTCGCTCACGAGTACCAGGCCTTCGGCCCCGAGTTGCGCGCGGAACTGCTCGCGCTCAACAGCCCGGGCGACAACGAGCTGCAACGCGCGGCACTCGCCGCGAACGCCATCGCCCGCGCCTATGCGCAGGCCTGCCGAGCCCTGTTGACGGCCCAGCGGCTCGTGCCGCAGGAGATCCGCGCCCTCGGCGCGCACGGGCAGACGGTGCGACACCGCCCCGGCGAGTTCGATGGCACCGGCTACACGCTCCAGTTGCTCAACGCCCCCCTGCTGGCCGAGCTCAGCGGCATCGCAGTCGTTCACGACTTGCGCAGCCGTGATCTGACGGTCGGCGGCCAGGGGGCGCCCCTGGTGCCGGCCTTCCATCGCGCCGTGCTGGCACAGGACGGCACCGACGTCGTCGTGCTGAACGTCGGCGGCATCAGCAACGTGAGCCTGCTCTGGGCGGACGGACGCAGCGGCGGCTTCGACTGCGGTCCCGGCAACTGCCTGATGGACGGCTGGATCCAGCGCCACCAGGGCACCGATTACGACGCGGGAGGCCTGTGGGCCGCGCAAGGGCATGTGCAGGCGGGTCTGCTCGACGCCCTGCTGGCCGAGCCCTACTTCCGCCAGCCCCCGCCGCGCAGCACGGGACGGGATCTGTTCCATCTCGGCTGGCTCGATGCCAGGATCGCGGCGCATGCGCCTCGCATTGCCCCGGTGGACGTTCAAGCGACGCTGCTGGAGCTCAGCGCGCTTTGCGTCCTCGACAGCCTGGTGGCTTTCGCGCCGGGTGCATGGCGCGAGCTGCTGGTCTGCGGCGGCGGCGCCTTCAACGACACGCTGCTGAAGCGGCTGCAGGCGCTGCTGCCCACCGTGGCCGTCCGCACCACCGCAGCCAAGGGGCTGCCGCCGATGCAGGTCGAGGGAGCTGCCTTCGCGTGGCTCGCAATGCGCCACGTGCGCGGGCTGCCGGGCAACCTGCCTGCGGCCACGGGCGCTTCAGGCGACCGGGTACTCGGCAGCTATACACCCGCCTGATCTGGCATCAGCCCTCGCAGCGGGTTCATCGCCAGAAACGACAAGACCGCCCGAAGGCGGTCTTTGCCATCCAGCCCGAAGGCCGTCGCTGCCGACCCGTCTGGCGCGGGCGCCGATCAGACCGAGAAGCTCGACCCGCAACCGCAGGTCGTCTGCGCGTTCGGGTTCTTGATCACGAACTGGGCGCCTTGCAGATCTTCCTTGTAGTCGATCTCGGCGCCGACCAGGTACTGCAGGCTCATCGCGTCGATCAGCAGCGTCACGCCGTTCTTGGCCATCTGCGTGTCGTCGTCGTTGACGGCCTCGTCGAAGGTGAAGCCGTACTGGAAGCCGGAGCAACCGCCACCCTGCACGAACACGCGCAGCTTCAGCTCCGGATTGCCTTCTTCCAGCACGAGTTCGCGCACCTTCTCGGCCGCGCTGTCGGTGAAGACCAGCGGCGCCGGCATGCCGCCCAGATCGGTGGATTGGGTGTCGAGGACTGCGCTCATCGTGGATCCTGTTATGTCGGAGGAATGGCGGGATTATCTCAAAGCCCCCGCAGGGACGGCAGAGCCTTGGAGATAGCCCCTTCGGCAGGATATGCACCCGACCGGGCAAAAAACAAGGCCGCTGAAGCAGCGGCCTTGTTCTTGAGCTTTCGCCACCGAGGACATCCCAACCCGGATGCCCCCCGTGGACGGAAGTCGATCAGCGCTTGCTGAACTGCTTCCGGCGACGGGCGCCGTGCAGACCGACCTTCTTACGCTCGACTTCACGCGCGTCACGCGTGACGAAGCCAGCGCGGCTCAGTTCGGGCTTCAGGGCCGAGTCATAGTCGATCAGCGCGCGGGTGATCCCCAGGCGGACCGCGCCGGCTTGGCCGGACTCGCCGCCGCCGTGCACGTTGACCTTGATGTCGAACGCTTCACCATTGTTCGTCAACAGCAGGGGCTGGCGCGAAATCATGATGGACGTCTGACGGCCGAAGTACTGCTCGATCGAACGGCCATTCACCGTGATCTGGCCAGTGCCCTTCTTGATGAAGACACGTGCCACAGACGACTTGCGACGGCCGGTACCGTAGTTCCAGTTTCCGATCATCTCCGCTCCTTAGATTTCCAGCGCCTTGGGCTGCTGGGCGGTGTGCGGATGCGTGTCGCCCGCATACACCTTCAGCTTCTTGATCATCGCGTAGCCGAGCGGGCCCTTGGGCAGCATGCCCTTGACGGCCTTTTCCAGGGCACGGCCCGGATGCTTGGCTTGCATGTCCTTGAACTTGGTGGCGTAGATGCCGCCCGGGAAGCCCGAGTGACGGTAGTACACCTTGTCCGTGGCCTTGTTGCCGGTCACGCGCAGCTTCTCGGCGTTGATGATGACGATGAAGTCACCGGTATCGACGTGAGGCGTGTAGATGGCCTTGTGCTTGCCGCGCAAACGGAGTGCCACTTCGCTGGCAACACGTCCGAGCACCTTGTCGGTGGCGTCAATCACAAACCACTCGTGCGTCACTTCGGCCGGCTTGGCGCTGAAGGTCTTCATGAGATTCTTTCAAAAGGCGAAAATTCGGGCGATCTGCCCCCGTACGCTCGGTGCACGCTTGTTGGCGATGTCACGGTTGAGGTGATTCGCTGCGGCCTCTCACGGACGTTCCCCCGCTGCCTTGGAAACGGGAAAGCCGACGAGTCTAGCAGAACCCGCCCGAAAGCCCAAATCCCGACCGCCGGCGCCACGCAGCGACCTCACCAGCCGCCCTCCACCGATTTGTGACTCCTCCAGAGCGGCGCCGGCACCGTTCCCCGCTAGCATCCCTCTCCAACGCCGAGCCCACCATGTCCACCCCGCCCGATCCCCGCGATCCCCGCCCGAACACGCCCCGCCCGACCGCGCCCCGGCAGAAGGCGCCCGAGGCGGCGGCGCCTTCGCGCTGGAGCGCCAAGGCCATGCTGGCGCGCTGGACCGGCTGGGTGCCGATCCGCTCGCTGGGCAAGCGTCACCGCAAGCGCATCCTGCAGCACCTGCTCGCCCTGGGCGAACGCGACCGCTACCTGCGCTTCGGTTATCCGGCGCAGGACGAACAGATCGGCAAGTACGTCGCCGGCCTGGATCTGGTCCGCGACGAGGTGCTGGGCATCTTCAACCGCCGACTGCAGCTGATCGCCGTGGCCCACCTCGCCTATGCGCCGGCACCGCAGATCAAGGGCCGTCCGGCGATGGCGGAATTCGGCGTCTCGGTCGCCACCGCCGCCCGCGGCAAGGGCTTTGGCGGCCGGCTGTTCGAGCGCGCCTCGCTGCACGCGCGCAACCGCGGGATCGACACGCTGTTCATCCACGCGCTCAGCGAAAACGCCCCCATGCTGAAGATCGCCCGCAACGCCGGCGCGACGGTCGAGCGCGACGGCGGCGAGTCCGAAGCCTGGCTGCGGCTGCCGCCGGACTCGGTGTCCTCGCACGTCGACGAGGCCCTGGAGCGCCACATGGCCGAATGGGACTTCCAGTTCAAGCGCCACATGCGCACCGTCGGCGATTTCCTGGACGGCGTGGCCGAGGTGAAGTCCCGCATCCGCAAGGTGCGCGACCGCACCGACGATCCGGGCAGCAAGCGCTGACGGCCCGTCGACGCATCGCTGATCGCACAGGTACCGGTTTCATTCCCGACGGCTCCACCCGATTCCAGGGGGTCGCCGGGGTCAGTTCGGATGCAATTTGTAACGCCTTTCCGCTACATTCCCACGATTCGCCCGGTACGGTGTCTCTGATTCGCTGCGCCGTGCCTCTCCGCCGGCGTCCTCGTGCGCCATCCGTCCGGTCCGTCGATGCTTTGGAATATGCAGAACCTGCTGCCGTGGATCATCGCGGGACTGTCGGCGCTGGCCGTGCTGGGGCTGGCCGCCGCGCTGCTGCTGCGACGCCCGCGCCGCGAGCGCAAGCCGCTGCCGACGGAATGGTCGCTCAATGCCCGTCCGGTCTTCAGCGCCGACGAACGGCGCGTCTTCCGCCTGCTGCGCGAAGCGCTGCCGCACCACGTCGTCATGTGCAAGCTGCCGATGGTGCGCTTCTGCCAGCCGACCGAGGCCCGCGACGTCCGCTACTGGTATGAGCTGCTGGGCGGGATCAGCGTGAACTTCGCGATCTGCAGCCCCAACGGCCGCGTGCTGGCCGCGATCGACATCGAGACCGACCGCCCGGGGTCCGCCCGCAGCCTGCAGATCAAGCAGGCGGTGCTGGCCGCCTGCCGCATCCGCTACCTGCGCACGGCCGTGGACAACCTGCCCAGCGCCACCGAATTGCAACTGCTCGTGCCCTACAGCAACCAGGGCAGCCGGGCCGGCATGGCGGCGATGCCGCGCGCCGGCACGTCCCACACGTCCCATCTGCCGAGCGCCCCTCCGGTCGCGCCCCGCCGTGCGCCCCCCGCCGCGCCGGCCACCTCGCGCAACACGCTCTGGAACGACTCGCCGGTGTTCAGTGATTCGTTCTTCGCGCCGGACAGCCGCTACGACGCCTTCGGCGGCGAATCGATGCAGGCGCCGCTGCCGCCGGTGGAACCACGCGCCCGCGGCTACCGTCCACGCGCCGGCGCGCAGGACGCGCCCGGCTTCCGCGACTCCCAGCTGCGGGATCCGCATGCGCGCGATTCGCAGCTCCGCGATCCGCAGCTCCGCGATCCGCAGTTCCGCGACTCGCAATTCGGCCGCGACTTCCCGACGCTGCCCAGCGAGCTGCCGGACCCCGACATCGGCGGCGTGGTCGTCGACTCGCCCCGCTACGGGCGGCGCTAAGCTACGCCCCTGCCCGCTCTTCGAGGACACGACGGCGCTGCGGCGCCGTCTCTGCTGTCCTCGCCGCTTCCGATGACTGACATGACGGCCGGCTTCGGCCTCCTGACCCCTGAGCTGATGCTCGACGCGCTCGAGCACGCGGGGCTCCGCCCCGATGGCCGCCTGCTGCAGCTGAACTCGTACGAGAACCGCGTGCTCATGGCCCATCTGGAGGACGGGGCGGCGGTGGTCGCGAAGTTCTACCGGCCTGGGCGCTGGAGCGATGCGCAGATCCTGGAGGAGCATGCGTTCGCGCGCGCACTGGCCGACGCCGAGGTGCCCGTCGTCGCGCCGCTGCTGCTGAAGACCGGCGACACGTCCGGGACGCTCGGCCACTTCGAGGGACAGCGATTCGCGGTGACGCCGCGCCAGGGCGGCCGCGCGCCGGAACTCGAGGATCCCGAGGTGCTGCGCTGGATCGGCCGCCTGCTCGCGCGGCTGCACGACGTCGGCCAGCGCGAGCCCTTCCAGCATCGCCTGTCCTGGAACAGCGCCGCGCCGGCGCGCGAGGCGCGCGACTGGCTGCGCGCGCACGACACGCTGGCCCCGGAGGTCGCGGCCAACTGGCACGACGCCGCCGCGCGCTGCATCGACGCGATCGATGCCGCCTTCGAGGCGCTGCCCGATCGCCGCGCGCTGCGACTGCACGGCGACTGCCACCCGGGCAACATCCTCTGGACACCGGATCGCGGCCCGCACTTCGTGGACCTCGACGACGCGGTGCAGGGCCCCGCCGTGCAGGACCTGTGGATGCTGCTGTCCGGTGAGCCCGAAGCGGCGCGCCGCCAGCTCGATGCGCTGCTCGACGGCTACGAGAGCGTGCGCGAATTCGACTGGCGCGAACTGAAGCTGGTGGAGGCGCTGCGCACGCAGCGGATGATCCATCACAGCGCCTGGCTCGCGCGACGCTGGGACGATCCGGCCTTCCCGGCGGCGTTCCCCTGGTTCGGCACGCCCAACTACTGGGGCGACCAGGTCGTGAAGCTGCGGGAGCAGCTCGACGCGATGCAGACGCAAGCCAGGCCCGTCGACCACTGGCACGGCTGATCCGTGCGACCCCTGCGCGGGGTCGGGCGCGCTGCGCATCGCTGACCGGCTTCGGGGTCCTTCCCCGGATCCGAGTCAGCCAGCGCCGCCCGCTTCACCGTCTTGGCGAGCCGCCCGCGGCCGCTCCCGACCGACGACGGCATGACTGACGCTGCTCCTTCGCCCTGGAGCCGCACCATGCCCGACAACACCACCGGCAATGCGCTGCACGTCGTGCTGCCGACGCTCACCCCGCCGGATGCGGCGGGCGCCGGCCCCTCGACGCCCACGCCGGTCGCGCAGCCGTCCACCCCCTCGCCGGCGCCGCGCATCAAGTCCTTCCTGAACCTGCGCGAAAGCCTCGACCCGCGGCAGGTGGTGCACGCCGAGGAAGGCCGGTTGCGCGTGATCCTGTACGCCGTGCAGGCGGCGATGCGGACCTTGCGGTCCGACACGCCGCGGGTGACGCCCGGGGAGCGGGCGCAGTTGCGAGAGGAGGTGCTCGCGCACTTGAAGCGCCAGCTGAGCGACGCCCTCCTCGACGGGGCCGACACGGCCTATCTCGATCGATATGCCGGCCGACTGGTGTCGGCCGTGATCGACGGCAACTACAGCGACCTGGCGGGCAACGGCAACCGGAACGACACCATCCGGCAAGTCATCCTGGAACAGCAGTCGTTGCGGGAGGCCGTGCTGCTGCGACCCTGGGGCATCGGCGACCTGAGCGACAACGGCGTCGAAGCCACGCCGACCTTCCTGCGCGGCGTGAAGGTGGCCGTGCATCGTGGGAGCGCGCTGCTCGTGGAAGGTCTGCTGGCCGCGGCTTTCGAAGCCGAACGCCTGCTCGGCCAGTCGACGACCGCGCTCGCGCTCGCGCACCATGTCGGCGTGGCGCGTCAGGCCGCCTACACGCTGGCCTCCGCGCTCGCCGCCAGGCCGCTGCTGTTCGACCTCGACCGGCTCGATCGCCTCGCCGGACGGACCGATGCCGCCGCGCAAGGACATCTCGCGGCCATCCGGGACCTGTGGCCGACGCAAAGCAGATTGTCGGCACTGGGAATCGCCGGGCCGCCGCTCTTCCTGTCGAGGTCGGAACGTGGCGATGCCGCCTGGCATCCGACCGGCCGGCGGCTCGTGCGGACCGAGGACCCCCGGCCCTTCGTGCGACTGATCGGCCTGGCGCGCGCGGCACCCGGATCGGCGGATGCTGCGGGCGCCTCGTCGGCGGCGCCGTTGGCGGAGCAGGTGCCGCTCCCCGTGCTGCGTTCGTTGATGCCGGAGGTTCAGCAGCACCTGGACCGGCGGCGTGGCACGGTCACCCTGAGTCTGCACGACCAGCCCCTGCTGCTCGCCCTGCACCTGCCCCCGCTCGTGTCGCCGACGGACCTCGAGCAACGACGCGGACAGGATGGTCATCTCGCCCTGCTGGACGCCTTCAGCGTCACGGTGCTGGTGGACGAAGCGCCGCTGTCGCGCCAACTGCTCCCGACACTGATCACGCTGACCGACGAGCAGTTCCTGATCGGGACCCAGCCCCTGGCCAGGCGGCGGCCCGACGGGCGCTGGGCGTTCGATGCGGACGCCGTCGAGGTCGCGCGGCACGTGCACAGTCCCGACGGCGCCGTGCGCCCCGACGACACCTCGCTGCCCGACTGGCAGACCCCGCGCGGCGGCAGACCTCGCGACACCGCCCCGGGTGCCCGCAGCGACCGCTTGCGCCTCTACCTTCAGATGGAGGACGACCCGGTCATGCACATGATCGGACTGGCACTGACCCGGACTCATCCGGACGAAGTCGTCTGGGTGCAATCCCATCCGACCGGAGAGTTCCGCGTGATCCGCGGACAGTCCCTGCTGGACAACGCCGCGGCCGACGCCTGGATCAAGCTGATCGTGTCCGGTCACGGCCACACCAGTCTGCTGACCCGGGAGCGCCTGCTCAGCGGCCGGACCGCGCGGGCCCTGGCCGGCGAATTGAAGCGACTGATCCCCCGCTTGAGGCAGCCGCCGCTGCCGAAACTGTCGCGCATCAGCCTGCTCAGTTGCGCGCTCGAAACGCCGGTCGTGCAACGCAGCTTCGGCCGGGAGTTCGCCGTGGCCGCTCGCGAACTGGGGGCCGCCGGCATGGAGACCACCCTCTATGCGCAGACCCTGGTCGTCGACGCGCATTCAGGCCACCTGCTCAAGGCCACGCAACAGCACGACGAAGCGCCGCTGCGCCAAGGTGCGGCCGGTACGACCTGGGTCTTCCGCTCCGACCCGGTCACCGGCGTCACGACGGTCCGCGACAAGTTCCCCAATGGCAACGACGGGGTCGACCTGCCGGTCGTCTGCTGCGCGATCCTCGCGGGCCATCCTGGAGGGCCATCCCTCCGATCGCAGGGGCTGGCACGCGCGGAGACGCTGGATCGGGCCATGCTTCGCCGACGGTTCCAGGAGATGGTCGACCAGTATCGACCTCCCGGCATGCATCTGGTGCCCCGGCTGGCGCTCCAGGAGGGCGGCGCGCAATTGACCTACATGCGCCTGGACGGCACCCGGCAGACACGCCAGGTCACCGCCGCCGCCGACATCCGCACGTTGCGCGCCGGACTGGCATCGATTTCGTCCGGCCTGGAAGCGATCCCCGATCGAAACATCGACATCACCTTTCCAGACGCCCGGACCGAGATGCTCGATTTCGCCCAGCTGTGTCTGATGACCCGATCGCTGGCCAGCAATGATCCCGATGGCGACGCGTATCAGGCCGCCCTGCTCTACCTGGGCATGGCGCAGAGCTGGGCCCAGGTGGGGGGCGATGCCGTCCAGGTGGCCGAGATCGTCCGGCGCGTCGTCGCCGGCGGCCAGGCGACCTCGATGGCCGGTCTGGTCCGGAGCACCCGGATGCTGTCGGAGGCGCTCCGCGCGGTCAGCCTGCTGGCGCAGGCCGGCACGATCTCCACCGACATCGCCAGGTTGATCGATGAGCTGCACATCGGGGATCTCGTCGGCGTGACCGAGGCGGCCGCCCAGGTCGCGCTGGACGCTTCAGGCCTGATGCTGGTGGCACTGGCCGAGTTCGCGAACCTGCTCGGTGCCACCCTGATCGCCGCACTCGCCGAAGGCATGGTCGTGCCGCTGCAGGGCCTGATGATCGGCTTCTCCGCACTCGATCGCGCGGTCCAGGGCGAGATCGCGCGGGTCGGGCGCAACCTCGCACCGCTGCGGCAGATCGATCTCGGCTACGACGAACCGCTGCGTCAGGTAGCCCTGGATCCCGGGAATCCAGACAGGAAGGTGCTCCTGGCGCACGGCTGGACTCCCATGCGGCGCATCGATTTCCTGGAAAAGGCGGTGACCTTCGCCGACGCGACCGTGGGGGCCTCGTCCCTGCACCGACATCAGTTGTATTGGCAGGGCCAGCATCGCTTGCACGATTGGTGGATCAACGACGGCGCGGGGAACCAGGCCCTCTATGCCAGGCACGGGCTGGAACTGGACCTCTGGACGCTGATGCGCCGCGGCGACCGTTCGGTGCTTCCCCGGATCCGGCTGTCCGAAGCGTCGAGCCACCCCGACCTGGTCCTGGTGCTGATGACGGCCCCCAACGTCGAGATCCACTTCGACCATTACTCGCCGTCCCGGGCCGGTGGCGACTTCGCGCTGATCCGGGACCCGCTCGTCGAACGGATGCAGGAGAACAGCGATGCCGACTTCGTGGGCGACTATGTCTCTTCCAGCAGTTTCGCCAAGTCCGCGGACCATTGGCGCGTCCGCCAGAAGCCGACGCTGCTGGAAGTCGTGCTGGACGATCTGCCGCGGGTGCTGGCGCTGCCGCAGCGGTCCGAGGCCGAGCGCGCCAGCTTCATCTTCACCGACGACCGCCCCCTCGATCAGCGCACGCTGCGTCCCCTCGACCAGTCGCAGGTCCACGTCCGCCTGATCGGCGGAGGCGGCCGCTACACCGTGGCGATCCCGCCCGACGGCACCGTGCGCAATCCGGTTCGCATCCAGCCCTCCGCCGACGCCCGGGAAATCTGGACCTTCCTGCTGAAGGGCAGCCTGATCGACGGCGGCAAGCCGATGTCGTTCGTCGATGGCGGCGTCGCCGGCTTCAGCATCGCGGGCCAGGCGTTTCATTTCGAAGCGTTGCATGGCGCCGTCGTCCAGATCGCAGACCCGCTCGTCGACGGCGTGCGGCTGGTGGTGGACCTTGCGGGCAAGGATGCCTCGCTGGTCCTGACCTTGCCGCCCTGGTCCGAGGGGCTGCGCCCGCTCGACGCCTTGGGCAAGGCGATGCGCCTGCTCGCGTCGTCCACCGGCATCGACCACGGCTCGGCCCCCGCCCTGTTCCGGCCCCGCCCTGCCGGCCTGCGCTTGCAGCCGATCCAGTTGACCAGTTCACTGGCAAGCGGCGAACTCCTGTCGGGCATGCTGGATCCCTCCAACGGCAGGGCCATCCTGGCCGGCGCCCACCATCTGTTCATCTTGAGCGACCCCGGCGACGCAGGGGCGCCATTCTGGCAGCGATATGCGCTCGAAGGCGGCGAGCTCAGCATCAACGGGGAGCGGCAGCCGGTGGTCCGCTACGACGGCGGCCGCCACTTCGGTCCCATCACGTTCACCTACATGGCGGAGACGCGCCGTTTCGTGCGTGATCGACTCTCCCTCACGATCGCGGGGGAACAGGCCCTCTCGCACTGGCTTCGCACCCATCCCGACTGGACCTACGCAACGCTGGTCCGCTTCATGACCGAAGAACTGGCGGCCGGGGTCGAACTCGCGGGCCCTGGGGGCGACGCGGTCCAGGCAGTGCAGTTCGTCGACTTCTACTACCGGAATGCCGTGAGCCTTCGCCCGACGGAGGGATTGCTCCCGTTGGGGCTCTGGGCGCGCGTGGACAGGCTGGAGCACAGCGCACGGGAAGGCGACGCCATCACGTTCGACGCCGATCCCTCCTTGCCGCTGGATCTGGCCCGGGTGGGTCTCTCGGCGTTCCGCCGATATGTCGCCGCTCAGGTTGGCGACGCGCCGACCGGAACGTCTGCGCCACCCCCGACGCTCAGCGCGCCGATGCTGGCCCGGGCCAGGCAATGGCTGGTCCTGCGCCATGCGCAGGCCACCGGCGCGTACGGTCCATGGTCCGACCTCCACACGCCGCAACCGCTGCTGAGTCTCCAGGAGCGCACCGGGCTGGTCGGGCTGCAGGGTCAGTTGCTGGCCCTGCTCGGAGCCCATGCGACCCAGACCGGGGCCTCATCGTGGATCCGCATGGGCGACACACCCGCCGCCTCGGCGGCGCTGGTGCACCAGCTGCGCGACGCCGGCGTGGAGATCCGCATCGACGTCGGCGATACCGCGCCTGCCGGGCGGGCGGCCAACCGCTCCGGCCCCACCGACTTCTACGACGTGCAGGAAGTGTCGATGCGCCTGTTCCTGCAGGACCTCACCGACCGGATCGACCGCGATGCGGCCGCCATCCGACACCTGAGCGGGCTGCGCCCGATCGGCCCGTCGGACACGCCGCTCCAGGCGGCGCTGACGCGTCATGCGGCGCTGCGCGCCGTTGCGCGTCGGCAGCGCTTGCCCATCCCGGACGTGCCGGAGGCGCTGCTGGAAGAAGTGCGTGCCGCGGGCCTGACGTTCTGGCGACCGGACGGGAGCGGCTCGCCGGATCAGGTCCGGTCGGACACGAAGGAGCCGGGACTGCGGACGACAGACCGGATCGCCGGCATGACGCTCGGCCGTGTCGAGATCACGTCGAGCGATGGCGGCAAGATCGATGAAGCGACCCTGCGGTTGTGGCGGGACCAGGCCGCCACGCAGGGCTTGCTGCCGGACGGGTGGTACGCCCGTCACGCCGTGCCGGGCTCGGAGATGGAGATCGAGCTGCGGGAACTTGCCGCACAAGCGCTGCGCGACCGATTGATCAGGCTGCAAGACCATGCGGAGAGCGCCGGCCTGGATGCGATCCCGCTGGACGCGGACGCGACCTTGAACCGTCAGCTGTTCCATGCCTTGCAGCGCCTGCTTCCGGCGGCGACCGGCATCAAGGTCGCCGGGCGGGACACCGTGACACCCGGCGACGTCGTCCAGTTCTTCGACAACCAGGGAGCCGGCCACTACGCCCTGATGCGCCGCCCGGACACCCACCTCGTGCACCTGCCGCGCGAGCCCGCCCCCGCGCTGCGCGCCAATCCGTACTGGGGCTACCTTGGCCGTGTGAGCGACTTCGGACAGCAGCTCGTCCCCAGCCTCTCCCCCGAGCCCTCGGGGCCGCCGCGACTCGATCCTGCCGCCTATCACGCCTGGCGCCAGGACGATCCGAAACCGGTGCTCGGCGACGTCTACCTCTACCAGAACCCGTTCAGCGGGCTCCAGGAGCTGTTTCGCCTCCAACGGCTGACGACGCGCACTTCAAAGGGTGGCCCGACACCCTACGGCTATTTCCCCATCGATGGCACCAGCAACGCCGACTGGCTGTATCTCGGCAACTCCCAGTCGCTCAGCCCTGCGGAACTCGGTGCACTGGCCCACACACCGACCGCACTGACACCGCAAGCGTTCACCGTGGGGCTGCTCGAATGGTGGGTGGACCGTCTGGCGCCGGGTGTCGAATACCGCAACTTCCGGATGGACACGGACACCTTCGAGGCGATGACCTGGGGCAGCACCCTCTTCCGCCTGGAGGCGGACGGCACGCTGTATGTCGGTCTGGACGACAACGATGCCACGCCGTTCCGGATCGGCAGCGACGCCGAGTTCCAGGCCTTGCGCACCCAGTTCCTGAGCGGCCGGCAGACGCCGAACTGGCTCTTCATCCAGGGCAACGGCCGGACGGTGGACCTGGAGGGGGCCGCCTCGCTGGGCATCCCGGAGATCGTGATCCTCGACGAATACGACGACGCACCGCGATGCGTCGACCTCGACGACGGCACCTTGCAGGACAGCGAATGTTTCTACGAAGGACGCGATCTGGTCGTCCATCAGACGACGACCGGGCAGTTGGTCCGCATCCGCAATGCGCTCAAGGCCGTCAACCCCCTGCCCTTCGACGACGAATGGACCTCCGATGTCCAGATCACGCGACAGGGCGGCGCCCGTCGGCTGACATGGCCGGGCGTGGATCAGGCCCTGCGCCTGCCGATGCTCACGCTGAGAGGCTCGGCGCTGGAGGTGACCCAGCAGGGCACGGATCTGATGATCGGCGGCGCCGACCGGTGGCACGAGATGCGGGTGCCCGACGTGTTCTCGCTGGTCAACGATTACATCGGCAGCGTCCCGACCGGCGACGATGAAGCCCTGCTGCGATTCCGGGACGCCGAGGGACGCTGGCACCTGGCCCACCTCGCCGCGCCCGTGATCGCGGCGATGGGCACCGACGCGGGCACGACCCGGCGCTGGAAGCTGCTGCCCGGTGACGGCAAGGCCCTGGCCTTCCTGACGCCGGAAGCGTCGGTGCCCGGCGGGGAGGACGCCACGCCGGCGGCGCTCGACGGCGCGCCGTCGACAGACCCGACGCCCCTCACCCCCAGATGGTCCTTGGCGGCAGCGAAGTTCTCCGAGGCGATGGCCGAAGTGCTCGCGCCCGGCGACACCGCGCTTGCGCTGGCCTGGACGCCCGGCGACGAGCAGGCCAGAACCGCCAGTCTGCTTGGAGGCGACGCCGCGACGGCCCGGCAGTCCGGTACCGCCGTCGCGGCGTGAGTCGGATTGAGTCGGCGGCGGCCCCTCCTCAGCCCAGCAGCAACGCGTTCACCCGCTTCACGTAGGCGGCGGGGTCTTCGAGCACCCCGCCTTCGGCCAGCAGCGCCTGATCGAACAGCACCTGCGCCAGATCGCCGAAGCGGGCATCCCCGGCTTCATCGGCCTCGATCGCGCCCAGCTTCTTCACCAGGGCGTGGTCAGGGTTGATCTCCAGCGTCGGTTGCGACACCGGCGCGGCCTGACCGGCCTGCTTCAGCATGCGGGCCAGGTGGCCGCTGATGTCGTGCTCCTCGACCACGATGCAGGCTGGCGAGTCCACCAGCCGCGTGGTCACGCGCACATCCTTGGCGCGGCCTTCCAGCGCGGTCTTCAGACGGTCCAGCACCGGCTTGAACTGCTCGGCCGCTTCCTCGGCCTTCTTCTTCTCTTCCTCGTCCTGGAGCTGGCCGAGGTCGACCGCGCCCTTGGCGACCGACTGCAGGGCCTTGCCCTCGAACTCGTGCAGGTGCGACAGCATCCACTCGTCGACGCGCTCGGTCAGCAGCAGCACCTCGATGCCCTTCTTGCGGAAGATCTCGAGCTGCGGGCTGTTCTTCGCGGCGCCCAGGCTGTCGGCGGTGATGTAGAAGATGGCCTCCTGGCCCTCCTTCATCCGCGAGACGTAGTCGGCGAACGACACGTTCTCGTCGGCGTGCGTCGATGCGAAACGCAGCAGCTTGACCAGACGCTCCTGGTTGGCGTGATCCTCGCCGACGCCTTCCTTCAGCACCTGGCCGAAGTCGGTCCAGAAGCGCGCGTACTTGTCGCGCTCGCCGGCGTCCTCGCTGTTGGCCAGCGACTCCAGCATGGACAGCACGCGCTTGGTCGAGCCCTCGCGGATCGCCTTCACGTCGCGGCTTTCCTGCAGCAGTTCGCGGCTCACGTTCAGCGGCAGGTCGGCCGAATCGATCACGCCCTTCACGAAGCGCAGATACACCGGCATCAGCGCCTCGGCGTCGTCCATGATGAACACGCGCTTGACGTACAGCTTCACGCCGCCCCGCTTGTCGCGGTTCCACAGGTCGAACGGCGCCTTGGCCGGGATGTAGAGCAGCTGCGTGTACTCGCTGCGGCCCTCGACGCGGTTGTGCGTGAAGGCCAGCGGCGCTTCGGTGTCGTAGCTGATCTGCTGGTAGAAGGCGTCGTACTCGGCCTGCGTGATGTCGCTCTTCGAGCGCGTCCACAGCGCGGACGCCTTGTTCACCGGCTCCCACTCGTCCTTGAGCACCTGGGTTGCGTTGTCGGCGTCCCACTCTTCCTTGCGCATCAGGATGGGCAGGGAGATGTGGTCCGAGTATTTCGCGATCGTCGACTTCAGGCGCCAGGTCTTGAGGAACTCCTCCTCGCCCTCGCGCAGGTGCAGGATGACGTCGGTGCCCCGGCCGGGCTTGGTGATGGTCTCCACCTCGAAGTCGCCGGTGCCCTCGGACGTCCAGCGCACGCCCTGCTCCGCCGGCAGGCCGGCGCGGCGCGACTCCACCGTGATGCGGTCGGCGACGATGAAGCCGGAATAGAAACCGACGCCGAACTGGCCGATCAGGTTGGCGTCCTTCTTCTGGTCGCCTTCAAGCTTGGCCATGAACTCGCGGGTGCCGCTCTTGGCGATCGTGCCGAGGTGGGCGATCGCCTCCTCCGCGGACAGGCCGATGCCGGTGTCGCTGATGGTGACGGTGCGGGCCTCGGTGTCGAAGGACACGCGGACTTCGAGGTTCGGCTGGTCCTCGAACAGCTGAGGATGGTCGAGCGCCTCGAAGCGCAGTTTGTCGCAGGCGTCCGAGGCGTTGCTGACCAGCTCGCGCAGGAAGATTTCCTTGTTCGAGTAGAGCGAGTGCGTCACCAGATGCAGGATCTGCTTGACTTCGGCCTGGAAGGAATGGGTTTGCTTGTCCATCGTTCGTGAGAGCGGTGATGCCAAAGGGATGCCAACGGGATGCCAACCGGCTGCCAAAAGCAGTGCGGCAAGGGCAAGCCCCGATGGGGCCAGGATTATCGCGATCACAGATGGGCCCGGCCCAGTCCGATTTCAAGGGGACGACGTGCGCCTCTACACTCCGCGCCCTATGCCGATGATCTACTGGTTCGACTTGTTGGGCGTGGCGGTGTTTGCCGTCAGTGGCGCGCTGGCCGCGATGCAGGCGGGGCTGGACCTGTTCGGGCTCCTGGTGATTGCCGCGATGACGGCGGTGGGTGGCGGCACGCTGCGCGACCTGCTGCTGAACCGTCATCCGGTGTTCTGGATGAAGGACACGCGCTACCTGCTGGTGATCATCGCCAGCGCGCTGGCGGCGCTCCTGGCCGGCCCCTTCCCTGAACATGCCATGGGCATCCTGAGGGTCGCTGACGCGCTGGGGCTGGCGCTGTTCGCGCTGTGCGGCACCGAGATCGCCGAGGAGCACGGCCTGAAGCCGATGCCGGCGCTGCTGATGGGCACGTTGACGGCGTGCGGCGGCGGTGTGCTTCGGGACCTGCTCAGCGGTCAGGCGCCGCTGCTGCTGCGCAAGGACATCTACGCGACTGCCGCGATCGGCGGCATCGCGCTGTATTTCCTGCTGAAGGCCATGGGCGTGCCGATGCGATGGGCCTTCGTCACTGGCATGGTGGGTGTTGCCGCATTGCGCCTGGCGGCGCTGTATTTCGGCTGGCAACTGCCTGCGTTGCAGATGCTGCAAATGCATCCCTGACCACCGCCGACAGCGACGCCTCCGAGACGGCGGAAGCCGGGTGCCCCCGAGCGATTTAGCGGAGCCTGCGAGCGTATGAGCGAGGGGGCACCCGGCTTCCGCCGTCGTGCTCGGTCCCTCGCCGCTCACTCCTCGCGGTCGACGCCCCCGTCAACGTCCTCGTCGACGTCCTCGTCCTCGTCCTCGTCCTCGTCAACGTCGTCTGCGACATACGCCTGCTGCGCATCCCGTGTTCCACGCTTGGCGGCGACGGCGCGGGCTTCCTTCTCGGCGATCCTGGCGGCTTCAGCGGCGTCCGCGGCGGTGGTCCATTCGTCGAATTCGGCCGGCGTCTCCAGAGTGATCCGCCCGAGCTGCCCCTGACGCAGGTCGTACAGCAGGACCTCGGCGGCCTTCTGCATGTTGATGCGTCCGCCCGACAGCACAGCGCCGCGGCGCTTGCCGATCAACTGCAGCACCTCGCCGTCGAGCAGCGAGGCGTCGGGCTCAAGCTGGTAGCGGGTCTTGAGCGACTGTGGATAGTGCAGACGCAGGTAGCCGAGCAGGTCCAGCGCCACCACCTCCTCTTCGAAGGCGTTGCGGCCGATCGCACCGCTGGCGGCGAGGTTGATGCCCGCCTCCGGCACCCGGATCTTGGGCCACAGCATGCCCGGCGTGTCGAACAGGTAGACGCCCTTGTCGAGCAGGATCTTCTGCTCGATCTTGGTGATGCCGGGCTCGTCGCCGGTGGCCGCGGCGCGCTTGCCGACCAGCGTGTTGATCAGCGTCGACTTGCCGACGTTCGGGATGCCGCAGATCAGCACGCGCAGCGGCTTGTCCAGCCCGCCGCGGTGGGGCGCGAGCGCGCGGCACTCGGCGGCCATCATCTTTGCCAGGCCTGGCTGACCCTGGTGGATCGCGACCGCCTGCGTGTTCGGCTGCGCGCGATAGAACGCCAACCATTCCGCCGTGCGGCCGGGATCGGCCAGGTCCTGCTTGTTGAGCAGCTTCAACGCCGGCCGCCCCTGCGTCAGCTGCGCGAGCAGCGGATTGGCGCTGCTCGCGGGCACGCGGGCATCGAGCATCTCGATGACCACGTCGATCCCGCTTTTCATGCGCTCGCGGATCGCGCCCCGGGTCTTGTGCATGTGCCCGGGAAACCATTGAATCGCCATGGACGCGATTGTCCGCGATCCGACGGTCAGTTCCGCGCCGGCGCCGGGCGCAACGCCACGATGGTCAGTTGCCCCTGCTGCGATTCGATGCGCACCTCCAGCTTGTCGCCGGCCGAGATCGCGGACAGCTGCGCCGCGCTGACCACGCCGGGCGCGAGCCGGAACGGCATCGTCATGCCGGGCATGTCGAGGTGGCGGATGTCGCCGTGCCTGAGCGTGAGCTTCTGCTGCGCGGCGTCGACGCGCCGGACCTCGGCCGGGATCCAGTCCTGGGAGGACGGCGCTGTCGCATCGGACGCCTGCGCTCGCTGGTCGTGCTGGTCGTGCTGGTCGTGGCCCTCGTGGGAATGCGCCTGCGCACGCGCCGGCAGGGCGACTGCGGTCAGGACGATGGCGAGGGCGGCGAGCAGGGGGGAAATGCGGTTCATGGTGTCGACTTTCTGAATTCGTGGGTCGGGGCGTCGGTGCTCAATGCCCCTGATGTCCGTGTCCATCGGGCTTGCGGACGCGCAGCGGCTCCGCGGCGGGCGGCCTGGCCGCGGGGGACGGCGCCGATGCAGGGGCTGCGGGCGCGCCGTCCGGCGCGGCGACCGGACGGGCCACCGTGCCGGCCGGCGCCGCGTACCAGCCCGGATCGCGGTAGTCGCCCGCCTTCTGGTCCTTGCGCACTTTCAGCACGCTGAACATCCCGCCCATCTCGAGCGAACCGTGCGGCCCCTGCCCGCTCATCATGGGCACGGTGTTCTCGGGCAGCGGCATCTCCATCTCGGCCATGTCGGCCATGCCGCGCTCCCCCATGGCCATGTAGTCGGGGATGACCTTGTTGATGCGCGCCGCGAGACCGCGGTGGTCCACGCCGATCAGCGTGTCGACCTCATGCCCCATCGCGTTCATCGTGTGATGGCTCTTGTGGCAGTGGATCGCCCAGTCGCCGGGCTCGTCGGCGAGGAACTCGATCTGCCGCATCTGCCCGACCGCCACATCGGTCGTGACCTCGGGCCAGCGCGCCGTCTTCGGCACGGGGCCGCCGTCGGTGCCGGTGACCTCGAACTCATGCCCGTGCAGATGGATCGGATGGTTGGTCATCGTCAGGTTCCCGACGCGGATCCGCACCCGGTCGCCCTGCCGGACGTTGAGCGTGTCGATCCCCGGGAAGATGCGGCTGTTCCAGGTCCACAAGTTGAAGTCGGTCATCGTCATCGTTCGCGGCGTGTAGCTGCCGGGATCGATGTCGTAGCTGGAGAGCAGGAAGCAGAAGTCGCGCTGCACCTCGGCGATCTGCGGATGTCGCGCCTTGGGATGCGTGACCCAGAAGCCCATCATGCCCATCGCCATCTGCGTCATCTCGTCGGCATGCGGGTGGTACATGAAGGTGCCCGGACGCCGCGCGACGAACTCGTAGACGAAGGTCTCGCCCGGCTTGATCGCCGGCTGCGTCAGGCCGGACACACCGTCCATGCCGTTGGGCAGGCGCTGGCCGTGCCAGTGCACGCTGGTCTGCTCGGGCAGGCGGTTGGTCACGTAGATGCGGACGCGGTCGCCTTCGACGACCTCGATCGTCGGACCGGGCGACTGGCCGTTGTAGCCCCACAGGTGCGCCGTGGTGCCGGGCGCGAGTTCGCGCAGGACCGGCTCGGCGACGAGGTGGAACTCCTTGACGCCGTCGCGCAGGCGCCAGGGCAGCGTCCAGCCGTTCAGCGTGACGACGGGGTTGTAGGGACGTCCGTTCGGCGGCGTCAGCGGCGGCGCCGTGTCGGCGCTGTCGCGCTGGGCGGGTTCGGGCAGCGCCGCCATGGCGACGCGCGACACCCCGCTCGCGTTCACCGCGCCAGCCGCGCCGAGCGCCGCCCCCGCGGCTGCTCGGGCGAAGAGGTTTCTCCGGGAAATCATCGGCAGGTCCTTTCGAAGCCGCGCGTTCAATGCGCGGCGCCGCCGGCGCCTTCAGGCGCAGCGGCGGTCGAGGAAGAAGAGGCCGCGGCCGCGCCGTCGCGCACCGGTCCGAGCAGGCTCTGCGACAGCGTCGATTCCGCGAGCCAGAAATCGCGCTGCGCGGCCAGCGTCGCGGACACGGCGCGCGCCTGCACACGGGCATCGGCCAGCAGGTCCATGACGCCGACCAGCATCCCGTTGTAGCGGAGCAGGGTCTCGTCGGAGACCTGCCGGGCGAGCGGCATCACCTCGTCGTGATGGCGCCGGGCGATGCGCCAGGCGGCCTCTGCGCGTGCCCGGGCGACGCGCACGTCGGAACGCGCCTCGACCGCGACCTGCGCGGTGCGTTCCAGCGACTGACCGTAGGCCTCGCGCGCACCCGCGACACGCGCCTGGCCCCAGTCGAACAGCGGCAGCTCGACGCTGAGCTCGATGCCACGCTGCGTCGATTCCTCGTTGCTGCTGTTGCGCTGCAGGCCAAGCTCCAGCACGTTGACACGACCGGTCTGGCGCGTGAGGCCCAGCTGTGCAGCGAGCTGCTCCGATTCGCGCTTCGCCGCGAGGATATCGAGCCGCTGCGCGACCGCCTGGCGTTCGACATCGTCCGCGGTCCGGAAGTCGACAGGCACGTCCGGCAGCCGCTCGGGCAGCTTCAGCAGGGCGAGATCGTCGCCCCAGAGGCCGATCGCGCGGATCAGCGCCTCGCGATCGCCCTCGGCTTGCAGCTGCGCCTGCTCCATCGCGAGTTGCGACTCGACAAGCACCGTGCGCTCGCGCGCCAGGCGCAGCGCGCTGACGTTGCCGGCCTGCCGCATCCGCAGCGCCAGTTCCGCACCGGCCGAGGCCGAATCGAGCACCGTCCGCGCATGCCGCAGTTGCTCCTGCGAGGCGACCGCCTGGATCCAGCGCCGGCGCGCCTGCCCGGCGACGTCGAGCAGTTGCTGCGCGACGCGGGCCTGTTCGCGTTCGAGCGCGCGGGCGCCGGCCTCCTGGCGGGCGCCGCGGCCGAGCAGGCTCAGCAGGTTGAACTGCAGGCCGCGTTCGATCTCGCGCTCGTCGCCGCGGACCAGGCGACCGATGTTGAGCACCGGATTCGGCCACAGCAAGGTCTGCACCCGTTCCGATTCCGCCATGCCCAGACCGTACAAGCCAGCCTGCAGACCTCGGTGGTTGAGCAGCGCGAGTTGCACCGCGCCCTGCGCGTCGAGCGGCTGCGCGAGCAATGCCTCGGTTCGCGCGCGAGCGGCGGCGCGCTGCTCGTCGGAGCGCTGCGAAGGCAGGTCGGCGCCCAGCCAGTCACGACTCTTCTGCTGGACGGGCGCGGCGGCCTGCTCGGGCGACAGCGAGGCGCAGGCCGTCAAGGTCGCGGCGGCCGCCAGCGCGAGCAGCCGTGGGACGCACGTTACGCCTGACATCTGCGAGCGCCCGGGTTTCATCAGGGAGAACATCGCAGGCTCCTCAATGGTGGTGGGCGCCGGCCGGCGCGGAAGCCGCCTGGCTTTCACGCAACAGCGCTCGCCATCCGCCCGCCTCGAGCACGCGGCGATTGGCGAGACGCCAATCGCCGACGCCGGGGTCGACGACCGCGTTGCTCGCTGCGGGAGCGGGGGGTGTGATCCGCGGCGCGGCGCAAGTCCGGCGCGGGTCGGCAGGATCGGGCGGCGCGGCCATGGCGGCGCCCAGGCACATCGCCAGCGCGAGTGCGGGAATGGAACGAGAAGACATGGCTTCCTCGCAGAGGAACGGGATCGCGGTCGATCCGCTGCGAAGACGCAAGCGGACGACGGTTCGTGCGGCGGCTCGTCCGGGACGAGCGCCGGCGTTCAGGCGAGGAAGGCTTTGGGCGGCCGCTCCAGCGGCTGGGGAGACTGCTCGGGCGCGCCATGGGCGTCGAGCGAGGGAGCGGCGTCGCGCAGGTCGTGCGCGGCCGGCGTCAGCGGCGCGATGGGCATCGCGGCGCCGATGCAGCACTGCAGGCAGATGCCGCAATGGTGGTCGGAGGGCGTGGTGTGATCCGCGCCGTCGTCGTGCGACGCGCCATGGTCCATCGAGACCATGCCGGCGTGATCCATGCCGGTGCCCGGCGCCGGGTCAAGCGCCATGCCGTGGCCCATGTCCTGACAGTCGCCCGGCATCGTCATCACGGCAGCGCCCGTGTTGGACGCCATCAGCGCCATGCCGATGCCCATCGTCGCGGCGAGCGCCCCCTGCAGCGGCAGGGTCAGGCTCAGCAGGGCGAGCACCAGCCAGCGGCTCCAGAGGAGCCGGCGCGGACCGGGTGCATTCGGGCGGGACATGGGACGTGAGTGTAGGCGAGGCGGCATCGCCATGAGCAAGGGCCGCTCGCGCGGCCCTCGGGTGACATCGGGCGGCCGGTCCGTGCGGACCGGCGGCGGCGATCAGTCCTCGTTCTTGAACACGAGCTTGACCTCGTGCGTTTCCTTCTGGCCGCTCGGCTCGAACTTCCAGTCCATCAGCGCGCGGGTCACGGCCTTGTCGAAGACCTTGCGCGGTTCGGCTTCCAGGATCTCGACGCCGGAGACCTTGCCGTCCGGCTCGATGTTCATCTTGGCGCGCACGGAGCCTTGCGAGATCGACTGGCGGGCGGCCTCGGCCGGGAACTCCGGCGGCACCTTCTTGACGATCTTCGGGGTGGCGTGGGCGCCGGCGGCCAGGACCAGCGCGGCGGCCAGACCCAGGAGGGAGCGGGAAACGATGGTAGTCAGATGCTTGCTCATTGGGGACCTCGTACGTCTTGGGTGAGGAAAACGGGTTTCCGGTAGGAACTGGGGACTCAGGAAGCGGCGCGCGCGGTGCTGAAGAATCCGACGGCCTGCACCAGGCGCGAGCTGCTATCGCGCAGCGAATCGGTCGAGCGGGTCAGCTCGTCCACCAGCGTGGTGTTCTGCTGCGTCGCGCGGTCCAGCTCGTTCATCGCGTTGTTCACGACGCCGACGCCGGCGGCCTGCTCCTGGGCCGAGTGCGAGATCTCTTCGATCAGCTGGCCCATGTTGTTGACCTCGTCGACGACCGAGCGGATCGTGGCGCCCGCGTTGTTGACCAGGGCGGTGCCGTTCTCGACCTTGACGGACGATTCCTGGATCAGCACCTTGATCTCCTTGGCGGCCTGCGCCGAGCGGGAAGCCAGCGCGCGCACTTCCGAGGCCACCACCGCGAAGCCCTTGCCGTGCTCGCCGGCACGGGCGGCTTCCACGGCGGCGTTCAGCGCCAGGATGTTGGTCTGGAAGGCGATGCCGTCGATGACGCCGATGATGTCGCCGATCTTGCGCGAGCTCGCGCTGATCTCTTCCATCGTCGACACGACCTGGCTCACCACGGTGCCGCCGGCCGAGGCCGACTGGCGCGCCTTGGTCGCGATGCTCGCGGCCTTGCGGGTCAGCTCGCTGGCGCCGTTCAGGTTGGAGGCGATCTGCTCGACCGACGCGGCGGTGTTCTGCAGGCTCTCGGCGGAACGCGCGGTGCGGTCCGACAGGTCCACGTTGCTGCCGGCGATCTCGTTCGAGTTCTGGGCCACCTCGCCGGCCGCCGAGCTGACGCTGGCGACGACGCCGGACAGCGCGGTCTGCATGTCGCGCATCGCGTGCAGCATCTGCGCCAGTTCGTCGGAGCCCTCGACCTCGATGTGCTGCGACAGGTCGCCGGAGCTGATCGCCTGCGCGGCGTCCTTGGCCTTGCGGGCCGGCACGATGATGGAGCGGGCGATCGTCAGGCCGCCGACGCTGCCGATGACCACGGCGATCAGCACCAGCACGCCGGTGATGAGGATCGACTGGTTGGCCAGCTTGGCGCCGCCTTCGGCGAGGTCGCGACCGTTGGCGAACTGCAGGTCGACCAGGCTCTTCAGCGTGTCCTGGTAGTCCTTCTGCGCGGGACGCACGTCCTTGATCAGCGCTTCGCGCGCTTCGTCCGGGCTGCCGTCCTGCTGCACCTTCAGGAACTTCGACACCGAGTCGACGAACTTGGTCTGGGCCTCGCGCACCTTGGCGGCGAGTTCCTTGTCCTTGGCGTCGGAGACCTTGCCGTCGAGCTCGGTCAGCTGCTTCTGGCCGTCCTCGAGCGCGGCCGCGATGTCGGCCTTCTGGCGCTTGATGGCGTTGGCCGTGTCCAGCAGCAGCAGGTCGCGCGAGGCGCGGGCGATGACGTTGACGTCGCTCTCCAGCGCGTTGGCCAGCGCGATCTTCACCAGGCTGGAGTTGGCCGTCGTGCTCAGGTCATGGGAGAGGCGGCTGGCGTTGTGGGCGCCGAAGGCGCCGATCACGACCAGCAGCAGGATCAGCAGCGCGTAGCTCAGCGTCAGGCGCTGGCCGATACGCAGGCGGGACAGAAACGACATCGATTCCCTCGCAACGATTGAGTTGTTTGAATGACCGGACCGCAGCGGATCCGCGGACGCTCGTGGCGCCAGCGGTGCGGTCCGACCATCGGCTTCGGCGCGATCATCGTTGCACTTGAATCGGGGATTGCAGGGCGGGATCAGGCCCCCGTGAATTCTGACGCGGCACTTGCAACTGAATGAAAGTGGTCCGCCGAACCACTTGGCGGGCACTTGGTAGAAGCCCTAATGAGCCGCTCGGCGGGGTTTCACGATTCCTGCACATTCCTGCGCAAGACGGCCGCGCGGCCCCTGTACCCGGACGGTAACCGGGCGGTAACCGGGCGGCAACGGGGGCAGTAACCACCAACCGGGCGGCGACCGGGACGGCCGTCGATCGGCAGGGGGTCAGGACTTGCCCAACGCCGGCGGCACATCGCCCGCCGCAGGATCCGTGTCGGACACTTCCACGCGATTGCGCCCGCCCGCCTTGGCCCGGTACATCGCCGCGTCCGCCCGTCGCAGCCCATCCTCGACGCCAGCATCGTCCTCCCGCAGCACGGTCACGCCGATGCTGACGGTGTACGCGATCGACGCCCCGCCGCCGTCCTTCGCGCCGAGCGCGACCGGCGTGGCGGCGATGCGCCCGCGCAGCCGTTCCGCGAAGCGCCGGGCGCCAGGCAGATCCGTATGGGCGAGCCCGATGACGAACTCCTCGCCGCCGAACCGGCCGGGCAGATCCACGTCGCGCGAAGACGCCTTCAGCACCTGCGCCAGCGAGCGGATCACCGCGTCGCCCGCCGCGTGGCCGTGACGGTCGTTGACCTGCTTGAAACGGTCGATGTCGAGCATCAGCAGCGCGGACGGCGTCCGGTAGCGCCGCACGGTCCGCAGCAGTGCGCGCAGGCCCTCCTCCGTCGCCATGCGGTTGGCCAGGCCGGTGAGTCCGTCGGTGCGCGAGCGCTGCTCCAGTTCCGCGTTCACCTGCGCCAGCTGCGCCACCAGCGCCTCGGTCGACCGCAGCCAGCGCGACAGGGCCTGATAGCCGAACTGGGCGACGAACAGCACGATCAGCGTGAAGACCCAGAAGAACACCCAGGCGGTGCTGAGCATCACGCGCGAGGCCTCGTCCAGCTTCGCCCAGTCGTGGCTGCCGAGCGCCGTCCGCAGCTGCAGCGAGCCCAGTCCCAGGCTGACCAGCCCGTACCCCTGCACCGCCAGCACGATCGCGAACAGCAGGCCCAACCCCATCGCACGGCGGCCGCTGGGCGGCGGCGAGAACAGGCCCGGACGCGCCACGATCCAGCGCGAGAGACGCGGCCAGGTCACCGCCATCAGCGGTCCGCCCAGCAGGACGCTCTGCAGGAAGGCACCCAGCCACCATCCCTGCCAGATCGGCAGTTGCCGGTCTGCGGGGAGATCGTGGCTGAAGTTCCAGATCAGCGCGCCCGAGGAACTGAGTACCGCCGCGACGAAGCACAAGGGCACGAAGAACAGCCAGGCGCGCAGGCTGCGCAGCCCGCGCGGCGCGCCGACGGCGCGGTAGCCCAGGGCCAGCACGCCCAGTCCCAGCGGATTGGCGCAGGCGAACAGCGCGGCCCAGCCGGTCGACAGGCCCGCGGCCAGCGCCAGGACGAAGGTCGCCAGCCAGGCCGGCGCGGCGCCCCAGCGCCAGCCGAAGCACAGCGTCCACCACAGGCACAGCGGGATCGGCGGATAGAAGGTCAGGAACGCATGGGCGCCGCCGAGATCGACCGGAATGCCGGACCAGCCTTCCCGGACCGCGGCCAGCCCGAGCAGCACGCAGGCGCCGATCGTCGCGAACCATCCGCCGAGCAGCGCGCCGCGCTCGGCCGCGCTGCCTTCGCGCCAGAGCGCCCGGATCGACAGGCTGCCCGGGGTCTCGGGCACCAGATCCGTCGGGCGCTGCAGCGCATCCATCACGCCGCCGGGGGAGAAGGCACCTG
This sequence comes from Roseateles sp. GW821-FHT09G09, assembly GCF_059415965.1. NCBI lineage: Bacteria > Pseudomonadati > Pseudomonadota > Betaproteobacteria > Burkholderiales > Sphaerotilaceae > Roseateles > Roseateles sp. GW821-FHT09G09. The sequence continues at coordinate 155,908 of NZ_JBWKOG010000003.1, read as the reverse complement.
GGAAGGCTCCGGGCGCGCGCGCGCGCCGAAGATCGCCGAACCGACGCGCACCATCGTGGCGCCCTCCAGGATCGCGGCGTCCATGTCGGCGCTCATGCCCATGCTGAGCGTGTCCAGGCCCAGCGCGAAGTCCCGGTTCAGCGTCGCCGACAGTTCAGCCAGCGCGCGGTGGGGGCGGCGCTGTTCCTCCAACGTGGCGGCCGGCTCGGGGATCGCCATCAGGCCGCGCAGGCGCAGCGCCGGCAGCGCGGCGACGGCGCGGGCGACCTCGGCGACCTCCGCCGGCGCCAGGCCGCTCTTGCTGTCCTCGCCGCTGATGTTGACCTGCAGGCAGACGTTGAGCGGCGGCAGCCCCGCCGGGCGCTGCTCCGCCAGGCGCTGGGCGATCTTCAGGCGGTCCACGCTGTGCACCCAGTCGAAGCGCTCGGCCACGACGCGGGTCTTGTTGCTCTGCAGCGGGCCGATCAGGTGCCATTCGACCTGTCCGCGCAGATCGGCCAGGGCGTCGATCTTGTCGACGCCCTCCTGGACGTAGTTCTCGCCGAAGCGGCGTTCGCCCGCCTCGAACGCGCTTCTCACATCCGAGGCCGGGAAAGTCTTTGTTACCACCAGCAGCGTGACGCTGTCGACAGGCCGCGACGCCTGCTGGCAAGCCCTCTCAATGCGGCCATGGAGCTGTTGTATGTTCTCGGAGATCGTCGCCATAATCGCCCACGCTTTTCCTCATCCCATGGACATCACCCAACTGCTGGCATTCTCGGTCAAGAACAAGGCCTCCGACCTTCACTTGTCCGCCGGGCTGCCCCCCATGATCCGCGTCCATGGCGACGTGCGCCGCATCAACGTCGAAGCCCTCGAGCACCGCCAGGTGCACGACATGGTCTACGACATCATGAGCGACGCCCAGCGCAAGTCCTACGAGGAGACGCTGGAAGTCGACTTCTCCTTCGAGATCCAGGGCCTGGCGCGCTTCCGCGTGAACGCGTTCAACCACAACCGCGGCGCGGGGGCGGTATTCCGGACCATTCCGAGCAAGATCCTGACGCTGGAGCAGCTGAACTGCCCCAAGGTGTTCACCGAGCTCGCGATGAAGCCGCGCGGCATGGTGCTGGTGACGGGCCCGACCGGCTCGGGCAAGAGCACGACGCTGGCCGCGATGGTCAACCACCTCAACGAGAACGAGTACGGCCACATCCTGACCGTCGAGGACCCGATCGAGTTCGTCCACGAATCCAAGAAGTGCCTGGTCAACCAGCGCGAAGTGGGTCCGCAGACGATGAGCTTCTCCAACGCGTTGCGCTCGGCGCTGCGCGAAGACCCGGACTGCATCCTGGTCGGCGAAATGCGGGACCTGGAAACCATCCGCCTGGCGCTGACCGCCGCGGAAACGGGCCACCTGGTCTTCGGCACGCTGCACACCTCGTCGGCCGCCAAGACGGTGGACCGGATCGTCGACGTGTTCCCGGCCGCGGAGAAGGACATGGTCCGCGCCATGCTGTCGGAATCGCTGCAGGCGGTGATCTCGCAGACGCTGTGCAAGACCAAGGACGGCAACGGCCGGGTCGCGGCGCACGAGATCATGCTGGGCACCTCGGCCATCCGGAACCTGATCCGGGAGAACAAGGTGGCGCAGATGTACTCGTCGATCCAGACCGGCAACAACCTCGGCATGCAGACGCTGGACCAGAACCTCACCGACCTGGTCCGCCGCAACATCATCTCGCCGGCCGAGGCGCGGGCCAAGGCCAAGATGCCTGAGAACTTCCCCGGCTGAGCGGACCGGCCCCACCACAACGACAGATCGATCGGGAGCGGGCGGGTGACCGCCGCGCCCCCGGCACACAGGACAGGACGCCGCCATGGAACGCGATCAGGCCACCAAGTTCATCAACGACCTGCTTCGCCTCATGGTGTCGCGCAAGGGCTCCGACCTCTTCCTGACGGCGGAGTTCCCGCCGGCGGTGAAGGTCGACGGCAAGGTGACCAAGGTGTCGCCGCAGCCGCTGACCGGCCAGCACACGCTGCAGCTGGCGCGGGCCATCATGAACGACAAGCAGGCGGCCGATTTCGAGCGCACCAAGGAGTGCAACTTCGCGATCTCGCCGCAGGGCATCGGACGGTTCCGCGTCAACGCCTACATCCAGCAGGGCCACGTGGCGCTGGTGCTGCGGACCATCCCGCAGACGCTGCCGACGGTCGAATCGCTGGAGCTGCCGCACATCCTCAAGGACGTGGTGCAGACCAAGCGCGGCCTGGTGATCCTGGTGGGCGCGACCGGTTCGGGCAAGAGCACCTCGCTGGCGGCGATGGTGGATCACCGCAACCAGACGACCTACGGCCACATCATCACGATCGAGGATCCGGTCGAGTTCGTGCACCCGCACAAGAACTGCATCGTCAGCCAGCGCGAGGTCGGTCTCGACACCGAAGGCTGGGAGCAGGCGCTGAAGAACACGTTGCGCCAGGCGCCGGACGTGATCCTGATGGGCGAGATCCGCGACCGTGAGACGATGGAGCACGCGGTGGCCTTCGCCGAGACCGGCCACCTGTGCATGGCCACGCTGCACGCCAACAGCGCCAACCAGGCGCTGGACCGGATCATCAATTTCTTCCCGGAAGAGCGGCGCGCGCAGCTGTTGATGGACCTGTCGCTGAACCTGAAGGCGCTGGTGTCGCAGCGGCTGCTGCCGCGCCAGGAGGGCAAGGGCCGGATCGCCGCGGTCGAGATCCTGCTGAACACGCCGCTGATCAGCGACCTGATCTTCAAGGGCGAGGTGGGCGAGATCAAGGAGATCATGAAGCGCTCGCGCGAGCTCGGCATGCAGACCTTCGACCAGGCCCTGTTCGACCTCTACGAGATGGGCAAGGTGACCTACGAGGACGCGCTGCGCAACGCCGACTCGGTGAACGACCTGCGCCTGCAGATCAAGCTCAACAGCGAGCGGGCGCGCAGCGGCGATCTGTCCTCAGGCACCGAGCACCTCACCATCGTCTGATCCGCAACCCGCTTTGGGCGCCCCGCGTCGTTGCGAATCCTCGCCATGGCGCTGCCATGGCTCCGGTTCGCGCCTAACGGTGCATCCCAAATCGGGCCGCGGAAGGGGCCACAATCGCCGGGTTTTCAACACCCTGCAACAGGTCCCTCCCATGAGCAGCATCGGCCAGCGTTCCTACGAATCGACTCCGTTCCTCCGCGTGTCCTTCCTGGGACTCGGCGTGATGGGCTTCCCGATGGCAGGCCATCTGGCCCAGGCCGGCCAGCAGGTCACGGTCTACAACCGTTCGCCGGCGAAGGCCCAGGCCTGGACCTCGGAGTTCGGCGGCCATTCCGCCGCGACGCCGCGTGAAGCGGCCCAGGACGCAGACATCGTCTTCTGCTGCGTCGGTAACGACGCCGACCTGCGCTCGGTCGTGCTGGGCGCCGACGGCGCCTTCGCCGGCATGAAGCCGGGCGCGGTCTTCATCGACCACACGACCGCCTCGGCCGAAGTCGCGCGCGAACTCGCTGCCGAAGCGCAGAAGCTCGGTCTGCACTTCATCGACGCGCCCGTGTCGGGCGGCCAAGCCGGCGCAGTCAACGGCGCGCTGACGGTCATGTGCGGCGGCGAGGAAGCCATCTTCGACAAGGTCCGCCCCTACGCCATCCACTTCGCCAAGGCGGTCACCCGCGTCGGCGATGCCGGCGCCGGGCAGCTCGCGAAGATGGTCAACCAGATCTGCATCGCCGGCATCGTCCAGGGGCTGGCGGAAGCCATCGCGTTCGGACAGAAGAGCGGCCTGCCGATGCCGCTGGTGCTCGATGTCATCGGCAAAGGCGCGGCGCAGAGCTGGCAGATGGACAACCGCGGCAAGACCATGATCGAGGACAAGTTCGACTTCGGCTTTGCCGTGGACTGGATGCGCAAGGACCTCGGGCTGGTGCTGGACGAAGCCCGCCGCAATGGCGCACGGCTGCCGCTGACGGCGCTGGTCGACCAGTTCTATGCGGATGTGCAGGAGATGGGTGGGAACCGCTTCGACACCTCGAGCCTGATCAAGCGCCTGCGCTGATCAAGCGACTGTGATGTTCGACGGCCGCTGGCCCTCACCCCTGCCCTCTCCCGCAAGCGGGAGAGGGAGCAAGAAGGCCTCGGCACTTTCACCGCCCAGGGCGCTTGATGAGGATGCTCTCCCGCAAGCGAGAGAGGGGGCAAGAGGCGCCGTCGCCGCGAGCGGAGCCGGTCGGACTCCCTCTCCCGCTTGCGGGAGAGGGTGGGGGTGAGGGCCAGCGGCCGCTGCAGTCAGAAAAAACGGCGCCGGCCGCTTGCGCGGTCCGGCGCCGTTGTCTTTGGCGCTTATTGGATCGGCAGGCGTGATCAGCCGCCCGACTGACGCGGCGCGTCCAGCCCCCCGCCCAGCACCTTGTAGAGCTGCACCTGGTTCTGCAATTGCGCCAGGCGCACCTGCAGCGCCGCCTGCTGCGCGGCGAAGGTCGCGCGTTGGGCGTCCAGCAGATCCAGGCTCGAGGCCGCGCCGTTGCGGAAGCTCAGGTCGACCAGCTCGAGCCGCGTCGCTTCCGCGGCCGCCTGCGCATCCTGCGCGCGCAGCTGCTCGTCGAGCGTGGCGCGTCCGGCCAAGGCGTCGGCCACTTCCTTGAAGGCCGTCTGCACGACCTTCTCATACTGGGCGACCGCGATCTCGCGGTTGGCTTTGGCCGCATCGACGTTGTTGCGCACGCGGCCCGCGTCGAAGATCGGCATCAGCGCCGAGCCCGCGATGCTCCACGCGCTCTGGCTGAACAGGTCGCGCAACGCGCTGCTCGCCGTGCCCACGCTGCTCGTCAGCGTGATGCTCGGGAAGTAGGCCGCCCGCGCGACGCCGATGTTGGCCTCGGCCGCCACCAGCTGCTGCTCGGCCTGGACCACGTCGGGCCGGCCCACCAGCACCTGCGACGGCATGCCCGCCAGCAGCGCGCCCATGGTCTGGTCGCTCAGCGGCCGGGCCTGCGGCAGCGCCTCCGGCACGCCCTGCCCCACCAGCAGCGTCAAGGTGTTCAGATCCTGCTGCCGGGTGCGCTCGGCTTGCGCCAGCGTCGCACGCGCCGCTTCGTACGAGGACTTCGCGGTGCTCAGGTCCAGGTTGGACGCGGCGCCGTTGTCGAACTTCAGCTGCATCAGCTTCAGGCTGTCCTCGCGCGTCGCCAGGGTCTGGCGCGTCAGCGCCAGCAGCTCCTCGTCGGCCTGCACCGCCAGGTAGGCGGACGCGACGCCGGCCACCAGGCTGATCTGCGCCGAGCGCGCCGCCTCGCCCGTCGCCAGGTACTGCGCGAAGGACGCGGCGCTCTGGTTCTTGACGCGGCTGAAGAGGTCGAGCTCGTACGAGGTGATCTGCAGCCCCGCCTGGTAGGCGTTGACGATGCGGCTGTCGCCGTTCGCCGTGGTCTGCGGTCCGCGTGACGCCGAGAAACCGGCGTTGACCGTCGGCCAGCGGCTCGCCGCCGTGACGTTGGCCTGCGCCCGCGCCACGTCGACGTTCAGCAGCGCGATGCGCAGGTCGCGGTTGTTCTTCAGCGCGAGGTCGATCAGCTGCTTGAGCCGCTCATCGCGGAAGAACTGCTGCCATTGCAGCTCGGTCGCCGCCTTGGCGTCCGCCGCCTCGGCGCCCGGGCCCTGCGGCCACTGCGGGGCCACCGGCGCGTCCGGACGCTGGTGGTCCGGCGCGAGGTTCACGCAGCCCGTCAGCAGCGCCACGGTCGCGGCCGCGGCGGCCATCATCGAAAGTTTGCTCGTCATCATGCTCAGACTCCGTCCGCGTTCTTGGCGGCCGCGATGGCCTTGGTCGGATCGGGACCGTCCAGTTCGTGGGCGTACAGCTTGTTCTGGCGGTCGCTGCCCTTGAAGAAGCGGCGCACCACCAGGAAGAACACCGGCACGAAGATCACCGCCAGCAAGGTCGCGGTGACCATGCCCGACAACACGCCGGTGCCGATGGCGCGCTGGCTCGCCGAGCCCGCGCCGCTCGCGAAGAACAGCGGCGTCACGCCCAGGATGAAGGCCAGCGAGGTCATGATGATCGGGCGGAAGCGCAGGTGCGCCGCCTCCAGGATCGCCTCGACCAGGCCCTTGCCCTGCGCCTGCAGGTCCTTGGCGAACTCGATGATCAGGATCGCGTTCTTCGCCGACAGGCCGATGATGGTGATCAGGCCGACCTTGAAGTACACGTCGTTGGGCATGCCGCGCAAGGTCGCCCCCGCCAGCGCGCCCAGCAGGCCCAGCGGCACCACCAGCATCACCGACATCGGGATGGACCAGCTCTCGTACAGCGCCGCCAGGCAGAGGAAGACCGCCAGCAGCGAGAACGCCAGCAGGATGCCCGCCTGAGAGCCCGACAGCTGTTCTTCACGCGACAGGCCCGTCCACTCGAAGCCGATGCCCGGCGGAAGCTGCGAGACCATGTTCTCCAGTTCCTTCATCGCCTGGCCCGAGGAGACGCCCGGCGCGGGATCGCCCGCCAGGCGCATCGCCGGATAGCCGTTGTAGCGCGTGGCCTGCATCTGGCCGGTGATCCACTTGCTGGACGCGAAGGCCGAGACCGGCACGTTGGCGCCCGCCGCGTTCGTCACGTTCAACTTGAGCACGTCTTCCGGGGTCGAGCGGCGCGCCGCATCGGCCTGCACCACGACGCGCTGCATGCGGCCGGTGCTCGGGAAGTCGTTCACGTAGGCCGAACCCAGCTGCGTGCCCAGCACCCGCGCGATGGTGTCGAAGCCGACGCCCAGCGCCTGCGCCTTGGCGCGGTCGATGTCGATCTGCAGCTGCGGCGCGTCTTCCAGACCGTCCGGGCGCATGCCGGTGATCAGCTTGCTCTTGGACGCCATGCCCATCAGCTGGTTGCGCGCGTTCAGCAGCGCCTCGTGGCCGAGGCCGGCGCGGTCCTGCAGACGCAGCGCGAAGCCGGTGGCGTTGCCCAGTTCCTGGATCGGCGGCGGCGAGAGCGGGAAGATGAACGCGTCACGCACGCCGCCCATCATCGCCCCCATCACGCGACCGGCCACCGCCTGCGCGCTGTGGTCCTTGCCCTTGCGCTCGTCCCACGGCTTGAGCGGCACGAACACCAGCGCGGCGTTCTGGCCCTGGCCGGAGAAGGAGAAACCGATCACGCCGATGGTGTCGGCGACTTCCGGCTGCTTGTGGAGGAACTGCTCCAGCGTGGCCACGGCGGCTTCGGTCCGGTTGGACGTCGCGCCCGGCGGCAGCTGCACGTTGACGATCAGGTAACCCTGGTCCTCGTTGGGCAGGAAGGACGTCGGCATGCGGACGTACAGCCAGCCCACGACCGCGACCACGGCGACAAAGGCGACCATCATCGGCCCGGCGCGCTTGAGCAGCTTGGCGACCCAGCCCTCGTAGCCCTTGGCGGTGCGCGAGAAGCCGCGGTTGAACCAGCCGAAGAAGCCGCGCTTCTCGTGGTGGTGACCGGCGTCGACCGGCTTGAGCAGCGTCGCGCACAGCGCCGGCGTCAGCGACAGCGCCATCAGCGCCGACAGCGCCATGGAGGCCACCATCGCCAGCGAGAACTGGCGGTAGATGTTGCCCACCGAGCCGGCGAAGAAGGCCATCGGGATGAACACCGCGATCAGCACCGTGGTGATGCCGATGATGGCGCCCGAGATCTGACTCATCGCCTTCTTGGTCGCCTCACGGGGGCTGAGGCCCTCCTCGCTCATGATGCGCTCGACGTTCTCGACGACCACGATGGCATCGTCCACCAGGATGCCGATCGCCAGCACCATGCCGAACAGCGTCAGCACGTTGATCGAGAAGCCCAGCGTCAGCATCACGCCGAAGGTGCCCAGCAGCGCCACCGGCACCACCAGCGTCGGGATCAGCGTGTAGCGCCAGTCCTGCAGGAACAGGAACATCACCAGGAACACCAGCACGATCGCCTCGATCAGCGTCTCCACCACCTGGGCGATGGAGATCTGCACGAACTTGGACGAGTCGTACGGGACCTTGTATTCCACGCCGGCGGGGAAGTACTTCTTCAGCTCTTCCATGCGTGCCTTGACCGCCTTGGCGGTGCCCAGCGCGTTGCCGGACGGCGACAGCTGCACGCCCACGCCGGTGGACGGCTGGCCGTTCAGTCGCGCGTAGGTGCTGTAGCTCTGGCCGCCCATCTCGATGCGCGCGACGTCCTTCAGCTTCACGGTGGAACCGTCGGTGTTGGCGCGCAGCACGATGTTGCCGAACTGCTCCTTGTTCTCCAGCTGCCCCTTGACCACGATGGTCGCGGACATGGTCTGGCTGCTGGTGTTCGGGCGGTCGCCCAGCACGCCGGCCGGCACCAGCGCGTTCTGCGCGGTGATGGCGGCGTTGACCTCGGCGGGGCTGAGCTTGTACGACTCCATCTTGGCCGGATCCAGCCAGATGCGCATCGCCTGCTCGGAACCGAACAGCTGCGCCTGGCCGACGCCGGCGATCCGCTGGATCTCGGGCACGACGTTGCGGGCGGCGTAGTCGCCCAGCGCGATCGGGTCCATCGAGCCGTCCTTGGACGACAGCGTCACGAACAGCAGGAAGTTGGAACGCGCCTTGTCGACGCGCACGCCCTGCTGCGTCACCGCGGCGGGCAGCCGGGGCGTCGCGCGCGACAGGCGGTTCTGGACTTCCACCTGCGCCAGGTCGATGTTGGTGCCCGACTCGAAGGTCACCGTGATGGCGCCCGTGCCGTTGGCCTGGCTGACCGATTCCATGTAGGCCAGGCCGGGGGCGCCGTTGAGCTCCTGCTCGATGACGGAGATCACCGACTCGTCCAGCGTCCTGGCCGACGCGCCCGGGTAGGCGACGTTGATGGACAGCGACGGCGGCGCGACGGTGGGGTACTGGGCCACCGGCAACTGGGTGACCGCCACCCCGCCGAAGACCAGGATGAACAAGGCGATCACCCACGCGAAGATGGGGCGATCAATGAAGAAACGTGCCATGTCTTGGATCCTTCCTGAGCGTCAGGCGCTCAGCGGCTCGACGCGGCCGAGGCTGCGGACGCCGCGCCGGAGGCGGCGCTGGCCGGGTTGAACGGCACCGGATTGACCGGCGCGCCCGGCACGAACATCTTCTGGAAGCCGTCGGCGATGACCTTCTCGCCGGCCTTCAGGCCGTCGAGCACCACCCACTGGTTGCCGATCGCGTTGCCGATCTTGACCTTGCGCGGCGCGGGCTTGTTGTCCGGACCGACCACCAGCACCGTGTCGCCGGACGAACCGCGCGTCACCGCCTGCTGCGGCAGCAGGATCGCGGACGGCAGTTCCGCCTGCGCCACGCGGACGCGGACGTACTGGCCGGGCAGCAGGGCGCTGTCGGGGTTCGGCACTTCGGCGCGCAGCGTCACCTGGCCCGAGGTCGGATCGACGGTCAGGTCGGTGAACAGCAGCTTGCCGGTGCGCGGCAACACGGTGCCGTCGTCGCCGACGATCTCCACCTGCGCGGCGTTATTGCCCGCGCTGCGCAACTGGCCCGCGGCCAGCGCGCGGCGCATCGCCTGCACCTCATTCGCCGACTGCGTGAAGTTCACATAGACGCTGCTGACCTGCTGGATCAGCGCCAGCTGCGTGGCATCCGCGGCGCCGACCAGCGCGCCTTCCGTCACCAGCGCGCGACCGATGCGGCCGGCGATGGGGGCGTAGACATGCGCGTAGTCCAGGCTCAGCTTGGCCGTCACCGCGGCGGCCCTGGCGGCGGCCACGTCGGCGGCGGCGGCCTTGGCGGTCGCGACCGAGGTGATGTACTCCTGCTGGCTGATCGCCTTCGCGTCGGCCAGCGGCTTGTTGCGCGCGGCCTGCGCCGCGGCCTGGGCTTCATTCGCCTGCGCCTTGGCCACGTTGGCGTTGGCGCTGTCGAGCTGGGCCTGGTACGGCGCCGGATCGATCAGGAACAGCGCCTGGCCGGCCTTAACTTCGGAACCTTCGGTGAACAGGCGCTTCAGGACCACGCCGTTGACCCGGGCCCGGACCTGCGCGGTGCGCAGCGCCTCGACGCGGCCCGGCAGTTCGGTCTGCAGCGCGACCGCCTGCTGACCCACCGTGACGACGCCGACATTGGGCGGGGGCATGCCGCCGCCCGCCGGGCCACCCTTGCCTGCGGCCTGCTCGTCCTTGCCGCAGGCGGACAGCACCGCCGCGATCGAGATCACCAGCGGCAGCAGATAAAGCATGCGCGCGCCAGCCTTCAGGCTCGGGCGCTCCGACCCCGGCGTTGCTTTTGTCAGAGGGGTAGAGATCACGATGGAATTCCTCTCGAAGTACAGATTCGCAGATTCAGGGGGTCAGCCCGGCTCGGACAGCCGGGCGCACAGGGCAAACCGCGGCCCTACCGGCACGACGTACGGCAACGGTACGGTTCGACCGAAGTGGCGCAGTATATACATACATTCATGCATGTATGTTTCTGCCGCGTTCTTCTACAATCGGACGATGGCCCGCCGCACCAAACAAGAAGCCCAGGAGACCCGCGCCCGTCTGCTCGACGCTGCGGAGCAGCTGTTCCATGAGCGCGGCGTCTCCCGCACCTCGCTGCAGGACATCGCGCAGGCCGCCGGCGTGACCCGCGGCGCTGTGTACTGGCACTTCGAGGACAAGGTCCAGCTCTTCAACGCCATGATGGAACGCGCCACCATGCCGCTGGAGGAGGACTTCGAGGCGTCGGTGTCGCCCGGGCCGGACCGGCCATTGGACGACCTGAGGCTGAGATTGATGAACGTCATGCACTGCGCGGCGTTCAATGCCCGCACGCGCCGCGCTTTCGAGATCGCCAACCTGCGCGTCGAATTCGTCGGGGAGATGGCGTCGATCCGCGGCCGCAAGGTCGCCGCCCATCGGGAGTGGACCGACCACAACCGCGAAGCCTTCGAGCGCGCCAAGGCGCTTGGCCAGTTGCCCCCGGACGTCGACGCCCACCAGGCCGCCATCGGGCTGATGGCGCTGGTCGGGGGATTGCTGCATCACTGGATCCTGGACCCGGAGGCCTTCGACCTGATCGGGGTCGGTCAGGCGCGGCTGGAGCATTACCTGTCCTCGCTGACGGTGGTGGTGCCCAACCGCTTCCCGCCGCTGACCGCCGCCGAGCGCGGCGCGTTGGGCCGGCAGCCGGTCTGCGACGCGGGCCGCGACGATCCTCCCGCGGCCGGTGAGGGCGGCGAGGGCGGCGGGCACGAGGGCGGGGACGCTGCGGACGGGGCGGCTCCCGTCAATCCTCGGGAATAACGGGCTTTCCGTGGGAAAGCCCTGGATTTATCCAGGGTGCCTCGGGGTCTCCCCCAGGGTGCGGCGACAATACCCGGTTGCCCACGCCCGAGCCGCCGCCGTGTCCATCGCTCCTCCGCCTACCCGTCCGCTGTCCGATCTGAAGAAGACCGGCCAGAAGGCGCTGACCTCGTACCGCCCGTTCTGGGCGAAACGTTTCGGCCCTGCCCCCTTCCTGCCCATGTCGCGGGAGGAGATGACGCAACTGGGCTGGGACAGCTGCGACATCATCATCGTGAGCGGCGACGCCTATGTGGACCACCCGAGCTTCGGCATGGCGGTCATCGGACGGACGCTGGAGGCGCAGGGCTTCCGCGTGGGGATCATCGCGCAGCCGGACTGGAACTCGCCGGACGCGTTCCGGGCCCTGGGCAAGCCCAACCTGTTCTTCGGCGTGGCGGCCGGGAACATGGATTCGATGATCAACCATTACACGGCGGACCGGAAGATCCGCTCGGACGACGTCTACACGCCGGGCGGCGGCGCCGGCAAGCGCCCCGACCGCGCGACGCTGGTCTACACGCAGCGCTGCAAGGAGGCCTTCAAGGAAGTCCCCGTGATCATCGGCGGCATCGAGGCCTCGCTGCGCCGCATCGCGCATTACGACTACTGGCAGGACAAGGTCCGCCGCTCGATCCTGGTGGACTCGAAGGCCGACCTGCTGGTCTACGGGAACGCCGAGCGCGCCATCATCGAGATCGCCCACCGGCTGTCGCAGAAGAAGCCGATCGAGTCGATCACCGACGTGCGCGGCACCGCCTTCATGCGCAGGCCGGACGACGCCGCGCTGGACGGCTGGTTCGAGATCGACTCGACCGACGTCGACGCCCCCGGCAAGATCGATGCGCTGCTGAGCCCCTACATGACCACCGAGGAAGCGGCCGCCGACCAAGGCACCGATTGCTCGAAGCAGCAGGAACAGGCGCAGGCCGCCGGCGCACCGGGGGCACCGGGCACACCGGGCGCCCCGGCGTCGGGTGCGCCGCCGCAGCCGGGCATGCCCGAGATCAAGCCGATCAAGATCATCCGCCAGACGCTGTCGAAGACCGACGGCCGGGCGCTGGTCACGCCGCGCGACCGCACCGTCATCCGGCTGCCGGCCTACGAGCAGGTCAAGAGCGATCCGGTCCTCTACGCCCACGCCAACCGCGTGCTGCACCTGGAGACCAACCCCGGCAACGCGCGCGCGCTGGTGCAGCGGCATTCGTCCGGCGGCGTCGATCGCGACGTCTGGCTGAACCCGCCGCCGATCCCGCTGACGACGGTCGAGATGGACCACGTCTTCGACCTGCCCTACGCCCGCAGCCCGCACCCGGTCTACGCCGACGAGAACGGCAGCCACGACCACGCCACCAAGATCCCGGCGTGGGAAATGATCCGCTTCTCGGTCAACATCATGCGCGGCTGCTTCGGCGGCTGCACCTTCTGCTCGATCACCGAGCACGAGGGCCGCGTGATCCAGAGCCGCAGCGAGGACTCGGTCATCCGCGAGATCGAGGACATCCGCGACAAGGTCAAGGGCTTCACCGGGATCATCTCGGACCTCGGCGGCCCGACCGCCAACATGTGGCACATCGGCTGCAAGAGCCCCGAGATCGAGGCCGCCTGCCGCAAGCCGAGCTGCGTCTATCCGGGCATCTGCCCGAACCTGCACACCGACCACGGCCCGCTGATCAAGCTGTACCGGCGCGCCCGCGCGCTGCGCGGCGTCAAGAAGATCCTGATCGGCTCCGGCCTGCGCTACGACCTGGCGATCGAGTCGCCGGAGTACATCCAGGAGCTGGTGACCCACCACGTGGGCGGCTACCTGAAGATCGCGCCGGAACACACCGAGGGCGGCCCGCTCTCGAAGATGATGAAGCCGGGCATCGGCACCTACGACCGCTTCAAGCAGCTGTTCGAACAGGCCAGCGCGGCGGCGGGCAAGAAGCAGTTCCTGATCCCCTACTTCATCGCGGCGCACCCCGGCACGGCCGACGAGGACATGATGAACCTGGCCCTCTGGCTCAAGCGCAACGGCTTCCGCGCGGACCAGGTGCAGACCTTCTATCCGAGCCCGATGGCCACGGCCACGGCGATGTACCACTCGGGCAAGAACCCGCTGAAGAAGGTGACGCGCGACAGCGAGCCGGTCGACATCGTCAAGGGCGAGCGTCGCCGACGCCTGCACAAGGCCTTCCTGCGCTACCACGACCCCAACAACTGGCCGCTGCTGCGCGAGGCGCTCAAGGACATGGGCCGCGCCGACCTGATCGGCAACGGGAAGCACCACCTGATCCCGACCTTCCAGCCGGCGACCGACGGCGGCTACGAATCAGCGCGCCGAAAAAACTCGACACAGGCCGGTGAGAAGGTCGCGCCGAACAAGCCGCGTTCGGGCCAGATCCTGACGCAGCACACCGGACTGCCGCCGCGCGTGACCGGTGCGAAGCCGGCGCCGCGTGCCCAGCTCACAACGGGCGGCAAGTCCGTGCCGGGTGGTAGCAAGTCCGCGCCGACGGGCAAGCTGGCGCCGAAACCTGCCTCCAAGCGCGGTCAGCGCTGATCGTCGGCAGGTGGCGCCGCCGGCTTCACCCACTGCCAGACCTTCCATCCCAGGCTGATCCAGGCCCAGAGGCGGGCGATCCGTCCCGGCGAACTGTCGGCGGCCTCGGGGCCGTGCCGGCGGAAGGCTCTGATCAGGCCCGCCAGACCGCCGGCCGCAGCCAGCGCGGCCACCGTCCGCCAGAGCCTCGGCACGCTACCCGCCAGCCGGTAGAGCGCATGCCCGCGCTCGGCCCATCGCATCGGGCCTTCCAACCCCTGCACCTCGTTCCGCAAACCGAGCCGCAGCTCGGCGCTGCGCAGCTGCAGTTCGAGTTGCCGCAGTTGGAGCCGCTGCTGCGCGTCACCCCACATCACCGCCGGGCTCCCTGGCCGTCCTGACCGCCCAGGCCGCCCTGACCGTCCTCGGGCTCGAGCGCCCGCCGGTCGCGCGCCAGCTCCGCGACGCTCGCCGCGAACGGCTTGCCCGCCGCCAGCTGCTGCTTCGCCCAGTACCAGCATCCCGCGGCACCGATCAGGAAGGCTGTCCCCAGCCCCGCCCCCACCGGGGCCCGCCAGACGTCGGGCACCCACAGCAGCGCCGCGAACACCAGCATCAGCAGCGCCGCCACGCCGAGCATCAAGGCCAGCAGCAGCGCGGTCAGCGCGCCGAATAGGCGCAGCAGCTCCGACTGCAGTTCGACGCCCAGCAATTCCAGCCGCACGCGGGCCAGTTCGAGCGCCCGGTCGGCCACCCGCCGCAGCCGCTCCGTCAGCCCGGGATCGCGTGAATCCATCGATTGTTTCTCCTCTGTGTCCGCCTTCTCCGTGTGCGAAAGCTATCACTGAATCGGGGGAAACGAGGGCGTTCTTTGTCCGATTCGGCCGCGGGCCTTGGGCTACAGTGCGGTAACGCCTGGTTGCGCGGCCCCCGCGCCGCCGGCCTGACAAGGTCCATTCAATGCCTGATCGCCAGCACACGCCGCACTCCGCCGTCGATGACGACGACCTGCTGCAGTTCCTGGACGACCACGACCACGCGGTCGAGGAGACCGGCGAAGCCGGCAAGCCCTGGCGGGTGCTGATCGTCGACGACGACACCGACGTCCACAAGGCCACCGAGCTCGCGATGCAAGGCCTGCAGGTCGAAGGCCAGCCGCTGACCTTCCTCCACGCCAAGTCCGCCGCCGAGGCCCGCTCGCTGCTGGGCCACGAACCCGACATCGCCGTCGTGCTGCTGGACGTCGTCATGGAGTCCGACGACGCCGGCCTGCAACTGGTGCGCCACATCCGCGAGGAGTTGCGCCAACGCGCCGTGCGCATCGTGCTGCGGACCGGCCAGCCCGGTTACGCGCCGGAGATCGAGACGGTCCAGGCCTACGACATCAACGACTACAAGACCAAGTCGGAACTGACCCGCACCCGGCTCTACACGGTGCTGACCGCCGCGATCCGGTCGTACCGCCAGATCCGCGCGCTGGAGGCGAACCGGCAAGGCCTGGAGATGATCGTCGAGGCCAGCACCGAGCTCGGCCGCCAGCACGGCCTGCACCGCTTCGCCGAGGGCGTGGTCACGCAGCTGTGCGCGCTGCTGGGCACGCTGCCCGAAGGGCTGGTCTGCGTGCAGGCCAACAGCCTCCACAGCGGCGACGCCAGCGGTGAGGCCCGCGTCATCGCGGCCGCCGGCCAGTACAGCTCGCTGATCAACCGGCCGCTGCACGCGGTGCCGGCGGGCAAGATCCGCGAGCTGCTCGGGCGCTGCCTGTCGGCGGGCCACAACCTGTACGAGGACGGCTGCACCGTCCTGTTCTTCGGTCTGCCCAGCGGACGCGCGATGGCGGCGCTGGTCGAGGTCCAACGCGAGCTCGACGAGCTCGACCGCCAGCTGCTGCGCGCGTTCTGCTCCAACATCGCCGTCGGTTTCGAGAACGTCATGCTCTACACGCAGCTGACGGACCAGGCCTACAACGATCCGCTGCTGCAGCTGCCCAACCGCACCCGTTTCATCGAGCTGCTGGAGCACAACCTCAAGTCGCCCGAGGGCATCACGCTCGCGCTGATCGACCTGGACGACTTCGCCGACGTCAACGACGCCTTCGGCCACCGCTTCGGCGACCAGGTGCTGCAGGCGGTGTCGCAACGCCTCGCCCAGCGGCTCGGGTTCAACACCGCGATGGCGCGGATCTCGTCGAACGCGTTCGGCCTGCTGGGACCGGACGACATGGTCAACGGCCAGCGCATCGGTACCGCCTTCGAGGACCCCTTCACCGTCGCCGGCGAACGGCTGCAGCTGTCGGCCACGACCGGCCTGGTGCGACTCGCCCAGTCGCGCGCGCTGGGCTCCGAGCTGCTGCTGGACGCGCAGATCGCGCTCAAGCGCGCCAAGGCGGGCAACCGCGGCGCGTCGCAGTACTTCTCCCCGGAAATGGGCATCGACGCCCGCGAGCGCTTCAAACTGCTCAAGGGCCTGCGCGCGAGCTTCGAGGAGCGTCGGCTGTTCGTCGTCTACCAGCCGCAGGTCGAGCTCGCCACGCACCGCGTCATCGGCGCCGAGGCGCTGCTGCGCTGGCGCACGGACGAAGGCAAGTTCGTGCCGCCCGACCAGTTCATCCCGCTGGCCGAGCAGTCCGGCCTGATCGTCCCGATCGGCGAATTCGTGCTGAGGACCGCCTGCCGCCAGGTGCGCCAGCTGCGCGACGCCGGTTACTCGGACTTCCGCATCGCGGTGAACATCTCGCTGGCGCAGTTCCGCCATCCGGCCTTCATCGACACGGTCCGCCGCGCGCTGGCCGATGCCGACGTGCCCGGCGCCGCGCTGGAGCTGGAGATCACCGAGTCGATGGCGATGGAAGAGGTCTCTGCCGTGCTGCGCGTGCTCGCGGAGATCCGCGGCACCGGCGCTTCGGTCGCGATCGACGACTTCGGCACCGGCTTCTCGTCCCTGAGCCAATTGCGTCGCCTGGACGTCGAGCGGCTCAAGATCGACCGCGCGTTCGTGCGCGAGGCGCAAAGCTCCGCCGCCGGCGCGACGATCGCGCAGATGGTGGTGAACCTCGGGTGCAGCCTCGGCATGCGGGTCGTCGCCGAAGGCATCGAGACCGAGGAGCAACGCCAGCACCTGCTGGCGCTGGGCTGCCATGAAGGCCAGGGCTGGCTGTTCGCCAAGCCGATGCCGGCGGACGAACTGGACCGCTGGCTGGCCGCGCCCAAGGCCTGGGAGACGAATCCGCCTCCGGCGGCCGCACCTGCGGTGCTGGCGCCGCCCTGCGCCGCGCCGGTCAACGGCGGACGCTGATCGACTGCGGCGCGAACGCCGCCGCCGATCTCCTTCCCGCTCAGCGGCGGGTCAGCAGCAGCCCGATCAGGAGGCCGACGCCGGCCGCGACGCCGACGGATTGCCACGGGTTGTCATGCACGTAGTCGTCGGTCGCCTTGCCGGCGGCCTTCGCGCGATCGACCGCCGCCGACTGGAACTCGCCCAGGCTGGACTTGGCGCGGTCCAGCGTCGACTGGACGCGGGCCCGCAGCTCGGAAGCACCGGCGCTGGTCTGGTCGGCCGTGGCGCGCAGCAGCGACTCGGCGTCGCTCACCACCTGGTTCAGGTCGTTCAGCAGGCGGTCGGAGGGAGAGGTCTTGGCCATGAGCATGACTCCTTTTGGTCGGTTTGTGGGATCAGAAAGCGCATCGGCGCGGGCCGGAGTCCGGTTGTACGTCTGTCGAGCAGTCCCCGGCAAGTCGCCCCGACGGGTGTCCGACCGCGGCACACGGTCTTGCCCATTCGCCAATGCAACAGGCCCTGCCCTGCCCTCCGGCAGATTTCGCTCCCGGGTCGGGACGCGTCAGCGCGGGAATCACCGGCAAGAACCGTCATCGTCGCCGCAAACGGTGTAGTGCCGCACCAGGAAATAGCGCTCGCGGCGTTCGCCTTCGACGATCAAGACCTGACCCTCCAGCGCGTCCAGTTCCGGATCTCGGAAGGGATTCGCGCCGGCGCGGCGCAGCACCACGCGATCGCCGCCGGTCACGGCGAGCAGCAGCGCCAGGCGTTCGCTCTTGCTGCCGGCGTCGGCGCGCTCCCGGCACAGGCGGCCGCGCAGGCGCTCCGAAGGTCCGACGGCGGCGTCGCCGTGGTCGTCGTCGTGGTCGTCGTGGTCAGCGGGCATGCATGCGTCTCACGTGCAGGAGCCGGCCGTCCTGTTCGGTGGCGATCAGCGCCAGCAGCCGGCGATCGACCCAGCCCTTGTAGACGTGGACCGTGCGCTGGCCGGGCGCGCCCGCGATGCGGTAGCTGATGGGCGTGCAGTGGTCGGGAGCGATGCCGGACTCCTTGAGCATCGGCTGCACGGCCTCGGCCACGGCCTTGGCGGGCGCCGCGTCGGTGGGCAGCAGCCGGGGCAGCGAACGCGCCAGGTTGCGTCCCTCGCGCTCCAGGCGCTCGCGCCTCAGGCCGCGCACACCGCGGTCCTCGACCGTGGCGAAGGCCTTGCGGAACGCCTTCGTCCGCGACAAGGCATGACCCGACCCCGCGACCGGCTGCAGCGACGGATCGCCCAGCAGGTAGAACTGCCCCAACGTCTTGAGGTCCATCGGATCGAGGTGGGTGCGCTCCCCGGCGAATTTCTGACGGGCCTCGAGCAAGGCCCTGCCCAGGGAGGCGCCGGCCAGCACGCGCTGCAGGAAATACTGGCAGATCAGGTCGGCCGAGCCGTTGCCGTCGCTGGGGCCGTAGGCGACGGTCGTGCTGCCGACGAAGCCGCAGGCGCCATCGGCCAGGTAACGCAGCGCCATCGGCCACTCGCCGTCCGCCAGCGCCGGATCGAAGAGCTGCGCGCCGTAGCAGCACTCGGCCGCGACGACGGTGCCGGCGGTGACGCGGTCGCGCAGCAGCGCCGAGCGCAGGGACACCGGGAAGTCCTCGCCGCGCTGGCCGTAGTACTCCGGCATGTCCTCGGCGCCGTGACAGTTGATGAAATGCATCCGCGGCGCCAGATCGGCCTTGGCCCACTTCGGTCCGCCGGGCGGCGACAGGTGCAGCCGGTCCGCGTTGCCGAAGGTGTTGGTCAGGCTGAGGCGCGTCGAGCCCTGCCAGACCTCGGCCGACAGGCCGAAGCTGTCGGCGAAGGCATCGCGCGGCAGGCCCTTGTGGCGGGCGGCGGCGCGGATCAGCTGGAGCAGCAGCGCGGGTGTCGTCGCGCCGGCGAGGTCCGGCAGCCGGCCGACGACGCGCGTCGGCCCGAGGAAGCGGTTCGGGTCGGTCGAGTAGGCGGCCTCGCAGGCATACGGCAGGTCGCTGGGGACCAGCTTGTCCGAGTCACCGAGCTCGCCGCCGTGCGCCGGATTCTTCAACGGGACCATCGGGAGCACGTCGGGCCCGCCGAGCAGCACGAAGTAGTGGGGCAGACGCGCATGGGCCAGCGCGTCGATGGCCCCCTTGAGCGACTTGGCGTCCGGCCGCGCCGGCACGGGCGCGACGCCGTAGGGCTTCATCGCCGAGGCGAGGTCCACCGCCACGACCAGCGTGTCGACGCCGCGCCGCTTGTCCGCGGTGGCCAGCGCCTTCAACGCCGCGTCGATCTTCGTGAGCGCCGCGGCGCCGTACTTGGCGCGCAACGCGCCGCGATGAACGATCACCAGCTTGTCCATGGAGGTCCTCCTCGTCGGTCGTTCCGGTTCTCGGGCCGGAAAGGCCTGATCCTAGGCATCGGCGGCCCGTGCGGCAATGCACGAGCGTGGGAGGCCCATGCCCGCCTGTCATCAAGCGTGCATGCGGGCTCCCCCGGCTGACCGCTGGCTGGGCGTCGGCCGCGCGCCGCGCTCATGTCCACGTCAGCGCCGCGACATACAGGTGGTTGACCTTGTGGTACCTGCGCAGCACCAGGCTGGCCGTCTCCATCGTGGCGCCGCTGTCGACGACGTCGTCGATCAGCAGCGCGTTCCACAGGCCCTGGTTGCGGACCTCGTCGTGCAGGGAGAACGCGTTGACGAGGGCGAGCATGCGTTCCTCGCGCGTGGAGAAGTCCGTCAGCGGGCACGACAGCGGCGTCTTCAGCAGCAGCCGCTCGAACACGGGAACCCGCATCTGCAGCGCCAGTTCGCGGGCGACCAGCGACAGGGGCTGCCAGGCCCGCACGCGCGACGGCGGCATCGGCACGATGAACCCGACCGGTCCGAGACGCGGCAGGATGAAGTTGCGCAGCGCGCGGGCGAGCGGCTCGGCCTGCGACCTGTTGCCACGGTGCTTCAGCTGGAACAGGGCCTCGCCGACGTCGGTGCGGGTGTGGTCGAAGCGCGGGCGACCTTCGCGGTCGTCCCCCAGGTAGACGCTGCTGAGCACCTGCTTGTCGAGCACGAAACCCGCGGTCCACGGACCTTCGATCTGCCGGAGGGAGACTTTCATCGAATCGCCTTTCGAACGTGGAAAGGCGTCTTGGTTGGCGGAGCGAACGGATGGTTCGAGCTGCACCCGTTCGCGCATCCGAGGTCGGATCGCCTATGCTGAAGCCTGGCTTCGTCCCCGAACTGTTGCCCAGGAGTTGCGATGAAACCCACGCCCGCCGGCTGGCCGCGTCTGTCCAGCGCCGTGTTCTACGACAGCGCCGCCGAGGCGATCCCATGGTTGTGCGAGGCCTTCGGGTTCGAAGTGCAGATGCGGGTGGACGGGGATGACGGCTCGGTGGTCCACAGCCAGCTGACCTTCGGTGACGCGCTGATCATGGTCAGCGAGTGCGGCGGCGGCGAACGCTCGGAGCGCTTCGGCATCCCGCTGCGCAGCCCCAAGGGCGTGGGCGGCGCCAACACGCAGAGCCTGATGGTGTACGTGGACGACGCCGCCGCGCACTGCGAACGCGCCCGCGCGGCGGGCGCCACGATCGTCTACGAACCGAAGATCGAGGACTACGGCCCCGAGTACTGGGCCGACAAGAGCTACGGCGTGCTCGACCTGGGCGGCCACCTGTGGTGGTTCGTGGAGCGGGTCAGGGGCTGAGGCCCCCGGCACGCCCCCGCGCGACCTCACCCCTTGCGCTTCGCCAGGATCGCCTTCCCCACGCGCGAGACGGGCGGCCGGCCCAGCACGCCGGAGATGAACGCGCCCGCGTCGACGAGCTTGTCGATGTCGATGCCGGTCTCGATGCCCAGGCCGTTCAGCAGGAACACCACGTCCTCGGTTGCGACGTTGCCGGTCGCGCCCTTCGCGTATGGACAGCCGCCGAGGCCGGCGACGCTCGCGTCGAAAGTGTGGACGCCCATCTCCAGGCAGGCGTAGATGTTGGTCAGCGCCTGGCCGTAGGTGTCGTGGAAATGCCCGCTGACCTCGACCAGCGGATAGTGCTTGAGCGCCCGCGCCATCGCGGCCTGCACCTTGCGCGGCGTGCCGACGCCGATGGTGTCGGCCACGCCGAGGTGGTCGACGCCGATGGCCTTCATCAACTGGACGACGCGCTCGACCTCATCGGCCGACACGTCGCCCTGGTACGGGCATCCGACGGCGCACGACAGCGCGCCGCGCACCTTGATGCCGGCCTCGTGCGCGGCGGCCACCACCGGCGCGAAGCGCTCGATGCTCTCGGCGATCGAGCAGTTGATGTTCTTCTGCGAGAAGGCCTCCGACGCGGCCGCGAAGACGACGATCTCGTCCGGCTTCGTCGGCAGCGCGCCTTCCAGGCCCTTCATGTTGGGCACCAGCACGCTGTGACGCACGCCGGGCCGGCGCTCGATCGCCGCCATCACCGCCGTGTTGTCCGCCATCTGCGGCACCCACTTCGGCGAGACGAAGCTGGTGACCTCGATCTCCTTCAGGCCGGCGTCCTGCAGCAGCGAGACGAGCTTGGCCTTGTCGGCCGTGCCGACGTTCTCCTTCTCGTTCTGCAGGCCGTCACGCGGGCCGACATCGACGAGGGTGACGCGGGTGGGCAATGTAGTCATCGCTTGATCCTCAACTCAGTCTCACGCCTGCAGCCGAAGCAGCTCGGCGCCATCACCGACCTGGTCGCCGATCGCGAACAGCAGTTCCGCCACCACACCGTCGCGCGGCGCGGTGATCGTGTGTTCCATCTTCATCGCCTCCATCACCGCGAGCGGCTGGCCCTTGGTGATCGCATCGCCCGGCTGGGCCAGGAAAGCCACCAGCTTGCCGGGCATCGGCGCGGTCAGTCGACCCGCTTCCGATTGACCCTGACCGGCGTGAGCGATGACGTCGACCTCCGTCACCAGCGCCGAGCCATGCGCACCGAACACCGCCACCTGCTCGCCGACCTTGTAGGTCGACACGGTGACGCGACGCTCGCCCAGGTAGAGCTCATGCTGCTCCGGTCCCTTCGAGCGCACCGCCAGCGCGATCGACTCGCCGCCAACGGTCAGCGACAGGCTGCCGTGATGGTGGCGCGCTAGCAGCACCTGGTGATGCTCGCCGTCGACCTCCAGCTCGAAGCGGCGCTGCGCCGCGCCGAACATCCGCCAGCCGTCGCGGCGGCTCCACGGATCCTCGGACTCCGTCAGCGCTTCTTCCGCCAGCGTGTGCGCCACGACGGCCGCCGCGGCATCCGCCAGCGGCAGACCCGGCTGACCGAACAGCACGGCCTTCTCGCGCTCGATCAGCGCGGTGTCCAGGTCGGCGTTCGTGAACGACGCCGTCGCCGCGCAGCGGCGCAGGAACGCGACGTTGGTGTGCAGCCCGACGATGTGCGTGTCGCGCAGCGACGCGTCCAGCAGCGCCAGCGCCTGCTCGCGCGTCTCGCCCCAGACGATCAGCTTGGCGATCATCGAGTCGTAGAACGGGCTGATCGCGTCGCCCTCGCCCACGCCGGAATCGATGCGCACGTCGGCGCGGCGGAAGGCCTCATGCGACGGCCAGCGCGCCACCGACAGCGTGCCGGTCGCGGGCAGGAAACCGCCTTCGGGGTTCTCGGCGCAGATGCGGGCCTCGATCGCGTGGCCGTGCATGCGCAGCTGGTCCTGCTTCAGCGGCAGCGGCTCGCCGGCGGCCACGCGCAATTGCCACTCGACCAGGTCCTGGCCGGTGATCGCCTCCGTCACCGGATGCTCGACCTGCAGCCGCGTGTTCATCTCCATGAAATAGAAGCGGCCGTCCTGCTCGGCGATGAACTCGACGGTCCCCGCGCCCTGATAGCCGACCGCCTTCGCCGCCGACACCGCGGCGGCGCCCATCTCGGCGCGGCGCTCCGCCGTCATGCCGGGCGCCGGCGCTTCCTCGAGCACCTTCTGATGGCGGCGCTGCACCGAGCAGTCCCGCTCGAACAGGTAGACGCAATCGCCGTGGCTGTCGCCGAAGACCTGGATCTCGATGTGCCGCGGGCGCTGCACGTAGCGCTCGATGAGCACCGCGTCGTCGCCGAAGCTGTTGATCGCCTCGCGCTTGCAGGACGCGAGCGCGGCGTCGAATTCCTCGTCCGCGTGAACGGCGCGCATGCCCTTGCCGCCGCCGCCCGCGCTGGCCTTGATCAGCACCGGGAAACCGATGCGGTTGGCCTCGCGGCGCAGCAGCGCCGGATCCTGATCGGCGCCGTGATACCCGGGCACTAGCGGCACGCCGGCCTGCTCCATCAAGCGCTTCGATTCGGCCTTCAGACCCATCGCCTGGATCGCCGACGGCGGCGGGCCGATGAACACCAGACCGGCGTCGGCGCACGCCTGCGCGAACTCCTCGTTCTCGCTGAGGAAGCCGTAACCCGGATGGACGGCCTGCGCGCCCGTGGCCTTGGCGGCCTCGAGGATGCGCTGCCACTGCAGGTAGCTGTCGCGCGGCGCGGGACCACCGATGCGCACGGCCTCGTCGCAGGCCTGGACGTGGCGCGCGTTCGCGTCCGCGTCGGAATAGACGGCGACGGTCTTCACGCCGAGACGGCGTGCGGTGGCGGCAACGCGGCAGGCGATTTCGCCGCGGTTGGCGATCAGGATCTTCTTGAACACGGGTGTCTCCTCATGTTTCGGGTCCTCGACGCGTCGCGGCTTGTGGCCGCTTCGCGCCGGGTGCACCCGGACGACCGCATGTCGCGATCATCCGGGGCCGCGCGACGATCGTTGCCGCCGCGCTCGTCAGGTCGGGTCAGATCAGTGGCGATGGCCGCAGGACGCCGCGGCGTTCTCGCCCACCGGCGCGCAGCCGGGCACGGCGTCGGCGCTCAGCTCGGCCTCGGTCGCGCAGTGCATGCCCAGGCGGTCGATCAACTGGCGGTCCTTCTCGGCCTGCGGATTGCTGGTGGTCAGCAGCTTGTCGCCGTAGAACATGCTGTTCGCGCCGGCCAGGAAGCACAGCGACTGCATGGTCTCGGGCATCTCCTCGCGGCCGGCGGACAGGCGCACCATCGCGCGCGGCATCGTGATGCGGGCCACCGCGATCGTGCGGATGAACTCGAACGGGTCCAGCGCCTCGGTGCCCGCCAGCGGCGTGCCTTCGACCTGCACCAGGTTGTTGATGGGCACCGACTCCGGGTACGGATCCAGGTTGGCCAGCTGCGCGATCAGGCCGGCGCGCTGGCGGCGGGTCTCGCCCATGCCGACGATGCCGCCCGAGCACACCTTCAGGCCGACGCCGCGCACGCGCTCCAGCGTGTCCAGGCGGTCCTGGTAAGTGCGCGTCGTGATGATCTGGCCGTAGAACTCCGGCGAGGTGTCGAGGTTGTGGTTGTAGTAGTCCAGCCCCGCCTCGCGCAGCTGCTCAGCCTGACCGTCACCCAGCATGCCGGCGGTCAGGCAGGTCTCCAGGCCCATCGCCTTGACCTCGGCAATCATCTCGCCAATGGCTTCCAGGTGGCGCTCCTTCGGCGAGCGCCAGGCGGCGCCCATGCAGAAGCGGGTCGCGCCGTTGGCCTTGGCGGCGCGGGCGGCTTCCATCACCTCCTGCAGCGGGATCAGCTTCTCGGCCTTGAGACCGGTGTCGAAGTGCGCGGACTGCGGGCAGTACTTGCAGTCTTCCTCGCAGCCGCCGGTCTTGATCGACAGCAGCGTGGACAGCTGCACCGCGTTCGGATCGAAGTGCTCGCGATGCACCTGCTGCGCGCGGAACAGCAGGTCGTTGAACGGCAGTTCGAACAGCGCGGCGATCTCGTTGACGGACCAGGGCTTGGCGTTGCGACGTTGCTCGTCCGTGGTGGGCGTCAGCGTCTGGATCTGGTTGACGGTCTGCTTCATCGTCATGCTTTCAATGCGTTCAACAGCAGCGGCTGCTGCAGGTGCGCGGCCACGGCCGCGGGAGAGGGATCTTGGAGTCGGGGCACATGGCCCCAGCACGGCACGCTCAAGGCCTCGTCGAGGCGCGCGCGCAAGGCGGCCAGATTGTCCGCCACATGCGGCTGGTGGGGGTCGGCGGTGTTGGCGACCCAGCCGGCCAGACGCAGGCCGCGCGCCAGGATGGCCTCGGCCGTCAGCAGCGCGTGGTTGATGCAGCCCAGCCGCAGCCCGACCACGAGCACCACCGGCATCGCCAGGTCGACGGCCAGGTCGGCGGTGTCCCAGTCGTCGGTGAGCGGCACGCGGAAGCCGCCGACGCCTTCGACCAGGGCGAAATCGCCCTTCGAGGCCGAGCGCCGGATCGCCGCCAGCAGGGCGGCGCGGTCGATGGCGCGGCCTTCGAGCTTCGCGGCGATGTGCGGCGCGCAGGGCTCGCGGAACTGCAACGGGCCGACCTCGTCCATCGTCATGCCCTGCGTCTGCGCGGCATGCAGCTGGGCGACGTCCTCGTTGACCCAGACGCCGTCGGCGTTCTGCGCCTGGCCCGCGGCCAAGGACTTGATCGGCGTGACGTAGCGGCCCAGGCCGTCGAACGCACGAGTCAGACCGGCGGTGATGCAGGTCTTGCCGATCTCCGTGTCGGTGCCGGTGATGAAGAAGCCGTGGAGCGGAGGCATCGGCTTCGCTGCGGCGACGTTGGCGGAGGCAGTGGCAGCCGCGCTCATGCGCAGGCCTCCAGCGCGGCGACCAGGCGATCGACGTCCGCCTCGGTGTGCGTCGCGCACAGCGTGATGCGCAGACGCGCCTCGCCCTTGGGCACCGTCGGCGGACGGATGCCGGGGACACGCAGGCCTTCGCGCTCCAGCGCGGCGGCGAGGGCCATCACCTCGGCGTTGCCGCCGACGATCAGCGGCTGGATCGGCGTCTGCGAATCGGCCAGTCGCCAAGTCAGCGTCGGATGGCGATCGAGCAGCGCGCCGATGCCTGCGCGCAAGCGCGCCTGCAAGGCGCGCAACGACGCACGACGCGCGTGGCCGACGTCGCCGCGGATCAACGCCAGGCTGGTCAGCAGCGCGTGCTCCACCGCCGGCGGCGAGGCCGTCGAGAAGATGTAGTTGCGGGCCGCCTGCAGCAGGTAGTCGGTGATCGTCGGATGCGCGACGACGAAGGCGCCGGCGAGTCCCGCCGCCTTGCCCAGCGTGCCGACGAGGATCAGGCGCTCGCTGCGCAGCTGGAAATGCTCCAGGGAGCCGACGCCGTTCTCGCCGAGCACGCCCAGCCCGTGCGCGTCGTCGATGATGAGCCATGCGTCGAACGCCTCCGCCGCGGCCAGCAGCGCGGGCAGCGGCGCGATGTCGCCGTCCATGCTGAAGACGGCGTCCGTGACGATCAGCTTGACGCGCGCCGTGCTGGCCGCGAGCTGCGTGCGCAGGTCCTCGACGTCGCAATGCGCATAACGCGAGACCTTGGCCTTCGCCAGTCGCGTGCCGTCGATCAGCGAGGCGTGGTTCAGCGTCTCGCTGAAGATCTCCGCGTCGGCGTCGCCCAGCGCGGTCACCACCGCCAGGTTGGCCATGTAGCCGGTGCAGAAACCGATGGCCTTGGCGTTCGGGATGTGGGGCTCGAACCAGCGGCCGAGCAGCGCCTCCACGTCGTGGTGCGCGCGCGAATGCCCGCTCACCAGCGGCGACGCACCCGAGCCGCCACCGTAGACCTGCGCACCTTCGCCCAGCGCCGCGGCCACCGCCGGATGCGCGGCCAGGCCGAGGTAGTCGTTGCTGCAGAACATGGTCAGCTCGCGCGCGACGCCATCGGCGCCCCGCACCGTCTGACGCGGCGCGGTGCCGGTCTCCGCGATGCGGGTGAAGCGCGTCAGGTCCTGGGCGCGGATCGCGTCCAGCTTGGATTGCAGGTGATCAAGCAGCATGGAGCACCTCCGCCAGCGTCGCGCTCACAGCGCCCGCGAGGAACTTCGCGGCCGCTTCGTCGATCAGGTACGGCGGCATCAGGTAGACGGTCTGGCCGATGGGACGGATCAGCAGCTCATGCTTCCGGGCCGCGAGGTGGAACTTCTCGGAGAAGCGCTCGACAGGCGCCGTGGTCTTCGGATTGATGTCGAAGGCCAGGATCATCCCGCGCTGGCGCAGATGGACGATGCGTGGGTCGGCCGCCAGCGGCGCGAAGGCATCGGTGAGCCACGCGGCCTGCTGCTGGTTGCGTTCGAGCTGGCCGGCATCGAAGCGGTCCAGCACGGCATTCGCGGCGGCGCACGCCAGCGGATTGCCGGTGTAGCTGTGCGAGTGCAGGAACCCCCGCGTCACGTCCTGCGACCAGAACGCCTCATAGACATCGTCCGTCGTCAGCACCAGCGACAGCGGCATCGTGCCGCCGGTGATGCCCTTGGAGAGCAGCAGGAAGTCGGGCCAGTCAGCCTTCGTCGCAGGGGCCGTCTGCTCCCAGGCGAAAAACGTGCCGGTGCGACCGCAGCCGACGGCGATCTCGTCGGCGATGAGGTGCACCTTGAACTCGGTGCACAGCGCGCGCAGCGCCTTCAGGTAGCTCGGCGCGTACATCGACATGCCGGCGGCGCCCTGCACCAGCGGTTCGACGATCACAGCGGCGATGTGGTCGTGGCGATCGGCCAGCAGCGCGCGCATCTCGTCGATCGCCTGGGCCTCGTTGCCCAGCCGTTGGTCGGGCGAGGTCACGATGTGGCTGCGCATCAGCAGCGGGTCATAGGCGTCGCGGAAGATCGCGACGTCGGTGACCGCCAGCGCGCCGATGGTCTCGCCGTGATAACCGTTCTTCAAGCAGACGAACTCGCGCTTGTCCGTGAGTCCGCGATTGCGCCAGGAATGGAAGCTCTGCTTCAGCGCGATCTCGACCGCCGACGCGCCGTCGCTGCCGAAGAACACATGGCCCAGCGCGCCACCTGTTCGCGCGGACAGGCGCTCGGACAGACGGATCGCCGGCTCGTGCGTGCAGCCGGCCAGCATCACGTGCGGCAGCGTGTCGAGCTGCCGCTTGATCGCGTCGTTCAGACCCTTGTCGGCATGGCCGAACAGGTTGACCCACCACGAGCTGTTGGCGTCGAAATAGCGCCGCCCCTCGTGGTCGAACAGCCAGGGGCCCTCCCCCCGGGCGATGGGCAGCGGCGGCACGTCCTGCGCACGCGCCATCTGCGTGCACGGGTGCCAGACCGCCGCGAGGCTGCGGCGCTGCCAGTCTTGTCGTACTGCTTCAGACATTCAGGAAAACCTTCAAGCGAGCCACGACGGCTTGCCCTTCGACAGGAAACTCTGCACGCCCTCGCGCCCTTCGGCGCTGGCGCGGATATCGGCGATGCGGCGCGCGGTGTCGTCGCGCAGCGTCGCGGTGATCGGGGCATGGGCCACGTCCTGGACGAGGCGCTTGCAGGCGCGCACGGCCGCCGGCCCGTTGGCCAGCAGCGCGGCCACGAGCGCATCGACCTTCGCGTCCAGCGCCTCGGGATCGGCGGCCAGCTCGTGGACCAGGCCCAGGCGATGCGCCTCGGCGGCGGTGAAGCGCTCGGCCGTCACGAAGTAGCGGCGCGAGGCCTGCTCGCCGAGCGCGCGCACGACGTAGGGCCCGATCGTCGCGGGCAGGAGGCCGAGCTTGGCCTCGGACAGGCAGAAGCCGGCGGACTCGGCCGCGACGACGATGTCGCAGACCGACACCAGCCCGACGCCGCCGGCGTAGACGTCGCCCTGCACGCGGGCGATCACCGGCACCGGGCAGCTGTAGAGCGTCCACAGCATGTGGGCCAGGCGGCCGGCGTCGGCATGGTTCTCGTCCCAGCTGTAGCCGGCCATCGCCTTCATCCAGTTCAGGTCGGCGCCGGCGCAGAAGGCCTTGCCCTCGGCAGCCAGCACGATCGCGCGCAGCGACGGGTCCTGGCCGAGCGCCTCGAACACCGCGCTGAGTTCGCCGACGACGGTGTCGTTGAAGGCGTTGCGGACGTCGGGGCGGTTCAGCGTGACGCGCGCGACCGCCTCGGCCGGGCCGGTGCGTTCGACGCGCAGCGTCGTGGGGAGGAAGTCGTTCGTGGTCATGGTTTGCTCCAGACGATCGTCCGGTTGACGGCGTAGAGGCGGCAGCGCTCCTCGCCGTCGGTGAACTGGTCGCACAACGCGAGCGCGCGCGACTGGGCGTCGTCGCCGTAGGCGTAGCCCCAGCGCGAGCCGTTCGTGGCGAAGGCGCGCGGTTCCTGCGCGGCGAGGAACTTGCGATAGCCGGTCGCGAGGCGGTTCGAGGGCAGGCCCTGGACCTCGTCGCTCACGGCGACCCCGCCGACCGGCGGCGGCAGCGCGCCGGGGAGGGGGAAGCCGAGCGGCTTCAGGAAGGCGTCGACGACCGGTTGCCAGAGGTCGTTGCCCCGCGCGAACAGCTGGTGGCCGTCCTCGCCGAAGGCCGGCATCTCGCGCGTCTGCACCAGGCCGCCCGCCTCGCGGTAGGCCTCGGCCCAGCGGCGCTGATGCTGCGGCGCGAAGAAGCGGTCGTTCTCGGTGAAGACCCACAGCGTCGGCACCGGCTGGCCGCCGGCGGCGGCCCGCCGGCCGAAGTCGGCGAAGCGGCGCCGCAGCTCGTCGGGCCGGCAAGGTTCGCCCGCGCGCGTGTCGGGGTTGCCGCCATGGCCGCCGGCGAAGTCGATCGCGGCCACGACGCCGGGCAGTCGTTCGCCGGTCGTCGCCAGGGTCGCGAAGCCGCCCAGGGACTGACCGATCAGCACGACGCGCGTCGCGTCGATGTCGGCGGTCGATTGCAGGTGGCGCACGACGGCCGACAGCTCGACGGCCGCCGCCTCCGCCGCCGACGCGTAGCGCGGCGCGTCGCACCGGACGCTGGCCTCCGGATCGCCCACCGTCGCGAGCTCGCCGTAGCCGATGCGCGTGGGCACCGCCACCGCGAAGCCCTTGCGGACGAAGTAGCGGGCCGCGGCTTCGAGCCGCTGGCGCGGCATGGCTGCGCGTTTCGCTTCCTGCGGCGGGCGCCCGTGGCTGATCACGGCCAGGGGGAACGGGCCGGGACCCGGCGGACGGAAGGTGGTCACGATGAGGTCCGCGTCCAGCGGGCGACCGAGGTGGTTCTCGACCGACACCGGCACGCGGATCACCGCCTCGCGGATGTCGTTGGCCAGGCG
This sequence comes from Roseateles sp. GW821-FHT09G09, assembly GCF_059415965.1. Classification (NCBI taxonomy): domain Bacteria; kingdom Pseudomonadati; phylum Pseudomonadota; class Betaproteobacteria; order Burkholderiales; family Sphaerotilaceae; genus Roseateles; species Roseateles sp. GW821-FHT09G09. The sequence continues at coordinate 125,762 of NZ_JBWKOG010000003.1, read as the reverse complement.
GACGGGCGCCGCGGGCTGCGCGTCGCCGGTGGTCGTGTCCTCCGCACGCGCGGCAACGCCGGCCAGGCCCAGGAGGGCGCCCAGGCAGAGCGCCGCGAGGCGGGAGGTCGGGCGGATCGAGCCGCTCATGCCGCTCATGCGCGCACTTCCGTGCCCAGCGCCTTGCGCATCAGCACGCTGCGATAGCTCTTCCCGGCCCATTGCACGTCGCCGATCAGCGCGTAGCCGCGGCGCTCGTAGCGGCTGCGCAGCGCCTCGGCGGGCTCGGCCGTGTCCAGCGCCACGTGCGCGTATCCCTGGGCAGATGCCCAGGCTTCGGCGAGGTCCATCAGCCGCTCGGCGACGCCCTGCCCGCGGCACGACGGATGCACGGCGAGCTGGGCCAGGATGGCGGTGTCGGCCTGCGTGTAGCACGCGGGCACCGGATCGCCGAGGTAGCGGCCGTCGGGCCGCTTCGGCGGCGCGACGGTGACCGTGCCGACCAGCTGGCCGGAAGCCGTCAGCGCGACGAAGGCCTGCCCGCTCTCCACGCGCTCGCGCGTCGTCTGGACGCTCTGATCGACGGCGGTGAAGTTCCAGCCCTGCGCCGCCAGCGACGCGTAGGACGCATGCAGCAGCGCGGTCAGGGCCTCGATGGAATCATCGGCGCCCAGCGGGCGCAGGATCAGGTCGGTCATCGTCGGAGCGGTCATCGCGCGGGTGGAACGAAGGTCGGCACCTTACATCCGGAACACGCCGAACTTCGTCTCGGGGATCTCGGCGTTCAGCGCCGCGGACAGGCCCAGCGCCAGCACGCGGCGCGTGTCGGCCGGGTCGATGACGCCGTCGTCCCACAGCCGGGCGCTGGCGTAGTACGGATGGCCCTGGTCCTCGTACTGCTGGCGGATCGGCGCCTTGAAGGCCTCCTCCTCGTCCGCTGACCACTGGCCGCCCTTGCCCTCGATGCCGTCGCGCTTGACCGTCGCCAGCACCGACGCGGCCTGCTCGCCGCCCATCACCGAGATGCGGGCGTTCGGCCACATCCACAGGAAGCGCGGCGAGTAGGCGCGGCCGCACATGCCGTAGTTCCCGGCGCCGAAGCTGCCGCCGATGATCACGGTGAACTTGGGCACCTGCGCGCACGCGACCGCCGTCACCATCTTGGCGCCGGCGCGGGCGATGCCTTCGTTCTCGTACTTGCGGCCGACCATGAAGCCGGTGATGTTCTGCAGGAACACCAGCGGGATCTTGCGCTGGCAGCACAGCTCGATGAAGTGGGCGCCCTTGTTGGCGCTCTCGGCGAAGAGGATGCCGTTGTTGGCGACGATGCCCACGGGCATGCCCTCGATGTGCGCGAAGCCGCAGACCAGGGTGTTGCCGTAGCGGGCCTTGAATTCATCGAAGGCGCTGGCGTCGACGATGCGGGCGATGACCTCGCGCACGTCGAAGGGCTTGCGCGTGTCGGTGGGGATCACGCCGTGCAGCTCGGCGGGATCGTAGGCCGGCGCCTGCGGCGCCTGCGTCCGCAGCTCGCCCTGCTTGCGCCAATTCAGCCGTGCCACGGACTGGCGCGCGATCGCCAGCGCGTGGGTGTCGTTCTCGGCCAGGTGGTCGGCCACGCCGGACAGGCGCGTGTGCACGTCGCCGCCGCCCAGGTCCTCGGCGCTGACGACCTCGCCGGTGGCCGCCTTCACCAGCGGCGGGCCGCCCAGGAAGATCGTGCCCTGGTTCTTGACGATGACGGTCTCGTCGCTCATCGCCGGCACGTAGGCGCCGCCGGCCGTGCAGGAGCCCATCACCACGGCGATCTGCGGGATGCCCTTGGCCGAGAGGTTGGCCTGGTTGAAGAAGATGCGGCCGAAGTGGTCGCGGTCCGGGAAGACCTCGTCCTGGTTGGGCAGGTTGGCGCCGCCGCTGTCCACGAGGTAGAGGCAGGGCAGGCGGTTCTGGTCGGCGATCTCCTGCGCGCGCAGGTGCTTCTTGACGGTGATCGGGTAGTAGGTGCCGCCCTTGACGGTCGCGTCGTTGCAGACGATCACGCACTCGACGCCGGACACCCGGCCGATGCCCGCGATCACGCCGCCGCCCGGCGCGGCGTTGTCATACATGTCCAGGCCCGCCAGCGGGGCCAGTTCCAGGAAGGGCGTGCCCGGATCCAGCAGCATCTCCACCCGGTCCCGCGGCAGCAGCTTGCCGCGCCCGACGTGCTTGGCGCGCGCGGCCTCGCCGCCGCCCTCGGCGATCTTCGCGAGCCGGGCGTTGAGGTCGTCGATCAGGCCGCGCATCGCGTCCGCGTTGGCCTTGAAGTCGGCCGAACGGGCGTTGAGCTTGGTGGGCAGCAGGGGCATGGTTCTGGGTCTCCGGTCGTGGGACCGTCCTGGACGGTCGACGGTCTTATGAGCCGCGCTCAATTCTGTGCTGGATTCTGTGCTGGAGCGCTGACTGGCGGCGCCGTTCCGGGATCGCCGGGCGGGCGCAAGGCGCGAAGCATAAGCCAGATGGCGAACGTTTCCAAGCCGGACACCAGGCGCGAACCTACTGACTTGAGCCCGGCTCAACAAACCCGGAGAATGGGGTCCTCATGAGCCCTGCCCCGATGTCCCGAGAGGCCGCCCGCCCGGACGCCCGCCTCGATCCGCCGTCCGCGGCCGCCCTGCCCGCGCAGCGCCGTTCGCCGGTGGGCGCGAAGGCGGAGCAGCGGGTGAAGGACATCCTGCGCGCGAGCCGCGCGGTGTTCGCCGAGCGCGGCTACGAGCGCGCGACGACCACCGAGATCGCGCAGCGGCTGGGGATCTCCGAGGCGACGGTCTTCACCTACTTCCGCGGCAAGCGCGAGCTTTGCATGCGGGTGATCGGCGACTGGTACGACGAGATCATCGAGGCGATCGAATCGGGGCTGCCGCGCGAGCGGCCGATCCGGGACCAGCTGGAGTTCGTCGTTCACACCCACCTGCGGCTGTTCCTGATCCAGGGCACGGGGCTGTGCGAGCTGGTGCTGTCGGAGGGCCGCAAGCGCGACACGCCGGTGGCGCGGGGCGAGGGCCAGGACTTCGGCGCCGCCTTCGTCGATCTGCAGCGCCGCTACACGGCGCCGCTGATGGACCTGCTGGCGCGCGGCCAGGCGCAGGGCGAGGTCCGGCAGGACATCCCGCTGCGGCTGCTGCGCTCGCTGGTGTTCGGGCCGATGGAGCACATGCTCTGGGAAGTGATCATCGCCGGCCGGCAGATCCAGGTGGACGCGGCGGCGCGCGATCTGGTCGCGCTGCTGTGGCCGGCGCTGCAGGCGCCGGATCAGGAGCTGAAGGCGCTGCGCCGCCTGAAGGCCCGCGTGGCCGAGGCGCTGGACGGGGGCGACATCGACGTCGCTGACGGCAAGGCCTGACCCTCAGCGCAGCGCGCCCCGGCGCGCAAGACCTGGGAAGGTCAAAAGATCAGCAGTTGAGGTCATGGCTCGACAGCCCCTGTTCGGGAACGATGACGGCTCCGACTTTCGAGTCATTCCATGGAGACCGACAACGTGAAACACGACATCGATCCCGCAGCTCAAGAGCTGCTGGGCACCGGCCATGCGCCGATGCGGATCCCTCCACCCTCCGCTCCTGGCGAGCACGCACCGCGCATCAGCGAAGACAACTTTGATCAGGAAGCCTGGGACTGCTGGTACCAGGAGCAGATCCGCCTGTCGATCGAAGACCCGCGACCGAACATTCCTTTCGATGACTTTGTCGACTGGATGGAGCGCAAGTTTCTGGACATGAGGAGCCGCCATGCTCAATCCCAAAACGATTGAATGTCGCCCCCGCGCCCTGCTCCGCATCGATCTGATCCTCGAGGAAATGGCCCGACACAATCAACTGGCCTCAGAAGAGTTCGGTCGGCAGATCGTCAAGAAGCTGCGATTGGCCCTGTCGTTCCCGATGCTGTATCGCGCCTCGTCGCGCGTGGCGGGGATCCGCGAGATCGTCGTCACCCCCAACTACTTCGTGCCGTATCGCATCACGCCCGAGGCCATCGAAGTACTGGACCTCGTCCACACGCGACAGAACTGGCCGGACCCCTCAGTCTCCGCGCTGGCGAACTGAGTCACAACGAACGGGCGACCGCATGCGGTCGCCCTTCCTCATTGTGGCCGTCGCTGAAGTCAGCGAGCCCGGCGTTCGATGAGCATGCTGAGCGCCGCCAATCCAAGCCCGACCACGGCCAGCCCTGCCCCCGCCACCGGCAGCGCGCGCAGCGAGGCGCCATGCGTCAGCATCCACCCGCCGAGCCACGCGCCACCGGCATTGCCCAGGTTGAACGCCGCGATGTTGAGCGTCGACACCAGCGCCGGCGCATCGGGCGCCTGTTGCATCATCCGCATCTGCAATCCGGGCACCGTCGCGAAGGCGGCCATGCCCCAGACGAAGACGGTCACGATCGTGGGCCACTGCCAGTCGAGCACCACCGCCAGCAGCGCCTGCACGATCGCCAGCGCGACCAGCACGCCCATCAGCGACGGCATCAGCTTCCAGTCCGCCAGCTTCCCGCCCAGCGTGTTGCCGATCGTCAGGCCGAGGCCGAACAGGAACAGCACGCCCGTGATCCAACCCGGCGTCAGGCCGGTGACGTCCGCCAGCATCGGCGCGATGAAGGTGAACGCGGTGAAGATGCCGCCGAAGCCGACCGCCGTCAGCGCCAGCGCGATCAGCACCTGCGGGCGCTTCAGCACCGACCAGTCGTTGCCCGCTTGCGCGGCCGTGTCGGCGTCCCTCGTCTTCGGCAGCAGCGCGACCAGCGCGATCGCCGCCACGATGCCCAGTCCGGCCACCGCGCCGAAGCTCGCGCGCCAGCCCCACGCCTGACCGATCAGGTTGCCCAGGGGCACGCCCAGCACGTTGGCCAGCGTGAGGCCGGTGAACATCAGCGCGATCGCGCCGGCCTTGCGGTCGGGCGCGACCAGTTCGCTCGCCAGCACCGCGCCGATGCCGAAGAAGGACCCGTGCGCCAGCGCCGCGACGATGCGGCCCGCCATCACGGTCCAGTAGCCGCCGCCGATCGCCGACAGCACGTTGCCCGCGATGAACAGCGCGATCAGCACCAGCAGCGCCCGCTTGCGCGGCCAGCCCGCGCTGAGCGCCGCCAGCGGCGGCGCGCCCAGCGCCACGCCCAGCGCATAACCGGTCACCAGCAGGCCCGCGCGCGGCAGGCTCACCGCCAGATCCTGCGCCATCGCCGGCAGCAGACCCATGATCACGAACTCGGTCGTGCCGATGGCAAAGGCCGCCAGCGCCAGGGCCAGGATCGGCAATGGGAAACCGCGCGCGGCAGGCCGTTTGGCGCCGGCATCGTCCAGGGTGGAAGAGAGGGAGGTCACGGAAGACTCCAACGTTGATTCAATGGCCCTCACTGTGATCTGTCGCTCCCCGGATGGGAATCCATCGAAAGGGATAAGCATCTGTTCCAGAATGGAAAAGACGGTGCCCGCATGATGCGGCGGCCACGGGAGATCCGGAATGAATGAACTCGATGACATGCGCCTGTTCGTGCGCGCGGTCGCGGCGGGCAGCCTGTCCGCCGCGGGACGCGAACTCGGCTTCTCGCCGGCCGTCGGCAGCAAGCGGCTGGCGCGGCTGGAGGCGCGGCTCGGCGTGCGGCTGCTGCAGCGCAGCTCGCGGCGCCTCGCGCTGACCAACGAGGGCGCGATCTACCTCGAACGCTGCCAGGGCATCCTCGCCGACATCGACGACGCCGAAGCCGAGCTCACGCAAGGCCGGCAGCAGGCGCGCGGGCTGCTGCGCGTGACCTCGACCGTCGCGCTGGGCCGTCGCTGCGTCGGCCCGCTCGCGGCCGAGTTCATGCGCGAGCATCCCGACGTCACCGTCCAGGTCTCGCTGTCCGACGCGCTCGTCGACCTGATCGAGGAAGGCTTCGACTGCGCCGTGCGCATCGGCGGACCGGCGGACTCGCGCCTGGTCGCCCGCCGCCTCGGCCCGAACCGGCGCGTGCTCTGCGCGACGCCGGACTACCTGCGCCGCCGTGGCACGCCGCGCGCGCTCGAAGAGCTCGCGGCCCACGACTGCATCCTGCAGGAACGCATCGCCACGCGCCAGTCGGACTGGCTGTTCATGCCCGCCGACGCGTCGGTGTCGCCCTCGCCGCGCACGGTCACCGTGCAGGGCCGGCTCGTCACCGACAACGGCGAGCAGGCGCACGACTGGGCCCTGGCCGGCCTCGGCCTCGTGCGGCGGGCGGTCTGGGACGTGGTCGACGAACTCGACGACGGCCGACTCGTCGAGGTCCTGCCGGAATGGGCCGGCGAGGTGGGTCCGCTGCAGCTCGTCTTCCCGTCGCGCCGACTGCTGCCGGCCCGCACGCGGCTGTTCATCGACGCATTGGCCGCGCGCTTCGCGCATTCGAGTGACCAGGCCCGCGTGCGTGCGCCTCTGCCTCCGAAGAAGCGTCGCCGTTGAGGGCTCGCCTCGGCGGCGCGTGAACGACAGCGCGTGGACAACAGCGCGTGGACGAAAAAAAGGGACCTTGCGGTCCCTTTCGGTGTGGCATTCCGTGTGAGGTTCGAGCCGGCCTGAGCCGGCGCCGATCACTTGAACGTGTAGTTGGCGGTCAGCGTCCAGTAGCGGCCGTAACCATTGTGCATGCCCGAGTTCCAGCCCAGGATCGTGCCGGCTGCGGTATTGGTGCCCGGATAGTAAGGCGCCTTCTCGTCCGTCACGTTCTGGATGTTGAGCGACAGCGACAGGTCCTTGAAGCCCGAGTACGTGTAGCCCACGTCGAAGGTCATCCACTTGCCGACCGCGCAGTTCGGGTAGCGGTTGATGTACAGGTCGCGGCCGTTGGTCGCCGTCGGCGCCACGCCCAGCACCGTGCGGCCGGTCAGGCCGTCCGGGTTGGCGCCGCCCCAGTGGCAGGTGTTGCCCGAGTAGTACTCCGGCACCGAACCGTCCATGCGACGGATGAACGACACCCCGCTCACCCAGTTCATGGCGCCCATGATCGAGTGACGGCCGTCGACTTCCAGCGTCGAGGTCGCACGGAACTTCAGGCGCGGCGTGTCGCCCGCGGAGGTCGCCCAGTCGGCCAGACCGCCGTTGGTGCCGACCAGGTTGTTGCGCGCGTCGCCGACGTGCTCCTCGCGGCTGTAGCGGGTCATGTAGGTGCCGCGCAGCTGGTTGGTCCAGCGCAGCCCTTCCTTCGGGATCATGTTGGTCTTGACCTCGAAGTCGATGCCCGACACCTCGGTGCTGCCCTGGTTGACCCACGGGGTCTGCACGAACAGCAGCGGACCGGAGTTCGCCACGCCCGGCAGTTGCAGCGCCGGATTGGTGTCGCGCAGGATCAGCGTGGGATACCGCTCGGGGTGGTCCACCACGCTCTGCACGTCCAGCAGCGCCACTTCGCCCTTCTTGATGATGTTGAAGTAGTCGACCAGGATGTCCACGTTCTTGCTCGGCGAGAAGATCACGCCGAACGAGTGGCTCTTGGACTTCTCAGGCTTCAGCTCGGGGTTGGACGTTCCCACGCCGGCCACGCTCTTCGCGCAGTCCGCCGCGGCGGCACCGGGCTTGGGCGTGACGCCGTCTTCCTGGCAACGCAGCGGATCGATGACGCCGTTCACGAAGTACTGCGCGCCGCCCGGAGCGATCTGAGACACGGCCGGGGCCCGGAAGCCCTCGGAGTAGGTGCCGCGGAACGACAGTTGCGGCAGCACCGTCCACTTGGCGCCGACCTTGGGCACGAAGTTCGTCTTGATGCCGGGGTACTTGTCGGCACGGCCCGCGAAGTCCATTTCGAAGGTCTTCAGGAAGGGCGTGCGGAACTCGACGAACGCCGACTTCACGGTACGACCGCCGTCGATCTGCGTGTTCGCCAGGCCGAGGATCTTGCCCGTGGCGTTCAGCGGATCCGGCGTGATCTCCAGCGTCTCGCGACGGATTTCGACACCGGCGGCCGCGCCGATGGCGCCGCCCGGCAGCGAGCCGAACTCGGTCGCGACCTTGGCATCCCATTGCCAGATCGAGGCATCGGCGTTGTTGGTCAGCGGACGCGACAGATTGGGATCGGCGGCGATCTGCGCCAGCGTGCGGCCGTTCGGGCCGAGCATGGTGCGCAGCACGTCCAGGTTCAGGAAGCCAAAGCTGGTTTCCTCACGCTTGGCCTTGTTCCACAGGACCGCGCTTTCCCAGTCGAAGTTGCCGGTCGTGCCCTTGACGCCACCCAGCGCGCGGTACTGCTGGTTGGTCAGCTCGCTGCCGCCGCGGATGTTCTCGAAACGCATCTGCACCGAGGAGCGGGCGTTCGTGAACGGGTTGTCCGGATGACCGATTTCCAGGATCGGCTGGAACGACGGCGCCACGTTGCCCAGCAGGAAGTTGCTGCTCGGGCTCAGGCCGCTGATCGTGCGCGAGGCGCCGAGGTAATCGCGCTCGGTGCGCGCGTAACCGGCTTCGGCGAAGGCGGTGATGTCGTTGGTGACGCGGAAGCTCGCGCGGGAGATCAGGCTGCCGTCGGTGCCCTTGTTCTGCGCCTCGTTGAAGTTGTCGAGGTTGTAGTTGCAGAACGTGCGGCCCAGCAGCGGGGCCGTGGAAATGCCGTAGACCGCGCCGCCCGTGATCAGTTGCGACGGATCGCAGTTGGTGCGGTTCACCACGTTCGCGGCCGTGCCCTGCGGGAAGCTCAGGTTGCCCGGCGCCGCTTCACGCGTCAGGAAGGGCGAGGCCGACGAGAACGACCCGTAGGGGTTCAGGCGCAGGTTGATCTTGGCGTAGTCGTCGGCGTGGATGTCCTTGACGTCGCGGGTCATGGTGCGCCCGCGGTGCGTGATGTCCGCGCTCACCAGGACGTTGAACCCGTCCTTGGCGAAATCGCCGAAGCCGAACGCGCCGTTGACGGTCTGACGGCTGAATTCGCCGTCGTCGTTGGCGCCCACCGTGGCGCCCATCTGGATGCCCTGGTAGTCGTTCTTGGTGATGAAGTTGATGACGCCGCCGACCGCGTCGGAGCCGTACACCGCCGAGGCGCCGTCCTTGAAGATTTCAACGCGTTCCAGCGCGGAGACCGGGATCGAGTTCAGGTCGTACAGCGTGGACGTGCCGTTGTTCGGGTTCGCATAGGCGGCCGGCGTCAGGCGGCGGCCGTTCAGCAGGATCAGGGTGGACGTGGAGCCCAGGCCCCGCAGCGACGCGGTGGCGACGCCGCGCGAGAAGCTGTTCTGTCCCGGCGTGTCGCTGAACCCGTCGGTGCCCATCGCGGGCACCATCTTCATCAGCTCCAGCGCCGTCTTCGCGCCGCTGGCGCGGATTTCCGCGGCGGTGATGCGGTCGATCGGCGAGGTGCCTTCGGCGGCCGTGCGACGGATGTTGGAACCCGTGACTTCCACGCGCTCCAGTTGTTGCGAATCCTGCGCGGCGGCGATGCCGCAGGCCAGCGTGCTGGCGATCGCGATGCTGGTCAGCACCAGCGCCCTGTGGGTAAGTTGACGAGACATTTGCGGTCCTCTTCTGAAATGGGGAGCACCCGGTGGTGGCGCTGTTCCCGAACGATTGCAGAGCTCACGAGATCGATGCGCCCCGTGCGATGCATGGACCGATTTTTTCAGTAGCTCCTACCTGCGGTTTACCTACTTAAACATTTGCTTCACCGCGCAGCAAAAGAGCGACAGACCTATAAGAAGAAACCCGAAAGTCATGGGCCAAAGCAGGGGGAACCCTATCCCCACAAACCCCCTCAAATGCAGGCGCAAATCACACGGAAATGACGGGTCATTGACATGAAGAAGTCATCGACGGACGAAAAAAAGCCCGGCCGAGGCCGGGCTTGAGTGGATGCGATGACCGGGTCGGGAAGGCCCCGACCGCGGCATCCGGCGTCTCGCGACGCGATCAGAAGTCGTAGGACGCGCCCACCTTGTAGCTGCGCGGACGCAGGCTGTAGCCGTCGCGCAGGTTCACCGGACGCTCGTCGCCCATCAGGTTCAGGATGTTCAGCGACAGGCGCAGGTTCTTGATCCCGGTGTAGGCCAGGTTGAAGTCGGTGCGCAGGTCCTCGTCGATGAAGCACGGCAGGGCGCCCGGCTTCAGGCGGGTCTGGCAGGCGGCTTCGCTCCACGAGGCCAGGTCCGTCTCGTCACGGTTGAGCGCGGTCTTCGACGTGTAGTTGAAGCGCAGACCGGTGCTCCAGTCGCCCTTGTTCCAGGCGGCCGAGAACACGGCCTTCAGGCGCGGGTTCTGGTACATGCCGACCTGGTTGGGACGCCAGCCGTTCGCGTCGATGTCCCAGGCCTTGTAGGTCAGCGCATAGGTCGCCGCCAGGCCCAGGTTCAGCGTGCCGAACGCGCCCGCCGCCACGCGACCCTTCAGGTCGATGTCCACGCCCGAGGTCTCGGTCTTGCCGAAGTTCTCGTACTGCAGCAGCAGCGACGTGATCTGGCCGGCGCCCCAGGCCAGGTTGCTGCCCGGCGCCAGCAGGTTGGCGCGGTCGACCCAGGCCTGTTCCTGCGCGGTGACCGGGCCGCGGCTGATCATGTCCTCGTAACCGGCCTTGCCTTCGCGCTCCAGCACGTAGGACGGATCACGCGAGTTGATCTCGTTCTTGCGCTCGATCTTGAAGTAGTCGACGGCGATCGACGCGTTCTTGGTCGGCTCGAAGACGAAGCCCAGCGTGATGCTCTTGGAGGTCTCCGGCTTCAGGTTCGGGTTGGCCGAGATCATCGCCGGCACCGAGGCCAGGCAACCGCTGTTGTAGGCCGCCGTGGCGTCGGACTTGTCGGCGGCATTGCCGTTCTTCAGGATGTCGCGCAGCTTGGTCGCGGTCTCGCAGCGGCGCGGGTCCACCGTCGAGTTGAAGAAGCCGGTCACGCCGACCTGGCCCAGCGTCTCGGGGATGTTGGGCGCGCGGAAGCCGCCGGCGACCGTGCCGCGCAGTAGCAGCTGCGGCATCACTTCATAACGGACGCCGAGCTTGGGCGACACGCGGCCGTCGAAGCCGGTGGCCTTGTCGAAGCGCAGCGCGCCGTTCAGTTCCAGACCCTTCAGCACCGGCGCGTTCAGCTCCAGGAACGCGGCCTCGAGATTGCGCGAGCCGTCGATCAGGACCGAACCGCGGCCGACGATCTGGGCCTTCAGGACGTTGTCGGTCGACTTGATCGACACGCCTTCCTGACGGTGCTCGGCACCCAGCGCGAAGGCCAGCGGGCCGCCCGGCAGCTGCAGCAGCTCGCCGCTCAGCTTGGCGTCCACCCAGGTCTGGTGGTTCTTGCCTTCGGAGCCGTTGACCGGGAACAGGCGGTCCAGCAGTTCCTTGCTGTTCGGGCCGCCGATCTTGTATTCGCCGGAAGCGACGGCGGTGAACAGGTCGCGCGAGCCCCAGCGGCTGAGCTTGTCGGCCTCGGCGGCATTGCGGCCGACCGACACTTCCCAGTCCATCTCGCGGAACGTGCCCTGCACGCCGGTCAGCACGCGGTACTGCTTGCCGGTACCGTCGTAGTTGAAGATGCTCGGGTCATCCATGAACCGGTAGTCGATGCCCACCGGCGCGCCGGTCGGGTTGGCCGGGTTCGTGGCGGACAGCACCGGATGCGGCACCGACTGCGCGACCTTGTTGAAGCCGTCGTACCAGCGCGAGGTAGCGCCGGCGCCGATGGTCATCGGCAGGTTGCGGTACTCGGTGGTCGTCTTCGAGTAGGACACCTCGGCGAAGGCCTGGATGTCCTCGGTCACCTTCGCGCGGGCGGCGCTGAAGAAGTTGATGCGCTTGGCCGGATCAGACACCGGGTTCAGGCCGTTCACATCGGTCACGCACTGGCCCGACGAGTTCAGCGTCGTGCAGCCCGCCACCGGCACGCGGTTGGTGCCCACGCGCAGGTTGCCGGGGAAGGAGCTCAGGCTCGGATCGCCGTAGGCCGGGTTGAAGATGCCCTTGTGCCACGCCGGATAGTCGTCCTTGACGTCGGCCACGGTGTAGCCCTCGCGGCGATAGGCCTCGATGTTGGCGAAGACGTTGAAGCGGTCCTTCTCCAGGTCGCCGAAGCCGGCCACGATGCTGGCCTGGCGCTGCGCGCCGACGCTGGGGTTCTCGTTGAACGTGTAGCTGGCGGACGCGCCGACGCCGTTGTACGAGCGGCGCGTGATGATGTTGATCACGCCGGCCATCGCGTCGGAGCCGTAGATGGCGGAAGCGCCGTCCTTGAGCACTTCCACGCGCTCCACCGCGTCGGCCGGGATCGCGTCGACGTTGACGAAGGTGTCCTTGGCGCCGTCGGCCAGACCGAAGTTGGCGACGCGGCGGCCGTTCAGCAGCACCAGCGTGGCGCCCTTGCCCAGGCCGCGCATCGACACGCCCGAAGCGCCCGACGCGAAACTGGTGTTGTTGCCGTCGTCGCGGATCTCGGTGCTCGAGGTCGACGTCAGCGTGTCCAGCACCTGGCGCACGGTGTTGGCGCCGGTGCGGCGGATCTCTTCACGGTTGTAGACCTGCACCGGCGAGGCGGTTTCGGACGCCAGACGCTTGATGTTGGAGCCGGTCACCTCGACGCGCTGAAGCTGGGTCGTGTCCTGTGCCTGGGCTTGCGCGGCCTGCGCGCAGCACAGCAGCGCCGCGGCGGCGCTCAGGGACAGGGAGAGCTGGGTGTTTTTTCTCATACTTCCACTTGCGAATTGATGAAGGGCCGGATGGATGGCATCGGCCGAGGAGACCGGCGGCCGGATCGGCGCCGGATAGCGCCCGAGGGGTGTCCCGGTGGGCGCAAGGGGGCGGATTCTGGGGAGGGGGCGACCCCATGTCCGTCGTCATCCATTGCAAAACAGCAACATTCGTTCACCTCGTCGGATCCACCCTTCGCATTCACGGGCGATCAGCGCCCGACTGCCGCAAAAGCGGGCGAAGTCGGCGCCAAAACGGGGGATGGCAACGGTGCCAGAAAGGGAAAACCCTCTGCCCGTGTGAAGGCACCATTCAGGTGCGCTCAGCGCCCACTCGTTTGAGCTAGCCCTTCTAGGTGGGCCGGGCGCGTGAGTCATGGCCTGGCCCCGCACGCTGGAAGTTCGAAAGGGATACGCTTGCGCACCCCAAGGCGCAAGACCCGACCCCAGGAGGAACCCCATGTCCATTTCGATGACCGTGAACGGCAAGGCGGTGACGCTCGATGCCGATCCGCAGATGCCCCTGCTGTGGGCGCTGCGCGAAGACCTGCAGCTGACCGGCACCAAGTTCGGTTGCGGCATGGCGCTGTGCGGCGCCTGCACCGTGCACCTGGACGGCCAGCCCGTCCGCTCGTGCCAGACGCCGCTGGAAGCGGCGGCCGGCAAGAAGATCACGACGATCGAGGGCGTGGGCGCCACGCCCGCCGGGCGCGCCGTGCAGCACGCCTGGCTCAAGATCGACGTGCCGCAGTGCGGCTATTGCCAGAGCGGTCAGATCATGAGCGCCTGCGCGCTGCTGGCAGGCAAGAAGAAGCCGTCGGACGCGGACATCGACGGCGCCATGAGCGGCAACGTCTGCCGCTGCGGCACCTACAACCAGATCCGGGCGGCGATCCACGACGCCTCGGCCACGCTGACGAAGGGAGGCTGACATGAGCATGGCCTTCGACAAGGACGCCCTGTCCGCACTGTCAGCACGGTCCGCGCCCTCGCGGTCCGCCGCGGACCCTTCCCTGGCAGCCGCTTCTCCAAGCCGCCGCTCGCTGCTCAAGGGCGGCGCGGCGCTGACCGTGTCCTTCGCGCTGCCGCTGGCCGCCGGTCGCGCGGCCCTCGCGCAGACGCCGCCGGGCGCTGCCGCCTCCAACACCTTCGCCCCCAACGCCTGGCTGCGCATCACGCCGGACAACAAGGTCACCGTCGTGTGCGGCTCGGCCGAGATGGGCCAGGGGGTGCTGACCGCCATCCCGATGATGGTGGCGGAGGAACTCGACGCCGATTGGGCGCTGGTCTCCGTCGAGCAGGCGCCGGCCGACGCGGCGTACAACAACCCGATGTTCGGCATGCAGGCCACCGGCGGCAGCACGACGGTGCGCGCGCACTGGACGCCGGTGCGACAGGCCGGGGCCGCCGCCCGTCAGATGCTGGTCGCCGCGGCGGCGAAGCAGTGGCAGGTGGACGCCTCGTCGCTGCGCACCGAGCGCGGGCAGGTGATCGGACCCAACGGCCGCAAGGCCAGCTACGGCTCGCTGGTCGCGGCCGCCGCGACGCAACCGGTGCCGGAGAAGCCCGCGCTGAAGGACCGCAAGGACTTCCGCATCATGGGCAAGCCGACGCGCCGGCTGGACAGCGCGGCCAAGATCAACGGCACGGCCAAGTTCGGCATCGACGCGCACGTGGACGGCTTGCTGGTCGCGGTGATGGCGCGCGCGCCGATCGCCGGCGCCAAGCCCAAGGCCTTCGACGAAGGCAAGGCCAAGGCGGTGAAGGGCGTGCGCAAGGTCATCGCGATCCCGTCGGGGGTGGCGGTGCTGGCCGACGGCTACTGGGCCGCCAAGCAGGGCCGCGACGCGCTGGGCATCGAGTGGGACCTGGGCGCGCATGCGGACCTGTCGTCGGAGAAGGTCTCGAGCACGCTCGACGACGGCCTGCAGAACGCCACCGCGATCGCGCGCGAGGAAGGCAACGTCAAGGACGGCAGCGCCAACGCGGCGCGCAACCTGTCCGCGCAGTACGACGTGCCCTACCTCGCCCACGCCGCGATGGAGCCGCTGAACTGCCTGGCCTGGGTCAAGGGCGACGAGGTCACCATCTGGGCCGGCACGCAGAGCCAGGGACCGGCGCAAGGCATCCTGTCGCAGGTCGCGCAGGTCACGCCGGCGAGGGTGAAGGTCAACACGATGCTGCTGGGCGGGGGCTTCGGCCGACGCTTCGCGCCGGACTTCACCATCGACGCGACGCTGCTGTCCAAGCTCAGCGGCAGCCCGGTCAAGCTGGTCTACGCCCGCGAGGACGACATGGCCGCCGGCTACTACCGGCCGACCTCGCGCGTGCGTTTCGAGGCAGGACTCGACGACAAGGGGCGGCCGCTGATGCTGCGCGCGGACGTCGCCAGCCCGTCGATCATGGCCGCGTCGGGCTTCATGAAGATTCCCGAGAACGGCGTCGATTCGATGGCTGTCGAAGGGCTCGCGGACCATCCGTACGAGATCCCGCATCAGCGCATCGCCTACGGCCGTGCGGAGCCGGGTCCGCAGGTGTGGTTCTGGCGCTCGGTGGGACATTCGCAGAACGCGTTCTTCATCGAGAGCTTCATCGATGAACTCGCGCACGCCGCCAAGACCGATCCGCTGAAGTACCGGCTGGCGCTGCTCGAGAAGCATCCGCGCGCGCGGGGCGTGCTGCTGCTGGCTGCCGAGAAGGCCGGCTGGAGCCGGCCGCCGGCCAAGGGCCGGCATCGCGGCATCGCCGTGGCGGAAAGCTTCGGCACCTGGGTCGCGGAAGTGGCGGAAGTCTCGGTGGCCAAGGACGGCGGCATCAAGGTCCATCGCGTGACCGCGGCCGTCGACTGCGGGCAGACCGTCAACCCGCAGACGATCGCCCGGCAGATCGAGGGCGCGGTGGTCTACGGACTGTCGGCGGCGCTGTACGGACGCATCACGTTCAAGGACGGGAAGGTCGAACAGAGCAACTTCCACGACTACCCGGTGCTGCGCCTGAACGAGATGCCCAAGGTGGACGTGCACATCGTGCAGAGCAACGAAGCGCCCGGCGGCATCGGGGAACCCGGCACACCCCCGATCGCGCCAGCCGTGGCCAACGCGATCTTCGCAGCCACCGGGAAGCGGCTGCGCCAGTTGCCGTTCGACAGCGAGGCGCTCAAGCAGACTTGATCAAGCAGGCTTGATCAGGCAGGCCGGAGCGCCCGCCGCACGCTCAGGAGGCCGGCGGGTAGCCGGCCTCGCTGAGCACGTCCGCCAGCCGCTCGCGGCTCAGACCGCTCTCCACCGTCACAGTCTTCTGAACCAGGTCGACGTTCACCGCAGCGTGTTCGTCGACCTCCTTGACAGCCTCGGTCACCGCCGCGCGGCAGTGGCCGCAACTCATGTCGGGAAGCTTGAATTCATGCATGTCAGACTCCTTCGGTTCAATCAACAGGTCGAAGCCTAAACCCTGCCATCGTGGGAAGGTCAAGCTTGCGTCGGGCAAGCGCATCTGCGGAATCCGGTGCCGGCCGCCCTCATACGCTCGCAGGCTCCGCTAAATCGGTCGGCCGGCACCGGATCCCGCAGATCGAACCATCGAGTTACTGCGGCCGAACCACCGAGTTGCTGCGATCGAACCACCGAGGCACTGCGACGGGACCACCGTAGCCCTCGGGCCTTGGACATCTCTCCCATCAGGGGCATGGCCTTGACCTTCCCATCATGGCAAGCTTGAGACTGAGGCCATGAATACCACCATTCCCCCTTCACCCACCTCCGCTGTCGCCGCAAGTGCAGCCGGCGCGATGGGTGCCGCCGCCATCGAGCACCAGCTCGCCGTGTCCGGCATGACCTGCGCCAGCTGCGTGAATCGCGTCGAACGCGCCCTGCGCAAGGTGCCCGGCGTCGAAACGGCCGAAGTCAATCTCGCCACGGAAAGCGCCAACGTGCGCGCTCCCATCGGCGTCACCACCGCAGCGCTCGTCGCCGCCATCACCAAGGCCGGTTACGACGCCCACGAGATCGTCGCGGAGGACGACACCCCGCCTCCGCCACCGGCCTGGGCCACAACCGGCTGGCCCGTGCTCACCGCCGCGCTGCTGACCCTGCCGCTGATCACACCCATGATCGCCATGGCCTGGGGCGCGCACTGGATGCTGTCGGGATGGTGGCAGCTCGCGCTGGCGACGCCCGTGCAGTTCTGGCTGGGCGCGCGCTTCTACCGCGCCGGCTGGGCCGCGCTGAAGGACCACAGCGGCAACATGGACCTGCTGGTGGCGCTGGGCACCAGCGCGGCCTACGGCCTCAGCGTCTATGAGCTGCTGCGCGAAGGTCCGATGAGCCCGGCGCTGTACTTCGAATCGGCCGCCGCGGTCATCACCCTGGTGCTGTTGGGCAAGTGGCTGGAAGGCCGCGCGAAGCGCCAGACGCTCAGCGCGATCGCGGCGCTCAAGCAGCTGCGTCCCGAACACGCCCGCGTGCGCCGCGGTCCCGCTGGCGCCGAGGTGGAGGTCGAGGTGCCGCTGGCGCTCCTGCGGCTGAAGGACCTGACCGTCGTGCGTCCGGGCGAGCGCATCCCCGCCGACGGACGCATCCGCGAGGGCCGCAGCGCCGTCGACGAGTCGCTGATCAGCGGCGAGAGCCTGCCGGTCGACAAGGCCGAAGGCGACCGCGTCGTCGGCGGCGCGGTCAACGGGGACGGTCTGCTGCTGGTCGAGGTGACGGCGCTGGGCGCGGAGTCGACGCTGTCGCGGATCGTTCGTCTGGTGGAGTCCGCGCAGGCGCACAAGGCGCCGATCCAGCGGCTGGTCGACCAGGTCAGCGCGGTGTTCGTGCCGGCGGTGCTCGTCATCGCGGCGGCGACGCTGCTGGCATGGGGTCTGTCCACCGGCGACTGGGAACGCGCGCTGATCCATGCCGTCGCCGTGCTGGTGATCGCCTGCCCTTGCGCGCTGGGGCTGGCGACGCCCGCGGCGATCATGGTGGGCACCGGCGTCGCCGCGCGCCGCGGTCTGCTGATCAAGGACGCCGAGGCGCTGGAGCAGGCGCGCCGCGTGGCGCTGGTCGTGTTCGACAAGACCGGGACGCTGACGGAAGGCAAGCCGCGCTTGACGGATTTCGTCGCGGCACCGGGCGTGGGCGAGGCCGACGCGCTGGGCCTCGCGGCGGCGCTGCAGATGGGCAGCGAGCATCCGCTGGCCCGCGCGGTGCGTGACGCCGCGTTCGAGCGCGCGCTGACGACGGCGCCGGCCGCGTCGGTGCGCGCGATCGCGGGCCGCGGCATCGAGGGCCGCGTCCAGGCCCGCGCGCTGATGCTGGGCAGCGGACGCTGGATGGCGGAACTCGGCGTCGACCTGTCGCTGCTGGCGTCGCTGGCCGAGGCGGCGCTCGCGCAGGGCCGCACGCTGTCGTGGCTGGCGGCCGCCGACGGCCCCGGTGCGCCGGTGCTGCTGGCGATGCTCGCGTTCGGCGACCGCGCCAAGGCCACGTCGGCGGCGGCGATCGCCGATCTGAAGGCGCTGGGCCTGCGCACGCTGATGCTCAGCGGCGACAACGCCGCCGCGGCGAAGGCCGTCGGCGAGGCACTGGGACTCGACGAGGTCCGCGCCGAGCTGCTGCCCGAGGACAAGGCCCGCATCGTGACCGAGCTGCGCGCCGACGGTACGCACGTGGCGATGGTGGGCGACGGCATCAACGACGCGCCGGCGTTGGCCGCCGCGGACGTGGGCCTGGCGATGGGCGGCGGCACGGACGTGGCGATGGAAGCGGCCGGCATCACGCTGATGCGCGGCGATCCGCGCCTGGTCGCCGAAGCGATCGCGCTGTCGCGCGCGACGGTCGCGAAGATCCGCCAGAACCTGTTCTGGGCCTTCATCTACAACCTGCTGGGCGTGCCGCTCGCGGCGCTGGGCCTGCTGAGCCCGGTGATCGCCGGCGCGGCGATGGCGCTGTCCAGCGTCTCCGTGCTGGGCAACGCGCTGCTGCTCAAGCGTTGGAAAGGACCCGCGCGATGACTGGCTCCTCCGCCCGGTCCTCCTCCGCCCGATCCTCCTCGGCCAAAGCGCCCGCTGCCCCCGCGGCGTCCGCCACGAGCGGTGCGCCGCTGACCATCGGCCAAGCCGCCGAGCGCTCCGGCGTGTCGCCGAAGATGCTGCGTCACTACGAATCGCTGGGCCTGCTGCCGCCGGTCGCCCGCACGGAGTCCGGCTACCGGCTTTACGGCGA
Source organism: Roseateles sp. GW821-FHT09G09 (assembly GCF_059415965.1). Taxonomy (NCBI): domain Bacteria; kingdom Pseudomonadati; phylum Pseudomonadota; class Betaproteobacteria; order Burkholderiales; family Sphaerotilaceae; genus Roseateles; species Roseateles sp. GW821-FHT09G09. The sequence continues at coordinate 106,945 of NZ_JBWKOG010000003.1, read as the reverse complement.
GAAGGAGGTGCACACGCTGCGCTTCATCCGCCGCGCGCGCGACCTGGGGTTCTCGATGGCGGAGATCGCCGAGCTGGTCAAGCTCTGGCAGAACCGCCGCCGTGCCAGCAGCCAGGTCAAGCGCATCGCGGAGACCCACATCGCCGACCTGGACCGCCGCATGGCGGAGATGCAAGCCATGCGACGCGCGCTGGCCGAGCTCGCGCACTGCTGCCACGGCGACGACCGCCCCGATTGCCCCATCCTCGACGACCTCGCACAAGGAGCCACGCCATGAGCGCCCCCCACGATCCCGCGGCAGGCCCGCACACCGCCAGGCACACCGCCCCACATGCCGAGCCCCACGTCGATTCCCATGTCGATCCCGTGCCCGCCCGCTGGGAGCGCATCGCCGCGCATCTGGGCAACGTCGGCGGCCTGACGATCCGGCGCGCGGTGCCGACGCCGAAGCGCCGCATGATCGCCGCCTGGTGTTTCCTCGACCACGCCGGCCCCGCCGACCTGACGCCGGACAACGCGATGCGCGTCGGCCCGCATCCGCACACCGGCCTGCAGACCTTCAGCTGGATGATCGAGGGCGAGGTGCTGCACCGCGACAGCCTGGGCTCCGAGCAGATGCTGCGCCCCGGCCAGGTGAACCTCATGACCGCGGGCAAGGGCATCAGCCACACGGAGGAATCGCAATCCGACCGCCTGCAGCTGGCCCAGCTGTGGATCGCGCTGCCCGACGCGGTCCGGGATCGCGAGCCGGCCTTCGAGCACTTCCCCGAGCTGCCGTCGTTCGCGACCGGCGGCTTCGACACGATGCTGCTGGTCGGCGAGTTCGGCGGTCACCGCTCGCCGGTGCCCAGCCACACGCCGCTGCTGGGCGTGGACCTGAGCGCCGCGCGCGCCGCCGAGGCGACGATCCCGCTGCACCCGGACCATGAGTACGGGCTGATGGTGCTCGAGGGCGAGTTGTCGGTGACGCTCGACGGCGAGTCCACCGGCGCGAGCCAGCCCGGCGAGCTGCTGTACATCGCGCCGGGCGCGCAGTCGCTGAAGCTGCTGTCGGGCGGCGGCAAGCGCCGCGCGCTGCTGCTCGGCGGCCCGCCCTTCGGCGAGCCGGTGCTGCTGTTCTGGAACTTCGTCGGCCGCACCCGCGAGGAGATGCAGGTCTACGCCGAGGAATGGAACAGCCGCGAGGACGGCGGCCGCTTCGGCGAGGTGCGCGGCTTCGACGGCCCGCGCCTGCTGGCACCCGTCGTGCCGCCGCTCAAGACGCCCCGGTAGGCGCGGTCGTCGCGGTCGGCACGGTCGGCCCGGTCGGCGGAGAGGGACGCGTCCCGGGCGCGGGAATCCACGCGCGCAACCAGCGATGCGCGCGGTCGTTGTTGATCCAGCCGCGGCGCAGGGCGGCTTCGACGAGCCCGGCGTAGGCCCACACCGCGGTCGTGACACGCCGCTCGTGCGCCGGCGGCGCCAGGCGCCTGCCCTGGCGGCCGAACCGTCTGGACCGGCCGCGCAGCGCCAGCAGTTGCCGCAGATCGGCGGACGCCAGACTGCCTTCGTCGCACAGCCGCAGCAGGAACTGGCCGATCAGCCTCACCGCCCAGGCCTGGTCCGCGAGCAGGGCCGTCGCCAGCGGCGAGGGCTGTCGTCGGCCCGGCCCCCACAGCCTCGACAGCTCCGACGAATTCAGATGCGCGTCGCGGGCCGTCTTCGCCATCAGCCTCAGCAACGGGGTCAGGGCGTCGGGGTCCAGCGCCAGCACGGCGCGTTGGAGGAGCGGCACGCCACGCTCGTCCGGCGCCGCCAGGAGGGCCAGCATGTCCCGACGCCCGATCCAGCCGCTCGCCACGCCCACCGCCAGCGCTTCCATCCACAGTGCCGCGGCCTGCAGCCGGCCCGCCATCACGGCGTCGCCGATCGCGGACGGAGTTCCCGGCATCCCCGCGAAGGACGGGAACAGCGCGCCCCGCCACCGGCAGCGCTGCAACTCGAGCGCATGCGCGACCAGCACACGCACCACGTCGAGTTCGCCGTGCCACATCGCGGCGCCGATCGCGACATGACCGCCGCGACGGTACCAGCGGGCGCAGGTGGGCACCTGCTCCGCGGCGGACCGCTGGAGGCCCAGCACCGACAACTCGTCGTCGAGGTGCTCCTGCACGGCGCGCGCGTGGCCGGCGGCGGCGGCCAGCGACAGCGCATGCGGCTCGTCGGCCTGGCCGAGCAGCAGGCGGCTCACCTGGTCGCGCGACAGCAGGCGGTCCTCCCGCGCCGCGCGCAATGCCGCCCGGTAATGGCCAGCGGCCTCGCGGGATCCCTCGCGCAGGGCCGCGTGATAGGCGCCCGAGCCGTCCTCGTTCAAGACCTTCAAGGCATCGAAGAGCTCGGCATCGTCCAGCACGCCCTCCCGCGCGATGCGGATCAGCGCCCGCGTCCAGACGCCGACGGCGTCGGCATGGTTGCGCGTCATCGCGAGCCTGAAGCCCTCCCAATGGCCGGGGCCGTAGCTGTCCGTGATGCCCATGACCAAGGCCGCGAGTTCCGGCCGCGTCAGCACCCCGCGCGCATGGGCGCCTTCGACAGCGCTCAGGAAGACCTGCAGCGACTCGGCCTCGCCGTGCGCGAGCGCCACGCCGATGGCGCCCAGGTTCTCCTCCACCCCGCCGGCGAGGATCTCCCGAAAGGGCGGCGACAGCGACAGCATCGCCGGCCTCGGCCCCGCCTCCGGCCGGAGTCCGCGCACCGCCAGGATCGTCGCCACGAGCTCGCGCACGAGTTCCTTGCCGCGCGGCAGCGCCATCGCGCAGGCGAGCGCCGACTGTCCGCCATCGTCACGCGCCACCAGCGCCAGCCCCCGCTGCCGCGCGGTCAAGGCCGGCAAGGCGATCATCAGGAGCTCGAGCCAACGCCGCAGGCGGTCGACCTCGCCGCACCGGGTCGCGTCGGCCAGGCGGCCGGCCCCGTCACAGGCGTTCCATGCCAGCGCGGCGCCCGCCGCCTTGCCCGGCAGCAGGCGCGCGAACAGCGCGCCGTGCCCGGCGTCGTCGGCGGCGAGCATCAGCCGCGGACAGAGGTCCGGATACAGGGCGGCGATGCGATGCCGGTCCAGCCAGGCGCCGCAGCGTGCCTCGCCCATCCGGCGCCACCACTGCCCCACCAGCTCGTCGTTCACCAGCCACTGGGGCGCGATCCGGATCAATGCGTCCTCGGGGTCCAAAAGGATGGGCAGGCGCGCCAGTCCCTCGCGCGCCGCCACGTTCAGGAGGGGGAGGCGGCCCGTCGCCATCAGCCGATCGAGCTCCCTCAGGACCCCGCCCTGCACCGGCCGCGCGGCCCCCGGGTCGAAGTCCTCGTCCTCGCCCGCCTGCACCCACCAGAGTCCGTCCGTCAGACAGCGCAGCCGGTGGGGCGTCGCGTCGGGCGCGCGCCAGCTCAGGCGCGTCTCGATCTCGCGCTTCGGAATGGCGCCGGCCGTCATGAGGTTCCGCAGGGTCTGGACAGCCAGCCAGGTGGGATCGGTCGCCAGCGCGATGTGACCGTCGACCTCGTCTTCGCGGAACACAGACCAGCGATGCACGAGCCCCACCAGCGTGCGCTCGATCGCGGCGATCTCCTCGTCGATGGCCGCCTGCTGCGCGGGGGTGGCCGGCCAGATCCGGACGAGGTCGACGCCCTCCGCGATCAATCGTCCGCGCAGGGCCTGCAAGGCCTCCTTGGCGAGGGAGTAGGCGACCGCTGCGGGGGACACCCGTTGCTGCAGGGCGAGCCGGGCCCGTGCCACGAGGTCGCGGGGAAGCGCCGCGGCGTCGAAGTGCCGGTCGCGCGGCTGGCTCCGCGCGAACGGCAGATCCAGCCGACGCCCCAGCGCGACGACGTAGTGCGCCTCGAAGTTGACGAGCGTGCGCGGACCTTCGGCCGGATCGCGCCCCATCGTGGCGCGCACGACCTCCAGCAGCGTCTGCTGGACCAGATCGTCGCGGCGCAGGGCGGCCGCCTGTGTCGCCCCACCCGCCATGCAGGTCAAGCGGTGCGTGGCGTCGTGCCAGGCCTTGACGCGTCCGGTCTCGCACAGCTCGAGGTCTTCGACGAAGTCTTCCAGTGCCTTGCGCCGCAGCTCGGCGGGCACGCGCGCCTGCGCGACCGGATTCGCGAGCGCGTGCAGGAACGCCTGCATGCGCACGGCGCCTTCGCCTCGGAAAAACTCCTTGAGCTCATCCGTGTAGCGCGGGTCCGTCGGGTCAGCGACGCGCGTGGGCAGATCGTCGAGCAGGTCGGCCTCGTCCCTCGCGCCCAGCGCCCTCGCGACCTCCGACAACGCGGCGCAGGCTGCGGCCAGCGTCGGCCGCCGACCTGCGCCCGCATCGACCGGCACATCGACCGCCGCGTCGGGCGGCGCGTCGGCCTGCGCATCGGACGACGGCGCCGGCGGGATCCCCGTCGCGAAGCCGAAAAGCGGATCGAAGGGGATGTCGGGCGGGCCGACGATCGCGGTCGGGAAGGCGGGGACGGTCAGCATGCGGCAAGGCGGTAGGACGAAGTCCGCTTTGTCGTGCCGCGGCCGGGCCCCGCGCTTCCCGAGAGTCCGTGCCGCCGCGCGCGCGCCCTGCGCGATACGCGGGCCCGCCTGACTGCGGCGGGGGACCCGCCTTCCTCAGGCGAACCTGCCGGCCTGGAAGTCCCGCACCGCCTGCAGCAGTTCGCCTTCGGTGTTCATCACGAAGGGGCCGTACTGCGCGATCGGCTCGCCCAGCGGCTGGCCGGCGATCAGCAGGGCCCGCGCGCCTTCGTCCGAAGCCGTCAGCCGCGCGCCGTCGGTGCCGGCCGTGTTGGCGAGGATCGCCATGCGGCCGCTCGGGACCAGGCAGCCGGTCTCGAAGCGCAGCGCGCCCCGGTACACGTACAGGAACGCGTTGTGCGTCGCCGGGATCGCCTGCTCGAAGCTGGCGCCGGGCTCCAGATGCACGTCCAGGTAGATCGGCAAGGTCGTGTCGCGCTGCACGGCGCCGGTCACGCCGTGGCTCTCGCCCGCGATCACGCGCACCGTGGCGCCCGGCAGCGTCAGCTCGGGGATCTCCGGGCTGGCGATGTCGCGGTACCAGGGGTCGCGCATCTTGTCGCGGCCGGGCAGGTTCAGCCACAGCTGGAAACCTTCCATGCGGCCTTCCTGCTGCTCGGGCAACTCGGAATGGATCACGCCGCGGCCGGCGGTCATCCATTGCACGCCGCCGGGACCGAGTAGGCCCTCATGGCCGGCCGAGTCGCGATGGCGCATCTGTCCCTCGAGCATGTAGGTCACGGTCTCGAAGCCGCGATGCGGATGGTCGGGGAAGCCGGCGATGTAGTCCTCGGCCTTGTCCGTGCCGAAGGCGTCCAGCATCAGGAAAGGATCCAGGCGCCGCTGCAGGTCCTGCGTCAGCACCCGCGTCAGCTTGACGCCGGCGCCGTCGCTGGTGGCCCTGCCCTGCACCAGGCGCTCGACCTGGCGGGGCGTCCGAAGAGAGGTGACAGGGGTGGCGGCGGTCATGATGGATTCCTTTGATGACGATGAACGATGGTCGATGGGATGTCTGTCCCGGCCGTCAGCGGATGCTGCCGGCCCGGCATGGGGCTTGGGGGTCCAGGAGGGATCCCCCATGCCCCGTGGAGGGCGCGCGCGGTCGATCCAGGCCGGCCGCGCCGAAGGTGGCCATCAGGCCGGCTGCGTCTCGCCAAACAGCGCCGCGATTTCTTCGCGGGCGGTGGCCAGGCCCTTGGCCGCCGCTTCCTCGCCCATGTTCAGGCCTTCGGCCAGCACGAACTTGACGTCGGTCATGCCGAGGAAGCCCAGCGTCAGCTGCAGGTAGGGCACGATGTTGTCGGCCGGCTGGCCGCGGTAAACGCCGCCGCGAGTGCTGACGACGATGACCTGCTTGCCGGTGACCAGGCCTTCGGGGCCGTTGGCGCCGTACTTGAAGGTGGCGCCGGCGCGGGCGACCGCGTCGATCCAGTTCTTCAGCTGCGAGGTGACGCCGAAGTTGATCATCGGCGCGGTCAGCACGATGACGTCGGCCGCCTTCAGTTCGGCGATCAACTGGTCGTTGAAGGCCACGCGCTCGGCTTGCTGCTGGGTGCGGCTGTCGGCCGGCGTGAACAGCGCGCCGAGGGTGGCTTCGTCCATGGCCGGCAGCGGGCGCACCGCCAGGTCGTGCACGACCGTCGTGGCGCCGGCGTTGCGGGCCACCAGTTGCGCGACGACTTCGTTGGCCAGCAGGGTCGAGACCGAGCCTTGACCTTCATGCAGACGGCGGGCGCTGGAATTGATCTGAAGGATGTTCATGGTGCGTTTCTCCGGGCGTTTCGGCTGGATCAGCCGGGTGTGATGGGATGGAACGAACTCTATTGATCACCCCTCAGCACCGGAAGACGTCGTACTGGATAAGATTGTTCCATTCAACGAACAATCGCTTCCCATCCGGCGGCGCCCCACCCATGAGCCTCGATGCCGACGACCTGCTGGTCTTTGCCCGCGTGATCGAAAGCGGCAGCTTCAGCCGCGCGGCGGAGCGGCTGCAGCTGCCGAAGTCGACGGTGTCGCGTCGCATCGCGGCGTTGGAAGAGCGGCTCGGCGAAAAGCTGCTCCAGCGCAGCACGCGCAGGCTGACGCTGACCGAGTTCGGCCAGGGCGTGCTGGAGCATGCGCGGGTGCTCGCCGGCGAAGTCGACGGCGCGCTGGCGCTGGCGCTGCACCGGCAGCAGCGGCCGACGGGGCGACTGCGGGTGTCGATGCCGGCGGACTTCGCCAACCAGATGCTGACGCCGATGTTGAGCCGCTTCGTCGGCGACTACCCGGAGGTGCAGCTGGAGCTCGATCTGTCGCCGCGGCGCGTGGACCTGATCGCCGAAGGCTTCGACATCGCGGTGCGCATGGGACAGCTGCCGCCCGATAGCCAGTTGGCGGCGCGGCGCCTGGCGATGTTCAGCAGCGGCCTGTACGCGTCGCCGGAGTACCTCGAGCGCCACGGCGAACCGCAGCTCCCCGAGGGGCTGCTCAGCATGCACGGCCTGATGATCCTGAGCCGCGCCGGCGAGCCGCTGCCATGGCGGCTGTTCGGCAGCGTCGACGGGAAGGCGGACGAACGCGGGGAATGGGTCGGCGTGCCCGACAGCCGCACGCTGGTCAACGCGCCGGACATGCTGCTGCAGATGGCCCGCGCGGGGCTGGGCATCACCTGGGTCGGCAACCAGTACGCGCAGGCCTTCGTCGACCGCGGCGAGTTGCTGCGCGTGCTGCCAGCCTGGTGCGCGGAGCCGTCGACCTGCTGGGCGGTCTTCCCGCAGCGCCGCCTCATGCCGCTGCGCACGCGGCTGTTCCTCGATGCGATGGCGGCGGCGCTGACGCCGTTCGATCAGGCGGCGATGTACGGGATGTAGGCCGGGCCCCCCTCAACGCTGCACGTGGCACTCGTTCAACGCTGCGGGGGCCCCGACGCGCGCGGGTGCTCAGCCCAGCTTCTCCAGGTAGCGACCCGACGCCTCGCGGGTCCGTTCGTTCAAGGCCGCGAGGGCCGCCGCGCTGGTGTCGATCAGGCCGCGGTTGACCGGCACGTGGCTGTCGCCCGCGGCGGGCCGGATACCCAGCCGGCCTTGCACGTATCGGCAGTTCTCCCGGATGAGCGGCTCCGTGATGCCAGCGTCCAGTTTCTTCGCCGAGGTCCTGATCGCGTCGTCGATGACCGCACGACGCGCGTCGTCGAGCACGGCCTCCTGCGCCGCCGGCAACGATCGGAACGGCACGTCATAGCGGGCATTGCGCAGGATCAGGGCGGCGGGATCGTCGGTCGTCGCCAGGTCCGTCAACAGACGCTTCAGCGTCGTGCGCATGGCCGACCGATTGCCGCCCGACTGATCCCAGCGTTCAAGGATGGCCTTCAGCCTGGCCGTGCCGAACTCGCGCAGGTTTCCCACCGGATCTTCCTGCCCCCCTGACGGCGTCCGGCACAACCACGCCTGCTCGAACGCGCCCAGTGCGGCGAGGTCCGCCTCGTCCACCACCAGGTCGTTGCAGCGCTGGCGCAGCCTGTGCAAGGTCTTCGCGAGATCCGCGTTCCGGACGTCGGCCAGCAGGTCCGCCCCGGTCTCACCGGGGACGGCGCCGAGGCAGGCTCGCAAGGCCGCATTCGACTGGCAGTCCTCCATCGGAAGACCGAGACCGCCCGTGATCTCGGGTTCGTACAGCCCCAGGCTTTCCAGGCCGTGATGGACCTCGTCGGCCGTCAGGATCCCAGCCTTCTGCAGCCCGGCGGCCCAAGCCCCGAAACGCTGCTTGCGCTCGTCCAATGCGGGATTGTCCCTGCCGCAGCGGACCGACTCGGCCGTGGTCAGCGCGCGCGCAAGCCGGCGGACGCCCATGGCGTCCGCCCAACCGGACGTCGGGATCGCCGCCTCCAGCCGCTTGAAGATCGGCTCCTGGGCGACGGCATCGCGCTGCTTCAGGTCGATCCGATTCAGTTCGTCATGAAGCTTCGTCAACACCCGGTGACCGCCGTTCAGCATGCGCGCGTGTGCGTCGTTGAAATCGGGGCCCGGCGCCGCGCAACGGTCGCGCCACGCGGTCAGCCGGTCCCGCAGCACCTGGTGTTTCTCGGGGACCGCGTCGATCAGCCGATCAATGCTGTCGGCCAGGCGCTCGCAGCGATGCCGCAGTCCGTCCGGCCCGATGTGCTGCAGGATGGCCGCGTGCAACGGGTTGCCCGCCTTCGGCAGCGCGGGCACCTCCTTGGCCTGCGACGCGGGACCTGCGACAGCCGCTGCAGCTGCCGCTGCCCGCGGCGGGGCGGCGATCGGGGGAGCGCCCCCTGCAGCCGCCGCGGCCGCGGCCGCGGCGCCAGCGTCTGCGGCGCGCGGCGATGCCATGATCGGGAAGCGCCGCTGGAGCAGCGCGGCATGGGCAAAGGCGAGCGCCGTGACGGCGTTGGCATCCAAGGTCTTGCCGCAGAACCCGCGGCGCAGGTGTTGGCACGCCACGGCCTGCGCCTCAGGAGAGCGGTCGAGCGCCAGCTGATCGCACACACTGATCATCATGTGCTTGCCCACACCGAACATCTGAGCCCGGGTCGCGTCGAATCGATGCGCATCGCCCAGCCAGGCCTGCGCGTGATCCCGGATGCCCTCGGCGACATCCCTGTCCTGGCCGGACTCGGGCAGCAGCGCCCTCAGCCGCTGGAACAGGCAAAACAGCTCCTTGCGCGCCAGGGGGTAATCGTCGCTGCGCGCGAACGCCTCCGGCGTCTGCAGCGCTTCCTGGAAGAAGCGGGTCTGGTGGCGGGCTTGATCGACCACCGGTCGTGGAGGCGTCGACGATGGCTCGATCAAGGACATCGGCGGTTCGGTCGACGTGCACGACCAATCGGCCCCTGAGGAAGGGGACGACGAAGCGATGGAGGGATACATGGCGAACACCCGAAGTAGCAGGAACAGGGAGGGTGTGTGCGCGGCAGCCCACCTCCCGGTTCACGTCTTCGACGCCGTCTTTGTCAATCGACCTGGAAGCCGATCTCCACGCTGACCTGGCGCGCCGCCGGGATCGGTCCGAAGCGCCACTGCTTGACCGCGTTGATCGCGGCCGCGCTGAGCTTGCGGTCCGGCGAGCGCAGCGCCTGCGGCGCATCGACGCCGCCATCCGGACGGACGGTGAACTGCACCAGCACCGATCCGGCGCGCTGTTGTGCCAGCAGGGCGCGCGGGTACTCGGGGTCGACCTTGTGCAGCAGCTTCAGCGGCGCGGGCTCGTCATCGGGCTCGGGTTCGGGAACCTTGCCGGCGGGCGCGGCGGTCGACGGCGCGGCCATGGCCACGACCTGCGGCGAGGGGGTCTCCGACATCGGCTGCGGCACCGAGGTCGGCGGGGCGATGGTCTGGCTGGCGGTCTGGCTGGCGGTCTGGGCGATGGTCTGTCCGCCCGACGTCGCGGCCGGCTGACCGATGGACGCCGGCGCGGGCGACGCGGTGGCGACGACGGGCGCCGCGTCCTGCGCGGCATTGCGGGCGGCGAGCGCGCGCTCGGCGGCAGGATCGAGCTCCTGCCGACGCGCCGCCGGCGCGGCCGCGACCACCGGCTTGGCGACGGGCTTGGGCGCCTCGGCCTTGGCCTCGTGCGCCGGCTTCTTCTCGCCCTTCTCGGCGTGGAACTTGATCCACTGGAACACCTTGTCGGCGTCGCGCTTGGCGCGGTCGACATCGCTCATCGGCGCGGCCTTGGGATCGACCGCCGCGGCGGACGTGGCCGCCGCCGGCGCGGTCTGCGCCTGCGCGGCGATCGCGACCAGGGACAAGGTCAAGACCTGGCACACCGCCAGACCGCGGCGCGGGACGCTCAGGAGACTACGACTGCTCATCACTCCACCCTCTCGTTGCGCTGGTTGCTCTCTTTTGGAGACAACGCCGGTCTTGTCTGCTGCTATTGAAATCGGTTTCTTCGCGCCCCGGCATGAGCGCCGCAGTGTAAGAAGTCACCGTGGTGACGGCCCCTCGGTGTTTCCCCGGAATCAGGATGTAACAGTACCGCCGATGGTCCTTGACATCGCGGTTGCGTCGAGGAATTCACGTCCTGCGCGCCCCGCCTGTTGCGCGGCCTATACTGCGCGCCTGCTCCGGGGAGCCCTGGGTCGACGACGCATTTCGCGCATCGCCGGCACGGGCTGAGACATGGCGATGAAGCCGTGGACCCGCTGAACTTGATCCGGTTCGTACCGGCGTAAGAAGAGCCCGCCCTTCCAGGCGCACCTTGGCGAATCGCGAGCCCCCCAGGCCCGCACCGACGCCCAGCGGTCCCGCACCGCGCCCGTGCGCCCTGCCCAGGAAGGGGTCGGTTCCGAACGTCCGAACGTCCTCGTCAGTCCAGCCTCCGGCGCCCAACCGGAGACCCCTGATGCCTGACTTGACGCCCGCCTCGACGCCCGATTCGACACCTCCCTCGACACCTGCCTCGACACCTGCCCCGCGGCAAGACCTGCCCCCGGCGGCCGCCGCCTTCCATGAGCGCCTCGCCGCCAGCCGCGCGCCGCTTCCCGCGTCGACCAAGACGCATGAGTCCGGCGTGCTGCATCCGCAGCTGCGCGTGCCGCTGCGAGAGATCGCGCTGACCAACGGCGAACGCCTCGCGGTCTACGACACCTCCGGCCCGTACACCGACCCCGCGGTCGCCACCGACGTGCGCCGCGGCCTGCCGGCGACGCGTGCCGCGTGGGTCGAGTCGCGCGGCGACACCGAGTCCTACACCGGACGGCCGATCCAGCTCTTCGACGACGGCCTGCGCGAGGCCGCGCAGCAGGACGCGCTGCGCGCGCAGAGCGCCGCGCTGACGCGCCCGCCGCGCCGCGCGAAGTCCGGCGCCAACGTGACGCAGATGCACTACGCGCGCCGCGGCATCGTCACCGCCGAGATGGAGTACGTCGCGATCCGCGAGAACGGCCGCCGCGCCTGGATGCACGAGTACCTGTCCGACGCCGAGCGCGAGCAGCGCCTGCGCGGCCAGAGCCTGGGCGCGCAGATCCCCGGGATCATCACGCCGGAGTTCGTCCGCGACGAGATCGCCCGCGGCCGCGCCATCATCCCGGCCAACATCAACCATCCGGAAGTCGAGCCGATGGCCATCGGCCGCAACTTCCTGGTGAAGGTCAACGCCAACATCGGCAATTCCGCCGTGAGCTCGGGCATCGAGGAGGAGGTCGAGAAGCTGGTGTGGGCGACGCGCTGGGGCGCGGACACGGTGATGGACCTGTCCACCGGCCGCAACATCCACACGACGCGGGACTGGATCCTGCGCAACAGCCCCGTGCCCATCGGCACCGTGCCGATCTACCAGGCGCTGGAGAAGGTCGGCGGCGTGGCCGAGGATTTGAGCTGGGCGCTCTTCCGCGACACGCTGGTGGAGCAGGCCGAACAGGGCGTCGACTACTTCACCATCCACGCCGGCGTGCGGCTGCCCTTCGTGCCGATGACGGTCAAGCGCCGCACCGGCATCGTGTCGCGCGGCGGCTCGATCCTGGCGAAGTGGTGCATCGCGCATCACCGCGAGAACTTCCTGTACACGCACTTCGAGGAGATCTGCGAAATCATGAAGGCCTACGACGTCAGCTTCTCGCTGGGCGACGGGCTGCGGCCGGGTTCGCTGGCGGACGCCAACGACGAGGCCCAGTTCGCCGAGCTGCGCACGCTGGGCGAGCTGACGAAGATCGCGTGGAAGCACGACGTGCAGACCATGATCGAAGGACCGGGGCATGTGCCGATGCACATGATCCAGGCCAACATGACCGAGCAGCTCAAGCACTGCGACGAGGCGCCGTTCTACACGCTGGGGCCGTTGACGACGGACATCGCGCCGGGCTACGACCACATCACCAGCGGCATCGGCGCCGCGATGATCGGCTGGTTCGGCTGCGCGATGCTGTGCTACGTGACGCCCAAGGAGCATCTGGGCCTGCCCGACCGGGACGACGTCAAGCAGGGCCTGATGGCCTACAAGATCGCGGCGCATGCGGCCGACATCGCCAAGGGCCATCCGGCGGCGCGGGCGCGCGACGACGCGCTGTCCAAGGCGCGCTTCGAATTCCGCTGGGAAGACCAGTTCAACCTCGGGCTCGATCCGGAGACCGCGCGCGAGTTCCACGACGAGACGCTGCCCAAGGACAGCGCGAAGGTGGCGCACTTCTGCTCGATGTGCGGCCCGAAGTTCTGCTCGATGAAGATCACGCAGGACGTGCGGGAGTACAGCGCGCAGATGGAGGCGGACGCCGCGGGCATGCGGGAGAAGAGCGCCGAGTTCCTCGCCGGCGGCGGCGAGCTCTACATCCCGATCCGTCAGGCCTGAGCGCGATGGCCGCGATCGCCATCGCCGGAGCGGGGCTCGCCGGGCGGCTGCTCGCGTGGACGCTCGCGCGGAGCGGGCATCGCGTCGAGGTCTTCGACGCGTCGCCCGGTCCCGCGCCTGCGTTCGACGCACAAGGCGCGGCGGCGTTCAGCGCGGCGGGCATGCTGAGTCCGCTCGCCGAGCAGGAACAGGGCGGCGCGGCAATCGCCGCGCTGGGCTGGCGATCGCTCGCCTTGTGGCCGGGCATCGTCGCCGCGCTGTCCCGACGCAAATCGGACGTGACGTCGAAGGCGAGGTCGATCCCGGCCCCGTCGCCGGTGCCGCCGCGCATCGACCGCAGCCTGCTGCGGATCGACGGCAGCCTGCTGCTGTCGCACCGCGCGGACCTCGGCGCGGCCCAGCGTGCGCTGATGCGCATGCCGGGCGCGGAGCCGCTCGATGCCGAGGCGCTGCGCGCCCATGAGCCGATGCTCGCGCCGGGCCTGCGCGGCTGGCTGCTTCCGGGCGAAGGCCTCATCGCGCCGCAGCTCGCGATGGCCGCGCTGCACGACGACGCGGACGCGGCAGGTGTGCGCTGGCAGTGGGCGCGGGCCGTCGACCAGGTGTTGCCCGGCGAGCTGCACTTCGCCGACGGCGGACGCTGGCGCGGCGATTGGGCCATCGATGCACGCGGACTCGGCGCGCGGCCGCCGCTGCCGCTGCGCGGCGTGCGCGGCGAGATCGTCACGCTGTCGCTGCCCGGGCACGGACTGCGACGTCCGGTCCGGCTGCTGCATCCGCGGCATCGCGTCTATCTGGTGCCGCGCGCCGATGACGAGCTCGTCGTCGGCGCCAGCGAGATCGAGAGCGAGGACCGCAGCCCCGTCTCGCTGCGCTCCGCCGTCGAGCTGATGGCGGCGGCCCAGAGCGTGCTGCCGGCGCTGTCGGAGGCGCGCATCGTGCGGCTCGACCGGCACCTCCGGCCCGCGTTGCCGGACAACCTGCCCTTCACCCATCACGAGCCCGGCCTGCTGCGGCTCAACGGCCTGTACCGCCATGGCTGGCTGCTCGCGCCCGCGCTGGTCGAGCGGCTGCTCGACGCCGCCGGGCTCGGCGACCTCGCGGCGCTGGCCGGTGCCAGCGCGAGCGGCACCGTTGTCCGCGCGCCGACCTCCGTCCCCTTCCTGGAGAAATCCCCATGACCGCCCTCCCCCCGATCACCGTCCGGCTCGACGACCGCGCCGTGACGATGCCCGCCGGCGCGACGCTGGCCCAGCTGCTCGAACTCGAACGGCGCGAGGCGGCCGCCGTGGCCACCGCACTGAACGGCCGTTTCGTCGCCCGCGACGCGCGCGCCGACACGGCGCTCAACGACGGCGACGTCGTCCTCTTCTTCCAACCGATCGTCGGAGGCTGACATGACTATCCCCATCCCTCCGCAGGCCACCGGACCGCACGCCACCGACGCGTTGCTGATCGACGGCGTCGCGCTCGACAGCCGCTTCTTCCTCGGCACCGCTGGTTATCCCAGCCCCGCGACGCTGTGTGACGCGATCCGCGCGTCCGGCACGCAACTGCTGACCGTCGGTCTCAAGCGCACGCTGCAGGCGGGCGACAACGGCGCGCTGGCGCAAGCCCTCGCCGCGGGACGGGAGCAAGGCGCGCGCTTGCTGCCTAACACCGCCGGCTGCCGCAGCGCGCGCGAGGCGGTGCAGCTCGCCCACATGGCGCGCGAGCTCTACGGCACTGTGTGGATCAAGCTCGAGGTCATCGGCGACGACCACACCTTGCAGCCCGATCCGTTCGAGCTCGTCGCGGCTGCGGCAGAACTCGCGCGCGAAGGCTTCGTCGTCTTCCCCTACTGCACCGAGGACCTGATCCTCGGCCGGCGACTGCTGGATGCCGGGTGTCCGCTGCTGATGCCGTGGGGCGCGCCGATCGGCTCGGGCCAGGGCCTGCTGAACCTGCACGGGCTTCGCACGCTGCGCGAGCGCCTGCCCGACACGGTGCTGGTGATCGACGCGGGCCTGGGCGCGCCGTCGCAGGCGGCACGCGCGATGGAGCTCGGCTTCGACGCGGTGCTGCTGAACAGCGCGGTGGCGCAGGCCGGCGATCCGGTGGCGATGGCCGGTGCGTTCGGCGACGCGGTGCGTGCGGGACGGCGGGCGTTCCACGCCGGCCTGATGGCGCCGCAGGCGTTCGCGGTCGCGAGCACGCCGGTCGGCGGTCACGCCTTCCTGCTGGGGGACGCATGAAGGAACACGACACCCGCATCGAACGAGACGATCAGCGCGACGGAGGACATCGCCCGGATCGGGGGAACCGGAGCGACGGCAACGACCGGCGCGAGTCCGCCGCCACGGCGCCGCCGTCCCTGCTGGTCCCTCATCCCAGCCTGCCCTCGGCTTGGGCGGCGTCGGTCGATCCGGACCTCCTGACGCTTCAGCCGTGGACCGACGATCCGACGCCACCGATCATCTGGAGCGTCGCCGGGACCGACAGCGGCGGCGGCGCGGGCCTGAGCGCCGACACGCGCGCCGCGGCCGCGATGGGCGTCCACCTGTGCCCCGTCGTGACCGCGGTCACCGCGCAGCATTCGCTCGGGGTGAACGCCGTGTTCCCGCTGCCCGCGGGCCAGGTCCGCGCGCAGCTGAGCGCGCTGCGCCACGACCTGCCGCCGCGCGTCGTCAAGACCGGCTTGCTGGCGAGTGCCGCGACCGTCGACGCGCTGCTCGCGCAGATCGGCGAGGCGCCGCTGGTCGTCGACCCGGTGCTCGGCGCGAGCGCGGGCGGCGCGGCGTTCTGCGACGACGCGCTGCTCGGCGCGTATCGCCACCAACTGATCCCGCGCGCCGCGCTGATCACGCCGAACCGGCGCGAGGCCGAACGGCTGCTCGGCGTGGCGACAGGCCAGTTCCCGGTGGCGGAGTTGGCCGCGATGCTGCGGGGCATGGGCGCCCAGGCGGTCTGCATCACCGGCGGCGACGACCCGGCCCAGGTCGACGGCCTGTCGATGGATTGGCTGGACAGTCCGCTGGCGACCGGATGGATCGCCTTGCCGCGCCTGTCCGGCCGCGACGGCGCGCCGCCGCATCACCACGGCAGCGGCTGCACGTTCGCGACCGCGGCGGCCGCGGCGCTGGCGCGCGGCTTCGCCGTGCCGGATGCGGTGATCCTCGCCAAGATGCTCACGTGGTGCGCGCTGCGCGACGGCCACGCGGCCGGCGCAGGCGCGGGACCGCTGCGCCCGGACCGGCGCTTCGTCGACGATCCGCGCGCGATGCCCGTGATGGGCTTCGCCGACGAGACCGCGCCCGACCGCGCGATGCTGACGCGCTGGCGCGAGGTGCTGTGGCCGGCGTCGCGCCGCCCCGCGCCCTTCGCGACGGGTCTGTATGCGATCACGGACCGGCCGGAGCGTGTCGCGGCGCTCGCGCTCAGCGGCCGCTTCGTCCACCTGCAGTTGCGCATCAAGCGCGGACCGACGATCGACGAGGACAGGCTGCGCGCCGCGATCCGCGAGGCGGTGCGTGACATGGCGGGCCGCTCCGCGACGCTGTGGATCAACGACCACTGGCGGTTGGCGCTCGACGAAGGCGCGCGCGCCCTGCACCTCGGCCAGGAGGACTGGGCGGGCATGACCGGCGAGGACCGCGAGTCGCTCCAGCAGCGCCGCGCCCGGCACGGCGTGCGCCTGGGACTGTCGAGCCACAGCCTCTGGGAGCTGGCCCGCGCCCGCGGCGTGGCGCCGGACTACGTCGCCTGCGGCCCGCTGTGGCCGACGACGACCAAGGACATGCCCTGGCTGCCGCAAGGGCTCGCGCAACTGCGCTGGTGGACCCGCATGGCAGGCGTGCCGGTGGTGGGCATCGGCGGTGTGCTGGAGGAGCGTCAATGGCGCGCAGGCATGGCGGCGGGGGCCTCGGCGATGTGCCTCGTGCGCGCCGCGGTCCGCATCGCGGACTGATGGATGTTCGCTGCCGCACAGTCATGGCTCGTTGGCGCACCTCCCGTGTCGCCCCTGTGCGCGACGCGCAGCACTTCGTTTCTCTTGAGGCCACCCGCAACGCCTTCACGCTCCTACGATGTTTTTTTGACGCCGTCTTCTCCGCGCGAAGACGGCGTCGTCACGACCCAGGGAGAAACCGTTGCACAGTCGGCAAAGACTCGACACCTTGCGCGGATTGGCGTGCCTGCTGCTGGTGAGCTACCACGTCATCGGCGGCGACCGCGAGACCGGTCTGCGCCTGCCGGACGACCACATCGCCGCCCGGATCAACGACTTCCTCGCGTTGGTCCGGATGCCGTTGTTCTCGTTCCTGTCCGGCATGGTCTACGCCATGCGGCCGGTGCGCGGCGCCATCGGCCCGTTCGCGACGGGCAAGGTGCGGCGGCTGCTGGTGCCGATGCTGGTGATCGGCACGGGATTCGCACTCCTGCAGACCGCGATGTCTGGCACCAGCGGCGGCACCAACGGCGGCATCACCGACTGGCACCTGCTGCACATCCTCCCCGTCGCGCACTACTGGTTCCTGGAATCGCTCTTCCTCATCTTCATGCTCACCGCCGTCCTGGAGCGGAGCCGGGTCCTGGACAGCGCCGAGGGCTTCCTCGCCGTCTTCCTCACGGCCATGCTGCTGCACGTGTGGGCGCCGCTGCCGGTGCACTTCGGCCTGAACGGGGCGACCTTCCTGTTGCCCTTCTTCCTGCTGGGCGTGGCGGCGCGACGCTTCCCGGCGATGACGACCAACCCCCGGCTGGCCGTCGCCATCGTGCTCCTGCCCCTCGTCCTGATGCTGGGCTGGGCCGCGAGCCAGGCCCCCAATCCGGACGCGCCCGGCATCGAACGCCTGACCGTCAGCCTGTGCGCGTGCCTGCTGCTGCTGCGAGTGGGCCCGGCCGTCCGCTGGCTCGCCTTCATCGGCGCCTGGTCCTTCGGCATCTACCTGTTCCACCCCGTCTTCACCGCGGCGTCGCGGATCGTGCTGAAGTCGGCCGGCATCGCGGACTTGCCGGCGCTCTTCATGGCGGGGCTGGTCGTCGGGCTGATCGGCTCGATCGCGCTGACCGCCGCGCTCGGCCGCTGGTCCTGGGGACGATGGATGATCGGCGAGCGGCCGCAAGGCGCGGCGTCGGCGCCCTCCCCCATCCGGGAGTCCCCGCGCCCCACGGCGGCTGAATAATGGCCGGATCCCGCACCCGCTGACCGCCTGCCGTCCCGGCGGCCATCGGTGCAACTCCTGACCCCAGCCATGCCCGCGCGGGCCCATCCTGCGTGGACCAGGAGCAGCGATCCGCCGTGGCCACGCCCCAGTACCTCGCCCCCGTCCCCGACTGGCAGGAGCACGAGAAGCCCAGCATGCCGGGCTCGCCGTCCATGCCCTGGCATCCGCCATGGCGGCGCGTCGCCTACGCGCTGGTGGCGATCCTGGTCGGCCTCACCGGGGCGCTGGGCAACGGCCTGGTCTCGGCCAACCTGCCCGTCCTGCAGGGGCAGCTCGGGCTGACGCCGTCCGAGGGCGCGTGGATCTCCGCCGCCTACGTGATGGTCAACGTCACCGCCAACCTGCTGGTCTTCAAGTGCCGGCAGCAGTTCGGCATGCGCTGGTTCGCCGAGATCGGCCTGGGCGTCTACGCGGTGCTCACGCTGCTGCACCTCTTCGTCGGCAGCTTCGCCACGACGCTGATCGTGCGCGCCGCCAGCGGCTTGGCCGGCGCGGCCTGCTCCACGCTGTGCCTGCTCTACATGCTGCAGAGCATGCCCCGCACCCACACCGGCAAGATGATGGTCATCGGCGTGGGCATCGGCCAGCTGGCCGCGCCGCTGGCCTGGGTGGTGTCGCCCGCGCTGCTCGACCAGGGCGGCGGCACCTGGCACAACCTCTACCTGTTCGAGGCCGGGCTCGCGCTGTGCAGCTTCGCCGCCGTCGTCGTGCTCAAACTGCCGCCCGGCGTGCAGATCAAGGTCTTCGAGCCGCTGGACTTCCTGACCTTCGCGCTGATGGCGCCGGCCGTCGGCATGGTCTGCGCGGTGCTGGTCCAGGGCTACCTGCACTGGTGGTTCGACACCCGCTGGCTCGGCTGGCTGCTGATCGCCGCGCTGCTGCTCATCGTCGCGGCGGTGTCCGTCGAGCACCACCGCGCCAACCCGCTGATCCAGACGCGCTGGTTCGCCAACGGCGCGACGCTGCGTTTCGTCATCGGCGGCGTCATCCTGCGCTTCCTCACCGCCGAACAGTCGGTGGGCGCCGTCGGCTTCCTGCGCGCCCAGGGCATGGGGCCGGACCAGTTCCAGCCGCTGTTCGCGGTCATCCTGGCGGGGATGGTGATCGGCATCCTCGCCTGCTCGATCAGCTTCACGCCGAAGACGCTGGTGCCGCAGATCCTCCTGTCCATCGTGCTGTTCGCGATCGCCGGCCTGATGGACCACCACCGCACCAGCCTCGACCGGCCGCAGGATTTCTACGTCAGCCAGTTCCTGCTGTCGATCGGCGCGGGCATGTTCATGGGGCCGCTGATGCTGATCGGCATCGGCCAGGCGCTGAAGAACGGACCGGCGTACATGGTCACCTTCTCGGTGATGTTCTCGATCACGCAGACGATGGGCGGTCTCGTCGGATCGGCCGTGCTGAACACCTACCAGCTGGTGCGGGAGCACGAGTTCTCCGCCTCGCTGGTCGCGACGATGGACCGCACCGACCCGATGGTCGCGACCCGCCTGGCGCAGCAGTCGGCGGCGCTGGGCGCGGTCGTCGGCGATCCGGTGCTGCGCTCGGCGCAGGGCGCGGCCCAGCTCGCCGCCGTCGCGCGGCGCGAGTCCAACGTCCGCGCCTACAACGACGTGTTCATGTTCAGCGCGGTCACGGCGGTCGCCTTCCTGCTGTGGCTGCTCGCGCTGCTGGGCCGCACCGCGCTGACGAAGCGGCTGGCCGAACGCCGCGCCGCCCCGCCCCCTTCCTCCTTGCCGACCTCGACGGCCCAGCCGCCGCCCGCACGACCATGAGCCACGCGCCGACTCCCCCCGACCTGGCCCCGTCCGCCGCGAGCACGGCGGGCGCGAACCTGCCGTTGCCGGCCGACGGCGAAGGCGCCGGCCGGATGCCACCGGCACCGGCAGCGCCGTCGGAGTCGCCATCGGGGTCGCCGCCGGCATCCCCGCCTTTGCCGCCTTCGCCGCCGCCCGTCCCGCCACCTGCGCCGACACCGACGCCAGCCCCGCCAGCACCCGCACCGAAGTACCTGAAGGCCTCCACGACGGCGATCGTCATGATGGCCATCGTCGCGCTGGTCGGCGTGACGCTGGTGATGCGCGCGTGGGAGCTGGGGCCCTTCGATGCCAGCAACGAGACCACCGACAACGCCTACCTGCGCGGCGCGGTCACGGTGCTGTCGCCGCAGGTCAACGGCTACGTCGTGGAGGTGCTGGTCAAGGATTTCGAGCAGGTGAAGGCGGGTCAGCCGCTGGTGCGCATCGACGATCGGCTGTATGCCGCCGCCGTGGCACAGGCCGAGGCGCAACGCGCGAACGCGGGTTCCCAGTTCGACAACGTCGATCAGACGCAGGCGCAGAACCAGGCGACGCTGGCGGCGGCGCGCGCGACCCTGGCGTCTGCCGAAGGCGAGCTCGCGCGCTCCACGGCGGAGCTGGCCCGGGTCGAGGACCTGGCGGGGCGCGGCTCGGTGTCGCTGAACGAGCGCGACCGCGTCCGCGCGAGCAACCGCCTGGCGAGCGCCAAC
Source organism: Roseateles sp. GW821-FHT09G09 (assembly GCF_059415965.1). Classification (NCBI taxonomy): domain Bacteria; kingdom Pseudomonadati; phylum Pseudomonadota; class Betaproteobacteria; order Burkholderiales; family Sphaerotilaceae; genus Roseateles; species Roseateles sp. GW821-FHT09G09. Next base: position 86,391 of record NZ_JBWKOG010000003.1, on the reverse strand, counting down.
GTCGACAAGGCGCGCGCCGACATCCGCATCGGCGAGGAACGCATCAAGGCGACCCGCGTCGGTCGCGGCGGGCTGAACGCGCAGGTGCAGGCGGCGGAGGCGCAACTCGCGACCGCGCGCATCAACCTCTCCAACACGGTGATCCGCGCGCCGGCCGACGGGCAGGTCAGCGAGGTCTCGGTGCGGCTAGGGCAGTACGTCAGCGCGGGCTCGCAGCTGCTGTTCCTCGTGCCGCAGCAGCTGTGGCTGGTCGCCAACTTCAAGGAGACGCAGACGGGCCGCATGCAGATCGGCCAGCCGGCGAGCTTCCGCGCCGATGCGCTCAAGGGCGTGCGCTTCAGTGGCCGCGTGCAGCAGATCGCACCGGCGACGGGCTCGGAGTTCGCCGTGCTCAAGGCCGACAACGCGACCGGCAATTTCACGAAGGTCGTGCAGCGGCTGCCGGTGCGCATCGCGCTGGATCCCAACCAGCCCGGCGCGGACCGGCTGCGGCCGGGGATGTCGGTCGTGGTGACGGTGGAGACCTCCGCGTCGGCGCCGGCAGCCGGAGCCTCGCGATGAAACGCATCGCGGCGCGGTCGGGAGCATGGCTGGCCACGGCGCTCATCGCCGGCTGCGCTCCCGCGCTGCGCGCGCCGCCCGAGTCCTCGCGCATCGAACCGCCGATCGCGTGGCGCGAGCAGCCCGTGTCGAGCGGATCGACCGCATCGGCGCTGCCGCCCTCGTCCGCGACGTCGGCGTCGGCATCGGCATCGGCATCGGCGGCTGTCGCTGAACTTCGCGCGCAGTGGTGGCGCGACTTCGGCGACGCAGCGCTCGATGAGCTGGTCGAGCGCGCCCTCGCGCACAACAACGACGTGCTGCTGGCCGGTTCGCGGCTGGATGAAGCGCGCGCGTCGCTGTCCGCGAGCCGCGCCGCCGAAGGTCCGCAGCTCAATGCGACGCTTGCCGCCCAGGGCTCGCGGACGCTGCAGGCCACGGGGATCTCCGAGTCGCACGTCGTCCAGCCGGGACTGTCGGCGTCATGGGAGCTCGACCTGTGGGACCGCCTCGGCGCGCTGACGCGGGCGGCACGCCTGCGCGTCGCCGCGAGCCAGGCTGATCGTGACGGTGCCGCGCTCAGCGTGGCCGCGACCACCACGCAGTCCTACATCGGGCTGCTCGCGTTGGAGTCGCAGTTGGCGCTGTCCAAACGCACCCTCGACTCACGCGCCGAGGCCTTGCGGCTCGCGCAGGACCAGGCGCGCATCGGCTACATCTCCCAGTTGCAGCTCACGCAGGCGCAGGCCGAGTACGCATCGGTCGCGCAGCAGGTGCCCCAATTGGAGCTCGCGATCCGGCGCCAGGAGAATGCGCTCGCGCAACTCACTGGCCAGTCGCCGGGCGACATGCCACGCGGTCGGCGCTTCGAGGAACTCGATCTGCCGCTGCCGCCCGTGGTCCTGCCCTCGGCGCTGCTGGAGCGGCGTCCCGACCTCGCGCAGGCCGCGCTGACGCTGGCCGCCAGCGACGCGACGCTGGCCTCGCGCCGGGCGGCCTTCATGCCGCAGATCCAGTTCAGTGCGTCGGCGGGGCGGCTCTACGTGTCGGCGCTCGACTACGACCCGATCCGGGTCTGGAGCATCGGCGGCAGCGTGCTCGCGCCGCTGTTCGACGCGGGCCGATTGCAGGCCCAGTTCGACGTCGCCACCGCGCAGCGCGACCAGGCGGCGTATGCCTACCGCGGGCGGGTATTGGCGGCCATCACCGAAGTCGAGAACGCGCTGGCCGGCATTGAACGTCTCGACCGCCAGCGCCGCTTCTCGCAGGAGCGCCGCGACGTGCTGGCGCGCTCGTTGCAGTACGCGCATGACCGCTACGAGGCGGGCTACGCCGGGTACCTCGAGGAACTCGACGCGCAGCGCAATCTCTTCGCGCAGGACAACGACCTGATCCGCATCCGGCAGAGCGAGTTGGAGAACCGGCTGGCGCTGGTGCGGGCGCTGGGTGGAGGCTGGCGGTCGCCGTGATCGCCGCTCGATCCGAGTGCCTCAAACGATAGAAGCCCAGTCCGTACGACTGGGCTTCCGAAGGCCACGAGGGCAGTTTTCCAGATGGGTCCCGGTAGGGCTGGAAGATCAGAAAGGCCACAAGGGCAAGACGCATTCTGCAGGCAAGGTCCGACAGACTCTCCAAAAGAATGGAGGGTGTTGCACAAACGACGAGGGACCCGAAGGCCCCTCGATCGAAGTCATTGCGAAGCAATGAGATTTACTTCTTCGCCACCTTCGCCGGCCGCTTCGCGCCGGTCGCATCGGCCGGGGCCGTCGCGCCCTTCACTGCCGCCTGCGCGAGCTTGAAGAACACATCCGTGTTGTCGATGACGCCGGTGAACGCCAGCGCGCCCGGACCGAAGGCCGACAACGGGACGTCCGTCGCCGTGTGCACCGCCTGCTCGCCGGGCACCTGGCCCGTGACCAGGAATTCACCCGTCGCGTCGTCGCGTTCGGCGGCGTTGGCCGGGTACCACTTCAGCGGCTCGGACTTGGCCATCGGCTGCTGCGAATCGCGCAGCGGCGTCGCGTTCGTGCGCCAGTCTTCGTAGCGGTCCGCATTCGCGCCGTAGCCCACCAGCAGGCGGTAGTCGATGTCGGTCGCTTCCGGATAACCGTCCGCGGCGATGCGGTAACGCGGGAAGCCCGCCTTCTCGTACACACCGACGACCTTGTCGCGCAGGTTGGCCGCGCCCTTCTTCGTCGCCGCGTCCAGCAGCGCCTGGTCGGTCAGCATCGAGCCGCCGATCAGCGCCGCGCCGGAGCACTCGTGGTCCGCCGTCACGATGACCAGCGTGTCGCCGTTCTCGCGCGCGAAGTCCTGCGCGACCTGCACCGCCCGGTCGAACTCGATCGTGTCCAGCATCCAGCGCTCGCTGTCCATGTTGTGCGCCTGCTTGTCGATCGAGGCGCCCTCGATCATCAGCACGAAACCCTTGGACTGCTTCTTCAGCGTCGCGATCGCGGCCTTGGCCATCTCGTCGAGCATCGGCTGGTCGGGGAAGCCGTAGTCGTCGACCACGCTGCCACCCGCGAGGCCCTTCTTCGCGCCACGGCGGCCGTCGATCTTGTCCAGCGCCACGTTCATGTTGGAGAACGCGAACAGGCCCAGCATCTTGTCGGCGCCCGCGCCCGCCGTGGCGGCCTCGAGCTCGGTCTTCGTCGGCGCGTAGCGGTAGCCGGCGCCCTGGAACTCCTGGATCAGGTCGCGGCCCTTGTCCTTCGCGCCCGGCGCGGCGCCCCAGCGCTTGACGATCTCCGACGTGTGCGGATCGGTGGCCGAAAACGCGTAGTCGTTGCCGTCGGCGCGTTCCGAACCCGCCGTGCCCGCCGGCAGGAACCACTTGCGGCCGCCGCCCAGCAGCACCGTCAGGCCGGTGCGCGAGCGGTCGTCGAAGAACTGGTCCACGATGCCGGTGCCCGCGCCGCGGTTGCTCGTGTGGACCGCGTTGCCGGCCGGCGTCGCGTCGAACACGTCCGCCGTCGTCACGATGCCCAGCGCCTTGCCCTGCGTGCGATGCAGGTACTCCGACAGGTATTCGATGCGCGGGTTGTCGAAGGGCTCGATCGTGTCGTCGGGGAACACGCCTTCTTCATTGTTGTTGTTCTTGTTGCCCGAGACATAGGACGTCATGCCCGGCGACGAGTCCGTCACCACCGAGTTCAGCGACGCCGTCTTGACCATGCCCGTCGCCGGGAAGGTGTCCATCGCCAGCGGGTGGATGACCTTGCCCTGCGCGTAGCCGCCCTTGACGATGCGGGCCGCGGTGCGCTGCGCCGCGCCCATGCCGTCGCCCAGCAGGATGATGATGTTCTTGACCTTCGGGCCCATCGCCGCGGTGAACGGCACGACGTCGAAGTTGCCGGTGGCGGCGACCTTCTGGCCGTCGGACTGCGTGGCCTCGACGCTGAACTCGTGGCGGCCGGCCTTCTCCAGGCTCACCGCGCGGATCGTGGCGATCGCGGTCTCGGCGCTCAGGCCCTTCACGCAGCCGGTGGCGCAATCGCGCAGCGCGACCGTCGCGTCGACCGGCTTGCCGTCGATCACGAAACGCGCGGCCGTGATGCGCTGACCGGCATCCGGCTTGATCGTCGCCTGCAGGTCGAAGCGCTGACCGGGCAGGAAGCGCGCGATGACCGGCTCCGGCTGGCCGCTGGAGAAACGCTCGCTCGGCGGCGTCAGACGGGTGACGGTGGGGGCGGCCTGGGCGGCGCCCAGGGCCAGCAACGCGCAGGCGCCGGCGAGCAGGGAAGGCAGATGTTTCATCGTTGGGCGTTCGAGTCGGGGGAATCGGAAAGGGCGTCGGCGGGCAGTTGCAGGCGGATCCAGGACACGCGGCCGGTCTCGTCCTCGACCCGCCCGATCGACAGCGTGCCGGTGAGCGTCACCAGGCCGTGGCGATGGGCGACGAGGCGATCACGCTGGGCCGGATCGAGCAGAACGGTGACGGTGCCCGCGGGCAGGTCATCAGCCTCGCCGTCGGCGTGTTCGCTCATGCGCACCGGGCGCGGCGTGAGCCAGAAGCGGCCGGCTTTGGCCTGCTCCTGCGCGACCATGTAGCCGACCAGACGCACCGGGCGGCCGTCGGAGGCACGCAGCGCATCGGACAGTTCCAGGCCGGCCGGACCGATCGGCGACTTGAAGAACTGGGAGAACTTCAGATCGGCGGCCGCCTCGGACGAGGCGGGCGCGGCGTGTGCCCCGGATTCGGCGAGTGGAAGAAGGACGACCGCGGCGCAGAGCGCGGCGATCGAGCGGGCGGCACCGCGGGCAAGCCGCATACCTGTGGTGAGTGGGTCGCACATAGGGACGCGATTCTTTCGGTCCCGCATGACGGTTCCGTGACGCTCCGTTTTTCTTGCTTGACACCCCGGGTCGCACGCCGCGAAGCTGGACCGCCAGCACAAGGGAGTCCATGAACACGCCAGACCCTCCATCGGGCCTGCAGGCCTTGAACGCGCTCTATGCGCGCCGTGCGCCGGTCTACGACTACGAGTTGATGCCCGTGGCGCCGCTGCGGCGCGAGGCGATCGCGTGGCTCGACCTGCAGCCCGGGCAGACCGTGCTCGACGTCGGCGCGGGCACCGGACTGAGCCTGCCCGGCCTCAGCGCCGCTGTCGGACGCACTGGCCGGATCGTCGCCGTCGAGCCTTGCGAGACGATGATGCGCCAGGCCAGGCAGCGCGCGCGGACCGACCGCCTCACGGCGCCGATCGACTTCCTGGGCGCCACGGCGGAAGACGCGGATTACGCGTCCGTGCTCGGCAAGCGCCGGGCGGACGCGGCGGTCTTCTTCTTCACGCACGACGTGCTGCAGAGCGAAGAGGGGATCCGACGCGCCCTCGCGGCGCTGAAGCCTGGGGCGCGCATCGTGGCGGCGGGGCTCGTCTGGGCGCCACCGTGGATGCCGATGAGCAACCTGTTCGTGCTGGGTGCGGCGATGCACTCGATCGTGCGCATGGACGGTCTCGAGCGCCCGTGGCGCCTGCTCGAAGCGCGCATGAAAAACGCGGAGGTCGAGCGCCGCTGGCTCGCCTCCGCGTACTTGTTGACCGGCTCGGTCTAGCGGGTCACATGCGCTGCGCTTCCTTGGTGGCGGGCTTCACCTCGAACGCGTCTTGCTCATCCCGGCAACCAAACGCCTCGCCCCCGCCTCACGCAGCACATGGAGCAGCTCCGCCAACGTGTAGGGCGGCTGCTTGAGTTCCTTGGCGGCTTGCAAGACAGCCCGAGACATCGCCTCCGGATGTGTGTCGAAAGCTTCATCCAGGAACTGCCCAGGACGCACCACCCGGACGCCTAGACGCTTCATCTGCGTCACGGCGAAATCCTTGACGTTGTCCGTGAGCAGGATGACGTCGTACTCTCGGCCCTCATCTTCCTCGGTGTCCCGGTCAACCGCCTGCCGAAGCGCCAGAGCCGCCGCAGCAACATGCCGGTCCTTCACGTCGACCTGCTCCGGCACGGCATCAAAGTCGGCGCTCGACATGAACACCTCCCACTCCGGACAGCGGGCCTTCATGGCGCGAAGGCGCCCCTCAGCCTTTGCCCGATCAAGGCCGTAGACCTTCACCATGTTGCGCAGAAATTCGTCGTCGATGCTTTCGGTCCAGTGAGCCGAAAACAGACGCTCCGCGCGCATGTCCATGAGGACGTCGCTCAGCCGAAGCCTGAGCAGCACGCAGGTATCCAGGACGACGAGCGTGTCGCTGCGGTTCACGGACGCGTCTTGCGATCGGCTTTGGCGGTGACCTTCGCTGGCTTGGCAGCGCTTGCGCTTTCGCGGACGACGTTCGTGAAGTGTCCTTCCGGGACGTCGTACAGGCCAGCCTCCACACCGGCCTCACGAGGGGACCTGGCCCCGTCGAGCTGTCGGGTCCGGACTTCCAGGTAGGCCTGCACGGCCGAGGCCCGAATACGGCGATGACCTCCTTCGGTCATGACGACCTCGCCCAGCCTGCCCTGGTCGCAAAGCATTGAAACGTGCGGTCGACTGACATCGAGCTTCGCGGCCGCTTGCGCCGTCGTGAGCAGCCCGTCTGTCGCCGCCGGTTTCGTCCCCCAGACCGCGACTTCGCCGGCCTCGGCGTTTGCCAGCTTGGCAATCAGCGCCATCCGGAGCGCCTTGCCTTCCGCGGTCCGGGCGCTGAGCGACCGGTCCAGCGCCTTGGCGACAAGCACCGTGATGTAGGCCTCCAGGTCGACCGACTTGGGCCCGGAAGCACCCGTGGAGGCATTCCTGCTTCCCTTCGGCGGCGGACACACGAAGCTCTTCACTTCTGCCGCCACCGCCTTCCCCACCTGCTCGGCGATGGGGTTCAGCGGGTCTGCCAGGAGGGGCACGTACTTCGCGGCAGCGGCGGCCTTGGCAGCAGGATGATGAGCGCGAGGCATCAGTGGTCTCCGTCGGAATGCCAGTGAGCGCCCATCATAACAAAAGTGCAAAAATCGAAAATACAGAAAAGTGCATCGAGAAGGGCAGTCGCCGCCGACTGCCGTCGTTCCCCTCAATCCTCCAGCGGCACGAAGATCCACAGCAGCAGGTAGAGCAGCACCCCACCCCCTGCGCAGGTCGTCAGCGCCACGAACACGATCCGCCAGAACCAGGCCGCCAGCCCGCTCAGCCGGGCGAGCCCGCCGCACACGCCGCCGATCCAGCGGTCGTCGCGGCTGCGGCGGAAGGTGTTGATGGCGTTCACCACCGGCGCGCCGCCGCCGTGCGGCGTGGCGTAGGCATAGGAGGTCGAGCTCGACGACCGCGCACTCGCGTTCAGCACGCGCTCCTTGGCCTTCGCGAACTCCTCGTCGCTGAGGATGCCGCGTTGATGCAGATCGGCCAGGCGGTTGAGTTCTTCGCTGTCGGACATGGTGGGCTCCTTTCCCGGAACGTCTTGCATCGGAAGATGCGATGGAGTGAAGACTACGCATCCGCCCCGCCCGGTGCGATGCGCGTGCGACCGGCTGCATCTGGGCGCGATGCGGAGCGGATGAGGCGCGACAGGGCGTTTCCACCCAGGACCGGCGGCGCGCGGCGGACTAGCATTCCCGTCCATGAACCTCGAAACCATCGAACTGCAGACCCCCGAGGCGCCCCGCTTCAGCCTGCTGGTGCTGCACGGCCTGGGCGCCGACGGCAACGACTTCGTCCCCGTGGTCCAGGCGCTGGATCTGGCGCCCGTGCTCGCGCTGGGCGGCCTGCGCGTCGTGCTGCCGAGCGCCCCGCAGATCCCCGTCACCATCAACGGCGGCATGCGCATGCGCGCCTGGTACGACATCCGCCACGGCGATCTCAGCCAGCGCGAGGACGCCGACGGCCTGCGCGTGTCGCAGCGCCTGATCGAGGACCTGATCGCCCGCGAGGAGAGCGAGTTCGGCATCCCGCCGGAGCGCGTGGTGCTGATGGGCTTCTCGCAAGGCTGCGCGATGACGCTGATGACCGGGCTGCGGTATCCGAAGCGTCTGGCGGGACTGGTGGGCCTGTCCGGCTACCTGCCCGTGCTGGGCACGACCGAGGCCGAACGGCATGCCGCCAATGCGGACACGCCCATCTTCCTGGCGCACGGCAGCCGCGACGGCGTCGTCGTGCCGGCGCGCGCCCACGCGTCGCTGGCGGAGCTGCGCCGGCTCGGTCACGACGTCGAGTGGCATGAATACCCGATGGCCCACGAGGTCAGCATGGACGAGATCCAGGCCCTGCAGGCCTGGCTCGTGAAGACGCTGACCGCCGCGGGAGGTGCACGATGAGCCGGTCCTTCCTGTCCTCGCTCCCCGCGTCGCTCGCCCTTCTGCCGCTGGCCCTGCTGCCGTTTGCGCCCCTGTCGCCGCTGTCCGCGGCCACGCCGCCGCAGGCCGCCACGCCGGTCGCCGCCGCGGCGGCCGCCGTCGGTCAGCCCGCCGCCGCCAAGCTGCCGATCACGCACGACGTCTACGCCACCTGGCGCAGCATCCAGCACACGCAGTTGAGCCGCGACGGGCAATGGATCGCCTACGCGCTCGTCGCGCAGGAGGCCGATGGCGAGCTCGTCGTGCGCCACGTCGCCGACGGCCGCGAGTACCGCGCGCCGCGCGGCACCTCGCCGCAGTTCAGCGCCGACGGCCGCTTCGTCGCCTTCGCCGTGCAGCCGACGCGGGTCGAGCTCGACAAGGCCAAGAAGGACAAGAAGAAGGGCGACGACGCGCCCAAGGCCGGCGCGGCGTGGATGGACCTGTCGACCGGCAAGGTCGAGTCCATCGACCGCGTGAAGCGCTTCGGCTGGGGCAAGGACGGCGGCCAGCATCTGGCGCTGTTGCTGGAAGCCCCCGCCAAGAAGGACGCGTCCAAGGACGGTCCCAAGGACACCAAGGCCTCGGCGGCGAAGGCCGATATCGACGGCGATTCCCGCGATTCCGGCGAATCCCGCGATTTCAGCGATCTCCTCGACCAGGAAGCACCGGCCGAGGGCGGCGGACCCTCCGCCAAGAAAACACCCGGCAACGACCTGCTGCTGATCGACGCCGAGACGGCACAGCGCAACACCTTCAAGGACGCTTCGGACTTCGCCTGGAACAACGCCGGCACCTTGCTGGCCTACGTCGTCTCCGTCAAGGAGCCGGCGAAGAAGGAGGCGGCCAAGCCGGGCGCGCCGGCGGTGCCGGTGCCTCCGGCGTCGGGCGCGTCCGACGCCGAGGCAAAGCCTGCCACCGACGAGACCACCCGCGAAGGCGTCTACCTCATCGACCCGACCGCGCCGACGCAGGCGCGCGCGGTGATCTCGGGGGCGGGCAGCTACAAGCAGCTCCGCTTCGACGAAGCCGGCCGCCGTCTGGCCTTCGTCAGCAACCGCGACCATGTGGCGGAGACCAAGGCCGCCGAGAAGGCAAGGAAGGAAGAGAAGAAGGACGAGAAGACCGACAAGCCCGACCCGACCCCGTTCAAGCTCTTCCTGTGGAAGGCCGGCCAGGAACGCGCTACGGTGCTGGTGAGCGCGGCAACCGCCGGCATGCCCACCGGCTGGACGCCGAGCGAGCACGCCGCGCTCGCCTTCAGCAAGGACGGCCAGCGCCTGTTCCTCGGCACCGCCGAGCTCCCCGCGCCCGAGCCCAAGGACACGCCCGAACCGATGAAGGTCGATCTCTGGCACTGGAAGGATCCGGAGCTGCAGTCCGCGCAGAAGGCCAAGGCCGAGCGCGAACGCGCGCGCAGCTACCGCGCGGTCGTTCACTTGGGCAACGACGTCGACGCGGCGCGCTTCGTGCAGCTCGCGACGAAGGAGCTGCCCACGATCCAGGTCAACGAGAACGCCGCCGTCGCGCTCGGCCTGAGCGAGCTGCCGTACCGCCAGTTGATGTCGTGGGAAGGGGCCTACATGGACGCCTACGCCGTCGATCTCAACACCGGCGCGGCCAGGCCGCTGGCGCGCAAGCTGCGTCACGCACCGACGCTGTCGCCCGCCGGCCGCTACGTGCTGGGCTTCGACGCGCCCGCCGCGCGCTGGATGGCCTGGCGCACCGACACCGCCGCCGCCATCGACCTGACCGGCAAGATCAAGTCGCGCTTCGACAACGACGACCGCGACGTCCCCGACCTGCCCTCGCCCTACGGCAGCGCCGGCTGGACCGCGGACGACGACAGCGTCGTTGTCTACGACAAGTTCGACCTCTGGGCGGTGCAGCCCGCCACCGGCCAATCCCGCAACCTCACGCAGGGCTGGGGCCGCAAGCAGCAGTTGCAGCTGCGCGTCGTGCCGCTCGATCCCGAGGACGCCGACAAGAAGCCCCTGCCCGCCGACGCGCTGACGCTGGCCGGCACGCACGACATCACGCGTGCCAGCGGCTACTACCGTGTCGATGCGACCGGCGGTGCGCCCAAGACCCTGATCCAGGACGACCGCATGATCGGCGGCCTGATCAAGGCCAAGGACGCGGACCGCATCGCCTTCACGCAGCAGAGTTTCACCCAGTTCCCGGACCTGTGGACGACCACGCTGGCCTTCCAGCAGCCGCAGCAGATCAGCGCGGCCAACCCGCAGCAGTCGCGCTATGAATGGGGCACGCAGGAGCTGGTCGAGTACACCGCCGCGGACGGCAGGAAGCTGCGCGCGCTGCTGGCCAAGCCGGCCAACTTCGACCCGAAGAAGCAGTACCCGATGATGGTCTACATCTACGAGAAGATGACCGACAACCGGTACCGCTACATCCCGCCGGCGCCGTCGCAGAACATCAACGTGACGCGTTACGTCAGCAACGGCTACCTGGTGCTGCGTCCGGACATCGTCTACACGACCGGCCAGCCCGGCAAGAGCGCGATGAACACGGTGCTGCCGGCGATCCGCCAGCAGATCGCCAAGGGCTATGTGGATCCGAAGCGCGTCGGCATCCAGGGTCACAGCTGGGGCGCGTACCAGATCAACTACCTGATCACGCACACCAACCAGTTCCGTGCGGCCGAGGCCGGCGCGTCGATGGCCAACATGGTCAGCGGCTACGGCGGCATCCGCTGGGGCGCGGGCATCAGCCGCGCCTTCCAGTACGAGCACGGCCAGAGCCGCATCGGTGCCACGCCCTGGGAGCGTCCGGACCTGTACCTGGAGAACTCGCCGATCTTCCGCGTCGACAAGGTGACCACGCCCTACCTGACCATCCACAACGACGAGGACGACGCGGTGCCCTGGTACCAGGGCATCGAGTTCTTCACCGCCCTGCGTCGCCTGGGCAAGGAAGCGTACTGGTTCAACTACAACGGCGAGAAGCACGGCCTGCGCGAGCGCGACAACATGAAGCACTACACCGTGCACATGGCCGAGTTCTTCGATCACTACCTGCTTGGCAGCCCGCGCCCCGCGTGGATGGACCAGCCCGTGCCCTACCTGGAACGCGGCAAGCGCGACGTGATGGGCCAGTTCAAGCCGGCGACGCCGCCGGCGGAGACTGCCGTGGCCAAGGGCCAGGAATCGTCAACCACCACGAGCGCCAAGTAGCCGTCGCCGACCACGAGCCCCAAGCGGTCGCAAGAACGACTGTCACTGGGGCGCGCACAGGGCTTGGGGTTCGCGGACGCGAGGCCCCATGCCCTGGGAGGGCCCGCGCCCTGACGGTGGCAGGTGGGCGGTCTCCCGGCACGCCTCAGGGCAGCGGTTCCGCGTTCTGCGCCGCGCGCCGGGCGCTCTCGATGCGCTCGCCGATGGGCGGGTGTGTCGAGCGCCACGCGGTGCCGCTGTCCACGCGGCCGTCCCGGCGCATCTGCTCCAGCACCTTGAGCCACGCGCCGACCAGCGTCTCGTTGGGCAGGTGCTCGCGCAGGATCAGGCGCTGCGCCTCGGCGTCGGATTCGCGCTCCGCATCGCGCGAGTAGCGCAGCGTCTGCGCGGTGGCCAGCAGGCCCGCCGCGACCGACGGGAAGTCGCCCATCGCGACGCCCGCTGCCGACAGCAGCCCGGCGCCCTGCACCAGGTGGCGCATCGCATGACGGTGCTTCAGGTGGCCGGCTTCGTGGCCGAGCACGGCGATCAGTTCGTCGTCGCTCAGCGCCTGCGCGAGGCCGTCGAAGAGGAAGATCGTCCCATGGGGCAAGGCCATCGCGCCGAGGCCGGGGCGGTCGCCCTGGCGCGCGAAGCGGACGTCCAGCGCCGCGCCCGGGAACACCCGCCCGGCGATGTCGGTGAAACGCGCGCGTATCGCGTGCTGGCGCGCCAGCGGCAACTGCGACGGTTTCAACCAGGTGGCCGCGAGCTGCGCCTCGACCCGTCGGCCGACCGCGTCGTCGAGCTGCTTCGGAATCAGCGGCAAGGCGGCACGCGCCAGCAGGCCCACGCCCTGGCGGTCGAACCACACGACCAGCGCCACCAACGCCACGAGCGCGCACAGGGCCAGGCTCCAGCTGCCGGCGATCTGCGCCATCAGCGACTGGCCACCGAGCTCCCGCCCCATCGCGCTGTCCGCCGGGATCCAGACCGTGCCGCCGTCCGGCAGCCCGACCGGCGTGGGGCTGCCGCGCCAGCTTTCGCCGACCTGCAGCGCCTTGCGGGCGTAGCGGCGCAGGCCGGGCATCGACGGCCGCGAAGCGGCCAGCTCGGCCTCCGACGGCAGCATCGACGAGGCGGACTGCCCGCGCGGCGGCCAGGGCATGAACTCGATGTGGTTGCGGCTCAGGCGCACGCGCACGTCCTGGGGCCGGTTCTCGACGCCGTCGAACCATCGGGCCGTGGCGGTGTGGATCTGCGATCTCATGGCGGGTCCTGCGCGCTCACCAGCCGATGTCCAGGGCGAACGCGTCGCCGCCGCCGCCGCCGCCGCCGACCGCCGCGCGGCCGGGTCCGGGCCCTCGACGTTGCGGAGCCAGGACGACGATCTTGTCGATCGGCGCGTCGGACAGCACGGTCATGCCCTCGATGCGCAGCCGGGCGATGCGCACGGCGAGGAAGGGCCAGTACAGGCCCACGGTCAACACCGTCAGCGCGCCGTGGGCAAGCACGGTCTTGAAGAGCGCGAACACGGAGACGCCATACGAGAACTCGATGCCGCCGCCCAGGCGCGTGTGCTTCCAGGTCAGCTGCTGCAACTCCGCCGCGTAGACCGGCCAGGCGAAGGTCCAGACCACGCCGGCCGCCAGCAGCGGGATAACCGTCGCGAGCCACGGCGTCTCCGCGCCCAGCGCCAGCTTGAGGCCCATCGACAGTCCCGCGCCGAGCAGGCCGGCCACCGCGCCGGCGACCATCAGCGCGACGGCCAGCCGGAGGTAGCACTTGTAGAACGCGTCCACGGACAGCTGGAAATCGAAGGCGAGCTCGCCGTAGCGGGCATGGCGGTGCTGGAAGCGCTTGAGCCGGCCATGCGCGAGGGGCAGCAGCAGCACGAGGGCGAGTCCGGCCAGTCCGTCCACGAGGCCGCCCAGCGCCATGCCGGCGATGACCGATCCCAGCGTCCACGCCACCAGGACCGGCAGGCAGGACGCGTAGACCGAGACGGCGTTGGCCTGGAAACCGAAGCGCAGACCGCGCCAGCTGGTGTGGCCGAGCTGGAAGCGCCGGGCGCTCGCGAACAGCATCGGACCGGCCGCGTAGAGCACCGCCAGCGTGGCGAAGCCCGCCGCCGCGGACCCGTCGAACGCGTGAAGGCAGGCCACCAGCAAGACCAGCGCCAGCGCACGGCCGACGAGGATGCGCCGCGGGTCGCCGTGGAAATCGAAAGGCTCGCCGGCCAGCAGCGTGTGCCGCGCAAACCAGCGCGCCTGGCGGCGCTTCGCCCAGGCGGAGTAGACGCCCAGCGTCGCCAGTGTCAGCAGCATGTTGACGATCCAGACGCGGAAGTAGTCGCCTCCGGTGCCGGTGAACTCGAGCCGCTGCGCATGGCGCCTGGTCGCGGGCGCGTGTCGGGCGGAGGAGGCTGCCGGGGACCCGGCGGTCGATCCCACAGGGGATCCAGCAGACGCCGCGGCAGTCGCCGGACGCACCGACGCCGAGCCGCGCACAGGCGCAGCCACAGGCTTCGCAGACGTCGGCCCCTCAGGCACCAACGTCAGCTCGGTGTTGCTCGCGATCAATCCCTCGACTCCCAGGCCCTCCTGGCCCGCGCGAGAGTCTACTAAAGCGCCTCGGCGCCGAGCCGCCCTCGGATGAGCGCGTGCTGCCGGGCGTCGGCCGGCACGAAGAGCGCCACCAGCGCCGCCATCAGCGCACGCGCCTTGGCGGAGTTGTCGCCCTCGTAGTTGCAGACGTAGACGTCCAGGGTCACCGAGGCGATCTCCGGCCAGGTGTGCAGCGCGACATGCGATTCGGCCAGCAGCAGCATGCCGGTGATGCCGCCCGGCTGGCCGCCTGGCGCGTCGGGGAAGCGGTGCCAGTGTTCGCCGACGACGGACAGGCCGGCGGCCTCCGCGGCCGCGCGGATCGCCAGCGCAAGACCTGACCCGTCCGTCATCAGGGCGTCATTGGCGCAGCCGGCCAGGTCGGCGGTGAGGTGCAAGCCGTTCATTGGCGGGCAGTGTAGAGGCAGTCCTGCGGAGGTCGAGGCGTTGGCCGCCGATGCATGGGGCCCCCGCGGCAAGCGCGGAAACCCCACGCATCACCGTCCCCAACCACTGGCGTCCTTCTGCGGTTGGGGACCGATTCAGTCGGCCGGGTGCCCTGCCTCGGAGAGCAGCGCGTGGCAACGCTCCTCGTGCTGCGTGATTTCCTCGAGCGTGATCTCGATGTCGTTCAATTGCTGCTGCAATTGGCGGCGGTGCTGTTCGAGGACGCCAAGGAAAGCGCGCGCCTGCGGCACGGTGTCCGACTGGCTGTCGTACATGTCCACCAGTTGCTTGATCTCCTGCAGCGACAGGCCCAGCCGCTTGCCGCGCAAGGTCAGCTTCAGGCGCGTGCGGTCGCGCTGCGTGTAGACACGGTTGCGGCCGGCGCGGGCCGGCGTCAGCAGGCCCATGTCCTCGTAGAAACGGATCGCGCGCGGGGTGATGTCGAACTCGGCCGCCAGCTCGGTGATCGTGAACAACGGGCCCGCGTTGTCGCCCGCCTCGGGCAGCGCGTCCTCGGACAGGTCGTCGGCCGGGGTCGGGCGGGAAGAGGGGCTCATGGCTACACTGGCAAATGACGTTGACGTAAACGTAAGTCTAAAGCCATGGCCAATCCTCGCGAATCGGAACTCTCCTACCCCCTGGGCGACACGCTGCCAGGCCCCGGCGAAGCGCTGGACCTGCTGCCCGGCGTGCGCTGGGTGCGGATGGGCCTGCCTTTCGCGCTGGACCACATCAACCTCTGGCTGCTGCGCGACACGCTGGACGGGCGCGACGGCTGGACGATCGTCGACTGCGGGATCCACAACGACACCACGAAGGCGAACTGGGAACGCGTCTTCGCCGAGCGCCTGGACGGCCTGCCGGTGCTGCGCGTGATCGTCACGCACTTCCATCCCGACCACCTCGGGCTGGGCCACTGGCTGACCGAACGTTGGCAGTGCCGGCTGTGGATCAGCGCCACCGACTACCAACTGGCGCGGGTGGCGTCCTCGTCGACGGTCGGCATGGGCGGCGAAGCGGCGGCGGCCTTCTTCGGCAGCCATGGGCTGAGCGATCCCGCCGCGCTGGACAAGATCCGCGGCCGCGCGAGCTACTACCCGAGCATGGTGCCGGCGATCCCGTCGGCGTTCCGCCGGCTGATGGACGGCATGACGGTGCGCATCGGCGATCACGACTGGCGGTGCGTCGTGGGCTACGGGCATGCGCCCGAACACATCAGCCTGTTCAGCCAGACGCAAGCGGAAGGGAGGGGCGTGATGATCTCCGGCGACATGATGCTGCCGCGGATCTCGACCAACATCTCGGTGCTCGACGTGGAGCCGGAAGCGGATCCGTTGCAGCTCTACCTGGACTCGATCGCTCGACTGACCGCGCTGCCGGCCGACACCCTGGTGCTGCCCGCGCACGGCAAGCCTTTCCGCGGTCTGCATGCGCGCATCGATCAGCTGGAAGAGCACCACCGCGAGCGGCTGGCGGAAGTGCTGGAAGCCTGCACCGCCAAGCCCTGCCATGCGGCGGAGCTGCTGCCGATGATGTTCCGCCGGCCGCTGGACCTGCACCAGACGACGTTCGCGATGGGCGAGGCGATCGCTCACCTGAACCTCCTGTGGCTGGGCGGGCAGTTGCGGCGCACGCTGGACGAGGACGGCATCCATCGCTTCTCGGCTTGAGGCCGAGGCCGAGGCCGAACGCCTGAGGGCGTCGGCACCGAAGAAAAGCGATCCCCAGAAAGACAGTCGCCGCCGCCCCGATCACGGGACGGCGGCGCTGCGCCTTTTTGTGCATCAGCTTGTCGGCTCTGAGCGCGGGTTGTCCGGACCAGCCTGTTGGCTGGGGAACCCAAAGCGCCGCCGGGAGCGGAACGCGGGAGGAAGTTCTGACTCAGATGCGAGTGATGACAGCAAGCCTCAGTGTGTCTCGACACTCAAACAGGCTACAAGCCCCCCTGAAGGGGGAACCCGCTGAAACGTCGGGTACCACGTCCTTTTCCCACCGCCCTCTCCCGCCACCTCTCTCGCTTGCCCCCTCTCCCGCTTGCGGGAGAGGGTTGGGGTGAGGGCCAGCGGCGGTGGCAGTACGGAAGCTTCTTACGCCTCGTCCATCAACGGCAACACGGCCTGCTTGAGGCGATCGCGCGCCAGCTCGTACTCGGGGAAGACCGAGCGCACCACCGCCCAGAACCGCGGGCTGTGGTTCATCTCCTTGAGATGCGCGAGTTCATGCGCGACGACGTAGTCGATCAGCGCCGGCGAGAAGTGGATCAGGCGCCAGTTGAGCCGGATCATGCCGTCGGCGCTGGCGCTGCCCCAGCGCGTCTGCGCGGAGGACAGTCGCAGCCCCGTCATCGTGACGCCGAGCGGCCCCGCGAAGTGCCGGCAGCGCTGCTCGAAGCGCTGTCGCGCCTGACGCTGCAACCAGGCCTGCACCGTGTCGCGGATCTGGTCGGGGGTCGCGTCCTGCGGCAGACCGAGGTAGAGCATGCGACGCGGCACCGTGGCCAGCGTCGGCTGCGGGTCGGTCTGTCCCTCGTCGAGCCGCGCGCCCGTCTGCGACGGATCGAGCACGACGATCAGCGGTTCACCCAGGTAAGGCAGGCTGCAGCCGTCGCCCCAATGGACTCGCGCCGCCTGGGTGCGCCGCGCGCGTTCGCGCTGCTCGACGAGCTTGCGCAGGATCCACTCGCCCTTCTGCTGCAGCGCCTTGTCGATGTCGCCCAGCGGCACCCACTTGGGCGCGGACACGCGCAGGCCGTCCTCGCTCACGGTGAAGCCGATGCTGCGGCGTCGCGCGCGCTTGAGCTCGAACGGGATGGACTGCCCCTGGAGCAAGACCTGACGCGTGGAGGCGCCGGCATCGCCGCGGGACCGCGGCGTCGGCGCCAGCGGCTCCGGCGGGGGCAGCGGAGACGTCGTCGGGTGAACAGGCTGAGGCTGGGGCTCGGTGTCGAACAGCGACAACTGCGTGAAGCTGTTCAGCAGTGCGCCCAGTCCCCGCAGCTTGGAAGGCAGCATGGACTGCGAGTGTAATCAGGCGGCGGCCGGATCGGCGACCGGTGCGGCCGCCGGATAGGCCGCGGGATCTAGCACCCGCATCTCGGCCTCGATCCAGGCCTGCACTTCCTTCATCAGCTCGGCCGGCGCGCGACCGGTGCTGGAGATCATCGGACCGATGGAGACGTCGATGGTGCCGGGTTTCAACAGGAAGCTCTTGCGCGGCCAGCAGGTCGCCGAGTTCATCGCGATCGGCACCACCGGCACGCCGGTCTCGACCGCCAGGCGCGAGCCGCCCGTCTTGTAGTCGCCGGCCTTGCCCCGCGCCACGCGCGTGCCTTCCGGGAACATGATGATCCAGTTGCCCATCGCCGCGATCCGCTTGCCCTGCGCGGCCACCTTGTTCCAGGCCTCGCTGCGCTTGCTGCGGTCGATGTGGATCATGTCCAGCCGCGCCATCGACCAGCCGAAGAACGGGATGTAGATCAGCTCGCGCTTGAAGACGTAGGCCAGCGGCCGCGGCATCAGCATCGGGTAGGCGAAGGTCTCCCAGGTCGACTGGTGCTTGGACAGCAGGATGACCGACTGCTTCGGATCGGTGGGCAGGTGCTCCATGCCGCGCACGCGCCAGTGCACGCCGCAGATGAGCCTGGCGCCCCAGATCGCGACGCGCAGCCAGTTGGCGCACATCCAGTAGAGCTGGGTGCTGTTCAGGAACAGCGAGCACAGCACCACCGCGCTGCCCCAGGGGATGACGGTGACGATGAGGTAGAGGACGAAAAGGAGGGAACGCAGCGCAGTGAGCATCAGCCCAGGTCTCCAGGAGCGGTATCGGGTTCGGCGGATTCGCCCCGCGACTGTGCGCGGGCGCGGCGTTCCGCGTGGATGAGGGTTTCGGCGAAGGCCGCCAGGTCCTGGTGCACGCGCGAGCCGGGCACGAGCGCGATCTGCTCCTGCAGCTGCGCCTCGTCAACGCCGGCGAGCCGGTCGCCGCGCACCAGGTGCGGCACGCAGCCGGCGTTGTGCGCGGTCTGCAGGTCGCGCACGCTGGCGCCGACCATGTGGACGTTCTTGAGGTCGACGCCGAAGCGTTCGCCGATCTGTTCGATCAGGCCCGGCAACGGCTTGCGGCAATTGCAGTTGTCTTCCGGCGCATGCGGGCAGAAGAACGCGGCGTCCAGCCGGCCGCCCTTCTCCGCCAGCAGCTGGTTGAGCCGCAGGTGGACCGCGTTCAGCGAGGCCATGTCGATCAGCCCGCGGCCGATGCCAGGCTGGTTGGTGGCCATGACGGTGTGCCAGCCGGCGTGGTTCAGCCGCGCGACGGCCTCGAGCGCGCCGGGCAGCGGTTCGAGCTCCTCGGGCGACTTCACGTGGTCGTCGCGGTAGCGGTTGATCGTGCCGTCGCGGCCCAGGATCACCAGCTTCATGCCGTGCGGATGGTCGGACCGGGTAGGCATCGGGGTCTCCAGTGAACTGCGTGTGGACGACGACGGGGCGACGAGGGACGACGACGGGGACGATCAGCCGGCCGTCAGACGGCCAGGCGCGACAGGTCGGCCACGCGGTTCATCGCCTCGTGCAGCTGCTTGAGCAGCGCTTGGCGATTGGCGCGCAACGCCGGATCCTCGGCGTTGACCATCACGTCGTCGAAGAACGCGTCGACCGGCGCCTTCAGCGCGGCCAGGGCCTTCAGCGACCCGGCGTAGTCGTGCTGCTCGAACAGCGCGTCGGCCTGCGGCTTCACCCCGGCCAGCGCGTCGGCGAGCGCCTGCTCGGCGGCTTCGGTCAGCAGCGCGGGCTTCACTTCCGTCGGCAGCTCGCCCTCGACCTTCTTGAGGATGTTGCCCACGCGCTTGTTGGCCGCGGCCAGCGAGGCCGACTCCGGCAGCGCCGCGAAGGCGCGTACCGCGCCCAGGCGCTTGGGCACGTCGCCCAGGCGGGCCGGGTTCAGCGCCAGCACGGCGTCGACTTCCTGGGCGCTGTAGCCCTGGTCGCGCAGGCTGACCGCCAGGCGGTCGGCGAAGAAGCCCAGCAACGGCCCGCTCGGGTCCTGGATCAGTTCGCCGAACGCGGGCAGCGCGCCCTCGATCAGCTCCGGCAGCGACAGGTGCATGTGGTTCTCGACCAGGATGCGGATCACGCCCAGCGCATGGCGACGCAGCGCGAACGGGTCCTTGTCGCCGGTGGGCAGCTGGCCGATGCCGAACAGGCCGACCAGCGTCTCCAGCTTGTCGGCCAGCGCGACGACGGTGCCGGTGTGGTTGCGCGGCAGCGCATCGCCGGCGAAGCGCGGCTTGTAGTGGTCCTCGATGGCCTTGGCGACGCCGTCGCGCAGGCCTTCATGGCGCGCGTAGTAGCCGCCCATGATGCCCTGCAGCTCGGGGAACTCGCCGACCATGTCGGTCAGCAGGTCGGTCTTGGCCAGCAGCGCGGCTTCCTTGACCTTGCTGTCGAGCATGTCGAACTCGTCCTTGGCTTCCGCCGTGTACGGGTGCTGGGCCATGCGCAGCTGGTTGACGATGGCGTGCGCGATCGCGCGGACGCGCTCGGCGCGGTCGCCCTGGCTGCCCAGCTTGCCGTGGTACACGACCTTGCCCAGGCCCTCGACGCGCGAGGCCAGCGTCTTCTTGCGGTCCTGGTCGAAGAAGAACTTCGCGTCCGCCAGGCGCGGGCGCACGACGCGCTCGTTGCCCTCGACGACCTTGGAGGCGTCGTCCGGATGCACGTTGCTGACGACCAGGAAGCGGTGCGTCAGCTTGCCGTGGCTGTCCAGCAGCGGGAAGTACTTCTGGTTGGCCTTCATCGTCAGGATGAGGCACTCCTGCGGCACGGCCAGGAACTCGGGCTCGAACTGGCACGAGAGCACGTTGGGCAGTTCGACCAGCGCAGTCACTTCGTCCAGCAGCTCGGGCGCGTCGATCGGTGTCAGGCCCAGCGGCTCGGCTTGCGCCTGCAGCTGGCGCACGATGTCGTTGCGGCGCTGCTCGAAGGACGCGATCACGCGGCCTTCCTCGCGCAGCTGCTGCTCGTAGGTGTCGGCGTTCTTGATCGAGATCTCGTCGACCTGGGTCTCGAAACGGTGGCCGCGCGTCGTGCGGCCGGATTTCAGGCCGAGCGCGGCAATCTCGACGAGCTCGTCGCCATGCAGCGCGATCAGGCC
This sequence comes from Roseateles sp. GW821-FHT09G09, assembly GCF_059415965.1. Taxonomy (NCBI): domain Bacteria; kingdom Pseudomonadati; phylum Pseudomonadota; class Betaproteobacteria; order Burkholderiales; family Sphaerotilaceae; genus Roseateles; species Roseateles sp. GW821-FHT09G09. The sequence goes on along the minus strand of NZ_JBWKOG010000003.1, from coordinate 65,720 downwards.
GTGGGCGGGGCGGACGAACTTGACGTCGCTCCAGCCGTCGGCCAGTTGATAGGTCATGACCTTGGGGATCGGCAGCTTGGCGAGCGCTTCGTCCAGCGCCTTCTGCAGGCCGTCCTTCAGCGTCACGCCGGGCACCACGGTGTCCAGGAACAAGGCCTCGGCCTTGCCGTCCGGCGCGCGCTTCAGGCTGGGCACGACCGACGCGTCCGCGCCGACCGAGGCCAGCTTCTTCAGCAGCGCGGGCGTCGCGTTGCCCGACGCGTCCAGCGCCACCGCGACCGGCATCAGCTTCTGTTGCACGGCGCGGTCGGCGGCCTTGGCGCCGACACCGGTCAGGTGCACGGCCAGCCGGCGCGGCGTGGCAAAGGCCGTCACCGCGGCGCCGGCCTCCGCCAGGCCTTGCGCCTTCAGCGAGTCGGCCAGCGCCGTCGAGAACGCCTCGCCCAGCTTCTTCAACGCCTTGGGCGGCAGTTCCTCGACAAACAGTTCGACGAGCAGATTCTTCGTGGTCATGCTGGGGGGTTCCTCGTCGTCAGGCGGCGGTCTTCTTGTCGGAAGCCTTGTCCGACGTCTTGTCCGACTTGTCGGCGGACTTGTCGGCCTTGTCGGCTTTCGCTGCCGCCTCGGCGCTCTTCTTCTCGATCTGCGCGATCACCTCGTCGGCCCAGTCCTTGGGCGCCATCGGGAAGCCGAGCCGCGCGCGGCTCTCCAGATAGCTCTGCGCCACGGCGCGCGCGAGGTTGCGGATGCGGCCGATGTAGGCGGCACGCTCGGTCACGCTGATCGCGCCGCGCGCGTCCAGCAGGTTGAAGGTGTGGCCGGCCTTGAGCAGTTGCTCGTAGGCGGGCAGCGCCAGGTGCGCGTCCATCAGGTCCTTGGACTTGCGCTCGTAGGCGCCGAAGGCACCCAGCAGGAAGTCGACGTCGCTGTGCTCGAAGTTGTAGGTCGACTGCTCGACCTCGTTCTGGTGGAACACGTCGCCGTAGGTGAGTCCGTCGGTGTAGACCAGGTCGTACACGGACTCCTTGCCCTGCAGGTACATCGCCAGGCGCTCGAGGCCGTAGGTGATCTCGCCGGTGATCGGCTTGCAGTCGATGCCGCCGACCTGCTGGAAGTAGGTGAACTGCGTCACTTCCATGCCGTTGAGCCAGACCTCCCAGCCCAGGCCCCAGCAGCCGAGGGTCGGGTTCTCCCAGTCGTCCTCGACGAAGCGGACGTCGTTCTTCTTCAGGTCGAAGCCCAGCGCCTCCAGCGAGCCGAGGTAGAGCTCGAGGATGTTGGCCGGCGCGGGCTTGAGCACGACCTGGAACTGGTAATAGTGCTGCAGGCGGTTCGGGTTCTCGCCGTAGCGGCCGTCCTTGGGGCGGCGGCTGGGCTGGACGTAGGCGGCCTTCCAGGGCTCGGGACCGAGCGCGCGCAGGAAGGTGGCGGTGTGGCTGGTGCCGGCGCCGACTTCCATGTCGTAGGGCTGCAGCAGGGCACAGCCTTGCTGGGACCAGTATTCCTGCAGGCGGAGGATCAGTTGCTGGAAAGTCAGCATGGGGACGTCGGGCCGTCGGCGGGCGTTGGAGAAAACCGACCGATTCTATGTGCGCCTCGTGCCGCGCAGCGGCGTCGCGTCGCGAGGTCGCGCCCGGTCAGGCGGAGCGCGCCGGGTCGGGACGGCGACGCCCCAGCACCGGCACCACGCCCAGCGCCGCCAGCGCCCACACCGGCCACAGCCCGAGCATCGCCAGCCAGCGCGCATACGGCGTCGCGCCGCTGCGGCCGTCGACGCTCACTTCCAGCACGCCCGCCTGCTCCGCCGGCAGCCGCGCCAGCACGCGGCCGCGGTGGTCGACGTGCGCGGTGGCGCCGGTGTTGGTGGCGCGCACGATGGGCCGCTGGAACTCCAGCGCCCGCATCTGCGAGAACTGCAGGTGCTGGTCCTGCACCATGCGCGGCCCGAACCACGCCAGGTTGCTGACATTGACGAACACCGTCGCGGCCGGCTCGCCGCTGTCGAGCGCGCTGGCGACGACGTCCTCGCCGAACAGATCCTCGTAGCAGATCAGCGGTCGCAGCCGCTGCCCCGCGAAGGGCAGCGCGCGCTCGTGCGTGCCGCTGGCCTGGTCGTCGAGCGGGATGTCCATCGCCTTGACGAACCAGTGGAAGCCCGGCGGGATGAATTCGCCGAAAGGCAGCAGGTGGCGCTTGCCGTAGTCGTAGCGCTGCGCGAAGCCGATGCCCACCAGCGAGTTGACGAAGCCGTCCGTCGAGTTGCCCAGGAAGGTGCCGAGCAGCAGCGGCCGGGTCTCGGCGTCGCGGCGCAGGCGCTCGACGTGCTCGTCGTCGAGGAAGGCCAGCGGCACCGGCAGCACCGACTCCGGCGTGATCACGACCTGACCCCGCGCGGACTGGATCAGCGCGATCAGCTGGTCCAGGTTCTGGTCGAAGCGCTCGCGATCGAACTTCTGGTCCTGCGGGATGTTGGGCTGCACCAGCGAGACCGCCAGGGGGCCGGTGGAGCGCGTGAAGTCCTGCGGCAGGAACTGCCCCGCGCCGATGCCGGCGACGAGCGCCGCCAGCAGCGCCCAGCGCCGCATCGCCAGCGCCGCCGCCACGAGCGCGGCCAGCGCGGTGATGCCGTAGACGCCCACATAGGGCGCGAACGCGGCCAGCGGGCCCTGCGCATGCGCATAACCGCTGGCGATCCACGGGAAGCCGGTCAGGAAGGTGGCGCGGACGAGTTCCGCCCCCAGCCACAGGCCGGCGAAGGCCGACGCGCGACGCCACGGCGCGGCACCGGCGGACCAGCGCGCCGCCAGGCCCATGCCGGCGGCGTAATAGATCGACAGGAACAGCGCCAGCGCCAGCACCGCCAGCGCGGACACGACCGCGGGCAGGTGCCCGAAGTCGTGCATGCTGATGTAGAGCCACCACAGCCCGGAAGCCAGCCAGCCGACGCCGAACAGCGCGCCGGTGAGCGCGGCGCGGCGCGGCCGCTGGCCGTCGCAGGCCCGGATCAGCCAGGCGAGCGCCAGCGGCTGCAGCCACCAGGCGGGACTGGGCGAGAACGAGGCCGTGTGCAGGAGGCCGGCGACGAGCGCCAGCGCCGGATGCCCCAGCCAGGCCCGTCCCCCCTGGCGGACGGGCCGCCCGGAACCTCCGGACCGGTCAGACCCGTCGAGCGTCACGCCGCGGCGCATCAGCCGCTGTGGTCGTCGGCCTCGGAGGCCGGCGCGCGGGTCACCTTGAACCAGCGCACGGCGCCGCCGCGGTTGATCATCACCGAGAAGCGCAGGCCCGCGACCTCGACGGTCTCGCCGCGGCGCGGCACGCGACCGTGCTCGTGCGCGACCAGGCCGCCGATGGTGTCGAAGTCGGCCACCGACAGCGACAGCCCGAAGGACTCGTTGACCGCCGCCACGTCGGCGTCGCCGGCGACGCGGTAGCTGCCGTCGGCCAGCGTGTAGATGCCGGCGTCGCCGTCGCCGACGTCGAATTCATCCTCGATCTCGCCCACGATCTCCTCGAGCACGTCCTCGATGGTGATCAGGCCCGCCGTGTTGCCGAATTCGTCGATGACGATGGCCAGGTGATTGCGGTTGGAGCGGAAATCGCGCAGCAACTCGTTCAGGCCCTTGCTCTCGGGCACGAAAACTGCCGGGCGCAGCAGGGCGCGCAGGTTCAGTTCCGGCGCGCGCTGGAGCTTGAGCAGGTCCTTGGCGAGCAAGATGCCGATGATGTTGTCGCGCTGGCCGTCGTAGACCGGGAAACGCGAGTGGCCCGTGTCGATGACGTTGGCCAGCAGGTCGTCGGGCGTCCACTGGATGTCCAGCAGGTCCATCCGGGGCGCGGCGACCATCACGTCGCCGGCGCTGAGTTCGGCCATCCGCAGGACGCCCTCGAGCATCTGGCGCGATTCGGGCGCGATCAGGTCGCGTTCCTCCGCTTCGGCGAAGTTCTCGATCAGCTCGCTGGTCGAATCGGGCCCGGGGTGCAGGAATTCGAGGACGCGTTCGAGCAGGCCGCGTTGTTCATTGCCACGCCCGCCATGCTTGGCGGGCCGACTAGGCTGAGGTTCAGACACTGGGGTGTGTGCCGTCGTTGAAGAGGCGCCAGAATAACCGATTGACATTGACATTCGCTTGAAACACAGTCATCCGCCCTCAGATGTCGGGCCCAGGCTTCCTTACAGATTGGTCTTCCATCATGTCGTCCCCTGATACCGCCGCGTCCGCCGCCCCTGCCGCCGCCTCCGCGGGCCCGTCCGCCGGGCTGATCCCCGCCACCATCCTCACGGGCTTCCTGGGCTCGGGCAAGACCACGCTGCTCAAGCGCGTGCTGAGCGAGGCGCACGGCCAGAAGATCGCCGTCATCGAGAACGAGTTCGGCGAGGAGAACATCGACAACGACATCCTCGTCAGCGAGACCCAGGAGCAGATCATCCAGCTGAGCAACGGCTGCGTGTGCTGCACCATCCGCGAGGACCTGCGCACCACGCTGGCCGACCTGGCCGCGAAACGGCGCAAGGGCGAGCTGGACTTCGAGCGCGTCGTCATCGAGACCACCGGCCTGGCCGACCCCGGCCCGGTGGCGCAGACCTTCTTCATGGACGACGAGATCGCGGAGACCTTCCTGCTCGACTCGATCCTGACCCTGGTCGACGTCAAGCACGCCAACGACCAGCTCGACACGCGCCAGGAGGCGCGCCGCCAGGTGGGCTTCGCCGACCAGATCTTCCTGAGCAAGACCGACCTGGTCGACGCCGCCGCCGTCGACGCGCTGTCGCACCGCCTCAAGCACATGAACCCGCGCGCGCCGCAGTCGAAGGTCCACTTCGGCGAGGTGCCGATCAAGGACGTCTTCGACCTGCGCGGCTTCAACCTGAACGCCAAGCTGGAGATCGATCCGGAGTTCCTGGCCGTGGACGATCACGGCCACGACCACGGGCACGACCCTGCGCACGATCACGGGCATGACCATGGTCACGCGCACGACCACGGCCATGAGGGCCACGACCACGCCCCCGGCGAGGCCTGCGACCATCCCCACCATCATCACCATGACGACGACGTCAAGTCCTTCGTCTTCCGCTCGGAGCGGCCGTTCAATCCGGCCAAGCTGGAGGACTTCCTTGGCGCGATCGTGCAGGTGTATGGCCCGAAGATGCTGCGCTACAAGGGCGTGCTCAACATGAACGGCACCGACAAGAAGGTCATCTTCCAGGGCGTGCACCAGCTGATGGGTTCGGATCTCGGTCCGAAGTGGATGCCGGATGAAAAGAAGGTCAGCAAGATGGTGTTCATCGGTATCGATTTGCCGAAGGACATCCTCATGCAGGGGCTGGAAGGGTGTCTGGCTTAGTGCCACACTGAATGATGGTTCACAGCCATCGCTGGCGCGGCGGCGGAGGTGGCTACAATCCGCCGCGCCCGAACCAGGCCCCTGCGCCAACGGCGGGAAGCCCCGGCTTCTCATGTCGAGCAGGTATAAAGAGCCGCTAGGAGAGTGAACGTGAGCAAGACCCCGGCCTCCAAGACCGCAGCGACCAAGACCCCCGCGGCGCCCGCCAAGGGAACCAAGGCCGCCGCGGAAGGCAAGTCCGCCGACGCGGACGCGCCCGACAGCACGGTCTCACTGCTGGACAGCCCCGTCCGGCCCTCGACCCCGACATCAACGAACCAGAACAGCCGACCTGCCGTGAAAGCCGACCCCAAACTCTCCTCTGCCTGGAAAACCAAGGCCGGTGCCGAACTGTCCGATGCCGAAGTGCTCGCGATGCCCGACACCGAATACATGAACGACAAGCAGGTCGAGTTCTTCCGCGCGAAGCTGACGCAGCTCAAGGAAGACATCCTGTCCAACGCCGGCGAGACGACCGAGCACCTGCGCGAGGACACGTCCATCGTCCCCGATCCGGCCGACCGCGCCACGATCGAGGAAGAGCACGCGCTGGAGCTGCGCACCCGCGACCGCGAGCGCAAGCTGCTGAAGAAGATCATGCAGTCGCTGACGCGCCTGGACAGCGGCGAGTACGGCTACTGCGACGAGACCGGCGAGCCGATCGGCCTGGGCCGGCTGATCGCCCGCCCGACCGCGACGCTGTCGCTCGAGGCGCAGCAGCGCCGCGAGCTGAAGCAGAAGATGTTCGGGGACTGAGTCGCCCCGCGTCCGCCGAGAATCAGGAAGTACCGCCACTACTGCGAAGAGCAAGGTCCGCTAGAGCATGTCCGACCCCAAAGACGGCACCAAAGAAGGCGAGAGCTTCTTCCGCAAGGTGGCGCGATTCGTCGCCAATCCGACGACCGACTGGGCGGAGATCAATTCGCGCCAGGACGACCCCGAGGCCGACGCCGCGAAGGCCGAGCTGCGGGCGATGGTGGAGCGCAAGCGCCGCAACGACTTCGTGCGCAAGCGCGAGCTCGACATGCTGCGCAAGATCCGCCGTGAAGGCCTGACCCCCGAGCAGCTGGCCGCCCTGGGCGGCCATGCCACCTCGGGCATCGACGAACTGGGCCGCATCAGCGAGATCCAGGGCGTGCGGCGCGACGACGGCACCGTGAAGGCCAAGATCGACCAGATCGAACAGCAGATGGTCGGCGAGGGCTTCGTGCCGACGCAGGTCCAGGGGCAGCATCCGCCGGGCTTCTTCGAGACCAGCACGCGTCCGGTCAACTTCGCGGCGACGCAGCCTGCAGACCAGATCGGCGCGCGTGTCTCCGACTACGCGCCGCCGGCCCAGATCGAACGCCTGGACCTGTCGCCCGCGCCGGCCGCGGCCTCGATGGGCGCCGGCATCGCGCCGCCGTCGCCGGCGGGCGCCCCGGCACCGATTCCCGAATTGAAGAAGGAAATCCCGACGCTGAGCTTCCGCGTCGCGGATCCGCAGGTCGAGGTCAGCGAGGTCGTCCACGACGCCGAGCTGGACGAGGCGGTCATCGCCTTCGCCAACGCCGACTACGAACACTGCGAACGCAGCCTGATCGACCTCACCCGCCAGGGCGGCGCGCGCCATGAGCACGCCGAGACCTGGCTGGTGCTGTTCGACCTGTACCGGGCGACCGGCCAGCAGGGCAAGTTCGAGCACCTGGCCAACGACTACGCGCAGCAGTTCGGACTGTCGTCGCCGCAATGGTTCTCGCTGCCCAAGCTGGTGGCCGAGGCCGTGCAGGCGGAGCGCGCCCCGCGCGGCCGCGCGAGCAGCGTCTCCTGGACCACACCGGAGTACCTGGACGTCGAGGCCGTGACGCAGATGCGCACGCGCTGCGAGAACCTGCCGATGCCGTGGGTGATCGACTGGGCGCCGCTGCGCCAGATCGACATGGAGGCCTGCGCCAAGCTGCGCGACCTGTTCCGCGCCTGGGCGCAACAGGCGCTGGACCTGCGCTGGCTGTCGGGCGACCATTTCTTCCAGGTGCTGCGCGAGCAGGCGCCGGTGGGCAGCCGCGACGCGGACCCCATCCTCTGGATGCTGCGCCTCGAAGCGCTGCGCCTGGCCAACCGTCCGGACCAGTTCGACGAGGTCGCCATCGACTACTGCGTGACCTACGAGGTCTCCCCGCCGAGCTGGGAAAAGGCCTTGTGCCACGTCCGCATCAGCGGCAACGCGCTGTCGACGAGCTCGCCGTCGTCCATCCAGCCGGCGGCGATGGACACCGGCATCGCCTTCCTCGAGTCGACGATGACCGACGCGGTCAACACCGCGGCGCTGATGGAACTGTCCGGCCAGCTCAGCGGCGACATCAGCGAGACGCTGGCCTTGATGACCGAGCAGTTGGGCGGCGCCTCGCTGGTGACGATCGCCTGCCCGAAGCTGATCCGCCTGGACTTCATGGCCGCTGGCGACCTGCTCAACTGGGTGTTGGCGCGACGCAGCGAGAACCGCGCGGTGCAGTTCAGCGATGCGCACCGTCTGGTGGCGCTGTTCTTCGGCGCGATGGGCATCAACGAACACGCCCGGGTCAAGGTCCGGCACGTCTGACGCCGCCGGCGGCATCGACACCCGCGTTCAACCGACGCAGCAACGGGGCCTCTGGCCCCGTTGTGCTTTCAGATGTCCGATCATCGAAGCCGTCAACCGGCATTCGCACACGTGGTGCCGCAGGCTTTTCCTCAGCGTCTCCCCACCTTGTGATTCCCGCGAGGGAACCCACGTGAGACGGTCATGACGTTCCAGACGTCCAACGCGTTCCAGAGGTCGGATCCACCATGTCGCAAGACCACTCCACCCCGCTTCCGCCGTACCACGGCACCACCATCGTCAGCGTGCGCCGCGGCAACCAGGTCGCGATCGGCGGCGACGGCCAGGTGACGCTGGGCACCATCGTCGTGAAGTCCACGGCGCGCAAGGTGCGCAAGCTCCACAAGAACCAGGTGCTGGCGGGTTTCGCCGGCGCGACGGCGGACGCGTTCACGCTGTTCGAGCGCTTCGAGGCGAAGCTGGAGAAGTACGAGGGCAACCTCGTGCGCGCGGCCGTGGAGCTGACGCGGGACTGGCGCACCGACCGCGTGCTGCGGCGGCTGGAGGCGATGCTGGCGGTGGCCGACCGCACGGCCTCGCTCATCATCACCGGCAACGGCGACGTGCTGGAGCCCGAGCAGGGCATCGTCGCCATCGGCAGCGGCGGCGCCTATGCGCAGGCGGCGGCGAAGGCGCTGCTCAATCACAGCGCGCTGAGCGCGGTGGACATCGTCAAGCAGTCGCTGGTCATTGCCGGCGAGATCTGCATCTACACCAACGGCAACCACACGATCGAGGTCCTCGAATGAACAGTCACGCGGCGCCGGGCCGCCCCAGGCAAGTGACCGCCCCCTCGGGGGATCGGTCGATGGTTCCATCGAACGAGGGGCTCCAATGAGCAGCAGCATGACCCCGCAGGAAATCGTCTCCGAACTCGACCGGCACATCGTCGGCCAGGCCGACGCGAAACGCGCCGTCGCGATCGCGTTGCGCAACCGCTGGCGGCGCCAGCAGGTCGACGAGAAGCTGCGCGGCGAGATCACGCCGAAGAACATCCTCATGATCGGCCCGACCGGCGTCGGCAAGACCGAGATCGCACGCCGGCTGGCGAAGCTGGCCGATGCGCCCTTCATCAAGGTCGAGGCGACGAAGTTCACCGAGGTCGGTTACGTCGGCAAGGACGTCGACAGCATCGTGCGCGACCTGGTCGACATCGCGGTCAAGCAGGAGCGCGAGCGCCAGATGCGCTTCCAGCGCGCGCGGGCCGAGGACGCGACCGAGGAGCGCATCCTCGACGCGCTGGTGCCCCCGCCGCGCTCGTCGACCGGTTTCGCGCCGGCGACGACCGAAGGCGGCACCGCCGACAACACGGCGCGCCAGGTCATGCGCAAGCGCCTGCGTGAAGGCGCGATGGACGACAAGGAGATCGAGATCCAGCTGAGCGAGGGCAAGCCCTCGATGGAGATCCTCGGGCCGCAGGGCATGGAGGAGATGGCCGAGCAGCTCAAGGGCCTGTTCTCGCAGATGGGCCAGGAAAAGAAGATCACGCGCAAGCTGAAGATCGCCGAGGCCCGCAAGCTGCTGGTCGAGGAAGAGGCCGGCAAGCTCGTCAACGAGGACGAGATCAAGACCGCGGCGCTGGCGATGGCGCAGGAGAACGGCATCGTCTTCATCGACGAGATCGACAAGGTGGCGACGCGCAACGAGCACAGCGGCGGCGCGGACGTGTCGCGCCAGGGCGTGCAGCGCGACCTGCTGCCGCTGGTCGAAGGCACGACGGTGAACACGAAGTACGGGATGGTGAAGACCGACCACATCCTGTTCATCGCCTCGGGCGCGTTCCACCTGAGCAAGCCCAGCGACCTGATCCCCGAGCTGCAGGGCCGCTTCCCGATCCGGGTGGAGCTGAAGTCGCTGTCGGTGGGCGACTTCGAGGCCATCCTGTCGAGCACGCACGCGAGCCTGGTGAAGCAGTACCAGGCCTTGCTGGCGACGGAAGGCCTGACGCTGGAGCTCAGCGCCGACGGCATCCGCCGGCTGGCGCAGATCGCCTACGAGGTCAACGAGCGCACCGAGAACATCGGCGCGCGCCGGCTGTCGACGGTCCTGGAGCGGCTGCTGGACGACATCAGCTTCGACGCGCACAAGCACGCCGGCAAGACGGTGACGATCGACGGCGCGCAGGTCGACGAGAAGCTGGGCGCGCTGGCGCAGGACGAGGATCTGAGCCGGTTCATTCTTTGAGCCGAGAGATCAGAATGGCGCCATGAGCGCCCTTCCCCCCACCGACCTCTCCAGCATCCCCGGGCCCGCGCGGGCCGAGATCCACGCGCGGCTCCGGACCGCCGAATCGGAACACCGGGTGCGCGTGCTGCTGGCCGTCGAGTCCGGCAGCCGCGCCTGGGGTTTTGCGTCGCCCGACAGCGACTTCGATGCGCGCTTCATCTACGCGAACCGGACGGACTGGTACCTGTCGGTCGGGCTGGAAGAGCAGCGCGACGTCATCGAGTACCCGATCGTCGACGAGATGGACATCAACGGCTGGGACCTGCGCAAGGCGCTGCGGCTGTTCTGGGGATCCAATCCGGGTTTCGTCGAATGGATCCAGTCGCCCATCGTCTACGAGAGCAGCACCAACTTCCACGCGCGTGCCCGTGAGCTGCTGCCGATCGTGTATTCGATCGTGCGCGGCATCCATCACTACCGCAGCATGGCGAAGACGACCTTCCGTACGCACCTGCAAGCGGACGAGGTCAAGCTCAAGAAGTATTTCTACGTGCTGCGGCCGCTCCTCGCGGTCCGCTGGCTGGAGCGCGAGCGGCAGCCCGCCCCCATCGAGTTCCACCGCCTGCTGCAGACGGTCGACGACGACTCGGACGTGCTGGCCGCCATCCACGAGCTCCTCGAGCTCAAACGCCACACCTCGGAGGTCGGCGTGTCGGCGCAGATCGTGCCCATCCAGCGGTTCATCGAGGGCGAACTGGACCGGATCGAGGCCTTGGAGCTGCCGATCAACGATCGACCGGAAGTCGAGCCGCTGCTGTCCGAGTTCTTCCGTCAGGTGCTGCGCGAATGCGAGGAACCTGCTTGAGCCGCGGCACCAACGGCGACAGCGCCGTCACCGCTGCCCTCGGCGCGCGCTAGCCCCGCGTCGGGGGCGCCTTGGCGGTCGTCGCCGGGCCCTTCACCCCCGCCTTCACCTTCCCCAATACCGACGTCGCCGTCACCCGCGCCTTCGCCGGCGCGCGTTGCGACTCCACCTCGCGGATCACCTCGATGAACGCGCGCAACGCAGCGGGCATCAGACGGCTGCTCGGGTAGTACAGGTGGTGGCCGGGGATGGGCGGCGTCCAGTCGTCGAGCACCGTCACCAGACGCCCTGAAGCGATCTCCGCCTCGGCCTTCGTGGACCAGACATAGGCGAGCCCCATCCCCTTGGCCGCCGCCTCGACCATCAGCCCGATGTGATCGAGCGTCAACGACCCCGGGACGTCGACCTTCAGCGATTGCCGCTGGCGCTCGAACTCCCAGCGGTACATCTTGCCGCTCGGTAGGCGGAAGCGGATGCAGCGGTGCTCGGCGAGCGCATCCGGCGTGCGCGGCGTGCCGTGTCGCGCGAGGTAGTCCGGCGACGCCACCACGATGAAGCGCACGTCGCCGCCGAAGGGCACCGCGACCATGTCCTGCGGCAGCGCCTCGCCGAGCCGCACCCCGGCGTCGAAGCCCTCGGCGACGATGTCCACCAGCTTGCCCTCGGTGACCAGGTCCAGTTGCACGTCCGGATGGCGTTCGACGAACGCGGGAACGATGCCCCGCATCAGCTCGCCGGCGGCGATCTCCGACACGTTGATCCTCAGCCGGCCCGACGTGCGCCCGCTCAGCGATCCCAGATCGCCCAGCGCGTTGTCCAGCTCCGCCAGGATCGGCCCGACGTTGCGCGCCAGTTGCTGGCCGGCGTCCGTCGGCGCCACGCTGCGCGTCGTGCGGTTGAAGAGCCGCACGCCCAGCCGCTCTTCCATCCCCCGCACCAGATGGCTGAGGCTGGACGGCGACATCCCCAGCTCATCCGCCGCCGCGCGGAAGGATTGATGCCGCACGATCGCCAGGAACGCGGTCAGCTCCGACAGGCTCGGGCGCTCAGCCATGGCGCCCGTCTGCGCGCTGATTCATGAATATTCCCCAGTAGCTCGTTTCAATTCCTGAGCATAGACGCATCAATCGCCAGTTCCTAGAGTTCGTTCCACACCGCGCCGCAATTCAACCAGGCGTCCGCGGCATTCCCACCTGCCCTCCCCCCCTCAATCCCCACAAGGAGTTCCCCATGAAGACCTGGTTCATCACCGGCGCCTCGCGCGGCTTCGGCGCCCTGTTCGTCAAGGAAGCGCTCGAGCGCGGCGACAACGTCGTCGCCACCGCCCGCAACGCCCGCGCCATCGTCGACAAGTTCGGCGACCACCCTCGCCTGCTCGCGGCCAACCTCGACGTCACCGACGAGGCGCAGGCCCGCGCCGCCGTCGAGGAGGCGGTCCAGCGCTTCGGCCGCATCGACGTGGTGGTCAACAACGCCGGCTTCGGTGTCCTCGGCGCGATCGAGGAGACCAGCGCCGCGGACGTCGAAGCGGTGTACCGCACCAACGTCTTCGGCCTGCTGGCCGTGACGCGCGCGGTGCTGCCGCAACTGCGCCGGCAGCGCGCGGGCCACGTGATCAACATCTCGTCGATCGGCGGCTACCGCAGCGCGGCGGGCTTCGGCGTGTATGCCTCCACCAAGTTCGCCGTCGAAGGCATCAGCGAGGCGCTCGCCGACGAAGTGAAGCCGCTGGGCATCCACGTGACGATCGTGGAGCCGGGCTACTTCCGCACGGACTTCCTCGATGGCGGCTCGCTGACGACGACCCCGTCCACGATCCCCGATTACGCCGACACGCCGGTCGGCGCCGTGCGCCGCATCGCGGCCGATCTGAATCATCAGCAGCCGGGCGATCCGGCGCGCCTGGCGAAGGCGCTGCTGAAGGTCGTCGACGCGGAAGTCCCGCCGCTGCGCATGCCGTTCGGCTCGGACACCGTCGCGGCGATCGAGAAGAAGAACGCGTTCGTCGCCGGGGAACTCGCCCAGTGGCGCGCGCTGGCGGTGTCGACGGACTTCCCGACTTCACCCTGAGTTCACACCGGGCTCATGCTGAGCTCGACACGCATGGCGAGACTGGGTCCTTCACCTTCAGAAAAGGACCCGTCCCCCATGAACCGCTTTCTCGCTTCCGTGCTCATCGGGCTGCTGGTGTGGAACCTCTCGACCGCCCTGCTCATCGACGTCTACGTCCCCTCGCCCTGCAACGCCGCCGGTCGCTGCGACGGGGACATGGCCTTCACGCTCAAGGTCGTCGGCATCTGGTTCGGCATGTTCTGGGCGACCTCGGCCTCGGTGCTGCTCTACAACATCGCATGGTGGAAGCGCGAATGGGCGCGGCATCAACGTCATCAGCGGCAACGCTGAGACCATCGCGTGGCCTTGTCGAGAACCGCCGGCGTCATTCGTCGTGTGTCATCTACCCTCGACGAACTCCAGGAGCCCGCATGACCGACGATCCCGTTCACACCTTCCTGCGCGACTACGCCGCCGCCGTCTTCGACCGCGACCTGCAGCGCTTCGTCGACCTGTATGCCGAGGACATGCAAGTCTTCGACAGCTGGAACCGGTGGGAGTACGCCGGCCGTGAGGACTGGGCCGGCATGATCGCCGCCTGGTTCGGCGGCATCCAGGATGTGCGCGTCCGCGTCACGGCGAAGGACGTCAAGTCCTGGCACGACGCGCAGGTGGCCGGCGGCTCGGCGACGCTGGCATTCGCGGCGCTCGATGCCGATGGCCAGCCGCTGCGCGCCACCGAAAACCGCCTCACGGTGCTCCTGCGCAACGACGGCGGCACGTGGCGCGTCGTTCATCAGCACACCTCCGTGCCCGTGGACTTCCAGAGCAAGCAGGCCGTGAGTCGCTGAAGGTCCGCGGGCATCGGAGATCGACCTCGGGTTCAAGGTCGACGTGTGAGCCTCAGTTGTCCTTCTCGACCTGCGACATCGGGAGCGAGGGGACAGGCGACGGCGCGAAGTCAGAGCGCCAGTCGATGCGCCTGCAGCGCCAGCAGCCCATCGAAGATCAGCGAGTCGATCAGCTCGTGCGGGATGTCCAGCGCGGGCGAGACCTTCCAGCCCGCGCCGCCGGTCATCAGCGTGACCGGCGCCTGGCCGCAGCGCTTCAGGATGTGGCGATGCATGCGCTCGATCGCGCCGGTGATCGCGTAGTTGCCGCCGCTGGTGAGCGCGTCCGACGTGTTCGTCGGGAACTCGCGCACCTCGCCGGTCGGCACCCGCAGGCCGGCCGTGCCGCCTTCCAGCGAGCGCAGCATGATCCCGTGGCCCGGCAGGATCAAGCCGCCGAGGAAACGTCCGTCCGCGTCGAGCGCGTCGACCGTCACCGCGGTGCCCACCATCACCACCAGCGCCGGCTTGGGCGCCTGCCCGCGTCCGCGCGCCAGCACATGGTGCCGCGCGCCGATCAGCGCGACGAAGCGGTCCGCGCCCAGACGTCCCGGATGGTCGTACCCGTTGGTTACGCCGCCGGCCTGGGCGGACGAGGCCACCCAGCGCGGCTCGATGTCCCAGATCTCCTCCATCTGCTCCTCGACGCGATGCCGCATCGCGTCGCCGGCGACGTTGCTGCCGAGCATGCTGCCCGGCGCCGCCGGCAGCTTGGCCCAGTCGTTCTCGGCGAGCGTCTCGATGTTCTCCAGGAACTGCGCGCCGTGCGCCAGCATCGGACTGCCCGGTTGGGGGCCGGCATAGAGCGCCCACTTGAGGCGGGTGTTGCCGATGTCGATGGCCAGGAAGCTCATGGGGGAGATGCCAGCAAGTGTGGAGTACTTGGGGGAAATGTCGGTGACATGAGGGACTGGGCGGCAGGTTAGCAGTGTTTGTCCTCAAGCCGGTGCACCGGACAGCCGATTTAGGATTGAATCGAGGCTCGTCGCACCACCCCGGGGCGACGCCGTCGACACAACAACAAGGCTCCGGACCGATGAAGTTCTCCATCGCCACGCGACTGTGGATCCCCGTCGCCGTCATGTCCGTCATGACGGTCGTCATGTCGCTGGGAGCCGCGTCCCGGACACGCAGCCTGCTGGAAGTCGCCCAGGTGACACAGGAGCGGCAGCAGCAGCGTTTCGAACTCGCGCTGCGCTGGCGCGGCCTCACGGAGGCCAACGCGAGCCGCGTGCAGGCCGGGCTGGCCGCGAACGACAACGCCGTCGCCGACTCGATGAAGGCCGACATCGCGCGCACCACCGAGACGATCAACGAGGTCCAGAAGCAGCTCGAGGCGCTGGCCGAAGACGACGACGACAAGGCCGCGATGGCGAAGATCGCCGAGCAGCGCAAGGCCTACATCGCCGCGCGCAACGACGCCAACAAGCTGAAGGCCGGCGGCGACAACGACGGCTCGCACCAGGCGCTCAAGCAGAAGGTCGTGCCCGCGATCGAGCAGTACCTGGCCGCGCAGCAGGAGTTCGTCGTGCTGCAGCAGAAGCGGTCGGCGGCGCTGCGCGAGGCCGCGGGCGCCGAGCGCATGCGCACGGTGTGGGGCGTGGCGGCGCTGATGTCGCTCATCGTGGGCCTGCTGGCGTTGGCCACGGCCTATTTCGTGCGGACGATCTCGGCGCCGTTGAAGTCGCTGATGTCCGAGGCCGAGCGCATCGGCGAGGGCGACCTGTTCCACGTCGAGCGCGACTACCGCGAGGACGAGATCGGCGACGTGCAGCGCGCGCTGGCCGCGATGAAGAGCTCGCTGCGCAAGGTCATCCGCGAAGTGCGCGCGAGCGCCGACGGCATGCAGACCGCCAGCCAGGAGATCGCCAGCGGCAACCAGGACCTGAGCCAGCGCACCGAGCAGACCGCGTCCAACCTGCAGCAGGCGGCGTCGTCGCTGTCGCAGCTGACCGGCACCGTGCAGCAGAGCGCCGAGAGCGCGCGCACCGCCAACCAGCTGGCGGGCAGCGCGGCCGAGGTGGCGCAGCGCGGCGGCACGGCGGTGGGCGACGTGGTGGGCACGATGGCGCAGATCGACGCGTCGGCCAAGAAGATCAACGACATCATCGGGACCATCGACGGCATCGCGTTCCAGACCAATATCCTGGCGCTGAACGCCGCGGTCGAGGCGGCCCGCGCGGGCGAGCACGGCAAGGGCTTCGCGGTGGTGGCGTCCGAGGTGCGGGCGCTGGCCCAGCGCAGCGCGGGCGCGGCGCGCGAGATCAAGGCGCTGATCGGCGACAGCGTGACCAAGGTGGAGGTCGGCTCGCAGCAGGTGCGCGACGCTGGCGCGACGATGAACGAGATCGTCGCCAGCGTGCAGCGCGTGTCGGACATCATCGGCGAGATCAGTGCGAGCACGGTGGAACAGAGCCAGGGCATCGGCAGCGTCAATGGCTCGGTGGCGCAGCTGGACCAGATGACGCAGCAGAACGCCGCGCTGGTCGAGGAATCGGCCGCCGCCGCCGAATCGCTCAGCGAGCAGGCGCGCAAGCTCACCGCGCTGGTGGGGCACTTCAAGGTCAGCGATCCCAAGCCGAAGCCGGGGGATGCGACGGACGCCGTCGCGGCGCCCGCGCCGATCGCTCGCTCGCCGGCACCGGTTGCAAGGCCTGCCGCCGCGCCGCGTCCGGCGGCGACGTCCGTCGCGAAGAAGCCGCAGGCCCCGAAGCCGTCGACTGCCTCCGCGACCAAGACGCCGGTCGCCAGGCCCGCGGTCAAGACGGCCACGCCTAAGCCCGTGGCAAGGCCTGTCACCAAGGCGCCCGCATCGAAAGCGCCCACCGCGTCGCATACACCAAAACCGGCGGCGCCAGCCCCATCGGGACCCAGCGCAACAGCGGCTCCCGACGGCGATTGGGAAACTTTTTGATCTGGCGCAACGACCTCTTGAATAGAGGTCGTTTTGCTTTGGGAATGGGTTTTGGACGTCCGCGTCCGGATTAGGCTGACTGCCCTCTCCAACTCTTGCGGACGTAGCATGCACTTCATCCCGCATCCCGACGATGCCCCCTCTCCCGTCCCTGACCGTCACATCGCCACGATGGCCACTCTGAATCTTGGATTGCCCGACGATCTGCTGGCCTATCTCGACGAACAGGCCTTCGTGCACGGTCACGACAACAGCGCCGACTACGTCGCCGCGGTTCTCCACCAGCATCGCCAAAATCAGACGCTGAAGCGCCGACTGATCGACAGCATCCAATCAGGTCCGGCTGGATTCGCAGATGACCGGTACTTCGACGAACTGGTCGAGCAGGCCGAAGCAGAGGCCGCAATGCTTCGGAAGGGAGAGCGCGATGAACGCTAAACCCATCATCCTCCAGGTGGATGCCACCAAGTCCGTCAGCCAGATCATGTCGTTCTATGTGCGCGAGGGAGGTCTTGCTCCCGCGATGCAGTTCCAAAAGGCGTTGCGTCGGGCGATCAGCCAGATCGGCTCGGCGCCGACCATCGGGTCGCGGCGTTGGGCGGAGGCACTGAACATGGCGCGCCTTCGTCACTGGCGCGTCGGACACAAGTTTCCGCAGGAAATCTTCTACATCGAGACCGCCGACCACGTGCGTGTCCTCGACGTGATTCATGAGCGTCGGGACATGACGCACTGTCTGGGACGGGACTGAGAGACCCATGCGCAGCGTCGACTCGCTTCTTGCCTGGAAAGTTTCCGCCGGCGGCATCGCCGGCCTGATCCTGAGCATCGGCCTGGCGCGCTTCGCCTACACACCGGTGCTGCCGCTGATGCAGCATCAAGCCGGGCTGGGCGATGCGATGGGCGGCACGCTCGCCGCCGTCAACTACGCGGGCTACATGAGCGGCGCCGTCCTCGCCGCGCTCATCGACGATCCGCGCTGGCGTTCGCGGCTGTACTTCTGGGGCATGCTGCTCGGCCTCGTCGCCACGGCGCTGATGCCGCTCGCGCCCAACCTCGCGCTGTGGGCCGTCTCCCGCTACCTCGGCGGCCTCAGCGGCGCCGCCGGCATGCTGCTGGGCTCCGGCCTCGTGCTGGGCTTCCTGATGCGCGCCGGCAGACGCCCGGAGCTCGGCGTCCACTTCATGGGTCTCGGCCTGGGCATCGTCGTCTCCGCGATCGGCGCGATGGCGATGGACCGGCTCGCGCTCGACTGGGCCGGTCATTGGTGGGGCTTCGTGGTCATCGGCGTGCCGCTGCTCGCCATCACCTGGTGGTGGCGTCCGCCCGTCCCACCACCCGCCACCGCCACGCTCGGCACAGGCGCACCCAGCGCACGCTGGATGCGATGGATGATCGCCGGCTACTTCTGCGCCGGCTGGGGCTTCGTCATCAGCGCGACCTTCACCGTCGCCATCGTCGAACGCCAACCGCTGCTGCACGGCCAGGGTCCGTGGGCCTGGCTGCTCGTCGGTCTCGCCGCCACGCCGGCCGTGTTCCTGTGGGACCGCGTGGCCCGCCGCTTCGGCGATCTCAATGCGCTGCTCGTCGCCTTCGCGCTGCAGATCGTCTCCGTCGTCCTGCCCATGCTGTCCGGCAGCCTCGCCGCGGCGCTCATCGGTGCGCTGCTCTACGGCGCAACCTTCATCGGCCTCGTGAGCCTCACCCTCGCGCTCGTGGGCCGGCGCTCGCCCGGCAACCCGGGCAAGGCGATGGCGCGCCTCACGCTGAGCTACGGCGTCGCGCAGGTCACGGCGCCCGCGCTCGCCGGCGCCATGGCGCAAGCCAGCGGCAGCTACCGCGCCTCGCTCTGGCTGACCGCCGCGGTGCTCACCGTCGGCATGTTGATCATGCTGAGACTACGCCGCCTGGAAGCGCGCGGCGACGCGTGAGTCCTCGATGCCTTCGGCCTTGACGGCTGCGCCGGGCCGGTCGGCCTCCAGATCCTTGAATCTCTTCGACCCGTCGAGGCCGACGTCCGTTCGCCACTGCGGCGACAACGCCACGACGTCGCCGATGACCAGCAGCGCCGGGCTCGGCAGTCCCTCGCGCTCGATCGCGGCGGGCAGGTCGGCGAGCGTCGTGAAGCACTCGCGCTGACGCGGCGTGTGGGCCGCGCTCACGATGACTGCTGGCGTCTCCGCGGCCAGGCCACCGTCTTGCAATGACTGTGCGATCACCGCGGCGCGCGTCAGCCCCATGTAGACCACGAGCGTGAGCCGGCTGCGCGCCAGCGCCGCCCAATCCGGCGCGACGCCGTGTTCTCCGCTGTGCCCCGTCACGAAGGCCACGCCCGGCGTGCAGCGCCGGTCCGTGACCGGGACGCCGACCGATGCCGGCGCCGCGAGACCCGCGGACAAGCCGTTGACCACCTCGACCTCGATCCCCGCTTCGCGCAGCGCGTCGACCTCCTCGCCGCCGCGTCCGAACACGAACGGATCGCCCCCCTTCAGTCGAACGACGCGTGCGCCGGATCTCGCTTCTCGAATCATCAGTTCGTGAATGAAACGCTGCTCCGTCGACACGCAACCGCCGCGCTTGCCCACGCGCAGCACGCGTGCGGAAGCCGGCAGGCACGCCAGCACGCGTGTGTCGACGAGGTCGTCCGTCAGCACGACCTCCGCCTGCTGCAACCGCTTCAGCGCCTTGACGGTGAGCAGCTCAGGATCGCCCGGCCCCGCGCCCACGAGGGACACGCACGGCGGGCGGGCCGACGGGCTGGCAGTCTGATCGGCATCGAGCGGGGTCATGTCGGTTCCTTCACTTGATTCGAGACAGGCATCACCGGGATCGCCGGCGAAGAGGTCGAGGTCGAGGTCGAGGTCGAGGTCGAGGTCGAGGTCGAGGTCGAGGTCGGGGTCCGCGTCGATGCCACGCTGTGCACCAGGCGCCTCAGCGCCGGCAGGCACGAACCGCACTGCGTGCCGCAGCGCAGCTCGCCCTGCAGCGCCGCGAGCCGGGCCTCAGGCGCGCCATCCGGCTGGCGTCGGAGACAGGCAGCGATCGCGTCCTCGCGCACGTTGAAGCAGTTGCAGATCTGCGGACTGACCGCCGCAGCGGGCTGCTCCGCGTCGGGCGCCAGCAGGCGCCGTCCGAACGGGGCGACCGGTGCGCGCTCGCGCCAGAGGGCATCGAGCCACGCGGCCTCGCTGCCCTCGCCGACGCGCATCAACGCTTGCAGCTTCGCGTCCGCGCCTTCGCCGTCAAGTCGCAACGAGCGACTGCGTCCGCGACGCCCGTCGGCATAACGCATCACGCCGACGCCATTCAGTTGGAGCACCGCTGCCAGCGCCTGCACGACATGCCCCGGTGGCGGCGCTGCAAAGGCCAGTTCCAGACTCCACCCTTCCAATGCCTCCTGCGCCGGACCCGGGAGGCAGCAGGCGTAGTCGGCCTCCGCCATCAACGCGCGCAGCTGACTGCGCAATGCAGCGCCTTCGCCGAGCCTGATCCACGCGGCGCCGAAGACCCGCCACGGCAGGTCGACCGCCTCGACAGCCACGGCGGTGAACTTCAGTTCCGGCTGGCGCGAGTCCGGGCAGTACGCGGGCTGTGTCAGCGCGTTGATGCCCGACAGGCCGCGCCCGCCGAGGAACTCGCTGCCCCAATGCATCGGCAGCCAGGCCTGCTGCGCGCCGACGCAGTCGTCCGCGCGCAGCGGCACGATCGCCTCACCGCGCCGGGAGCGCACGCGGACCAGCGCGCCCGCCTTCAGCGCGCGACGATCGATGTCCTGCGGATGCATCGTCAGCGCCGGCCCGGGCTCGCCGGCGAAGAGTTTGGCGACGGTGCCGCTGCGGCTCATGCCGTGCCACTGATCCCGCAGGCGGCCCGTGCTCAGCGCCAACGGGAACTTCGCGTCCTGCACCTCCGCGGTCGCCACGAAAGGCTTCGTGATGAAGCGCGCCCTGCCATCGGCATGAGCGAACTCACCGTCCTCGTAGAGCCGCGCCTTCGCGGCGTTCGCGCCCGCGGGCCAGGGCCACTGTCGCGGCGCCTCTTCCAGCATCGGGTAGCTCAACCCGCCGATGTCGAGGTCCCGCCCGAGCGTCGCCTCGCGATGCTCCAGCCAGAGCTGCTCCTCACGCTCCCAGGCGAAGCGCGACGGCAGGTCCGGCCGCAGCACCGCTTCGATGCGCTGCGCCACGTCCCGCACGATGCGCCAGTCGGCACGGGACTCGCCGGCCGGGGGCAGCGCCGCACGCACGCGGCTGATGCGCCGCTCGCTGTTGGTGACCGTGCCGTCCTTCTCCGCCCAGGTCGCCGCGGGCAGCACCACGTCGGCGAACGCCGCCGTCGCCGTGCCCGCGAAGGCCTCCTGGAGGATGACCAGCTCGCAGCGCGCCAGCGCCGCGCGCACCAGCGCCTGATCGGGCATCGACTGCGCCGGGTTCGTGCACGCGATCCAGAGCGCCTTGAGCTCGCCCCGCGCCGCCGCCTGGAACAGCTCGACCGCTGTCTTCCCCGGACGATCCGGCAGCGCGTCCACACCCCACATCGCAGCGACCTCCGCGCGATGGACCGCATTGCCCGGGTCGCGATGGCCGGGCAACAGCGTCGCCATCCCGCCGCTCTCGCGGCCGCCCATCGCATTGGGCTGACCCGTCAACGAGAACGGCCCCGCGCCCGCGCGGCCGATCTGGCCCGTCGCGAGATGCAGGTTGATCAGCGCCGTGTTCTTCGCCGCGCCGCTGCTGCTCTGGTTCAGACCCATGCAATACAGCGACAAGGTGGACGGCGACTGCGCGAACCATTGCGCCGCCTGCAGGATGTCCGCTTCCTTCAGCCCGGTCAACCGCGCCGATGCCGCCGGCGTCATCGTCCGCACCAGGGCCTTCAGCGCGTCGAAGCCGCTCGTGTGCCGCGCGATGAACGCGGCATCGATCCAGCCTTCCCAGATCGCCGCGTGCAGCATCCCGTGGAAGAGCGCGACATCGCTGCCCGGCTTCAGCGCCAGGTGCAGATCGGCGAACTCCGCCGTCTCGGTGCGGCGCGGGTCGACCACGATGATCTTCATCCCCGGCCGCGCGGCGCGCGCCGCCTCGATGCGGCGGAACAGGATCGGATGCGCCCACGCCGTGTTGGCGCCGGCGATGAACAGGCAGTCCGTCTGCTCCAGGTCCTCGTAGCAGCTGGGCGGCGCATCCGCCCCCAGCGACTGCTTGTAGCCCACGACCGCCGAGCTCATGCACAAGCGCGAGTTGCTGTCGATGTTGTTGGTGCCGATCAGCCCGCGCGCCAGCTTGTTGAACGCGTGGTAGTCCTCGGTCAGCAGCTGCCCCGAGATGTAGAAGCCGATCGCGTCCGGGCCATGCGCGGCGCGGATCGCCAGCAATCGATCGGCGAGCTGCTGCGTCGTCGTGTCCCAATCCAGCGGCTGGAGCGGCGAGTCGCGCGTCGCCCGCCACGCCGGCTGCAGCAGCCGCTGCTGCGCGCGCACCAGCGGCGTGGCCGTCAGATGCAGCGTCGACCCCTTGGTGCAGAGCCGGCCGAAGTTGGCCGGATGATCCGGATCGCCGCGCACGCCGACGATCCGCGCCTGCGCGCCTTCACCGGTGGCATCGATCAGCACGCCGCAGCCGACGCCGCAGTACGGGCAGGTCGACCGCGTGCTGCGCACGTCCGGGCTCATCGACGACAGCGGCTCGGCCACCACGTCATCACCGCTCAGCAGGCCGCGCGCGTGCAGGGCCCGGCCGTCACCGCCGGCAGATCGATCCCGACGGTGTCGAGCTCGTCGCGATCGAGCAGGACGGCGCCGTCCTCGACCTTCACCTGGAACACTGGCGTGCGGCCCTCGTCCGGCTCGCGCGCACAGCCGTTCTCCAGCGCGATGGTCCAGTTGTGCAGCGGGCACGCGACCGCGTTGCCGAACACGATGCCCTGGCTGAGCGGCCCCGCCTTGTGGGGGCAGCGGTCGAGCAGCGCATGCACGCGGTCGTCCGCGGTGCGGAACAGCGCGACCTGCGGGCCCTGCGCACGGGCGACGCGTCGCGAGCCCAGCACCGGGATGTCGGCCACGGTGCAGACGGAGATCCAGTTCGTCATCGGGTGCTCCTCACGCCTGAACGGTGGCTTGAATGGTGGCTTGAACGGCGGGCTGAACGTTGGTTTGCACCGTGGCGACGGGCTCGAACTGCCGCACGTCCACCTGCGCCTTGGCGAATTCGAACCACGGGTCCGGCTCGCCGTCGAGCGCGAACTGCAGCTCCGCCCACAGCGCCTTGCGCCCCTCGGCGTCGTCGAGGATGCGGCGCTTCACATGGTCCAGGCCCACGCGGCTGACGTAGTGCACGGTGCGTTCGAGGTACCAGCCCTCCTTGCGGTAGAGCTGCATGAAGGCGCCGGTGTATTCCATGACCTCCCCGGCCGTCTTGAGCTTGACCAGGAAGTGCGCCACCTCGGTCTTGATGCCGCCGTTGCCCGCGACGTACATCTCCCAGCCCGAGTCCACGCCGATGATGCCGACGTCCTTGATGCCGGCCTCCGCGCAGTTGCGCGGGCAGCCGCTGACGGCGAACTTCACCTTGTGCGGCGCATACATCCGCCACATCGCGCGCTCCAGGTCCTTGCCCATCTGCGTGCTGTCCTGCGTGCCCATGCGGCACCATTCGGACCCCACGCAGGTCTTCACCGTGCGCAGCGCCTTCGCATAGGCATGGCCGCTGGGCATCCCGATGTCGCGCCAGACGTCGACCAGATCCTCCTTGCGGACGCCCAGCAGGTCGATGCGCTGGCCGCCGGTCACCTTGACGGTGGGGATCTTGTACTTGTCGACGGCGTCGGCGATCCGGCGCAGCTCATCGGCGCTCGTCTCTCCGCCCCACATCCGCGGGATCACCGAGTAGGTCCCGTCCTTCTGGATGTTCGCGTGGCTGCGCTCGTTGATGAAACGCGACTGCGGATCGTCGACGGCCTCCTTGGGCCACGACGAGAGCAGGTAGTAGTTGAGCGCCGGCCGGCAGGTCGCGCAACCGTTGGGGGTCTTCCAGCCCAGGCGCGCGTACACGTCGCCGAGCCTGATCAGGTGCTCGTCGAAGATGGCGTCGCGCACCTCCTGGTGGCTCAGCTCGGTGCAGCCGCAGACGGCCTTCTTCCTCGGCGCCGACGAATAGTCGCCGCCCGCCGTGAACATCAGCAGCTGCTCGACCAGGCCGGTGCAGGAGCCGCAGCTCGCGCTCGCCTTGGTGTGCTTGCGCACCTCCTCCAGCGTGAACAGGCCCTTCTCCTTGATCGCCTTGCAGATGGCGCCCTTGGTGACGCCGTTGCAGCCGCAGACCTCGTCGCTGTCGGCCATCGCGGCCGCCTTGTTGTGGCCCTGGTGGCCGACGTCGCCGATGTTGCTCTCGCCGAACATCAGCTTGTCGCGGATGTCGCCGATCTTGCGGCCCTCGCGCAGCAGCTTGAAGTACCAGCTGCCGTCGACGGTGTCGCCGTACAGGCAGGCACCGACGAGCTGGTCCTCCTTGATCACGAGCTTCTTGTAGACGCCGGCGAAGGGGTCGCTCATCACGATCTCCTCGGTGCCCTCGCCGCCCATGAAGTCGCCGGCCGAGAACAGGTCGATGCCGGTGACCTTCAGCTTGGTGCTGGTCTGGCTGCCGAGGTAGCGGCCGATGCCGAACTGCGCCAGGTGGTTCGCGCAGACCTTGCCCTGCTCGAACAGCGGCGCGACCAGACCGTACGCGATGCCGCGGTGCGCGGCGCATTCGCCGACCGCATAGACGCGCGGATCGGTCACCGTCTGCAGCGTGTCGGTGACGACGATGCCGCGCTGGCAGTGCAGTCCGGCGCGCTCCGCCAGCGCGGTGTTGGGGCGGATGCCGGCGGCCATCACGACGAGGTCGGCGGGGATCTCCTCGCCGTCCTTGAAGCGGACGGCGCGGACCCGGCTGCCAGCCGCGGCCTCCCCCTCCGGCAGGCCGTCCTTGTCGCCGATCAGCGCCTCCGTCTGCGCGCCCATGCGGAAGCGCAGGCCGCGTTCCTGCAGCGACTTGCGCAGCAGGTCGCCGGCCTGGTCGTCGAGCTGGCGTTCCATCAGCCAGCCGGCGATGTGGATCACCGTGACCTGCATGCCGCGCAGCATCAGCCCATTCGCCGCCTCCAGGCCCAGCAGGCCGCCACCGATGACGACGGCGTGGCGGTACTTCGTCGCCGCCTCGATCATCGTGTTGGTGTCGGCGATGTCGCGGTACGCGATCACGCCTTCCAGTTCCTTGCCCGGCACCGGCAGGATGAAGGGCGTCGATCCGGTGGCGATCAGCAGCCGGTCGTACTCGGCCTCGGTGCCGTCGTCGGCGACGACCTTGCGCCTGATGCGGTCGATGCTCGTCACCGTCTTGCCGAGGTGCAGCGTGATGCCGTGCTCCTCGTACCAGGACAGCGGATTCAGGACGATCTCGTCCAGCGTCTGCTCGCCGGCGAGCACCGGGCTCAGCAGGATGCGGTTGTAGTTGGGATGCGGCTCGGCGCCGAAGACGGTGATGTCGTAGAGATCGGGCGCGATCTTCAGCAGCTCTTCGATCGTCCGGATGCCGGCCATGCCGTTGCCGATCATCACGAGCTTCATCTTCTTCGCCGCGGAGGCCCCGGCAGGCGGGGACAGAGGCGGAAGGTCGGGGGTGGCGTTCATGGGGACGCTCCTGGAGATAGGGGAGAGGCGCGGGCCTCGGTACTTCCACCGCCGCTGGCCCTCACCCCTGCCCTCTCCCGCAAGCGGGAGAGGGGGTAAGAAGGGCAGCGGTCGGACTCCCTCTCCCGCTTGCGGGAGAGGGCGGGGGTGAGGGCCAGCCGACTCACGCAGTCAGGCGGCCCGCGACTCCACGTGCCGGTGCCGCGTGTAGAGGAAGTCGATCACCGCCTTGCGCGCATGCACGTAGGCCGGATCCTCGGCCAGCGCGACGCGGTCGCGCGGGCGAGGCAGCGTGACGGGCAGGATCTCGCCGATCGTGGCGGCGGGACCGTTGGTCATCATGACGATGCGGTCGGACAGCAGCACCGCCTCGTCCACGTCGTGCGTGACCATGACCACGGTGCTGTGCGTCGCGGCGACGATCTTCAGCAGCTCGTCCTGCAGGTGCGCGCGCGTCAGCGCGTCCAGCGCGCCGAAGGGCTCGTCCATCAGCAGCACTTTGGGTTCCATCGCCAGCGCCCGCGCGATGCCGACGCGCTGCTTCATGCCGCCGGAGATCTCATGCGGCCGCTTGAACATCGCGTGGTCCATGCCGACGAGGTGCAGCGCCTCCTCGGTGCGCGCCATCAGGCGCGATCGAAGCTCGCGGCCGCCGAAGACCGACTCCACCGCCAGCAGCACGTTGTCGAAGCAGGTCAGCCACGGCAGCAGCGAGTGGTTCTGGAACACCACCGCGCGCTCCGGGCCCGGGCCGGCGATCTCGCGACCGTCGCACAGCAGCCCGCCGTCGGTGGGTCGCAGCAGGCCGGCGATCAGGTTCAGCAGCGTCGACTTGCCGCAGCCCGAATGGCCGATCAAAGTCACGAACTCGCCCTTGGCGATGTCGAGGTCGATCTCGCGCAGCGCATGGAACCGGCCCTTGCGGCTGGTGAAGACCATCTCGGCCTGCTGCACGCGGATGAAGGGAGTGCTCATCGAAGTCTCCGTGAATCAGGAGGCCCGGAAACGGGCCGACATATCAAGCGGAGCCCGTGGAACTGGCTTTGCCAGGCCGCTGGGCTCGCCCCCTGGAGGGGGCCGGCGTAGCCGGTAGCGGGTGGGCTTAGTCATCGAAGGAGAAGCGCTTGGCGACGGCCATCAGGAACCACTCCAGCAGCAGGCCCACGATCCCGATCACGAAGATCGCGATGAGGATGTGCTGCACGTTGAGGTTGTTCCACTCGTCCCAGACCCAGAAGCCGATGCCGACGCCGCCGGTCAGCATCTCCGCCGCGACGATCACCAGCCACGCGGTGCCCACAGACAGCCGCACGCCGGTCAGCATGTAGGGCAGCACGGCGGGGAAGAGGATGCGCGTCACCAGCTTCCACTCGGACAGGCGCAGCACGCGCGCGACGTTCAGGTAGTCCTGCGGCACGCGCTGCACGCCGACCGCGGTGTTGACGACCATCGGCCAGATCGAGCAGATGAAGATGGTCCAGATCGCCGCCGGGTTGGCGCTCTTGAACACCAGCAGCCCGATCGGCAGCCAGGCCAGCGGCGACACCGGCTTGAGCAGGCTGATCAGCGGCGACAGCATGCGGCTCGCGAATTCGAAGCGGCCGATGATGAAGCCCAGCGGGATGCCCACCGCCGCCGCGAGGCCGAAGCCCAGCGCCACGCGCTGCAGCGAATTCAGGATGTTCCAGCCGATGCCCTGGTCGTTGGGCCCGTTGCGATAGAACGGATCGGCGAACAGCTTGACCGCGGCGTCCCAGGTGGCGCCCGGCGTCGGGAATTCGCCGCCCTTCATCGTCGCGACGGTCCAGACCAGCCAGAGCAGGCCCAGCCCGCACACCGGCGGCAGCACGCGCATCCAGACGGCGCGCCAGTCGATGCCGGCGCGCGGCGGTCGCGCGGCCGGCGCCGGTCGGGCGACCGGCTCGTTGGCCGCGTCGCGCGCCAGCGGCAAGGGCGTGGCGACCGAGACGGTGACCGGCTCGCCGCTCGCGTCACCCGGGGAATGAAAGACGGCACTGACCATGACGGACTCCTGCATCGATCAGAAAAGAGAGGGCGTAGAGGGAGTAGAGGCGGGGAGAGGTGGGAGAGGTCTTCAGGCGCGGACCTTGAAGCTGTCCGCGTACTTCGCGGGATCCTTGCCATCCCAGACGACGCCGTCGAAGAACTTCGCCGAGCGCATGGCCTCCTTGGGCACGGACACGCCGAGCGCCGACGCGGCCTGCTTGTAGAGCTCGATCTGGTTCACCTGGCGCGCGACGCCGAGGTAGTCCGGATGCTCCTTGATCAACCCCCAGCGCCTGTGCTGCGTCAGGAACCACATGCCGTCGGACAGCCACGGGAAATTGACCTGGCCGTCGTTGAAGAACTTCATGTAGTTGGGGTCGTCCCAGGTCTTGCCCAGGCCGTTCTGGTATCGGCCCAGGATGCGCTGGTTGATCGCGTCGACGCTGGTGTTGACGTAGGCCTTGTCGGCGATCGTCTCGGCCATCTTCTGCTTGTTGGACAGGCTGGCGTCGATCCAGCGGCCGGCCTCGAGCACCGCCATGATCACGGCGCGCGCGGTGTTGGGATACTTCTTGACGAAGTCGCCGGTGGTGCCCAGCACCTTCTCCGGATGGTCCTTCCAGATGTCCTGCGTGGTGGCGGCCGTGATGCCGATGCCGTCGATGATGGCGCGGTGGTTCCAGGGCTCGCCGACGCAGAAGCCGTCCATGTTGCCCACGCGCATGTTGGCCACCATCTGGGGCGGCGGCACGGTGATGACCTTGGCGTCCTTCAGCGGGTTCACGCCCGCCGCGGCCAGCCAGTAGTAGAGCCACATCGCGTGCGTGCCGGTCGGGAAGGTCTGCGCGAAGGTGTAGTCGCGCCTGTCCTTGGCCATGACCTTGGCCAGCGAGGCCGCGTCCACCGCGCCCGCATCCGCCAGCTTCTTCGACAGCGTGATCGCCTGGCCGTTGTTGTTCAGGGTCATCAGCACGGCCATGTCCTTCTTCGGACCGGCCACGCCGAGGTGCACGCCGTAGATCAGGCCGTAGAGCACGTGCGCCATGTCGAGCTCGCCGTTGACCAGCTTGTCGCGCACGCCGGCCCAGGAGGCTTCCTTGGTCGGGACGATCTTGATGCCGTACTTCCTGTCGAAGCCCAGCGCGGCCGCCATCACCACCGACGCGCAGTCGGTCAGCGGGATGAAGCCGATGCGGACCTCCTCCTTCTCCGGCTTGTCGGAGCCGGCGGCGAAGGCGCCGCCGCCCGGCAGCGCGGACAGACCGCCCAGCGCCGCGCCGGTGGCGAGCAGCTTGCGACGTTCAGCGCTCATCAGACCCTCCTGGGAACCGTGTTGCATTCAAGACCTCCGGGGGAAAAACAAAAAAGGCGTCGCGACCGTCCCGCTTCGTCGAAGCGGAACCGATCGGACGCCTTTGCCCAAATCTTTCGATGTGACCCTCACGCCGTTGCGAGGGCACGACCAGAACCTCGCAGGAAGCGTGCCACCCGGTCGATGCCCTGCGGCACGGAGGGCAGCAGGCGGGCCGGGGGGCTCGAGGCCCGTCGCCATGCACTGTCTCGCGGCACGGATGCGCCGTTGCGGTGCGTTCAGCCTCGCAACAGATCGTGCGCGTCGATCACGCGCCGCGCCACCTGCGCGAGCGCCTCGCCGCGATCCATCGCGAGCTTGCGCAGGCGCTGGTAGGCCTGGTCCTCGTCGAGGCCCTGCTCCCGCATCAGGATGCCCTTGGCCTTGTCGACGAGCTTGCGCGAGGCCAGCTGCGCCTGCGCCTTGCTGAGTTCCTCGCGCAGCGCCAGGTCTTGCTCGAAACGGGCGATCGCGACATGCAGCACCGGTGCGAGACGCTGCGTCTGCAAGCCCGCCACGACGTAGGCGCTGACGCCGGCCTGGATCGCGCGGCGCATCGGCGCGCGGTCCTCGTCCTCCGCGAAGATCACCACGGGGCGGGGCATGCTGGTCGACAGCGTGGCGAGGTTCTCCAGCGTGTCGCGCGTGGGCGACTCGGCGTCGACGATGACCACGTCCGGCTGCAGCCGCAGCACGCAGTCGTGGATCAGCGTGGCCTGCTCGATGACGCCGACGACCTCGCAGCCCTGACGCACCAGTTCGTCGCGCAGCAGGTCCACGCGGTGCGCGCCGTCGTCGATGAGCAGCACCCGCAAGCCGGCATGCGCCGCGTGCGTGGCATGCACGGGCGGCGGGCTGGCGACGGGGGCGGGCGGCGGCTTCACGCCCGGGTCCAGCGCAAGTTCCATGCCGCGCCGCCGCCGGCACAGGGCTTCGCGCGAGCAAGCAACGCGCCCGCATCGGCGCAACCCACGTGCCCGTGGTCCTGCTTTGCGGGGGCCGCGGGAAACGTCGCTTCCACGTACCGTGGCGCGGACGATGCTTTCGTCATCGTCGGGAAGACCGTCATGCGCCTGACCCATCTGCAGATCCTGCTCGCCGCGTTGCTGTCGCTGTCCGCCGGCGCGACGTCCGCCGCCGAGTTCACCACCGGCGTCAGTTACGCCGTCCGGGCGAGCGGCGCGCCGGACAAGGTCGGCCAGACCTCCCACACCGCGGCAACACCCGGCGTGCCCCTGAGCGTGGACGTCACCAACGGCGCGCAGAACGCCGGCGGGACGTCGCAGGCCGCCTTCGATGGCTGGGGCCGCGCCGGTGACGGCCATCTCCAGGCGTACACGCACGCGACGAGTTCGGTCCAGTCGCAGGCACCAATGTTCAGCACTTACGCCAGCGGTGACCTGACGGCCGCCCTGACCGACAGCTTCGTCATCGGCTGCGGCGGCTGCGCCGCCGGTTCGATCGGCACGATGAACTTCCGGATCTACTTCGGCGGCACGACGCTGCGCGACGGTCATGTCGATCCACTCACCGAGAGCAGCATCTACGTCGCCGACACCCATTGGGGCGCGACGTTCTCGATCCGCGCCGACGGCGTGCCCAATCCCGTTCCGGATCCTGGCGGCGATCCGTCTCCGCCCAATCCGGGCGTCTCCACCCTGCAGTACTCCCGCACCGACCTCCTGCGCAATGGCAGCACCGGGGTGATCGAATCGCCGCATGTCTCGCCGGGCTGGCAGGACCTCTCGATCCAGTTCGTCTTCGGCGAGGCGATCCGTCTCGAGATGAGCCTGACCGCGGGGGTGCTGAACGCCGTCAACAGCGGCGAGGGCCGCGGCACCTTCAGCGGCGACAGCACCACCACCGTCGACCTGACCCACTCGATGTACTGGGACGGCATCTCCGCGGTGTGGGACGCGAACGGGCAGCAGGTCGCCGCGTTCAGGGCGCTCAACGCGAACGGCGTCGACTTCGCGGCTTCGCTCGCGCCGGTGCCCGAGCCCGGCACCTGGGCGCTGGTGGCGACCGGCCTGGCCCTGCTGGGGTTGCTCACCCGCCGCGGGCCCGCATCACGGCAAGAACACCAGCAAGAACACCGGCAAGGGCCTCGGCAAGGGCAAGGGCGGCCGGCGCGACATCGACGCCTGCGCGCGTCGATGCTCGCAGGTTCGATGCTCGCGGCGCTGACGGGCGGCGCCCAGGCGCAGACCTTCGCCACCCGCTACAGCTACGAACTCAGCGCAGCAGGCGCGCCGGATCGCAGCGCTCAAGAGGGCGGCTTCGTGCCGCCGGGCGCGGTGCGCGGCTTCAGCGATGCGATCGGCTTCAGCGACGCGGCGCTGTCGTCCACGGCCCGCATCGACGGCTGGGGCGCGGCGCGCTACGGCTCCCTGCAGTCCTACGTCCGGGGATCGACGTCGCTGTCGGCGCAGGGCGCGAACCAGAGCACCTATGTCCGCGCGGAGATGACGTCCTCGCTGACCGACAGCTTCGTCATCCAGTGTGGCGGTTGCGCCGCGGGGACGATCGGCTCGATGAGCTTCCGCGTCTACTTCGACGCCGCCACCGCGCGCGACAGTGCGCTCGGCCAGCCGGTGACGGACACCGGCGGCAACCTCGCCGACACCAACTGGTCGACGAGCTTCCAGATCCGCGCCGACGGCGTGCCGGATCCGACGCCGCCCGACGTTCCCGGACCGCCGAATCCCGGTCAGCGCTCGTTCGAGTACTACCGCCTGGACACCCTGCACAACGGCATCCCGGGCGTCGAGGAGAGCCCGCGCGTGTCCGCGGGTCTGCAGGAACTGTCGATCGACTTCGTCTTCGGCGAGGCGATCCACCTCGACATGAGCCTGCGCGCGGCGGTCCTGGGCGGCGTCTACACCGGCGACAACACGGGCTCGTTCAGCGGTAGCGGCGCCATGACGACCGACGCCACGCACAGCATGTACTGGGACGGCATCACCGCTGTCCGGGACGCCGACGGCCAGCTCGTCAGCGCGTTCACGGCGCTCAACGCCGTCGGCATCGACTACGCGCGCTCGCTGGCGGTCGTGCCCGAACCCGGTAGCTGGGCGCTGATGCTGGCCGGACTCGCGGCGTTGGGCGCCCTCGCCCGCCGCCGCGTCCGCGCGCTGCGCACGGCCACGGCGGAAACAGTGGGCACCGTGGTCGCGTCGGCCCGCGCCGTGGCACCGGCGCTCCTGGCCGCGGCGCTCCTGCCGGCCCTGGCGGCTTCGCCCGCGTTGGCGGCCACCGCTCCTGCGCCGGCCTGGGCCGGCTACGGCGAGACGCTGACCGCCTACGACCCCTCGCTCAATGAGCGCGACCACTTCGCTGGCGACGACCGCATCGGCGGCACGTCCTCGTTCACGTTCCACACCGGGTATTCGACCGCGTTGACCCGCACCCGCCTCGATGCCGAGGGTGTCTCCCAGGTCGACTACGGCCAGCTGCGGACCCGGGCGGCCGTGTCAGGGTCGCTCGACACGGTCAACGATGGCGGCCGTCAGACCATCGCGAACCTGTTCGCCGGCGGCTCCATCCACGACGAGTTCGTCATCGCCTGCGCCGGATGCGCGGACGGCGCAACGGGCACGTTCACGGCGCGCGTGCACGTGGACGGCACGATCAGCATCGCCGGCGCGTTCACCGCCCCCAGTCCGACGTCCACGATGACGCAGGGCGCCAGTTGGAACTTCAACGCCGCGCTGACCGCGCAAGGCGTGGATGCGGCCGTCGGCGTCGACCGCGTCTCGGGCACGCGCTCCGTGTCGCTGACCACCGGCCGCCCCCCCTTCTCGGAGGACGTCGGCGATCCGCTCGGCTGGCACACGCTGACCGTGTCCTTCGTCTTCGGCCAGCCGATCGCGCTGGACCTCGGCCTGGGCGTGCAGGCGTATCACTTCCTGAGCACCGACGACGGCTCCGGCGCGACGGGCTGGTCGGCCGTCGGCACGGACTTCAGCCACTCGCTGACCTGGGAAGGCATCACCGGGCTGAGCGACGCCAGCGGACGCGCGATCACCGCCTTCAGCGCGCTGAACTCGGCCGGCGTGGACTATGCCGGCTCGCTGGCCGCGACCGTGCCCGAGCCGGGCGCGTGGGCCCTCATGACGGTGGGCCTGGTGGTATTGCTCGGGATCGGCAAGCGCAGGCATCGTTAGGCGCTCCAACGCCGTTGAACCAGGGTTTCCCCGCCCCACGCGGCTGAATACCCCAGGCTCCTCTCGTTTACGTAAACGTCAACCGGAACCTAGAATTGGCGGGCACCATCGATCCTCAAAAGGGATCGCCCACGACAGGCGCCGCGGCGGGACCATCCTCATCCCTCGCAGGCGACCGCGCCCCCAGCCGGAGACACACGCATGACCGAGATGTCCGCCGAGTACAAGGCCCTGGCCGAGTACCGCCCCACCCAGAAGGTCCGCTTCGTGACCGCCGCCAGCCTGTTCGACGGGCACGACGCGGCGATCAACATCATGCGGCGCATCCTGCAGAGCATGGGCGCGGAGGTCATCCACCTGGGCCACAACCGCTCGGTGGACGAGGTCGTCACCGCTGCCCTCCAGGAAGACGCGCAGGGCATCGCGGTCAGTTCCTACCAGGGCGGCCACGTCGAATACTTCAAGTACATGGTCGAGCTGCTGCGCCAGCGCGGCGGCGAGAAGATCCAGGTCTTCGGCGGCGGCGGCGGCGTGATCGTGCCGGCCGAGATCCGCGACCTGGCCGACCAGGGCGTGCGCATCTTCAGCCCCGAGGACGGCCAGCGCATGGGCCTGATGGGCATGATCGGCGAGATGGTCATGCGCTGCGACCAGGACCTCAGCGCCGCCGCGCCGAAGGCCGTCGCCGCGCTGCAGGGCCATTCGGAAAGCGCCTGGCGCGCGCTCGCGCAGGCGATCACGGCGCTGGAGAACGGCCGCGCCGATGCGGCCTTCACGCAGGCGCTGCGCGACGCCGCCCAGGGCCTGCGCACCCCCGTGCTGGGCATCACCGGTACCGGCGGCGCGGGCAAGTCCTCGCTGACCGACGAACTGATCCGCCGCCTGCGCCTCGACCAGGACGACGCGCTGCGCATCGCCGTGATCTCCATCGATCCGTCGCGCCGCAAGAGCGGCGGCGCGCTGCTCGGCGACCGTATCCGCATGAACGCGATCGCGCCGTGGGCGGCCGGCCAGCGCGTCTACATGCGCTCGCTGGCGACGCGCGACTTCGGCTCGGAGATCTCGCAGGCGCTGCCGGACGTGATCGCCGCGGCCAAGGTCGCGGGCTTCGATCTCGTCATCGTTGAGACCTCCGGCATCGGCCAGGGCGACGCGGCCATCGTGCCGCACGTCGACGTGCCGATGTACGTGATGACGCCGGAGTTCGGCGCGGCCAGCCAGCTCGAGAAGATCGACATGCTGGACTTCGCCGAGTTCGTCGCCATCAACAAGTTCGACCGCAAGGGTGCGGCGGACGCCTGGCGCGACGTCGCCAAGCAGGTCCAGCGCAACAAGGAGGCCTGGGGCAAGAAGGCGGAGGAACTGCCGGTCTTCGGCACCATGGCCAGCCGCTTCAACGACGACGGCGTCACCGCGCTCTACCAGGCGCTGAAGCCGCGTCTGGCCGAGCTCGGCCTGTCCCTGCGGGACGGCGTGGGCCGCCTGCCGGTCGCCGCCACGCGCTTCAGCACCCACCAGACGCCCATCGTGCCGCCGGCGCGCTCGCGCTACCTCGCCGAGATCGGCGACACGGTGCGCTCGTACAAGAAGCGGGCCCGCGCGCAGGCGCGCCTGGCCCGCGAGATCCAGCAGCTGACTGCCAGCGCGGCCATGCTGGGCGGCACCGAAGCAGGCGGAGATGCGCAGACACGCGCCGCGTCGCTGGCCTCGCTCGAAGCGCTGGCTACCTCGCGTCAAGCCAGGCTCGACGCCGACGCGCGCCAGCTGCTCGCCCAGTGGCCCGACATGCAGCAGGCCTACGCGGGCGACGAGTACGTCGTGAAGATCCGCGACAAGGAGATCCGCACCGCGCTGGTGTCGACCTCGCTGTCGGGCACCAGGATCCGCAAGGTCGTGCTGCCGCCGTACGAGGACCAGGGCGAGCTGCTGAAGTGGCTGATGCTGGAGAACGTGCCCGGCAGCTTCCCGTACACGGCCGGCGTGTTCGCGTTCAAGCGCGAGGGCGAGGACCCCACCCGCATGTTCGCCGGCGAGGGCGACGCCTTCCGCACCAACCGGCGCTTCAAGCTGGTCTCCGAGGGCCTGCCGGCCAAGCGGCTGTCGACGGCCTTCGACTCGGTCACGCTCTATGGCGCCGATCCCGCGCCGCGACCCGACATCTACGGCAAGGTCGGCAACTCCGGCGTCAGCATCGCGACGCTGGACGACATGAAGGTCCTGTACGACGGCTTCGACCTGTGCCACCCGACGACCTCGGTGTCGATGACGATCAACGGCCCGGCGCCGTCCATCCTGGCGATGTTCATGAACACCGCGATCGACCAGCAGCTGACGAAGTTCAAGGCCGACAACGGCCGCGACCCGACCGCCGACGAGGCCGCCAAGATCCGCGCCTGGGTGCTGGCCAACGTGCGCGGCACGGTGCAGGCCGACATCCTCAAGGAGGACCAGGGCCAGAACACCTGCATCTTCTCGACCGAGTTCTCGCTCAAGGTGATGGGCGACATCGCGCAGTACTTCGTCAACCACGACGTGCGCAACTTCTACTCGGTCTCGATCAGCGGCTATCACATCGCCGAGGCGGGCGCGAACCCGATCTCGCAGCTGGCCTTCACGCTGTCCAACGGCTTCACCTTCGTGGAGGCCTACCTGGCGCGCGGCATGCACATCGACGACTTCGCGCCCAACCTGAGCTTCTTCTTCAGCAACGGCATGGACCCGGAGTACACCGTGCTGGGCCGCGTCGCGCGCCGCATCTGGGCCGTGGCGATGCGCGACAAGTACGGCGCCAACGAGCGCAGCCAGAAGCTGAAGTACCACATCCAGACCTCGGGCCGCTCGCTGCACGCGCAGGAGATCGCCTTCAACGACATCCGCACCACGCTGCAGGCGCTGATCGCGATCTACGACAACTGCAACTCGCTGCACACCAACGCCTACGACGAGGCGATCACCACGCCGACCGAGGAATCGGTGCGCCGCGCGATGGCGATCCAGCTGGTGATCAACCGCGAGTGGGGCCTGGCGAAGAACGAGAACCCCAGCCAGGGCGCGTTCATCATCGACGAGCTCACCGAGCTGGTCGAGGAGGCGGTGCTGACCGAGTTCGAGCGCATCGCCGAGCGCGGCGGGGTCCTGGGTGCGATGGAGACGGGTTACCAGCGCAGCAAGATCCAGGAAGAGTCGATGCACTACGAGATGCTGAAGCACACCGGCGAGTACCCCATCATCGGTGTGAACACCTTCCGCAACCCGCACGGCGACCCGGTGCCGGAGCACATCGAGCTGGCGCGTTCCACCGAGGACGAGAAGCAGGGCCAGCTGACGCGTCTGGCCGATTTCCACGCGCGCCATGCGGGCGAGGCGCCGGCGATGCTCAAGCGGCTGCAGCAGGCCGTCATCGCCAACGGCAACGTCTTCGACGTGCTGATGGACGCGGTGCGGGTGTGCTCGCTCGGACAGATCACCGCGGCACTCTTCGAGGTGGGTGGACAGTACCGGCGCAGCATGTGAGCCGTGCGCGGCAGCGTGCCGCGACGCCGGCCGCGACGCACTGAAGGGGATCGTCGCCGAAGTCTCCCCGCATGCTGCCGTCGCCCACCTCCTTCGCATTCGCCAAGGCGCTCTCCACCGTGTCGCGCCGCGGCGACAGCGCCGTCCTCGATCCGCTGCTCCAGCGGCTGACCAGTGCGGAAACGGTCGTCGCGGACCTGCGCGACCTGCGCGCGGCGGCGCTCGACGAACTGCCGGACGGCTTCCTGCGCGAACTCGGAAAACTGACGTTTCCGCATCCGCGTCACTACCCGCCGATGGTCGCCTTGCCCGAAGGCTGCGCCGCGGCGACGGTCAATCGATTCCTGCGGGAACTGCCCGGCACCGAATGCCTCAGCGCGGCCGGCATCGTCGCCCAGGGCGGGCCGGTCGACCTCCCGACGGACACGGCCCTTCGATTGTTCGAGACCACGCTGCCGCGTCCGTTCCTGCGCAACGCGGCCGACGTCCCCATCCCCGTGCTGTTTCGCAAGACCGCGCAGGCCTGCAGTATCGTGCCGGAAGCGCCCCCGGACGGCGCGCCGGACCTGCTGGCATCCGATGTGCGGCTCGCCATGGTGGCGAGCCTGCGCGACGCCCTGTGCGACGACGACTGTTGCCTGGAGCTGCCGCCGACCGCCGCCTTCCACGAAATGACCTTGCGGCTCGCGGACACCATCGCCGCCCTGCGGGCGCGACTGCCCGCCGCCGCACCGGGTGCGAGCGGACGATCCCTCGCGGGCGCCATCGAAAGCATCGCCAGGCGGGTCGTCACGAAGGGCGCCGCGAGCGCCGCGCTCCGGGGCGCGTCGACCGCCGCCTCGACCGCCGCCTCTACCAGCGCGTCGACCAGCGCGACGAGTCCTCCCACCGTCACGCCGACCGCCGCCGAGAAGCACACCCTCCTCGCCGCGCTGCGCATGGCCCCCAGGGAGCTGCTGACGGCGCCTGCCTCGATCGTCGTGCAGGGCCTGCTGGGCCGCCTGCCGGCCGAGGGCGACGCCACCGGGCTGGACGCCGGCGACCTGACCCGCGTCACCAGGCTCCTCGCCGACCAGTGGGAGATCGCCTGTCCGGTCCGCGGCAGCCTCCGCCCGTCGCGGCTGCCGCGCGATCTCGTCACCGTCGCGCGGCTGCAGCGCTGGGCCTGGCCGGACTCCGCCCACGCGAAGTCCGAACACGTCGACGACGAGCGCAAGGCGCGCCAGCAGGCGGCCCGGCTCCTGCGCATGGACTGGGAATCGCGCCGGGGATTCGACCGGGCGCTCAAGGTCTTCGCCGAACTGGGCGTGCCGCTGCCGGAGGCCGAACTTCTCTACCGCCTGGGCGTACTGAAAGCAGAAGCGCTGGCGGCGCGGCCACGGGCCCGGCACGTCTCCTTCGTCGATCCGGTCGCGCGCAAGAACCTTCCTCCGAAGCCGGACGGCGCGGATCCCGCGTCGTGACGCGCATCACGGCGGAGGCGGTTCGTCGTCACCGGCGTGCGGGGCTTCCCTGTCGCTGGCATATATCGTGCAATCGGTTCCCACACCGTCAACCACAAGATGCCTTGGAGACCGTCATGACCTTCCTGCGCCGTTTCACCACCGGCAAGCGCCTGTCGCTGGCCTTCGGCCTGATGCTGCTGCTGATCCTCGGGGTCTCGGCGCTGGGCATCCGCGGCAGCGGCCGGGTCTTCGCCGACCTCAAGACGATCTACGAGGACCGGACCCTTCCGCTCAAGCAGATCGGCGACATCGACAGCCTGATGCTGCGCAACCGCATCCTGGTCACCGAGATGATCCGCGACCCTGCCCAGCTGTCGACGCTGGACACGCAGCTGCAGGCCAACATCGTGACCATCACCGGCCTGTGGAAGGACTACATGGCCACCTACCTCACCGACGAGGAGAAGCGGCTGGCGGACGCATTCGCCGAGGTCCGCGGCAACTACGTGCGGCAGGGGCTGCTGGCGGCGCGCGACGCGGTGAAGGCCGGCGACGTGGCCAAGGCGCAGACGATCTACGGCGACCGCATCGTGACGCTGGGCGCGCAGGCGAAGGTCGCGATCGACGCCCTGCTGGCGCTGCAGGTGCGCGTGGGCGCCGAATCCTTCCACGCCGCCGAATCGACCGCCGCGTCGGTGCGCGCCTGGAGCCTGACCGCCGCGCTGGCGGCGGTGGTCATCGCGCTGGGCGCGGGCGTCTTCACGACGCGCTCGATCACCGCGCCGATGCAGGAGGCGGTCCACTTCGCCGAGGCGGTCGCGCAGGGCGACCTGCGCAGCCGCGACGCCGCGCCCGGCCAGGACGAGGCCGCGCGGCTCATCGCGGCGCTGGGCGCCATGGCCGGCTCGCTGCGCGACATCGTCAGCCGCGTGCGCCACAGCAGCGAGAGCATCGCGACCGGCTCCAGCGAGATCGCCACCGGCAGCCTCGACCTGAGCCAGCGCACCGAAGAGCAGGCGGCCAACCTGCAGCAGACCGCCGCGTCGATGGAGGAGCTGTCGAGCACGGTGAAGAACAACGCCTCGACCGCGGGCCAGGCGGACGCGCTGGCGGCGCGCGCCGCCGAGGCGGCCGGCCAGGGCGGCGGCGTCGTGCAGCAGGTCGTGCGGACCATGCAGGACATCAGCACCTCGTCCAAGCAGATCGCCGACATCATCGGCGTCATCGACAGCATCGCGTTCCAGACCAACATCCTCGCGTTGAACGCCGCCGTCGAAGCGGCCCGCGCCGGCGAGCAGGGCAAGGGCTTCGCCGTGGTCGCGTCGGAGGTGCGCGCGCTGGCGCAGCGCTCGGCGCAGGCCGCGCGCGAGATCAAGGCGCTGATCGGTCGCAGCGTGGATCAGGTGCAGTCCGGCTCCGGACTCGCCGACGACGCCGGCGCGGCGATGCAGGGCATCGTCGAGCAGGTGCGGCAGGTCAGCGTGCTCATCGCCGAGATCGCCTCCGCGAGCAACGAGCAGTCGCGCGGCATCCTGCAGATCGGCGACGCGGTCACGCAGCTGGACCAGGTCACGCAGCAGAACGCCGCGCTGGTCGAGGAAAGCAGCGCGGCCGCGGACAGCCTGCAGCAGCAGGCCAAGGAGCTCGCGGAGCTGGTGCGGGTGTTCCGGCTCGCGTGAGGGCGCGCCCCCGGGACCGGGGGCGGGTTCACCCTCGTGTTGCCGCCCCGCGGGGGCCCTCCCATAATCGATCGCACCATCGATGTGGGAGCACGCCATGCTGCAAGCACTGAGCCGGATGAAGATCACGACCTTGTTGCAGGTCGGTTTCGCGGCGGTCCTCGCGATGGCGGCCCTGATGACCGGCGTCGGCGTGATGAAGCTGCGCGAGATGGTGCGGCTCAGCGATCAGCTGCACACGCTCGAGCAGCGCCGGCTCATGGCCACGAACTGGCGCGCCGCCACCGAGCTCAATCTCAACCGCGTGATGGCGATGGCCAAGTCCGGCGGACACGAGGGCCTCGGCAGCTTCCTGTCCGGCGAGATGACGAAGACCACGGATCGCATCAACGAGTTGCAGGCCATGCTCGACAAGGCGATCGACGACCCCGAACAGAAGGCGCAGTTGCCGGTCATCGCGGCCGAGCGGCAACGCTACGTCGACATCCGCAAAGGCGTGATGGCCGCGATCAAGGCCGATCCGGAGGCAGGCGGCCGGCAGGTCGACCAGACGCTGGTCCCGGCGGCGGCCAGCTACCTGGCCTCGGTCGAGAAGCTCGTGGCGCTGATCTCGGAGGACGCCGACACCTTCTCCGCGCTGCAGCGCGAGCAGGCCGCGCAGGCGGCGACGCTGATGCTGTCGCTGACGGCGCTGGCCGTGGTGCTGGGCATCGTCATCGCGTGGCGCATCACGCAGTCGGTGCGGGCCCCGATGGTGCGGGCCGGCGCGGTGGCGCAGACGATCGCCAGCGGCGACCTGAGCCAGGACATCGTCGTCGACCGCAGCGACGAGATCGGCGTGCTGCTGCGCGAGCTGAGCGCGATGCAGGACTCGCTGCGGCGCATGGTGCGCCAGGTGCGGGACGGCACGGAGACGATCAACGTCGCGACGCGCGAGATCGCGACCGGCAACGAGGACCTGTCGGCGCGCACCGAGGCCACGGCCTCCAACCTGCAGGAGACGGCCTCCTCGATGGAGGAACTGACCGGGACGGTCGCCAACACGGCGAGCTCGGCGCAGCAGGCCAACGACCTGGTGAGCGCGACGCGGGTGTCGGCCTCCAAGGGCGGCGACGTGGTGGGCGAGGTGGTCGCGGTGATGCAGCAGATCGAATCGAGCTCGCGCCGCATCAACGACATCATCGGCACCATCGACGGCATTGCCTTCCAGACCAACATCCTGGCGCTGAACGCGGCGGTCGAAGCGGCGCGCGCCGGCGAACAGGGCCGGGGCTTCGCGGTCGTGGCCGGCGAGGTGCGGGCGCTGGCGCAGCGTTCGGCCGGCGCGGCCAAGGAGATCAAGGCGCTGATCGGCGAGAGCGTGCTGCGTGTGGACACCGGCACGCGGCTGGCACAGAACGCGGGCGCGGCCATGGGCGAGATCGTCCAGGGCGTGCGGCGCGTGGCCGACATCGTCGGCGAGATCGCGACGGCGGCCGCCGAGCAGAAGGACGGCATCGGGCAGGTCAACGTCGCGGTGCAGCGCCTGGACGAGATGACGCAGCAGAACGCCGCGCTGGTCGAGGAATCGGCCGCGGCGGCGGGCAGCCTGCGCTCGCAGGCGGAGCAGCTCACGGCGCTGGTGAGCACCTTCCGGCTGGCGGCGTAGCGGGCGCTGCCACACTCTGTTGCCATCGCACACCGCCCTTTCCCCGGGCGGATCCCGCTCCACGGGAACGTTCCTTGCCCGCTGCCCAGCTTCCGTCCGTGCACATCGCAAGAACGACGAACACAAGGAGGAACGATGGAAGCGGCGTCTCTGAAACTCGGCCTGGTCGGCAACTGCGCCGTCAGCGCATTGATCGACGACCGCGCCCGCGTCGTCTGGTGCTGCGCCCCGCGCTTCGACGGCGATCCCGTCTTCCATGCGCTGATCGACTCGCCGGACGGCATCGGTCCCGACGGCACCTTCCAGGTCGAGCTGGAAGATTTCTCCCGCAGCGAGCAGTCCTACGACCACGGCACCGCCGTGCTGCGCACCCGCCTCTACGACACGCACGGCAACGCGATCGAGGTCACCGACTTCATGCCGCGCTTCTTCCTCAACGACCGCCCCTACCGCCCGATGATGCTGGTGCGCCGCATGCGTCCGATCCAGGGGCATCCGCGCATCCGCGTGATCCTGCGGCCCGTGATCCAGTGGGGCTCCGCGCATCCGGCCCGCACCCGGGGCAGCAACCACCTGCGCTTCGTCGGCCCGGAAGGCACCATCCGCCTGACCACCAACGCGCCGCTCACCTACGTGCAGGAGGAGACGCCCTTCGCGCTCGACATGCCGATGAGCTTCATATTCGGCCCCGACGAGACGCTGGACCGCGCCGTCGAGGACACCGCCCGGGTGCTCGAGGAGAAGACCATCAGCTACTGGCGCGACTGGACGCGCCGGCTCGCCATCCCGCTGGAGTGGCAGGAGGCGGTGATCCGCGCCGCCATCACGCTGAAGATGTGCCTGTTCGAGGAGACCGGCGCGATCGTCGCCGCGATGACGACCAGCGTGCCCGAAGCCCCGCACACGCAGCGCAACTGGGACTACCGCTACTGCTGGCTGCGCGACGCCTTCTTCGTCGTGCGCGCGCTCAACAGCCTGTCCGAGACCGGCACGATGGAGGACTACCTGCGCTGGCTGCGCAACATCATCGGCCAGTCCAAGGACGGTCACGTGCAGCCGCTCTACGGCATCGGGCTGGAGGCCAAGCTCACCGAGTACATGGTCCCGCACCTGCGCGGCTACCGCGGCATGGGCCCGGTGCGCGCGGGCAACCAGGCCTACGAGCATTTCCAGCACGACGTCTACGGCAACATCGTGCTGGGCTCGGCCCAGTCCTTCTTCGACCACCGCCTGCACCAGCGCGCCGGCATCGACGAGTTCGCGCTGCTGGAGCGCGCCGGCGAGCAGGCCTTCGCCATCCACGACAAGCCCGACGCCAGCATGTGGGAGCTGCGCACGCGGGCGCGCGTGCACACCTCGTCGGTGCTGATGAACTGGGCCGCCTGCGACCGCCTGGCCAAGATCGCGCGCGAGCTCAAGCTGCCGGAGCGCGCCGCGCTGTGGGAGGAGCGGGCCGCGCTGATCAAGCGGAAGATCCTCGACAACGCCTGGAGCGAGCAGCGCCAGGCCTTCGTCGAGAGCTTCGGCGGCAAGGACCTGGACGCCAGCGTACTGCTGATGACGGAGGTCGGCTTCATCGACCCGATGGACCCGCGCTTCATCAAGACCGTCGACGCGCTGGAGGCCTCGCTCTGCGATGGCCCCTACATGCGCCGCTACGAGGCGCCCGACGACTTCGGCAAGCCCGAGACTTCGTTCAACATCTGCGCGTTCTGGCGCATCGACGCGCTCGCGCGCATCGGCCGCGTCGAGCAGGCGCGGGAGCTGTTCGAATCGCTGCTCGCCTCGCGCAACCACGTGGGTCTGCTGTCCGAGGACACCCACCCGGTCACCGGTGAGCTCTGGGGCAACTTCCCGCAGACCTACTCGATGGTGGGCATCATCAACTGCGCGATGCGGCTGTCGAAGCCGTGGGACTCGGAGATCTGAGCGACCGGTCGCTCAGCCTCGCGCCGCACGACCCGTTCAAGCCCGAGCCTCGGATCGGGCTTCGGCTCAGGCCTGCACCATGCCGCCGTCGACGAACAGCTCGATGCCGGTGACGAAGGACGAGGCGTCCGAGGCCAGGTAGACCGCCGCCTTCGCGATGTCCTCCGGCTGGCCGATGCGGCCGATCGGCAGCTGCGAGGTCAGGTAGTCCAGCAGGCCCTGCTGGTTGGCCGGATCGGGGCCGGCCAGCTCCACCAGTCCCGGCGTGTGGATCGGGCCGGGGGACAGCGTGTTGATGCGGATCGCGCGGCCCTTCAGGTCGAGGATCCAGCTGCGCGCCAGGTTGCGCACCGCCGCCTTGGTCGCGCTGTAGACGCTGAAGTTCGCCGTGCCCATCGAGCTCGTCGTCGATCCGGCGAGGATCACCGACGCGCCAGAGACCGCCTTGTCCAGCAGCGGCAGCGCCTTCTGCACGGTGAAGATCACGCCCTTGACGTTGCGATCGAAGGTTTCGTCGACGTGCTGCTCGGTCAGCTCGCCCAGCGCGGCCATCATGCCGCCGCCGGCGTTGGCGTAGAGCACGTCCAGGCGGCCGTGGCGCTCGCCGACCTCGGCGTACAGCCGGTCGAGATCGGCCAGCTTCGTCGAGTCCGCCTGCACGCCCACCGCGTTCGGGCCGATCGCGGCCACGGCGGCATCGAGCTCCGGCTTGCGACGGCCAGTGATGTAGACGATCGCGCCTTCCGACGCGAAGGCCTTCGCGGCCGCCAGGCCGATGCCCGTGGTGCCGC
This sequence comes from Roseateles sp. GW821-FHT09G09, assembly GCF_059415965.1. NCBI lineage: Bacteria > Pseudomonadati > Pseudomonadota > Betaproteobacteria > Burkholderiales > Sphaerotilaceae > Roseateles > Roseateles sp. GW821-FHT09G09. The sequence goes on along the minus strand of NZ_JBWKOG010000003.1, from coordinate 21,628 downwards.
CGGTGACGACGGCGACCTTGCCTTCAAGTTGCTTGCTCATGATTCGCTCCGTTCAGGAAGTGGTGAAGAGGTGAAGTGGTGAAGAGGTGAAGAGGTGAGCGAAGCTTAAGAATTACGACCGGTCGAATAAAGCCGTCGAACTCGACTTCTTTTTTCCCCATCCTGAATAATCGGGACTTCGGGAGAGGAGAGCCATCGATGGACCAGTTGCAAGCCCTGCGCGTCTTCGTGCGCATCGCCGAATCGGGCGCGTTCTCGAAGGCCGCCGACGCGATGAACATTCCGCGCCCGACCGTGACGAAGCTGGTGCAGGACCTGGAGCGCCACCTCGGCACGCGGCTCCTGCAGCGCACGACCCGGCGCGTGAGCGTCACGCCCGAGGGCGCGGCGTACTACGAGCGCGCGCGGCGCCTGATCGACGACCTCGCGGAGATGGACGAGCTCGCCGCCCGGTCACGCGCCCAGGCGCGGGGCCGGCTGCGCGTGGATATCGGCTCGGTGCTCGCGAACATGATCCTGATCCCCGCCCTGCCCGACTTCCGCGCGCGGCATCCCGGGCTGCACGTGGACCTCGGCGTCAGCGACCGTCCCGTGGACCTGATCGGCGAAGGCATCGACTGCGTGATCCGCGGCGGCGAGCTGGCGGACAACACCCTGGTCGCCCGCCGCATCGCCGACCTCGACTGGGTCACCTGCGCGAGCCCGGTCTACCTGAAGGCGCGCGGCATCCCGAAGCATCCGTCCGAGCTGATCGCCCGCATCCATGAACCCGAGGACCGCGCCCGCGTGCCGGGTCATGCGATCGCGGGCTACTTCTCTTCGCTCACGGGTCGCGCGTTTCCACTGCAGTTCCATCGCGGCGACGAGCATCTGCAGATCGCCGGCGAAGCCGTGATGGCGGTCAACGAAAGCACCGCGCACCTGAGCGTGCTGCTGGCCGGCGCGGGCCTGGGGCAGACCTTCCGCTTCGCGGCGACGCCGCACCTGCGGTCCGGTGCGCTGCGCTCGGTGCTCGACGACTGGACACGGCCGCGTCATCCCCTGCACGTGGTCTATCCGGCGTCGCGGCACCTGAGCGCGAAGCTGCGGCTGTTCGTCGACTGGGTCGCCGAGGTGTTTGCGCCCTTCGACGACAGACGCTGAATCAGCTGCCCGAAGCGGTCGGCGCGGGCGCGGGCGCTGACGGGGTCCCAGGCGCCGCCTTCGCCCGCAGCACCGCCACCACGGACGCGATCGACAGCCCGGCGATGACGACGTTGCTCATCGCGAAGAGCACCGGCGCGAGCGTCGTGAAGACCGGATCGTCGCCGCGCTCGGCGAAGCGCATCGTGCCGGTGGAGATTGCGGTCGCGCCGAAGGTGAAAGCCCAGTACGACAGCGTGAACGGCTGCCGGATCCACGGCATCAGCCGCAGCACCATCAGCGCCTGCACGATCGCGTAGCCCAGCAGCATGCGGGCGATGAGGTCCGGCGGACCGACGGTCACCGCGGCGTAGGCCAGCAGCGAGACCGCCGGCGGCGCCATCTGGATGCCGACCGTCGGCCGCAGCGCCAGCGGGAGTGGCTCGACGGTCAGGAAGCGGCCCAGGATGATGGATTCCTGGACGATCCAGGCCAGCACGCCGGCACCGAAGAACAGCTGGCCCCAGCTCGGCCAGCCGAGCGCCGACATCGCGATCGCCGACACGAGGTTGGCACCGACGGTGGGCAGGTAGAGCACCGTGGTCGTGGCCTTCTCGTCGCGGCCGCCGCGCCATTGACCGCCGTGGCGCCACAGCCCGAAGAGCAGCGACGCCGCCGCGCCGACCAGGATGATCACCGTCCCCGCGCCGTGCGCATGCGGCAGCACGCCGATGCCGGCGAGCATCGTCGCCACCGGCACCAGGGCGATGAAGCAGCACTGGATCGGATGCGCGGCTTCCGCCCGGGCGGCCTCGCGGACCGCGATCCACTTGATCGCGAACCGGAGCAGCAGCACTGCCCAGACGGCCACGGCGACCGCCATGACGGCCTCGCCGATCCAGGTCGGGAAGCCCCACAGCCGCGACGCGACGCGCCAGCCGTTGCCCAGGCCGGTCAGGCCCAGCACCATGCTGAAGTAGGAGGCGGGGACCGCCCATCGGGAAAGGTTCATCGAGCTGCTCCTGCACGCGCATCGACCGGGGGAAGCGGTCGGACGAGCGGACTGTAGGGGCGGTCGGGTCAGAGGTCGAGCGTCAATGCCTCGCCTGTCGTCCGCGAGACGCAGACGCACATCAGCTGCTGTTCCGTCTTCTGCGCGTCGGTGAGCACCTCGTCCCGATGCTCGGGCGTGCCGTCGACGACGCGCGTCGCGCAGGTGCCGCAGTGGCCGATGCGGCATGACGCGGGCACGCGCACGCCCTGCGCCTCCGCGGCCTCCAGGATCGACCGGTCGGCGGGCACGACGATGTCCTTGCCGCTGCGCACGAGATGGACCACGAACGAGCGGTCGCCGGACCGGGCGGTGTCGACGCTGAATTTCTCGACGTGCACGCGACCGGACGGGATGCCCGCCGCCGCGGCGTCGGCGGCGACGGCATCGATCAACCGGCCCGGCCCGCAGACATAGACGTGATCGGCTTCGCCAAGGCCGCGCATCAAGGTCGCGACGTCGAGGCGTTCGCCCGCGTCCTTCGCATGGACCTTCACGCGGTCGCCGAAGGCCTCGATCAGCGCGCCGAGGAAGGGGGCCTGCGCGCGCGAGCGGACCGCGTAGTGCAGCTCGAAGCGGTCGCCCCGCGCCGCGAGCGCGTGAGCCATCGCCTTGATCGGCGTGATGCCGATGCCGCCGGCGATCAGCACGGCCTTGTGCGGCGCCTCCACCAGCGCGAACGCGTTGCTCGGCAGCCCGCAGTTCAGGCGCATGCCGAGGACGAAATCCTGATGCACCGCCGCCGAGCCGCCCTTGCCTTCGGGCTCGTGCCGCACGGCGATCTCGTAGGCGTCGGTGCGCTGCGGGCTCGACGCGATCGAATAGCTGCGCGTCGAGTTCGTGCCGTCGGCCAGCCGCACCGGCACGTCGAGGTGAGCACCCGCGGCGGCCATGGGCAGCGGGGAACCGTCGGCGGATCGCAACTCATACGCGCGGACCGAGGGCGTGAGCTGACGCACGCCGCTGATCGTCAGCGCCAGCGGACCGTCGCCGAGCACCGTCGGTCTCGCGACGATCGTCTCCGCCCCCGCGGCCACCGAATCGCGCGAGGCCGTGGCGGCGATGCTCGCCTTGGCCTCGCTCAGCTGCGCCTTCAGCTTCTGCACCTGTGCGCGCATCGGCGCCATCAGCGTCGCGACCTCGGCCTCCGTGAAGCGCGGCGTGATGTGCTGCGGGCAGTTCCAGTCCCAGCCCTCGATGCGGATGAGGAAGGCGCGTTCGACCGTCGCGCCGTAGGCCGGATCGCTCACCGCGGCGATCGCCGCGTCGCCTTGCGCGCTCGCGCCCGCCTCGACGAGTTCCACGCGGCCGAGCAGCTTCAGCCGCCGGCGATTCGGATAGTCGACGACGATCATCGAGATGCGATCGTCGCGGCGCAGGTTGCCGACGCTCAGGTACTGCACGTTGCCACGGAAGTCGGCGAAGCCGATGGTCTTCGCATCCAGCACCTTGAGGAAGCCCTTCGGACCGCCGCGATGCTGCACGTAGGGCCAGCCGGTCTCGCTGACGGTGGCCTGGAAGAAGTGATCGGCCTCGGCGATGAATTGCGCCTCGCGGGCCGTCAGCACCTCGCCCCGGTCGCTCATCGTGTCGAGGAAGGCGTACTGCTCGCGGCTTCCCATCTCCGACTGGACATCGCGGACCGTCGGCGTGAACGTGATGTCGGAATAGGCGCGTCCCATGATGAACTCCCGAAGGTGATGACGATGGCGCGGCTTACGCCGTCGCCGGCAGTTCGAGCTTCACGCTCGGGAAGTCGATCTCGACCAGGCTGGCCTTGCCCAGGATGTTGGTCAGGAAGTTCATGCCGACGTGGGTGATGATTTCGACGATCTGCGCCTCGTCGACGCCGGCGGCGCGGAGCTGGGTCAGTTCCAGCGCGGAGATCTCGCCGCGCTTGTCCATCAGGCTCTGCGCGAACTTCAGGATCGCGGCCGAGGTGTCGTCCTCGCTGGTGCCGGCGCGGGCGGCGGCGATCTCCTCGGTGGAGAGCCCCGTCTTGCGGCCGATCGCCGTGTGCGCCGAGACGCAGTACTGGCAGCCGTTCTGCTGGGCCAGCGCCAGGGCGATGCGCTCGCGGTCCAGCGGATCGAGGCTGCCGCCGTTGGCGACGCCGTACAGGCCGAGGAAGGCCTGCAGCGCCGTGGTCGAGTTGGCGAAGACCTTGAGGAAGTTCGGGACCATGCCGAGCTGGCCCTGGATCGCGTCCAGCAGGACCTTCTGCTCGGGCGTGGCGGTGGACGGCTCGACGACGTGGATGCGGCTCATGGAAGTTCTCCGGTGGGTGGAAGGTGAACGGATGGTGGTCTGGACGCCCCGCGGAGAGAATCGGCGCGCCGGGAAAATGACTCTTCCGGAATCAGGAAAGATATGGACAAGCTCGATGCCATGGCCATCTTCGTGGCCGTCGTCCAGGAGGGCGGGTTCTCCGCGGCGGCGCGTCGGCTGGGCGTGTCGGCGCCGGTCGTGACGCGCGCGGTGAGCGAGCTCGAGGCCGCGATGAACGTGCGGCTGCTGGTGCGCACGACCCGCGTGGTCAAGGTCACCGAGGTCGGCGAGCGCTATGCGCAGGACTGCCGGCGGGTGCTCGGCGAGCTGCAGGACATCGAACAGGCGGCGAGCGGCTCGCACGGCGCCGTGCGCGGGAAGCTGGTCGTCAGCGCGTCGGTGATGTACGGGCGGCTGCAGCTCAACCAGGTCGTGCTGGCCTACCTCGAGCGCTATCCGGAGACCGAGGTCGAATGCCGCTTCCTCGATCGCAACGTCAATCTGCTCAACGAGGACGTCGACGTGGCCGTCCGCATCGGGGATCTGCCCGATGCGTCCTTCCACGCGACGCCGCTGGCCACGGTGCGGCGCGTGGCGGTCGCGTCGCCCACTTACCTCAAGCGGAACGGGACGCCGAAGCAGCTGAAAGATCTGGAGAAACACACGTTGATCGCGGCGCTGGGGGTGGAATTCGGGGCCGAATGGAAGTTCCGCGAGGGGTCAGGGGTTGATGCCGCGACGGTCGCCGTGCCGGTGCGCGCGCGGCTCGCCACCAACAGCAACGACCATGCGATCGCCGCCGCGAGCGAAGGGCTCGGGATCACGCGGGTGCTGTCGTACATGGTCGAGACGCAGTTCGCGTCGGGAGAGTTGGTGGAGGTGCTCGCGAAACACGCGCCGCCGCCCGTGCCGGTGCAGGCGCTGCAGCATCAAGGGCCACGCGCGTCGCGCAAGGTGCGGGCGTTCATCGATCTGGCGGTGGAGCGCCTGCGGCGCTGACTGCGGGACGCCAGGCGCGGGCTCTCCACGGGGCATGGGGCCTCGCGTCCGCGAACCCCAAGCCCCATTCCGGCCCCAGTGAGGCTCAGGCCCGCGGGCCTTGGTTTGCGTTGATCAGGTGAGCAGTACACGCCGGCCGATCGCGGCGAGCGGACGTTCGACGACACGCTGCACGCCAGGGCGCAGCAGCAGCGGCTTCAGCGTCATGCGCACCGCCAGACCCATCGGCAGATTCGATCGGACAAGTTGGATCGCCTCCTTCGTCAGTTGCTCCGCGTTGGCGATGGGCGCGGGCCCGCCGTCCCTGCCGCCGGTGCGCAGGCGCCCGTTGACCGCGTGCCTCAACGCGATCGATGCGTCTTCCTTGCGCAGTTCCAACGCGCGACGCACCAGCGCTGCGAGCACCTGTCCGCGATGGAGACCCTCGATCTCGCGGTACTTGCGGAAGAAGGCGAAGAAGTTCTTGTAGTGCTGCACCTCGTCGCAGCGGATGCGCCAGAACAGGTCGCGCAGCACCGGCTCGTCCGTGGCCTCGTGCAGGGCCTGGTAGTACGTCGTCGTGCCCATCTCGACGATGCAGCGCGCCACCATCTCCTGGCCCCGCGTCGGCTCCAGTTCGTCCATGGTGCACAGCCGCGCGTACTCGTCGAAGAAACCCGCGTAGGCCGACTCCCAGTCGAAGCCCGGCCACACATGCCGCACATAGGCCTTCAGCGCGGCGCCGTGCTGCAACTCCTCCGGCTCCCAGTGGTCGCGCAGCCACGCGCCGACCTCGGCATCGTCGGCGAAATGTTCGATCAGGTTGCGGGTGTACATGTCGCTGCCGCTCTCGATGAACGAGGCGCTGCAGACCAGCAGGAAGAGCGCGTCGTGCTCGCGCACGCGCTCCGGCTCGATGCGGGACAACGGGAGGTCCGCCAGGGACCAGCGTGTCGAAGACATGGGGGCGATCATGCCAGCGGATGCGGCAATCGGTGTGCGGACCCCGTTAACGCGGCAGAGCTCGCTCCGATGAAAGCGCCGATGAACGCGATGAAGCCTCAGTGGACGCGTCAGAGCCCGTCGATGCAGCTCTTCAGCGACGGCAGCGCCAGCACGAGCAGCGCGATCAACCAGCCGCCCGCGGCGAACCGGCGTCGAGGGACCTCCGCAGGGGCCGCGTAAAGCACGCCAACCGGCCGCCCCTCCTTCTCCCAGCGCTTCGCTTCCGGCGACGCGTCGAACAGCGCGTACCAGCGTCGCACGTTCTCCATCGATGTGACGACATGCAACCATTCGGGAAACTGCGCCGTGAGGATCCGCAGTTTGGACATGTCCTCCATCAGCAGGCGACGGCTCGGATCCTTGCCGTCGCGCAGCCGCCGGACGATTTCCGCGTAGACCTCGAAGACGTCGCGCGACAGCGCGAAGAAGTAGTCCCGCTGCATGATCGCCGCGTGCAGGAACTCGCCGACCTGTCCCAGCGTCTCCAGCCGACGGAAGTCCTGCTGCCAGCCGAAGACCTTGATGGCGGGCAGCAACAGGAACTGGTGTCCGGGCTGCCAGCCGTTGGCGAGCAGGATCGCCACCCGCGCCTCGAAGCGCGCCGGCGCATCGAGGCTCGCCAGCCGCGGATCCCCCAGCGCGGCGGTCAACGCCGCTTCGGCGGAGGCCTCGCTGTCGACCTCGGCGGACAGCTTCGCGTTGAATTCGTCGAACACGGCAAGGTCCGGATCGTCGCTTGCCTCGATTGCATCGAGGTGCGCGGGCACCGCGACTGTGTTCGCGATGTGGCCGACCGAGACGTCCTGTTCGCTGCTCGGGCCGAAGTCCGCTTCCTGCGCCGGTGCCGCTTCCGGTGCCGGGCCTTGCCGCACGCCTTGCCGATCGCGTTCGGCGACCCATTGCAACGCGGATTGGTAGTGCTCGCGCAACGCGTGGAAGGCATCGACCTCGGTCTCGTGATCTATCGCCTTCAGCCGCCGCGCGTAAGCCCGGCGCACGTCACGGTCGGTGGCCTGCGCGTCGATGCCCAGCGCGGTGAGGAAGTCGAGAGTCGTCGCGCTCACGTGTTGATTTTTGAGTTCACGGTCGATTCGCCGCGGCCGGAGAATAGCGCAGCCCCTTGATGGATCGCCGATGCCCAAACGCTCCTCCACTGCCGCCCTGCGCAAGGCCTGGAACAAGGGCCTGCGCGCCGTCACGGGTCAGGTCATGCGCGCGGCGACGAAGGTCGCCCGTGACGCCACCAAGGACGCCGTGCCCGGATTGGAGAAGACGCCGCCGCATCCGTCGCCGGGGCTCGGCGACTGGCTCTCCGGGCTGGCGAGCGGCCGCGCGGGCATGCGGCGCTTCCGGCTCTTCCGGCCTACGGGGATGAGCGCGGGCGACCGCCCGCCGCTGATCGTGATGCTGCACGGCTGCGGACAGGATCCGGCCGGCTTCGCGCGCAGCACGCGGATGAACCGGCTCGCGGCGCGCGAGCGCTTCCTGGTGCTCTATCCCGAGCAGAGCCGCCTCGCCAATCCGCAACGCTGCTGGAACTGGTTCGACACGGAGTCCGGTCGCGCGCAGGGCGAAGCCGCGCTGATCCTCGCCGCCATCGATCAGGTCTGCCTGCTCCACGGGGCCGATCGCGAGCGGGTGGCGCTCGTGGGACTGTCCGCCGGCGCGGGCATGGCCGCGCTGCTGGCGACGCTGCATCCGGAACGCTTCCAGGCCGTCGCGATGCATTCGGGCGTGCCGCCGGGTCTGGCGAGCTCCGCGACGAACGCCTTGCGCGCGATGCGCGGGCGAGCGCAAGCAGCGGGCGTGGAAGGCGGTACGGCGTGGCCTCCGCTCCTCGTCATCCAAGGCAATCAGGACCGCGTCGTTGCCGCCGCGAATGCGTTCGAGGCGGCGCGGCAATGGGCGCTCGCCGCGGGCGCCGCCACGGTGCACGATCGTCGCGTGCAGCGCGGCAAGCGGCTGCCGATGCAGATCGTCGACTTCAAGCGCGGCGGCACGATCGCGGCGACGCTCGTCGAGATCGACGGCCTCGGCCATGCGTGGAGCGGCGGTGCCGCGAAGGAGCCGTTCAGCGATCCGACCGGGCCGGATGCGACGGCGATGATCTGGCGCTTCGTCGCGAAGCGCTTCGCACCGAAGGGCTGACGTCCTCTGACTGCCCAGGCTGCTGGCCCTCACCCCCGCCCTCTCCCGCAAGCGGGAGAGGGAGTGAGAATGCACCGAGCCATTCGGAGCAGGAGCACTGGGGTGGCTCCCTCTCCCGCTTGCGGGAGAGGGTGGGGGTGAGGGCCAGCGGCGGTGGAAGTGCTGAAGCCTTCATGCCCTTTCGCCAAGGGGTGGCTTCAGGCTTCGAGCGCGCTGCCCGCGAGCAGGTCGCGCCATTGCTGCTGCTGTTCGAAGAACTGCCGCCAGGCCTCGTCGGCCAGCGCCTGGTGGCGATCCGCGTCGGCCGTCTCGTCGAGCATGCGGAAGGTCTGCGCCAGCCGACTGTGCGTGATCGCCCGATCGTCGAGCTCGCACTCGGGATCGAGCTCGATCTCGGCCTCGCGCGCCTGATGCAGCGCGTGCTCGCGCTGGCCGAGGTTGGCCCGGCACCACGCCAGGTCCGACAGCAGGCTGCTGCCCAGGCGTTCCAGCCCCAGCGACATGGCCTGCGGCAGATGCTCCTCGTAGAGGCGTCTGGCCTCGTCGAAGCCGCCCTGCATCGTCAGCACCTGCGCGCGCAGCACCGGTGTCAGCTCGGTCATCATCTGCGCGCCGACGGCCTCGTCGAAGTGGTGCACCGAGTCCACCGACAGCATCACCCCGGACCCGCGCCACGACTGGCTCGACAGGCTCTCGCGCCGCAGCTGCGACGCCCGCATGCCGGCCATGTTGAACATCAGCGCCGACAGCGACGCATCGTCGCCCTCCACCGACGCGTGGCGGCGCGCGCGGATGTACCAGCGCTGCGCGGACGCCAGGTCGCCGGCGTAGTGCCAGGCCAGGCCCATCGTGATCGCCAGGCGGGCCTGCGCCACGTTGTGCTCGGGCAGCGCCTCGCCCAGGCATCGCTGGGCGTAATCGACCAGCGCCACCGGATCGTGGCGGATGAAGGCCAGTTGCGACAGCCAGGCCGACGCGAGCACGCGCACCTCGATCAGCGCGGGCGAGCTGCCCGCGATCGCATGCGCGCGCTGGATGCGGTCCCAGGCCTGCTGCGCGACGAAGCCGTTGTAGTAGCTCATCAGGCCTTCGGCCATGTGCAGCCAGGCGCCGATCTCCGGATGCGGATGCTGGAAGGAGAGCTGGTGCAGCGCCGTCAGCGCCTCGCGCGCCTCGCCCACCGCGCCGTGACGCGCCAGCAGCATTGCGCGCTTGGCCCGCGCCGCGGCCGCGGCCATCGGCGAGGTCGCGGCGGCGATGTCCTTGTCCAGCTGCTTCAGGAGCCGGGACTTGATGACCACGGGGCCCGGGGCAGCGGAAGCGGCGGAAGCGGCCGGGGGCGGGGCTGGGGCGTCAGGCATGCCGGGCCTCAGCGGGTGAGCCGGTCGAGCGCTTCCTGGTACTTGGCGGACGTGTTGACGATCACGTCCTCGGGCAGGGCCGGCGGCGGCGCGACCTTGCCCCAGGGCTGGCCGTCCACCGTCGCCTGCTCCAGCCAGTCGCGCAGGAACTGCTTGTCGTAGCTCGGCGGGTTGCTGCCGACCGCATAGCTCTCCGCCGGCCAGTAGCGCGAGGAATCGGGCGTCAGCACCTCGTCCATCAGCGTCAGCGTGCCGTCGGCGTCCAGGCCGAACTCGAACTTGGTGTCCGCGATGATGATGCCCTTGGTCAGCGCGATGTCGGCGGCGCGCTGGTAGAGCTGGATCGCGATGTCGCGCACGCGCTCGGCCAGCTCGCGGCCGATGATGGCCGCGCAGCGCTCGAAATCGATGTTCTCGTCGTGGTCGCCCATCTCCGCCTTGGTCGCGGGGGTGAAGATCGGCTGCGGCAGCTTGCTGGCGTTCTGCAGGCCGGCGGGCAGCTCGACGCCGCAGACCTTGCCGCTGGCCTTGTATTCGGACCAGCCGCTGCCGGCCAGGTAACCGCGCACGACCGCCTCGATCGGCAACGGCTTCAGGCGCTTGACCAGCATCGCGCGGTCGCGGACCTGGGCCTTCTCCGCCTCGGTCACCACCGACAGCGGATCGTCGCCGGTCAGGTGGTTGGGCACGATGCCGTCGAGCTTGTCGAACCAGAACAGCGCCATCTTCGTCAGCAGCGCGCCCTTGCCCGGGATGGGCTCGTTCATGATGACGTCGAAGGCCGAGATGCGGTCCGACGCGATCATGAGGATGCGGTCCTCGCCGACCGCGTAGTTCTCGCGCACCTTGCCGCGTGCGATGAGGGGAAGGGAGGTGATCGACGAGGTGTGCAGGGCGGCGGTCATGGTGTGCGGTCGGGCGGAACGGCAAAGCCGGGATTCTAGAGGCGGCTCAAGACTGCCCGCCGACGCGGGGCGACCCGTCGATCCGCTTCAGGACGCCTCAGATCGACGTGAAGCCGACGTATCGCGAGACGAAGCGCGTCTTGCCTTCCCGCTCGAAGCGCGCCTCGTCCCAGTCGCCCTCATCGAGCCGGGACACGGCGCCCGGCTTGAAGAGATAGGTCCAGGCCCGCTGCCAGCTGCCGTCGGCCAGCGTCACCAGCACCTCGTGGCGCTCGTAGTCCTCGCCCTCGAAGCGGTCCAGTCGCGCCCACGCCGCGTCGGGCACGTCGAGGTAGAGCCGGCCGACGACCTGATGGCCGGTCGCCGGGACCATCCCCGGGTAGTCGTGGCCCCGCACCGGATGGCGCGCGTGGTCGGCCAGCGTCGCCGCCACTGGCGGCGCGGCGGGCTCGGCGTCGGTACCGCAGACGCGGGCCATGATGTCCGGCCACATCAGCGTGCCGTAGGTGAACGCATGTGCCATGAGCGGATTCCCAAAGACGAGTACGGAGATGAGGCGGGCAGAAATGAAAAGACCGGCGCGAGGCCGGTCCGTTCGGGGACGTTCTGACGCGTCCGGAGCTTACTGGACGACTTGCGCCAGCTCGCCGCGCTCATAGGCGGCGGCCACGTCGACCAGGCTGCGCGGCTTGATCTTGGGGGCCTGGCCTTCGCAGCCGAACTCCAGGTAGCGCGCCTTGCAGACCAGCTTGGCGGCTTCGCGGGCCGGCTTCAGCCATTCGCGGGCGTCGAACTTGTCCGGGTTCTCGAACAGGAACTTGCGCACCGCGCCGGTCATCGCCAGGCGGATGTCGGTGTCGATGTTGATCTTGCGCACGCCGTGCTTGATCGCTTCCTGGATCTCCTCGACGGGCACGCCGAAGGTCTCCTTCATCTTGCCGCCGTACTGGTTGATGATCGCCAGCAGCTCCTGCGGCACGCTCGACGAGCCGTGCATCACCAGGTGGGTATTGGGGATGCGCTTGTGGATCTCCTTGACCCGCGAGATCGCCAGGATGTCGCCCGTGGGCTTGCGGGAGAACTTGTAGGCGCCGTGGCTGGTGCCGATGGCGATGGCCAGCGCGTCCAGCTGCGTCGCCTTGACGAAGGTCGCCGCCTCTTCCGGATCGGTCAGCATCTGGCTGTGGTCCAGCTTGACGTCGGCGCCGATGCCGTCTTCCTCGCCCGCGTCGCCGGTCTCCAGGTTGCCCAGGCAGCCCAGCTCGCCCTCGACGGTGACGCCGACCTTGTGCGCCATCTGCACGACGCGGCGGGTCACGTCCACGTTGTAGTCGAAGCTGGACGGGGTCTTGCCGTCGTCCATCAGCGAGCCGTCCATCATCACCGAGCCGAAGCCCAGGTTGATCGCGCCCTCGCAGACCTTCGGGCTGGTGCCGTGGTCCTGGTGCATCACCAGCGGGATGTGCGGGTAGGCCTCGACCGCGGCCTGGATCAGGTGCTTGATGAAGGCCTCGCCGGCGTACTTGCGGGCGCCGGCGCTGGCCTGCAGGATCACCGGGGCGCCGACCTCGTCGGCGGCGGCCATCACGGCCTGCACCTGCTCCAGGTTGTTGACGTTGAATGCCGGAATGCCGTAGCCCTGTTCAGCTGCGTGGTCCAGCAACTGGCGCATCGAGACGAGTGCCATGAGAGTTCTCCGAGATAGTGAAAAATCCTGGGCCGCGGGCAGGCGACGCACCGTGTCGTCGACCTCGCCGTAACCGCGCCGTAACTGTTCGGGATTCTAGCGAGCCCCCATGACGGCCCTGTAACCAACCTGGGGCTCCCCCTGAACTGGTGCCATACCAGTCGCCTGCATGGCCCACCCGTCAGGGCCGCGCCCCCTGGCCGGCCGCCGGGCCAGCGCACGTGCACGGGCGAAGACGGGCGAGGACCGCATCCGCGCAAGCGCGCTCCCCCCGGACAGGGGTCTGTGCGCTTGCGCGGCGGCGGAAGCGGCCGGTAGGCTGTCGCCCGGGCGTCCCGGCCCGTCGGAGCAAGCGCCGTGCCTTGCCCCGCCGCCGGCGGCGAGGACCGCCCACGCGACCGCCGCTTCCAGGAATTCCATGACCCGCCTCGCGATCGATCAGCTCACGCTCTGGATCACCGCCGCCGCCAACGAGCACTCGCTCGACCTCCCTGCCTTCGTCGAGGAGCGCACCGGCGCCAGCCACCGCGCCACGCTGAACGCGCTGCGCCGCCTGGTCGACGCCCACTGGCTGACGCGCTCGGGCACGGCTCGCCGGCCGGTCTTCGGGCCGGGCGCGCTGCGGCAGGTGGCGCGCAGCTACACGCTGCACGGGCTGATGGAGGACGTGGTCTGGCAGCGCGACTACGCGCCCCACTTCACCCTGCCGCGCAACGTCGCGCGGATGATCCAGCACGGCTTCACCGAGCTGGTGAACAACGCCATCGACCACAGCGGCGGCACCAGCGTCACCGTGTCGCTGCGCCAGACGCCGACCCACGCGCAGCTGCTGGTGTCCGACGACGGCTGCGGCGTCTTCGAGAAGATCCGCGACACCTACGAGCTGACCGACGCGCGCCACGCGATGCTGGAGCTGAGCAAGGGCCGGCTCACGACGCAGCCGCAGGCGCACACCGGGCGCGGGCTGTTCTTCAGCTCGCAGCTGGCGGACGTCTTCGACATCCACGCCAACGGCAAGGCGTTCCAGCGCCGCGCCTGGGAGGGCAACGCGTGGAAGGACGGCAAGGGCCTGCCGCGCCAGGGCAGCTCGATCTACATGGCGATGTCGCTGGAGAGCACGCGCACGCTGGAGCAGGTGCTGGAGCAGTGGAGCGTCGACGGCACCGGCATCGCCTTCGACCAGACGCGGGTGATGCTGAACCTGGTCGTCGTCGCGGGGCAGATGCTCGATTCCCGCGCGCAGGCGCGACGCGTGGCGGCGCGGCTGCCGCAGTTCAAGCGGGCGGAAGTGGACTTCGACGGTGTCACCGATGTCGGTCACGCCTTCGCGGATGAACTGTTCCGCGTCTTCGCACGGGCGCACCACGAAGTGGAACTCGTGCCCCTGAACATGACGCCGCGCATCGCCGCGCTGGTGCAGGCCGCGCGCAACGCCTGAGGACGGATCCGCGCGTCAGAGATCGCTGTCGACCAAGGCCTGGAGCGCGGCGCGACTGCGGGCGATCGCCTGGTCCAGACGCGGCAGCAGCGCGGCGGGCTCGCTGCCCTTGGCCGCGCCGAACACGATGCCCTCTTCCACCACCGGCTTGGGCAACACCTGGAACTGCGCCCCGTTGCGCAGCGCGCGCAAGCGCCGCTCCAGCGCGGCGGCGCTGCCGCGGTGGGTCGCGATCAACGCGTCGCAGCGTCCCGCCGCCAGCATGCGCGCGCGGCCGCCGAGATCGGTGCCGCCGCCCTCGACGTGGAACAGCTGCTTCTGCCGGGCCTCCTCGAACGCCGCGCCGTAGGTCGCGCCGCGCGCCACGCACAGCGCGTGGCCGCGCAGGTCCTCGAGCCTGTCGAAGCGCAGGGGCCGCGCCTTCGGCACGACCAGCCAGCCGCGGCTCACGAAGACCGGCTGGCTGTACGCGAAGACCTTGTCCCGCGCCGGATTGCGCGACAGCCCGAAGACCAGATGCCGGCCCAGTTCCGCCCCCAGCAGCGCGCGCGGCCAGGGCAGCAGCAGCAATTCCCATTGCAGGTCGGCCGCCTCGGCGATCTGCTTCAGAAGCGGCAGGACGAAGGGCTGGTGCGTCTGCTCGCCGATCGCGAGCCGGACCGGTTCCCGGCCGTCCGCGGCGGCGCCCGGAGCGGCATCGATGCCCGCGTCGCCTTGTGCGAGCACGGTCCCGGCCGCCAGCCCCGCGCCCAGGCCCCCGATCAGCAGATCGCGGCGGCGCAGTGGTGTCACGGAGCGGCTCCGGGTGTCGGCTGACTCGTCAGCCGACCCGGCAGACCTTCAGCATGTTGGTGCCGCCCGGGTAGCCCATCGGCTCGCCGCAGGTGATCGCGTAGGTGTCGCCCGGCATCAGCACGCCGCGTTCGATCAGCAGGTCCTCGGCGGCCTTCAACGCCTCGTCGCGGTCGTTGAAGTTGGGCATCATCAGCGGCGTCACGTTGCGGTACAGCGCCATCTTGCGATGCGTCAGCACCTGCGAGGTCAGCGCGTAGATCGGCACGTGGATGCGGTGGCGGCTCATCCACAGCGCGGTGGAGCCGGACTCGGTCAGCGCCACGATCGCCTTGCAGCCCAGGTGGTGCGCGGTGAACAGCGCGCCCATCGCGATCGACTGGTCGATGCGGCCGAACTGGCGGTTGGCGAAGTCGGTGTCCAGCGTCACGAACTCGGCGTTCTCCGCCTCCAGCGCGATCGCGGCCATCTGCTGGATGGTCTCGACCGGAAAGCGGCCGGCGGCGGTCTCGGCGCTCAGCATCACGGCGTCGGTGCCGTCGAGCACGGCGTTGGCGACGTCGGACACCTCGGCGCGGGTCGGCACCGGGTTCACGATCATCGACTCCATCATCTGCGTCGCGGTGATGCAGACCTTGTCGAGTTCCAGCGCCATCTTGATCATGCGCTTCTGCAGCGCGGGCACGGCGGCGTTGCCGACTTCCACGGCCAGGTCGCCGCGGGCGACCATGATGCCGTCGGAGGCCTTCAGGATCGCCTCCAGATGCGGGATCGCCTCGTAGCGCTCGATCTTGGCGATCATGCCCGGCTTGTGGCGGAAGGGCTCGCCGGCCACGTTGGCCAGCTGGCGGGCCATCTCCATGTCGGTCGCGTTCTTGGGGAAGCTCACCGCCAGGTACTCGCACTGGAAGGACATCGCGGTCTTGATGTCCTCCATGTCCTTGCCGGTCAGGGCGGGCGCGGTCAGGCCGCCGCCCTGCTTGTTGATGCCCTTGTTGTTGGACAGCTCGCCGCCCTGCTTGACGATCGTGTGCACCTGCGAGCCGCGCACCGCCTCCACCGTCAGCACCAGCAGGCCGTCGTTGAGCAGCAGCGTGTCGCCGGGCTTCACGTCGCGCGGCAGTTCCTTGTAGTCCAGGCCCACGACCATCTCGTTGCCGGGCTCGGTGCGGTCGGCGTCCAGCACGAAGGGCGTGCCGTTCACCAGCTCGATCTTGCCGTTCTCGAACTTGCCGACGCGGATCTTCGGTCCCTGCAGGTCGGCCATGATGGCCACCTGCCGACCGGCGCGGGCGGCGACCTCGCGCACCATGCGGGCGCGGTCGATGTGGTCCTGCGCCTTGCCGTGCGAGAAGTTCAGCCGCACCACATCGACGCCGGCCTGGATCATCCGTTCCAGCACCTCCGGAGAAGAAGACGCGGGACCGAGGGTGGCGACGATCTTGGTGGCACGGGACATGTCTTGTCTCTGTCTGAAATTTAGTTACAGCGGGCAATTATGGGCCGTCAAACCTCGACGAGGCCAGTTTCGACAGGTTACCGCTGAGTTTCCAACGCTGCATGACGTCATGATCGCCCGCGCGAATGGCGCACCTGAAGCGCACCGCATGCACCATCCCGACGCCTCCCACTTCGCATCGCGTACTCCCGGGCCCAACGCGCGGCGCCGTGTCGCTGATTCACGGCTTCCGGCGCCAACACGCGGGTCCTAGGGGGACGGATCGGCGGCTGACGCGCTCACCATCCGCCGGTCCTTCCGACAGCTGGAGCATCACGATGGCGACTCATCTTCCAAGCCCGCGCCGCGCGCGGATTGCAGGCGGCTTGGCCGCATGCCTTGCCGCCTTGCTCAGCGGGGTGGCGCCGACGGGCGCGTCCGCCGAGGTCCAAGCCTACGCCGGCGCCGTGGGCGGCCAGGCGCAAGGATCGGGCAGTCCCTTCGCCTGCGCCACCAGTGGACCGACCATCGGCGACGGCTGGTTTGCCGGCATCGCGCTGCCGACGGAGGGCTTCGCCGGCTGCAGCCTGTCCGGCGGCATCGACAACAAGGTGGCCGCGGGCGGCACGCTGGTGTCCACGCAAGCCGTCACCGCGACCGTGGGCAGCGGGGGCACCTTCACCGGCCAGGCCGATGCGATCGCCTCGTACGGCAGGTTGGGTGTCTCGGCCAGCGGCACGATGACGGGGACGACCTCTGCCTTCATCTACCACCAGGCCGCGTCGTTCGCGCGATTCCAGGACACCTGGACGATCACGGCACCTGGCATCACGACTGGCACGGCGGGCACCTTGAACCTGGGCTTCCTCGTCGAAGGCGCGATGAGCAGCAGTCCGCATGCGCCGTCCACGCAGCAGGTCGACCTGGCGCTGGGCATGCGCTTCAACGGCAACAAGGGTGGACCGTGGGACTCGTTCATGGCGACGATCGTGAACGACGGCGAGCCTTACCTGCGCGGCGGCGGCACCTGGTCGCCGGGCAGCTTCATCACGTCGCCGGGCGCCTTCTCGGGCAGCGGCCTGGTGACGAGCACGGGCAACTTCTCGTTCCAGTGGGGTGTGCCTTTCGATGTCGAGGTAGCGCTGCGCACGCAGCTCTCGCCGTGCTGCATCAACGCGAGCCTGTCGTCGGACTTCCTCGGCACCGCGCTGCTGAAGGGCATCTACACGACGGCCGGCGGACAGACGATCACGAGCTTCAACGTGGCCTCAGTCTCCGGCACCGCCTACGGACCGGACGGCCTGCTGGCCGCTGCGGTTCCCGAGCCCGGCAGCTGGGCACTGATGCTGGCCGGCGCGGCCGGCCTCGTCGCCTGGCGCCGCCGTCGTCGTTGAAGACCTCGCTGAATCGGATCGGCCCGACCGGGGTCCCCTTCGCGCAACTTAGGGAGGGAATTCACTTGCCGGCAGGCAAGTGAAGGAGGGAGATGGAGCGAAGGGGACCCCGGTCGGGCCGATCCCGCTCAGTCCTTCGCGGCCTTCACGTCCGCGACCGCCAGCGCCGTCATGTTGACGATCCGTCGCACGGTCGCCGACGGCGTCAGGATGTGCACCGGCCGCTTCGCGCCCAGCAGGATCGGCCCGACGGTGACGCCCTGCCCCCCGACGACCTTGAGCACGTTGAACAGGATGTTCGCCGCGTCCAGTGTCGGCAGCACCAGCAGGTTCGCGGAACCGGACAGCGTCGACTCGGGCAGGAAGTTGTTCCGCACGTCCTCCGACAACGCCGCGTCGCCATGCATCTCCCCATCGCATTCGATGGTCGGATAAGCGGCGGCGAACAGGTCGCGGGCGCGGCGCATCTTGACCGCCGACGCGCGCTTGCTGCTGCCGAACATCGAGTGCGACAGGAAGGCCACCTTCGGCGGCAGGCCGAAGCGCTGCAGTTCCTCGGCGGCCTGCCAGGCGATGTCGGCGAGCTGCTCGGCCGTCGGGTCTTCGTTGACGAAGGTGTCCGCGATGAAGAGCGTGCGCTGCTCCAGCATCAGCGCGTTCATTGTCGCGAAGTTGGAGACTTCCGGCTTCAGGCCGATCAGGTTCTGGATGTGTTCCAGGTGCGAGTCGAAGCGGCCGACCGTGCCGCAGATCATCGCGTCGGCGTCGCCGAGCTGGATCGCGAGCGCGCCGATCGTCGTGTTGGAGCGGCGCACCGCCGACTTGGCCATCTCCGGCGTGAAGCCGTTGCGGCCCATGACCTGGTGGTAGGCCTCCCAGTACTGGCGGAAGCGGTGGTCGTTCTCGGGATCGATGACAAGGGCGTCCTCGCCCAGCTTGATCCGCAGCCCGGCGCGCTTCAGGCGCATCGCGATGACTTCGGGACGGCCGATCAGCGTCGGCTTGGCCAGGCCTTCGTCGAGCGCCACCTGCACCGCGCGCAGCACGCGCTCATCCTCGCCTTCGGCGTAGATGACGCGGGCCGGATGGGCCTTCGCTTCGGCGAAGACCGGGCGCATGAACATGCCGGTCTGATAGACGAAGCGCGAGAGCTGCTCGCGGTAGGCGGCCATGTCCTTGATCGGACGCGTGGCGACGCCGGACTCCTCGGCCGCCTTGGCCACCGCCGGCGCAATGCGCAGGATCAGCCGGCTGTCGAAGGGCTTGGGGATGATGTAGTCGGGACCGAAGGCCAGGTCTTGCCCGGCATAGGCGGCGGCGACTTCGGGGGGCGTCTCGGCCTTGGCCAGTTCGGCGATCTCGCGCACGCAGGCGAGCTTCATCGCCTCGGTGATCTTGGTCGCGCCGCAGTCCAGCGCGCCGCGGAAAATGTACGGGAAGCACAGGACGTTGTTGACCTGGTTCGGATAGTCCGACCGGCCCGTCGCGACGATGCAGTCGGGGCGCGCTTCCTTGGCGAGCTCGGGGCGGATCTCCGGCTCCGGATTGGCCAGCGCCAGGATGATCGGCTGGCGCGCCATGGTCTTGACCATCTCGGCGGTCAGCACGCCGGCGGCCGAGCAGCCCAGGAACACGTCCGCATCCTTGACGACGTCGGCCAGCGTGCGCGCCGGAGTGATCTGGCAGTAGCGCTGCTTGGACTCGTCGAGCTTGGCGGCGTCGGCGCGCTCGCTCTGGATCACGCCCTTGGAGTCGACGACGAAGACGTTCTCGCGCTTCACGCCCAGGCCGACCATCACGTCCAGGCAGGCGATGGCCGCGGCGCCCGCGCCCGACACCGCCACCTTCACCGCGCCGATGTCCTTGCCGACGAGCTCCAGGCCGTTCAGCAGCGCCGAGCTCGAGATGATCGCCGTGCCGTGCTGGTCGTCGTGGAAGACGGGGATGTTCATGCGCGCGCTCAGCTGCTTCTCGATGTAGAAGCACTCGGGCGCCTTGATGTCCTCGAGGTTGACGCCACCCAGCGTGGGCTCCATCGCCGCGATGATCTCGACGAGCTTGTCGGGATCGCGCTCGGCCAGCTCGATGTCGAAGACGTCGATGCCGGCGAATTTCTTGAACAGGCAGCCCTTGCCTTCCATCACCGGCTTGGCGGCCAGCGGGCCGATGTCGCCCAGGCCCAGCACCGCGGTGCCGTTGGTGATGACGCCGACCAGGTTGCCGCGCGAGGTGTATTCGGCGGCCAGGGACGGGTCCTGCTCGATGTCGAGGCAGGGATAGGCGACGCCCGGCGAATAGGCCAGCGACAGGTCGCGCTGGTTGGCCAGGGGCTTGGTCGGCGTGACGGCGATCTTGCCGCGCGTCGGGAAGCGGTGGTACTCCCGCGCCGCTTCGCGCAATGCGGCCTCGGCCGGGCTGAGGTCGAGGCCGTCGTTCTTGTCGGTCATGCAAATCTCCGTCGGGGGCGCAAAGCTTAATCCTCCGGCTCCGGCGGCGCGATGAATTCAGCTTTAACTCCCATGCAAAGATGGCAATGGCCGATGCACGCGGTGGCACCCGCATCGGGAATTGCCCGCAAGTTGGAGCAAGCTCCCTAGATCCGCGCGCAAGTGCCGGCAGCCGTGCGCCCATCACGACGTGCGAAGAACGTGCTCACTAGAATGCGCCCCGCTGTCGACTACCTCTTCCGAGTTCCGCCGTGCCTGCCTCCTCCCCTGCTTCGCAGCGTCGTGCGCTGCTTCGCCTGACCGCCGCCCTGCCCGTCACCCTCGCCTTCGGCGCCCCGCGCGCCCTGTTCGCACAGACCGCCGCGCTGGCTGGGGCCGGGGCCTCGTTCCCCTCGCTCGTCTACAGCCGTTGGGCCTCGGCCTATGAGAAGACCAAGGGTCAGGTCGTGAGCTACAAGCCGACCGGCTCCGGCGACGGCGTCAAGCAGATCACCGCGCGCGGCGTGGCCTTCGGCGGCAGCGACTCGCCGCTGGCGGCCGACGAGCTGGCCAAGCGCAAGCTCGTGCAGATCCCGATGCTGGTCGGCGGGATCGTGCCGGTGGTCAACCTGCCGGGGGTGCCGGAGGGCCGCCTGCAGCTCACCGGCGACCTGCTGGCCGAGCTGATGATGGGACGCGTCGCGAAGTGGAACGACGGCCGCATCGCGGCGTTGAATCCCGGCGTCGCGCTGCCGGCGCTGCCGGTCAAGCGCATCGTGCGGGCCGACAAGTCCGGCACCACCGAGGGCTACACGCGTTATCTGGCTGCGGTGTCGCCGGCCTTCGCCAAGGACATCGGCGTGAACGCGCAGCCGAAGTGGCCCGGCGAGGTCGAGGCGGCCGAAGGCAACGACGGCATGGCCAAGGCGTTGAAAGCGGCGCCCGGCACGATCGCGTACGTGAGCTACGACCGCGTGCAGCGCGACAGGCTCAACGGCGTGCGCCTGCGCAACGCCGCCGGCCAGTGGGTGGCAGCCGGCGAGACCGGCTTCAAGTCCGCGATCGCCAACAGCGACCTCTCGCGCAAGGGCGACGACCTGGCCTCGCTGATGGACCGCGACGGCGCGGAGAGCTGGCCCATCACGATGACCAGCTTCATCCTGATCGACGCGGCCCCCGCGACCAGCGTCGGCGCGGCGCCGGTGATGAGCTTCCTGTACTGGTGCTTCATGCACGGCGACGACCTGACGCGCGGCACCGGGTTCGCGCCGCTGCCCGTCGCGCTGCAATCGAAGCTGGCCGCGCGCTTCGCTGCGGTCAAGCCGGCGGATGGGAAGCTGCCGGCTTATCTGGGGATCTGAAGTCGTTCCAGCCCTCTCCGGCAGCGCAGGAGAGGACGCAGGAAAGCTTCAGTACTTCCACCGCCGCTGGCCCTCACCCCTGCCCTCTCCCGCAAGCGGGAGAGGGAGTAAGAAGGGTGCCGCCAGGCAACGGAAGAACGGTAAGAAGTGAGCCGGTCGGACTCCCTCTCCCGCACCGCGGGAGAGCAACCGTGTCAAGCGCCCTCGGCACTTCTCCAGGGTTGGCCGGTTTTGAAGATGGCGTTGAGGATGAC
>NZ_JBWKOG010000002.1:621439-853961 GCF_059415965.1 Roseateles sp. GW821-FHT09G09 | reverse complement strand
GCAGGCGCCTCCGCAGGCGGCGGCGCGCGGGGCGGTTCGGCGGCAACAACGGGCGCGGGGGCAGCGACCGGCTCCGGCGCGCGCGCCGGGGCTGGCTCGGGCTTCGGATCAAGCGCAGATCCGGCAACCGCCGGCGACGCCTCAGGCGGCGTCACCGCGGGCGATGAAACCACTGGCGCCGCTGCGGGCGCTTCCGCAGGCTCGGGTTCGGGATCAGGTGCCGCCGCGTCGGCGATGCGCGGCACGGCGGGCGCCGGAGCCGGCGCGACCGGCGCCGCCACAGCGGCTTGCGATGTTGGCTGCGATACCGGTTGCGGACGAGCCACCGGCGCGGCGCTCACGGCCGGCGCCGGCGCGGCACGTGCGGTGCCTTCGGTCGCCGACGGCTGACGCGCGCCCTGCCCGTTCGGCCGGAACGCCATCATGCGCAGCAGGACCATGGTCAGGCCGGCGTACTCGTCCGGCGCCAGCGGCAGTTCCTGGCGTCCGTGCAGCGCCATGCTGTACATCAGCTGGACTTCGTCGGCCGGCAACTGGCCGGCCAGCGGCAGCAGCTCGGCGAGGTCGGGATCGCCCGCATCGAGCGCACCCGGCGCCGCCTGCGCGATCGCCAGGTGCTGCAGCGCGACCGCCAGATCCTCGAGCGTGCCGCCCGCCGACAGGCCCATGTCGCGCAAGCGGTCCGACGCGCCGACCAGCGCGGCGCCATCGCCCGCGATCAGCGCGTTCAGGATGCCCAGCACATGGCCGCGATCGACGCTGCCCAGCATCTGGCGCACGCCGGCTTCCTTGAGCTCGCCGGAACCGAAGGCGATCGCCTGGTCGGTCAGCGACAGCGCATCGCGCATCGAGCCGCGCGCGGCGCGCGCCAGCAGACGCAGCGCGCCGGCCTCGTTCGGAACGCTTTCGTTGGCGAGCACGCGCGTCAGGTGCTCCAGCACCGTCTGCGGCGCCATCGGACGCAGGTTGAACTGCAGGCAGCGCGACAGCACGGTCACCGGCACCTTCTGCGGATCGGTCGTCGCCAGCACGAACTTCAGGTACTCGGGCGGCTCCTCCAGCGTCTTCAGCATCGCGTTGAAGGCGGTGTTCGAGAGCATGTGCACTTCGTCGATCATGTAGACCTTGAAGCGCCCGATGACCGGCTTGTAGACGGCCTGGTCCAGCAGCTGGGAGATCTCCTCCACGCCGCGGTTGGAGGCGGCGTCCAGCTCGACGTAGTCGACGAAGCGGCCGGCGTCGATGTCGCGGCAGGCGTCGCAGACGTTGCAGGGCTGGGCGGTGATGCCGCCGGTGCCGTCCGGGCCGACGCAGTTCAGCGACTTGGCCAGGATCCGGGACACCGAGGTCTTGCCGACACCGCGGGTGCCGGTGAACAGGTAGGCGTGGTGCAGGCGCTGCTGCGTCAGCGCGTTGGCCAGGGCCTGGACGACGTGTTCCTGACCCATCAGCTCCTCGAACGTGCGGGAGCGGTACTTGCGTGCGAGGACCTGGTAGCTCATGGCGAAGCATTCTACGGGGGCGGTCTCCACCGACCGGACCGTCCGCGGGCGGAGCGCGTCCGGGTTTGTCAGGAGAGTCAGTCAGCGCTGACGGATAATCCGCGCCCATGAGCACCCCGCACGATCCCTCCTCCGGCACGCTGAGCTACGAACAGGCCGGCGTCAACTACGACCTGATCGACCCGCTGAAGATCAGCGCCCAGCGCGCCGCGGCCGCGACCGCCGGCCACCTGAGCGCCCACGGCTTCACCGAGGTGAAGGCGTCGCGCGGCGAGTCGGCGTACGTCGTCGACGTGGGTCCGTTCTACATCGCGTCCATCGTCGAGTGCCTGGGCACCAAGACGCTGGTGGCCGACGAGATGGCCACGCTGACGGGCAAGAGCTATTACGACGGCATCGCGCAGGACACGATCGCGATGGCGGTGAACGACCTGATCACCGTCGGCGCGACGCCGCTGGTGGTGCAGGCCTACTGGGCCGCGGGCGGCTCGGACTGGTTCGGCGACGCGCAGCGCGCGCAGGCGCTGGTGGCCGGCTGGAAGAAGGCCTGCGACGTCTGCCAGGTGGCCTGGGGCGGCGGCGAGACACCGGCGCTGGCCGGCATCGTCGAAGGCGGCCGCATCGACCTGGCGGCGTCCTGCACCGGCCTGATCAATCCGAAGGAACGCCTGTCGGTGGGCGACAAGCTGGGCGCGGGCGACGCGATCGTGTTGCTGGCCTCGTCGGGCATCCACGCCAACGGCCTGAGCCTGGCGCGCAAGCTGACGGAGCGCCTGCCGCAGGGCTACCTGACCGAGGTGCAACCGGGCCTGAGCTATGGCGACGCGCTGCTGGCGCCGACGGCGCTGTACTCGCCGGTGACCGAGGCGCTGTACAAGGCGGGCATCACGCCGCATTACTGCGCCAACATCACGGGCCACGGCTGGCGCAAGCTGCTGCGTCACCCGGGCAAGTTCACCTACCGCATCCACACGGTGCCGCCGGTGACGCCGGTGCTGAAGTTCATCCAGGACCACGCGCAGCAGGATGACCGCGAGGCCTATTCGACGCTGAACATGGGCGCGGGTTTCGCGATCTTCGTGAAGGCGGAACAGGCGGCCAAGGTGGTGGAGATCGCCAAGGCCTGCGGCATCGATGCGTGGGACGCGGGCCGCGTCGAGGACGGCGAGAAGCAGCTGCTGATCGAGCCGCTGGACATCCGCTTCGGGGACGATGATCTGCAACTGCGCTGAGCGGGGTCAGGTCTGAAGGGAACGAAGGGCGCTGCGGCGCCCTTCGTTGTTCCTTCGTGCTCAATGCGAATCGGCCAGAACGCCCAGCGCCGTTCGATACCTGATCCGGCCCGCGATTCGATTCAAGGCGGCCCGAGTACGTCGACATGTTTTCAACGCCTCAACGCTCTGGCGCATGGAGACCTTGAGATTCGTCTTGTAGTCCGCAACGTTCCGCTGCCGCCGCAACTGTCGCAGACCATCCGCGACCTCCCCCTCTCCGCACTCGACGTAATGCTTCCAAGTATCAAAATGCGCCGTCGGACTTTCGTCGTCGATATCCGCCAAGTCTCGCGCAAACAGGAAGACACCGTAGTACGCGCGGGAGATGACACTTCGCGCGCTGGCCTCGTCTTCCAGTGACGAGAGGTGCTCTGCCACGTCGATGACCTCTTCTGGATTGAAGACTTGGATCCGCATGTCTCAACCCCACTCCGATACATGGCGGTCCTCGAAGGGGCCTGCCCTGAAGGACACCATCACGACGTCGTACGAGGGATGCAGGAGAGGCGATGCGCGACACCTGTCGCGGAACGTGTCCATCATTTGATCCTCATCGTCGGAGACCGCCTTGTCGAATCCCCAGACCAGGAACCAGGGGAGGCGCTCTTGGGTATCCATGTCGTGATAGATCTCCACGCTGATCTGCCGATCACCGACGCAGTGCACCAATTCCTCGGCCAGGCGATCCAGATCGGCGTGGGACACCGCCCGATATCGATTGCAGTACCAAGCGAGGATGTCCGCGTAGTCCTCGGTTCCTCGCAGCGCCTGCAAGTTGTAGGGCCACTCGTGCGGTGAGCACGGATCCATGCACGGTCGGAACTGGTAGGGCGCCTGCCCCTTGCTGTAGACCCAGACAAACCTCTGGCTCGGCCAAGGGCACTCCGCCTTGGGCACCGCAGACCCCACAGGCGGCGTCACCTCCTCAAACTCGACTCGATTCAACATCGTCACTGCCTTTCGACCATCGACCCACGTCGATGCAATGCGCTCATTCTCGAAATCGAAACGCGTTCTGCCATGACTCAAAGTTGTGGGCGGCGGGGGATGTGGAGAGGGCCCTCTTCCGGGGGAAATCGGAGGACTTGCCGAGCGCCCTGCCCGCCTCGCGTTCCCCAGGTTGACATCCCCCCGTCGGGTGGCGAAGCTCCCCGTTCATGGATTGGTTCTACAGCCCGATGGTCAAGATGCATGCGCTGCTGGCGTGGTGCAGCATCGGGTTGTTCCTGGTCCGCGGGCTGGCGCATCAGTTCGGCGCCGCGTGGGTGACGGACGAGCGGCTGCGCACGCTGGTGTTCAGCAGCCACGTGCTGATCGTCGTGTCCGGCCTCAGCCTGTGGGGGGCGCTGCACCTCGACCCGCGCTACGAGACCTGGATGACGGCGAAGTTCATCGCGCTGGGGATCTACTTCGCGACCGGGCACTGGGCCTTCGGGCGCGGGGAGTTCCGCCTCCTGGGCTACGTGCTGGCGCTGGTGGCGCTCGCGTATGTGATGGCGGTGTCGGTGACGCGCCAGGTCTTGCTCGGGTTGTGAAGCGACGTCGATGGGAGATGACGCTGATGACGCTGATGACGCCGACGAGGCCGACGAGGCCGACGAGGCCGATCACGCCGATGACGCGGGCTTGACGCGCATCCCTCGGGCGGGGCGTAGGATCGTCCGATGCCTTCGAACACGACCATCCACGACGCCGCCCAGCGCGGCTACACGAGCGCCTCCGACCACTACCAGCGCGGTCGCCCGGAGTACCCCGAGGCCCTCACCGGTTGGCTGGACGAGGCGCTCGGCGTCCGGGCGGGCGCGCGGGTCGTCGACCTCGGCGCGGGCACCGGCAAGTTCACCAAGCTGCTGGCGCGCACCGGCGCGACGGTGACGGCGGTGGAGCCGGTCGACGCGATGCGCGCGCGGCTGTCGGAAAGCCTGCCCGGCGTGCGGGCGCTGGCCGGCACCGCGGAAGCCATCCCGCTGACCGACGTTGAGGCCGACGTGCTCGTCTGCGCCCAGGCCTTCCACTGGTTCGCGAACGCGCAGGCGCTGCGGGAGATGCATCGCGTGCTGCGCCCCGGCGGGCGGCTCGGCCTGATCTGGAACGTGCGGGACGAATCGCGCGACTGGGTGGCCGAGATCACCGAGATCGTCACCCCCTATGAGGGCGACGCGCCGCGCTTCTACAAAGGCACGTGGAAGCAGCCTCTCGAGGGACAGACGCTCTTCGGGCCACTGCAGCGGACGGTGCTCCCGCACAGCCATGTCGGATCGTTCGAGCAGGTGGTGCTCGACCGCATCCTGTCGGTGAGCTTCATCGCGACGCTGCCGGAGGCGGAACAGGCGCTGGTCGCCGATCGGCTGCGCGCGCTGAAGGATCGCTACGCGGAACTGCGCGAGCCGACGATCGCGTTCCCTTACGCCACCGAGGCCTGGCTCGCGGAGCGGCTCGTCACGGCGTGAACGCCGCCGCGCCGGCGGCGACGCAGGTGGGATTGTCCAGGCGGCTGGCGAGGAAGGCGGAGATGCGCCTTGTGTAGTCCTCGGGCGCGAAGTCGAACAGGTCCACGTGAGCGGCACCCGGCACCATCCACAAGGACTTGGGTTCGGCGGCGGCGGCGAAGAGCCGCTGCGTCTCCGCGGCAGGGGTGTGGCGGTCGTTGCTGCCGGCGATCACCAGCAGCGGCGCGTGCAGCTCGGCGATGTGATCGATCGGCCGCAACTGCTGCGCGGTGATGTCGAGCTGGAGCGGCAACTGCGACAGCAGCAACGGCGACAGTCCGCCGGCCCATCCGCCGAGGTGCAGCTTGAGCCGGTCGGCGACCGCGTCCTCGATGGTCGGGTACATCGACTCCAGCACCGCGGCGTCGATCCGCGGCCGGCCGCGCGCGAGCACGGTCGACGCGGCACCCAGCGACACGCCGATGACCGCGCGGCGCTCGCAGGGGACTTCCTTGGCGAGGAACTCGAGCGCGGCGACGACCGCTTCCGACTCGCGCCAGCCGAAGGTGATGGCGGTGCCGCCGCTTTCGCCGTGGCCGGGCAGGTCGATCAGCAACGCGCCGCGCCCCTGCCGATGCAGCAGTTGCGCGCGTTGCAGCATCTGGCGGCGGTCGCCGCGCACGCCATGCAGCAGCAGGACGGCGCCAAGGCCGGGACGACCGGGGCTCCACCACCCCGACACGAGCACGTCGGAGGTCGTCACCAACTGGATCTGTCGCGCCTGCAGCACGGGCGGCGGCGCGCCGATCGCGCGGAAGGCGGGCGCGGCGAGTTCCCGGCCGGCGAGCCAGAGCACCCCGGCGCCGAGGACGGCGAGCGCCGCGATCACGAGGAGGATCCGCGCCAGCCGTCTCATCGGCATCCGATCAGACCAGCTTCCAGCCGGCCAGCCAGAGTTGGTGGACGGCGGCGGCGTGGAGTTCGCGGCGCAGCGCGGCGGGACGTTCCCCGGGCCGCGAGACGCGCGGTGCGCTGAGCCACTGCGGGCCGACTTCGCGCGAGAAGCGGGCGCGACCATGGCGATCGGCGCGCAGCAGCGCGAGGCGCCAGGCGGCGTTCAGGCGCCGGGCCTGGCCGTCGTCGGCGAGCGGACCGATCCAGTCGTCGGCCTGGAGGCGGTGTGCGGCCTTGAGCAGTTCGAGGTCGGACGGGAAGCGGGAGAACTCGGCAACCGGTTCGCCCCAGGGATCGCGCAAGGTGCGCGGTGCCTGGACGGGCAAAGTGTTGGCCGTGGTGGAGGTGCGAGCGGCGCGGCGGCGGGACAGCAGCGAGTCGAACTGGGCCAGACGAGCGGACATGAAAAAACTCCGAGAGCCCACAGAGATCACCGGCGTTTGCCGGCCCGGGGGCAGTCGGAGCCGCAACGCTTTAGCCGCATTTGTTGATCGCCCGCAAGTAGTTGGTAAATCGGCGATGGCACAGGAGGGCTGGCGCCCGCGAGGTCCGGAACGGATTTAACCACAGGCGCCGGGCTTGAGTCGACGCCGGCGCGGCGTTGTTCGCACGCGGGTCGCACGGGGCGCTGCGATGGAGGGCGCAATCGAGGGTGGCTCGCCCGGAGCCCCTCGAAAGCTCGGATAGAATGCGAGGTGACGGGCCTCCTCGCATGGAAGCGCGGCCAACCGGGTCAGATGGGGAACCAAGCAGCCCTAACCGTTGTGACCAGTGCCGAGGGTAAGGCTCGTCAACCTCATTCAAGTGAAAACCGCCGGGAGGCGGTTTTTTCGTTTGTGGGCACTGACGACGGGACGCCTGGCTGCATCAAGATGCATTCCCCGAGAGGCGAACGTGGCACCGGTGAGTGCGGGGCCCCGACCCCGCTCCTTGAAGGTCTTCGCGCATTTCCGAGGGGCGCGCGACTCGTTCTCGATGCGGCGTTTCTTCAGTTGAGGTCGCCCGTGTAAATCAGGTAGTACACATAGACGTTGGTGGGCCTGGTTTCAGTGCTCTTGGAGCCGTCCACAGCCGTGCCAGTCACTCCGTTGCCGAGATTGGCGAGATAAACGCCGTAGTCGCCAGAAGAGTGGTAACCGTTTTGTTGGCCCAGTTGATGCGTATGGTCCTCAAAGCAGTAACCTTGAACGGTTCCCACCTCTGCACCACTGTTTCCACCCGGCGCCTGCGGCACTCGATAGACGGCGTCCGGATCCACACCCGCTCCGTCGTCCACGCCTCGCAGAAATCTTCCGCGCAGGTCGGGCACATTGAACAAGTTGTCGCCCTGCGAACCAAACGCCGTGCCGATAGAGGCAAACAGCCCTGGATATTGGGCGCTGGCGTATGAGGATCCGTCGCAATAGAGCCAGTTGTTTGGAACGGCTTCAGGATCACCGACAAAACTGATGATCGACCCAGGAAGAAGGTTGGTAGACATGGCGTCCTCAAACGGTTGGGGAAATGACTTCAATGAGAAGTGCTTTGGCGTTGCGGATGATTGCCCGGCAACAAAGTCACCCTATCGATCGCCACCGTCGAGGGCCATCAGTCAATTGCTGAGATGGGTCCTCGATGTGTCCCCAACCTCCTTTTCATATCGAGGCGGTCCAGATCGGTGCCCGCAGGCAGGCCTTTCCAAGTGACACTTGTGAAATGTCTGAAAGCTTCGATCTGCAGCGCTTTTGCGCAGCACAAACTTCCCAGGTCACCGACGTCGTCGCGGAACTGAAACGCGGCCGCAAGCTCAGCCACTGGATGTGGTACTTCTTCCCCCAGCTTCGCGGTCTGGGCGTCAGCAGCACGGCGCAGTTCTATGGGATCGAGTCGCTGGACGAAGCTGTCGCTTATCTGGACCATGAAGTGCTAGGGCCGCGCCTGCGCGAATGCGTGGCGCTGATGAACACCCACCGCAACAAGACCGCCGAGCAGATCCTGGGCGTCGTGGACGCGATGAAGTTCCGCTCATCGCTGACGCTCTTCGCGAAGGCGTCGGGCGACGAGGCCGTGTTCATTGAAGCGCTCGATCGCTACTTCGGTGGTCAGCCGGATCAGCGCACGCTGGATTTACTCGCCTAGCCGGCGAGCGCCGCTTCACGGCGTCGGTTCCGCCGCCGGCGTCTTCACGACGTCTTCCGACGGGTATGGCTGCAGCCAGGCGACGGCCACGTTCCACAGCGCCAGCACCACGAAGGCAGAGACTGGCACCGCCGCCAGCTGCACGATGTTGGCAATACGAAGCGAGGTCGGCGTGAGCGGAGGAACCAGCAAGGGCGTTGAGGCCGCAGGATTATGCGTGCCTCGGCCTTGCTAGAGTCACGGCATCCCGCACGTCGCGCCATGCCCGCCTTCACCCGCCTCCCCTGCCCGCTGCCCGGCATCGACATCGTCAGCGCCGACAGCGCGAGGGCGTTCCCGCGCCACATCCACGATGAATTCGGCATCGGCCGCATCGATCGCGGTGCGCAGAAGACCACCAGCGGCCGCGGCATGGTCCAGTCCGTCGCCGGCGACGTCATCACGGTCAACCCGGGCGAGGTCCATGACGGCCTGCCCCTCGGCGACCACGGACGCGCATGGCGGATGCTGTACCTCTCGCCCGACGTGGTCGGCGGCCTCGTCAACGACATCGCCGAAGGCCGCGGCACCGGGAACGTCGAGTTCCATCTCCCCACGCTGCACGACGACCGCGTCGCGGGTCGCTTCGAAGCGCTCTTCCGCGCGATGGCGGCCACGCCGCTGGACGCCGCCGACACGCTCCATGTCGACGGCGCGCTGATCCTGCTGTTGCAGTCGCTGCTCCAGCCGCGCGCGGCCGACCTCCCCGCGATCCCCGCAGGCATCGCGATCGCCCGCTCGCGCCTCGACGACGACCTCACCGCGCCCGTCAGCCTCGCGGACCTCGCGCGCGACGCCGGCCTCAGCCGCTTCCAGTTCCTGCGCAGCTTCACCCGCGCCACCGGGCTGCCGCCTCATGCCTACCTCGTGCAGCGCCGCCTGCAGCACGCGCGCCGGCTGATCGCCGTGGGAACGCCGCTCGCGGATGCCTCCGCCGCCAGCGGCTTCTTCGACCAGAGCCATCTGACGCGCCACTTCGTCCGCTGCTTCGGCATCGCGCCGGGCGCGTACGCCGCCGCCCTTCGCTGAGTCCTCGCCGAGCTCCTCGCTGAGTGCTTCGTTGAGCCCACTAGGTTGACTCGATGTGGCCAAACGCGACGGGCAGACGGCCCCGCCTGCAATTTCATCCAAGACGCGCCGCCAGCGCGCGCCGACGATCCCCTCCCCGCCTTCACCGCACCGAGGTCCGTCGTGCCCTTCTCCTCGCTCTCGAATCCCGAGTTCCTGATCACCTCGCTGATCGTCGTCGCCTCGCCCGGCACCGGCGCGCTGGTGACGCTCGCCGCCGGCCTGTCGGGCGGCGCTCGTGCCTCGCTCCACGCCGCCCTCGGCTGCACGATCGGCATCGTTCCGCACATGCTGGCCGCGATCACCGGCCTGGCCGCGCTGCTGCACGCCAGCGCCCTCGCCTTCGACGCGGTGAAATACGTCGGCGTCGTCTACCTGCTCTACATGGCCTGGATGTCGCTGAAGGAGCGCGGCCCGCTCGCCGTCGACGCCGACGGCCCGCCACGATCCGCGCGCGAGATCGTCTCCCACGCGGCCCTCGTGAACCTGCTCAACCCGAAGCTCTCGATCTTCTTCCTGGCCTTCCTGCCGCAGTTCATCGCCCGCGACGAGCCGCAACCGACGCCGCTGATGATCGAGCTCTCCCTCGTCTTCATGGCGATGACCTTCGCGGTGTTCGCGGTCTACGGCGTCTTCGCCGCCGCGATGCGCGACCGGGTGCTCACGCGACCGCCGGTGCTGCGCTGGATGCGCCGCGGGTTCGCGGCCGCCTTCGTGGGCCTGGGCGTGAAGCTCGCGTTGGTCCAGCGTTGAGCAGGCATTGAGAACACCGGCAGCGGCGCTTCAGGCGAAGCATCGACGAGGCATCGACAAGGCATCGACAAGGCGGCGGCGAAGCAACGCTTGACCCTCACGTCACGTGAGGCTTCATCATCGCGTCCATTGCCACGACTCCCTCGCCGATGCACCGATCGGCGCGGCCCCGCTTCATGGACTACACCGTCGGCGATCTCGCCAAGCGCAGCGGACTGACCGTCCGCACGCTCCACCACTACGAGCAGCTCGGGCTGCTCGTGCCCTCCACGCGCACCGACAGCGGTTATCGGCTGTATGGGGAGGCCGACGTCCGCACGCTGCATCGCATCCTGGCCTACCGCCAGATGGGCCTGGCGCTGAAGGACATCGGTCCGCTGCTCGCGCCCGACGCGGCACCGCCGTTGCGGGAGCTGCTGGCGCGTCAGATCGCCGTGGTGGAGGCGGAGGTCGCGGAGCAGCAGCGCCTGCTCGAGATGCTGCGGCGCGTCGAACGGCGCGCGGTCGAAGGCGCTGAAGACACCGAGGACCTGTTGCAGCTCATCACCGCCCAGCAGATCCTGCAGCGCCACTACTCGGACGAGGAGATGACGCGGCTTCGCGCCCTGCAGGATGCGATCCCGCGCGAGGTGCTGGAACAGCTGAAGATCGAGATTCCCGCGCTCCTCACGGCGTTCCGGGCCGCCAGGGACGCACGGCAGCAGGACCCCGACGCGCTGCTCGCCCTGGCGCGGCGTTGGCTGGCGATGGAACGTCTCGTTCCGGTGGACGACGAACTCCGCCGCAAGGGCCGGGAGATGCTGGGCACCGACACGGGCTTCCAGCAGATGAGCGGCATCGATCCCGGCTTGGCCCGGTTCATCGACGACGCGGTGGCCGCGGCCAAGGCGGCGGACGGAGACGACGCATGAGCACCGCGATCTCGCCTGATCCCCTCGACACGGAAGCGACCGCAGCTGCGACTGCAACTGTGACGGCGCCCTCGCCCCGCCTCTTCGCCGATCGCAATGTCAGGTGGCTGGCCGGCGGTGGACTGGTCTCGATGCTCGGCGATCAGTTCACGCTGCTGGCGCTGCCCTGGCTCGTGCTGCGCCTCACCGGCGATCCGCTCGCGCTGGGCACGGTGCTGGCCGCGATGGGGCTGCCCCGCGCGCTGCTGATGCTGATCGGCGGCGCCGTCGTCGACCGCCACGCACCGCGCCGCGTGCTGCTGGTCACGCGCCACGCCAGCGCGGTCCTGCTCGCGGCGCTCGCAGCGCTGGTGGCCAGCGGCCATGCATCGCTCGTGATGATCCACATCTTCGCCGTGGCTATCGGCATCACGACCGCGTTCTCCCATCCCGCCGCGAGCGCCCTGGTGCCGAGCTCGGTCCCGCCGGCGCTGATCCAGCCCGCCAACGCGCTGCTGATGTCGATGCAGCAGATCACGATGCTGATCGGCCCGCTGCTGGGCGCTGCGCTCATCGCGGGGAGCGGGAGCCACCTTGGCGGCGCCGACGCCGGGGGGCGGGATGTGGCGGGCCTCGCCTGGGCCTTCGGACTGGATGGCCTCAGCTTCGCCGTGGCCGCGCTCACGCTGCTGCCGGCGAAGCCCTGCGGGGCAACAGCGACGACGGCCAGCCCGTCTGCCGCCGGCGCGAACGATGCAGCCTATACCTTCGGTGCCGCCAGTGCCGCGGGGTCCGCCGGTTCCGCGCAGGCATCCGCCGCCAGCGCGCCCTCGCTCATGGCCTCGATCGCCGAAGGCCTGCGCGCCCTGTGGAGCGATCCGCTGCTTCGCGCGCTGTGCGTGTACGTGACGGCCATCGGGCTGCTGGTGGCCGGTCCGTTGCAGGTCGCCTTGCCGGTGCTCGTCCAGCGCCAACTCCACGGCGATGCCACGACGCTCGGTCTCCTCACCGCGGGTCACGGCGCCGGCATTCTCGTCGGGCTCTTGCTGGCGGGTCGCTTCGCCGGCGGGCGGATCGCCGCGCTGGGCTCGCTCGGCACGACCGTGCTCCTGATCGACGGCCTGGCGGGACTGGTCTTCATCGTCCTCGGACAGACCTCGCACCGTTGGGAAGCCGTCGCCCTGCTGGCGCCGATCGGCGCCATGGCCGGCTTCGTGCAGGTCGCGGTGATGAGCTGGATCCAGCGTCGCGTGCCGCCTCGCATGCTGGGTCGGACGATGTCCGTGCTGCTCTTCCTCATCCTGGGCTTGTCGCCGCTGTCGTCGGCGCTGGCGGGCTACCTGCTGCGCATCGTGTCCACGCCAGTCATGTTCGCGGCCTGCGGCCTGGCGATGATGGTCGTCGCCGCGATCGGCGCGATCGCGCTGCCGATGCGGCGCATCGACTGAAGCCCCCTCAGC
The DNA here is from genome assembly GCF_059415965.1 of Roseateles sp. GW821-FHT09G09. Lineage (NCBI taxonomy): Bacteria > Pseudomonadati > Pseudomonadota > Betaproteobacteria > Burkholderiales > Sphaerotilaceae > Roseateles > Roseateles sp. GW821-FHT09G09. Next base: position 841,474 of record NZ_JBWKOG010000002.1, on the reverse strand, counting down.
CGGCCGCGCCAGCGGTCGGCATCGCGCCGTCGAAGTCGAACAGCTCCACCTTCTTCGGCTGCCCCGAGCGCCGCTCGACCTTGTGCTGCGGCCCGATCGCCTTGCCGGTGCGGGCGTCGATGAGCTTGAGTTCCACCGGCTCACCGGTCTCCGTGTCGATCAACCGCACCGGCTTGTTCTTCAGCGCCGCGTGCTTGTTGCCCCAGGTCAGCAGCGCCAGCATCACCGGCCGCAGGTCGCGACCCCGCGGCGTCAACACGTACTCGTAGCGCGGCGGCTTGTCGCTGTAGAGCCGCTTCTCGAGCAGCTCCCGCTCCACCAGTTCCGCCAGCCGGCGCGTCAGCGTGTTGGACGCGATGCCCAGTTCGGTCACGAACTCGTCGAAGCGGTGATGCCCGTAGAACACCTCGCGCAGGATCAGCATGCTCCAGCTGTCGCCCAGCATGTCCGTCGCCCTCGCGACCGGACAGGCCATGTCTTCAAAGCTCGTGCGGCGCATCGGGGGTCTCCTTGTCAGTGCCGGCGTCGGCGCCGCCGCGCCCGATCGGCGCGACGGCGGTCGGCCGTCCCGCGATTCTCACTGACTTTCATCATGGAAGTTACTTGACGAATCAGGAACAGTGCATTCCACGCCACGTGACTTCCATGATGAAAGTGACTTTCCTATAGTCCGCTCCATCGCTCGCCACCCGGCGGGTCCTCGATGCCGGAGTCCTTCCATGACCGCTTCAACGCCTTCCGCGCCCGCCGCCACGCCGGCCGCCGCCTCGTCCCGCCGGGCCCTCGGTCGTGCCACGCTGAAGTGGGCCGTGCTGACCGCCGCCGTGCTGGGCGCCGTCGCGTACGGCGCGCACTGGTGGACGGTCGGCCGCTTCCATGAAGAGACCGACGACGCCTACGTCGGCGGCGACGTGACCGTGATCGGCGCCAAGGTCACGGGCTACATCACCGAGCTGCCAGTCACCGACAACCAGTTCGTCCACGCCGGCGACCTGCTTGCACGCATCGACAGCCGCGACTACCAGGCCGCACTGCAACGCGCCATCGGCGCGGTGGAGGCGCAGGACGCCGCGATCGCCAACCTCGGCGCCTCCGCCGCGCTGCAGCAGGCGGTGATCGCGAAGACCCGTGCCGGCATCGACGCCGCCTCGGCTGAAGAGCAGCGCGCGCGTGACGACTTCGCGCGCTACAAGGACCTCGTCGGCCGCGCGGCCGTGTCGGTAGAAAGCAGCCAGCGCGCCGAGGCGAACTTCAAGACCGCGCAGGCCGGTTCCGCCCGCGCCCGCGCGGAGCAGCAGGCGGCCGAGCGCCAGCTCGACGTCATCGCCACGCAGAAGCGCCAGGCGCAGGCGGCGCTCGCCCAGGCAAAGGCCGAACGCGACATCGCCCAGCTCAACCTGGGCTACACCGAGCTGCGCGCGCCACGCGACGGCTACATCGGCAATCGCAAGGCGCGGCTCGGCACCTACGTCGGCGTCGGCACGCCGCTGCTGTCGGTGGTGCCGGCGCAGGGCCTGTGGGTCGACGCGAACTTCAAGGAAGACCAGTTGGCCCGCATGACCACCGGCCAGCCGGTGAGCATCCGCGCCGACGCCTGGCCCGGCGTCGTGCTGCACGGCACGCTCGGCAGCCTCGCTCCGGCGACCGGCGCCCAGTTCAGCGTGCTGCCCGCCGAGAACGCCACCGGCAACTTCACCAAGATCGTCCAGCGCGTGCCGGTGCGCATCCAGCTCGATCCCGCGGACGATCGCCTCGGCCGGCTACGCCCGGGCCTGTCCGTCGTCGTCGAGATCGACACCAACCACGCCGGCGCCGGTACCAGGAGTGCCACCGCGGAGGCGCCCCGAAGCGCCGCCAAGGCGACCACGGGCTCGGCCACGGGCTCGACTACAGCAACGGCGAGCGTGCAATGAGCGCCGCCCTCGCCCCGGCGGACGGCGGGGCGCCGCCGTCCGCTTCACCGCGCAAGCGCCCGCCCTTCTGGTCCGACATCGTCATCCCCATCGAGCAGTTGACGACCCGCGACAAGGTGCTGGCTTTCGCGACGATGTGCGTGGGCATGTTCATCGCGCTGCTGGACATCCAGATCGTCTCCGCCTCGCTGCGCGACATCGGCGGCGGCCTGTCGGCGGGCGCGGACGACACCACGTGGGTGCAGACCAGCTACCTGATCGCCGAGATCATCGTGATCCCGCTGTCGGGCTGGCTCGCGAGCGTGATGTCCACGCGCTGGCTCTTCGCAATCTCGGCACTGGGCTTCACGCTGACCAGCCTGCTCTGCGGCCTGGCCTGGAACATCCAGAGCATGATCGCCTTCCGCGCGCTGCAAGGCTTCATGGGCGGCTCCATGATCCCGATGGTCTTCACCACCGCGTTCATGTACTTCAGTGGCAAGCAGCGCGTGATCGCCGCCTCCACCATCGGCGCGATCGCGTCGCTGGCGCCGACGCTCGGTCCCGTCGTTGGCGGCTACATCACCGACGTGCTGTCCTGGCAGTGGCTGTTCTACATCAACCTGCTGCCGGGCCTGGTGGTCACCGTCGTGGTGCCGTTGATGGTCCGCGTCGACAGGCCCAACCTGTCGCTGCTCAAGGGCGCCGACTATCTGTCGATGGTGCTGCTCGCGGCGTTCCTGGGCTGCCTGGAGTACACGCTCGAGGAAGGCCCGCGCTGGAACTGGTTCAGCGACTCGACCATCATCGCCACTGCGTGGATCGCCGGCGTGACGGGCATCGCCTTCATCGCCCGCAGCCTGACGCACCCGCATCCGATCGTCGACCTGCGCGCGCTCAAGGACCGCAACTTCGCGCTGGGCAGCCTGTTCTCGTTCATCACCGGCATTGGCATCTTCGCCACCATCTACCTGACGCCGCTGTTCCTCGGGCGCGTGCGCGGCTACGGCGCGCTCGACATCGGGCTGGCCGTGTTCTCGACCGGCGTGTTCCAGGTGATGTCGATCCCGCTCTACGCCTTCCTCGCGAGCCGCTTCGACCTGCGCTGGATCCTCTTCGTCGGGCTCTCGCTCTTCGCGATCTCGATGTGGGAGTTCGCGCCGATCACGCATGACTGGGGCTCGCACCAGCTGCTGCTGCCGCAGGCGCTGCGCGGCATGGGTCAGCAGCTCAGCGTGCCGCCGGTGGTGACGCTGGCGCTCGGGGCGCTGCCGCCGGCGCGGCTGAAGTTGGCCTCGGGCTTGTTCAACCTGATGCGCAACCTCGGCGGCGCCATCGGCATCGCCGCCTGCGCCACCATCCTCAACGACCGCACCAACCTGCACTTCCAGCGTCTGGCCGAGCATCTGAACACCAGCAACGAGGCGATGACTCAGTTGCTAGCCTCGACCGGCGCATCACTGTCCGCCGCGACGCCGTCCGGCGACGCCGCCACCGCCGCGCTGCGCCAGCTCTGGTCGCTCACCTACCGAGAGGCGCTGACGATGACCTTCGCCGACGCCTTCCTGATCGTGATGGGCTGCTTCGTCGTCGCACTGGTGTTCGTGCCGATGCTGCGCAAGATCGCGCCACCGGCCGCGCCCTCCGCCGACGCGCATTGATGCCGTGGATCTCCACGGTCCGCCGCCCTCGCCTGTCCCGCCCCTCCTGACCCCTCTCGAACCCCTCGACTCCCTGGGAGACCCGCCATGGCGCGCCTGCACGCCGCTTTCCTCCGCCCGCTGATGCGGCTCGCGCCGCTGGCGCTCGCGGCCTTCCTCGCCGCCTGCGCGCAGATGCCCGGGCCGGGCGAACGCCCGCGCGCGCTGGACGATCACTTCGCCGGGCAAGCCCTGATCGCGCAGCATCAGGACGGCGCGGCGCCGGCCACGCTCAGCACCTGGTGGCAGGACTTCGACGATCCGTCGCTGACCGCCATCGTGCAGCGCGCGCTCGATCAGAACCTGGACCTCGCCGTCGCGCTGGCGCGCGTCGAGCAGGCGCGCGCCGCGGCGCAAGGCGCCGGCGCGCTGCGACTGCCGCAAGGTTCGGTGCAGGGTCAGGTGCTGAGCCAGCGCCAGTCGCTGAAAAGCCCCGAAGGATCGCTGGCGCGCGGATTCCCCGGCTACGACCGCAACCAGATGCTGCAGACACTCGGCGTGGGCGCGAGCTGGGAAGCGGACCTCGCCGGCGGCCTGCGCCAGGGGGAGGCCGCCGCCGTCTCCGAATGGCAGGCCGCCGAGGCCGCGCGCCTGGGCGCACGCGTGACCGTCGCGGCCGAGGCGTCCGATGCCTACTTCCGCGTCCGCGGCGCGCAGGCCCGCATCGAGGTCGCCGAGGCCCACCTGCGCACGCAGTCGCAATTGCTGCAACTGATCCAGGATCGCTTCCAGGGCGGGCTCGCCGCGCAGCGAGAAGTTGCCGAGGCGCAGGCGCTCCAACTGCAGGCGCGCGGCACGCTGCCGCCGCTGCGGGCCGAGCTCGCACAGCAGCAACATCGCCTCGACGTGCTGATGGGCGAGCAGGCCGGCACCTCGGCGGCGACGCTGACCGCGCCACAGCAATCCTCGCCGTCCTCGCCCGCCTCGCATTCATCGTCGTCTTCGCCGTCCTCGCGGGCTTCCACGTACCGAGTCCCCTCGCTGCCCGGCGATCTGACGCCCGCGACGCTGATGCGCCGCCGTCCCGACGTCATCGCCGCGGAACGCCAGCTCGACGCCAGCCAGGCGCGCATCGGCGTTGCGACGGCCGAGTACTACCCGCGCCTGACGCTGGGCGGCGTGCTCGGTGCGTCCAGCCTGCACGGCGGGCTGTTCAGCTCGGAGGCCTTCCAGCCTCAGGCGCTGCTCGGCCTGCATTGGCGGCTGTTCGACTTCGGCCGCGTCGACGCCGAGGTCGCGCAGGCACGCGGCGTGCGGGCGGAGGCGCTCGCGCAGGTGCGCCAGCGCATGCTGCGCGCGACCGAGGACGTCGAGAACGCGATCGTCACGCTCTCCGAGCTGGAGCTGCAACGCGGCGACCTTGCGCAGGAGGTCCGTGCGCACCAGGTAGCGCGCGACGCCGCCGAGGACGCCTACAAGGGCGGCGCGGCCAGCCTGATCGAGGTGCTGCAGGAGGACCGGCTGCTGCTCGCCGCGCGCGATCAGCTCGCGCAGCTGGACGCGAACCACGCACGCGCGGCGGTATCGGCCTTCCGGGCCTTCGGCGGCGGCTGGGACGCTGCGGAAAACCCGACGCGCTAGCCGCCCGGTCCACGGCGTGGCCTCGTTAGCATCAGGGCTCTATGAGCACGCCGCCCGCCTCGTCGCCATCGACGTCACCGTCGCCCAAGGTCCCCACCCCGTCCGCGCACGGCGCGGGCGGAGCCGGCGGCCTGCTGCCCCTGCTCTTCGTCGCCGTCTGGAGCACCGGCTTCATCGGCGCGAAGTTCGGGCTCCCGGACGCCGAGCCGCTGACCTTCCTGTCCTGGCGCTACGCGGCGGTCATCGCGCTGATGCTGCCTGTGGTGATGGTGCTGCGCGCGCCCTGGCCGCGCTCGATGGCCGCCTGCATGCACATCGCGGTGACGGGCCTGCTGGTGCACGGCGTCTATCTGGGCGGCGTGTTCACCGCGATCGGGCATGGACTGCCGGCGGGCATCACCGCCCTCGTCGTCGGCCTGCAACCGCTGGTCACGGCGCTCGGCGCGCGCGCGTTCCTCGGCGAACGCATCGACCGGATGCAGTGGCTGGGCCTGGCGCTGGGCTTCCTGGGCGTCGGACTCGTCGTCGCGCAGAAGATCGCGGCCGTCCCCGGCAATGCGCTGCTGACGATGCTTCTGCCGGCCGCGATTGCATTGATCGGCATTACCGCCGGCACGCTCTACCAGAAGAAATTCTGTCCGTCCTTCGACTTGCGCACCGGCTCGATCATCCAGTTCGTGCCCAGCCTGCTCGTCACCGCCGCGCTGGCCGCGATGACCGAGACGATGCAGGTGCACTGGACCGGCCAGTTCGTCTTCGCGCTGGCGTGGCTGGTGCTCGTGCTGTCGCTGGGGGCGGTCAGTCTGCTGAACGTGCTGATCCGCCGCGGCAGCGCGGTCAACGTCGCCAGCCTCTTCTACCTGACGCCGCCGACGACCGCGCTGATCGCCTGGGCGCTGTTCGGCGAGACCTTGAGCGGCCTCGCGATGGCCGGCATGGCGCTGGTCGCCATCGGCGTGTGGCTCGCGCGCCGGACGCGATGAAAAAAGGCGGCCACGCGGGCCGCCTTTCCTGGGGATGACAGCGGGATCAGTTGCGGTCGGCGCGTGCCGGCAGCGTACTGTCGGTCGTGGTCGTCGACATGTCGGTCGACGAGGTGCCCGCAGCCGGGGCGCTCATCGGCATCGGATCAGTCTGCGTGCGGACGTTGGGGTCCTGACGCTGCTCGGTGGTCGCATTGTTGCCGTTGTTCTGGCTGCTCGTGGCCGGCTGGCTGTTGCGCATGTCCGTCGCAGTCGCCGGTTGGCCCGTGCTCGGATTGGCGGCCGGCGTCGCGGGCGGCGCCTTGTTCTGGTCGTTGTTGTTGGACAGCGGATCATTGGTCTGATCGCGCGCGCCGACGGAGCCGGAGCTGCCGCCCTGGCCGCCGCTCTGGGCGTGAAGGAAGCCGACGCCGGAAGCCAGCGCAATCGCCATTGCCACGGTGGTGATCTTGGAACGGGGGTTCATGGTGGATCTCCTGGATGATGTGGATGGAAGGTCTTGCCGGGGGCCCGCCACTTGGTTCGCCATGCGTCCTATCGCATCTTGAGCCGTCGCAGCACCCTTGCAAGGAAAGACTGGCAATCCCGATGCCCGCTGGCTTCCCGATCACCCCTTGACCGTCGCGGTCTGCGCCGTCGAAGGCTCGAGTTCATCGAGCACGGCGCGGATCGCGACCGGCGCGCCGGAGGCGATCGGCATCACCAGCTCCTGCGCCAAGGGCTGCGCGAGCGCGCGGGCCTGCGCCGCACCGCGCGACTCCGCCGGCGTCGCGAGGCGTCGCAGGCGTTGCCCGATGGCATCGAGGCTCTCGGCCGCCGCTTCGTCGTCGTCTTGCGCGTCGAAGGGATCGAGGCTGATGCGGTCGGATGAGAGGCCGAGTCCCAGCGCGTGGAAGTAGCTCGCCTCGGTCACGACGCTGAGTTGGCTGGCGATCAGGCGATGGACTTCCAGGTCCGGCATGTCCAGCTGCAGGCCCTGCACCGTCGCAAGCACCGGCGTGCGCGTGATGCCGCCGGCAAGGCCCGCCAGGCGATGCGCGTTCGGGAGATGCGCATGCAGCACCGCCGCCTGCTTGTTGCGGATGAGCCCGATGAGCACCTGGATCGCGTGCCACGGCGGATCGTCGGGCATGGCGACGATCACGGTGTCGGCGCCCAGATCGCGCAACCGTTCCGCGTACGGTCCATCGGCGGGACAGACGACGGTGAAGCGCAGGTGGCCGCCGGGCCCATGCCGCTGCACGAGTCGCTCCACCAGCCGGGTCGCGCCGAGCCGATCCGACGCGGACGCGAGCGGGCACGCCTCATCGGGCGTCTCGTCCGAGGGCACGGCGCCGACGATCTCGACGATGTGCAGCGATGGCACGGGATTCGCTGTCGTCACGGCAGAGAGCGTCGGCGTCGCGCCGGGGCGTCGTTGTGCAGGGCGGTCCATCGCGAGCCTCTTCAAACCGCACCATGCGGTGACTATGCATGGCAAGGCTCATACCCGCGAGGGCCCTGGCGATCACAGAGGCTTCAACGACTGCAGCACGGTCGGGAGAAGTTCGCTCACCGTCGGGTGGATGCGCACGCCGCCGGCGGTGACGTCGGTGTACGGTCGCCTGGCCGCGATGACGTCGAGCAGCGATTGCACCGCCTCGTCGCCGTCGACGCCCAGCACCATCGCGCCGAGGATCGCCTTCGATGTCGCGTCGACGAGGATCTTGATGAAACCCTCGGTCTCGCCCTTCTCGATGGCCCGGCCGACGCGCGTCATCGGCCGCGTGCCGATCAACGCGGGGCGGCCGCTCGCGCGCACCTCCTGCTCGCCGAGACCGATGCGCGCCAGCGGCGGGTCGGTGTACAGCGCGTAGGTCACGACGCGGTCGCCGACGCCGCGATCGGCGCCGTCGAAGAGATTGGCCGCCGTGACCTCGAAGTCGTTCCACGACGTGTGCGTGAAAGCCCCGCGGCCGTTGCAATCGCCCAGGGCCCAGATGTGCGGCACGCTGCTGCGGAGCTGGTCGTCCACGACGATGTTGCCGCGCTCGTCCACGCGCACGCCGGCGCGGTCCAGGCCCAGGTCGTCGGTGTTGGGCTTGCGGCCGGTCGCGATCAGCACGTGGCTGCCGCGGACCTCGGGCTCGCCGGTCTGGCAGTTGACCTGGACGGCGACGCCCTCCTCCGCCGGCGCGAGCTTCACGCATTCGGCACCGGTGCGGATGGTCAGGCCTTCGCGTTCGAGGATGCCGCGCAGGGCTGCGGAGACATCGGCGTCCTCGCGCGGCACGAGCCGCGGACCGCGCTGCACGACGGTCACCTCGGAGCCGAATCGCCGGAACATCTGCGCGAACTCCAGCCCGATGTAGCTGCCGCCCACGACGACGAGATGCCGAGGAAGTTCCTGAAGCTGCATGATCGACGCGTTGGTCAGCCAGGGCACGGTGTCCAGGCCCTCGACACCCGGCTGCGCGGGGCGTCCGCCGACGTTGATGAAGAAGCGCTCGGCGCGCAGGCGACGCCCGTCGACGTTGACGGTGTGCGCGTCCTCGAAGCGTGCATGGCCCATGACGAGCTCGACCTTGGCCATGCCACGCAGCCATTTCTCGACGCTGTCGCGCGACTGGCCGGAGATGCGGTCCTTGCGCGCGATGACGGCCGGCAGGTCGATGCCGAGCGGCTCCGGCACCCGGACGCCCCAACGGGCGGCTTCGCGGACGACCCAGGCGGCATGGGCGCTGGCGACCATCGCCTTGGTGGGGATGCAACCGGTGTTGACGCAGGTGCCGCCGACGCGCGAGCGCTCGACGACGGCAACGCGCCAGCCGGCCTGCGACATGCGCTCGGCCAGCGGGGGGCCGGCCTGGCCGGCCCCGATGACGACGGCATCGAAGGCGTCGGGAGACTGGAGGGATTCACTCACGGCGACGCTCCTGGAGAGGGATCGTCGCGGAGTCTGCCATCGTCGCGCGGCGCGTCAATGCGCACCTGCTCTGCATCAATGCGCGTCGAGCAACGCGCGCAGCCCTTCGTCGCGGACGTCCAGGACGTCGAACAGTCCCAGCTCGCGCAGCGCGGGCAGCGCTTCCACGATGTCGCGTTCCGCATCGGCGCGGCGGTGGGCATCGACGGCGGGATCCCCCCACGCCTTCGCATTGACGAGGAACGCGCCGACGGTGCCCTTGCGGATCACGGTGCCGTTGCGTTCGATCTGGTTCTGCCCGTCGGGCAACATGTCTTGCGCCTTCATGCGTCTGCTCCTGGTGGTGAAAGGATGGACGGATCGTAGGCAGCGGCGCCTGGCCTGGGTACGGCATCCAGGACATAAGATAGTCCGATGACGCCACGACGATCCGCTCCACCCCGACGCGCGAAGTCCTTCGACATCGCCGCCCATGCGGATTCGCTGCTGCTGCGCGCGGTCGAGCAGACCTCCGTCGACGGCCGCTCGACGCGTCGCCATCGGCATGCGAGCGGACAGATGCTCGGCGCGATGCAGGGCCTGCTCACGGTCGACGTCAGCGACGCGCGCTGGGTCGTGCCAGCGACGCACGCGTTGTGGATCCCGCCGGACATCCCGCACGGCCTGCGCTCGCACGGCCCCTTCGCCGGCTGGAGCGTCTACGTCAGTCCCGAGGGCAGCGCAGCGTTGCCGGCGGAACCACGGATCGTGGCGGTGACCGGCCTGCTGCGCGAGGCGGTAGCGCGTGCGGCGACGTGGCCGGAAACCGCCCTCGCGCTCGACGCCGCGCAGACGCGGCTGGCAGGCGTGATCCTCGACGAGATCGCGGCCGCGGCGCCGGTCGCTCTGGGGCTGCCGATGCCTTCGGACCAACGGCTGCTCAAGATCGCCCGCGCGCTGTCGACCCGGCCGGACGACGAACGCCGGCTCGACGAATGGGCCGACTGGGCCGGCATCGCGCCGCGCACGCTCACGAGGCGCTTCGCCGGGGAAACCGGCTTCAGCTTCACCGAATGGCGCCAGCGCGTGCGCCTGCTGCGCGGGCTGGAGCTGCTCGCCGCCGGCAAACCGGTGACGGCGATCGCGCTCGAGCTGGGCTACGACAACGTGAGCGCCTTCATCGCGCTGTTCAAACGCACTTTCGGCGTCACGCCAGGGAAGTACGCCGGCCACGGGCCCGACCGCTGAGATCGGCTGGCCGCCGCGATCGATGGCGCCGAAAGGGCTGACGGCGCGGAGCCGATCAGGTCGCGCCGTGGCGCCGCCGGATCGCGGCCAGGGTGCCGCGCTGCTCCAGCACCTGGATCGCCTGGTCGATGCGGGCGAGATCGTGCTCATCGAGCCGTCGTCGGCTCAGCATCAGGCACACGGGCTGCACGCTGTGGCCGAAGGGCTGTCGCAGCAGGCGCACGTCCGAAGCGCGCGCCTGTGCGTGGACGTCCAGATCGTCGCCCAGGATCAGCGATGCGCGGCCAAGCCGCAGCATGTCGACGCCTTGGCGGGTCGTCTGGTAAGGCAGCAGCAGACCGGCGGCGCCGAGGCGTTGACGCCAATCCTCGAAGTCGGCACCGAGCCCTTGCGCGTCGACATGCAGCAAGGGGATGCGCCGTTGCAGCACCTGCTCGAACCCCTGCAGCCCGTCCAGGCGCGGATCGCGGCGATCGATGGCCGCGACCATGAAGGTTTCGTTGCGGTAGGGCCGGCTGTACATGACGGGCCGCTCGCGACCGGGCACCGGTGTCGCAGAGAAGATGACGTCGAACTGGTCGTTCAGCAGCTCGCGGAAGCGTCGCTTGCGCCATTGCGGCGAACCGCGGACCCAGCTGAGCTCGAACCCCGCCTGCCGGCAGATCGCCGCGAGCAGCTCCGCATCGAGCCCGCGCACGCTGCCGTCGGCGCCGGGTTCGAGGTAGGGCGGCCAGGATTCCACCAGGGCGCGCAGGACGCGCGGCCGCGCGCTCCCCCATACGGCGGGCCCCCAGCCGAATGCCAGGCCACCCACGACGGAGCGACGCCGGAGCCCTCGAACGGCGGACGGGCCGGATGAAGTCATTGCCTCTTTGAGAGCCATCGCGATGGGGATTCGAGCCAGTGTGCGCCTGGCTTCCGGTCGCCACAAGGCGGGGAGGACACGGGAGTCGACGACGCCCCTCGGATGGGGGCTGCTGGGGGATGGGGTCCAAAGAAAGTCACGTGGGCGCGCAACTGCTCGGTTTCCCATATGGTTTTGTCAATTCCAAAAGCGCAAAATTGATACATGAAAGTTGTTCTTGTCGAAGACTCCCCGCTGGTCCGCAAACATCTGTTGACGGCCCTGAAGGAACAGCCCTTCCTGTCGGTGGTCGGCCTGGCCGCCACCGAGGCGGAGGCCTTGTGCACCGTCGGGCTGACCCGGCCCCATGTCGTCGTGCTGGACCTGGCGTTGGCATCCGGCTCCGGGCTGGCGGTGCTGCGCAAGCTGCGCGGGGCCGGCTTCGGCGGAACCATCCTGGTGCTGAGCAATCGCGATTCGGAGGTCTACGGCCCGCTGTGCGTGCGCAACGGCGCGAACGCCTTCTACGACAAGGGCCGCGAGTTCGAACAGTTCCTCACCGACCTGAACATGCTGGCCGAAGCGCCCCGGCTGGCGGCCAGCCAACCGATGAGTTTGCGTTCGCTGCATATGCGCTGAGAACCCAAGCGCCCCTCTTCCCGGGCTCGCCACGGATCGCCGTCGAGAGTTTTGGAAGGGAGTGACGGAAACTGCCGCCAAGCTGCGCAGAAAAAAGAAAACCCGCTCTGGGCGGGTTTTCTAAGTGCTTGATCGAACAAGCTTTTCTGGAGGAGAGGGGGGGATTCGAACCCCCGAGACGTTTCCGTCCGCCTGATTTCGAGTCAGGTACATTCAACCACTCTGCCACCTCTCCGGAATTCGGTGATCGCCGTGGTTGTCAGCGACTAAGCCAAAGAGTTTAGCAAGTTTCCGACAGCCTGGGAACAACTGTAATCGGATTTGGGCGATTGCCGTTTCAACACAACAGTTGTCACCTCGCTCTCCGTAACAAGCGTCTTGTCGTTCAAGCCTTCAACACGTCCTTGCCGCCGAGGTACGGACGCAGCGCTTCCGGCACCGTGATGCTGCCGTCGGCCTGCTGGTAGTTCTCCAGCACCGCGACCAGCGTGCGCCCCACCGCCAGGCCCGAGCCGTTCAGCGTGTGCACCAGTTCGTTCTTGCCTTGGGCCGTCTTGAAACGCGCTTGCATGCGGCGGGCCTGGAAGGCGCCCATGTTCGAGCACGAACTGATCTCGCGGTAGGTGTTCTGCGCCGGGAGCCAGACCTCCAGGTCGTAGGTCTTCACCGAGCCGAAGCCCATGTCGCCGGCGCACAGCAGCACGGTGCGATACGGCAGGCCGAGCTTCTGCAGCACGGCCTCGGCGTGGGCGGTCATCTCTTCAAGCGCGGCCATGCTGTGCTCAGGCTGCTCGATGCGGACCATCTCGACCTTGTCGAACTGGTGCTGGCGGATCATGCCGCGCGTGTCGCGACCGGCCGAACCTGCCTCCGAGCGGAAGCACGGGCTGTGCGCCGTCAGCTTGACCGGCAGTTCGTCGACCGTCAGGACGCTCTCGCGCACCGAGTTGGTCAGCGAGATCTCCGAGGTCGAGATCAGGTACTGCTCGTTCTGCTCGTCGTCGCCGCCGCGCAGCACCCAGAACATGTCTTCCTTGAACTTGGGCAGCTGGCCCGTGCCCTCGAGGATCTCGCGGTTGACGATGTAGGGCGTGTAGCACTCGGTGTAGCCGTGCTCCTGCGTCTGCATGTCGAGCATGAACTGCGCGAGCGCGCGGTGCAGGCGCGCCACCGGACCCTTCAGGAAGGCGAAGCGCGACCCCGACAGCTTGGCGCCGAGCTCGAAGTCCAGGCCCAGCGGCGCGCCGAGGTCGACATGGTCCTCGACCGCGAAGTCGAACTCGCGCGGCTGGCCCCAGCGGCGCACCTCGACGTTGCCGCTCTCGTCCGCGCCCGCCGGCACGCTGGCGTCGGGCAGGTTGGGGACGCTCATCAGCATCGTGTTGAGCTCGACCTGGATCAGGTCCAGCTTCTCGGCGCCGGCCTTCAGCTCGTCGGCGATGCCGGCGACCTCGGCCATCACGGCGCTGGCGTCCTCGCCCTTGCCCTTCAACATGCCGACCTGCTTGGACAGCTGGTTGCGCCTGGCCTGCAGCTCCTCGGTGCGGATCTGCACCTGCTTGCGGTCGGCCTCCAGGGTCTTGAAACGCTCGACGTCCAGGAACGGTTGGGGATTCTTGCGCTGTTGGAGGCGCTCGATGACGGCGTCCAGGTCCTTGCGCAGCAGGGTGATGTCCAGCATGGTGTGTCTTTCGTGTTCTGCGCCGACGGCGGCCCTCTTCGGAGGGGCGTCGGCGATGAAGGGGGAATGTCGATCAGCGGGCGCTCGACGGGGAGCTCATCCGGAACTTGGCGGCGCCCCTCGGAAGAGGGTGGCCGCGACGATCAAGATCGACCGCTGGTGACTTCGGCCATGGACTTGTCGCCCAGCCCCATCGGCAGCGGGAAGCGCACGTGCTCCTCGACGCCCGGCAGCGTGCGCACCGTGGTCGCCCCCAGCTCGCGCAGACGCGCGATCACGGCCTGCACCAGCACGTCCGGCGCCGAGGCCCCCGCGGTAAGGCCCACCTTCGAGCGTCCGTCCAGCCATTCGGCCTGCACGTCCTCGGCGGCGTCGACCATGTAGGCCGGCGTGCCCAGGCGCTCCGCCAGTTCGCGCAGGCGGTTGCTGTTGGAGCTGGTCGGGCTGCCGACCACCACCACCACGTCGACCTGCGGCGCCATCACCTTCACGGCATCCTGCCGGTTCTGCGTGGCGTAGCAGATGTCCTGCTTCTTCGGCTCGCGGACCTCGGGGAAGTGCTTCTTCACGGCGCGCAGGATCTCGGCCGCGTCGTCGACGCTGAGCGTCGTCTGCGTGACCACCGCCAGCCGGCTGGGATCCTTGACCCGCACGTGCGGCACGTCCGAGGCTTCCTCGACGAGGTAGATCCCGTCGCTGAGCTGGCCCATCGTGCCCTCGACCTCGGGGTGGCCCTTGTGGCCGATCATGATGAACTCGTAGCCCTCACGGTGCAGCTTGGCCACCTCGACGTGGACCTTGGTCACCAGCGGGCAGGTCGCGTCGAAGATCTGGAAACCGCGCGCCTGCGCTTCCTGGCGCACCGCCTGGCTGACGCCATGGGCCGAGAACACCAGCGTCGCGCCCGGGGGCACCTCGGTCAGGTCTTCGATGAAGATCGCGCCCTTGGCCTTCAGGTCGTTGACCACGTAGGTGTTGTGCACGATCTCGTGCCGCACGTAGATCGGCGCGCCGAACTTCTTCAGCGCGCGCTCGACGATCTCGATCGCGCGGTCCACGCCGGCGCAGAAACCGCGCGGCTCGGCCAGCACGATGTCCTTCATGTTCACGTCCATCGCCGTCATCACAGCACCCCGATCAGCTGCACCTCGAAGCTGACGGGCTGTCCCGCCAACGGGTGATTGAAATCGAACAGCAACCAGTCCTCCCCCAGCTCGCGCACCACGCCGGCGTACTGGCCCTGGCCGTCCGGCGTCGGGAACTGCACGACGTCGCCGACGTGGTAGTCCTCGTCCGGATCGCCCAGCTGGCGCATCAGCGCGCGCTTCACGCGCTGCAGCAGCTCGGGGTTGCGCTCGCCGAAAGCCTCGCCCGGCGCCAGTTCGACGCGGGTGTGCGTGCCCTCGGCCAGGCCGACCAGGCGCGCCTCGATCGCGGGCGCCAATTCGCCGGCGCCCAGCGTCAGCGTGGCCGGCAGCTTGTCGGCGAACGTGTTGATCAGGTCCTGGCCGTCCGGCCCGCTCAGCCGGTAGTGCAGGGTCAGGAAGGATCCGGGTTGAACGAGGGTCACTAGTCAGGGGGATTTTGGGAATCGAGGCGTGATTTTAGGCTGGAGCGCCAAGGTCCTCCCGCCAAGACGCGCCATGCCCCTTTCAGACCTGCCCCCCGAAGTCCGTCCACGTGAACGCTTGACTGCCCTCGGCCCTGCCGCCATGACCGACTGCGAGCTGCTCTCCCTCATCTTGCGCACCGGGCTTCGCGGCGAATCCGTCCTTCATCTGTCCGCCAGGGTCCTCAAGCATTTCGGTGGTCTCCATAAGCTGATGCAAGCGGATGACGCCGCGCTGAGCCGCATCAAGGGCCTGGGGCCCGGGAAGCGCAGCCAGTTGCTCGTCATCACGGAAATGGCGCGTCGATCCCTGCGGGGACCTCTGGAGGATGTGCCTGTCTTTGAATCCTCGGAATCTGTCCGCACCTACCTGCGACTGCAGTTCGGCGACTTGCACTATGAATGCTTCGCCGTCATGTTCCTGGACATCCAACATCGGCTCATCGCCCTGGAGACCCTGTTCCATGGCACCCTTTCCCATACCATTGCCTATCCCCGCGAGGTGGTGAAGCGCGCGTTGGTCTTGAACGCCGCCGCCGTCATCCTGGTTCATAACCATCCGTCCGGCAGTACCAAGCCGTCCCCCGAGGACGTCAAGCTCACCCACGTGATGCTGCAGTCGTTGGCACTGGTGGATGTGAAAGTACTGGACCACTTCATCGTCGGCGCGGGCGACGCCGTACCGTTGACCGACCTGGGCCTGCTGTGACCGACCGACTGCGCAGCCTGCAAGACCTGCAGACGCTGCACCGAGAACTGAAGCTCCGCCAACGCGCGGAGGAAGAGCGCCGCGAGCGCGAGGCCGCGCTTGCGCGGCTGCGCGACGAGGAAGCCCGCATCTTCGAGCGCACCGTCGGCGTGGTCGTGCCGCTGCCGGAGACCAACCGGGTGATCCTGAACGCCGGTCGGCCCGAGCCGGAGCCGCGCCAGCGCGAGCTCGACGAGCAGATGGCCTGGAAGCAGGCGCTGTCGGACGATTTCGACGTCGACTCGCTGCTGGAGACGGACGAGACGCTGTCGTTCCGCAGACCCGAGATCTCGGCCGAATCGGTGCGCAAGCTGCGACGCGGCCATTGGGCGCTGCAGGCGCAGATCGACCTGCACGGCCTGCGCCGCGATCAGGCGCGCGAGGCGCTGGGCCTCTTCATCCACGACAGCGCCCGGCGCGGCCTGCGCTGCGTGCGCGTGGTCCACGGCAAGGGCAACGGTTCTCCCGGTCGCGAGCCCGTGCTGAAGGCACGCGTGCGCCGCTGGCTCGTCCAGAAGCAGGAAGTCCTGGCCTTCGTCCAGGCCCGCGCCAGCGATGGCGGCAGCGGCGCGTTGATGGTGCTGCTCAACAGCTGAGCGTCGCCGCTCTCCCCCTCTCCGCCCACGCGGGCTTTCCCCTCCCCCGAAGCGCGTTGTTTTCCGGAACACGCGATTGCGTCGCCATGCCCGCGTGGCTAGTCTGCAGACATGCCGGCGTAGTCGAGAACCGTTCTCAACAATTCTCAACAGATTGAGTCTTCGCAACCACGCAGCCATCGTTTCGATGGGGAGGGAACACGCATGTCGATGCACGCTCCGAACGCCCGCACCACCGGGCTCGTCCTGGTCGGCCTCGTCCACCTGCTGATGGTGGGCGCCCTGGTCAAGGGCTTCCAGCGCCACGCCGCCGAGGCGCCGCCGCTCATCCAGGTCAAGACGATCGACGAGCCCGAAAACAAGCCCAAGCCGGTCGAACCGCTGCGCATCCCCGAACCGGCGATCCCGATGCCGCGTGTGGTCGAGGTACCGATTCCCCCCGTGGACATCACCCCGACGAAGGAACCGGTGGTCGTCGCCGTGGGGGTCTCCGATGGCCGGACCAACACCCCCTTCGAGGTGAAGGACACCAGCCCCACGCAGGAAACGATCCCCGTCAAGACGCCGCCGGTCACCACCATCAAGACGGCCGGCGCAATCTGCACGCAGATGGCGGCGCCGGAGATGCCCGCGGTGAACTGGACCGGTGAGGCGGTGTTCCGCGCCGTGGCCGACGTGCAGGGCGGCCGCGTCGTCGCCGTGCAGCTGCAGGCGCTCGGCGGATCGATGGACGCCCGCACCCGACGCGCGTTCTCCAATGCGATCGAGGGCACGCTGAAGTCGCGCTACGTCTGCCCCGGCGAGCACCGCTTCCAACAGGACTTCGCGTTCCGCATGGACTGACTGCCCGCTGCGCGTCCGATCGCCCTCACGGGCGATCGCTGCGCCGCAATGAAAAACGCCGGTACGCAATCGCGTCCGGCGTTTCGTTCTTTGGGGGGAGCATCCCCCTCCCATACGCATCAATGCGGCATCAATGCGGCATCAATGCAGCATCAATGCAGCATCAGGCTGCCGTACGGCGACACCGGCGTGGTGAACGCCATCAGCAGCCGCTCCGGGCGGAACTCGCCGACCGTCTCGGCCCCCTGCCAGTGGGTCTCGATCGCATGCTCCAGGCCCTTCAGCACGCAGAACGACATGAAGGCGTGTTCCGCCTCCTCGCCGTCCATGTCCACGTGCTGCAGCCGCACGCAGGCTGCGCGCAGGAAGTTCAGCATCTGGATGGGACTGTCCGTGTCCGGGCAGTAGCCGGCGCAGACCTCGATGTCTTCCCGGGCGTCGTCGGACAGCCAGAGACGGCCGTCGTCGATCCGGACATGCATCAGGTCGGGATTGGCGTCGATGCCGACCTCATCGTCGTGGAGCAGCGTGTACATGATGGATCGGACGGTAGACGAAGCCGCGCAGCCGTGTTCATCGGCTCCCCCGCCGGGAGAGGCGTCAGTGTCAGATATGCACGCTGCAGGCACCGTTTACATCATTTCGTGGTGTGGGCGTAGAACGCCGCGCGCAGTACCGCGGGGCCTTCGGGTACCACCGGCGCCTGTCCCGCGCGCTGCATCGGCACCCCGGAGATCCGCAGTTCCAGCGCCCCGCCCTGCGCGTCGACGCCGGCGAACAGCAGCGCCTGCCGGTTGTCCGCCTCCATCTTCGAGACGGTGGTGCCCGGCCGCCAGCCCAGCTGCTGGAACGCGCGGGCCAGTTGCCCGCCTGCATCCGCCATGCGCAGGCGCAACGCCTCGTCGGGGGCGGCGTCGGTCGTCCACACCACGTTGACGTGGGTCAGCCGGCCCGAGGCCTGGTCCAGGATGTAGGTCACGGTCGCGGGCACCGGGCCGGGCTCCAACCGGTCGAGTCGCAGCACCAGGGCGCGCGGGCTCGCCTTCGGGTCTTCGACGACACGGATCGCCTGCGGCATCGCCCTGAAGTCGCGCTGGATGGCGCCGCGCAGGCTCGTCTCGTCCATGCCGAACAGTGCCGAGCGGAATCCCGAGACCCGATAAGCGCCCGCGGCCGTCGTCGACGCGGCCGCCGAAGCGGGATCCATCGCCGGATAGGGATCGGGCCGGTCGGCGTTCGCCACCATCCGCAGTCGCAGCTGCGACGGCCCCGCCGATGCGACGCGATGCTCGCGCGCCCGCGCCGGCGAGCTCGCGGTGCGCCCCCGCGCCTCCACGTCCACATCCACGCCCAGCAGCCGGATCTCCGCGCCCGCGCCCTGGAAGTCCTTGCCCGAGAACACGATCAGCGTCCCGTCCGGCAGCAGATGGCCGCGACGCGTCGCCAGCGGCGGCCAGCGCCAGCCGGCCATCGTCGCGCCGACGGCGCGGGCCGCCTCGACCAGCCCCGCGCGCTGCGCCGACGTCGACGGACCGTCGGTGGTCCACTCCACGTCGATCGCCACCAGCCGCGCGCTGGCCGCGCCGAAGCGGTAGCGGATCAGCACCGGCGTCGGCGCCGGCACCCGCGGCAGCGCGGCGACGCGCACCGTCAGGTCGACGGCGCCGCTGTCGGGGTCGACGTACTCGTGCGGCGGCGACACGGTCTCGGGATAGTCCCGCGCGACCGCGGCGCGGACCTCTGCGAGGCTCATGCCGAAGCGCGCCTCGCCGTGACCGGTGATCGCATAGGGACGGCCCTCGACGAGATAACGGGCGGGCTGGCCGGTGAGCGAGATTTCGAAAGGCATGTCGGCGGCCTGCGCCACGGGAACGACCGAGGCCATCGCCGCCGCGGCGGCGACTCCGGCCATGCCGGCCCGCAGGCGCGGGGTTGGGGAAAGTCGGGGGAATCGGGGAAATCGAGAGAATCGGAGAAGGAAGTTCATTCGAATGGTCCTCAAGGGCCGGTCGGCGAGACGTAGGTGACCTTGCCGTCCACCACGGCCAGTTGCACGCCCATGCTGTTGGCCATGCCGCGCAGCGCGGCTTCCTCGCGCTGGTTGGCGCCCGCGAAGTCGGAGCTGTGCGCCATGTCGATGGCCGCTTGCGGATTGGTCTTGAGCAGGTTCAGGAAGGTCGCCTGGTCAGCCTGCTCCTTCTTGATCAGCGCCTGTGTGCGGCTGACCATCGAGCTGTAGCCGGTGTAGAAGGCCTGCATGCTGTCCCAGGTCTTGCGGACCCCTTCGTCATAGAGGTAGTTCCACGGCCGATCCTTCCAGCGGGGGTTCTCGTCCAGGTACTTGAAGCGCGCCGCCGCATCCGTGATCGACGCGGCATAACTGCTGTCGGCCGCCGAGTAATGGTTGTCCGGCTCGCTGTGGTTCAAGCCGAGGACGTTGAACACCGCGCGGCCCGCGGCGTTGTCGAACATCGCCTCCGCGAGGCCCATCGGGTCGATCGAGAAGTTCAGCGACAGCCCCAGCCCGCCGAAGCCCAGCTGCGCGCCCAGGTCCAGCGACACGCTGATCGCGCCGTCCGAGATGCCGATCGAATAGTTGAAGGTGCCGCCGATCGATCCCGGCGAGTAGACCGTCGCGCCGCCGCCGACCGCGCCCGTGCTGCCCGTCACGCCGCCGGCGACGCCGACCGAGGAGCCGACCCCGACCGCGTTGTCGAAGCGCTGCGTCACGCCGTCCAGGCCGAACTTCAGTTCCTGGTCGGTGCGGGCGTAGACGAAGGTGCTGACCGTCGTGCTCAGGCGGGCGTCGCCCAGTCCGTCGACGTTGCCTCCCACCCCCGCCTGCGCCGACGCGCCCGCACGCGCCTCCGCACCGAGCTGCACGCCGGTGATGCCGACGCGCCCGATCGCGTAGGCCTCGCCCTGCGCGCCGAAGGTGACGTAGCCGGGGCCGGCGGTGATCGTCACATCGACGTGGCCGCTGGCGTTGGCCTCCAGCTTCACGCCGGTGATGCCGAACTTGGCCAGGGCGGTGATCTCGCCGCTGGCCTGCGTGGACAGGTCCACGCCGCCGATCGTCACGCCGGTCTGCACCGCGCCGCTGGCCGTGACGCCGGCGCCGCCGCCCATCGGTCCGACCGTCGCGTCCACAGCGACGCCGGTACCGGTGATGTGCCGACCGAAGTCCTCCGTCTGGCCGGAGCTGCTGCTGGTCCAGCCGGTCAGCGGCGGCGGCACCACCGCAGGCGCGGGCTGCGGCAACGGCGGGATCGTCGGGATCTGCTGCGCCGTGTCGCTGAAGCTGCCGCCCAACATGGCCGACGTGAACACGTCCAGGGTCCCGGGGTCGTTGGCGGTGTAGGGATAGCCGCCGTAGCCCGAGCCGAGGATCTGGAAGTCCCTCGCGTCGGCGCCGGCCAGACCGGTGACGCGGAAGACATAACGGCCGGGCACCAGATGGCTGAGGTCGCTCACCGGCTTGCCCTGCGGGTCGTAGGCGGTGACCACCGGATGAACGTCCGGGCCGCTGAAGGGACCGTCCGGCCCGCGCAGCGTGGCGATGCCCGGCGTACCGACGAGTTCGTTGAAGAAGATGGCGCTGGTGACGCTGTAGCTCAGCGACATCGGGCTGATGGTCAGCAGGCCCGGCAGGCTGCCGCTGTCGGCGATGCGGTAGTTCTTGGCCGCCGCGCCGGTCAGACCGGTCACGACCTTGAAGTACTGGCCCGCATGGGTGAAACGATCCGCCGCGAACGCATTGCCCGCGAAGTCGACCAGGCCGATCGTGCCGTCGATCGCGTCGCCCGGCAGGACGTTCTCGAAGGTCGCCCTGCCGAGGTTCACGCCACCGTCGACCGGGAGGCCCCACGGCGTGCAGCCGGTTCGGGTGCAGTCGTGCACGTACCCACCGTAGGTATAGCCCGTCGCGCCGATGCCGTAGGTCACCGGCCGCGGCGCGACCGTCAAGGTCCCGCCGAGGAGGCTCACCGCGTAGTTGCCGTTCTGCGCGCCGGTCAACGAGCCGGTCCAGTCATAGCCGCCGACGTCCAGGCGCGGCGCATAGAGCAGCGGATCGTTGCCCTTGCCGACCGCCTGGCTCTGCAAGGCCCCGCCGGCATCGACGCGCACGCCGACGTCGTCGCCGGCCAGCACGCCCGTCAGCGCGCCGAGCTTGGCCGGATCGCCGTACACGCTCGCCACGCTGGCCGGCGTGAAGACCAGCGACTTGCGGGCGATGCTCAGCGGTGCCGTCGCGCCGTCCGTGGAGACGAAGCGATAGTTTTTGCTGAAGTCGATGACCGTGTCCTGGCGGCCTTCCTGCTTCAGGCCGAGCACCACCTGCAGGTAGTCCCCCGCGGCAGTGCGGTCGCCGTAGCTGATCTCACCCGCGTTGTTGACGATGTGGAAATCCGGCTTGACCCACAGCGCGTCGTTGCCGATCAGCCCCGACACCGTCACCGCCGGCGCGACGTAGCTGCCGTAGACGGTGCTGATCGCGCCGACGGAGACGGTGACCGGCTTGGGCGCCACCGTGATCACCGCGATGCCGGTCGAGCCGCTGGCCGTGTAGTAGTTCGCCGCGTCGCGCCCCGAAAGTCGCGCGACGTAGAGGTAGCTGCCGACGTTGAGCTTGTCGTCGATCGCGTACTCGAAGCCCGGACCGACGGATCGCCCCTGCAGTTGCGTGGCGACGGCCACCGTGCCGAGGTTGACCTCGTCGCCCGGGAGGATCCCGGTGGTCAGGTGCAGCGCCGGCAGGCTGCCGCCGTAGAGGATGTCCAGGCTGCCGCTGTCCAGCGACCGCCCGATCTCGCGCTTCAGGACGTTCATGTAGCCCACGTTGGACGCGGGCAGATCGGGCGGTATCCCGTTGCCGGGCGCGATCACGTAATTCGCCGCGTCCGCGCCGCCCAGCCCGTCGACGCGGACCGGATACCGGCCCGACGGCGTCCGTTCCCACAGGCTCACCGGATCGAAGAGGCTGGTCAGTGCGGCGACCTGGTCGCCCGACAACACGCCGTTGAGGCTGCTGGTCGGCATCCGCGGCACGTCGCCGTAGGTGGACGTCGTGTCGGACGTCGTGACGGTGACCGGCTTCGGCCGCACGACGAAGTCGCCGAACGACGGCCTCAGCGTGTAGTTGCCGGCATCGGCGCCTTGCAGCGCGCCGCCGGTGGCGTAGCTGCCCACCGGCAGGCGCGCGGGGGCCGTCGTCACGTTGCCGCTGGGCAGGGTCAACCAGGCGTCGACGGACACCTGGTCGCCAGGCCGCAGTTCGTTCGACAACGAGGACCGGAAGCTGTACTGGTCCGAGCTGCCGTAGGTCGACAGGTTCACGAGGCCGTTCGGCCCCTGCAGCCAGGCGGTCCCGGTGATCGCGATCGGACTCACCGTGAGCGTCGCGCCCCGGTTGCCGGTGCCGGCCATCACGTAGTTGCCCGCGTCGGCGCCGGTCAGGCCGGTGCCGGTCATCGTGTAGGTGCCGACGTTGAGCGCGCCGCTGCTCGATCGCGGCATCGCCGAGACGCTCGTGACGACCGAGACCTGGTCCCCCGCCAGCAAGCCGTCGACGGCCCCCCGGGCGATCGGCAGGTCCGAGCCGACCATGCCGTAGCTCGGGTTGAAGGTGGAGAACGTGCCGTCCGGCGCAATGGTGCTGTACCGGACGTTCTGGAAGTAGCCGTCCACGGTGACGGTCACGACCTTGGGCGCGACGGTCAGCGTGGCCGTCGTCGAGCCGACATCCGTCGCCACGTAGTTGGACGCGTCCGCGCCGGTCAGGCCACGCAGGCCGAGCGTCCAGTTGCCCGCGTTCGTCCGGTCGGTCGGCGCGGCGCCGGTGGCCATCAACACGGCGGGACCGGCGCTCACCGTGTCGCCGGACAGCACGCCCAGCAGCGACGCGGCACCGAGGGTCGGCGTCGTGCCGTACGTGCCCGACGCATCCTGCGCGATATAGCTGATCGGGCGCGGCTGGACCGTCAAGGTGCCGGCCGCGTTGCCGGTCGTGGCCAGCATGTAGTTCGGGTTGCCCGTGATCGCCACGACCGCCTCGGTGTAGACGCCGGCATGCGTGCGATCGGTCAGCGCCACCGGCGTGATGCCGGACAGCAGCGCCGTCGTGTAGCCGACCGTGTCGCCCGCGAGCACGTTGCCCAGCGTCACCGCGCCCAGCGTGGCGAGGTTGCCGTAGACCGAGCTGGCATTGGCCGTCGCGAAGCTCACCGGCCGCGGCGTCACCGTCAGCGCGCCGACGGCGTTGCCGGAGCCGGCCAGCGTGTAATTGCCCGCATCCGCGCCGATGAGGGCGTTGACGCCCGCCCACCAGTTGCCGCCCACGGTCGGCCGCGCCACGACGCCGCCGCCGCCGTCCAGCGCCGTCAGCAGCGCACCGACGTTGTCGCCGGGCAGCACGCCGGTGAGCAAGGTCGAACTGCCCGCGACGGTGGGAAGGTCGCCGTAGATCGCGCTGCCGGCGGAGACGCTCCAGCTCAGCGGCTTGGGTGAGACGACCCAGCTGGCCGGCGTGTTGCCGCTCGCCGCGATCACGTAGTTGCCGGCGGCCGCGCCGTTCAGCGAGGCCGTCGTCGCACCGAAGGTGTACGTGCCGGCATGCGTGGTCGCCGACAGCGACTGCGGAGTGCCGCCGATGTCGAGCCTCGGCAGGGCCTCGACCTCATCGCCGCCGACGATGCCGCTCAGCACAGGCCTGCTCGCGACGGGCGAGGAGCCGTAGACGTTGCCGCCGCTGGTCGCGACATAGGTCAGCGGCTTGGGCTTGACGACGATGTCCAGCGCCGAATTGCCGCTGCCCGCGATGACGTAGTTGCCGGCGTCGGCGCCGGTCAGCCCGGCGACGCTGGTGACGTAATGGCCCACGGGCCAGGCCGAGGAGTTGCCGATGGCGACGGCGGTCTCGATGACATCGAAGCGCTGCGTGCCGACGACGGTGTCGCCTGCCAGCAGCCCGACCAGCCCGGGCGTCTGCAGCGTCTGGCCGTAGATCTGCTCGATGCTGCCGCCGACGTAGGTGAGCGTCTTGGGCGCGACGACGAGTCGTCCCGCCGCATTGCCGCCGCCGGCCAGCGTGTAGTTGCCCACCTGGGCGCCGCCCAGGCCGGTCACGATCTCGGCATAGGTGCCGGCGCGCGTGTTGGCGGCCAGCGAGAACGGCGTGCTGCCGTCGGCGCTGGCGGCGACGGTCCCCGTCACGACGTCGCCGGCGAGCACACCGCCCAGCGTCGCGACGCCCAGCGTGGCCAGCGTGCCGTAGACACTGCCGGCATCGGTCACCGACCAGGTGAGCGCCTTCGGATCGACGCGGAACACGCCGTCGCTGTTGCCGCTCACGGCGAGCACATAGTTCGACGCCGCAGCGCCGGCCAGCGTGGTCACGGAGGCCGCGTAGCTGCCGGCCGCCAGACGCGCGCTCGCCGCGACCGGCGACCCGCCCGCGCTCAGGCCGATGACGCCGCTCACGTCGTCGCCGGAGAGCACGCCGGTGAGCAGCGAGATCGGCAACGCCGACGCGGTCCCGTAAGTCTGCGCCGCGTTGCCGACGAAGAAGCTCACCGGCTTGGGCGCGATCGTGAGCGTCGCGCTCACGCTCCCGCTCAGATCGATCGCGTAGTTGGAGGCCGCCGCGCCGCCCAGGCCCGTCAACGCGAAGTTCCAGGTACCGGCGCCGACGCGCTCGCCGAAACCGTAGCCGGCGCCGTTGGCCGTCATCGCGACCCCGCCCTGCCCGCCCAGCGTGGCGATGGGCGCGACGCTGTCGCCGTTCACGATGCCGGTCAGGCTCACGACCGACGCCGGCGCGCCGTAGACGGCGTTGCCGGCGGCGACCGTCGGCGTCAGCGTGCGGCGCGTGATCGTCAGCGGCATCGTGGCGCTGCGCATGTCGACGAAGAAGTTGCCGACGACGCCCGGATCGAACGCCGCCGCGCCGGTCCCCGCCAGCGTCAGCGTGCCGCTGCCCGCGGCCGCCGTCACGCCGGGGCCGCTGACCGACAGCGAGCCCGGCAGGAACAGCCCGTCCAGCGTCGCCGCCGGACCGCCCACCTGGTGCACCGGCGCGCGGCCGAGGTGCTCGGCGTCCGGATCGGCATCGCCGTAGACGCGCGTGACCGCGCCGCCGACGCCGTTGCCCAGCGCCACGCGCGTCGCGTCGACGCCGCCCAGACGCGCCAGACGCGTGACGACGCCGTCCTCGACGAATCGGAACAGCCCCTCGCCCACGATGGTGTCGGTGGCCTCGGTGGTCCAGTCGACGGCATGGCCCTCGATCCGGCTCCCGCCGCTGACCTTCAGGGCGCCGCTCAGCGTCGCCGTGCCGGCGACCGAGACGTTGCCGCCGATGACGATCGGCACCGGCATCGGGCCGCCGGAACTGGCCGTGGGCATCACCGTCGCCGACAGCGATTCGCCCGCGAACCCGCCCAGCCGCAACGCCCCGGCATTGCGCTCGGTGTTGCCGGCGCCGTCGGCCATCAGCAGCGTGAGCGGGCCGTTGTCGGTGATGAAGTTCGCGCCACCCAGGTCGAGCGAAGCGAGCCCCGCGCCGCGTTCCGCATTGACGACACCGTGGGCCGCCGTGTCGTTGGCGGTGATGGTCCAGTGGCCGCCGCCGTTGCTGAAGGCGCCGCTGAGCAGCACCGAGCGGCCCGCCGCCAGCGTCAGGTCGCCCGCCGCCGCGCCGCCGGGACCGCGGGAGATGCCGGTGAAGAAGGTCGACCAGGTGATGTCCTGGCTGGCCTGCAGGCGCACGTCGACGCCCGCGCCCAGCAGCGACGCGAGGTCGCCGGAATTCAGCGTCGTCGTCCCGGCGGGGTTGTCCGTGAAGCCGATGTCGCCGGGCGGCGTGGCCGCCGCCGCGTCGCCGATGACGATGTCCTGCGGGTCCAGCAGCAGCCGCGCGCCGCGGCCCAGCACCAGCCGGTCCAGCGCCACCGCCTGCACCGTGGACGCGGACGAGATCTCCACCGCGCCGCCCGCCGCCGCGCCGTGCGCGTCGATCCGACCCAGCATCCGGGTGGCGCTCGCGCTCCACACGATCGCGGTCCCGCCGACGCCCGACGCGTCGTGCGCGGCGACGTCGATGCGGCTGTCCGCGTCCATGCCGACGCGGTCGGCGGCGGCCAGCAGCGGCAGCACGCCGAAGCGGCCGAGGTAGCGCCCGTCGGTGTCCGCCAGCGCCGCGTCCGCGCGTCCGCCCTGGAAGGCGCCGCCCACGCGCACGAGACCGCCGCGCGTGGCGCCGCTCGCATCGAGCGTCGCGCCGGCGAGGGTCACGTCATGCCCCGTGACGTCGATGCGTCCGCCGCCCGCCGTCGCCGAGGACGCATCCAGTGTGCCGCCGACACGCACCGTGCCGCCGGCGCCGCCGTCGAGCACGATGGACCCGTCCACGCCCGACAGCGTCGTGGCGCGTATCGTGCCCGGCAGGTGGATCGCTTCGCGCAGGGCCTCGCGCACGGTCGACGCGCGCAGCGCGACCAGGCCGGCCTCGATGCGGCCGCCGTTGCCGATCAGCGGCCGGCTGTCGCCGTCGACGGCGTCGGCCGGCAGCATCACCTGCAGGAAGCCGTCGCCGGAGAAGTCCAGCGTCGCGGCCGAGGCGCTGCCCAGCGCCACCTTGCCCAGCGGAGCGAGGATCAGGCCGTCGTTCTCGACCCGCCCGCCCAGGAGCGCGACCTGGCCGCCTTCGCCGGTGACGATGCGCCCCTGATTGAGGACGTTGCCGCCGCGGCCGTTGAAACGCAGCCGCCCGGCCATGAAGTCGTCGTCGGACAAGCCCAGCGTCGAGGCGACGAAACCGGCCCGCGTATCGACGAGGCCGCTCGCCGTGATCGCGATGCCTTGCGGGTTGATCAGGAAGACGCTGCCGTTGGCCTTCAGCGTGCCGGCGATCTCGGACCCCAACGGGCCGGTGACGACGTTCAGCGTCGACGCCTGCGCGTTGGGCTGGTTGAAGTTGACGACGCCGCCCGCGCCGATGGCGAACGCCTCCCAGCGCAGCACCGCGCGCTGCGAGTGCTGCTGGATGTCGAGCCGGTTGCCGTTCGGCGCGCCGATCGTGGCCTGGCCGGCGCTGACGCTGCCGCTCTTCGGCAGTACGGGCAGCACCGACGGCGCCGCCGTCTGCGCGCCGGCCAACGGCATCAGACCGGCCAGGATGGCGGCGGTCAGCGCCGTCAGGCGCGGGCGGGTCGGCGTCGAGGCGCGGGAGGAATGCGGGGAGCGTGTCATGGTCGTCAGAACTGGACTTGCGCTTTCACGAACGCCTGGAACTCGTCCAGGCCGAAAGGGCGGTAACGGCGGCGGCCGGCCTCGACGGAGAGCTCGGCGCCGCGCCAGCGCGTGCGCAGGCCCGCGCCGCCGGACGCGGCCAGGCGATGCCCCTGCGAGCCGGCGAATTCGGACCACGGCCGTCCCATCGCCGCGAAGACGTAGGGCTGCAACTGCAGGCCCGCGCCGCCGACGGTGGGCGTCCAGGCCCGCGACACCTCCTGGCGCAGGGTCCAGCCGTTGTCGTCCGAGATGGCGCCGGACCGGAAGGTCGACAGCGCGTCCTCGCCGTCCAGGCTGAACAGCTCGGCGCTCGGCAGCACGTGGCCGAGCGCGCTCTGCAGCCTGGCCGAAGTGCGCGCGCCCAGCCCCCAGGGCAGCTCGACCTCGGCGCTGGCGTTGAACTCCAGCTTCGTGAAGTAGGGCCGCGCGCCGTAGCGCGACACCGGCACGCCGGTGGCCGCGATGTCGGCCGCCGTGCGGGCGCCGAGTCCGGGCAGACCGCGCGACAGCGTCGCGCCCACGCGCAGGCGCGCCGACTCGCCGTTGCGGACGTAGTCCGCCGCGATGCGGCCGACGCGCAGCTTGTCCTCGCTCATGACGAAGTCGAAATCGGGCAGCGAGTCGATCTGCCGGCTCGCGTCGAACGTCCCGGTGAGGGTCAGTTCCTGCGCCCGCGTCAGCAGCAGCGGATAGATCAGGCGCAGGCTGTAGCGTTCGAGCTGGCTGCGCGAGCGCAGCGCGCCGGCGGGCGCGCGCGGCTGCGTGTCGGACACGGTGAATTCGGGGTTGAGGCTCAGGCCGTCGGCCGTCAGCGGCAGGATCGCGCCGCCGCCCAGCACCCGCCGCGGCGCGTCGTCGCGCCAGGCGGTGCCCCAGTCCTTGCCGCCCGAGGCGTAGGTGTAGAACTGCTCGCCCCGGCCCAGCGCCTGGTTCAGGCGCAGCTGGACCGTGGTCTGCCACGGGCCGAGCGACTCGCTCAGGCGTCGGTCCGCCGAGACGGTGATCGCCGATCCGACGTGTTCCCCTTCGAGCACCAGCACCGTGCCGCCGACCGCTTCGCCCGCGCCCAACGCGCTGCGCATCTGCAGGCCGGGTCCGCGACCCGCCAGCGTCAGCGCCCGCTCCAGCGCCTCGCCGCGCAGATGCCGGCGCCCCAGCAGGCCGGCCAACGCCTGCTCGACCGCCCGACGCGCCCGTTCAGGCACGGCCGAGGCATCGATGCGCTCCAGGTAGCCGTCCACCACGCGCAGTGCGAAGACGCCGCCGTCCTTCACCTGCTGCGGCGGCACGACCACGCGCACCAGCGGATAACCGGCCTCGCGGTAGAGCGCCTCGACGGCGTCGGCCAGTTGGTAGAACGCCGCCACCGTCTGGCGCCGACCGCGCAGCGGCGCCGCCAGCGTGGCGCAAGCCGCGGCCAGTTCCGGGAAGCCGTCGATGAAGCGCACCTCGTCGACGCTGACCTGCAGGTCGCGCGCCTGCGCCGGCACCGCGTTGGGCGCGGGCACCGGCAGCGGCGCGGCGGACGCGGCCGGCTCGGGCGGGCGCAGATCGCGCGGCGTGACCTGCGGCGCCAGCGGCGTGACCTGCGGCGGACTCTGCTGGGCCAGCGCCGCGCCGGCGGACAAGGCCAGGGCGGTGCCGCCGAGCACGGCGGAACGGAATGGACGCATGCGGGATTCCCTCGAACCGCCCGCGTGCGCGGGCGATCCCTCGTTGTTCTTGCTCGTTGTTCTTGCTCGTTGTCGTGCTCTCGTGGAGGCTGTCCTGGCAGCGGCGCGATCGTAGGCGGGGGTCCGCCCGGGCGGCGTAGAACGAATGGACTACACGGCCACCCCGTCGGCGCCAGACAATCGCCATCCGATGCAAACCGCACACGCCACCGCCCCCGCCGCGCCGCTCCCGGGCGCCACCGTCAACGGCTCTCCGTACGATGCGCTCATGACGCTCATCCACGTGGTCCTGGTCGAGGACGATCCGGGCTTCGGCGACGCCCTCTGCCGCGTCGTGGAGGATTCGCCGGGGATGCGCCTGGCGGGTCGCGCGGTCACGCGCGCCGAGGGCCTGGCGCTGCTGGCCGGTCCGCCGGCCGACGTGCTGCTGGTGGACCTGGGCCTGCCCGACGGCTCCGGCATCGACGTCATCCGCGCCGCCGCGCGCGACTGGCCCGCGTGCCACATCATGGTCAGCACGAACTTCGGCGACGAGACCCACGTGATCCGCTCGATCGAGGCCGGCGCCTCGGGCTACCTGCTCAAGGACAGCGTCCCGGCGCGCATCGTCGAGGAGATCCGCAGCCTGGCCGCCGGCGGCAGCCCGATCAGCCCCATCATCGCCAGGAAGGTGCTGTCGCGCTTCCGCCAGGACGCCGCGCGCGCCGTCCCGGCCGAGGCCTCGCCGCTGTCCGCCCGCGAGAACGAGGTCCTGGGCCTGATCACCAAGGGCTTCTCGACGGCCGAGATCGCGGACCTCATGACCCTGTCGCCGTTCACCGTGCGCAGCTTCGTGCGCCGCATCTACGGCAAGCTCAAGGTGAGCTCCAAGGCCGAGGCCATCTTCGAGGCGCGCTCGCAGGGATGGCTGCCGGAGTGACGCCCTCCCGCGCTTCCCCGCGCCCGTCCCCGGTCGCCTGGCTGGTGCTGCTCGCGTCGCTGGTGCTGGCGGCGGTGGTCGCGGCGGTGGCGCTCGGCGCCTTCGTCGACCGCGCCTTCAGCCCCGCGCTGCACCTGACTGAAGCCGACTGGCAGGTCTCCGAGCGCCCTGGCCGCGTCGCGCCGCCGGCGACGCAGGACGCCGACGCGCTGCCGCAGGACTGGCATCCGGTGACGTTGCCGCTGGCCCTGCCGGTGGCGCTGCTGAGCCAGGCCGAGGCCGCACGCGAAGGCGACGCCGCCGTGCGCACGACCTGGCTCCGCGTGCGCGTGCCGCAGGCGCCAGGTCGTGCGCACGGCCTGCTCGCGGGCCCGCTGGGCCTGTACGGTGCGCGCATCAAGACCGACGGCACCCTCGCCGTCTACGCCGACGGTCACCTGGTCCATCGCGCCCAGGAACAGGGCCCGCTGTGGAACAGCACCCGCACGCCGCTGTGGGTGTCGCTGGAGCCGTCCGAGGACGGCCGGCCGGTGCGCGAGCTGCTGATCCGGCTGGAACACACCGGCCGCAGCCAGGTCGCCGTCTCCAGCCTGTGGCTGGGACCCGTCGACGCGCTGCGCGCCCGCCATCACCTGCGCGCCTGGCTGCAGCTGGAGCTGCCGGCGATCCTCGGCGCGGGCTTCGCGGCGATCGGCGTGTTCGCGCTGTTCGTCTGGATCCGCCGCCCGCACGAGACCGGCTACCTGCTGTTCTTCAACCTGGCGGCGACGTCCTACCTGCGCGGGCTGCACTTCTACGTCTCGCTCCCGATCACCAACGACACCTTCGCCTGGCTCACCGTCAACTCGCTGTTCTGGCTGGTGACCGTCGTCCACTTCTTCCTGCGCTCGTTGCATGGCCAGCCGATGCGGGGCATGACCCGCGCGCTGGTGGCGGTGACGGTGCTGGTCGGCATCGCCACGCTGCCACTGCCCGGCCTGCTGCCCAACACGCCGCGCGTGACGCCGCTGCTCTACCTCGTCGTCGCCGGCATGGGCATCGTGGTCGGCACGGCGGGCGCGCGCGCCGCCTGGAAGAGCTCCCGCGAAGGCCGGCTCGTGGCTGCCGGCATCGGCGTGTGCGTGCTGCTGGGCATGTCGGACTGGGCACTGCAGAACAACGTCGTCAGCCCCGAGGGCTGGTACCTCGGCGCCTATGCCAACGCGGTGGCGTTGACGGTCTTCGGCCTGCTGATGTACCACCGCTACGTCCAGGCGATCGCCACCGTGGAGGACCTCAACGCCAGCCTGGCCGAACGGCTGGCCGCGCGCGAGGCCGAACTCGGCGAGAGCCACCGCCGCCTGCGCGAGATCGAGCGCCGGCAGGCGGTCAGCGACGAGCGCCAGCGCCTGATGCAGGACATGCACGACGGCCTGGGTGCGGCGTTGATCGGCGCGATCCGCAGCGCCGAGCGCGGCGCGCTGCCTGAGCGGGACATGGCGCGCGTGCTGCAGGACTGCCTCGACGACCTGAAGCTGACGATCGATTCGATGGAGCCGGTCGAGGCCGACCTGCTGCTGCTGCTGGCGACCTTGCGCTTCCGGCTGGAGCCGCGGCTGGAAGGCAGCGGCGTCGCCCTGCGCTGGGACGTGCGCGAGGTGCCGCCGTTGCCATGGCTGGAGCCCGCGAGCGCGCTGCACATCATGCGCATCGTCCAGGAGAGCATCGCCAACGTGCTGCGCCACACACGCGCGTCGGAGATCTGCCTGAGCACCTCGACCCAGGACGGCGGCGTGTGCGTCGAGATCGTCGACAACGGCCAGGGCTTCGACGTGGCGGCCACGCTGGCCCGCGGTGGCGGACGCGGTCTGCGGAATCAGCAGCGCCGCGCGGCGGCCATCGGGGCACGCGTGGACTGGCTGTCCGGCGCGCAGGGAACTCGCTTCAGGCTCTGGCTGCCGCTGGCGCCGCTGGCGCCGCCGGCCTCGCCGTCATCGCCGTCATCGCCGTCATCGCCGTCATCGCCGTCATCGCGAATTGGGCAAGCCACCTAGCAGCCGATCGACGCACCTCGCCTCAGACGTCGCGACTCAGACGTTCCGCATCCAGTCCGCCGTGTTGGCGAACGAGGCGGCCAGGCGCCGCTGCAGCGCCACGTCCAGCTCGCATTCGGCCATCGCCTGCGTCATCGCCGACATCCACTGGTCGCGCTCGGCGATGCCGATGCGATAGGGCATGTGGCGGGCGCGCAGGCGCGGATGGCCGAAGCGTTCGACGAAGTGGTCCGGACCGCCGAGCCAGCCGCACAGGAACCAGAACAGCTTGTCCCGCGAGCCGTCCAGCGTCGTCGGGTGGATCGCCCGCAGCTGCGCGAAGCGCGGCTCCAGGTCCATCAGGTCGTAGAAGCGGTCGACGAGGCGACGGACCGCGTCCTCGCCGCCGACCCACTCGAAAGGGGTGGCGGGCGCGGCGCCCGCCGGCGTGCCGTCGGCACCGGTCTCGGTGGAATCAGTCATCGGGATCGGGGTCGGGATCGGGGACCAGTGACAAGGACGGGAACAGATCGGGAACAGATCGGCAAACCGCGCCGGTCTCAGGCGTGTCCGGCGGAATATTCCAGCACCTTGGTCGCGAGCCCGCGGATCCCCTGCGCCGCGTCGCAGCCGGGGTAGTGTTCCAGCAGCAGCTGCCGCTTGAGCACGGCCTGCCGGACCATCGGATCGTTCTTGACCTCGCCGAGCAGTTCCAACTTGAAGGTCTGGCCCGGGGTCGGGCCGACGAAACGCTGCAGCACCTGCTGCAGCTGACCGCAGATCAGCTTGCCTTCGCCGGGCCGGTTGGCCTGGTTGACCACCAGGCGCACCAGTCGGCGCTCCTGCTGGGTGGCCAGCACCTTGATCGTGGCGTACGCGTCCGTCAGCGAGGTCGGCTCCGGCGTCGCGACGACGAGCACGTCATGCGCCATCGACACCGAGAACAGCACCACGTCCGAGATGCCGGCGCCGGTGTCCAGCAGCACGTAGTCGAAACGCGGCCGCACGACCTCGAGGATGTGCAGCAGCTTGTCGCGCACGTCGGGCGTCAGCCGCGAGTACTCGACCATGCCCGAGCCCGCCAGCAGCACGTGGAAGCCGCCCGGCGCGGGCAGGATGGCCTGGTCCAGGGTGCAGCGTTCGGTGAAGACGTCGTGCAGCGTGAGCTTGGGGTGCAGGTTCAGCACCACGTCCAGGTTGGCCAGGCCGAGGTCGGCATCCAGCACCAGCACGCGTTCGCCGCGCGCGGCCAGGGCCGCCGCCAGGTTGGCGGTGACGAAGGTCTTGCCCACGCCGCCCTTGCCGCTCGTGACGGCCAAGGTGCGAGCGCCTCCGCGGGCATTCGATGCAGCAGGAGCTGTTGTATTGCTCATTCACTATCCTGTTGCGTTACGGCGAACAACATGCCCTTTTCCTCGGCGCTCACCAGCGAGTCCACATGACTCTCCAGGCAGGCGCGGTTGCGGCCTTCGGCCTTGGCACGGTAAAGCTGGCGGTCCGCCCGTTCCGTCCAGATCAGTGTCGATGACCGCACCCACTGGGGCGCGAACGCCCCGCCGATGCTGATCGTGCAAGTCAGTGGCGGCTGCCCGCCGCCCGCGCTGATGGCCAGCGCCTGCACCCGCTGCCGGATGCGTTCCGCGACCGTCACCCCGAACGAGGTCGGGCAGTTGGGCAGGATGATGGCGAACTCTTCGCCGCCGATCCGCGCCACCGTGTCCATCGGCCGCACCGTCTGCGCGATCGACTGCGCGACCGCGCGGATCACCAGGTCGCCGGCGGCGTGGCCGTGCTTGTCGTTGACCGCCTTGAAGTGGTCGATGTCCAGCATCAGCAGCAGCGCCGGTTCGCCGGACCGCGCCACGCGGTCGACCTCGCGCGCCAGCGCCATCTCGAAGCTGCGGCGGTTGACCAGGCCGGTCAAGGCGTCCTTGCTGGAGAGATCGCACAAGGCGTCGAGGATGCCCTGCAGCCACGGCTCCGAATACGGCTCCGCGTCGGGCAGCATCGCACCGGCCTGCTGCAGCAGCTGCAGGGCCAGGTCCAGGCGCAGCTTGTGGGCTGCAATGAGACTGTGCGGAGCGTCCAAGGTCGATTCAGGCAATTTCGGGGCAGTCTAGCGGCTTCCCCCCCAAATGAGCGCGCAGAAAAGAGGGGTTCCCCCCACCTCTTTCACACATCAAATGGACCAAACCCAATCAAACTAGATATTGTCGACAATGGCGATCACCCGGTGCTACGGCATCTCCTCTTCGAAGAAAACCAGACAGCCCCATGCGCCCAGGTCAACCGGTCTCGCTCGCGGCCCCGTCGCCGGTAGAGGCGATCGATCATGAGTTCAGCTTCAGCAAGGCCGACTTCGAACGCGTCCGCCAGCTGATCTACCAGCACGCCGGCATCTCGCTGCACGACGGCAAGCATGCGATGGTCTACAGCCGGCTGTCGCGCCGGCTGCGCGACACCGGCTACAAGAGCTTCGCCGACTACCTCCAGTGGCTGGAGGGCGTCTCCGGCCCGCAGGGCGACCAGGAGTGGCAGGAGTTCGTCAACTGCCTGACCACCAACCTGACCTCGTTCTTCCGCGAGGACCACCATTTCCTGTCGCTCACCGACGACCTCAAGACGCTGACCGGCAAGCCGATCCGCATCTGGTGCTGCGCGGCGTCGACCGGCGAGGAGCCCTACTCCATCGCGATGACCTGCCAGGAATCGCTGGGCGCGAACAGCGGCGTGCAGATCGTCTCCAGCGACATCGACACCAACGTGCTGAACACCGCGCGCAAGGGCGTCTACGCGGCCGAGTCGCGCGGCCTGTCGCCGCAGCGCCTCAAGCAGTTCTTCCTGCGCGGCACCGGCGCCAACGAGGGCCGCATCCGCGTGCGCCCCGAGCTGGCGAAGATGATCGACTTCCGCCCGCTGAACCTGATGCATGCCTCGTGGTCGCTGGGCGACCCCTTCCACGTGGTGTTCTGCCGCAACGTCATGATCTATTTCGACGCCCCGACGCAGCGCAAGGTGCTGGAGCGCATCCACAAGGTGATGCGTCCCGGCGGTCTGCTGTTCGTCGGGCATTCCGAGAACTTCACCGATTCCCGCGATCTCTTCCGCCTGCGCGGCAAGACGATCTACGAACGCGTCGGCTGATCGGCACGAACGATCCGCCGTACGACGATCCGAAGAACCTCCATCCATGGCCACCCTCATGACCCTGCCCTCCGCCTCCTCCGCGATGCAGCAAAGCGCGGCGCTGGCCAGCGCCGGCGCGGCCCGCGTGGCCCAGCTCAAGTCGGTGACGCGCAAGAACGGCGAGGCGTCGTTCTTCTTCTACGAAGCGCATTTCAAGAACGCCGCGGTCAAGGTCCTGCCCGGCGAGTATTTCGTCGACAACGACGACCTGCTGGTGATGACCACGCTGGGCTCGTGCATCGCGGCCTGCCTGTGGGACCGCCACGCGCAGGTCGGCGGCATGAACCATTTCATGCTGCCCGAAGGCCAGGGCGACTCGGGCCGCTACGGCTCGTTCGCGATGGAACTGCTGATCAACGAGATGATGAAACGCGGCGCGTCCAAGAGCCGCATGGAAGCGAAGATCTTCGGCGGCGGCGCGGTGATCGCCGGCATGAACACGATCAACGTCGGCGAGCGCAACACCAACTTCGTCATCGACTTCCTGAAGCTCGAACGCATCCCCATCGTGTCCAAGGACGTGATGGACGTGTATCCGCGCAAGGTGTGCTTCCTGCCCAAGAGCGGCAAGGCGATGGTCAAGCGCCTGGCGCCGACCAACACCGACGCGCTGGTGCAGCAGGACAAGGCCGCCGCCCAGCAGGCGCAACCGGTGGCGAGCACCGGCGGCTCGATCGACCTGTTCTGACGCGCACGCACACTGAGACCACATCGGGGCGGCACTGAGGCGGCAAGAGCGCCGCAGCGGACCCGGCAGTACCGAGGAGTAAAAGACATGGCCAAGACCACCGTCGTCGTCGTCGACGATTCCGCGCTGGTGCGGAGCATCCTGACCGAGATCATCAACCGTCAGCCCGACATGCAGTGCATCGGGGCCGCCAGCGATCCGCTGGTCGCGCGGGAGATGATCCGCAACCTCAACCCCGACGTGATCACGCTCGACGTCGAGATGCCGAAGATGGACGGCCTCGATTTCCTGCAACGCCTGATGCGCCTGCGGCCGATGCCGGTCGTGATGGTGTCGACGCTGACCGAGCGTGGCGCCGAGGTCACGCTGAAAGCCTTGGAACTGGGCGCGGTGGACTTCGTCGCCAAGCCCAAGATCGGCGTGGCCGACGGCATCCGCGCGCTGGCGCAGGACATCACGGACAAGATCCGCATCGCGGCGAAGGCGCAGATCCGGCGCCTGCACGCGCCCGGTCCGGCCGCGGCGCCGGGCGCGCCCGGAACCCCCACCGCGACCGGCGGCGCGACGCCGCCGCTCAAGCCCGCCTCGCCGATCGCGAGCCTGGGCCGGCTGTCGACCGAGAAGATCATCTTCATCGGCGCCTCGACCGGCGGCACCGAAGCGACCAAGGACGTGCTGATCAACCTGCCGGCCGACTGCCCGGCGGTGTGCATCACGCAGCACATGCCGGCGGGCTTCACCCGCAGCTATGCGGCGCGGCTGGACGGCCTGTGCAAGATCCGCGTGAAGGAAGCGCAGGACGGCGAGCGCATCCTGCCCGGCCACGGCTACATCGCGCCGGGCGGCATGCATTTCAGCGTGGAGCGCTCGGGCGCCAACTACATCGCCCGCGTCCAGGACGGCGAGGCGGTGAACCGCCACAAGCCGTCGGTGGAGGTGCTGTTCAATTCCGCCGCGCGCGTGGTGGGCCAGAACGCGCTGGGCATCATGCTCACCGGCATGGGCGCGGACGGCGCCAAGGCGATGAGGACGATGAAGGACGCGGGCTCCTACAACCTCGTGCAGGACGAGGCGACCTGCGTCGTCTTCGGCATGCCGCGCGAGGCCATCAACGCCGGCGCCGCCGACGAGGTCCTGCCGCTGCACCAGATCGCCACGCGGCTGATCGAGCGCCTGCGCAGCACGGCGGGCATGTCGATGAACCGCGTGTGATCACCGGTCCTTGGCCCGGTTGACGACGGGCAGCGCACGCGCCTGCGCCGGCGCGGCGGTCTGACGATCGTTGGCCGTGGCGACCAGCGCCGCCTGGCGCGCGGCCTGCTCGCGGGCGACCCGTTGCGCTTCCACCTTCGCCAGACGCTGCTCGCGGGCGGCGATCTGCAGCTCGGCGTTGACGTCGTTGAACGCGTGGGCGTTGGAAACCAGCGCCAGCGCCGAGAGGATCGCGATCAGCACGGTCAGCGCCGGTCCGATCACCGGGAAACGCGCCCACGGCGAGTAGGCGTAGCACGGGACCTGCGGGGTCAGCCGGGGGCGGAGGCAGGGAGTGATGTCGGGCTCGTTCATGGTCGTTCCTTCGTTCATCGGGGGGAGTTCGGGATCAGTGCTGGTAATCCTAGGTGCCCAGCAGGCGCTCTCCAAACGCTATATCCTTGCCTCCTTGAGTAGCCAGACTTTCCAGTAAGTCGCTACAGTCGCCCTCGCTTTCCCTTCCCGTTCTCCCGGAGGACACCCGATGCGACTCCCCCGCCTTCCGCTCCAGTACCTGGCCGCCTTCCGGGCCGCCGCGCTGCACCAGAACCTGCGCGCGGCATCCGAGGAACTCAACCTGACCCACAGCGCCGTGAGCCAGCAGATCCGCGCGCTGGAGCTGCAGCTCGGCTTCCCCGTCTTCGACCGGCAGGGGCGACGGGTCGTGCTCAATGCCGCCGGCGGCGCGTTGCTGCGCGGCGTGGAGCGCGCCTACCAGGAGCTCGACCAGGGCCTGCGCGCCGCAACGGCCGCGCACGGCGTCGAGCAGCGCAGCCTGCGCGTGACGGTGCTGCCGTCCTTCGCGCAGCGCTGGCTGCTGCCGCGGCTGGGCCGCTGGCATGCGCGGCATCCGGAGGTGACGATCGAGATCGAGGCGTCCCCGCGCCTCGTCGACCTGGAGCGCGAGAACTTCGACATCGCGCTGCGCCAGGGCCTCGGCCCGTGGCCGGGCTTGGACAGCGAGCCGCTCTTCGACCTGTCGATGCTGCCGGTGGCCTCGCCGGCGCTGGCGCACCAGCTGATCGGCGAGCCGCTGGAAGCGCTCGCGCAGGCGCCGCTGCTCGGCGACGCGGCGCAATGGGAGGATTGGTTCTCGCAGGCCGGATTGCGGCGCCAGGTCGTGCCCGTCGCGATCTTCAACGACTTCGGCATCCTGCTGCAGGCCGCTGAGCAAGGCATGGGCGTCGGCCTGACGCGCGAGCTGCTGGCCGCGGATGCGCTGCTCGACGGGCGCCTCGTGCGCGTCGCGCCTCGGCAGGCGATGCTCAAGGAGCCGCAGCGCTACCACATCGTCTACCGGCCGAAGTCGCGCGAGGAGCCCGCCGTGTGCGCCTTCATCGACTGGCTGCACGAGGAGACCGCGCAGTCGCGCGCCGCGCTGGACGGTGCGAAGACCTGCCTCGCGACGGGCAAGGTCACGCCGGCGGCGACGCCTGTCACGCTCTGAGCCTCAGGCGCTCAGGCGCTCAGGCACTCAGGCGCTCAGGAACAGTTCCTGCAGATCGCTGAGGAAGTCGAAGCCGCGCGGCGTCGCGCGGATCACGGCGGGATCGAGGTCGAGCAGGCCCTTCTCGCGCCCTTGCGCCATCGCCTTGGCGATCGCCGACGGCGGCAGGCCGGTGCGCTCGAGGAAGCTCTGCATCGTCACGCCTTCGCGCAGGCGCAGCGCGTTCAGCATGAACTCGAAGGGCAGCTCGTTGCGGGCGACCTCGTTCTCGTTGGACACGGCCTGACCCTCGGCCGCCTTCTGCATGAAGGTCGCGGGATCGCGCCAACGCACCTGACGCAGCAGCCGGTGCGCGAAGCTCAGCTTCGTGTGCGCGCCGGCGCCGATGCCGAGGTAGTCGCCGAACTGCCAGTAGTTGGTGTTGTGCGTGCAACGGTGGCCGTCGCGCGCGTAGGCCGAGACCTCGTAACGCGACATGCCCTTGGCGCCGGTGCGCGCGGTGATCAGGTCCAGCATGTCGCTGGCCAGGTCGGGATCGGGCAGGTGCGCCGGCGGCGCATTCGCGAAGCGCGTGTTGGGCTCGATCGTCAGGTGATAGACCGACAGGTGCGGCGGATCGAAGGCCAACGCGATGTCCAGGTCCTGGTCGAGCTCCGCCAGCGTCTGCCCCGGCAGCGCGTACATCAGGTCGATGTTGAAGGTGCCGAACGAGCGGGCCGCCTCCTCGATCGCCGCGCGCGCCTGCGTGCCGCTGTGGATGCGGCCGAGCGCGTGCAGCTTCGCGTCGTCGAAGCTCTGCACGCCGATGGACAGCCGCGTCACGCCGGCCTGCGCGAAGCCGGCGAAGCGGTCCTTCTCGAAGGTGCCGGGATTGGCTTCCATCGTGATCTCGCAGCCCGGCTCCAGCGGAAGCCGCGCGCGCAGGTCGGAGATCAGTTCGGCGATCTGCTCCGGCGCGAACAGGCTGGGCGTGCCGCCGCCGATGAAGATCGACACGACGGCGCGTCCCCAGATCAGCGGCAGCGCCGCTTCCAGATCCGAGCGCAGCGCGGCGAGGTACTGGCGCGCGGTCTCCACGTCGAGCTCGCGCCCGTCGCGGTATTCATGCGAGTTGAAGTCGCAGTACGGGCACTTGCGGATGCACCATGGCAGGTGCACGTACAGCGACAGCGGCGGCAGCGCCGACAGCGTCAGGGTGCCGGGCCGCATCATGCGGATGATGTCAGCCAAGGTGCCAGCTCTCGCGCATCTGGCGCAGCAGGTCTTGCGACGCGAGCGCACGATGGC
Source organism: Roseateles sp. GW821-FHT09G09 (assembly GCF_059415965.1). NCBI lineage: Bacteria > Pseudomonadati > Pseudomonadota > Betaproteobacteria > Burkholderiales > Sphaerotilaceae > Roseateles > Roseateles sp. GW821-FHT09G09. The sequence goes on along the minus strand of NZ_JBWKOG010000002.1, from coordinate 801,473 downwards.
TCAGGCGGTTCTTCGCCTCGGTGCCCAGCGCCGCCACGCTCTTCCCGAGTTCGGGAATGAACAGCAGCGGGTCATAGCCGAAGCCGCCCTCGCCTTCCTGCGCGTGCAGGATCTCGCCGTGCCAGCGGCCCATCGCGATCAGCGGCTCGGGATCGTCGGCCGAACGCACCGCGACGAGCGCGCAGACGAAGCGAGCGCGCCTGTCCGCGATGCCTTCGAGCTTCTCGAGCAGCACGCGGTTGTTTTCGGCATCGCTCTTCTCGCGGCCGAACAGGGTCGCATAACGCGCCGACAGCACGCCCGGCAGGCCGCCGAGCGCGTCGACCGCCAGGCCCGAATCGTCCGCCAGCGCCGGCAGGCCGCTGGCCTTCGCCGCGTGGCGGGCCTTGGTCAGGCCATTCTCGACGAAGGTGTGGAAAGGCTCTTCCGCCTCCGGGATGCCGAGGCTGCCCTGCGTGACGAGTTCGATGCCGAGCGGCTCGAACAGCGCCTGCAGTTCCTTCAGCTTTTTCGCATTGTTGGAGGCCAGGACCAACTTCATCGCTTGCTCCAATCGGACAGGAATCGCGGGATTACTTCAGCCCGAGCGCTTCGCGCTGCGCGACGAGCAGCTCGCGGATGCCCTTCTCAGCCAGGTTCAGCAGCACGTCGACCTCGGCGCGTGTGAACGCGACGCCTTCGGCCGTGCCCTGCAGCTCGACGAAGTGTCCCGCGCCGGTCATGACCACGTTCATGTCGGTGTCGCAGGCGGAGTCCTCGACGTACTCCAGGTCCAGCAGCGCCTGGCCGTCCAGGATGCCGACCGAGATCGCGGCGACCGCGTCCTTCAGCGGCGACGCGGCGATCTTGCCCTGCGCGATCAGCCAGCTCACCGCGTCGTGCGCGGCCACGTAGGCGCCGGTGATCGCCGCGGTGCGCGTGCCGCCGTCGGCCTGCAGCACGTCGCAGTCGATCTGGATGGTGCGCTCGCCGAGCTGGGACAGGTCGAACACCGCGCGCAGCGCGCGGCCGATCAGGCGCTGGATCTCCTGCGTGCGGCCGGTCTGCTTGCCGCGCGCGGCCTCGCGGTCGCTGCGGGTGTGCGTGGCGCGGGGCAGCATGCCGTACTCGGCGGTGACCCAGCCTTCGCCGCTGCCGCGCTTGTGCGGCGGCACCTTCTCTTCGACGGAGGCGGTGCACAGCACCTTGGTGTCGCCGAACTCGATCAGCACCGCGCCTTCGGCGTGGCGGGTGTAGTGGCGGGTGATGCGGACCGGACGCAAGGCGTCCGCCGCGCGCCCTTGCGGGCGGGTGGCGCTGCTGCTCATGAGGAAATCCTTTGGTGCCTTCAGTGGGGCTTCTTGCCGGCCTTGCGGATCGCGTCCTGGATCTCGCGCACGGCGGAATCGATCTCGGCCTCGTCGAGCTGCACGTCCTGGGTCGCCCCGTGGATCGTGGAGGCGAAGCCTTCCTGGTCGAGGTCCTGCGTGGAGATGGAATCCGGGGCGTCGCCCTCGCCTTCCCACTCCACGGCCAGGGCCGTCACATTGTCGCTGCGCGCGCCGGCCTGGCGCAGCGCCTGCTCGACGAGCTCCGGCACCGCGTCGCCGACCGAACGGCTGTCGGACATGTGGCGCAGGATGTCCACGTCGCTCACCGAGCTCCACAGCCCGTCGGAGCACAGCAGCATGCGGTCGCCGTTCTGCAGCAGCACCGGGCCGTTGACGTCGATCATCGGCTTGCCGGGGCTGCCCAGGCAGGTGAACAGCACGTGGCGGTTGAAGCGCTCGGCGCCGGTCGCGTGGCGGCCCAGCGCCTCCTGCAGCTCGCTGTAGGAATGGTCGCGCGTGCGGGCGATCAGCTCGGTCTCGCGCAGCAGGTACATGCGGGAGTCGCCGCAATGCGCCCACCAGATCTGGCCCTGCTGCATCAGCCCGACGACGATGGTCGTGCGCGGCGTGTCGTTCATGCCGCGCTGCTGGGCGTAGGTCAGCAGCTGCTGGTGCGCGAGCAGCACGGCGGTCTCGAGGAACTGCGACGGCTCCTTGATCACCGGCTGCGCGTCGCGCTGGAACAGCGCCGCGACGTTCTGCAGCGCCAGGTGGGCGGCGACCTCGCCGTCCGGATGGCCGCCCATGCCGTCGGCGAGGGCGAAGAGACCGGCCTCGCGGGTATAGCAATACCCCATGCGGTCCTCGTTCTTCTCCCGTCCGCCCCGACGGCTCACCTGATAGACGGAGAACTTCACGCCTTGGCCCCGGTCTTCAGGTTCTCCAGCTGCAGCTTGAGGCGCTCGCTGAAGCTGAGCTTGGTGTAGCGGCGCTCGGTCTCGCGCGACAGTTCCTTCTGCAGCGCGAAGACGCTCTGCGGACGGGTCAGCGGATCGAGCGACATGCACCACTCGGTCACTTCGAGCAGGTTGTCGGAATACACGTTGCGCAGGCGCGAGAGCGACAGCCCGAGGCGGTCCTTCTCCAGGCGCTGCGGCGCGTCGTTGGGCGGATAGCCCTGCATGCAGGCGTAGATGCAGGCGCCGATCGCGTAGATGTCGGTCCACGGGCCCAGCGAGCCGTCGCGTCTGTACATCTCGGGCGCGGCGAAGCCGGGCGTGTACATCGGCCGGATGAAGTTGCCTTCCTTGGACAGCACTTCGCGGGCCGCGCCGAAATCGAGCAGCACCGCCTTGTTGTCGTTGGTGATGAAGATATTGGCCGGCTTGATGTCCAGGTGCAGCATCTTGTGCTGGTGCACGATGCGCAGGCCCTTGAGGATTTCGTCGAACAGCGAACGGATGGTCGATTCGCGGAACACCTTGTCACGCTTCAAATCGCGTGCGGTCACGATGAAATCCTGCAAGGTATCGCCCTGCAGGTAATTCATGACCATATAGACGGTCTCGTTCTCGCGCAGGAAATTCAGCACCGAGACGACGCTCGGATGCGAAATTTGCGCGAGGGAACGGCCTTCCTCGAAAAAGCTGCGCAACCCCAGGCGGTACAGGGGTTGTTTCTCCGGTTTCACGCGGGGCGTGAGTTCTCCGGGAGATCGTTCTGCAAGGGACGAGGGGAGGTATTCCTTCAGAGCGACCAAGTGATGGTCGGGGTCTTCGGCGAGATAAACGACGCCGAATCCACCCGCAGCCAGTTTCTTGATGATCTGATAGCCCCCCACCACCGTGCCTGCGGGCAAGGGCGCCGGTTTCGGCTTTGACATAATCGCGGTTCGATTGTTCTACCGATAGCTGATGCCAGTTTACAGCATGACCGGTTATGCCAGCGCCACGGCACAACCCGCGAACTCCGGCGAAACCCCTAGCCCGGCCACCCAACCCGCGGTCACGGTGGAGGCGCGCTCGGTGAACGGACGTTTCCTCGACCTGAGCTTCCGCATGCCCGACGAGCTTCGCTCGCTTGAGCCGGCCCTGCGCGAGCTCGTCTCGGGCAGCGTCAAGCGAGGCAAGATCGAACTGAGGATCAACACCCACAAGGACACCGACACATCCTGGCCGAACCCGCAGCCAGAGCAGCTCAACCGGCTTTCGCGGCTGGAATCGCAGGTTCAATCCTGGCTGCCGAAGGCGCAGGGATTGAGCGTCCAGGAAGCGCTCAACTGGTGCAAGACCGGCGCGACCGGCGCGTCGGCGAACGACGAGACGGTGCTCGACGCGGCGCGTCAGTGCATCAAGGGATTCCTCGAGGCGCGCGAGCGCGAAGGGGCGAAATTGGTCACGATGCTCAAGCAGCGCGTCGCCACTTTGCGGGACCTCGCCACACAAGCCGAGCCGCTGATCCCGGCCGCGGTGCAACGCCAGCGGGAGCGTTTCCTCGAGCGCTGGCAGGAGGCGCTGAGCGCGACAGGCGCCACGCAGACCATCTCCGAGCAGTCGCTGCACGAGCGCGCCGTCAACGAGGCGGCGGCCTATGCGCTGCGCATCGACGTGGCGGAGGAGCTCACGCGACTGCGCGCGCACCTGGACGAGATCGATCGCCTGCTCAAGAAGGGCGGCGAGGTCGGCAAGCGGCTGGACTTCCTGATGCAGGAGCTGCACCGCGAGGCCAACACGCTGGGCTCGAAGGCCGCGGCCATCGAGCTGACCAACATCTCGGTCGAGATGAAGGTCGCCATCGAGCAGATGAAGGAACAGGTGCAGAACATCGAGTGAGCGGCGCCCCGCGCCCTCGACTCAACGGAACCGCAAGATCTGCCGAACGGCAGGTCTTGTGAGCCGTCACCGCACCGCGCCCCCCGTCGACGGCAAACCGAAGCGACCCTCGAGCGGCACTGATTGAGTTCGGTGCCGAGAAGCGGTGCCAGTAGACGAACATGAAGTCGAAGGACGCCGGATAGCCGACGAACACGGGCTGTCCGGGCAGGCCGTCCAGCCACGCCACGTAGTCGAGCATCGCGGCCAGCGGCGGCCGCGGATCGACGCGCGACGCCTGCCAGGCCTCGGGATGCCGCGCCCACCACGCCATCGTGTCGGGATGCCCGGCCGCCTCGGGCAGCGTGTCCAGATTCGCCGAGACGGTCGCCACCAGGCCCCCTATCGCCAGGGCATCCCCCCAGTTCCGCAATTGACCTGTCCGGGGTGGTGGCCTAGCTTGGCGACTGGCACACCGAGGCGCCGCGCCTGGTCATACGAACACACAGACACACGGGCAACCTCCTGGGAGGAGTGATGGTGAAGCGAAGTTCGCGCGCACGGCGACGTCTCCTCGCCGCGGCAGGAGCGCGCCCATGCTGAGCGAACGCTCGCCCCAGCTCGTGGGCCGCGCGCCGGCCTTCCTGCAGGCGCTGTCGCTGATCGAGCGCATGGCCCGCTACGACGCGCCGGTGCTGATCGTCGGCGAGACCGGCACCGGCAAGGAGCTGGCGGCGCGCGCGATCCACTACCAGTCCGAACGGCGCGACGCGCCCTTCGTGCCGCTGAACTGCGGCGCGGTGCCGGAGACGCTGATCGAGAGCGAGCTCTTCGGCTGCGAACGCGGTGCCTTCACCGACGCGCGCCAGGCCCGCAGCGGCCTCATCGCGGCCGCCGAGGGCGGCACGCTCTTCCTCGACGAACTCGATTCGCTGCCGCTGCGCGCGCAGGTGTCGCTGCTGCGCTTCCTGCAGGACTTCCGCTACCGGCCGGTCGGCGGCACGCGCGAATGCTGCGGCGACGTGCGCGTGGTCGCCGCGGCCAGCCCCCGGCTGCATGAGCTGCTGGAGACCGGCGCCTTCCGCGACGACCTGGCCTTCCGCCTCAACGTGCTGCTGCTGGAGATGCCGCCGCTGCGCGACCGGCCCGGCGATGCGCGGGTGCTGGCGGCGCACTTCATCGCGCGGCATGCGCGGCAGCATGCGTTGCCGCCGCGTGCGCTCGCGCCCGGCTGCGTCGACTGGATCGCGCGTTACGCGTGGCCCGGCAACGTGCGCGAGCTCGACAACCGCGTGCAGCGGGCGCTGATGCTGTCCGACGGCGACGAGCTGGACCTGCGCCCGTGTGCAACAAGCGCGGTCGGCGCGGTCGGCACGACGGGCGCGACGGGCGCGATCGGCGCGACGGCTGCGAGCGGAGAGATCGTCCCGGGCGGCGCCTCACGCGTCGGCTCCTCCGACCGCCGCGCCTCCGCCGGCGACCTCCGCGCATTCAACGATGCGCGCGAGGAAGCGATGCTGCACTTCGAGCGCAGCTACCTCGAACAGCTGATGCACTCCGCGCACGGCAACGTGACGCACGCCGCGCGACTCGCCGGCAAGGAACGCCGCGCGCTGGGCAAGCTGCTGAAGAAGCACGGCCTCGAACGCGACGGGTTCGAGGCGCCGAACTGATCCCGTCACCGGGTCGACGCCGACCCGGCGGGTGGCGGGCAGCGGGTCCGCCATCACCCACCCGGCCGCATCCGCCACTCGCCTCTCCTCTGAAGACGGCCGTCGAAGCCTCCCCGCATCCCCTGGCACGTTCCTCGCATTGAGGGCTCACAACGTTGCTGGAGACGCCGTTGTGCGAAGACGCAGGCACGAGAAGACGGCGAGCGGAGTCGGCCATCCTGGCCCACCTCGCCCGCCATCCGCTCGCCGCCGACACCGAACAGGGGATCGCGCAATGGTGGCTGGGCTCGCAGGGCGTGGACGTTCCGCTGGTCGACGTGCGGCAGGCGCTGGAGACGCTGCAACGCGAGGGCCGCATCGAACGCGCCACGCTGCCCGACGGACGCGCGATCTTCCGCGCGCCGCGGTCGGGCGGCCCGTGATCCGGCGGCGTCCGCCGTCAGGCGTTGCCACCTCATCCCGAGCTTGTCAGAGGACTTCAGCCGCATGGCCAACATCCAGGCGATCCACTCGGTCGGACACTCGATCGTGACCTACCTGCGCAACACCTACCCGGCCGACGCCGGCGGGTCGGCGATGCCGGAGTGCGACGTCGCGCTGGTGTCGTCCGGAGAACTCGCGGGACCGCAGGACGACACGACGCGGCTCACGCTGTACCTGTACCGCGTCACCGTCAACGAGCACCTGCGCCAGCACCGCCCCGACCGCATGTCCGGCGAGCAGCAGGCGCCGCTGGGGCTGGACCTGCACTTCCTGCTGAGCGCCTGGGCCAACAACCCGCAGGACGAGCTGCTGCCCTTCGCCTGGGCGATGCGGCAGCTCTACGAGCATCCGCTCCTCGACGCCTCCGCGCTGTCGCCCGAGGCCGGCTGGGGCCCCGACGAGGTGATCCAGATCATCCCGTCCGAGCTGCCGACCGAGGACATGATGCGCATCTGGGACGCGCTGGAGCCGGCGTATCGACTCTCCGTCTCCTACATCGCGCGCCGCGTGCGCCTCGATCCGGACTCCCTCCTCGACGCCGCGCCGGTCGTGGCCACGCGTTTCGGGTACGGCACGGCCGTGCCGGCGGGGACTGCATCGCCGGGCGTTGCGCCCGGAGGTGCGCCGGGAGGCCCGCCATGACGCTGCTGATCCGCGAGCTCGAGCGCATCGACACGCGCGTGCTGGGCGCCCTGCGCTGCATCGACGCGACCACCCGCGCGCAGGTGGACACGCCGCTGGACGTGCGCATCGATGGCGCGACGGTGCGACGCAATCGCAGCGGGCTGTACGTGATCGTCCGCGCGGAAGCGCTCCCCGCACTCCCGGCGCTCTCGGCGCTCGCGGCCCACGAGGCCGCCTTCGACAACCCGCCCGCCACGCCCGCCGTCGGCGCCGTGACGCTCGCCGTGACCGTCACCGATCCCGCCGGCCGCTATCTGCCGCGCCGCGCGGCGCTGGCCCTGCCGCGCGATCCGCAGCCGGGCAATGCCGCGTCGTCCGACTCCCTGTTCCGTCCGGTCGAACTGCCGCTCTATCCGTCCGCCATCGCGCCGACGGGCATGAACTGGTCGGTGCTGCGCCTGAGCGTGCACGAGACCGGCAGCCTCGACGCGCTCGGCGGCGCCCTGTTGCTCGCCCGCGCCGACGGCAAGGTGCTGGCGCGCGCGCTCACCGACTGGCGCGGCGAAGCGATGCTGCCGGTGCCCGGCGTGCCGGTGACGACCTGGTCCGACGACTCGGACGAGGTCGTCGTCACCGAACTCGCCGCCCGCATCGAATGGTGCTTCGACGCCGCCCCCGGCGCGGGCGGCACCCGCACGCCGGCGGCCCAGGTGCGCGCCGGTCGTGCGCCATCGGTCCTGCCGCTCGTCGATCCCGACGAGCTCGAATCCCGCGCCGCCGCGCTGCCTGTCGCCACGGTTCCCATGGCCACGCTGGACGTGGCGCTGGCGGCGGGACGTTCGCAGTCTTTTTCGCTTCCCCTCGCACTGCCATGAAGGACTTCCTGAAGGCCCCGCGAGTTGTTCGTCACGGCGATTCCCACCGCGGCCCGGCCCGCGGATGCGCCTTCAGGCAAAGGAGATAGGCCATGCCCGAATACCTGGCACCCGGCGTCTACGTCGAAGAGACCAGCTTCCGCGCCAAGTCCATCGAGGGCGTGGGCACCAGCACCACCGCCTTCGTCGGCCCGACGCGACGCGGCCCCGTCGACGGCGTGCCGGAGATGGTGACCAGCCTCACCGACTTCGAGCACGTCTACGGCAGCCTCGAGAACCTCGGGCTGAGCGACGTCACCGACGCGCGGCGGCGCCTGAACTTCGTGGCGCATGCGGTGCGGGCGTATTTCGACAACGGCGGCTCGCGGCTCTACGTCGTGCGCACCGCCAACACCGCCGGCACGGCCGCGGGGCGGCTGCGCGACCCCGGCGGCACGCCGGCCGAGGGCGCCTTCATCCGCGCGCGTTTCCCCGGCGCGGCTTACAACGGCCGGGTGCTGTTCCGCGAGTCGCGGCGTCCCGCGACGCTGCGCACGGTGGGCACGGCGCCGGCGGGCAGCGTGCTGGCCGTCACCGTCGGCGGCACCGAGACGCTCTACACCGGCAGCGGCGCGACCTGGGCGGATGCCGCGGCCGCCGCGCTGTCGCTGACAGGCCTCGGCCCGGACGACGTGCCCGGCGGCGCGGGCGCCACGGCCAACCTGGTGACGCTGGCGCTGGACGTGATCGACGCCGACGGCGGCGCGCAGACCTGGGAAGACATCGGCGTGGCGCGCACGCATCCGCGCTGGCTAGGCGCGGTGCTGGCGCGGACGCCGGCCAGCCGCGCGGATGCGCTCGTCAACACGGTCTGGGCCGACATCGGCGACGCGGTCGACGGCTTCGAGCTGATGGCCGCGATCCGCGCCTTGCCGCTGGTGCCGGGCGATGCCGATGGTCGTCGCGTGCTTGCCCTGGGCAGCGGCGTCGGCAGCGAGGCGGGCAGCGACGGCGTCGCGCCGGTCCTCGGCGCGGAGACCACGTCCGGCAGCTATGCCGCGGCGCTCGCGATCCTGTCCGGCATCGAGGACGTCTCCATCGTCGCCGCGCCCGGCAGCAGCGCCTACGCCGAGGCGCAGGCCGTGCAGAACGCGCTGATCGCGCATGCCGAGCGCCGGCGCGCCTACCGCATCGCCGTGCTCGACAGCGCGCCCGCGCAGACGCCCGGCGACATGCGCGTCGCGCGCGGCCGCGTCGACTCGAAGTACGCGGCGCTCTACTACCCCTGGGTGGTCGTCGCCAATCCGCTCTCGCGGCCCGGACGCGACGACATCCCCAAGGAGATCGCGCTGCCGCCGTCGGGTTTCGTCACCGGCATCTACGCGCGCAACGACATCCAGCGCGGCGTGTACAAGGCGCCGGCCAACGAGGTCGTCACCGGCGCGCTGCGTTTCGAGTCGGACGTCAACTTCGCGCAGCAGGAACTGCTCAACCCGCTGGGCGTGAACTGCCTGCGCTACCTCAGCGGACGCGGCTACCGCGTCTGGGGCGCGCGGCTGGTCTCCAGCGATCCGGAGTGGAAGTACGTCTCCGACCGGCGCTACTTCAACTACGTCGAGGCCAGCATCGACCGCGGCACGCAGTGGGCCGTCTTCGAGCCCAACGGCGAGCGGCTCTGGGCCAACGTGCGCCAGACCATTTCCGACTTCCTCTACAACGAATGGCGCAACGGCGCGCTGCTGGGCAGCACGGTGGAGCAGGCCTACTTTGTGCGCTGCGACCGCAGCACGATGACCCAGAACGACCTCGACAACGGCCGTCTGGTCTGCCTGATCGGCGTGGCGCTCATCAAGCCGGCCGAGTTCGTCATCTTCCGCATCGGCCAGAAGACGGCCGACGCGGCGTGACGCGTACGCCGCGCTGGAACCGCACGACCCGCACGACCCGCACGCATTGCATCAACGGCCCTGTCGCTTAGGAGCACCCCACCATGGCCAACCGCACCACGCCCTACGGCGCCTTCAACTTCCTCGTCAACTTCGACGGCGGCGAGGTCTTCGGCGGCTTCTCGGACGTCTCCGGGCTGGGCACCGAGCTCACCGTGGCCGAGTACCGCTTCGGCAACGACAAGGAGAACCACGTCCGCAAGGTCGCCGGCGTGCACAAGGTCTCGGACGTCACGCTCAAGCGCGGCATCCTGAACTCCAAGGCCTTGTTCGACTGGATCGGCGAGGCGCGCGTCAAGGGCCCCGCCGCGCAGAAGAGCGTCACCGTCACGCTGCTCGACGAGGCGCAGAAGCCCGTGCAGTCCTGGGTGCTGCGCGGCGTGATCCCGATGAAGTACACGGGACCGACGCTGGCGGGCAAGGGCGGCGGGGACGTGGCGATCGAGGAGGTCGTCCTCTCGGCCGAGGCGCTGGAGCTGACGGTGTGATCCGCCGTACTGCCACCGCCACTGGCCCTCACCCCAGCCCTCTCCCGCAAGCGGGAGAGGGGGCCACCCCAGTGCTCCTGCTCCGACTGGCTCGGTGCATTCTCACTCCCTCTCCCGCAAGCGGGAGAGGGGGCCACCCCAGTGCTCCTGCTCCGACTGGCTCAGTGCATTCTCACTCCCTCTCCCGCTTGCGGGTGAGGGGGCCACCCCAGTGCTTCTGCTCCGACTGGCTCGGTGCATTCTCACTCCCTCTCCCGCTTGCGGGAGAGGGCGGGGGTGAGGGCCAGCGGCCTCTGCAGGACTCCAGCGCCAACCGCTTGATCGAACATCGTCCATGAGCCTCGTCTTCGAACCTGCCGCCCCGGCTGCGCCGCCTGATGCGCAGCGCGCCGACGTCGCCTGCTTCGTGGGCTTTGTCGGCCGCCGCGCGGGACGGCCGCTGCCCGACGCGCTGCGCATGCAGCTGGATGCGGGCGGCTGGGTGACAGGGCCGTGGGCACGACCGGCCACGCAGGTCGAAGCCCTGCTCAATCTGCCGCTCGTGATCGACAGCTGGCACTTGTTCGACCGCTTCTACGCCTGGGACGAGCGGCCGGTCGACGTCCCCGCAACGCCTGACCCTCTCGACCCCATCACCCTGGCCGAAGCGACGCCGCGCCGCTGCGCCACCTACCTCGGCGCCGCGGTGCGCAGCTTCTTCGCACGCGGCGGCAAGCGCGCGATCGTGATCCGCGTCGGCGATCCCTGGCCCTACCTCGAGGACGCCGCACGACGCACCGCGCAGCGGGCCGCACGCCTGGCGCTGCTGTTGCCGGCGATGGCGCCGTCGGCCGACCCCTTCGCCCCTCACGACCCCGCCACCTGGCAAGGCGTGCAGCACCTCTACGGCCTGCAGGACGACAGCCTCCTGCTGCTGCCCGACCTGCCCGACGCCTTCGCCACGGTGCCGCCGCCGCCCGATCCGGAGCGCCCCGCGGCGCCACAGCCGGAAGGCTTCGCGCCCTGCGACGTGGAAGCACCGGAACCACGCGACGCGTCGCTGCTGCGCATCCCGGCGCCACGGCTCGACGACGCCGGGTATGCGCGCTGGCGCCAGGCCCTGCGCGACGCGCGCGACTTCCTCGACCGCCGCCAACGCGCTGCGATGCTGCTGGTCGCGCTGCCGCTGCCGCTCGCAGGCAGCCTCGCCGCCAAGGGCCTGCACGCGCAGGCGGATCCGCGCACGTGGCTGGAACAGACGCAGATCCTGCGCAGCGCCATCGACGAGGACACGCCGCAAGGCCGCCCCGCCGAGGCGCTGTCGCAGCTCGCCTGGCCGTGGCTGCGCACGCGCGCCGCGGGCGCCGACCTGCCGCAAGGCCTGGAACCGGCGGACGGCGTGCTCGCGGGCCTCATCGCGCAGGGCGCGATCGCACAAGGCACCTTCCGCTCCGTGGCCGGCGAGCTGTCGCTGCCGCTGCTGCGCGACCTCGGCGGCGCGGAACCGATGCCCGCCTGGGGCCTGGGCGACGACAGCCCGGCCGGCCGGCTCGCGCAGCGCGTGTGCGTCTTCGCGCCGGGCGCCGACGGTTGGGCCTTGCAGTCCGACGTCACGACCTCGGCGATGGACCCCTGGCGCTTCGGCGGCGCGAGCCGGCTGATCGGCACGATCCTGCGCGCCGCCCGCCGCGCCGGCGACGGCGCCGTGTTCGAGCCCAACGGCCCCAAGCTCTGGGCGCACCTGCGCGGCACGCTGGAAGACCTGCTCGCCGGCTTCTGGCGCGAGGGCGCCTTCAGCGGCGCCGCCATGTCCGAGGCCTTCGAGGTCCTCTGCGACCGCTCCACGATGACGCAGAACGACCTCGACGCCGGCCGGCTCGTCGCCTACGTGCGCGTGCGCCCGGCGATGTCGATCGAACGCATCACCGTCGTGCTCCAGCTCGGCCAGGCGGCCGGATCGGTCAATGCCGTCGTCACCAGCAACGTTTCCCAACGGGAGGCCGCATGAGCGCCGACAAGCTCTTCATCGGCCTGCACGTCTTTCGCTTCGAGGTCACCTTCAAGCGGGTCGGCACCGGCAGCGGTCCCGTCGAGGTCTGCGGCGGCGCGTTCTCCGACTGCACCGGCCTGGAAGCCACGATGGAGCCCAAGCTGATCAAGGCCGGCGGCGCCAACTACGGCGCCACGCAGCGCGCCGGCACGGTGAGCTTCGCCACGGTCGTGCTCAAGCGCGGCTTCACGCGCAGCCGCGACCTGTTCCGCTGGTTCCAGACCGTGGGCGGTGGCGGCTACGCCTACCGCCTGGCCGCCGAGATCGCCGTCCAGGACACGCAGGGCCAGACCGTGCTGACCTGGGGACTGGACCGCTGCCTGCCGGTGAAGTTCAAGGCCGCCGACCTCAACGCCAAGGGCACCGACATCGGCATCGAGGAACTGCACCTGGCGCACGAAGGCCTGCGCCTGCTCGACGCGGGAGGCGCGTGATGCCCTGGCTGCCCGACGCTCCGACGGTGGCCGCGGCCACGTTCAAGGTGCTGGAAGGGAACGGCGCCGGCGGGCCCGCGTTCGACGTGCAGTTCAACCCGGCGTCGCTCGACTACACGATCAGCAACGAGTTCGACGACCGCAACGGCAACAACGGCGCGCGCCAGTTCGTCAAGAAGAGCACCGCCAAGCTGACGATGACGCTGATCTTCGACACGACCGAGACCGGTGCCTCGGTGCGCGACGTCACCGCCAACATCGCCGGGCTGCTGGAGCCGGCCAAGGACGGCTCGAAGAAGTTCGCGCCCAAGGTCGAATTCGGCTGGGGCACCTACGCCTTCAAGGGCGTGGTCGAGCAGTTCAAGGAGACGCTGGACTTCTTCTCGCCCGAGGGCGTGCCGCTGCGATCCAGCATCAACCTGACCCTGGGGAGCCAGGAGGTCGAGTTCCAGAGCAGCAAGAGCCCCGCGCCGGCGGTCGATCGCAACGCGCAGCCCGAGCCCGTCAGCGCGGCGCCCGGCGCCGGTGCGGCCGATGTCGCCAATGCGCTCGGCGATCCGCGCGCGGCCCGCGCCATCGCCGGCGCCAACGGCGCGGCCAGCCTGCGCTTCGGCGCTGCCGCCGGGCTGTCGGTGGGCGGCAGCATTTCGCTGTCGGCGGCGGCGGACTTCTCGGTCGGCGCAAGCGCCGGGGCGGGCATCGGCATCAGCGGCGGCATCGGCGCTGGAGTCTCTGCGGGCGCCGGCGTCTCCCTCGGAGGCGGCGTGTCCGCGAGCACCGGCTTCAACGTCGACGCCGCACTCACGGCGACGGCAGGTCCGGCCTTCGCCGACCTGCGTCTCTCGCCCCCCAGCCTCCCTGTCGACGTCCTCGACGCTCGCGCCGCCCTGCTGCCCGCGCCGCGGATGGCCGGCTCCGCGAGCTTCAGTCCCGGCGGTCGCGCCGTGGCGCAGGCCGGCGGCAGCCTCAGCGCCAACGTCGGCGCCAACGCGGACCTGCACGGCCGCATCCGTTTCGGGAGTTGATCCCTCATGCCCATCACCTTCGAGGAAGTCACCGCCGACATCCAGCGCGAGCCGCAGGAACGCGGCACCGGCGCGCCTGCGCCCGCCGCCGATGCGGCGCCCGACGTCGGCGAGCAGATCGAACAGGCGCTGCGGCTGCGGGCCGAGCGCGCCGCACGTCTCTGCGATCTCTGACCACCCCCATCGCCATGACCGAAACCAGCGTCAGCCGTTCCGCCATCTTCAGCGCGCGCCCCACCTTGCGCATCGCCGGGCAGGCGGACGAGCGCCTGTCGACGCTGATGACGTCGATGAAGATGGAGGAGCGCGAAGGCGGCATGAGCGCGCTGGAGCTGCACCTCACCAACTGGGTGGCGACCGACGACGGCCGCGCCGAACTCGCGTTCAACGGCGGTTCCTCGCTGAAGCTCGGCGCCGAGCTCGGCGTCTATGCCGGCGACGAAGCGACGCCGCGCGAGATCTTCAAGGGCCAGGTCAGCGCGCTGGAGATGGTCTGCCACTACGGCGCGCCACCGGAGCTGGTCGTGCTCGCCGAGGACGGCCTGAGCGCCGCGCGCCGCGCGCGTCGCAGCAAGGTCTACACCGACATGACGCCGGCGGACGTGGTGAACGCCGTCGCGGCCGCACTCGCCCTGACGCCGTCCGTCGCCGGCCTCACCGCGCCGCAAGGCACCTGGGCGCAGCTCGACGAGACGGACCTGGGCTTCCTGCGCCGGCTGCTCGCGCGCTTCGACGCCGACCTGCAGGTCGTCGGCACGGCGCTGCAGGTTTCGCCGCGCAAGGACGTGCAGCGCGGCACGATCGATCTGACGCTCTACGGCCAGCTCGCCCGCGTGCGCATCACCGCCGACCTCGCCGACCAGCCGACCGCCGTGAGCGTGGCGGGCTGGAACGCGAAGGACGGCTCCGCGGTCAAGGGCGAGGCGAGCGCCGTCGCCAACGCCGGTCCCGGCCAGGGCCGCACCGGCGTCGCCTGGGCGGGCGAAGTCTTCGGCGATCGCCATGAGCACCTCGCCGCGCCGGCGGTCTACAGCACCGACGAGGCACGCGCCGTCGCCGAAGCGGCGCTCGACCAGCGTGCCCGCCGCTTCGTCCGCGCCGAGGGCGTGGCCGAGGGCAACGCGCAACTGCGCGTCGGGTCCTGCGTGACGCTGGCCGGCGTCTCGCCGCAGTTCGACAACACCTACTACGTGGTCCGCGCCTGCCACCTCTTCGACATGAAGCAGGGCTACCGCACCGAGTTCAGCGCGGAATGCGCCTACCTCGGCACCTGAGGCCGAACGAGGCTCACACGAGACGATCTCATGCAACGCGACCTGCCCTCCCCCCTGCCCTTCGGCGTCCCGCTGCCCTGGGCCGCGGGCGCCCAACTGGCCAAGGTCTGCTCGATCGACGATCCCGAGCGGCTCAACCGCGTGCAGGTGCGGCTGCTCGCCTTCGACGACACGCCCGGCCAGGACGCCGCGATGTGGGCGCGCGTGGTCGCGCCCTTCGCCGGCGACGACCGCGGCACCTTCTTCATGCCCGACGTGGACGACGAGGTGTTGGTGGTCTTCGCGCAGGGCGACCCGCGCCACCCGCTGGTGCTGGGCGGCCTGTGGAACGGCAGTGCCGCGGCGCCCGCGGACATCCAGGGCGGCGGCCTCAACCGCTACAAGCGCATCAAGTCGAAGAACGGCATCGTCGTCACGCTGGACGACCAGAGCGGCCAGGAGACCCTGACGCTGGAGACGCCCGGCGGCTGCAGCCTCACGCTCAAGGACGGCCCCGGCACGGTGACCCTGGAGGACAGCAACGGCAACAGCATCAAGCTCGAGACCTCCGGCATCACGGTGCAGGCCGCCGCCAAGGTGACGGTGCAGGCCAGCCAGGTCAACGTCACCGCCGGCATGGTGAAGGTGGACGCGGCGATGTCGGACTTCTCCGGCATCGTGAAGTGCGCGGTGCTGCAGACCAACGCCGTCATCAGCAGCAGCTACACGCCGGGCGCCGGCAACGTCTGGTGAGGGAGCGGACACCATGACCCATCCCCACCATCCCCACCATCCCGTCATCGTCGGCGCGCCGCGCGGTCTCGCCCGCAGCGCGCAGCCCTGGCTGATCCAGCGCAGCGACGACGACTTCATCCCCGCCACGCTGGACGATCTGCGCGGCGCGAGCGGCGCAGGCGGCATGAACGGCGCGAGCGGCACGAACAGCACGAACAGCACGAACGGAGCGGACGGACTCACGCGGCTGCGCGACCTGCGCGCGCGGGCCACCGACAAGAACGGCACGCTCAAGCTCTTCCAGCCGATCCAGCGCCAGTTCCACCTCGCGCTGGTCGAGGCCTGGTGCGACATGCCCGGCGAACCGCGCGTCGATCCGGCGAGGATCGACGCCGCGGGCCTGGTCCTGCGGCGCCTCGGCGCCGGCGGACAGCCGGAAGGCTGGATGAAGTCCAACGGCCGCCTCCGCGGCTGGGTGCCGATGTCGCGCGTCGGCGGCCCGGACGCCGACCCCGTGCCCGCGCAACGCGCGCAGCGTGATCTCACCGGCGTGGCTGACATCGATCGCCAGCTCGTCGCCTTCTCGCGCGAGCGGCCCGACACGGCGCTGGAGGAGCAGGCCATCCCCTTGTACCTCGCCCCACCCGACGTCTGCGCCGATGCCGGCCAGACGCTGTACTACGGCCTCGTGCCGACCGTCAGCGGCGAGATCAGCGAGACGGACGCGAGCCTGGTCGCGGCGGAGGGATTCGACTTCGGCCCGTCGTCATCGGCCTTCCGGCAGCATCTGGTGCAGGCGCTGCGCGGCGAGGAGATGCCGCTGCCCAAGGCCGGCGAGTCGGTGAACCGCAGCTGGCTCGAAGAGAGCGAACAACCCGGCGCCAGCACCGCCCTCGTCCGTTTCGTGCTGATGCTGCGCCAGTTGGCGGGCGAGTTCGACGCGTTCGGTCCGAGCGGCGGTCCCATCCTGCAGGCGCTGCATCCGCTGGAACTCACGCTCGTGCGCCGCAACGGCGAATGGCCGCGTCGCACCGTGCGCGCCGACGATTTTCTGACGAAGGCGCACACGCTGATCCTGGCGCAGGGCAGCGTGCCCGGCACGGTGGAGATGCCCGAGGTCTGGCCCGCGATGAGCGCCGGCCAGACGCAGCAGCTGCTGGGCGCGCTGCACGCCGCGATGCGCGCGCGCTTCGCCGCGATGAAGGCCAAGACCGGCCGCTTCGACGAGCCCGACGCGCGCTACCAGCTGCGCGCCTTCGTGCGCCTGAAGGCGGATGGCCCCTGTCCGGCGCGCGTCGTCTGGAGCGCGCCCAGCGAGTCCTTCGTGATCGCCGCCTGGTACGAGGGCGCCGGCGCGCCGCCGGTGCAGATCGCCCTGCCCGACCCCGCCGACAAGCAGCTGCTCGCCGCGCTCAAGCCCAACGTGGCCTTCGTCGTGCCGCCGTCGCTGCAGAGCCTGCTGATGGGCTCCGCCAAGGACCTCCTCGACGGCAAGAAGCCGCCGCCCGCGAGCCCCGCGCTGACGTGGATCTGCGGCTTCAACATCCCGATCATCACGATCTGCGCCTTCCTGGTGTTGAACATCTTCCTCTCGCTGTTCAACCTGTTCTTCGGCTGGCTCTTCGCGATGAAGATCTGCCTGCCCTTCCCCAAGATCCCGCCGCAGGAGTGACGCGATGACCTCCGCACTCATCGGCTGGCCGCTGCTGCCGCTCCCGGGCGACGACGGCGGCCTCGCCTGGCCCGACCTGGCGCGCAGCGTGCGCGACGGGCTGCGCCTGATCCTGAGCACCGGCCCCGGCGAACAGCTGATGCGGCCCGAGTTCGGCGGCGGCCTGGACCGCCTGCTGCACCAGCCCAACACGATCGCGACACGGCGCGAGATGCGCGACCTGGTGCGGGACTCGCTCGCGCGCTGGGAGCGCCGCATCCTGCTCGATGCGGTCGAGGTCTGGGAGGTGCCGGGCGCGCCCGGGCAGGTGCGCGTCGAGATCGCCTACCGCCTGGCACGCACCGGCGAGCCCGGCGCGATGAACGTCACCGTGGACCTGGAGGGCTGACGCCATGGCCATCCTGCCCCCCTCGCTCGACGACCGCCGCTTCGACGACCTGGTGGAGGAACTGCTCGCGCGCATTCCGGCGCACACGCCGGAGTGGACGAATCCGCGCCTGGGCGATCCCGGCCGCACGCTGATCGAGCTGTTCGCCTGGCTGGGCGACGCGCTGCTGTACCGCGCCAACCTGATCCCGGAGCGCCAGCGCCTGGTCTTCCTCAAGCTGCTGGGCCTGGGCCTGCGGCCCGCATCGCCGGCGCGCGGCCTCGTGAGCCTGTCCTTCGCGAAGGACACCGAACGTGGCGCCCACACGCTGGCGCCGGGCGGCACGCTGAAGGCGCCGATGCCGTTCGAGACGCTGTCGGAAACGACCGTGCTGCCCATCACCGGCGAGGCCTACATCAAGCGCCGCCTGAGCAGCACCGAGACCGCGCGCCGCAGCGACGTGCTGCAGGGCTTGGCCCGCATCCATCGGCTCAGCGGCGCGCTGAAGGCCTACGAGACGACACCGGTGTTCGCGCAGGGCCGCGCGGTGCCCGACGGCATCGACGTCTTCGCGCAGAGCGCCGATCGCGCGCTGTGGATCGCGCTGCTCGCGCCCAAGGCGCCGCAGGCCGACCAGCAGGAGGCCGTCAACGAGGCGGTGAAGTCCGCGCTCGGCGGCGGTGACGCGGCGCTGCCGCCGCTGCTGTCCATGGGCGTGGTGCCGGCGCTGAAGGCCCCGGCGCTGTTCGAGGACGTCACCGCGCCGACGCCGGTCCCGGTGCTGTGGGAGATCACCACCCGCGGCCGCACCGACTTCGACACCGACTACCTGACGCTCCCGGTGCAGCCCGGCACCGACACCAGCAACGGCCTGTCGCGCGCCGGCACGCTGCGCCTGCAGATGCCCGACGAGCGCCAGATCTGGGCGCCGAAGAACGACGTCGGCCTGAATCCGCAGGCCGGCGTCGGCGACGCGCCGCCGCGGCTGGACGATCCGGAGCGTGCCGACCGGCTCGTGGCCTGGCTGCGCCTCCGGCCCCAGCCGGGTCTCGCCGGCGCGACCTCCGCGACGTCGTCGGCGTTGTCGGCTTCATCGGGCGGCTCATCGTCCGCTGCGTCCGCCGTGTCTTCGGCGGCCACGGGCGCGTCCGCCCAGGCGGCCTCGGTCCAGCATCTGCCGCTCACGTGGATCGGCGTGAACGCGATCGAGATCGACCAGCGCGCCACGGTGACCGGCCGCGTGCTGGGCGTGTCGAACGGCGCGGCCGATCAGCAGTTCCCGTTGCCGATGGGGTCCGTCGATGCCAGCACCCTGCAGATCGAGGTCGAGGCGCCCGGCCGTGGCTACCAGCCGTGGACGCGCGTGGACGACCTGGGCGCGCTCAGCGCCGACCCCGACGTCGCGCGCGACGCGACGGCCTACGAGCTCGACGCCGAGGCCGGCACGCTGCGCCTGGGCGACGGGATGCGCGGCAAGGTGCCGGAGTCCGGCATGCGGGTGCGGCTCGCGCTGGGCCGCTTCGGCGGCGGCCGCGCGGGCAACCTGCCGCCGGAATCGCTGGCCGAGCTGAACGCGCGCCGCATCGACGGCCAGCCCGCGCCGCCGATCAAGGTGCTGCAGCCGCTCGCGCTGAGCGGCGGCGAGGACGCGGAGACGCTGGCCGTCGCCGAACGTCGCATCCCCGCGCGCCTGCGGCACCGCGACCGCGCCGTGACCGAAGAGGACTACCGCCGCCTCGCGCTGGAGGCGCCCGCGATCGACGTCGGCCGCGTCGAGGTGCTGCCGCGCTTCAAGCCGCGCGACCGGCGCTTCCATGTGCCCGGCGTCGTCAGCGTGCTCGCGCTGCCCGCCGCGCCGCTGGCGCCCGCGCCCAACCCGCGGCCCGATCGGCCCTTCATCGAGCGCCTGCATGCCCACCTCTCGGTGCGCACGCCGCTGGCCACGGAGCTCTACGTGATCGGCTGCGACTACGTGGCGATCGGCGTGTCCGTCGCCGTCGCGATCCGCGACGGCTTCGCGCGCGACCAGGTGCTGCTCGACGTGCGCGAGGCGCTGCGCCGCCTGCTGTGGCCGCTGGCGCCGGGCGGACTGAACGGCCAGGGCTGGCCGCTCGGCCGCGCGGTGCGCAGCCGCGAGCTGGAGGTCGAGGTCTCCCGCGTGCCGGGCGTCGACGAGCTGCGCGGCCTGCGCGTGTTCCGCCAGGCTGGCATGGACTGGCAGCCGCTGCCCGCCATCGCCGCGGACGGCGCGCAGATCCTCGCGCTGCAGCCGTGGCAGTTGCCCGAGCTGCTGTCGGTGGTCGCCATCGACGGCGACGCCGCGCCGACCGACCTGCGCGCCCTGCCCAACCCCTTCGCCGATGCCGACGCCGTCGCGGTGCCGGTCGTGCCGGAGCTGTGCTGATGGACGCGAACGGCCTGCGCTTCTGGTTGCTCGGCGACGCCGCGCACTTCCCCGCCGTCGCGCATGCGGTGTGGGACGGCGGCTGCCGCCGTCTGCAACTGGCGTCCGAACGCACGCTGGTGCCGGTCCTGTCGCCCGCCGACGCCTTCGCCGCGGCGCAGTCGGCGCTCGAGCGCGTGCCGCGCGCGATCGATTCGCTCGAATGCGTCGCCCGCTGGGACGCGGCGACCACCCGCGTGCTCGTGAAGAGCGTGCTGCCCGACGAGGCCACGCTGCTCGTGCTGGATGAAACGCCCACCGACCTCTGCGCCGCGCCGGACGGCGTGCTCTATCTCGCCTTGCCGAACGCCGCCACGCCGGCGGTGCGCCTGCACGACCTGCGCGGTCGATGGAACGACGTGGACGTGTCGCTCGCCGGCTTCGTGCCCTGGCGACTGGCGCCCGCGGCCGACGGCGGCGTGTGGGCGCTGGAGCGCGCGACGGGTCGCATCGCGCGGCTCACCGGCCGGCCGAGGCGCACGGAGACGCCCCAGCCCGACGACTACGACCCGCGGGTGTTCCGCCCCGATCCTGAGAACGGCTGCGCGCCGCGGCTCGCGCTGATCGGACAGACACCGCTCGATCCCGCCGAGACACCGGTCGCCATCGCCGGCGGGCCGGACGGCGCGTTCGCACTGCTGAGCTGGACCGGCGGCGTCGGCACCGCGCGCGTGCGCCGTTGGCGGGCCGAGGAGCGCCGCTTCGCGCCGCCGCAGACGCTGCTCGGCGCGACCTATGCCTATGCAGTGGCGTGGCTCGCGCCGGACCGCGTCGCCGTGCGCGTGCCGGGCCGTCGCGATGCGCCAGCCTTCGACCTGGGTGCATCCGGCGCGGGCGGCACCGGTGGATCGAGTGGATCAGGCGGCTCGGGTGGATCGGGTGGTTCTGGCGGCGGAGCGGGCGGTGGAGCGTCCACGCCCCTGCGCGAGCTCATGCCGCTCGGCGACGTGTATCCGCTGGCCGCCGACGCGATCGAGGGCCCGTTCGCCAACGGCGCGGCGCAGCCGCCGCACTACCCGGCCGGCGTCGCGAGCGCGGAGCCGCTGCATGCGCTGTCGCTGCGGCAGCTCGCGCGGCGCGGCGAGGCGCGCCATTACGCCGACAGCCCCTCCGGCCTCGTGGCCCGGATGATCGACAGCGGCGACGGGGGCACCGTCTGGCACCGACTCTTCGCCGAGGCCGCCCTGCCCGCCCACACCGGCTTCGTCGCCTGGCTGGCCGCCACCGACGACCCCGTCCCGCCGGCCGACGACGACCGGCTCGCCTGGCATCCGCACGGCTTCGGCGAGGACATCGCCGAGCTCGACGACGCGATGCGCGAGCCGCAGCTGCCGCTCGCGGTCTGGGAACCCACCGCCAGCGAGCTGCCGCATCACCCCGGCCTGCTCGGTGGATCGCGCGAAGCCGGCGTGCGTGGCCTGTTCTCGGCGCTGGTCCAGAACGCACGGCAACGCGTGCGCACGCTGTCCGGCCGCTACCTCTGGCTGCGGCTGGTGCTGCACGGCGACACCCGCGCCACGCCGGAGATCGCCGCGCTGCGCGTGTGGGGCAGCCGCTTCTCCTATGCCGACCGCTACCTGCCGCGGCTGTACCGCGAGTCGCTGTTCGGCGCGGCCGCGCAGGCGCCGGGCGAGCGCGTCGGCCAGATCGACCTGAGCTTCACCGCGGCCCTCGACGCCGGCGGCGCGCCCGACGACGCGCTGCGCGCGCGGCTGCGGCTGGAGCAGGTGGCGCTCGGCGATCGCGCGGCGGTCGAGGTCGAGCACGCCGGCGACGCCTGGCTGCTGAGCGACGCCCAGCGCGCCTGGCGGCTCCGGCGGGAGCCCGACGCCATCGCCGTCTACCGCCCGCGGGCCACGCCGGCCGACTTCAACGCGCGCCTGCTGGCCAACTTCGAAGGGGTGCTCACGCGCCTTGAGGACCAGGTCGCCGCGGCGCACCTGCTGACCGATCCGAACGTCGTCGCCGATGCGCAGCTCGACTGGCTGGGCAGCTGGATCGGCATCGCCTTCGATCCCGTGCTGCCAGCCGCGCGCCGGCGCGACTGGCTGCGCGCGGCGCCCGACCTCGCGCGCTGGCATGGCACGCGCATGGGCCTGCGGCTGGCGCTGGACATCGCCACCGACGGCGCGGTGCGCGGCGGCGAGGTGCTCGTCATCGAGAACTTCCGGCTGCGGCGCATCCTGGCCACGCTGCTCGGCGTGGACCTGAGCGATGAGCACGATCCGTTGCTGCCCGGGCTGCAGGTCAGCGGCAACTCGGTCGTCGGCGACACGCTGGTCATCGGCGATCGCGAGCGGGTGGAGTTGAGGGCGCTATTCAATGCGGACGCGGACTTTGATTCGGTTCCGTTCACTGCCACCGCCGCTGGCCCTCACCCCCACCCTCTCCCGCAAGCGGGAGAGGGAGCAACACGCGCGCAGCGTGCCGATTCGGCGATCGACGTCGATGCGGCGGGCGGCTTCCATGCAGTGGGCCGCTTCGATGCAGCAGGCGATTTCGATGTGATGGGCGACGTCGATGCGGCGATCGATTTCGATGCACGCCTCGCTTTCCGCGCAACCGTGCTGGTGCACCAGGCGGTGGACCCGCAAGACCTGGCCCTGATCCGGCGCATCGTGCAACTGGAAGCGCCAGCGCATGTGGCGATGCGCGTCGTGTCCGCGACGTGGCCGCTGATGGTGGGCATCGCCGCGCTGGTCGGCGTGGACACCTACCTCGGTCCGCCGCGCCTGCCGCGGCCGGTGCAGGTCGAACGCAGCGGACTGGGCCTGGGCGACTACCTGATCGGCGCCGCCGTGCTCGACCCGCGCCTGTCCGGTGCGCCGCCGATGGATCCACCCATGAGCGCGCCGCCGCCGGAGGCCGACGCCGGCCTCGACGCCGTGGCCGCGCCCGGCGCCAGCTTCATCCTCGACGGCCGCGGTTCGCGCGCGGCCTCGGGCCGAGCAATCACCGAGTACCGCTGGCGTCTGTTGCCGCCGACGGATGTTTGACCTTGCAGGAGAGTGGCCATGGCCGAATTCGTTCCCGGCACCGACATCAGCAGCGACGTACCGACCATCGAGGTCACCGTCACCCCCGACAAGCCGCTGCCGATGGGCCGGCAGACCTTCCGGCTCGTCGTCATCGACGACGCCGGCAACGCGTCCAAGCCCGACGAGGTGACCATCATCGTCGCCGACCAGGACGCGCCGACCGCGGTGATCCGCGGGCCGCGCATCGCGGCCTTCGGCAAGAGCTTCGAGCTGGACGGCTCGGCGTCCTTCGACGTCGGCGGCGGCAAGGTCGTCAAGTACGTCTGGACCTACCTGGGTCCGGTGACCTGACCGGAGCGGCGCGATGGCGAAGTTGGCGATCGGCAAGCCCGTGACGACGGAGACCGCGACGGTCGAGGTCGACGCGGGCCTGGCCGTCGGCGCGCACCGCTTCCGCCTGAGCGTCGTCAACGCGGCGGGTTTGCCCAGCCGCACGGCCGACGAGGTCGTCGTGCAGGTGACGCTCACGCGGGTGGTGCTGCCACCGATCGCGCCGGCACCGCCGGTGCGGCCTTCGGATCCGCGACGGCCGCTGACGCCGCCGTCCCCGCTGCCGCCGATGGAACCGATGCAGCCAGTTGAACCGATGCGGCCCTCGCTGCCCGCACAGCCCTCGCAACCGGTGAGGCTCCGGCCGCCGAAACCGGCTGAACAGGCTGAGCCGGCGGAAAAGGCTGAACCGGCTGAACCGGCTGAACCCGCGAAGCCGAAACGTCCCCCGTCCCCACGCATGTCGAGGAGACCCTCATGAGCATCCAGGCGACCAACGCCGATCCGCTGGTGGCGCAGCCGCGCGCGGACCGCCTCGCCTACGCCACCGGCATGCTGCTGGACGCGCAGGACTTCAGCGACGAGCAGACCTACCACCGCGGCCGCCTGGCGCGCGCGCTGGCCTTCGTGGCCGGGCCGGGCACGATGGCCGGGCTGGAAGTGCGGCACGTGCCGGGCTCGGCGACGCAGGTCGAGGAGATCAGCGTGCAGCCGGGCGTGGCCGTGGACCGGCTCGGCCGCCTGGTGGAGCTGCCGCGCGACGCCTGCCTGCGCCTGCCGCGCTGGTACGACGCGCTGCGTCTGGCCATCACCGGCGACGGCAGCCCCACCGGCAACATCCCCGGCAGCGCGCTGACCCAGGCGGCCTACACGGATCTGGCGCGTTTCGCCTCCCCGCGCATGATCGCGTCCGGCGTCGCGCTGCCGGCGCTGGCGGTCGTGGCCGACGTGTACCTGCGCTTCGCGGCCTGCGCGCGCGGGCTGACGCCGAGCTTCGCCCAGGGGCCGTTCGATGCACTCAACGCGGTGTCGATCTCGCGGCTGCGCGACGCCTACGAACTGCTGCTGCTCCCGCGCGCGGGACTCGACGACGCCTACAGCGGCCTGCCGCTGCCGCCGGCCGATCCGATCGCCGGCGATCCGGACGCGACACCGCAGGCGCGCCGCGATGCCCTGCAGGACGCCGTGCTGCAGGGCTGGGCCGGCAGCGGCCACGCGGGCGGCGACGGCGGCCTGGAACCTTCGCCCGAACAACCGCGGGACCTGGACCCGAGCGCGGTCTTCCTCGCCCGCGTCTTCATCCCGGTCGACACCGCGGCGCCGCCCGCGCGCATCGCGGAGCTGCCGCTGGTGGACAACTGGGGGCGGCGCTTCCTGCCGCCGTCGGCGCTCTTCGCGCAATGGGCAGGGCTGTAAGTCAGCCGCACCGAGTCTTCAAGGAGTCCGACATGGCGATCACCCTCACCCTCGGCGCCGCCCGCGAGCGCATCGATCCCGTCGAGGCGCCCTCGCTGCGCAACCGCGGCGTGCTGGTCGAGGACCCGCGGCGCCAGCGCCCGCGCTACTTCGACGGCCGCTTCCTGGCGGCGCGCGACCTGATCCGCGATCAGCAGTATTTCCTGACGCGCGAGGCCGACCTCGGCCGCGCCGCCGGCAGCGGCGTGGCGCATGGCCTGTCCGTGTCCGAGGGCGCGACACGGCAGACGGTGGCGATCGCCGCCGGGGAAGGCCTGACGGGCGCGGGCGAGCTGGTGCTGCTGCCGCGCCCGCTGACCATCGACCTGGCCGACATCCCGCAGACCGAGCAGCTGTCGGCGCGTTTCGGCCTGTCGCGCCTGCCGGTGGCGCCGCCGCGCAGCCGCACCGGGCTGTTCGTGCTGGGCCTGCGGCCGGTGGAGTTCACCGCCAATCCGATCGGCGCCTACCCGACCACGCTGACCGGCGCGCGCACCGTCGAGGACGGCGACGTCATCGAGGCCACCGCGGTCGTGCTGATCCCGTGGCAGGACGACGGCGCGGCCGATGCGCTCGATGCGCGCCGCGGCACGGCCGCGCGGACGATCTTCACGCAATCGGCCGCGCCGGGCTGGTCGGCCAACGTGCTGCCGGTCGCGATGCTCGCGCTGCAGTCCAACACGCTGGTCTGGATCGACGAAGCGATGGTGCGGCGCGAGCTCGGCGCCGACCGCGGCGACCTGCCCGGCCTGGGCTTCGCGCCGCGCGGGCTGCGGCTCGCCCACCTGATGCAGCATCAGAACCATCTGGCCGACGTGGTCGCACAGTTCCACGGCCGCAGCTTCCCGGCGGCCACGCAATTCCCCGCGCTGCCGCCCGCCGGCCCGCTGCCGGCGGGCATCATCGACACGGTCGACTTCACGCAGCGCTACTTCCCGTCCGAGGTCGACGTCGACTTCTCGATCATTCCCGAGGACGAGCTGCCCGCGCTGGTGGAGGAGGCGCTCGCGCTGCCGCCGATCGACTTCCTCGCGCCGCAGGCGGCCCTGGACCTGACAGCGGTGCTGGTACTCGCGCCGGTGCCGCGGGCGGACTTCGCCGCCGTGCGCGCGAAGCTCACGACCGTGTCGCGGCCACTCAAGGCGGCCGCGCCCAACCTCGTCGCGCAACGCAAGCCGCTGGAGATCCTGACCCGCCTGCGCATTCCGCTGCCGCTGCGGCCGGTCGATGTCTCCAACCCGTCGGACGCCGAATGGGCGCGGCTTGCGAAGCTCGACACGCTGTGGTTCGTGCGGCGGCGCAACCTCGCCTACCGCGACGACCTGGTCGGCAAGCCCATCGCCGTCGCGGGCGGCTCGGACGTGATCGTCGAGCGCGCCATCACCGCGCGGGTCGAGGCCCTCGGCCTGAAGCCCGCGCTCGACAAGGTGCTGGCCGCGTCCAGCGCGCGGGCGGCCTCGAGCGTGATGTCGCTGCTGGCCTCGCCACGCCTGGCCGCCTCGCCCGCGCTGACGGCGGCGGCGCTCGGCGCGCTCAACGCGAAGCCCGCGGGTGATCGCATCGGCGAGCGCGTCGGAGAGCGCGTCGGAGAGCGCGACTCGGGACTCGACCATGCGCGCGTGCTGCAGGTCGGCGCGGAGCTCGCGGACGGTGCCGTCGGCAACGGGCTCGAGAAGCTCGAACGCCATGTCGGCGATGCCGTCACGCGCACCGCGCTGGTCAGCCTGGCGAGCAACGACCACTGGCGCAAGCTCGACACCGCCGCCCGCAGCGCCGAGGGGACGAAGCTCGATCAGTTGAGCGCGCGCCTCACGCGCATCCCTGGCGCGCCGGCCACGCCGGTCGCGCCGGCATCAACACCCGCGCCTGAGCCCGCCGTGTCTGATCCCGCCTCGAAGGTCGGCGTTGCAGGGAAGGCCTCCTCCTCGCCCGCCACCACGGATCCGACGGCGTCGACGGCGTCGACGGCATTGGCGGCGTCGGCGTCCACGAAGCCGCCGCCAGCGAGGACAAGCGCCGCAAGGACAAGCGCAGCGAAGACCACCGCTGCGAAAACGGTCGCGGTGAAGACGGCGGCGGTGAAAACGACTGGGGTGAAGCAGACATCGGCAAAGAAGGTCGCGACGAAGAAGAGCGCCGCGACCAAGCGTCCGTCGCAAACCTGATCCCCGGCGGCGAGGAGACCCATCGTGAGCACCACTCCCATCCGCGATCCGCTGGCCGGCGAGCGCGTCGTCGGGCTCTCGCCCGGCAGTGCGATCGAGGCCGCCGGCGACTGGCGCCGACGTCCCCACGTCTTCCCCGGTCGCGCCCTTACCGCAGGTGCGCTCACGCAATGGCAGGCCTGGCAGGCCGGCCATCTGGCCATGCGCGGCCAGGACTGGACCGCGGGCATCGTCAGCGGACTGGAGGTCCAGGCGGCACCGGTGATTCCGCCGCCGCCGCCCCCGGCCCCCGCGCCGGTGCCGCCCGCGCCGACCGGCTTCAACGCGGTGGAGCTGACCATCACCCGCGGTCTCGGCCTGGCCTGCAGCGGCGAGGACCTGGTGCTGAACCAGCCGCTGCGCTGCGTGCTGGCCGATGTGCCGGTGGTCGCGCCGCCGGGCTTCTTCGTCGATGGCAGCGGCGTCGAGCCGGGCACCGAAGGGGCGCCCCCGACGCTGCGCGCGCGCAAGATCGGCGCCGCGCTGGGGGCGTTGGAAGCCGCCTCGCTCGCCACGCTGCCAGCGATCGGCGTGCTGGTGTTGCAACCGGTGACGGCGGACCGCTCCAGCGCCGACCCGATGGATCCCTGCGAGCGCAGCGCCTGCGACGAAGGCACCTACGGCGATGCCGCCGCCTTCGAGGACTGGCGGCTGGGCGACGGCGCGCGACTGCTCTGGTACGTGTGGCCCGGCGAATGGCGCGGCCTGCCCGCCGTGCCCGCCGTGCAGCTGCGCAATGCGCTCGCGTGGACCGTGTTCCAGGCGGAGGACGCCCTGCCCGAGGGCCAGGTCTTGCCTTGGGAGGAATTCGGTCTCCCGATCGCGCTCGTCGCGCTCGACGGCGTGACGCGCGAACCGCTGTGGCTGGATCGGGCGAGCGTCGTGCGGCGCGGGGGGAACGGCCGCGATTCGCGCCTCGCCTACACGGACGGCGCGCTGATCGCGGGCGCCCGCAAGCCGGCGCTCTGGCAGGCGCGCATCGAGCAGCTGGCCGAGCAGGTCGCCGCCGCCGGCGAACCCGCGCCGCTGCCCGAGACCCTCAACGACGCCTTCGGCCGCTACCTGCCGCCGGTGGGCCTGCTGCCGCGCAACGCCTTCGATCCGGCGACGCTCAAGAGCGGCTTCTTCCCGGTCGGTTTCGACCTCGATGCCGTGCCGGTGCCGGTGGAGCAGCTCGACCTGGCCGTGCGCGCGAGCGCCTCGCTGGCGCCGCTGTCGATCGCTGCGCCCGAAGCGGTGCGGCTGCTCGTGCCGGTGCCGCTGGGGTCGTGGGAGCCGCGCCTGCTGCACAAGGAGATCGTCGATCCGCTGTTCCAGCAGACCCTCGACGAGAACCTGCTGCGCCGCGCCCGCACGCTGGGCCTGCGCCAGGGCTTGCGCAACCAGGCGGCGATGCTGTCGCACGCGCTTGACGGCACCTCGCCGGTGGTGCCGCCGTTCAAGAGCGATCCCGACGCGGTCGAGACCGAATCGCTCAGCCCCTGGGGCGAGCCCCCGCCCGGCGGCGGCCATCGCAGCGACCTGCGCGCCGGCCTGCATCAGCACTTCTTCGACGGCGCCACGCCCCCCTTCGCCGTGCAGACCGGCGAGTCGCTGTTCTGCTGGGTCTGCCTGGACCCCGACCATCCGCCGCGCACGCTGATGCTGCAATGGCACACCGAGGGCAACTGGGAACACCGCGCCTACTGGGGCGAGGACCTGATCGGCTGGGGCACGCCGGCAGGATCCGCCGCGCACTACCGCGTCGGCGACCTGCCGACGCCGGGCCAGTGGGTGATGCTGACCGTGCCGGCGTCCGCCGTGGGCCTGGCGGCGAAGAACCTCGACGGCATGGCCTTCGCGCTCTTCGACGGCCGCGCGGCCTACGGCCTGACCGGCGCGCGCACGCCGCAGGTGTGGCGCAAATGGTTCTGCAACTTCCTGCCGCCGGGCGCCCGTGTCCAGGGCGAGGAGCCCTGGGACCTGCTCACCGCCAACGACCTGTGGATGCCGTTCGAGCCGCACGACGGCGTCGTGCCCAGCCTGCCGCAGCTGCAGTCCCAGGACGGCGGCGACATCCTCAATCCCGGCGCCGGATCGGCGTCCGCGCTGGCGGTGCCGACCAGCGGCTTCAACCTCGCCTATCCACCGAGCTCGGGCTGGCGCGGTCACACGCTGATGAACAAGGACGGTTCGCCGATCACGGTCATCGAAAAAGGCGCCGCCGACACGGTCACGACCTGGCTCTACCTCGACGAGCTGAACCCGCCGCGCTCGCTGTGGATCGGCGTCTACGGCCGCGGCCTGCGGGCGGACAACACGCCGACGTCCAGCATCCAGATCAAGTTCGCCTACTGGGGCGAGAACCGCTTCGCGGAACTGCGCAAGGCGATCCCCGGCCTCGAGACGCTGCAGGCGATGACGGTGCGGGGCGGCGCGCTGCCGCGCTCCGGCAGCTGGGTGGAGCTGCCGCTGGCACTGCCCGACAGCAACGTCGTCGGCGAAGGCGGCGCGCGGATGTCGGTGTTCGGCATCGTCGTCATGGCCTTCGACGGCACGCTGGCCTTCAGCGACCTGCGCCGCAAGCCGGCCGCGGCCGGCGCGACGCCGGAGCTGATGTGGCCCAAGCAGGTCAGCGACGATCCGCGGCCGACGACCATTCCGGTCTACAACGCCCTGCTCAACGCACCGCTGCAGCCGCAGCACAACCTCGGCGTGCTGACGCCGACGCCGTCGTCGCGCATCGGCACCGTGCGCATCTACACCGAGCTGGTCGCCGATCCGCTGATCCAGCGCCTGTCCGGCCACGAGCAGTCGCAACTGCTGCTGCGCGGGCTGGAAGGCTTCGCCGACTACCTGCGCATGCGCATCGACCGCGCGGACGACATCACCGACTTCGGCTTCGCGCACATGCAGGTCGACATGCACCGCATCCGCCAGCTGACGATGAGCGCCAGCGACGCGGGCCGGCTCGCCGTCTCGCCGACGCTCGCCGCGCTCGCGACGAGCGAGAGCGCCCTGGTCGTGCAGGAGCAGATCCAGGCGTACATCGGCAAGGTCAAGGCGACAGCCTCGGCGCCGACGCCAGCGGGCGTTCCGAAAGGGACGGCGGGCATCGCGGCGGCGGCGGGCTTCGGCGCCACCTCGGCGGCGACCGCGGCCGCGATCAACGCGGCGGCCAACGAGCGGGTGGCAACGATCGCGCAGTCGAACGCCGGCCTCAACGCCAACTTCAACGCCCAGGTCAACGCTCAAGTCAACGCGCAGGTGAATGCGCAGTCGAACGCCCAGCTCAACGCCCGCATCGACACCCGCGCGCTGGCCGCCGACGCCGTGCTGATCCGACCGCCGAAGGCGCCGCCGCCCATCATCTATGCCAATCCGGTGGTGGGGCTGTCGGAGATCCGCACCACGGCGATCGCCGAGCGGCTGAAGAATCCGCCCTCGCCCGAGGCGCGCAACTACGCGCTGGCGAACCGGCAGCGCACGGTGATGTCGCTGCTCGGCCTGCTGGAGGCCTTCGCCGCCGAGGACAGCGGCGAGCTGCCCGCGCTGTTCCAGGACTTCCAGATCCCGGGGCTGGCGAACGACCCCTTCCTCGTCAATGCGACCGGCCAGCAGCGGCCGTTGACGGACTTCCGCAACAACGCCGCGCTGCAGGCCGCGCTCGCCAAGCCGCCGACGGGATCGGACGCCGCGCTCGACGAGGCCACGCTGTTCACGCAGGCGGTGAGCCTGTCCGACATCACGATCGCGATCCTGCGCCAGCTGGAGGCGCGGCTGACGGTCTACCGCGACGCGCTCAGCCGCTGCGACAGCGCGCTGACGTCGCTGCGCGGCGAGATCGACACGATGACGGCGCGGCTTGCTCAAGTCGGCGACGCGCTGGCGGAGGCGCGTCATGACGTCAGCGTCGCGCGCGCGCTGCTGGCCGAGGAGTCGGAACGCGTCGACGGCATCAACACGCGCCGCGCCAAGGTGCTGGCGGAAGAAGTGACGTTCATCGCCTTCATCCGCCCGCGCGAGGCCGACAACCTGCTGCCCGCGCCGACGCGCGCGGTCGATCCGGGACTGGTCGATCCGGCCGTTCCGTCCTGCCTGCGCGAGCACCCCGACGCGCCGGATGAACTGCTCGACATGCTGCGCGTGGTGCGCGAGGCCCCGGCCAGCTGGTTCGTGCGCGCGCCGCCGCTGCTGCATCGGCTGGACAAGGTCGATCACCTGGTGCGGCTGGTCGGCAGCGCGCGGGCGCGGGCCGTGGCGGGCCTCGCGGTGCCGATGCTGGCGGTGCAGACGATCGCGGCCAGCACCAAGGTCGCGACCGGCATCGTGCAGGTCGCCACGCGCCAGGCCGAGGCGCTCGCGCCGCGCATCTCAACGCTGCGCACGCTCGACCTCAATGTGCTGAAGGCCGCCACCTGGCAAGGCGTGCGGCAGCAGGCCGAGCAGGTGGTGAGCTTCGGCGACCTGGCCGAGGGCGGCCACGGCCGCGCCGACGTGGCGCGCGAGGCCGCGGCGGAGCTGGACCGCCTCCGCGCCGTCACCGCGTGTCTGCACGCGGAGTTCAGCGGCGTGCTGCCGGTGATCCGGCTGCAATGGGCGGAGATGCTGTCGGAGTTCGACGCCGCGCCCAACCTGCGCAACCTGGCCAGCCTGCCGCGCTGGGGCGAGATCGCCTACCTTGACCGGCGGCGGATGCAGTCTTATGTGGACTGGCTGTTCGCGCAGATCGAGCCCGGGCAACCACAGGCGGTGGCGCTGGTCAACGACGTGGTGCGCATGGCGCTGCTGCTGGCCAGCCACGCGCCGGTGGACCGCATCGTGCAAGGGCGCATGGCGAGGCCCACGCCGGGCGTGATCCCGGGCACGCGCATCCCGCTGACGGTGCTGGACACCACGAAGCTGCGCGTCGGCATGCAGGCGCTGATGTACCGCGGGGACATGCTGGTGGCGCGCGCGACCGTCGAGGACCTCGGCCAGCAGGAAGTCGCCGCCCGCGTGATCCACACGGCGCTGGCCAAGGTCGATCTGGGCGACGACGTGCGGGTGCACTTCGACACGACGGCGATGCTCAGCCTGTCGGCGGGCGCGGCGACACGCACGCTGTTCAAGGCGAGGTGATCGCATGGCCGCGCCTGAACGCATCGTCCGTCACCTGCGGCTGCGTGCGCCCGGCGAGGCGGCGGTGCGCCGGATGATGCCGACGCTGGAGGATGCCTTGCGCTGCGCCAGCCTGGGCGACGACGGCGGGCGTCTGATCGTCGTGAGGTCGCTGGCGCTCGGGGCCGTCTCGGCGGGACTGTCGTCGCCGGCCTTGTCGCGCCTCATCGAGACCCGCGCCGCCGCGGCGATGCGGCAGGCGGTCTCACCCGACGACCGCGAGGCGGAGCACGCCGCCTGCGTCGTGTTTGCCGGCGTGCACGACGCCCGCGTGCGGCTGTCCTTGCGACTGCTGCGCGGTCAGACCTGCGGGACGTGGTACTGGACGCTGGCGGTGCCGGAGTTCGACCCGGGGGACGGGGCCTCGGGCAACGTGGTCCGGATCGGCGTGGCGATCGCGCGGTCCGCGGAGGCACGCGCGGCGTTGCCGCATTGGATGGCGACGCTCGTGCAGACGGCAGGCGTGGCGCGGATCGTCGCCTGCGTCGACGAGGATCATGGCAACGCGCTGCTCCGGATCGCCGGTTTCGCGTCGACATCCGGCGGCGACACGGGTCGCATGACGAGCACCTCGCGTACGGCCCAGCCGGCGCAAGCGACATCGTCATCGGCACAGCCTGCCGCGTCGAGGGCGACCGCCCTGGACGTCGACGCATCCTCGACGACACCGGCGCCGGTGGCCGCAGGGACCGGGTCCGGATTGCGGCGACCGGAGCCGGCGGCACCCGCGTGGATGCAGCGCCTGCTCGATGTCGCCGGACGTCCGCAGCGCCTCTCGCGCGGCGATGCCGCCGATGCCCCGTCGCCCTCCGACGTCCACCGCGAGTCCGCGGCATCGGCGAGGGCCAGGCCGCTCGCGGGCTCGACAGCGAATCGAGCCGGCCCGTCTCCCAGCGTCGAGACAGCGGCCGTCCCGATCGACGACAGGACCGGCGCAGCGCGGTCCGCGCCGAGACCCGATGACGCGCGGCGCGACTCGTTCATCGGCGCCCCCTCCGAGGCCGACGCACCGCGGAGAACCGTCACCGCATGGCGATCGACGGACGACATGGCCTGTCCTTCCAACGCGCCGACCGGATGCGGTGGCCTGCTCTTCCTGCTGCCGGTGTTTGCGCACATCGGCATTGGCCTCGGCATTGGCATTGGCATCGGCATTGGCGATCAGCACGTCGACCGGACCCGACGCCTGGTCGAAGCCGCGTTGCACCTCGCGCTGCTGCGCGTGCGGGCCCCGGCGGACGATCCGATGTGGCGGCTCGCGCCAGCGCTCGACCCGCTCCTGGCGCGCGACGCCGCCGACCTGCTCATCGACGCCCGTCGCTGGCTGCAGCGCGCCGGACGGATCGGCCTGGTGCGCCTGGTCCGACGCCCGGCCCGCGTGAGCCTGACGGCCACGCACGTCGACGTCCGTTTTCCGCTGAGCGCCTGCGAGTTGCGCGTGCGCCGGCTCGGCCTCGATCTCGACCCGGGATGGCTGCCCGGGTTCGGCCGCGTGGTCGGCTTCCATTACGGCGAGGGTCCGCCATGAACGCACCGCTGCACCTGTCCGCCGCGCCGCCGCTGCATCGCGTCGCGCTGGCCGCCCTGGCCGACCGTCTGGCGACGGCGCCGGCTTCCGCCGAACGCGACTGGATCGCCGCCGAATCCGCCGACGTGACCGGCGAGGCGCTCCAGCAGTGGATCGGCTGTCCCGCCGAGGGCGACGAACTGCTGCATGCGCTGTGCAACGAGCTGGGCTGCGGCCTGGCGGAGTCCATCGCCATCGCGCTCGCGGTGGCGGTGGAGTTCGATCCAATGCTCAGCCGCGTGGTCGCCTGGCTGCAGGCGCCCGCCGGCGGCGCGCGTCCGACGCTGGGCCTGCTGCACTCGATCACCGAGATGCTGGGCCTGCCCCGGGCACTGGCCGATCTGCTGGACGGCCCCGCCCGCGCGGCCGGGGTGCTGCAGATCGAAGCCGCATCGCGACCGTTGCCCGAGCTCGCGTTCCAGGTCCCGGTGCCGCTGGCGCTGGTGCTGCGCGACGCGGGGGGCGGGGACACGGCGGCAACGGGGGCAAAGACGGCCAAGGCAGAAAAGGCGGTGACGGCCGGTACGGCAGGCACAACGGACACCGCCGCAACGGTCGGCACGATGGGGACGGCGGAGGCCTCCCGCGGCCGGCTCCACCATTGGCCCGGCCTGCCGACGCTGCGACCGGCCGACGCCGTGCCGCCCTCGCTGGCCGCGGCGGCGGAGCGCGAGGCGCAGGCGCTGCTCCACGGCGGCGGCCGAGGCGGTGGCGGCGTGCTCGCCGTGCGCAGCGGCCATCCGCGCGAGGCGCGTCAGGCCGCCGCGCTGGTGGCCCGCGCCATGGGCGCGCGGGCCGTCGCCGTGGAGCACGATCCGCCGGCCGGATTCGGCGCCTGGTTGTGGCTGTGTCACGCGGTGCCCGTGCTGTGCGCGGAACTCGCGCCGGGCGAGACCCGCCGCCTGCCTGAGCTGCCGGGCTATCGCGGTCCCCTGCTCGCGGCCTGCGGCATGGAAGGCAGCTTCGAACGCGAGGGCGATCCCGTCGCCAGCTGGCAGGTCCCGCTGCCGACGCCGGCCGAGCGCACCGCGCTCTGGGGCGCGCATGTCGCGCCGGACACCGCCGAGCGCCTGGGCCGCCAGCACCGGCACAGCGCCGCCCACATCGCGCATCTGGCGCGGGCCGCGCGCCGTCAGGCGCAGCTGTCGGACGCCGCCGCCGCCGATCAGTCGCACGTGCACGCGGCGTCGCGGGCGGGCGCCGCGGGCGAACTCGGCACGCTGGCCCAGCTGGTGCGGGACGAGGTGACGGACGACGCCATGGTCGCCCCGCCCGGGCTGCGCGCGGCGCTGGCCGCGCTGCGCCAGCGCTGCGAGTCGCGCGAACGTCTGGCCGAGGGACTCGGGCCGGCCGCGCGCACGCGCTACCGGCCGGGCGTGCGGGCCCTGCTGGTCGGGCCCTCGGGCACCGGCAAGACGCTGGCGGCCGGCTGGCTGGCCACCGTGCTGGGCATGCCGCTGTACCGCGTCGACCTGGCGTCCGTTTCCAGCAAGTACATCGGCGAGACCGAGAAGAACCTCGCCCAGCTGTTCGCCCGCGCCGAACATGCCGAGGTGGTGCTGCTCTTCGACGAGGCCGACGCCCTCTTCGGCAAGCGCACCGAGCTGAAGGATTCCAACGACCGCTTCGCCAATCAGCAGACCAACTACCTGCTGCAGCGCATCGAATCCTTCGAAGGCATCGCGGTGCTGACCAGCAACAGCCGCTCGCGCTTCGACAGCGCCTTCACGCGGCGGCTCGACACGATCATCGATTTCCCCGCGCCGGGACCCGACGAGCGACGCGCGCTGTGGATGGCGCATCTCGGCGACCGGCACGGCCTGGACATCGGGGAACTGAACCGGCTGGCCGCGTGCTGCGATCTGGCGGGCGGCCACATCCGCAACGTCACGCTGGCCGCCTCCGCCCGCACCGGCGAGGGACCGGTGACCCTGGACACGCTGCGATGCGCGGTCGAGGCCGAGTACCGCAAGCTCGGCCGGCAGATGCCGGCGGGGCTGTAGCGGCGACGACCGGCCACGGCGACCACGACCGTCCAGGATCGACCAGGACCGACCATGACCGCCCGCGCGCTCGCCCGACGCCCCGAGGCCGATCGCCCGCGCGCCGCCGCGGCCACGTCCGCCCCGGACCAGGACGACGCGGACATCGCCACGTCGCCCGGCGTTCCGCCTCATCTCGGCCTGCAGCGCGAGTGCACGCAATGCGAGGAGCAGAAGCGCCTCGAAGACGAACCCGTGCAGCAGGACAGCGGTGGCGGTGGCGGTGGCGGTGGCGACGCAGGTCGGAGCGCAGGTAGTGCTGCCACGGCCGGCGGTGCCGCTGCGATGCATCGCAGCGCCGCAGTCGGTGTCGCGCAGGCCGACCGTCCGCTGCCGGGCGCGGCGCGGATCCAGGCTGCGTTCGGGCGGCATGACATCTCGGACGTCCGCAGCGAAGTCGGCGGTCCCGCGGCCGCGGCGGCGCGGCAGATGGGCGCGCGCGCCTACACGCTGGGGCGCCGGGTCGCTTTCCGCGATGAGCCCGACCTGCACCTGGCCGCGCACGAGGCCGCGCACACGGTGCAGCAGCGGCGCGGCGTGCGACTCAAGGACGGCGTCGGCCGCCCGGGCGATCGATACGAGCGTCAGGCGGACGCGGTGGCCGATCGCGTGGTGGGGGGCGCCTCCGCCGAAGACCTGCTGGACGACTCGCCCGAGGCCGACGCGGGGCCCGCGCTGCAGCACAAGTGCGCTTGCGGCGGCACCTGCCCCAAGTGCGCGGGCAAGTCGGGCGTTGACACCGGCCATCAGGAACCGGGTGAGCACGAGGAAGACGACGACGCGGTCCAGATGGACCTCGAAGTGAACGCGACGCGTCTCTTCGAGTCGCCGCCGTCGAGCGACGAGGCCGCGAGCGGTGGTGGTGGAAGTGGTGATGGTGGCGGTGGCGGTGACCAGGCCGACGCGCCCGAGGCCGCGCCTGATGCGGAAGGCGGCGCGTCCGATGCCGAAGCTGACGGCGGCGGGGACGGCGGCGATGGCGGCGGGGCCGGCGCAGAGACAGCCCCGGATGGGGGCGCTGGCGGCGGCGGCGGTGGTGGATCGGCAGGCGGTGGCGCCGAGGCGGGCGGCGGCGAGAGCGCGACGGGCAGTTGCAGCGGCGGCGGTTCGCCCGCCTGCTACGACGCACCGTCGGAGCAGCCCGCCGAGGAGCCCGAGGAACAGCCGCCGAACCCGCCGCCCGGTCCCGTGGAAGAGACCACCAGCGACGCGGGAGAGGAAGACGCGCCCGAACCCGATGACTGTCCGGCGCAGGACGGCGGTGGGTCGGGCGGCGGCGCTGCAGCCGGCCCTTCGGGGAGTGGAGGTGGTAGTGGCGGTGGCGGTGGTGGCGGGAGCGGAGGCGGTGGCGGTGGCGGCGCAACATCCATGGGCCCTGCCGACGCCGGCGCCGGCAGCACTTCGAGCGGCGGCGCCGCGTCGACCTCCGAAGGCGGTCCGGCCGGGACGGAGGCCGGATCCGCTTCAACGGGACCTGGCGGCGCGGGAGCAACATCGGCAGCCAGTGGCGGTGGCGGTGACGCCGGCGGCGCCCCGATGTCCATCGGTTCGCCGATGGACGGCGTCGTGAGCGCCGCCGAGGGCCAACGCGCCGGCGCGGTCGCGCAGTACGCCGCGTCGCGCGCGCATCTGGCCTCGAGCGCGGCAGGCACGGGGGCGCTGCGCGCCGGCACGCGTTTCGCAGAGACCCCGGGCGAAAGTGGCGAGGTCGCCACCCTGCGAGATACCGCCACGCAACGAGCCGACGATTTCTTCGGCACGGCCGCGGACCGGCTGGACAGCGCGGCCGCCATGGCCTCGCAGGCCGTTCCCGACCAGCTCGGCGCGGCGGCCGAGTCGGCCAAGTCCCAGCTCGCGGGCTCGATCGAACTGCAGAAGTCCGCGATCACCGCACGCCTCGACCAGGCACGCGGCCAGGCGCGCGGCGACGCGACGATGGCGCGCTCCGCCGTCCGCGGCCAGCACGCCGCCTTCGTCTCCGACGCGATCCAGCAGGCCAGCGGCGCCCTGGAGGCGCTCACCGCCGCGCACGCCGATGCCATGGGCCAGATCGACGGCCTGGAGACTGCCGGGCTCGACCAGGTCGACCAGGTGTACGGCGAAGGCCGCGGCGACCTCGAGGCGCTCGGCGAGCAGATCGGCGGCGAATGCACCAGCGTCGCCGACGGTTTCGCCGGCACCTACGAAGGCTTCGCCACCTGCACCGAGAACGGGTTCTGGGACGGCGACCTGTCCCAGCGCCGCGCCCACGCGCAGGCCGAGGCGGCGCGCTCGGTCGGCTCGGGCTTCCACGACCGCATGGTGGAGTCGGCGAACAAGCGCGCCCGCGAGATCGCCCGCGCCGGCCGCAAGGGCGATCGCTGCGCCGTGATCGCCTCGGCCGCGGAGGCGCGCAACACGCTGGACACGCAACTCGCCGCCCTGATCGGCGCGGTGGAGAGCGCCCGCGAGGCCGCCGTGGCGCAGTCCGGCAGCACGCTCGCGAGCTTGCTGGGGTCGATCGACCAGTCGCTGCACGCCTCGCTGCGGCAGTTCGACCAGCAGGAACACGACCAGCGCCAGGCCGCCAACGACACCGGCTATCTGCAGCAGCTGGTGCAGGAGCAACTCGCCCACGCCTCGGCGGCGGCGGTGCAGGAAGCGGTGGCCGGCGCCGTCGACGGCGCGCGCTCGTCCCTGGCCGCCGCGCAGGCGCAATGCGCCGCCAGCGCGCCGCCCGACCCCGACCTGCTCGACGCCGCGCTCGGCCAGGTGGCGCAGCACATCGACGCCGCGATCTCGACGCTCACCGGCAGCGCGGGCGGCAGCGCCTCGGCCGCCGAAGCGCAGATGGCAGGCGCGCTGCAGCAGGGGCTGTCCGCGCTCGACGGCGTCTCGCAGGCCAACGACGAGCAGGCCGGCGCGGCGGCCGGCGCCTTCACCGCCTCGATGAGCACCTTGGCGGGCACGGACAACTTCGCGTCGCAGCGCGCGTCCTTCAGCTCGCAGATGACGCAGAGCGCCGCCGCCGGCAGCGCCGCGCTGGCGCAGGTCGCCACCGGCATGCAGCAGGGCGTGGCGGCCATCCTGGGCGCGGCCGCGCAGACGCTGACCCAGGCCCACGCGGACCTGGACGGCAACCTCCGCCAGAGCCGCCAGGGCCTCGAATGCGAGATCACGCGCAAGGCCGACGAGGCCGCCTCGCACGAGCCCCCGGCCTGGAAGATGATCGTCGCGGCGCTGCTGGTGATCCTGGTCATCGTCATCGTCATCGCGGTCACCGTGCTGACCGCCGGCATGGCGCTGGGCCCGATCGCGACCATCGCGGTCGGCATGGCGATCGGCGCGGCGGTGGGCGCGGTGACCTCGGCGCTGCTGTCGGTGGCCGGCGACCTGTGGAGCAACCGCGCCGTGTCGGCCGATCGCGCGCTGGATGCGGCCATCGAGGGCGCGATCACCGGCGCGATCGGCGGCGGCCTCGGCGCGGCCGCGGGGCTGGCGACCAAGGGCCTGTCGGTCGCGGCGCAGCTCGGCGCGCAGTTGCTGGTGGCCGGCGGACTCAACACCGCGGTGCAACTGGTGCACTCGGGCGGTTCGTTCGAGCATTTCTCGTTCGGCCAGCTCGGATTGACGCTGCTGGTCACCGCCCTCACCTTCGGCCTGGCGCATCGGGTCGCCGCCGGCCGGGCGGCGGTGCCGTCGCAGGAGGCCGCGCCCCCGGGCGAGGTCCCGACCGAGATCGCGGGCGGCCAGCCCGCCAACGACAACGTCGAGGTGCCCGGCGGCGGGCCCGCGCGGGAGAGCGGCGAATTCGAGGTCCCCGGCGGCGCGCCATCGCGCGAGAGCGGCGAGTTCGAATTGCCCGGCGGACGTCCCGCCAACGACAACGCGGACCTGGAGCTCCCCGGCGGCCCGCCGGCCAACGACAACAGCTATCCGGCCGACATGCCGGGGAGCGGCCCTCGCGGTGGCGGACGCGGCGGCGGCCGCCTGCAGGCCGGCGACATGGGCTCGTTCGAGGGCGGCGCGGCGGTCGACGTCAACGCCCAGCCCGCGCCGGCGCGGCCCTCGCCGGGCTTGCGGCCGCAGGCGTCCGCGCAGCCGGCGGGCGAAGTGGCGCCGGTGATCGAGCTGCGGCCAGGCACCGTCGAGCCCGTCGTGGACCCGGTCGCGCCGCCCGCGCCCGAGGTCGCCCCCGTCGAGATCCCGGAGACCGCGCCCGGCACAACACCCGGCACAACACCTGGCACCAGGCCTGGCACCACGCCTGGAACAACACCTGGCACCACACCTGGCACCACACCCGGACCGCGGCCGACGCCCCAGCCCGCCCCCGGCCCGACGCCGACGCCCCGGCCTACGCCCCTGCCTCTGCCGAGCCCGCAACCGGAGCCGGATCCCCGGCCCGCGCCGGACCCGCGCGCCGGCCCCAAGCCGAAGCCGTCGCCGGGTTCTTCGCCCACGCCCACGCCCACGCCCACGCCGGGCCCGGGCACCAAGCCCCAGCCCAAGCCAAAACCCAAGCCGGACGACGACGGCCCGCAGAACGCCGACCTGTGCCAGTCGATGCTGGGCCTGGCGCCGGGCGGCAACGCCCGCTGGCACGCGCAGCGCGCGCCCGTCGCGGGGCAGACGACGGTGGGCGCGGCGGCCTTCCGCATGGACGCGGGCGTGGCGACGCCGGCCGGCCAGGACACGACGCCCGCGTCGCGCCTGTGGGTGCGCATGATCGGCGAGCCCGAGGACGACGCCGGTCACGTCATCGCCAACCGTTTCGGAGGCACCGCCGACTTCAACGGGCCCGACGGCAACCTGTTCCCGCAGCACCTGAGCTTCAACCGCGGCGCGATGCGCTCGCTGGACTCGGTGGCGGCGAGCCTGCACCGGCGCAACTGCGACGTCTGCGTGCACATCGGGCTGGACTACGATGC
This sequence comes from Roseateles sp. GW821-FHT09G09, assembly GCF_059415965.1. Taxonomy (NCBI): domain Bacteria; kingdom Pseudomonadati; phylum Pseudomonadota; class Betaproteobacteria; order Burkholderiales; family Sphaerotilaceae; genus Roseateles; species Roseateles sp. GW821-FHT09G09. The sequence continues at coordinate 760,702 of NZ_JBWKOG010000002.1, read as the reverse complement.
ACCGACCGAGTTGCGGCCTTCGGCCGCGCTGTACACCATCCTCTACCGCTCGGCGGGCGCCACGCGCTTCAACCCGCCGATCGGCCCGGTGAACGTGCCCAATCCGCCATGACGGCATCCGGAGGCCCGATGACACCCACGCCGCCCGTCACGCCCGAAGCGCTCTCCGACCTGATCGTCCGCGGAGACGCGGACGGCGTCGCGCGGGCCTTGAGCGACAGTCCCGCGCTGGTCGCCGCCCGCAGCGCCGACGGCGACCAGCCGCTGCACGTCGCGTGCTGGCAGAAGCAGCTGGAGATCGTCGGCCAGCTCGTGTCCTTCGGCCCGGACCTCGATGCGCGCGGCTGCTACGGCCGCACACCGCTGCATTACGCCGTGCACGAAGGGCGCATGATCAGCGTGCCCATCGTCAGCCTGCTGATGTCGCTGGGCGCGGATCCCGGCCTCAAGGACGACCAGGGCTTCACGCCGGCCGACTGGGCGCGCGTGGAGATGCACGACGGGCTGGCCGAGGTGCTGGCGCTGCTGGGCGGCGGCCGGGCCGGCTGACCTGGCCGAATTGGCTGACCTGGCTGCACCGACCGACTCGCCCGACCCGGCTGAAGCAAAAGGAACTGCGATGGATGCGCGCACGCTGTTGATGCAGGCTCGCGGCCCGGGGCGCCGGGTGCAAGGCCTGGACCTGTCCGGCGCCGATCTTTCGGGCGCCGAACTCGACGGCCTGGCGGGCGATCGCCTGGCGCTGGCATGCGCACGGCTGGACGGCGCTCGACTGCGCCGGGCGCGTCTGGGCGCCTGCGTGCTGACGCGCGCCTCGCTGGCGGGCAGCGACTTCGGCGGCGCGGCGCTGCGCGGCTGCACCCTGGACGGCGCGGACGCGCGCCGTGCCTGTTTCGACGAGGCCAGGCTGGAGGACGGCAGCGCCGCCGGTGTCGATTTCTCCGATGCCAGCCTGCAGCGCGCGCGCCTGTCCGAGACCACCTTCGAGCGCGCCATCCTGCGTCGTGCGCGACTGGACGGCGCGCAGGGCGACGGCGTGTGCCTGCGCGGGGCGGATCTGTCCGGCGCCCGGCTGACGGACTCGCGACTGGCGGACGCGGACTTCCGCGGCGCCGACTGCCGGGGCGCCGACTTCAGCGGTGCGCGGCTGCACGGGGCCGATTTCCGCGGGGCCATGCTCGACGGCGCCCGCTTCGACGGGGCGGACCTCGGCGCGGCCCTGTTCGACGCCGACGCGCCCCTGCGCGGCGGCCGGACGGACGCGTCCCCTGACCGTCGCGAGGCGCTGGCCACGATCCAGCAGTTGATGGACGGCATGGCCGAGGCGGTCGGCACCCCGGCCCTGCGGGGCGACGAGGCGGCGCGGATCTTGGCGTCGCTGCGCCACGACCTGGAGGCGCTGACGGGCGATCTGTCGGGCGCTCGGTCGGATCCTCGGTCGGGTCCGCGGTCAGACGCTCCGATGGACGCCCCGTCGGACGGACCGCCGGCCGACTGGCGCCCCTGGCTGGAGCCGCTGATGCGTCAGCAGCAGGCGGGCCAGCCGCTGGATCCGCAGGCCCTGCTGGCGGCGCTATCGGCGTTGGGGGGCGGAGTCGCGGCGACGGGCGGCGGCGGCGTCGCGGCGGCGCCGACATCGGCAGCATCGGCAGCATCGACGGCATCGGCGGGCTCGACGGCCCCCACGACGCCGGCCTCGGCGCCGGCCTCCGCACCGGTCGGCACGGGCCCGCCGGGCGGACCGTGACCCGCATCCCCTAAAATCCCGGGATGGAATATCCGGGCAATCTCTTCGTCGTCGCCGCGCCGAGCGGCGCGGGCAAATCCAGCCTCGTCAAGGCGCTGCTGGAGCTTGACGCCAAGCTGAGCGTCTCCGTCTCCCACACGTCGCGCGATCCCCGCGGCCAGGAGCAGCACGGACGCGAATACCTGTTCGTCTCGGTGGACGAGTTCCGCGGGATGATCGACCGCGGCGAGTTCTTCGAATGGGCGCATGTCCACGACAACCTGTACGGCACCTCGCGCGCCGCGATCGAGGCCCGGCTCGCGCATGGCGAGGACGTCGTGCTGGAGATCGACTACCAGGGCGCGCTGCAGATCAAGCAGCTGTTCCCGCACGCGGTGCTGATCTTCATCCTGCCGCCGAGCTGGGAGGAGCTGAAGCAGCGCCTGATCCGCCGCGGCGACACCGCGGTCGAGGTGATCGCCAAGCGGATGAAGACGGCCCGCGAGGAGGTCGCGCAGGCGAAACACTTCGATTTCGTGGTCATCAATGCCGTGTTCGAGACCGCGATTTTCGACCTGAAGTCGATTGTCCAGGCGCAGCGGCTAAAATACGCGACCCAACGCCGCAACCGGTCGACCGTCTTCCGCGCGCTCGACCTCATCGACGACGTTACCGAATAACCCCGACTCCCCAGGAACCAGCATGGCCCGCATCACTGTCGAAGACTGCCTGACCAAGATCCCGAACCGCTTCCAGCTGGTGCTTGCCGCGACCTACCGCGCCCGCATGCTGAGCCAAGGCCACGCGCCGAAGCTGGAGTCCAAGAACAAGCCCGGCGTGACCGCGCTGCGCGAAGTCGCCAACGGCGACGTCGGCGTGGAAATGCTGCGCCGCGTGCCGGTCTGATCGCAGGCTGAACGGCGGCGCCCCGCGGCTCCGCCCTCGCCCAAAAACGCCCCGCTCCGCGGGGCGTTTGCATTTGCGGCGCACATTCCCCGCGTCCGCCAGCACTGCGGCGAGGCCGCGCTGAGCGGGGATAGCCCTTTCCAGCGCCTACTTCCTTCGCCAGAACTCGGCGTCGATCACGACCTCGTTGCCGCTCTTCTCGTTGATGATCCAGAACCGCGCGCCGTCCGGCGCAATGCGGTCGACCTCGCCGACGAGCCGCCCCGCCGCCACGCGCAGCCCGCGCGTGTTGAACGGGAAGTCCGGCGCCTTCGCCAGCGTCAGCAGCGCCACGGCCTCGCGGGGATCGCCGGCCAGGCGCATCCGATGGACGATGGGCGCGAGCACCTCGTTGGTCAGGTCCGCCGACGAGAGGCAGATCACCACCTTCGCCTGCGCGCGGCTCAGCGCGACGTTGAGCAGCCGGCGCGCTTCCTCCGTCTTCAGGAAGGGCTGCGTGCCGTCGGCGGGGTCGAAGAACACGACCGGCGCCTCGCTGCCCTGCGCGCGGTGGACGGTGCTGACCTTGACGCCGTCATCGACGCCGAGCGCGTCCAGCCGCTGCCGCATCAGCGCCCGCTGCGCGCGGAACGGCGTCAGCACGATGAACTCGTGCGGCGCCCAATCGCCGCTGGCCAGCGCCTGCGCGATCAGGCCCGCGATGGCATCGGCGGACTCGCGCCGGATCGGGCCCCGGTCCTTCGCGGACCAGAAGCCCTCGCGCGTGATGCGGTGCACCTTCACGTGAACGTCCGCCGGGATGTCGCCGAGCGCGCGGGCGCGCGCCTGATGCCACGCTTCCGATGCCAGCGCATCCGCGGCGACGCGCAGCGCGCCGTCGTAGAACAGGTCGCTGACGAGCGCCCCGATCGGCGCGGCCATGCGGGACTGTTCGTCGAGCATCGCCACTGCGGCACCGCCCTGCCCGCTCCGATCGGCTGCCCCCCGCTGATCGCCTTGCCCGCCCCGCGGCATCGCCGCGAACGGCGAGCGTCCCAGCCAGTGGCGCGCGAGGCGGTCCTCGCTGCGCAACACCGGCGAGAGCTGCTGCGGATCGCCGGCGAAGAGCCGCGCCCGGCCCAGCGGCATCAGCGCCAGCGCGTGAGCCAGGCTCACCTGGCTGGCTTCGTCGAAGACGACGAGGTCGAACGGCGGCTCCCCATCGGAGGAGAGCTCGCGCAGCGTCTTCAGCGTGAAGGCGGCGCGTGTCGTCGTCATCGTGGCGAGCCGGCATTGCGTCAGCACCTGCGGCGACGGTGTGCCCGACGGCGGGATCAGATGCCCGCGACCCGCGTAGGCCTCGGCATCGAAGCGCGAACCGAGCCGCTGCACCGCTGAACGGAGGTGCTCGCGTCGTCCCTTCTGCAACGCCTTGTCGACGGCGATCGTCGCGAGGTCGACGGCGTGGTTGGTCGTCGAGAGCAACAGCACCCGCGCCATGGGGCGGCGGTCGAGGTACTCGGCGAGCATCACGCCCAAGGTGGTCGTCTTGCCGGTGCCCGGCGGTCCCCACAGGAAGGCATCGTGGAAGCCGACGAGCTTCAACGCCTCGCGCTGCGCCGGCCGCAGCCAGCGGAACGGCGAGCCGTCGAGCGACGGCGCGTCGGCCCTGGGTCTCGACGTCGAGAGCCCCGGCCAGCAGCCGGCGCCGCGATGCGCCCAGGTGTCGTCGCGCCATGCGTCGGCGACCGCATTGAGGAATCTCGGCGGATAGATGCGCAACAGATGACCCTCGCCCGGCGGCGGCGCGCTCGCGTTCTGCAGCACGAGCTGGTCGTCCTCGACGACGACGGCGCGCACGCTCGCCGATCCCTTGACCGGCGCGCCCCACCAGGCGGACGCGCCCTCAAGGCGCTCGTCGAGCAGCGTGTGCGCGGACGCCTGCCCTGGCCGCTGGCCCTCGGCGTACACGTAGTCGGGCTCGAGCGTCACGCGCCAGAGCGCGCCGTCGGCCGTGCTGCGCAGCACGCGGAAATCGTAGAACTCGGGCGTCGCGGCCAGCTCGGCATCGATCGCCGCGCGGATGTCGGCCAGGGGCATGAATCGCGACGGAACAGGACGGGAAATCGGAGGACGGCGAAGGAGGCGGGACTATAGCGGCCACGCCGCCACCGCCACCGCCACCGCCATCGCCGACTCCGAAGAGAATGCGCCCCATGCTCGGCCTGCCCACCACCGCCACCGCCCCGTTCTGCCCCTCCGAGGTCCACGGCTCCATCGATCTGCGCGAGGGCGCGCCGCTGTGGAAGCGGCTGCTGCGCGTCGCGGGGCCGGGGCTGCTGGTCTCGGTCGGCTACATGGACCCGGGCAACTGGGCCACGGACATCGAGGCCGGCTCCCGCTTCGGCCATGCGCTGCTGTGGGTGGTGCTGGCGTCCAGCCTGGCGGCGATGCTGCTGCAGACCTTGTCGCTGCGGCTGGGGCTGGTGTCGGGGCTGGACCTCGCGCAGGCTTGCCGCGAGCGCTACCGGCCCGCGGTGCGCCTGCCGCTGTGGGTGATGGCCGAGCTCGCCATCGTCGCCTGTGACGTCGCCGAGGTGCTGGGCACGGCGCTGGCGCTGCACCTGCTCTTCGGGATGTCGCTGCTGGCAGGCGTCGGCATCGCGGCGCTGGACACGCTGATCGTGCTCGGGCTCAAGGGCCGGGGCTTCCGGCAGGTGGAGGCGATCATCCTCGGTCTGGTGATGACGATCGGCATCTGCTACGCGGTGCAGCTGTTCCTGATCGGACCGGACTGGGCGGCGGTGGCGCAGGGCTTCGTGCCCAACGGCGTCGCGGTGCAGGACCCGAAGGCGCTGCTGCTGGCCATCGGCATCCTGGGGGCGACGGTGATGCCGCACAACCTCTACCTTCATTCGTCGATCGTGCAGACGCGACGCGTGGGGAGCACGGCGTCGGCCAAGCGCGACGCGATCAAGCTGTCGACCATCGACACGCTGGTGTCGCTCACGCTGGCCCTGATGGTGAACGCCGCGATCCTGATCCTGGCCGCGACGGCCTTCCACGCGCACGGGCACACCGAGGTGACGGAGATCCAGGACGCGTACCACCTGCTGGATCCACTGGTGGGCGGCTCCATCGCGTCGGTGCTGTTCGGCGTGGCGCTGCTGGCGGCGGGCCAGAGCTCGACCTTCACCGGCACGATCGCGGGTCAGGTCTTGATGGAGGGCTTCCTGCGGCTGAAGATCCCGTGCTGGCAGCGTCGGCTGGCGACGCGGTTCCTGGCGCTGGTGCCGGCGTTCATCGGCCTGTGGTGGTTCGGCGAGGCGGCGGTCGGACAGCTGCTGGTGGCGAGCCAGGTGGTGCTCAGCCTGCAACTGCCCTTCGCGATGTGGCCGTTGATCCGGCTGACGAGCGACCGCGCGGTGATGGGCGAGTTCGCCAACGGGCCGGTGGTGCGGGTGCTGAGTTGGGGGCTCTTTGTGCTGGTGACCGGCGCGAATGCAGCCTTGCTGTGGTCGCTGGTCAGTTGATCAGTTGATCAGTTGATCAGTTGATCGGCTGATCAGTTGCCCCGCTGATGCAGAGGGCCGTGTCGAAAACGGCGCGGGTCGATCGTCGTGAGGATGAGGTCAAGCACTGACCCGATGATCACCAGCCAACCAGGAGCGATTCATGACCACCGAAGAGAAAGTCAAAGGACCCGCGTCGTACTTCCCGTCCATCGAGAAGAAGTACGGCCAGCCCATCGATCATTGGATGGGCGTGCTGAAGGCCGCGGGACCGATGAAACACATGGAGCTGGTCGCGCTGCTGAAGACGGACCACGCGATGGGCCACGGGCATGCGAATGCGTTGGTGGCGGCGTTCCTGGCGAAGCAGGGTTAATTGCGGGCGCACGGACCTCGTGCGCCGAACCACTCACTTCGACGGCGCGAGCGCGTAGGGTCCGCCGCGTTCCAGCGCCCGCTGGTAAGCAGGCCGCGCGTGGATGCGCTGCAGGAACTCGGTGATGCGCGGCTGACGCGCCGCGGCGCCGCCGCGCTGTACGGCAGCTTCGAGCGGGAAGCTCATCTGCACGTCCGCCGCGCTGAACTCCTGCCCCGCGAACCACGGGCTCTTGCCGAGCTCGCCTTCCAGGTAGTTCATGTGGTTGTCGATCTGCGGCTGCACGAAGGTCGCCTTGGCCTTCGCGGCGATGCCCTTGGCGATCGGCTTCACGAAGAACGGCACGGGCGCGCGCTCGATGCGGTCGAAGACCAGCTTGAGCAGCAGCGGCGGCATGGCCGAGCCTTCAGCGTAGTGCATCCAGTAGCGGTAGCGCAGCGCGTCGGGCGTGCCGACGGCGGGCTTGAACCGGCCCTCGCCGTAGCGGTCGACGAGGTACTCCAGGATCGCGCCGGATTCGGCGATGACGAGCCCGTCGTCACTGATCACAGGAGACTTGCCGAGCGGGTGCACGGCGCGCAGCTCTGGCGGCGCGAGCATCGTCTTCGGGTCGCGCTGGTAATGCTTGATCTCGTACGGGAGCCCGAGTTCTTCAAGCAGCCACAGGACCCGCTGCGAGCGGGAGTTGTTGAGGTGGTGGACGGTGAGCATCGGGGGAGTCTATGCCTACAATCCGCGCGCCTTGTCAGGAGCCCGCATGTCCGCACCGATCGACTTCTATTTCGACTTCGCTTCGCCCTACGGCTACATCGCCGCGCAGAGCATCGACGAGCTCGCGGCCAGGTACGGCCGCACCGTCAACTGGCATGCCATCGTGCTGGACGCCAACTTCCAGTCGCTCGAACGCATCCGCGTGCCCAACAGCGTGATGCGCAGCGACTACGTCCGCCGCGACGTCACCCGGCTCGCCGCCTTCATGAAAGTGCCGTACAACACGCCGACCTCGCTGGGCCTGCACACCGAGATGGCTGCTCGCCTGTTCCATTGGTTCAACGACCGCGACCCCGATCAGGGCCGCAAGTTCGCGCAGGCCGTCTACAAGGCCTACTTCGTCGACGACCGCAACATCGCCCAGGGCGAGGTGCTGCAGGACCTCTGCGCCACCCAGCACGTCTCGCCCGACCAGCTCCAGGCCATCGCCAACGACACGGCCGCGCGCGCCCGCCTGAAGGCCGAGATCGACCTCGCGGAAGCCCGCGGCGTGTTCGGCTCGCCGTTCTTCATCGTCGAAGGCGAACGCTTCTGGGGCAACGATCGGCTGCCGCAACTCGAACACTGGCTGTCGAACGGCCCGTACTGATCGGGCTTGGGCTCGACCGGGAGGTCGGGCCTGCCGGCCCGTTCGGAGTCCGGCTCGCCGCCCGTTACTCCGTGTCCGCCGCGTAATGTGCGGCGCGACCGGTCATCGGCGACCTCCGGGACCGCGTTGTCTGACGCATGCAGTCCCCTTCCTGGAGGTCCCACATGCGAACGCTTCGTCCCCTGCTGCTCGCGCTGGTCGCGGCTCCGCTGGTCGCGACATTGACCGGCTGCGTCGTGATCCCCGCCCATCGTTATCACGGCTACGACCGCGGCTACGGCGGCGGTGGCGGTGGCGGCTACGGCGCCGGCTACTCGGACGGCGGCCCGGTCGTCAGCGGCACCATCTGGATCGATGGCTACTGGGACAACCGCGGCGGCGGTCGCCGCTGGATCCCGGGCCATTACGGCCCGCGGCGCTGAGTCCGGAAACGACGACGCCGGCTCGAGGCCGGCGTCCTGCACTGCGCGGGGGATCGGGCGCCCCAGAAGGCGTTCCGATCCCGCTGCGAGGCGATCAATGCATCGTGCAGAGGAAGGTGCCCACGCCGCGGTAGTCGGTGCCGTTCACCTTGGTCTGGTGACCGAGGACGATGCGCAGCTTGTTCGACGCGCCGCCGTCAACCACCGTGATCTGCGCCCCGGTCTCGTTGTTGAGGTAGCGGTTGCTCACGAGGATGGTGGCCGGCGTGGTCACGAGGCCGCTCAGCGATTGCTTGACCGAGTCGATGCCGGCATCCGTCTGGATCTCGGCCGCGACCGAGGCGCCCAGGTTGGACACGTTGAGCGTCGCCGTGCCGATGGTGCGACCGAAAGCGATCACCGCGGTGCTGTTGATCTTGGTCGGCGTCGTGAAGACGCCCGCCTCGCAGGCGTAGGTGCCGTTCGCGCCGAAGCTCGCCAGCTGGTTGTACACGACGTAGTGGTACGCGTTGCCGTCCGACAGCGTGTCGATGCGGGTCGGCGTGGTGACCGTGCCGCGCATCCAGCGGCCCATCGCGAAGCTGGCGTCGCCGGCCACGTCGACCGGGTTGCTGCCCGTCATCGCGTAGCTGCCGATGGTGACCATGCCGCCCGCCGCTTGCTGCGACACCGCGTCCACCACACCGTTGAACTGCAGGCCGGCGGCCATCACGAACGCGCGAGGACGCGCGCCCTTCACGAACGCAGCCGGCGGCGTGGTGGTGGTCGTGGCGCCGCCGCCCGTGTTGTTGCCCTGGTTGGTGTTGACCGTGGCGTCGTCGCTGCCGCCGCCACCGCAAGCGGTCAGCGCCGCGACCAACGGGAGCGCCCACACGCCCTTGAAGACTTCAAACTTCATCTCTGTTTCCTGGATTGCAAACTTCTGTTGCCGAATGTGTCTATCCGGCGGGGGCGGAGTCTGATGGCCGCCCCGACGCTTCAGGCGGCACTTTTTGACGATCCAGGAATCCATCGCCCAATTTGGGCGGCAAACGCCCCTTTGGGCGAATTCTGGCGAGCGCTGTGGCCTCTTGTTCTCGCCCTCCCGGGTGGGGGACTTGACGGCGCGGTGCGGCTCAGCTCGCCTGCTTGAAGGCCATCACGGCCTGGTTGCGCAGCGTGCGCAGCAGCGACAGCTGCTTCTCGTCGAGCACGACGCTGCCCGGCTGCGCCTTGTCCGCGTAGATCATCGCGAACGGCGCGCCGCGCAGCGCCATCGGCAGGATCAGGAAGCTGTGCGCCTTGGCCCCGCTGAGGAACCACGGCGGCAGGCGCTCCGCGATCTTGGGCTGCGAGGCGTCGGCGATCAGCGTGTCGACGCCCTTCGTGCAGATCGCCGTGAAGAGGTCCGCCGGCAGGCCCGGCATCACCCGCAGGGACACGCGGAACAGCGGCACCACCGCCTCCACGCCGTCGCCCAGGCCGAAGCGGCCGGTGAGCGTCTCGGTCTTGGGATCGCGCAGGCAGAAGATCACCCGGCGGAACCCCAGTCCGCGGTACATGGTCTCCAGGATCATCCGCAGGATCTCGTTGAGCTTGAAGCTCTCGACCATCGCGTTGGTGATGTCCTGGATGCCCGCGGCCAGCGTCGCGGCGGCCTGCTCGGGCGGGATCACGCCGGCCGGCGCCTGTCCGTCCACCATCGTGGCCTGCAGCTGGTGCGGCGACAGCGTGTCCTCCGCCGACGGCGTCAGCGGCGCCAGCAGGCGCTGCGCCGGCGAGTTCTTCGTGAGCTTGATGTCCATCGCCTGCGCCAGCTGCGTCAGGCGTTGCCGCGCCTGGTCCGCCGCCGCCTCGAAGGCCTTGGCCTCGACGCCCAGCGCGCGCGCGTAGCGCTGCGCCATCGCCCGCACCTTGGCATGCGCCTCGGCCGGATCGCTGTTCAGGATGACGTCCGCGACGTCGTTGCTCGCGCGGCCCAGCCAGCGCATGCGGTCGGTGGAATGCTCCACCAGCCGCGTCGGCGCGTCGCCGTCAGGCCGCTGCATGCTGCGCTGCAGGCTGTCCGGGAAGCCCCACTGCCGCGCCACGCCCAGGCCGAGGCTCTCGTAGCTCAGCCCGAGCACCTGCGCCGACGCGGCGGCCTCGCTCAGCGGCGGCGCCGCCTGCTCGCCCATGCCGCGCTCGGGCCGCACGACGCGGCGCACCTGCTGCGCCTCCTCGGGCAGGTAGAACTCGGCCAGCAGCCGGCCCAGCCCCTGGAACATCGTGGCGAGGAAGGACTCCTCGTTCTCGCGCGGCACCAGGCACAGTTCGCGCGCCAGCGAGCCCGCCATCAGCGCGCGCAGGAACTCCTCCTTCAGCCGCTGCGCGTGGCCCTTGTTCTCCATGCGCTCCAGCAGCACCAGCGACAGGGCCAGGTTGCGGATGCCGCCGAAGCCCACCAGCGCCACCGCGCGCGACACCGTGCTGATGTGCCCGCCGCCCGCATGGCTGAACTGCACCGTGTTGACCAGCCGCAGCAGCTTGTTGGTCAGCGCCACGTCCTTGAGGATCTCGTTGGACAGCGTGGTGAGGCTCTCGTTCTCCGACTGCGTCATGCGCTGGATGCGCGTCACCGAGTCGGCCATCGCCGGGAAGTCGCTGCGGTGCCGCATGCGGCGCAGCAGGAACTCCAGCGTGGCGTTGCCGCCCTCGCCCGCCTCGGGCGCCTCGCTGGCCGGATGCAGCCAGGCCGCCAGCGCGTCGTGGAAGGCCTTGGCGTCGGCCCAGCGCTGCGCGGACTCGCGCGACAGGCCGCGCAGGAGCACCGCGCGCAAGGCGTCGTCGCTGTCGGGGCCCAGGTCGGCCGGCGGGTCCAGCGTCTGCTCCATCGCGCGACGCACCGCGCGCCACGGATCGGCGTCGTAGTTGAGCCGCTGGCCCGACAGCATCTCGCTGAGCATCACCGCGGCGGCGAACACGTCCATCACCGGCGAGGCGGCGTCGCCCCTGGCGGCCTCGGGCGAGATGTAGCCCGGCGTGCCGACGATGCGATTGGGGCGGACCGCCGCGCTGGCGGCCCCGGCCGCGCCCTGCTGGATGCGGCCCGCGATGCCGAAGTCCATCACCTTGGGCCGACCCGCCGAGTCGAGCAGGATGTTGGACGGCTTCAGGTCGCGGTGCACGACGCCCGCCTGATGCGCCGCGTGCAGCCCGTCGAGGATGCCCAGCATCAGCGCGACCGCTTCGCGCGCCGGCAGCCGGCCGCGCTGGCGCAGCCGCTCGGTGAGCGTGCCGCCGGGCACGTACTCGAAGACCATGTAGGCCTGGCCGGCCTCGATGTCGGCCTCGAAGACCGGCACGATGTTCGGATGCGTCAACCGGCTGACCGCGCGCGCCTCGTGCAGCCAGGCGTCGACGCTGGCGCGATCCACCGCCTGGGTCAGCACCTTCAGCGCGACCTCGCGGTCCAGCCGCGGATCATGCGCGAGCCACACCACCGCCTGGGCGCCCTGCCCGAGACTGCGCAGCGGCTTGAATCGCCCGACGGCGGGCGGCATGGCGGTCATGGGCGGTCCTTGCCGGGCTGGGCGCTGCCGGGCGGGGCGCTGCCCGTCGGCGATCCTGGCTGGGCGGTGCTGTTCGTGTTGTTGACGGGCGTGTTCGTGGCCGTGGCTGCCGCCGCTGTCGCCGCCGCCGCAGGAGCGTGCGCGCCGGACTCGGCGCGCTCGCGCAGACGGGAGCGCGGCGCCGCGGTCGCGGCCGCGCCGACGGCCGGGTCGCTCATCGCGCCGAGGCCGCTTTCGGCGGCGTCGGCGATCGCGCCGCTGGTGCCGAGCGCGTCGTAGATCTCGCGCAGGCCGAGGCCGAGCGCGCGCGCATACCGGCGCGTCGCCAGCTCGATCGCCGCCTGCCGCTTGCGCTCCGGCGCGGCCAGCGCGTCCACCAGCTCATTGGCCAGGCTGCAGGTGAGCCGCAGCAGCTCGGTGTCGCCGTCGGCATGGCGCACCGGCGCCTCCTGCGGCTGGCGGCGCATCATGTGCTGCAGCTCGTCGCCCAGGCCCCAGTACTTCGCCACCGCCAGGCCCAGGCTCTCCAGGTCGCAGCCCAGCACCGCGTAGGCGGCGGACTGCTCGTTCATGCCGCGCGGATTGGGGTTGTCCTCGGTCGCCTCGGGCGCGACCTGCAGCTGGCGGATCTGCTGCGCGTCGTCCGGGAAGTGGTACTGCACCAGCAAGCGCCCCAGGTTCTGCATCAGCGAGATGAGGTAGACCACCTCGCCGTCGTAACCGGCCGGCCGCAACGCCTGCGCCACCTGGCCGGCGCGCTGCACGCGGCGCATCACGCTCTGCATGAACTGCGCCTGGCCTTCGTTCATCGGACCGGGCCAGGGCTTGAGCGCCCGCGCCGCGTCCTCGAGCCCGTTCAGGCCCAGCATCGCGATCGCGCGCTGCAGGTTGAGCACCGTGCCGCCGCTCGTGGGGCCTTGCTGACGCAGCGCGTTGTTGACGCGCCGGATCAGCTCCAGCGCCAGCGCCATGTCCTTGAGCGCCATCGAGGCCAGCTGGCTGCCGTGCTGCCCCGCCATCGCCGAAGACGACACCGTCGTCACCAGCCGGGTCGAGGTGCTCGGCAGATGGCCGAAGCGCTGCATCTTGTCCTTCAGCAGCGCGATGGGGCCGCCGTCGTCCTGCTCGGCCGATAGCCGCCAGCCGTCCAGCGCGCGCCAGAAGCTGCGTGCCAGGTGGTAGCGCTGGCGCGTCTGCCGGTCGCTGGCGCGGTTGACGATGGCGCGCAGCGGCTCGGGGATCGCATACGGGGTTTCCCAGCCCAGGCGCACCAGGTCGTGTCCCTGCGGCTGCATGCGCTGCAACACGACCTGCAGGTCGGACTCGTCCAGCACCGGCCTGCCGCTGAGCAGGCGATGCAGCAGCAGCCCGACGCAGACGACGTCCTCCTCGGCCGCCTCGCGCGCGGCGCGGCGCGTGGCGGTGTTGAAGTCGGCGTTCGGCGGCACGACCTCCTGGGCGACCTCGAGCCCCAGCACGCGCACGTGGTTGGCGCCGTCGACGACGATGTGGGCGAGCTGGATGTCGCGGTGGGCGTGGCCCGCCTCGTGCGCGAAGGCCAGGCCTTCGAGCGCCTGCGCGGCCCAGCCGGCGGCGTCCAGCGGCAGCGGCGGCGCGCCGCGGGACAGGCGTTCCTCCAGCGTCTCGCCCAGCGCGCGGTCGTAGGCGACGTAAGGCCAGGGATCGACGCGGCCGGTCTCGATGACGTGGGCCAGGTTGGGGTGATGGATGCGCGACGCGCCGTCGACCGTCTTCAGCCAGTGCAGCATCGCCGCCTCGCTGTTGGGCTTCTCGCGCGGCATCATCAGGTACATCTCCTGGCCGCTCTGCGGGTCGAAGACGACCCACAGCATCGAGCGCAGGCTCTTGTGCAGGAGCGCTCGCAACTCGAAGCGGCCGAAACGCCGCATCGGGGCGGCGGAGGATGTTGTGGTGTTGTCAGACACGAGCGATGTGCGACTCCCGCCGGTGCGGGGCCACGGACCTTTTGTAGCTTGGATTGGACCGGAACCCCGAGGTCCTCGCCTGAAGAACTGAGGGGGATTCTCCGCTCAGTTCTGTAACTGCGCCCAGACCTTTTCCAGGCGCTTGACGCTGACCGGCTGGGGCGTTCTCAGTTCCTGTGCGAAAAGGCTCACCCGCAGTTCCTCGAGCTGCCAGCGGAAATCATCGACCCGCGCGTCGGTCGTGCCCTTGAGATCGGCCACCCGGCGCGACCAGCGCTGCTCCAGCGGACGGAGTTCCGACATCAGCTTGGCGTCGCGCGGCGCGTCCGCGCGCAGCTTGTCCAGACGCAGCGTGATCGCCTTCAGGTAGCGGGGGTAGTGCTGCAGCTGGCTCCACGGGGTCTGCAGGACGAAGCGTTTGGGCATGAGTCGCTGCAGCTGCGCCTGCAGGTCTTCGATGACGTCCTTGGGTGCCGTGCGGGCGTCCTTGAGCTTGCGCAGGGCGGCCTGGTATTCGATCAGGACGTTGAAGGCGAGGCGGGCCACTTCCTGCGCGATCAGGTTGAGGCGGGCGCGGCCTTCCTCGAGGCGGGTCTTGAAGCTGAACTCGTCCACCGGCAGCGGATCGGCCAGGAAGGCGCGCTCCAGCGCGACGGCGATGATCTGGTCGCGCAGTTCCTCGGCAGTCCCCAGGCTCATGTAGGCGACCGACATCTGGGTGAGGTCGGGGATGTTCTTCTCGAGGTACTTCAGCGGCTCCTTGAGCTGCAGCGCGATCAGGCGGCGCAGGCCGGCGCGGTGCTTGGCGGCGGCGAGCTCGGGCTCGTCGAAGACCTCGATCTCGACGTGCTGGCCCTTGTCGATCAGCGCAGGGAAACCGATCAGGGTCTGCGGGCCGCGTTTGATCTCCATGAGCTCAGGGAGCTCGCCGAAGGTCCAGGCGGTGTAGGCCCTGGCGGCGTCGCTCGCGGGTTTGGAGGGCGGCGTCACGGTCGCCTTGATGCCGCGGGAGGGCTTGCCGTCGCTGGAGGTCGGCCGTCCTTCGTCGACCGCAGCCCTCACCCCTGCCCTCTCCCGCGAGCGGGAGAGGGAGTCGTCCGAGCCTGGCCGATCGCGGGAAGCGTCCGGGCCTGACCGATGGGGGGTGGCGTCCGAGCTTTGCCGATGGCGGGAGGCGTCTGAACCATGCGGGGTCGGCGCGTCGTCGGAGCCTTGCAGCTTCAGCGCGGCCAGGGCCTGGAAGGCGGAGCGCGCCTGCGTGCCGAGTTCCGCCTTCAGGGTCGCGAGGTTGCGGCCCTGGCCCAGTTGCCGGCCGTGCTCGTCGACGACGCGGATGTTCATGAACAGGTGGGCGGGCAACTGCTCCAGCTTGAAGTCGTTGCGCTGCACGGCGACCTGCGAGCGCTCCTTCACCGCCTTGAGCAGCACGTCGACCAGACCGCCCTGCGCGAAGGGGTGGAGCTCGACGAACTCGGCGACGAACTCGGGCAGCGGCGTCAGCCGCGCGCGCGGCTTCTGGTGCAGGCTCTTGAGCAGCGCCGTGACCTTGGCCTCGAGCATCCCGGGCACGAGCCAGTCGACGCGCTCGTCGTGGACCTGGTTCAGCGCGTAGATCGGCACGGTCACCGTCAGGCCGTCGCGCGCGTCGCCGGGTTGATGCAGGTAGGTCGCCGTGCAGTCGACGCCGCCCAGGCGGATCGTCTTCGGGAAGGCGTTGCTCGTGACGCCGGCGGCCTCGTGCCGCATCAGCTCGTCGCGGCTGAGCTGCAGCAGCTTCGGGTCGGCCTTGCTGGCCTCGCGGAACCACTTCTCCAGCGTCGCGCCGGAGTACACGTCCGCCGGCAGTTGCTGGTCGTAGAAGGCGTAGATCAGCTCGTCGTCGACCAGCACGTCCTGCCGGCGCGACTTGTGCTCGAGCTCCTCGACCTTGGCGATCTGCTTCTGGTTGTGCGCCAGGAAGGGCAGCCGCGTCTCCCAGTCGCCGTTGACCAGCGCCTCGCGGATGAAGATCTCGCGCGCGGCGACGGCGTCGACGCGGCCGAAGTTCACCCGCTTGTTGTTGTAGAGCACGATGCCGTAGAGCGTCGCGCGTTCCAGCGCGACGACCTCGGCGGCCTTCTTCTCCCAGTGCGGCTCCAGCAGCTGGGTCTTGATCAGGTGGCCGGCGATGCCGGGCAGCCACTGCGGCTCGATCGCCGCGATGCCGCGGCCGAACAGCCGCGTCGTGTCGACCAGCTCCGCCGCGACGATCCAGCGGCCCGGCTTCTTGCTCAGGTGCGCGCCCGGATGGCGCCAGAACTTGATGCCGCGCGCGCCCAGGTACCAGTCGTCGTCATCGGCCTTGACGCCGATGTTGCCCAGCAGGCCGGCCAGCATCGACAGGTGGACCTGCTCGTAGGTCGCCGGCGCGCCGTTCAGGCGCCAGCCGTGCTCGGCGATCACCGTGTGCAGCTGCGAGTAGATGTCGCGCCACTCGCGCACCCGGCGCGGGTTGACGAAGTTGTCGCGCAGCAGCTGTTCCTGCTTGCGGTTGGAGAGCTTGTGCTCGCGCGGCGCCGCCGGGCCGCCCCTAGGCGCCGCGGCCCCCTCGGGGGGCGACGGCTGCGCAGCGGCCGTCTGGGGGTCAACAGGTCCCCCACCGCGCGATTCACCGAGCCACTTCCACAGCTTCAGGTAGCCCATGAACTCCGACTTCTCGTCGTCGAACTTCTTGTGCTTCTCGTCGGCCTGCTGTTGCTGCTCCATCGGCCGGTCGCGCACGTCCTGGCCGGACAGCGCGCTGGCGATGACCAGCACCTCGCTGAGCGCGTCGCGCTGGCGCGCCTCCAGGATCATGCGGCCGACGCGCGGGTCCAGTGGCAGCTTGGACAGTTCGTGGCCCATCGGCGTGAGCTCGTTGCGCTCATCGACGGCGCCCAGCTCGTTGAGCAGCTGGTAGCCGTCGGCCACGGCCTTGCGCGGCGGCGGCTCGATGAAGGGGAAGTCCTCGACCTGCCCCAGGTGCAGCGCCTTCATCCGCAGGATCACGCCGGCGAGCGAGCTGCGCAGGATCTCGGGATCGGTGAAGCGCGGCCGCGAGAGGTAGTCCTTCTCGTCGTACAGCCGGATGCAGGTGCCGTTGCTGACGCGGCCGCAACGGCCGGCGCGCTGGTTGGCCGCCGCCTGGCTGATGTTCTCGATCTGCAGCTGCTCGACCTTGTTGCGGTAGCTGTAGCGCTTGACGCGCGCCAGGCCGGGGTCGATCACGTAGCGGATGCCGGGCACCGTCAACGAGGTCTCGGCGACGTTGGTCGCCAGCACGATGCGCGGCTGGCCGTGCGGCTGGAAGACGCGGTTCTGCTCCTGCTCGGACAGGCGCGCGAACAACGGCAGCACCTCCACGCCGGGCGGGTGGTGCTTGCGCAGCGCCTCGGCGGCCTCGCGGATCTCGCGCTCGCCGGGCAGGAAGACCAGCACGTCGCCGCGCCCCTGGCGCCAGAGCTCGTCGACCGCGTCGCAGATGGCGTCGTTGACGTCGTACTCGCGCGATTCCTCGAAGGGGCGGTAGAGCTGTTCGACGGGGAACAGGCGTCCCGAGACCATCAGCACCGGCGCCGGGCCCTTCGCCGAGGCGAAGTGCTGCGCGAAGCGGTCCGCGTCGATGGTCGCCGAGGTCACGACGACCTTCAGGTCGGGCCGGCGCGGCAGGATCTCGCGCAGGTAGCCGAGCAGGAAATCGATGTTGAGGCTGCGTTCGTGCGCCTCGTCGATGATCAGCGTGTCGTAGGCGCTGAGCAGCGGATCGGTCTGGGTCTCGGCCAGCAGGATGCCGTCCGTCATCAGCTTGACCGAGGCGCCCGGCTGCAGCCGGTCCTGGAAGCGGACCTTGTAGCCGACGACGTCGCCCAGCGGCGACTTGAGCTCCTCGGCGATGCGCTTGGCGACGCTGGACGCCGCGATGCGGCGCGGTTGCGTGTGGCCGATCAGGCCGCCGCCGTTGCCGCGGCCCCGGCCCATGGCCAGGGCGATCTTGGGCAGCTGCGTCGTCTTGCCGGAGCCGGTCTCGCCGCAGACGATCACCACCTGGTGCTCGGCCATGGCCCGCATGATCTCCTCGCGACGGCCGGAGACCGGCAGCGATTCGGGGAACTCGATCGGCGGGATCGGGGTGGCGGGCGCCGGCGGGCGGCGAGGCCCGGCCTGGCGCGGTGGACGCGGTGGACGCGGTGGACGCGGTGGACGCGGCGGACGCGGGGCACCCGGCTGTCCAGGAGGACGCGGCGGTCGCGGCGGTGGCGGGGCGGGGGCTTTGGTGTCTTGACTCACGGGGCGCGGATTATCTCGCGCCCCGCGACAAGGGGCCGGACGTCAGGTCAAGGTCACTGCCGGGTCACTTCTTCTCGTCCGGCATTTCGGCGTACGTGATGACGTTGATCACTGCCCCCTGGGGGTCCTGAAGGGTCGCCATCCGCCCCACGGTGGGCACTTCCATGATCTCCATCAGGACCTTGCCACCCATCGCCTTGGCCTGGGCCACCGTCTCGTCGACGTTGTCCACCGTGACGTAGATCCCCCACGCGGGCGGCATGCCCTGCTGCGGGCAGGCCATCATGCCGCCGATGGCGTCGTCCGCCCCGCGGGTCTTGATCACGTGATAGGGCGGCGCGTCGGCCGGACCGCCCGGCATCGGCATGACCTCGACCTTCCAGCCGAACAGCTTGCCGTAGAACTCGGTGGCCTTCTCCGGGTCGGTCGTCATCAGTTCCGACCAGCTGAAGGCACCATGCGTCTTGAAGACTTCCATGTCTCGCTCCGGGGGGTGTTGCGGAGGCGCCATGCTCCGCCGCCGCACAGCGTCCCGCAAGTGACCTTGCCGCCGCGTTGCGGGGACAGGCTGTTGCACAATCCGCGCCCATGAGCGTGGTCTTCCCCCATACCTTCGTGCCGTGGTTTCGCGCGGTGGCCCCATATATCCATGCGTACCGCGGAGAAACCTTCGTCGTCGGCATGACGGGGGAAATGATCGCGGCCGGCAAGCTCAACAGCTTCGTCCAGGATCTGGCCATCATGCATGCGATGGGCATCAAGATCGTGCTGGTCCACGGTTTCCGCCCGCAGGTCAACGAGCAGCTCGCGCTCAAGGGCCACCAGCCGCAATACAGCCACGGCATGCGCATCACCGACGGCATCGCGCTGGACAGCGCCCAGGAAGCCGCCGGCCAATTGCGCTTCGAAATCGAGGCGGCGTTTTCGCAAGGCCTGCCCAACACGCCGATGGCCAATTCCACCGTGCGCGTGGTGTCGGGCAATTTCCTGACCGCGCGGCCGGTCGGCATCGTCGACGGCGTCGATTTCAAGCACTCCGGCATCGTGCGCCGCGTCGACGCCGCCGCGATCCAGCGCGCCATCGATATCGGCGCGATCGTGCTGATGTCGCCCTTCGGTTTCTCACCCACCGGCGACGCCTTCAATCTGATGATGGAAGACGTCGCGACCGAAACCGCGATCGCGCTGCAGGCCGACAAGCTGCTGTTCATGACCGAGGTCGAGGGCGTGCGCGAAAACCCCGAGGATCCGGAAAGCGCGATCGACACGGAACTGGCGCTGGCCGACGCGAAACGGCTGATCGCCAAACTCCCGCCGCCGACGCAGCCGACCGACGTCGGTTTCTATCTGAAGTACTGCGTGACGGCCTGCGAATCGGGCGTCGAGCGTTCGCACATCCTGCCCTTCGCCGTTGACGGCGCGATCCTGCAGGAGGTCTATACCCACGACGGCATCGGCACGATGGTGGTCGATGAAAAACTCGAAAGCCTGCGCGAGGCGACCCACGACGATATCGGCAGCCTGATCGCGCTGATCGAACCGTTCGAGCGCGACGGCACGCTGGTCAAACGCGAGCGCAGCGAAATCGAGCGCGACATCGAGTCCTATACCGTCATCGAACACGACGGCGTGATATTCGGCTGCGCCGCGCTGCATCCGTACCAGGAGGCGCGCACCGCCGAAATGGCCGCACTGACCGTCTCCAGCGCCGTGCAGGGCCAGGGCGACGGCGAACGCATCCTCAAGCGCATCGAGCAGCGCGCCAAGGCCATGGGCCTGACCAGCGTGTTCGTGCTGACCACGCGCACCATGCACTGGTTCATCAAGCGCGGCTTCCAGCCCGTCGATCCGAACTGGCTGCCCGAGGAACGCAAGCGCAAATACAACTGGGACCGGCGTTCGCAGGTCCTCGTCAAGAAACTCACCTGATCCCCGATCCCGGCATTCCAGAGTTCCGGGATCGATCCCGCGGCAACGGCCTAGCTGGGCCGGCTGCCGCACTCCCCACGCCGGACTAGCGTCCGTCTCTTTTTTGAGCACCGAGGTTTGATATGGCCCGCACCGTCCAATGCGTTTATCTGAAGAAGGAAGCCGAAGGGATGGACTTTCCCATCTATCCCGGCGAACTGGGCAAGCGCATCTATGAGAACGTGTCCAAGGAAGCCTGGGCGGCGTGGATGAAGCACCAGACCATGCTGGTCAATGAAAACCGCCTGAATCTGGCCGACCAGCGCGCCCGCCAATACCTCGCGCGGCAGATGGAACAGTTCTTCTTCGGCGGCGGCGCGGAACAGCCCGCCGGATATGTCCCGCCGACGGAGTGATTTCCGGGGATTTACCCCTTGCGGTGATACTCGATTCCCTGCATATAATGCGGCATTCCCTTTCGAGGGAGCCGTCGAACTACGCGAGGAATTGCATAAATGGCATCGCTCAAAGACCTCCTGGCCCAGCGGGCCGCCCTCGAAGCGCAAATCGCCGAAACCCAGGACCGTGAACGGTCCGACGCGATCGGCAAAGTCAAGTCGCTGATGCAGGAATACGGCCTGACGGTCGCCGACCTGACCGCGCGCGCCGCCAAGACCGGGACGCCGAAGTCGTCCAAGGTGGCTGCGAAGTATCGCAACCAGGCCACCGGCGAAACCTGGAGCGGCCGCGGCCTGCAACCGAAATGGCTGAAGGCGGCCATTTCCGGCGGCGCCAAGCTGGAAGATTTCGTCATCTGACGAACTGAAGGCCACGCGCCTTCCGGCACCATGAAAGCCACCTTCGGGTGGCTTTCTGCATTTCGCCCCCAAGTTTTTGCGCGACCTCCGGCGAGGCACCCCCATTCCGGGGGGAGCGCCGCGCCCGGCAGGGATAGCGCGTACCGGCCGGCGACGGCGTACGGCTAGCATGCCCGCCGGTCCCCCTCCGCGCCGCGCGCGGAGCCGCTCTTTCCTTCCCTCGCCCGCCACCTTGAAGTCCGAGCTGTCCGCCCCCGCCGGTTGGGCCCCGCCCGCCTCTCCGCGCCGCCTGCCCGCGGTCGCGCCGGCGGCGTTGCTGGTCGCCGCCACGGCCCTGCTGCTGATCGCGGGCGCGCTGTGGCCGGCCTGGCGCACGGTCGCCTGGTGGCTGCTGCCGCCGCTCGGATTGGGCGCCGTCCTGTACGCCCGCGCGCTGCGGCAGCGCGCGCTCGACGAGCGCCGCGACTGGCGCAACAAGATCGACGACGCCGGCCTGTCCCTGGCGCAATGGGCACCCGGCGGCGCGGCGGCGATGTCGCCCGGCTGGCAGGCGCGACTGGGCGCGCTCGATCCCGCCGACCCCCTCGCCTGGCTGGCGCAGGTGCACGCCGTCGACCGGATGAAGCTCGAGGAACGTCTGCCCACGCTGCTGCAGGACGGCCCCGCGACCGCGAATGCGACCGCGGCGGCGCCGGATGCCGGCGCCCAGGACAGGCCGGCGCTCGAGCCCGACACGCTGCACCACGCGCTGCGGCTGCCCGACGAGGACGGCGGCTGGGTCTGGCACGAACTGCGCTTGCGGGTCACCCGCCGCGATCCCCGCGGTCGCGCCCGCCAGGTGCTGGCGAGCCTGCAGGACATCCAGTGGCGCCGCACCGCGGAAGAGCGGCAGCGGATGAGCAGCGGACTGTTCCAGCACCTGCACGAAGGCCTCGCGATCACCGACCTCGAGCACCGGCTGCTCGACGCCAATCCCGCGTACTGGACGCTGATGGCCGCGCTGCTGGAGCCGCCCGCGGGCCTGGTCCTCGAGAACGACGGCCAGACGCCGGAGACCGCCGAGGCGCTGCGCCGCCGCATGCTCGGCCACCCGGCGCTGCCGCTGGACGAGGCGCAGCTGCGCCGCGCCGGCCACGATCCGGAGGCGATCGCCGAGGCGCTGGCCGATCCCGCCGGCCACTGGCAGGGGCTGGTCAAGGTCCGCGCCGCCGGCGGCCCGCCGCGCACGCTGCGACTGACCGTGTCCTCGATTCCGGAACCCGAAGGCCCGCCGCGGTACCGCGTGCTGGCGCTCAGCGACCTGACGCAGGAACTGCAGCGGCAGCAGGCGCTGGAGCGGCTCGGCCGCTTCGACCTGCTGACCGGCCTGCCCAACGAGCAGGAGTTCCTGCGCCGCCTGCAGGGTGCGCTGCAGACCAGCCGTCAGGTGGGGCCGGGCTTCATGCTGTGCGTCGCGCGGGTGGACCTGGACGGCTTCGCCGCGTTCAACCGGCGTCACGGCGTCGCGCGCGCGGACCAGGCGATGCGGGAACTCGCCCGGCGCCTCACCCTCGCGCTGCGGCAGGCGCCGCAGTGGTCGGACGAGGTGGCCCGGCTTGGCGGCGATGAATTCGGCCTGCTGCTGCGCGTGCAGAGCGTCGAGGAAGCCCAGCAGGCGCTGGACCGGCTCGTGCAAGTGCTGCGCCGGCCGATCGATCCGGACGATGAGCACGGCGCAGGCGCGCCGGGTCACGCGCGTGGCGCTGACGCCGCGGAAGACGCGAAGGACGCAGAAGACGCGGACGACGTGGAGGACGCCCTGGGCGGCGCGCTGCGCCTGAGCGCCAGCGTCGGCGCGACGCTGTACCCGCAGGACGGCGGCGAGGCCGAGACGCTGATGCGCCACGCGGCGCACGCGCTCTACCGCGTTAAGCGCAGCGGTCGCGACGGCGTCCAGTTCTTCGACGTCGAGAAACGCCGCAGCCGCGAGGCGCAGGCCCAGGCCGCGCTGCGCGTGCAGCAGGCGCTGGAGGCCGGCGAACTCTGCCTCTACTACCAGCCGAAACTGGACCTGGCCAGCGGCGCGCTGCTGGGCGCCGAGGCGCTGCTGCGCTGGCGCCATCCGCAGCGCGGGCTGCTGGCGCCGGCCACCTTCCTGCCGACCGTCGAGCACAGCGGCATGGCCGCGCAACTCGGCCACTGGGTGCTGGAGCAGGCGCTGGAACAGAACCGGCACTGGCGCGCCCAAGGCCTGGACCTGGAACTCAGCGTCAACATCAGCCCGCGCCACCTGGCCGCGCCGGCCTTCGTGCCGCGGCTCGAGGCGCTGCTGGCGCGCCATCCGGACGTGCCGCCGGACCGGCTCGTGCTGGAGCTGCTGGAGTCCAGCGCGCTCGACGACGTCGCGCACGCCCGGCGCCTGCTCACCGACTGCAAGCGCCTCGGCCTGCGCCTGGCGATGGACGACTTCGGCACCGGCTACGCGACGCTGTCGGTGCTCAAGCAACTGCCGCTGGATCAGCTCAAGATCGACCGCTCGTTCGTGCAGACCATGCTCGTGGACCCCCAGGACCGCGCGCTGGTGCAGGGCGTGATCGCGCTGGCCGGGCAGTTCGGCTGCGAACTGGTGGCCGAAGGCGTCGAATCCCCGGCGCACGCGCAGGCGCTGATCGCGCTGGGCTGCGCCGTCGGCCAGGGCAGCGGGCTGTGCGAGCCGCTGCCGCCGCAGGCGCTGCTCGACTGGGCGCTGCGGCGCACGCCGCCGCCCTCGCCGTCCCGGCCGCGCGCGCCCGTCCCCCACGCCCACCCCGACCGCCTCCCCGACGTCCCCGCCCGGGCCATCCCTTAAAATCCCGCGGTGATCCCGCCCGGCTTTATTCAGGACCTCCTGGCCCGCGTCGACATCGTCGACATCGTGGGCCGCCATGTCGACCTCAAGAAGGCCGGCATCAACCACAAGGGCCTGTGCCCCTTCCACGGCGAGAAGTCGCCGAGCTTCACGGTCAGCCCCTCGCGCCAGACCTACCACTGCTTCGGCTGCGGCCAGCACGGCAACGCCGTCGGCTTCCTGATGGAGCACCTGGGCATCGGCTTCATCGACGCGGTGCGCGACCTCGCGCAGCAGGCCGGCATGCAGGTGCCCGAGGACGACCGCAGCCCGCAGGAGCGCGAGCGCGAGAAGGCCCAGAAACAGCGCCAGGCGACGCTCACCGAGGTTCTCGCGAAGGCCGGCCAGCACTACCGCCAGCAGCTCAAGGGCAACCCGCGCGCGATCGAGTACCTGAAGGGCCGCGGCCTGACCGGCCAGATCGCGCTGCAGTTCGGGCTGGGGTATGCGCCCGACGGGTGGCGCTCGCTCGCCAATGCCTTCCCGTCCTACGACGATCCGCTGCTGGTCGAGACCGGCATGGTCATCCTGCAGGACGACCCCGGCAAGAGCGAGGCCGAGCAGCGCCGTTACGACCGCTTCCGCGACCGCATCATGTTCCCCATCCGGAATGTGCTGGGCGAGGTCATCGGCTTCGGCGGCCGGGTGCTGGACAAGGGCGAGCCCAAGTACCTGAACTCGCCGGAGACGCCGGTCTTCCACAAGGGCCGCGAGCTCTACGGCCTCTATGAGGCGCGCCCGGCGATGCGCCGGCGCGGGTATGCGCTGGTCGTCGAGGGCTACATGGACGTCGTCGCGCTGGCGCAGCACGGCTTCGGCAACGCGGTCGCGACGCTGGGGACGGCCTGCACGGCGGAACACGTGCAGAAGCTGTTCCGCTTCACCGAGTCGGTCGTGTTCAGCTTCGACGGCGACGCCGCGGGGCGCCGCGCCGCCGGACGCGCGCTGGAAGCTGCCCTGCCCCACGCCAACGAGACGCGCACGATCAAGTTCCTGTTCCTGCCGACCGAGCACGACCCGGATTCGTATGTGCGCGAGCTCGGCGCGGACGCGTTCGAACGTTGCGTCGAAGGCGCCGTGCCGCTGTCGCGCCAGTTGATGGAGACCGCCGCCGACGGCTGCGATCTGGGCACGCCGGAAGGCCGGGCGAAGATGCTGAGCGTCGCCAAGCCGCTGTGGGCCGCGCTGCCGGACGGGCTGCTGAAGCGGCAGCTGCTGGGTGAACTCGCCCGCCGCGCGCAGTTGCCGGACGCCGAGCTGCAAGCCCTGTGGGCGAACGCGCAGCCGCCGGCCGCGCCCGGCTCGCGCCCGCGCGCGGAACGGCCCGCTGCCCCGCCCAAGGCGGCGCCAAGAACGCCCTCCCCGTCGTCCGACGGCCCGCACGACGAGCCGTACTTCGACATCCCCGCCTCCGCCTATGGCGACGAGGCGGCGCATGCGGGCGACGACCTTCACCTCCCCCCTGACGCGTACGGCGCTGGGGCTGGCGGAGGCGCCGCACCGGCGCCGCAGGCCCAAGGCCAGGCGGAACGCAAGTGGGTGCCCAAGGGCGAATACAAGGGCAAGGGCGGCGGCAACTGGAACGGCAAGGGCGGCAAGGGGGAGTGGCGCAAGCGCGACCAGGACCCGACCATCGGCATGCCGTTGGAGCTGCCCCCGGCGCCGATGAACCTGGCGGTCCGGATGCTGGTGCTGCACAGCGAGCTCTGGCAGCAGATCGGCGAGCAGGACCTGCAGCTGCTGCACGAACTGCCCGGCGAACACGGCCAGTTGATCGCCTGGCTGGAGCGTTCGTTGGTCGACAACGGCCCCGCCCCCTGGGCGGTGCTGCAGATCGCCTTGCAGGAGGCCGACCTGATGGACCTCGCCCAGCGCGTGAGTGGCGGTCCGCTGACCGCACCGCCGCCCGACGAGCACGTGGAGGTCGAATTCCGCGTCGTGATGCGCAAGCTGTGGGTCGGCAAGCTGCGTGCGGAGGCCGACCGCATCGCGCGCAGCCCGCAACCCGACATGGCGCGGTTCCAGGCCTTGCTGCGCCAGATCCGCGATCTGGAAGCGGCCTGAGCAGGTCCCGGGACGTCTTTTTGACCGAATGGGAAAATTCGCAGATAATCTATGGTTTTCGCGCGTCAAGAGTGACCGCAGCGCCAACCGGTCCCCGGCCCCCCACTGACCCTGGGTTCATACACAAAGTGGCCAACTTACACCGCCTGGGCTGCAACAACAAAGGTTCACGCTAACCTTCACGCGCAAAGCCTTGAATGGCAGTCGGTTTGCCCCGATCTGCCGCACAAGGCCTGAGTTCGAGCCGCCTGGCTCGCTCGCGCCGCATAGCCCGCAAGTGTCGGGAGTTTGCGGGCGCCAGCGGGACAGGTGGCTGTTTGCATTGCCTGCATCAACTGCGATTTCCCCGCATTCACCTACTGGCCGCTGAGCCACCGAGGAACTGCATGACCGCCAAAAAGACCGCGTCCAAGGCCGCCGCCGCAGATACCGAAGAAGTCAAGAAGCCGGCCGCCAAGGCCGCCGCGAAGACCACCAAAGCTGCCGCCGCGTCCGCCGACGACGCGAAGCCCAAGCGCGGCCGCAAGCCCAAGGCCGAGACCGAGTCGAAGAAGCCGGCCGCCAAGGCCAAGGTCGAAGAGGAAGAAGAGGACTTCACCGACGTCGACGCCGACGGCGAGACCGAAGGCGAGGCCGACGCGGAAGTCGAGACCGTCGAGGCCGTCGAGGTCGAGGAAGTCGGCGAGGACAAGCCCAAGGCCAAGCCGCTGCGCATGAAGGTCAGCCGCGCCAAGGAGCGCGCGCTGATGCGCGAGTTCGGCCTGGACGAGACCGCGCTGACCGAAGAGGAAGTCGCCAAGCGCCGCCACGAGCTCAAGACCCTGATCAAGATGGGCAAGACGCGGGGTTTCCTGACGCATCAGGAAATCAACGACCACTTGCCCGAGAAGCTGATCAACGAGGAGATCCTCGAGGCGATCGTGTCGATGCTCAACGACATGGGCATCGCCGTGTACGAGCAGGCGCCTGACGCCGCCACGCTGCTGATCCAGGGCTCGACCTCGCCGACCGCCACGGAAGAGGAAGCGGAAGAGGCGGCCGAGGCCGCGCTGTCCACCGTCGACTCCGAGTTCGGCCGCACGACCGACCCGGTGCGCATGTACATGCGCGAGATGGGCACCGTCGAGCTGCTGACCCGCGAGGGCGAGATCGAGATCGCCAAGCGCATCGAAGGCGGCCTGCAGGCCATGATGCTGGCCATCTCGGCCTCCCCGACGACCATCGCCGAGATCCTGGCCATCGCCGCCAAGATCCGCGCCGGCGAGATGCAGATCTCCGAATCGGTGGACGGCTTCGTCTCCGATGACGAGGCGGACGACTACGTCGCGGAAGAAGACTTCGACGAGTTCGACGAAGAGGACGACGACGACGGCGCCGGCGGCTCCAAGGCCCTGACCAAGAAGCTGGAAGAGCTGAAGAACGCCGCGCTGGTGAAGCTGGATTCGCTCGCGACCAACTTCGACAAGATGCGCAAGGCCTTCGAGAAGGACGGCTACAAGTCGGCCAACTACAACAAGGCCCAGTCCGCGATCAGCCAGGAGCTGATGACGATCCGCTTCACGGTCAAGACGATCGAGAAGCTGTGCGACATCCTGCGCTCGCAGGTGGACGACGTGCGCCGCTTCGAACGCGAGATCCGCAAGATCGTCGTGGACAAGTGCGGCATGCCGCAGGAACACTTCATCAAGACCTTCCCGCCCAACGTGCTGAACCTGCAGTGGGCGGAGAAGGAAGTGGCCTCGGGCAAGCCGTACGCGAACATCATGTCGCGCAACCTGCCCGCGATCCAGGAGCTGCAGCAGAAGCTGATCGACATCCAGGGCAAGGCCGTGGTGCCGCTGGACGACCTCAAGGGCATCAACAAGCGGATGAACGAGGGCGAGAAGGCCTCGCGCGACGCGAAGAAGGAAATGATCGAGGCCAACCTGCGGCTGGTCATCTCCATCGCCAAGAAGTACACCAACCGCGGTCTGCAGTTCCTGGACCTGATCCAGGAAGGCAACATCGGTCTGATGAAGGCGGTCGACAAGTTCGAGTACCGCCGCGGCTACAAGTTCTCGACCTACGCGACGTGGTGGATCCGCCAGGCCATCACCCGCTCGATCGCGGACCAGGCCCGCACCATCCGCATTCCGGTTCACATGATCGAGACGATCAACAAGATGAACCGGATCTCGCGTCAGCATCTGCAGGAGTTCGGCTTCGAGCCGGACGCGCCGACGCTGGCCGAGAAGATGGAGATGCCGGAGGACAAGATCCGCAAGATCATGAAGATCGCCAAAGAGCCGATCTCCATGGAAACGCCGATCGGGGACGACGACGACAGCCATCTGGGCGACTTCATCGAGGACACCAACAACACCGCGCCGATCGAGGCCGCGATGCAGGCCGGCCTGCGCGAGGTGGTGAAGGACATCCTGGACAGCCTGACCCCGCGCGAAGCCAAGGTGCTGCGCATGCGTTTCGGCATCGAGATGAGCACGGACCACACGCTGGAGGAAGTCGGCAAGCAGTTCGACGTCACCCGCGAGCGCATCCGCCAGATCGAAGCCAAGGCGATCCGCAAGCTGAAGCATCCGTCGCGCAGCGACAAGCTGCGCACCTACCTGGACAACCTCTGATCCAGCGCCGGCCCGGCACCCAGCGCATGGGTGCCGGGTTGGTGTCAGGTTGGCACCGGGTTTGCCAGACATACCGGCCACGTCTTCGGACGATGGCCGGTTTTTCTTTGTGGCCGCCGCTGCGCTGACCGCGTTCGTACCGCCCGGCGGGACCTGCCGTCCGGGGGCTCGTACGGCATTCGCCCGCCCGTTGGGGGGAGGTGTCGTGCAGGGCCCGACAGGCCCCCGAGGCGAGGGCTTATCACCACGCGACGCCCAGGGTGGCGCGGCTACACTGAGACTTCCATCACACCTTGCCCCTGCCCAGGCCGATGACCCAGATTCGCGAGCGCACCGTCCTGTTTGCCGACTTGCGCGGCAGCACGGCGCTGTTCGAGACGCTGGGGAACGCGGAGGCCTCGGGGCTGGTGACGCAGACGGTCGCGCTGACCGGCCAGGCGGTCGAAGAGAACCGCGGCAACATCATCAAGACGCTGGGCGACGGCCTGATGGCGGCCTTCGACAATCCGCGCGACGGCATCAAGGCCGCGATGCGGATGCAGGAGCTGCTGCTGAAGTCGTCGGCGCGCAGCGAGCGGCTGCGTCACACCCACCTGCAGATCGCGCTGGCGCGCGGCGAGGTCGTCGAGATCCACGGCGACTGCTTCGGCGACGCGGTCAACGTCGCGGCCCGGCTGCTCGACCACGCCGGCGACGGCGAGACCGTCGTGACCGCCGAGGTCGTGAACGGCCTGACCACCGCGCAGAAGTCGCGCTTCCGCAGCCTCGACCACATCAGCGTGCGCGGCCGCGCCGAGCCGGTCCACATCTACGTGCTGGACCAGGGCACCGGCGACGCGGGCGCGACGCAGTTCGGCGAGATCGCCCGCAGCATCGCGCCGGAAGGCATCCGGCTGGTCTGGCAAGACCTGGACCGCGTCTTCGACATCGAGCAGATGCCCATCGTGCTGGGTCGCAGCACGCAGGCCACCTACTGCATCACCGACGTCCGCGTCAGCCGCTCGCATGCGCGCATCGACTGGCAAGGCAGCAGCTTCAGCCTGACCGACCTCAGCTACAACGGCACCTTCGTGCGCTTCGGCGCCGGCGGCCAGACGCTGAGCCTGCGCCGCGGCTCCTGCACGCTGCACGGCGCGGGCGCCATCGGCCTCGGCGGCGCGGCCTCGGAATCGCAGGCCCCGACCGTGCGCTTCGAGGTCATCCACCTGGCCGAAGCCGCCTCGTCGGCGATGATGCGCCGAGGGATCTGAGGCGGATGAGCTTTCTTCCCGAACCCGATCATGTGCACGGACGCGCGCCGACCATCGGCGTGCTGCTGGTCAACCTCGGCACGCCCGACGCGCCCACGCCCGAGGCCACGCGCCGCTACCTGGCGCAGTTCCTGTCCGACCCGCGCGTCATCGAGATTCCCAAGGCCGCGTGGTGGCCGATCCTGCACGGCGTGATCCTGCGCACGCGTCCGGCGAAGTCGGCGAAGAAGTACGCCAGCATCTGGATGAAGGACGGCTCGCCGCTGATGGTCTGGACGACGAAGCAGGCCAGGCTGCTGCAAGGCCAGCTCGGCGAGCAGGGCCACCGCGTCAAGGTGCTGCACGCGATGCGCTACGGCAACCCGTCGATCGCGTCGCAGCTCGACGTGCTGCGCGCCGACGGCGCCACCCGCGTGCTGGTGCTGCCGGCATATCCGCAATACTCGGGCGCGACGACGGCCAGCGTGATCGACGACGTGGCGCGCTGGGCGCTGACGCACCGGCATGTGCCCGAGTTCCGCTTCGTGAATCGCTACCACGACGACAAGCGCTACATCGCCGCGCTGGCCGACAGCGTGCGCGCCCACTGGAAGACCGAAGGCCGCGGCGAACTGCTGGTCATGAGCTTCCACGGCATGCCCGCGCGCACGCTGGCGCTGGGCGACCCCTACCACTGCGAGTGCCTGAAGACCGGTCGGCTGCTGGCCGAGGCGCTGGGACTGTCCGACGCGCAGTACAAGGTGACCTTCCAGAGCCGCTTCGGCAAGGCGCGCTGGCTGGAGCCCTACACCGAGCCGACGCTGCGCGAGCTCGCCGGACGCGGGCTGACGTCGGTCGACCTGATCTGCCCGGGTTTCTCGTCCGACTGCATCGAGACGCTGGAAGAGATCGACATGGAAGTGCGCGAGGCCTTCCTGCACAGCGGCGGACAGCGCTTCAGCTACATCCCCTGCCTGAACGACCGCCCCGCCCACATCCGCGCGCTGGCGGCGATCGCCGAGCAGCACCTGCAGGGCTGGCCGACGACCGCCGTGCCCGACGAGGCGCAGGCGGCCGCCCTCGCCCGTCAGCGCGAGGCGGCGCTGACGGCCGGCGCGACACGCTGATCAGCCGATAGCGGCCTGCTGACGCGCCTTGCGCGCGCTCATCCACTTCATCACCCGCGGCAGCAGCAGCACGATCACCACGATCGCCAGCAGCGAAGCCGAGAGCGGGCGCTGGAGGAACACGCTCCAGTTCCCGCCGCCGATCGCCACGCCGTTGCGCAGGTGCGCCTCGGCGAGCGGTCCCAGGATCATGCCGACGACCACCGGCGCGGTCGGGAAGTCGAAGCGCCGCATCACCACGCCCAGCAGGCCGATGGCCAGCATCACGTAGAGGTCGAAGGCGCTCTGGCGCATGCCGTAGACGCCGACCGTGGCGAAGATCAGGATGCCGGCGTACAGCGGCGCGCGCGGGATGCGCAGCAGCTTCACCCACAGCCCCACCATCGGCAGGTTCAGCACCAGCAGCATCACGTTGCCGATGTACAGCGACGCGATCAGCGCCCATACCAGCGTCGACGAGGTCTCGAACAGCTGCGGCCCGGCCTGGATGCCATAGTTCTGCAGCGCCGAGAGCAGGATCGCCGCGGTGACCGAGGTCGGGATGCCCAGCGTCAGCAGCGGCACCAGCGTGCCGGTCACGGCCGCGTTGTTGGCAGCCTCCGGTCCGGCCACGCCCTCGATGGCGCCGACGGTGCCGAACTCCTCCTTGTGCTTGGACAGCTTGCGCTCGGTCGCGTAGCTCAGGAAGGTCGGGATCTCGGTGCCGCCGGCGGGGATCACGCCGAACGGGAAGCCCAGCCCGGTGCCGCGGATCCACGCGGGGATCGATCGTTTCCATTCCTGGCGCGTCATGTGCACGCGGCCCATGGTGTTCATCGTCAGGTTGCTGCGGCCCTCGTAGAGCGCCACGTAGAGCGTCTCGCCGACCGCGAACAGGCCGACCGCGACCAGCACCGTCTCGATGCCGTCCATGAACTCGGGCACGCCGCCGGTGTAGCGGATCTGGCCGGTGATCTGGTCCATGCCGACCAGCCCCATGGCCAGGCCGATGAACAGCGCCGTCATGCCGCGCAGCGTGCTCTGGCCCAGCACCGCGGAGACCGTGGTGAAGGCGATCAGCATCAGGCAGAAGTACTCGGGCGGGCCGAGCGTGACGGCGAAGTCCGCCAGCACCGGCGCGAACAGCGTGACCAGCACGGTGGCCACGGTGCCGGCGAAGAACGAGCCGATCGCCGCCGTCGCCAGCGCCGCGCCGGCGCGGCCGTGGCGGGCCATCTTGAAGCCCTCCAGCGCGGTCACCATGGTGCCGGTCTCGCCGGGGGTGTTGAGCAGGATGGAGGTGGTCGAGCCGCCGTACATCGCGCCGTAGTAGATGCCGGCGAAGAAGATCATCGACGCGGTCGGGTCGACCTGCGCGGTGATGGGCAGCAGCATCGCGACGGTGACGGCCGGGCCGAGGCCGGGCAGCACGCCGATCGCCGTCCCGAGCGCGCAGCCGATGAAGGCCCACATCAGGTTGGCGCCGGAGGCGGCCGTGGCGAAACCGCCCATCAGGTGGGTCCAGAGGTCTTGCATGTCGGGACTCCGGTGGGGTTACAGCCATCCGCCGGCCGTGATGGCGGGCAGGTTCAGCGCGAGCAGCTTGTTGAACAGCCAGAACACCGGGGCCGCGATCAGCAGGCCGGTGACGGCGTCGATGACGATCTGGCGCACGCCGCCGTGGGCCTTGCCCTCGGCGCGGCGCAGGCCGCGCACGGCCAGCACGAAACACAGCGTGCAGGCGAGGACGAAACCGATCGTCGTGATCAGCGACGCGTTGGCGATCACGGCGGCGGCGACCCAGGCCGCCGACAGCCAGTCGGCCTTCGGCGCGCCGGACGGCGGCTCCATCGAGCGGAAGCCGCCGCTGCGCGATTCCCAGATCAGCCACGCGCCGCAGATCAGCAGCACCGCGGCGACGAACCAGGGCAGCGCATTCGGGCCGATGCCCGAGTAGCCGGCATCGGAAGGAATGGCGGCGGCCCCGACGGCCATCACGCCGCCGACGACCATCGCCGCGGCACCCACCAGGGTTTGATAGAGCGGGCCGGGCGTGGCCTGCAGGGTGGAATCAGTCATGGAGACCTCCCGGTCTGAACTCAAAGCGATGCGGCCGCGCCGTTTCTACCAAGCGGAGCCCGTGGAACTGGCTCCGCCAGGCCACTGGGCTCGCCCCCTTGAGGGGGCCGCCGAAGGCGGTAGGGGGTGGGTCAGACCATTCCGGACTTGTGCATGATGGCGCGCAGCGAGGCGAACTCGTTGTCGACGAAGGACTCGAAGTCCTTGCCCGTCAGCACGGCCGGCGTCCAGCCGTTCTTCTCGAGCGCCTCGGCCCAGGCCTTGGACTTCGTGGCCTTCACGACCAGGTCGATCAGCGCCTGGCGCTGCGCCGGCGTGATGCCGGGCGCGCCGTACACGCCGCGCCAGTTGCCGATCTCGACGTTGTAGCCGAGCTCCTTCATCGTCGGGATGTCCAGGCCCTTGATGCGCTGCGGCGAGGTGATGGCGATCGGGCGCATCTTGCCGCTCTCGATGTAGGCCTGGAACTCGCTGTAGCCGCTGCCGCCGATGCTGACGTTGCCGCCCAGGATCGCGGCCACCGCCTCGCCGCCGCCGCGGAAGGCGACGTAGTTGATCTTGGTCGCGTCGACACCGACCTCACGCGCGAGCATCGCCGCGGCGATGTGCTCCGTGGCGCCGCGCGAACCGCCGCCCCACTTCACCGAGCCCGGGTCCTTCTTCAGCGCCTCGACGACATCCTTCATCGTCTTGAACGGCGAGTTGGCCGGCAGCACGAAGACGTTGTACTCGCTGGTCAGGCGCGCGATCGGCGTGGCCTGCGTCAGCGTGACGGGCTGCTTGCTGGTGATCAGGCCGCCCAGCATCACGGCGCCCATGACCATCAGCGCGTTCGGGTCGCCCTTGGCGGCGTTGACGAACTGCGCCAGGCCGATGGCGCCGGCGGCGCCGCCCTTGTTCTCGAAGGTCACCGCGCCCGCGGCGCCGGCGTCCTGCAGGGCCTTGCCCAGCGCGCGGCCGGTGATGTCCCAGCCGCCGCCCGGGTTGGCGGGCACCAGGATCTTCAGGGCCGCCGCGGCTTGCGCCCCCAGCGGCAGCGCGCCGGTGGCGCCCAGCGCGGCGAAGGCGGCCGCGGACTTCAGGAATTGGTCTCGACGCATGCTCATGTCTCCTGTTGTAGATCTCGTCGTCGGGGCAGAGCGCGCACCCGAGGGTCGTTGTAGGCGTGAATCCTGCACACGGCGGCTTTCATTCGGCTGTCGGGAAGCTCAGGGTTGACCCTGAGCGGCTGCCGATCAGTGCGTGGCGGACACTGCCGGGCATGAGGCTGTTTTTCGTCGAGGACAACGCCGCGCTGCAGACGACGGTGGCGCGTTCGTTCGAGCGCCGGGGCATCCAGGTGCACGGGTTCGCCGAGGGCCGCGTGGCGCTCGAGCGCTGGCGCGCCCTGCCGCCGGACGTCGTGCTGCTGGACCTGTCGCTGCCCGACATCGACGGGCTGGAGCTGCTGTCGGCCGCGCGCGCCGAGCAGCTCACCACGCCCGTGATCATCCTGACCGCGCGCGGCACCGTCGGGGACCGCATCCTGGGCCTGAACATCGGCGCGGACGACTACCTGCCCAAGCCCTTCGATCTCGACGAACTCGAGGCCCGCGTGCGCGCCCTCGCCCGGCGCAGCCGCGGCGCGGCGGGCGCGGCGGGCGGCGCCGGCGCGCAGGAGGACGAGTCCTTCCACGGCCTGCGCGTGGACGCCGACAGCGGCGCAATCTACCACCTCGGACTGCCCCTGGACCTGCCGCCGCGCGAGGCCGCGCTGCTGCGCGCGCTGCTGGCGCGGCCGGGCCAGGCCATGGCGAAGGAGCGGCTCACCGAGATCGTCTTCGCCGACGACCTCGACGTGCAGCCCGACGCGGTCGAGGTCGTCGCCTACCGGCTGCGCAAGCGGCTGCCGGCGGACGGCGCGCGGCTGGTGACGCTGCGCGGCCTGGGCTACCTGCTCAAGGCGCCCGACTGAGTGGCCGACCCGTCCTCCACACCGTCGCCGCCGTCGCCGTCGCCGCCATCTTCACCGTTGTCGACGCGACCACGCCGACGCTGGCTGTCCTCGATGCGCAGCCGGCTGCTGGCCGGCATCCTGGTGCCGGTGGGCCTGCTGATCGCGGCGAACGCGCACCGGCTCTACGAGGACGCGCTCAAGGCCATCGACACGGCCTACGACCGCACGCTGCTCGCGTCCGCGAAGACCATCGGCGAACAGCTCGACGTGCACGGCACGCGCGACGCGCCGCAGCTGGTCTCGGAGGTGCCCTACGCGGCGCTGGAAGCCTTCGAGGCCGACAACCGCAGTCGCATGTTCTATCGCGTCACCGGCTTCCAGGGTGAATGGGTGTCGGGCTTCGACGACCTGCCCGCGTGGCACGGCAAGCTGCCCGATCGCGGCGCGTACGCGGCGCTGGTCGATTTCTACGACGACGTCTACCAGGGCGAGGCGGTGCGCGTCGCGGTGCTCAAGCAACCGGTCTCGGGCGAGGCGGGCCTGGGCGTGGCGACCATCCAGGTGGCGGAGACGCTGGAGATCCGGCGCACGCTGGCGCGGCAGGTGCTGATCTCGACGCTCTGGCGACAGGCCGCGTTGCTGGCGGTGATCGCCATCGTGGTCTGGGGCGTGGTGCTGTTCGCGACCTGGCCGGTGCGCGAGCTGAGCCGCTCCATCGGCGAACGCGCGGACGACGACCTCAGTCCCATTCCCATGCCGGGCGTGCCGGTGGAACTCGCGCCGCTGGTGGTCGCGATCAACGAGGCCTGGCACCGTCAGGCCGGCCTGTTCGCGCATCAGAAGCGGTTCGTGCGCGACACCTCCCACCAGCTGCGCACGCCACTGGCGGTGCTCAAGGCGCAGGTGCAGTCGGCGCGGCGCGGCGACCTGCCGCTGACGCAGGCCATCGACGAGATCGGCGCGACCGTCGACGGCGCCACCGCGCTCGCCAACCAGATGCTGGCGCTGGCCAAGGTCGAACAGCTGCGGCAACAGGGCGATCCGCCGCGGCTGGATCTGGCGGCATCGGTGCGCGAGGTCGCGCTCGACCTCGCCCCGCTGATCGCCGACGCGGAACTCGACTTCGAACTCTCGACCGAACCCGCGCCGGTGCGCGGTCACGAATGGGCGCTGCGGGAACTCGTGCGCAACCTGCTGCACAACGCGCTGCGGCACAGCCCCCGCGGCGGACGTCTGGAAGTTCGCGTGACCAGGGGGACGGGGCCCGACGGCGGCATCGAACTGCGCATCGCCGACAGCGGCCCCGGCATCGCGGCGGCGTTGCGGCCCAGGCTCGGACAGCCGTTCGCGGCCGGCGGCGGCGGCGGCTCGGGCCTCGGACTTGCCATCTGCCGGGAGATCGTCGGCTCGCTCGGCGGCACGCTGACCTTGGACAACCGCGAGCGGGATGGGGTCATCGCCGGCCTGGACGCCGTGGTCCGGTTGCCGGCGGCACCATCGTCCGATCCCCTGGCCTCATAGGACAATCCGAACGCAATGCCTTCCTCCGCTCATTCCCCCTCCGCCGGGTCCGGTGGGTCCACCGGCTCCACCGGCGTGCGCCTCGACAAATGGCTCTGGGCCGCGCGCTTCTTCAAGACCCGCTCGATCGCGGTCGACGAGATCGGCAAGGGCCGCGTGACCCTCAACGGACAGGCCGCGAAGGCCTCGCGCGAGGTGCGTGTCGGCGATGTGGTGAAGCTGCGCCAGGGTCAGGTCGATCGCGAGGTGAAGGTCGCGGGCATCAGCAGCGTGCGCGGCCCGGCGCCAGTGGCGCAGGCGCTGTACGAGGAAACGCCCGACAGCATCGCCGCGCGCGAGCGCGCCGCGGAAGCCCGCCGCCTCGCGCCGGAACCGGCCGACGCCATCGAGCAGGGTCGCCCGACCAAGCAGGACCGCCGCCGCCTCGCGGACTGGAACCGCTGGTCCGCCAGCCTGGACTGACGCCGCCTCCGTCGAGGCCGCAGCGCGCCGTCGCGTCCCCATCGCGACCCCATCGCGTCCGGTTGGCGCCGGTGGAGACACCGGCGCGACATCCCGTCCCGCCGGGCTGACCCGCGAGGACGTCATGATCCCTGTCCAGATGAACCTGGTGTCTCACGACGCGTCGTCGTCGATGCGCGAGGAGGCCGGCGTCGGCGAACGCGTTGACGAGCGCATTGAAGAGCGCCTCGAAGATCAGGTCGAACATCAGGTCCAGGCGCGCGTCGACAGGAGCCCCGATGGGGATGCGGACGCGGACGCGGAGGTCGCGGGCGACGTTCCGCCGACCCGTTCGCGCGACGCTGCCCTCCTTGCCCTGGCGAATCCGCGATCCCGGCTGCAGGACCGGGACGCGGTCCGGCGCCAGGCCGTCGCCCGCTTCGACGCGATCCGGATCGCCGGCATGTCGATGACGCCCGCCGACACCGAGGTGCTGAAGGCCATCGTCGCTCTCGCGGCCTCGATCGGTGGTGCGGCCGCCCTGGGCTTCGGTCTGGGCCGGAGCATCGGCGGCGCGATCGCCGAGCTGGGCGTGCGCAGCGCCTTCGACGCGCCGCAGACGCTGGGCATCGGCAGCGATCGCAACTACGTCGACCAGGACACCGACCACAACCTGCTGCAGATCGCGGTGATCGCCACCAGCCGGTGGGTCGGCGCGTCGATCTGCGGCGCGATCGGCGCCACCCTCGGCAGCGTCGTGTCGCCGCGCGTCGCGGCACTCACCGGCCGTCAGCTGGTGCCCATCCCCCCGGCCCAGTTGGTGCCGGACCACGTGGCCGATCTGCTGGACGGGAGCGGCACGCCCTACGGGCTGGAGGGCGTGCGGCGGCTCCGCCAGGAGATCCAGGCGCTCCAGGATCGCCACGGCCTGATCGACGGCCCGACGCAGGTGCGTGCCGGCGAAAAGGCCTTCGGCGGATTGAACGCGATCCGGGGCGCCTCGCTCGGCATGACCCCGCTCGGCGCGCTGCCGGACATCGGGCTGTCGGCCGGCGTGTCGCTGACGGCCGGCGCGCTGACCGGCCTGGCTGGCGGCGTGGCCATGACCCGGCAGCGTCACCGGGTGCCGGACGCCGGGCACGGCGACGGCCAGCCAGCCCCACTGGTGCCGGTGCCCCTCTTCGAGGTGAGGAAGTCGCCTGCCGTCCTCCCCCGCTTCACCGGGACGGGTGCCCGCCACGCCGCGGGCAACATCGGCCACGGCGTTGCCAACCGCCTGTGGCTCTTCATCGGCTCGACCTGGTTGCTGGGCGTGCTGGGCCTGCTGGTCAACGTCGCTGGCGCGGCCACCCGCCCTGCCCCGCTGAACTGGATCCACCGCACCGGCAAGGCCATCGAACTGGGCGTCGGCGTCGGCTGCGCCGTCCGTCCCTACTTCCAAGGCCTGCCCCCCATCGCCGCCCGCGAGATCGCCCGCCTGGAGCGCCAGCGGAACGACGACGAGCCCTCTCCCCGCAGCTGACGCGGCCCCGATTTGGGATGCACCGCTAGGCGCAAACCGGAGCCATCGCGGCGCTATGGCGAGGATTTGCAACGACGCGGGGCGCCCAAAGCGGGGCTGCGGCAGCTGCGGGGAGTAGCAGGATCGGGGGTTGCCCGGCGCGGATGCGAAAATCACCCTCTTGAAGTTCCGGCCATGGGCCCCAGATGCGGCGGGTCGCCCGACGCGAGCTGGCTCGTCCAGAGGCCGGCCGCGCTGGTGCCCCCTTCCGCGAGGAAGGTCAGGCCAGCCCGGGCATCCGCATTGGGGCCATCCAACCATGACGACTGACAACCAACAACCTGATCCGACGCTGGACGAACTGACCCAGCAGGCCGCCGCCGCGGCCGCCGCTTCCGTCCCCGAGACCCTCGAAGCGAAACTGGCCGACACCGAGCGCCGCCTGGCCGAGATGTCCGACGCCTACCTGCGCGCCAAGGCCGAGGTCGAGAACACCCGCCGCCGCGGCGAGGAAGACACGACCAAGGCGCGCAAGTTCGCCGTCGAGGGCTTCGCCGAGGCGATGCTGCCGGTGATGGACAGTCTCTCCGCGGCCATCGCGCTGCCCGACGCCAGCGTCGAGCAGGTGCTGCAGGGCGTGCACGCGACGCTGCGCCAGCTGCAGTCGGCGCTCGAGCGCAACAAGGTGGTGGAGATCAATCCCGCCGCCGGCACGAAGTTCGACCCGCACCAGCACCAGGCCATCTCGGTGGTGCCGGCCGAGCAGGACCCCAACACCGTCGTGACGGTGCTGCAGAAGGGGTTCCTGATCGCCGAACGCGTGCTGCGTCCGGCGCTGGTCACCGTGACCGCCCCGAAATAAGCTTCAAAAAGAACAACCGGGCCCTTGAACCCGGAAAAGTTATCCACAGATCAGAAGCATCCCGGAACGTTGTTTCAGCCGCTCATCCGATGAGCCCCAGGGGCCTCCCCCGCTGACCGTTCCGCCAGTTTTCAAATTCAGGAGCACCACATGGCTAAGAAGAAGATCATCGGCATCGACCTGGGCACGACCAACTCGTGCGTCGCGGTCATGGAAGGCAACACCACCCGCGTCATCGAGAACGCGGAAGGCGCCCGCACCACCCCGTCGATCATTGCGTACCAGGAAGACGGCGAAGTGCTGGTCGGCGCCTCGGCCAAGCGCCAGGCGGTGACCAACCCGCGCAACACGCTGTACGCGGTGAAGCGCCTGATCGGCCGCAAGTTCCAGGAAAAGGAAGTCCAGAAGGACATCGACCTGATGCCCTACACCATCGCCGCCGCCGACAACGGCGACGCGTGGGTGGAAGTGCGCGGCAAGAAGCTGGCGCCCCCGCAGGTGTCGGCTGAAGTCCTGCGCAAGATGAAGAAGACGGCCGAGGACTACCTCGGTGAGGAAGTGACCGAGGCCGTCATCACGGTGCCGGCCTACTTCAACGACGCGCAGCGCCAGGCGACCAAGGACGCCGGCCGCATCGCCGGCCTGGACGTCAAGCGCATCATCAACGAGCCCACCGCCGCGGCCCTGGCCTTCGGCCTGGACAAGCACGGTGCCGGTGACCGCAAGATCGCGGTCTTCGACCTGGGCGGCGGCACCTTCGACATCTCGATCATCGAGATCGCGGACGTGGACGGCGAGAAGCAGTTCGAAGTGCTGTCGACCAACGGCGACACCTTCCTGGGCGGCGAGGACTTCGACCAGCGCATCATCGACTACATCATCGGCGAGTTCAAGAAGGAACAGGGCGTCGACCTGACCAAGGACGTGCTGGCCCTGCAGCGCCTGAAGGAAGCCGCCGAGAAGGCCAAGATCGAGCTGTCGAACTCGTCGCAGACCGACGTGAACCTGCCGTACATCACGGCCGACGCCACCGGTCCGAAGCACCTGAACATCAAGCTGACCCGCGCCAAGCTGGAGTCGCTGGTGGACGAGCTGATCGAGCGCACGATCGCCCCCTGCCGCACCGCGATCAAGGACGCGGGCGTGTCGGTCGGCGAGATCGACGACGTCATCCTGGTCGGCGGCATGTCGCGCATGCCCAAGGTGCAGGAGAAGGTCAAGGAGTTCTTCGGCAAGGAACCGCGCAAGGACGTGAACCCCGACGAGGCCGTGGCCGTCGGCGCCGCGATCCAGGGCCAGGTCCTGGGCGGCGAACGCACCGACGTGCTGCTGCTGGACGTCACCCCGCTGAGCCTGGGCATCGAGACCCTGGGCGGCGTGATGACGAAGATGATCAAGAAGAACACGACCATCCCGACCAAGTTCAGCCAGACCTTCTCGACCGCCGAGGACAGCCAGCCCGCCGTGACCATCAAGGTCTACCAGGGCGAGCGCGAACTGGCGCAGGCCAACAAGAGCCTGGGCGAGTTCAACCTCGAAGGCATCCCGCCGGCGCCGCGCGGCACGCCGCAGATCGAGGTGAGCTTCGACATCGACGCCAACGGCATCCTGCACGTCGGCGCCAAGGACAAGGGCACCGGCAAGGAAAACAAGATCACCATCAAGGCGAACTCGGGCCTGTCCGAGGCCGAGATCGAGAAGATGGTGAAGGACGCCGAGGCCAACGCCGCCGAGGACAAGAAGAAGGTCGATCTGGTGCAGGCCAAGAACCAGGCCGACGGCCTGGTCCATTCGGTGCAGAAGTCGCTGGGCGAGCACGGCGACAAGCTGGACGCCGGCGAGAAGGAAAAGATCGAGACCGCGATCAAGGACCTGGAAGAAGCCATCAAGGGCGAGGACAAGGCCGACATCGAGGCCAAGACCGAAGCGCTGATGACCGCCAGCCAGAAGCTGGGCGAGAAGGTCTACGCCGAGGCGCAGGCGGCCCAGGCCGCGGCCGGTGCGGCCGGTGGCGGTGCGGGCGCGGCCGGTGCCGAGCATGCGGACGCCGCGGGCGCGCAAGCCTCCGCCAAGCCCGCCG
Organism: Roseateles sp. GW821-FHT09G09; assembly: GCF_059415965.1. Taxonomy (NCBI): domain Bacteria; kingdom Pseudomonadati; phylum Pseudomonadota; class Betaproteobacteria; order Burkholderiales; family Sphaerotilaceae; genus Roseateles; species Roseateles sp. GW821-FHT09G09. Next base: position 719,608 of record NZ_JBWKOG010000002.1, on the reverse strand, counting down.
ACGACAACGTCGTGGACGCGGAGTTCAAGGAAGTCAAGGACTCCAAGTGAGCCGACCCTGCCGACCGAGGTCGGCAGGGATCACGGCAATCGCTGTCGATTGACAGCCGCCGCGCGGGGCCGCCAGCCTCGCGCGGCGTTCCGGTTTGAGGCCTGCAGGAAGATCCATGGCAAAGCGTGACTATTACGAAGTCCTGGGCGTCGCCAAGAACGCCAGCGAAGAGGACATCAAGAAGGCGTATCGCAAGCTCGCGATGAAGTACCACCCTGACCGCAATCAGGGCGAAGGCGCCAAGGAGGCCGAGGACAAGTTCAAGGAGACCAAGGAAGCCTACGAGATGCTGTCGGACGGCCAGAAGCGGGCCGCCTACGACCAGTACGGCCACGCGGGCGTGGACCCGAACCAGGGCTTCCGCGGCGGTCCGGGCGCGGAGGGCTTCGGCGGTTTCGCGGAGGCCTTCGGCGACATCTTCGGCGACCTGTTCGGTCAGCAGGGCGGCGGCGGACGTCGCCAGGGCGGCGGCCAGCAGGTCTACCGCGGCAGCGACCTGAGCTACGCGATGGAGATCACGCTGGAGGAAGCCGCGCGCGGCAAGGAGACGCAGATCCGCATCCCGTCCTGGGAAGGCTGCGAGACCTGCAAGGGCAGCGGGGCAAAACCCGGCACCAGCGCCAAGACCTGCGGCTCCTGCGGCGGCAGCGGCACGGTGCACATGCGCCAAGGCTTCTTCAGCATCCAGCAGACCTGCCCGCACTGCCACGGCGCCGGCAAGATCATTCCCGAGCCCTGCACCACCTGCAACGGCGCCGGCAAGATCAAGAAGACCAAGACGCTGGAAGTCAAGATCCCGGCCGGCATCAACGAAGGCATGCGCATCCGCTCGGCCGGCAACGGCGAACCGGGCGTGAACGGCGGTCCGTCGGGCGATCTCTACATCGAGATCCGCATCAAGCAGCACGACATCTTCGAGCGCGACGGCGACGACCTGCACTGCACGATGCCGGTGTCGATCACGACCGCGGCGCTGGGCGGCTCGATCGAGGTGCCGACGCTGGGCGGCAAGGCCGAGATCGAACTGCCCGAGGGCACGCAGCACGGCAAGACCTTCCGCCTGCGCGGCAAGGGCATCAAGGGCGTGCGCTCGAGTTATCCGGGCGACCTGTACTGCCACATCAGCATCGAGACGCCGGTCAAGCTCACCGAGCACCAGCGCAAGCTGCTGAAGGACCTCGACAAGAGCCTGCGCGACGGCGGTGAGCGCCACTCGCCGAACGCGAAGAGCTGGACCGATCGGGTCAAGGACCTCTTCAAGTAAATCGCCAACAGCGACACGCAAACCCTCGCCACGATTCGCGAATCGCGCCGGCCACCCACGCAAACCCGGGGGACCGGCGGTAGTCGCCGGGCCGACAATCGGTCGGTGGTCGACGACATTCGCACAATTCGCTGGGGTGCTGCCGGCCCGCTCTCTTCGGAGGCGGGCTTTTTCACATGCGCGCGTCCCTCGCATCGCGAGCGGCGCGATGCGTACGGACAGGTCGACGCCCCGAGGCCTCGGCCATGACGGTCGCCGGCACGCTCGACAAGACCCAGGCGCTGGTCATCGACAGCAACGCGAACTCGCGCAGCCTGATGACGGCGCAGTTGCGCGAACTCGGCGTCGGCCATGTGCGGCAGACCACGCGCGTGCGCGACGCCCGCGTGATCCTGGAGACGCAGCCCTACGACATCGTCATCTGCGACTACTACTTCGACGGCTCCGAGATGTCGGGGCAGGACCTGCTGGACGAGTTGCGTCGCGAGCAATTGCTCCCCTACTCCACCGTCTTCGTCATGGTGACCGGCGAGGCCTCGTACGCGAAGGTCGCCGAGGCCGCCGAGGCGGCGCTGGACGCCTACCTCGTCAAACCCTACACGACCACGGCGCTCGCCGACCGGCTGGCCAACGCGCGGCATCGCAAGGTGGAGCTCAAGGGCATCTTCGACGCCATCGACGCGAAGGACTTCGACCGCGCCGCAGACCTGTGCCTGGAGCGTTTCCAACGCAAGGCCACCTACTGGCTGTACGCCGCCCGGATCGGCGCGGAGCTGCTGCTGCGCCTGGAGCGTCACACCGAAGCGCGTGAGCTGTACGAGGCCATCATCGCCGCGCGCACCGTGCCTTGGGCCCGGCTGGGCGTGGCGCGGACCGAGGTCGCCACCGGCAACCTGAGCGCCGCACGCCGCACGCTGGAGACGCTGATCGGCGACATGCCCGACCAGGCCGACAGCTACGACCTGATGGGGCGCGTGCAGATGGAGCAAGGCGAGATCGACGCCGCGCTCGCGACCTACCGCACCGCCGCGACGCTGACGCCGGGCTGCCTGCTGCGGCAGCAGCATTGCGGCACGCTGGCCTTCTACGCGGGGCAGCGCGACGAGGCGCTCAAGATGCTCGAGCGCAGTGTGGCGCAGGGCTTGCGTTCGAAGCTGTTCGATGCGCACAGCCTGGCGCTGATCGCGCTGATGCGCTTCGACGCGAAGGACAGCAAGGGCCTCAAGTACGCGACGGATGCGCTGATGCAGGCCATGGAGCGCGCGCCGCGCGACCAGCGCCTGCAGGGCTTCGACGTGCTGATGCAAGGCCTGCGTCTGTTGATGGAACGCAAGCTGGCGGATGCGCTGCTGCTGGCGCGCAAGTTCGCGCGTCGCGCCGCCGACGAGGACTTCGACCTCGAGGCCGCCAGCCTGCTGGTGGCGCTGTGGGTGCGCATGGCGCGACAGGACATCGAACTCAGCGAGATGGAGACGCTCATGAGCCAGCTCGGCCTGCGCTTCTGCAGCTCCAAATCGGCGACCGAAGTCCTGATCAGCATGGCCGAAGGCCACGAACCCAGCACGCAACTGTTGCGCGACGCGAATGCCCGGGTGTTCGCGATCTCGGAGACGGCGATGCGCCATGCCATGCGCGGCGACGCGCAGACCGGCGTGCAGTTGCTGGTCGAGCAAGGCACGCAGACGCTGAACGCCAAGCTGATCGACATGGCGGCGCTGGTGCTCAAGCGTTACCGGGACCGGATGAGCGATCCCGGTGCGCTGGAGCCTCGGATCGAGGAACTGCAGCGCCGTTACGTGCAGGCCAGCGGCCAGGGGCTGAAGGCCGCCCGGGGCGGCGGCATGGCCTTGCGAGGATGAAGGCGGTTTCCGGGCGGAGCGGGAGCGAGGCTCAGGAATGCGTCAGGGGAGCCTCAGGAAAGCCTCGGGGAAGCTTCAGGGGATCTTCAGGTACGACAACTAAAAGGGCGGGTTTGCTTCTGCCGGCCTGACACAACAAGATGCCGTTTTCCGATTCTTCGACCACGCGGACCCGCGAGGTCGGCGCCTTGCAAGCTCGTTCACCGCTGGTATTGACGTGGCTGACCGCCCTGTGGGTCGGTGTACTGGGCAACTGGCCGCTGTGGCAGCGGATGTGGGGCATGCCGGACTACGCCGGCGTGTCGGGCAAGCTGTTCGTCATCGTCTTCGCCGGCATCGTGATCATGGTGCTGGCCGCCGTCTTCAGCCTGCTGGCCTGGCGCGTGGCGGTGAAGCCGCTGCTGACGCTGATGCTGCTGATGACGGCGCCGCTGGCCTACTTCATCGGCAGCTACGGCGTGATCATCGACAGCACGATGATCACCAACGCGTTGCAGACCGACGTGCGCGAAACGCGCGACCTGATCGGCTGGGGGCTGGCGGCCCATGTGCTGGTGATCGCGCTGATCCCGCTGGTCTGGATCTGGCGCCAACGCCTGACGGACAAGCGCTGGTTCAAGCGCCTGGGATGGAACCTCGCGAGCGTGGCCGTGGCGCTGGCGCTGGGCGTCGGGCTCGCGGCGACGCGGACGGCGGACCTGGCCTCCACGCTGCGCAACAACAAGGCGCTGACCAAGATGGTCAGCCCGATCAACGCGATCTGGGCGAGCGCCGCGCTGGCCGCGCAGAAGCAGAAGAAGCCCAAGGGGCCGCTCGAGGTCGTCGCGGCGGACGCCAGGCTCGCGCCGCGAGCCGCGGGCGCCCGGCCGCCGCTGGTGCTGCTGGTGGTCGGCGAGACCGCGCGCTCCGAGAACTTCCAGCTCAACGGCTACGGCAAGCCGACCAATCCGGAGCTGTCGACCAAGCCGGTGCTCAGCTACCGCGAGGTCGCTTCCTGCGGCACGTCGACGGCGGCCTCGCTGCCGTGCATGTTCTCGCAGCTCGGCCGCGAGGTGTACGTCGATCATCCCGGCAACCAGCAGACGCTGCTGGACGTGCTGCAGCACGCCGGGCTGGCGGTGCTGTGGCTGGACAACCAGTCGGGTTGCAAGGGGATCTGCGACCGCGTGCCGAATGCGCAGGCGATCAATCCCGCCCGGCCGGATCATCCGATTCCCGCGGGCCTGTGCCGCGCGGACGGCGAGTGCCTGGACGAGGTGATGCTGCACGACCTGGACGCGCGCATCGCCGCGCTGGATCCGCAACGTGTCGCGCGCGGCGTCGTGCTGGTGCTGCACCAGATGGGCAGCCACGGTCCCGCCTACTACCTGCGCACGCCGGACGACCGCAAGCCCTTCCAGCCCGAGTGCCGCAGCAACGCGCTGCAGCAGTGCGAGCTGGACCAGGTCCGCAACGCCTACGACAACACGATCGCCTACACCGATCACGTGCTGGCGAAGGCGATCGACTGGCTGGGCACGCAGGCGCAGCGCTTCGACCCGAGCCTGCTGTACGTGTCTGACCACGGCGAGTCGCTGGGCGAGAACAACCTGTTCCTGCACGGCATGCCTTACGCGTTGGCGCCCAAGCAGCAGAAGCATGTGCCGCTGATCCTGTGGCTGCCGGAACAGACGCGGCAATCGCAGAAGCTCGACAGCGCGTGCCTGACGCAGCGTCGCGATACGCCGATGTCGCATGACGGGCTGTATCACACGGTGCTCAGCCTCAGCGGCGTGGAGACCTCGGTCTATCGCAAGGAGTGGGACTGGGTGGGTGCGTGCCGGCGTGGGTGATCATGGCCGGTCACGCTGGAGCATCGATTGGGGCAGTGCTTGGTCACAGCGTGTCAGGATTTGCTGGACTTCTTCCAACTGCAGGCGCACCGTCGCTTCAGTGACTTCCACGTGGAGGTCATAGTCGGCGTCCACTCGACGTTGGCGTTGGGCAAACAGCTGGTAGCTGGAAGCACGCGATCGATTGCCGACCTCCATTCCACACTCCGGCGCCGGGTTCCGAAGTCAGTTGATCAGTTCCTGATGTCGACCTCCGGCAGGCCCGGCGTTCGAACCCAACGTGGGTAGCGTACTTTCCCAATCCCTGCAGCGGTGGTAAGCCGCATAGTAGGCGCGGCTGATTGCCGATCGGCGCCAAGTTTCCGAAGGGTCGAGTGCCTGCCGCCGGGCCGCCTCGAGCAGGTCATTGGGCGTGATCGGCATGGCTTGGCCCCTTGATCATGCAGGGGACACAGAGGCGCTAACGACCGGTGGCGCAGACGCTTCAGTGAAGACGATGAGGAAGTTCGCCTTCATCAGGTCGACCGATCCCAATTCGTGCCAGAACGCCATGGTCCGCTCATGCGCCCGCTCGCGCGAAAGCTGCATCGGAATGTCATAGCGGAAACTGGTCATGGTGTCCTCTTCGTACAGGGAGAGTACTGCCGTCCCCCCGCCGCAGCGAATGTCGTTGAGCGAAATGCCCTGCCAGAAGCAGCAGGTGCTGCAGGTGCCGCGGGGAAATCCCACTCCTCCAAAGGAACTCCAGCGGCCGCTCGAGTTCCTCCCAGTTCGCGTAACGGCAGCGCGCATCCGGCAGCCCTTGCCAGCCCATCGGCCCGAAGAGCACGTCCGGGGTCTTCAACAAATCGATCAGCAGTTCGTATTCCGACACATCGCCCCGGGTCGGCGGCGGCTGCACCATGATCGCGATCAAGGGCCGCACCTCTGAGCCGCACTTCATATCCCTCACATCCAATGTCATCACCACTCCTGCATTGCGAGTCCTCGACTCAAAGGCAATCAGTCTCTGCGTGATGCGCTCGAAAAACATTCCCTCCGAAGAGCGTTTCATCGGGGGGCATTGATCCCGGTAGGTCACTCCCCCTGCGCATACTGAGGAAGGTCATTGCTAAATCCGCTGGCAAAGGATCGGCTGGCAAAGGATCAACTGGAAAACATCAGCTGGCGAGGGGCCAGGTCTTGCCACCGTTCAGAACAGCGATTGCTGCCCCACCACCTTCGACGGGGGGCGGAACTCGCTGAAGTCGAACTGATGCCGCTCGCGGCCCAGGCCCAGTCGCTTGGACGCCTTGCGCAGTCGCTGCTGGAGCAGCTCGGCCCAGATCCCCTCGCCGGTGAAGCGCGTGCCGAAGCGTGGATCGTTGTCCTTGCCGCCGCGCATGTCGCGCAGCCGCGCCATGATGCGCGCCGCCTTGTCCGGCTGATGCAGCCGCAGCCAGTCGTGGAACAGCGGCGCCACTTCCCAGGGCAGCCGCAAGGGAATGCTGAAGGCCTTGGTCGCCCCGGCCTCCGCGGCGGCTTCGAGGATGCGCTCCAGCTCCGGCTCGTTGAGGAAGGGGATCACCGGCGACACGCTCACGCCCACCGGCACGCCCGCGTCCGCCAGCGCCCTGATCGTCTGCAGCCGCCGCTGCGGCGAGGCCGCGCGCGGCTCCAGGATCCGCGACAGCGCCGGATCCAGCGAGGTCACCGACAGGTAGACCGACACCTGCTGCCGCAGCGCCATCGGCACGATCAGGTCCAGGTCGCGCTCGATGCCGCTGGACTTGGTCACCACCGAGAACGGATGCCGCGCCTCCGTCAGCACCTCCACGACGGCGCGCGTGATGCCCAGCTTGCGCTCGATCGGCTGGTAGGCGTCGGTGGCGGTGCCCAGCACCAGCGGCGCGGGCTTGTACGCGGGCGAGGCCAGCGTCTCCCGCAGCCGCTCGGCGGCGTTGACCTTGGCGATGATCTTGGTCTCGAAGTCCAGGCCCGGCGACAGGTTCAGGTAGCTGTGCGTCGGCCGCGCGAAGCAGTAGATGCAGCCGTGCTCGCAACCGCGGTACGGATTGATCGACAGGTCGAAGCCGATGTCGGGCGACTGGTTGCCGCTGACGATCTTCTTCGCCTGCTCCTCGATGATTTCGGTCTTCGGGGCGACGTGCTCCTCGAGCGCCTCCTGGTCCAGCGTGCCCCAGCCGTCGTCGTACTGCTCGCGCTCGCGCGATTCGAAGCGGTGCGGCATCGCCCAGGCGCTGCCCCGCCCCTTCAGCGCGTCGGCCTGGAGGTACAGCGGCGGGGCAGCGATCTTGGTGTCTTGCGGCATACTGTCAATTTATACAGTATCGCCGCAGAATGCCAGTGCCCATGGACATCCCGGGCTGCCGCACCCGCACCCGCACCCACACCTCTCGACGCCGCGCCGCTCTCATTCCGACGCCGTGCGCGTCGGCACGGTACTGCCTGTCGGGCCGGTGACGATCAGCACCACGCCGAGCAGCGCCGCCACCCCGCCCAGCCCATACACGGCAGCGAAGCCGAAGCGACCCGCCACCAGGCCCGCCGTCGGACCGGCCAGGCCATAGGCGATGTCGAGGAACGCCGCGAATGCGCCGATCGCGCTGCCACGGCTGGCCGGCGGCACGCGCTTGAGCGCCTCGACGCCGAGCGCCGGATAGATCAGCGCGCAACCCAGGCCGGTCACGCAGGCGCCCGCCAACGCGACGGCCTCCCCCGGCGCTCCCCAGACCAGGCCCTGCCCGATCGCCTCGACGGTCAAGGACCACAGCGCCACGCGCCGGTCGCCGATCCTGTCGGGCAGGTGCCCGAGCAGCAACCGCACCGCGATGAAGCCGACGCCGAAGCAGGTCATCACGATGCCGGCATGCGTCCACCCGCGCGCCGCGAAGTACAGCGACGCGAACGCGGTCAGTCCGGCCAGCCCGACGCCCTGCAGCGTCAGCCCGAGTCCCTGCCGCCAGATCTGGCCCACCACGCGCCGGAACGGCAGCCGCGCGCCGCCGGCCATGCGGTAGGACGGCGTCACCAGCGCGACGGCCCAGGCGGCAAGCGGCGCCGCGACGCAGGCAGCCATCACGGCAACCAGGTCGTGGCCTCGACCTTGGCCGCGATACAGCCACATCCCCATCGGCGCACCGATGGAGAGTGCGCCGAACATCGCGATGCCGGTCCACGACATCGACAGGCCCGCGCGCTGCGGCCCCACCGACGCGATGGACCAGGACACGCAGCCGGTGACGAACTGGCTCTCTCCGAAGCCGGCCACCAGCCGTCCGGCGACGACGATGGCCAACGCGATCGACGGCGACCACCCAGGCAGTGCCGCGACGAGGTACAGCAGACCCGCGAAGGCGCAGCCGATCGCGCCCTGCAACGCCGAGCGCCGCCCGCCCTGCCCGTCGACGAGCCGCCCGGCATAGCCGCGCGTCAGCACCGTGGCGACGAACTGCAGGCCGATGACGAGCCCGACGGTCAGCGCGTCGAAGCCGAGCCGCTCATGGATGAACAGCGGCAGCACCGGCAGCGGCAGGCCGACGGCGAGGTAGCCGCAGAACAGCGCCGCGATGACGCCGGGCGCGGGTCGGCTCAGCGTCGCGGCGGAGGTCGGCGCGCTCATGCCGCGGTCTTGAACAGATCGACGCGATGCCCGCTGGCGTCGAGCAGGAAGTCGCGCGAGGACGCCGCGTCAGCCGCCAGCTTCGCCAGATCGACGTCGATCAACCGGCCGTCGCGCTTGCGCAGGCACCCTCCGACCACGACCGTGTCGACGTCGGCACGCTCCACCGCCTGCACGATCGTGGCGATCGCGTTCGTCACCGGAAATACGGCCGCACCCTGCGTGCGGACCATGATCAGGTCCGCCGCCTTGCCCGGCGTCAGCGAACCGACGCGGTCCTCCAGACCCGCCGCCCGCGCGCCGTTGACGGTGGCGGCACGCAGCACCTCCTCGACGCCGATCGGCGCGGGCACGCCCGCCTCGCCGCGGAACCGGCGATACCGCATCGCGGCGCGCTGCTGGTGGAACAGCGCATGCATCTCGCCGAACAGGTCGCTGCCGAAGGCGGTGTCGAGATCGATGCCCAGCGCCGGCGCCAGGCCGTGGTCGACGGCCACCTGGTAGGCGAAGGTCTCGTCGTCGAAACCGAACAGCGCGTCCGAGCGCGGATTCACGGTGATGTTCACGCCGGCGTCGGCGAACAGCCGCCATGTCGCCGCAGAAACGCGCGTGCAGTGGTTGAAGAGGTTGTGCGGGCCGAGCACGCCGGGCTTCGCGAACTCCGGGCCGAGCTGCGCGAGGTCGCCGATGAACTCGGTCAGGATGCGCATGTCCAGGCCCCGCGCGACCTCCCACCAGTCCAGCTTCAACTGTCCGAAGAGTCCGACCTGCACGCGGCTGTCGCCCGCGTTCCAGCGTGCCGCCAGACGCGCCAGGTCGCCCGGCAGATGCGCCGACGACGCGCCCTTGTCCATCGCCGGGCCGACCATGTGCAGCGCGCGGATGCCCGAGGCGTGCAGCGCGTCGAGCGCGGCATCGGTGTGCTCGGGGCTGCGCGAGCTGTGGCAGGCGTCGACGAGGGTCGTGATGCCGGCGTCCAGCGAGGCGGCCGCCGTCAGCATCGTGCTCGTGTACATGTCCCGCGGGCGGACGTGCGCGCCGAGCTTGCTGGCGACCACGTCGATGTAGGCGAAGAGGTCGTCGACGTCGGGCATCAGCCGGCGCATCACGCCCAGCCACGCATGGTGGTGGGCGTCGACCAGCCCGGGCATCACGATGCAACCGGCGGCATTGATCACCTCGGCGTCGCCGGCGGTCAGGTCGGGGCCGACGGCGGCGATGCGGCCGTCCCGCACCAGCACGTCGCCGACGGCCAGGTTGGGCGACGCGGGATCCATCGTGATGACGGTGCCGGACTTGAAGAGGATGTCGCGATCGGTCATGGGAACTCCGTTGGAAATCGTTGGGGATTCGTCCGGCGGATCGATGGGGGCATCGACCCAGGGGGAACGGAGCGAATGATGCGAAGCGGACGATCTTTGATAAAGGTAGAGTCACTCAAATGACCTTTGCTGAAATTCAAAGATGAGGACAACGGGATGAGCATCGACGGACGGCTGCTGGCCGGCATGAGCGTGCTGGCCGCGGTGGTGGAGTCGGGCAGCTTCAGCAAGGCGGGCGAAGTGCTGGGGATGTCGGCCTCGGGCGTGAGCCGGGCGGTGTCGCGGCTGGAGGAGCGTCTGGGCGTGCGCCTGCTCGACCGCACGACGCGCTCACTGCACCTCACCGGCGAGGGCACGCGGCTCTACGAGCACGCGGTGCCGCACCTGGAAGGCATCGAGGAGGCCGCGAACGTCGTCTCGGGCGCGGCGGTCAGCGTGCGCGGCGCATTGCGGGTGAGCCTGAATCCGCTGTTCGCGCGCTACGTGCTCGCGCCCGCCCTGCCCCGGCTGCAGGCGCTCTATCCGGACCTGACGCTGACGATGGTGCAATTCCCCGGCAGCGGGGACCTGGTCGCGGAAGGCGTCGATGTCGCCGTGCGCTTCGGGCCGCAGCCGGCGTCGACGATGACCTCGCGCAAGCTCCTGGAGAACCGCGTGCTGACGGTGGCGGCACCGTCCTACCTCGACCGGCGCGGGCGTCCGCGCAAGCCCGCCGAGCTGGCGAAGCACGACTGCCTCCAGTACATCGATCCGCAGCGCGGCCGGCCCTTCGAATGGATCTTCGTGCGCGGCAAGGGCCGCGCGAAGGAACAGCTGACGGTGGCCACGTCGGGCTCGCTGACGATGACCGACGCCGACGCGATGGTGCAGGCCTGCGTCGCGGGAGCGGGCGTGGCGCAGGTGCTGGCGCTGAGCGTCGAGCACCTGATCGCGGACGGCACGCTGGTCGAGCTGTTTCCCGACTGGCCCGGCGAGACCTTCCCGCTCCACATCGTGCGGCCGTCGCGGCGATTGCCGCCGGCCTCGGTGGAGGCTTTCATGGCGTTCTGCATCGCGCTGTGCGCGACGTCGGGATCGACGGCCTGAACTCCCATAATCGTCCCCATGGATGCCCACAACGACCTGCTGCGCGACGCCCTCCACGAGATGGGCCGCGGCCGCTACGCCGCGGCGGTCGCGCTGCTGGAGCCGCATGCACAGGTCGCGTCGAACGAGCTGCAACGCTACCTCGGTGAATCGCTGCGGCGCAGCGGACGGACGCAGGACGCGATCGGGCCGCTGATGCAGGCGCTCGCGCTGAAGATCGACGACGTCGATGCCTATCTGCAGCTGGGCTTCGCGCTGCAGTCGCTGCAGATGAAGGCCGAGGCGGCGGAGTGCTTCCGCACGGTCGCCGCGCTGCGGCCCGACAGCGTGATGGCCCAGGCCTACCAGGCCCATGGCGACCAGCAGTGCGCGCGCTGGCAGGACTTCGACGAGAACCTGCGATCGCTGCACGCCGTGATCCGCGCCAAGCCCGACGATGCCGACGATGAATTCGGCGTGCCTTTCGCGCTGGCGACGTTGCCGCATGAGGCCGCGGATCTGCTGAAGGTCGCGCGACTGAGCACGCGTTTCCTGAGCCGCGGCATCGCGCGCCTGCCGCCGGCAAAGGCCGTCGCCAAGCCGAAGTTGCGCATCGGCTACCTGTCGTCGGACTTCCATGCCCATGCGACCGCCGCGCTGATGGTCGACGTCCTCGAGCACCGCGATCGTGAGCGCTTCGAGGTGCTGCTGTTCTCTCACGGGCCGGACGATGGCTCCGCGCTGCAGCGGCGGATCCGCGCGGCCTGTGAGCGCTTCATCGACGTCGGCGACCTCGATGCCGCCGGCATCGCCGCGCGCATGCGCGCGGAAGGCGTCGACATCGCCGTCGACCTGAAAGGCCACACCGCCGGCAGCCGCTTCACCGCGCTGGCCGCGCGGCCCGCGCCGGTGCAGGTCGCGTGGCTCGGCTTCCCCGGCACCTGCGGCGCGGACTTCATCGACTACGTCATCGGCGACGCGATCGTGACGCCGCTCGGTGATGCGCCGTTCTATACCGAGCGAATCGCGCAGTTGCCGCGCTGCTACCAGCCCGGCGACGCGACGCGGCGCATCGAGCCGACGCCGCGCGCGGAACTCGGCCTGCCCGACGATGCGATCGTGCTGCTCTCGGCGAACGTGGTGCTGAAGATCACCCCCACGGTCTTCGACGCGTGGATGGCGATCCTGCATCGCCTGCCGCAGGCGCTGCTGTGGCAGCTCAGCGGCGGCGAGCAGGCCGACGCGCAACTGCGCGCCGAGGCCGCCGCGCGCGGCATCGCGCCGGAGCGGCTCGTCTTCATGCCGCCGGTGGGCATGGCCGACCACTGGAACCGGCTGGCTGCGGCGGATGTCGCGCTCGACACCTGGCCCTGCAACGGGCACACGACGACCAGCGATGCGCTCGCGGCCGGCGTGCCGGTGGTGACGCTGCGCGGCGACGGCTTCGCGTCGCGCGTGGCGGAGAGCCTGCTCGTGCAGGCCGGTCTGTCCGAGCTGGTCTGCGACACGCCCGAGGCGTACGTCGATCGGGTCTGCTCGCTCGTCGGCCAGGCCGGTCTTGGCCGGTCAGCCGATCGAGCCGGCCCGACGATCCCGCCGTGGATCGATTCGCCGGCCTTCGCGCGCGACCTGGAGGCGCTCTATGAGCGCATGTGGGCGCGCGCGGTCGCGGGCCTGCCGCCCGACGCCATGCCGGCCACGTCCGGATAGCCACGGGGCAGCCGCAGCCCAATGCGACGCGCACGGCCTGTCAAGGCCTGATCCCGTCTCATCGGCGCCGAATCGCATGAGCCCATGCGGCTTCCGCATTTGGCCGGTCCGCCCGCGCACGCGATAGTCGTCGCCATGTGCCAACTGCTGGGAATGAACTGCAACAGCGATGCAGCGATCACCTTCTCCTTCACCGGGTTCGCTGCCCGCGGCGGTCGTACCGCGGAGCACATCGACGGTTGGGGCATGGCGTTCTACGAACGCTCCGGATGCCGCGTCTTCCACGACGACCAGCCGGCAAGCGAATCGCCGCTCGCCGAGTTCCTGAGCCGCTACCCCATCAAGTCGCGCATCGTGATCGCACACCTGCGTCGCGCGACGCAGGGCGAGGTGACGCTGTCGAACTGCCATCCGTTCCAGCGGGAATGGCTCGGGCAGACCTGGGTATTCGCCAACAACGGTGACCTGAGGGACTTCCAGCCCGTGCTGGACGGCCCCTACCGGCCGGTCGGCAGCACCGACAGCGAACGCGCCTTCTGCTGGCTGCTGCAGGAGCTGCGCAAGCGCTTCGCGGACCGGGACCTCGAGCGGGATCAGCCGCCGTCCTGGCGCGAACTCGCGCCCCACGTCGCGCAGCTCAGCGAAGTCATCGCCCGCCACGGCAACTTCAACTTCCTGCTCACCAACGGCGCGGCGCTGTACACCCACTGCTCCAGCCGGCTGCAGGTGCTGCAGCGGCGCCATCCGTTCCCGATGGCGCGGCTGGTCGACTGCGACATGTCGCTGGACCTGAGCGCCATGAACGGCACGGACGACCGCATCGTCCTCGTCGCCACCGATCCGCTCACCGCCGACGAAGCGTGGCAGCCGCTGGCCACCGGCGAATGCCGCGTGTTCGTCGACGGCGAGGAGGTCTGGCGCGACGTGAATCCCGCCACGCGCGCGTTCCCGATCGCCACGACTACCGTCGGCCGACCCTGGCAGAAGCCGCGATGGGCGGGCAGCTCGGCCTGGCCGATGCTGCTGCGCGACATCGCGGTATGAGCCGCATGTCCTAACGCGATTCGGTTCGTTGGGCGCGGACAGGCGCGCTTCTAGAGTGACTCGGCCCGGCGGGAGACCACCCGCCGCGGACATCCCGATCGCACTCAGGAGGCGGCACCGCCGATGGTTTCTTCCAAGCTCACGACGACCGGTGGACCGATCGTCCCCGCGGATGCAAGCAGTGCCGGCCAAGCCACCGGACCGACCAGCGCGACCGGACAAGCCACGGCGAATCCGAGCACCGCCGGCAGCTCCGGCGGGGCTGCCAATCCGACGACGCCCACGTCGGCCGCCCCGGGCAGGAGCCCCTCGACCTCCGGTGCGCTGCAGGGCCTGCCGGCGCGTGCGAAACGCGCGGTGTTCGGTCGCGAAGTGGCCTTCAACGCCATCGTGCCCGGCGTCGGCGGCACCGTGGAACGTCCGGTGCGCGCATCGCTGCCCTCACCGCAGGCGACGGCCCCGACCGACTCGACCAGCCAGCTCGCTGCCCTCTCCGCCCAGGCGCAAGGCCTGAACGAACGCCTGCCGCCGCGCACACCGTCTCCCTGGGATGCGCCGACGCGCTCGACGGGGAACCGCCTCGCCACCGCCGTGGTGCCTTGGCTCAAGCCGCGCCCACTGATCGAAAAGGCCAGCACGCACGCGGCCAAGCCGCAGCCCGCGAGCGCCACGCCCGTGCTGGAGGCCCGCAGCCCGATCACGCAGGCCGTCGCCGGCGGCCTCCAGCCGCTGGCCGCCGAGGTCCAGGCCCGGCAGCAGCTGGTGGACAAGGATCGCTTCGTCCGGCAGCGGCTGGACGACACCAAGGACGCGCTCTACGGCGCGCGATCGGAAGCGATCGCGCAGTTGCGCCAACCCGGCGGCGCGAACGACGCGGCGGCGCGCGCCACGCTGCACGCGACCGACGCGGGCGTGTCGGCAGTGCTGCAGGCCTCGATCACGCTGGCCTCGAGCGTCGAGCCGCCGCCCGATCCGGCCGTCGCCAAGGCGGCGTTCGACGCGCGGGAGGCGCAGGCCTTGCAAGCCCAGGCGACACGACTGCGCGGCTTCGCACCGGCCGTCGAGAACGCGCGCTTCGGCGCGCTGCTGCTCAAGGCGGTGAACGGCCGCCCCCCCAATCCGTCGGCGGACGCGCTGCCATCGATCGGGGTCATGGAGATCGCCTCCGAGCTGCTGTCGGTGGTGTGCATAGGCGACGCCTCGCGTGCGCGGGAGGCCCTGGCGGCGCTGCAATCGCGGCCGACGCGCGACTGGATGCAGGGCGTGGCCGACCTGCCCGATCATGGTCCCGATCGCGTTCCCGATCATTTGTCTGAGAGCGGCGTCGGCCAGGAGCCCACGCAGGCGGAATCGGACGTCCGCAATCTGCTGCGCCAGGCCAGCGTGCTGCCGCGCGGCGCGGAGGTGGTGCATCTGCTCGGCGATCCGCAGGGCAGCATGCCGGACAGCGAGACGCTGCAGGCGATGCGCAGCTTCTGGTCGGCCGACGCGGCGCAGCGCGTGGAGCCGGACCCCGCCGTCCGCCAGTGGTTGGCGGGTGCGAAGCGCGTCGCACGACAAGCGCCGACGGACGTCGCCGCCGCCTCGTCTCCGCCTGCTTCGTCATCAGGATCAGCACCAGCAGAGGCGTCGACTTCGGCGGCGACCACGTTCACCGGCGCCGAACGGGCGGCGTATCACGCGGTGCGCAACGGCTGCCTCTCCAATGCCGTCGGCTCGCCCTACGCCCGTCACGATGCCCGCATGAACAAGGCGATCGGCGAGTGGCTGTCGCGGGAGGAGCCGTCGGCATCGTGGCTGCAGCGCGCGGTGACGCCGCACCGGCACAAGACGCCGTTCACGCCGGCGGGGCTCAAGCGCGCGACCGCGATCGCCGAGAGCTTCGGCATGACGACCCACCGCAGCCAGGCCGACAGCGGCGTGCGCAAGACCGCCGGGGAACTCGCCGACTGGGCGCGCTCGGACCTGGCGCGGGACCTGACCGCGGCCGGCGTCCCCGCGCCTGAGGCACGGGCGTTCGCCGCCGCGACACAGGCGCTGGCCGAGCGGACCACGCGCCAAGGCCAGGGCCAGGGCCATCCGGCGCAATGGCAGTTCAAGGGCAGCGAGGCCGGCGAGCTGCGCGCGGCGGTCTACGCGTTGGAGAACCCGGCGGGCGCGCACAAGCCCGGACGCCTGCACAAGCCCAATCGCGAGCACGCGCTGCCGCCGCTGTTCGAGGAACTCGCGAAGGACCACGCGACGGCGCCGGACGCGCTGCGCGCCGTCATCGATCATGTGAAGCTGACGCTGGCGGAGACCGCGCCCGCGGAGCGTCAGGGCGCGCTCACACACGACGTGTCCATGCACGAAGCAGCCGACGCGGCGCGCCAAAAACGCTTCCAGAGCAAGGAGGACGTGGTCCGCTACTTCGAGCCCATCCTGCTGTCGATGCAACTGCGCGACAAGGTCAAGCTGTCCGGCGGCGGCATCGTCGGCGGCGGTCTGCCGTCGCTGCCCTACAGCGTGCCGTCGCCGGTGGTGTCGCCGATCGTGTCGGTCGGCTGGTCGCGCAAGGAAGAGGCCTTCTTCCAGGCTTTCATGCCGATCCTGGGGATGGAGCTCTCGCTCGGCAGCACGCGCGCGAGCGGCCCCGAAGCCACCCTCGGCGTGGCCGCCGGCCCGGACCTGCCCGGCGTGGTGAAGGCGCAGGTCAGCGCCACCGAGAGGATGAGCCGCATGCACCAGGAGACCGAGGGCACGATCCTGCGGCTGTTCCGCCAGCGCGGCAAGGACGACGAACTGCGCAAGGAGATGCTGGGCGTGCTGGACTCCTGGGTGCGCTGGGACCAGGTGCATCCGACAGGCGCCGCGCCCTACGCCGGCCCGCTGGAAGCGGTACTCGACCGGCATCCCAAGGTCAGCCTGGGCGAGATCCACGGCCAGAGCCTGACGCGCAGCTTCGTCACCAAGGTCAGCGCCGGCGCCAACCTGAAGCTGGCGGGCGGCGACGGCCAGACCTACCGCGTCGGCGTCAGCGCCGGCGCGTCGCTCAAGGCGGAGCGCATCGCCGAATCACGCACCGAACACGGCGGCCACATCCAGGTGACGGCGGACAAGGGCGACACCGCGCAGCACAAGCTGTCGGTGGGCCTCCAGGTCAACACGTTGACGCCCGCCAATCCGTCGGAGGTCAAGCTCGGCAAGGACGGGAAGGACGGCTCGATCAGCGGCGGCGGCCTGCCGGGCTTGATCGACGTCAACCGGGACCTGTTCTGGAACCTGGAGAAGAACGCGGTCTCGCCATTCACGATCGGCGGGAAACAGGATGCCGACCTGGACCGTCACTTCAGCACGCCGACGCAGATGCTGGAGAAGGTCCGCGAGAACCGGGACGACTGGATCGCCCGCTGCGTGGAGACGCTCGAACCGGACGCCAGCGGCGAGAAGAATACGCGCGCCAACCGGGACAAGGCGGAGGCGCTGCTGAGCGAGTTCGAGGCCAAGGTGAAGGCGCTGCCGAAGGACAGCCTCTGCCAGTACAACATCAATTTCTCGATGCGCCCGCAGGCGTCGGCGTGGATCGACACCTTCCGCGCGCTGGAGGGGCTGGCGCGGCTGCGCGGCGATGCGCAAGGCGCCGCCGAGGCGCGCGCCAATGCGGACCGCACGATGGCGCAGGATTCGACCTGGCGGCCGCTGATGCTGATCGTGCGCGAGAAGGGCAAGGACCAGCGCACGCTGGGATGGAACTTCGGCGTGCGGCTGCAGCGCAGCGTCGGGGTGGAAGGGCAACGCACGGCGGCGCAATATCCGCCGCCGTGATCCGACATCAGTACTCGTCGCCGCCGGGGCTCACGTAACCCGGCGCCAGATTCTCGAACTTCGTGTTCTGCCGCGCGAAGGCCAGCTTCACCGTGCCCACCGGGCCGTTACGCTGCTTGGCGATGATGATCTCCGCCACGCCGGGTTCCTTGCACTCGTCCTTGGTGTAGTACTCGTCGCGGTAGATGAACATGATGATGTCCGCGTCCTGCTCGATGGCGCCCGACTCGCGCAGGTCGGACATCATGGGCCGCTTGTCCGGCCGCGTTTCCACCGAGCGGTTCAGCTGCGACAGCGCAATGACCGGGCAACGCAGTTCCTTGGCCAGCGCCTTCAGGCCCCGCGAGATCTCGCCGACCACGGTCGCGCGGTTCTCCTCGCTGCCACCGCCGTTGCCGCTCATCAGCTGCAGGTAGTCGATGATGATCAGGCCGATCTGGCCCGAGATGCGCGCCTGGCGCCGGGCTCTGGAGCGCACTTCGCTGGGCGACAGGCCCGGGCTCTCGTCGATGTAGATCGGCGCGTTGCCGAGCTTGTCGACGGCCTCGGCCAGCCGGCCCCATTCGTCGTCCTTCAGCCGGCCGGTGCGCAGGTTGCTCTGGTCGATGCGGCCGATCGAACCGACCATCCGCAAGGCCAGCTGCGCCGCGCCCATTTCCATCGAGTAGATGATGACCGGCAGGCCCTCGTTGATGGCGACGGCCTCGCCGATGTTGATCGCGAACGCGGTCTTGCCCATCGACGGCCGCGCCGCCAGGATGATCAGGTCGCCGCGCTGCAGGCCCGCCGTCATGCGGTCCAGGTCGTAGAAGCCGGTGCGCACGCCGGTGACGTCCTCGGCGCCCTGCTCCGCCAGCTCGTTGACGCGGTCCATCAGCTCGACCATCAGGCGGTCCATGCTCTGGAAGCCGGTGCCACCGCGCGAGCCTTCCTCGTTGATGCGGAAGATCTTGCCTTCGGCCTCGTCCAGGATCTCGTTGACCGCGCGGCCGGCGGGATTCAACGCCGCCGTCGCGATCTCGTCCGAGGTCGCGACCAGCTTGCGTAGGATCGCGCGCTCGCGAACGATCTCGGCGTAACGGCGCAGGTTGGCGGCGCTCGGCACGCCCTGCGCCAACGCGTTCAGGTAGGCCAGCCCGCCGCACTCCTCGGCCTTGCCGACCGAGGTCAGTTCCTCGAACACCGTCACCACGTCCGCCGGCTTGCCGCCGTTGATCAGCTTGCCGATCGCGGCGTAGACCTGCTTGTGCTCGTAGCGGTAGAAGTCGGAGTCGCTGAGCGTGTCCGCCGCCTTGTCCCAGGCGGTGTTGTCGATCAGCAGGCCGCCGAGCACGCTCTGCTCGGCTTCCACCGAGTTGGGCGGCAGGCGCAATCGCGCGATCTCGCTGTCGCTGGCACTGGATCCGGGCGGGGTGAAGATCGCGGACATTGTGGACAAGCCTGTGGATGAGCTTTTGATAGCTTGTGGAGCGAGCGGGATAACTCAACCCCCGGAAAAGCAGAAAGCCGACGGCTTCTCAGCTGTCGGCTTTCTTGATGTTGCCCCGATCTTTGCAGGTCGTGTGCCCCGCGAATCCGGTGACAACCCCGATGGACGCGCAGAGCGCCCATCGGGTGTGTCGAGCGATCACTCGACTTCGGCGATGACCTTCACGGTCACTTCCACCACCACGTCGGTGTGCGGAGCGACATTGATCGGGAACTCGCCGACGGTCTTCAGCGGACCGTTGGGCAGACGCACCTGCGACTTGACGATGGCCGTGCCGGCCTTGGTCAGCGCTTCAGCGATGTCGGCGTTGGTCACGGAACCGAACAGGCGACCGTCGACGCCGGCCTTCTGCGAGATCGTCACGGTGATGCCGTTGATCTTCTCGCCCAGGGCTTGCGCGGCGGCAAACTTCTCGGCGGCGACCTTTTCGAGTTCGGCGCGCTTGGCTTCGAATTCCTTGATCGCCGATTCCGTGGCGCGGCGCGCCTGGCGGGTCGGGATCAGGAAGTTGCGGGCGTAGCCGTCCTTGACCTTGACGACGTCGCCGAGGTTACCCAGGTTGGCCACTTTTTCCAGCAGGATGACTTGCATGGGTGGACTCCTTAGACCTTGTGCTGGTCGCTGTACGGCAGCAGGGCCAGGAAGCGGGCGCGCTTGATGCACACCGACAGCTGACGCTGGAAGAAGGCGCGCGTGCCGGTCAGGCGGGCGGGCACGATCTTGCCGTTTTCACCGATGAAGTCGCGCAGGACGTCGACGTCCTTGTAGTCGATCTGCTCGACACCGGCGACGGTGAAGCGGCAGAAACGCTTGCGGCGGAACAGCAGCGATTGTTGATTGCGCTTGGGCTTGCGGTCCTTCGAGAACCGACCTTTACCACGTGGCGGGGGCATAGTGAACTCCTGCTATCTATCCAGATGTAAACGATCTGCGCGACCTGGCTCGTCCCGTTCAGTCCGCGAAGCCGGTGATGTGAAACACCGTGCCCCGCCCCTGCCGCTGTGCCGAGAGAAATCCGGTGAACACCGTCTTCTCCGTCAGGCCCAGCGCCTGGACCCGTTTCACGACATCA
The DNA here is from genome assembly GCF_059415965.1 of Roseateles sp. GW821-FHT09G09. NCBI lineage: Bacteria > Pseudomonadati > Pseudomonadota > Betaproteobacteria > Burkholderiales > Sphaerotilaceae > Roseateles > Roseateles sp. GW821-FHT09G09. The sequence goes on along the minus strand of NZ_JBWKOG010000002.1, from coordinate 699,474 downwards.
CCGATCGCCACCGCCTTGATCTCCAGTGCGACCTTGCGCGGAGAACCGGCTTCATCGACCATGGACTCATGCTTGAGCATCAGGTCCAGGGCCGGGAGCCCGGCGGGGGTGTATCGGATCGCCGCGGTTTCGAGGATCTGCGCCTGCAATACCAATCGGTTCATGCGTGCGGAGCGGATCGACTCAACGGATCAGAATGTCGGAACGTCAGTTGTCGCGCTTGTCAGCTCAGGCGGACGCTTCTTGCGGGGCCTTGCGGGCTTCTTCGCGCTCGACAGCCTTCATCATCACCGACGGGTTCGTCTCGGCCTTGTCCTTGACGACGGTCAGGTGACGCAGCACGGCGTCGTTGAAGCGGAAGCCGGTCTCGATTTCAGCCAGGATTTCCTTGCTGCACTCGATGTTCAGGCACAGGTAATGCGCCTTGGCCAGCTTCTGGATCATGTAGGCCAGCTGACGGCGGCCCCAGTCTTCCACGCGATGAACCTTGCCACCACCGTTGGTGACCAGGCCCTTGTAGCGTTCCAGCATCGCCGGAACTTGTTCGCTTTGATCCGGATGGATCAGCAGAACGATCTCATAGTGACGCATGTGTACTCCTTGTGGGTTTCAACGACCGCCGGCACCGACATCGGGTGATGTCCTGCCCTTGGCCTGAAAGCCGGACCCCAGCGTCTACTCCTGGGCCCGGCAAGGGGAATCGCGGATTCTAGACGACTTTGACCCTCCCCGTCCACCAGGCGTCCGGCCTCCTTCCGAATGAGCCCCGGAAGGCGTCAGCTCAGGGCATGGCGCCGGTGACGCGGGCCTGCAGCGCGCGCGCCGTGGCCGAGGGCGGCGGGGTCAGCAGGCTCACGACGACCAGCGCCGCGATGCCCGCCGGCAGTCCGAACAGCGCCGCCGCCATCGGCTGGATGCCCCACCACAGTTGCGGGTCGCCACCGACGCCGAGCGCCTGGCGCAGGCCCGCATGCGCGTTCACCATGTAGTACAGCGTCATGCCGAGCCCGGCGAGCATGCCGGCCGCGGCACCCTGCTTGTTGGCACGCTGCCAGAAGATGCCCGCGACCAGCGCCGGCACCAGGGTCGAGCCCGACAGCGAGAACGCCGACGACACCAGCAGCAGGATGTCCGCCGGTTTCTGCGCGGCCACGGCCGCGGCCGTGAGCGCGGTCGCCAGCAGCAGCGCCTTGGAGATCGTCACCCGCTGCGTCATCGACGCGCGCGGGTTCATGACGCGGTAGTAGACGTCGTGCGAGAGCGCGCTGGAGATCGTCAGCAGCAGCCCGTCCGCCGTCGACAGCGCCGCCGCCAGCGCACCGGCGGCCACCATCGCGGAGAGCACGTACGGCAGGCCCGCGAGCTCCGGCGTCATCAGCATGACGATGTCGCCGCCCAGGCGCAGTTCGCCCAGTTGCAGGATGCCGTCCTGGTTGATGTCCTGGATGTTCAGCAGACCGGGATCGACGCGCATCCACTGCTTCATCCATCCCGGCAACTCCGCGATGGGCGAGCCGACCAGGTGATGCAGGACCTCGTGCTTGAGCATCACCGCCAGCGCCGGGGCGAACAGGTAGAGCAGCGCGATGAAGAACAGCGTCCACGCGACCGAGCTGCGGGCCTCCGCCACCGTGGGCACCGTGTAGTAGCGGGTGAGGATGTGCGGCAGTCCGGCGGTGCCGACCATCAGCACGAGCACGAGCGCCAGGAAGTTGCGGCGCGCCAGCGTGTAGGCCTCCTGCTCGGCCGGCGTGCCGTCGGGATCGCCGGCGAAGGGCCGCGCGTGCGGCGGCATGCCGGCGAGCGGCTCGGCGCGCTGGCGATTCGCGGCGGCGGCGCGCTGCCACAGATCGCGCGCCTCCGCCTCGGTGCGCGGCAGCGCGGCGCGGACCTTCTCCGCCGCCTGGATCTGCGCGAGCGGCGCCTCCTCGAACTTCAGCTGCGCGATCACCTGCGAGACGCGCTGGCGCTCCTCGTCGAGCGAATGCGGCAGTCCCGCGATGAGATGCTCGAAGTCCTTGGCGCGCTGCTCGTAGAGCCCGCGGACCTGCAGTTCCTTCGGATCGTGCAGCAACTGCTGTTCGCGGACGGTGATCTCGCGGACCTCGGTGCCGGCGGTGAACTGCGGCAAGGGCGAACCCGTCTGCAGGGTCGACAGCCACATCACCGGCACCACGTAGGCCACGATCATGATGATGTACTGCGCCACCTGGGTCCAGGTGACGGCCCGCATGCCGCCGAGGAAGGAGCACACCAGCACGCCGCCCAGCCCGACGAAGAGGCCGATCTCGAAGGTCAGCCCCGTCAGGCGCGTCGTGATCAGGCCGATCGCGTAGATCTGCGCCACGAGGTAGATGAAGGACACCAGCACCGCCGCGGCGGCCCCCATCACGCGCAGCCCGCGGCTCTCGAAACGCGCGCCGAGGAAATCCGGCACCGTGAAACCGCCGAAGCGGCGCAGGTAGGGCGCCAGCAGCAAGGCCACGAGGCAGAAGCCGCCGGTCCAGCCCAGCACGAACGCCAGCCCGCCGTAACCCGCCAGGTAGAGGCTGCCGGCCATGCCCAGGAAGCTCGCCGCACTCATCCAGTCGGCGCCGGCGGCCATGCCGTTGTAGAACGCCGGGACGCGGCGGCCGGCCACGTAATACTCGACCGGATCGGTGGTGCGGCTGAAGACACCGATGCCGGCGTAGATCAGCACCGTCAGCAGCAGGAACGAGAAGCCCAGCCACTGCTTGGGCATCCCCATCCGCTCCAGCACGCCCAAGACCCCCACCAGCAGGACGAAACCGATCGTGTAGGCACCGTAGATGCGGTGAAGCCGGCGACGGAACGCGGCGTCTGGCGGAGGCGTGGACATGGGGGCGGATCATCGCCCTTTCGATGACCGCCGCCCATCCACAGCTTCCCCAAAAGTAAAAACGGCGCCGAAGGCGCCGTCCTGAGGGTTGCTGAAGTCGATCAGCGCTTGGCGAGACGCTGCCAGGTCTCGATCACCGTGTCGGGGTTCAGGGACAACGAGGCAATGCCCTCGGCGGCCAGCCATTCGGCGAAGTCCGCATGGTCGCTGGGGCCCTGGCCGCAGATGCCGATGTACTTGCCGGTGGCGCGGCAGGCCGCGATCGCGCGTGAGATCAAGGCCTTGACCGCCGGGTCACGTTCATCGAAGTCGCCCGACAGCAGCTCGAGGCCGGAGTCGCGGTCCAGACCCAGCGTCAGCTGGGTCAGGTCGTTCGAACCGATCGACATGCCGTCGAAATGCTCCAGGAACTGTTCGGCCAGGATGGCATTGCTCGGGACCTCGCACATCATGATGACGCGCAGGCCGTCCTGGCCACCGTTCGCCGCGCGCTTCAGGCCGCGCTCCGCGAGCATCTCGACGACCTTCTGCGCCTGCTTCACCGTGCGCACGAACGGCACCATGATCTCGACGTTGGTCAGGCCCATGTCGTTGCGCACGCGCTTGAGCGCCTCGCATTCCATCGCGAACGCGTCCTGGAATTCGCCCGAGATGTAGCGCGACGCGCCGCGGAAGCCCAGCATCGGGTTCTCTTCGTCCGGCTCGTAGCGCGAGCCGCCGATCAGCTTGCGGTACTCGTTGCTCTTGAAGTCGGACAGACGCACGATGACCGGCTGCGGCCAGAAGGCCGCGGCGATGGTCGCGATGCCCTCGGCCAGCTTGTCGACGTAGAAGGCGCGCGGCGAGGCGTGACCCCGGGCCACCGACTCGACCGCCTTCTTCAGGTCGTTGTCGATGTTCGGATAGTCGAGGATCGCCTTCGGGTGGACGCCGATGTTGTTGTTGATGATGAACTCGAGGCGGGCCAGGCCGACTCCGCTGTTGGGCATCTGCGCGAAGTTGAACGCCAGCTGCGGATTGCCGACGTTCATCATGATCTTCACCGGGCTGTAGGGCATCTCGCCGCGGTGGACTTCGCTGACCTCGGTCTCGAGCAGACCGTCGTAGATGAAGCCGGTGTCGCCCTCGGAGCAGACCACCGTCACCAGTTGGCCGTCGTTGAGCTTGTCGGTCGCGTCGCCGCAGCCGACCACCGCCGGGATGCCCAGTTCGCGCGCGATGATGGCCGCGTGGCAGGTGCGGCCGCCGCGGTTGGTCACGATCGCGCTGGCGCGCTTCATGACCGGCTCCCAGTTGGGGTCGGTCATGTCGGTGACCAGGACGTCACCGGGTTGCACGCGCTCCATCTCGGCCACGCTGTCGACCAGGCGCACCGGGCCCGTGCCGATCTTCTGGCCGATCGCGCGACCCTCGACGACCACCGTGCCGGTGCCCTTGAGCTTGAAGCGCTGCTCGACCTGGCCTTCGGCCTGGCTCTTCACCGTCTCCGGACGCGCCTGCAGGATGTAGAGCTGGCCGTCGTTGCCGTCCTTGCCCCACTCGATGTCCATCGGACGGCCGTAATGCTGTTCGATGATCACCGCGTACTTGGCCAGCTGCACGACGTCCTCGTCGGTCAGCGAGTAGCGGTTGCGCTGCTCGACCTCGACATCGACGGTCTTGACCAGCTTGCCGCTCGCCGCCTTCTCCTCGGGCGTCGAGAAGGTCATCTGGATCAGCTTGGAGCCCAGGTTGCGACGGATCAGCGCGAACTTGCCGCGCTGCAGCGCGGGCTTGTGGACGTAGAACTCGTCCGGGTTCACGGCGCCCTGCACGACCGTCTCTCCGAGGCCGTAGCTGGAGGTGATGAAGACGACGTCCTTGAAGCCGGACTCGGTGTCGATGGTGAACATGACGCCGGCGGCGCCGAGGTCGGAACGCACCATGCGCTGCACGCCCGCCGACAGGGCCACGTCGCTGTGCGCGAAGCCCTTGTGCACGCGGTAGCTGATCGCGCGGTCGTTGTAGAGCGACGCGAAGACTTCCTTCATCTTGTGCAGCACGTCCTCGATGCCGACGACGTTCAGGAAGGTCTCCTGCTGGCCGGCGAAGGAGGCGTCAGGCAGGTCTTCCGCCGTGGCGGACGAACGGACGGCGAAGGAGGCGTCCGGGTTGTCCGCCGTGAGGGCGGCGAACGAGGCGCGGATCGCCGCTTCCAGCTCCGCCGGGAACGGCTGGGCTTCCAGCCAGCCGCGGATCTCGGCGCCCGCCGCGGCCAGGGCACGGACGTCGTCGGTGTTGAGGTCGGCCAGGCGCTTCTGGATGCGGACGTCCAGGCCTTCATGCTTGAGGAAGTCGCGGAAGGCGTGCGCCGTGGTGGCGAAGCCGCCGGGCACGCGCACGCCGGTTTCGGCCAGCTGCGAGATCATTTCGCCGAGCGAGGCGTTCTTGCCGCCCACCGACTCGACGTCGGTCATCCTCAGTTTCTCGAAGGGTACGACCAGGGCGGTCGCCTCGAAGCGTGCATCAGACATGGGAAAACTCCGTGATGTTGAGAAACCGGGGCTCCCCGCGCGCTCCCGAGCAGGCCGATCGCGTCGGCGGCTTCGAGGGAGACAGGCATGACACGGCGCACGACAGATGTTGTCGATTCTTGTGGGCGTCGTGGTGTGACGGTCATTGCGACGGTCATGCGGCGTTCATGCGATGGGCAGGGGCAAGTTGCGGACGATTCTAGTGGGTCGTCGATCTATGATGTAAGCCCCCGTTCGGGGCCGGGCCGAGGTGGAACAACGGCTGAACTTCCCGCTTCGGCATGCGGCATGCCCGATCCAGCGAAGGCGCCCGGACCCGCTCGCGGTCCGGTTCCGGCACGATTCAAAGGCCCCCATGACCCAGCACACCGTCTTCTTCGTTTCGGATGGCACCGGCATCACCGCCGAAACCTTCGGTAACTCCATCCTGGCGCAGTTCTCGGTGAAGGCGCGTCACGTGCGCCGCCCGTTCATCGACAGCGGCGAGAAGGCCCGCCAACTGGTCCAGGAGATCAACGAGACCGGCGAACGCGAAGGCGTGCGCCCCATCGTGTTCGCCACGCTGGTGAACCGCGAGGTGCTCAACGTGGTGCGCCAGGAGTGTCAAGGCCTCGTGATGGACATGTTCGGCACCTTCATCGCGCCGCTGGAGGACGAGTTCCGGATCAAGTCCAGCCACCGCGTCGGCCGCTTCTCCGACGTCGCGAAAAGCCAGGAGTACCACGACCGGATCGAGGCGATCAACTTCTCGCTGGCACACGACGACGGACAGTCGGCCCGCAACCTCGATTCGGCCGACGTGATCCTGGTGGGGGTCAGTCGTTGCGGCAAGACGCCGACCTCGCTCTACCTGGCGATGCAGCACGGCATCAAGGCCGCCAACTACCCGCTGATCCCCGAGGACTTCGACCGCGGCCATCTGCCCTCGCTGCTGATCCCGCACAAGAAGAAGTGCTTCGGCCTGACGATCGATCCGGAGCGCCTGGCGCAGGTGCGCAACGAGCGCCGTCCGGGCAGCAAATACGCCGACCTCATGAACTGCCATTACGAGGTCCGCGAGGCGGAGACGATGATGAAGAAGGCCGGCATCAACTGGCTGTCGTCGACGCACAAGTCGATCGAGGAAATCGCGACCACCATCCTGCGCGACATCCGACCCGATCGTCTGATGTACTGAGCCCGTCCGCGACCGATGCCAGCGAGCGCGCTCGCCCTGGTCGTCGCGGCCGCGCTGATCCACGCGCTGTGGAACTTCGCCGCCAAGAAGGCGCAGGGCAACCATCATTTCGCCTGCATGACCGCCCTCGGCGTCAGCCTGCTGTGGCTGCCCGTGGTCGTGGTGGTCGGGTTCGACGAACTGCGAGACTGGGGCTGGCAGGCATGGACCGCCACCATCGCCAGCGCGATCGTGCACCTGGCCTACTTCAACGCACTGCTCGCAGGTTATCGGGCGGCGGACATGACGGTCGTCTACCCCGTCGCGCGCGGCAGCGGCCCCGTGCTCTCGTCGCTGGTCGCCGTGGTGCTGCTGGGCGAGCACCTCGGGCTGGGCGGCGGCCTCGGCCTGGCGGGCGTCGTCGGCGGCATCCTGCTGATGGCCGCGGGACCCGCCCTCTTCGCCAGGGGCGCGAACCGCGATCCCGAGCTGCATCGCAAGCGCAAGCTCGGCATCGCCTGGGGCGCGGCGACCGGCGCGACGATCGCCGCCTACAGCGTCATCGACGGCTACGCGGTGAAGGTGCTGGCACTGTCGCCTATCCTGTACGACTACCTCTGCAACCTGCTGCGCGTGCCGGTCAGCCTGCCCGCCGTGCTGCGGGATCGCGCCGGTTTCGGCCCCGCCCTGCGCAAGCAATGGCGGCATGCGCTGATGGTGGCCGTCGGCGCGCCGACGGCCTACATCCTGGTGCTCTACGCGATGAAGCTCGCGCCGCTGTCGCGCGTCGCGCCGGCGCGGGAGCTGTCGATGCTGTTCGCCGCGCTGATCGGCGGGCAGTTGCTCGGTGAAGGCGAACGTGGATGGCGCATCGCCGGCGCGGCGTTCATTGCGCTGGGCGTCGGGGCGCTCGCGATGGCGCGCTGAGGCCGTCGAGGAGCCCGTCGAGGAGCCCGTCAAAGAGCTCGTGGACGCGCCCCCGGACGAATCCGACTCGCGCTCGTTCCGAGCGGCGTGCCGTCAGCCCAGCCTGCGACGCGCGCTTTCGTACAGGCAGATCGAGGCCGCGCTCGCCACGTTCAAGGACTCTTCCCCGCCGGGCTGCGGGATGCCGACGCGCAGCGCGCAGCGCTGCATCAGCGCCTCGGCCACGCCCTGCCCTTCGTGGCCCATGACCCAGGCGCAGGGGTTGGGCAGGTCGGCCTGATGCAGCAGCGCATCGGCGTGCGAGCTCGTCGCCAGCAGCGGGACCTGGAGGGCGTCGAGATCGTCGACGCTCAGTCCTTCCACCAGATGCAGCCCGAAATGCGCGCCCATGCCGGCGCGCAGCACCTTCGGCGACCACAGCGCCGCCGTGCCCTTCAGCGCCAGCACCTGACGGAAGCCCAGCGCCCCGGCGCTGCGCAGGATGGTGCCCACGTTGCCCGCATCCTGCAGGCGGTCCAGCACGACGGAATCGGCCTTCGCCTCGATGCGCGGCTGTGTCGGCAGCGGCAGTTCGATACCGATCTGCGCCGGCGATTCCAGGCCCGACACCGTCTTGAACAATTCCGGCGACACGACCAGCACCTTGGGCGCCACGTCGGCGAGCGCATGCAACGCCTCGTCCGCCGCGGCCACGTCCGTGATGAGCGCCAGCGCCGGCTTCACGCCGCGCTGCACCGCGGCGCGCACGAGGTGGTCCCCTTCGAGCCAGACGCCGCCCAGCTTCCGATAGGCGCCGCCGTCCTGCGCCAGCTTGCGCAGGCGCTGCAGGTTCGGGTTGTCGCGCGCTGTGATCGACTGCCAGCTCATCCGGGTCTCATTTCCTCGTTCAGCGCGGGCTCGGCCCTCAACACGGGGGCGATGTTCGCCAGGCCCGGATCGCCCAGGTCCAGCGTCCGCACCGGCGCGAAGCTCTGGCGATGCCACGCGGTCGCGCCATGCACGCGCAGCGCGTCCAGGTGCTCGCGCGTGCCGTAACCCTTGTGGCTGTCGAAGCCGTACTGCGGGTGCTGCGCGTGCATCTGCAGGCAGAAACGGTCGCGATGCACCTTGGCCAGGATGGACGCGGCCGAGATCGCCGGCACCAGCGCGTCCCCCTTGACGATGGCCTCGGCCGGGATGCGCAGCACCGGCAGCCGGTTGCCGTCGACCTGCACGTGCGCGGGCTTGAGCCGCAGGCCCTCGACCGCGCGGCGCATCGCCAGCATCGTCGCCTGCAGGATGTTGATGCGGTCGATCTCCTCGACCGTCGCCTCCGCGATGCAGAAGCACAGCGCCTTGGCGCGGATCTCGTCGAAGAGTTGCTCGCGCTTCTTCTCGCTGAGCACCTTCGAGTCGTTCAGTCCCTTGATCGGATTCTGGTCGTCGAGGATCACCGCCGCGGCGACCACCGGACCGGCGAGCGGGCCGCGGCCCGCTTCGTCCACACCGCACAGCAGGCCCTCGCGGACCCATTCGAGGCCCAGTTGCGTCGGCGGCTCAAGCGCCGAGGATTTTCGCGATCGCATCGCCGGCCCTTTGCGCGGTGTTGCAGCGCAGCTGTTGGTGGATCTCGAGGAAGCGCTCGCGCAACCGCTCCCGGCGCGGCGCATCATCCAGCCAGGCCAGGCCCTCGCGGGCGATGCGCTCGCCGGTGCACTCGTCCTGCAGGCACTCGGGCACCAGCGTCTCGCGCGCGAGCACATTGGGCAGGCCCACCCACGGGAGCAGCGCCTTGCCCTTCATCCGCCACGCGTTGAACCAGTGCAGCTTGTACGCGATCACCATCGGTCGCTTGAGCAGCGCCGCTTCCAGCGTCGCGGTGCCGCTGGCCACCAGCGTCAGGTCGCAGGCGGCCAGCGCGTCCTGCGCGCGGCCGTCGACCAGCGTCATCGGCAGGCCCTGGCCGTGCTGCGCCATCAGCGCCTCGACCATCGGACGCAGCCCCGGCGCGATCGGGATGACGAAACGCAGCGCCGGCCGCGCCTGGTGCATGCGGCGGGCTGCCTCCAGGAGCGGCGGACCGATGTGGTCCAGTTCACTGCGACGGCTGCCGGGCAGGATGGCGACGATGGTGTCGCCCTCCCCGAAGCCCAGGTCGCGGCGCGCGTCCTCGCGCGGCGGCTCGAACGGGATCTGGTCCGCCAGCGGGTGACCGACGTAGGTCGATGGGATGCCCGCCTTCTCCAGGATCGCAGGCTCGAAGGGGAACAGGCAGAGCACGTGGTCCGCGCTGCGCTTGATCGTCTGCACGCGGTCCGCGCGCCAGGCCCAGATCGACGGGCAGACGAAGTGGACCGTCTTGATGCCGGCCTCGCGCAGCCGGTGCTCCAGGCCGAAATTGAAGTCCGGCGCGTCGACGCCGACGAAGACCGACGGCCGCTCGGCGATCAGGCGATCGCCGAGCTGGCGGCGGATCGCCAGCAGTTCGCGGATGTTCTTGATGGCGTCCCAGTAGCCGAAGATCGACAGCTTGTGGCTGGGCCACCAGGCGTCGAAGCCCTGGGTCTGCATCTTCGGGCCGCCGATGCCGGCCGAGCTCAACCCAGGCCAGCGCGCCTTCAGGCCCTGCAGCAGCAGGCTGGCGAGCAGATCGCCGGAGGCCTCGCCGGCCACCAGGCCCAGTCGAGGATCCGTGGAACTCATGTCGGTCTTCCGGGCCGATCAGCGGACGAGGCCGCGCTTGGCGCCCGCCAGGAAGTCCAGCATCGCCTGGATGTCGCGGGTGGACTCCGCGTCCTGGCCCTGCTTGAGCGCTTCGATGTTGGCGACGGACTGCTCCAGCGTCGTCCCGTCACGGAACAGCAGCTTGTGGAGCTGGCGGATCACGCCGATGCGGTCGTTGCTGAAACCGCGGCGGCGCAGACCGGTCAGGTTGACCGCGCGCACGCCCAGCGGGTTGCCGTCGACCGTCATGTAGGGCGCGACGTCCTGCGCCACGTGGCCCTGGAAACCGATCATCGCGTGCGCGCCGACATGCACGAACTGATGGACGCCGGTCAGGCCGCCGATCGTCGCCCAGTCGCCGACATGCACGTGCCCGGCCAGCGTCGCGTTGTTGGCCAGCACGCAGTGATCGCCGACGATCACGTCATGCGCCAGGTGCACGTAGGCCATGATCCAGTTGTCGGAGCCGACGCGCGTGACGCCCTGCTCCTTGAACGTGCCGGTGTTGAAGGTGCAGAACTCGCGGATCGTGTTGCGGTCGCCGATGACGAGCTCCGTCACCTCGCCGCCGTGGCTCATGTCCTGCGGCATCGCGCCGATGGACGCGAACTGGAAGATGACGTTGTCGCGACCGATCGTGGTCTTGCCCTCGATCACGGTGTGCGGACCGACGCGGGTCCCCGCGCCGATGCGCACCTCGGGGCCGATCACCGCGTAGGGGCCGACCTGGACGGTGTCGTCGAGCTGCGCCCGCGGGTCGATGAGGGCGGTGGGATGGATCTGGGCCATGGGCGTCCGGATTCAGCGGCTGTTCAGCGGAAGAGTCTGCGCGGGCTCAGCAGTCGAGCTTGCGCATGGTGCACATCAGGCCGGCCTCGGCCACGATGTCGGTGCCGACCAGCGCCTTGGCGCCGAACTTGTAGATGCCGGCCTTGGCGCGGTCCAGCGTGACCTCGAGGATCAACTGGTCGCCCGGTTCGACCGGACGCTTGAAGCGCGCGCCGTCGATGCCGGCGAAGTACACGACATGGTTCTCGTCCAGCGTGAAGTCGTAGCTCTCGACCGCCAGCAGCGTGGCGGCCTGCGCCAGCGCCTCGAGGATCAGCACGCCCGGCATCACCGGACGGTGCGGGAAGTGGCCCTGGAAGAACGGCTCGTTGATGCTGACGTTCTTGATCGCGCGGATGCGCACGCCCTTCTCCACTTCCAGGACGCGGTCGACCAGCAGGATGGGGTAGCGGTGCGGCAGCTTCTCGAGGATGCCGTGGATGTCGATGCGGGTCTCAGTCATGTCGTCTTCTTTTCCAGGGCGCGCACGCGCTGGCGCAGCTCATAGAGCCCGCGCAGGGCGGCGGCGTTCTTCTGCCACGATGCGGCGTCCTCGAAGGGCCACATGCCGGCGTAGGCGCCGGGCTTGTCGATGCTGTTGCTGATGTTGGCCGTCGGGCCGATCTGCACGCCGTCAGTGATCCGGATGTGTCCGTTGATCCGCGCCGCCCCGGCCACGATGCAGTTGGCGCCGATCTCGGCGCTGCCGGCGATCGCCGTCGCGCCGGCGATCGCCGTGCCCTTGCCGATCTTCACGTTGTGCGCGATCTGGACCAGGTTGTCGATGATGACGCCGTCGGCGATCACCGTGTCGCCCAGCGCGCCGCGGTCCACGCAGGTGTTGGCGCCGATCTCGACGCCGTCGCCGATGCGCACCGCGCCGAGCTGCTCGATCTTGACCCACTCGACGCCGGGCGCGCCGTCCGATCGCTTCGTCGGTGCGAAGCCGAAACCGTCCGCCCCGATGACCACGCCGCTGTGCAGCATCGAACGTTCGCCGATCACGCAGTCATGGCCGAACACCACGTGCGGCGCCAGCCGCGTGTGCGCGCCGATGCGGGCGTCCTGCTCGACGATCGTGTGCGCGCCGATGCGCACGCCGTCGCCCAGCACCGCGCCGGATTCGATCACCGCATGCGGGCCGACCTCGACGTCACGGCCGATCACCGCGTCCGCCGCGACCGTGGCGGTCGGATGCAGGGCCGGCGTGGCGCGCGGCTTGCGCATGTTCGCGGCCCACCACTGCGTCAGCCGCGCGAAGTAGAGGTAGGGATCCGGGGCCACGATGCAGCACGCGACCGTGCCGGCACCCTGGCGGGCCGCGGCGGCCTCCGCCAGCTTGGGCGACACGATCACGCAGGCCGCCTGCGTCGTCGCCAGCTGCGCTTCGTACTTGGGATTCGAGAGGAAGGAGATCGCGTCCGCGCCCGCCGCTTCCAGCGGCGCGATCGCGCGGATCGCCGTCTCGGACGCACCAACAAGATCGCCGCCCAAGGCGGCGATCAGATCGGAGACCAGAACCTGCTTCGTGGTCACTTCGGGCGTCTCGTCTGAGGTCACTTCTGACCGTTGAGCGCGTCGATCACCTTCTTCGTGATGTCCACGCGGGGGCTGGCATGAATCGCGTCCTGAACGATCAGATCGTACTTCTCCTGCTCGAAGATCTGCTTGATGACCTTGTTGGCCTTCTCGATCACGGCGGAGAGTTCCTCGTTCTTGCGCTGCGCGACGTCCTCGTTGAACTCGCGGCGCTTGCGCTGCAGGTCGCGGTCCTGCTCGATGAGTTCGCGCTGGCGGCGACCGCGCTCGGCCTCGCTCAGGGCCGGGCTGTCCTTGTCGAGCTTCTCGGCCGCGCCGCGCAGCTTGGTCTCCAGGTCCACCAGCGCCTTCTCGCGCCGGCTGAACTCGGCCTGCAGCTTCGTTTCCGCCGCCTTGGCCAAATTGGTTTCGCGCAGGATCCGCTCGCTGTTGACGTAGCCGATCTTGACTTCCTGGGCTTGCGCGCCCAGGCTCGCCGCGCCCGCCAGGAGGACGGTGGCGACGATCTGCGACAGCTTGCTCTTCATCAGAATGCAGTCCCGATCTGGAATTGGAATCGCTCGATTCTATCCGTGGGCTTCTTGCGGATCGGCGAACCATAGCTGAGCCGCAGCGGACCCATCGGCGACAGCCAGCTGATACCCGCGCCCGCCGAGGCGCGCACGTCCTTGAACGCGAGCTTCTCGTCCTGGCCCCACACGTTGCCCGCGTCGAGGAACGCGAACAGGCGGAAGCTCTTGTCGTTGCCCGACCCCGGCACCGGCACGTAGAACTCGGTGTTCAGGTTGAACTTGCGGTTGCCGCCGGTGTACGAACCGGTCACGTCGACCGGGCCCAGCGTGCCGGGCTCGAACACCCGCACCGAGCCCAGGCCGCCGCCGTAGAAGTTCTTGAAGATCGGATAAGGCCGGCCGCTCAGGCCCTTGCCGTAGGCGAATTCGCCGTTGACCATCAGCGAGAACTTGCGGCCCAGCGGGAAGAACTCCTGGTACTGCAGGTTGGCGATCGTGTAGCGCGAATCGCCGACCGGGCTCAGTTCCAGGTTCACGCGCTTCATCGCGCCGGCGGTCGGCGTGATGACGGAGTCGCGGTTGTCCTTCTTCCAGCCGATGGTCAGCGGGATCGACATCGCCGATGCGCCGAACTGCTCGCGGAACAGCCAGTAGCTGTTGGGCAGGCCGGTCCGCGTCGTGATGCGCGTGGTTTCGTAGCCGATGCCGAAGAAGACCGTGTCGTCCTCGGAGAACGGCACGCCGAACTTGACCGAGCCGCCGTACGAGGCGAACTCGTATTCCTCGCCCAGGTTGTTGATCGGCTTGACGGTCCGGTAGAACACGTCGATCGCGCGGGACACGCCGTCGACGGTGAAGTACGGGTCCACCGTCGTGACGCCCAGCGCGCGGCCGGTGCTGGCGGTGTTCACCTGGATGCCCAGGTAGTTGCCGGAGCCGAACACGTTCTCCTGCGAGATCGAGCCCGACAGCGACAGCTTGCTGGCGCTCGAGTAGCCGGCGCCGATCTGGATGTTGCCGGTCGGACGCTCGGTCACCGTCAGCGTGACGTCGACCTGGTCGGGCGAACCCGGGACCTCGGTCGTGTCGATGGTGACGTCCTTGAAGTAGCCCAGGCGCTCGACGCGGTCGCGCGAGGCCTTGATGCGCGCGCCGTCGTACCAGGACGATTCGAACTGGCGGAACTCGCGACGGATGACTTCGTCCCGCGTGCGGGTGTTGCCCGAGATCAGCACGCGGCGCACGTAGACGCGGCGCTGCGGCTCGCCGACCAGCGTCACCGTCACCTGGCCGGTGGCGCGGTCGATTTCCGGGCGGCTCTCGACACGCGCGAAGGCGTAGCCGAAGGTGCCGTAGAGGTCCTGGAAATTGCGCGTGGTCTGCGCCACCGCTTCGCCGTTGTACGGCTGGCCGGGCTTGAGCGCGACCAGGCGCTTGAACTCCTCGTCGCGACCCATGAAGTCGCCTTCGAGCTTGATCCCGTTGACCGTGTAGGGCTGGCCTTCGTTGATCGTGATCGCGATGCTGATGCTCTGCTTGTCCGGCGAGATGGTGACCTGCGTGGACTCGACGTTGAACTCGAGGTAGCCGCGGTTCAGGTAGTACGAGCGGATCGTTTCCAGGTCCGCGTTCAGCTTGGCGCGCGAGTAGCGGTCGGTCTTCGTGTACCAGGTCAGCCAGCCGGACGTGGTCTGCTCGAGCAGGCCCGTCAACGTGCCTTCGCTGAAGACCTTGTTGCCCAGGATGCGGATCTCCGCGATCTTGGCCGGCTCGCCTTCGGTCACCGAGAAGCTGACGTTGACGCGGTTGCGTTCGATCGGGGTGATGGTCGTCGTGACCTCGGCGCCGTACAGCGAGCGGGTCAGGTATTGACGCTTGAGTTCCTGCTCGGCGCGGTCGGCCAGGGCCTTGTCGAAGGGCTTGCCTTCGCCGATGCCGACGTCCTTCAGCGACTTGGTCAGCGCCTCGGTGTCGAACTCCTTGAGCCCGACGAAACCGACGTTGGCGATGATCGGACGTTCCTCGATCACGATGACGACGGCATCGGTGTCGAGGTTGATGCGGACGTCCTTGAACAGGCCGGTCGCGAACAGCGCGCGCAGCGCGGCGGCGCCCTTCTCATCGTTGTACGTGTCGCCGATGCGGAACGGCAGCGCCGCGAACACCGTGCCCGGGTCGGTCCGTTGCAGGCCTTCGACGCGGATGTCCTTGAGTACGAACGGTTCGGCGGCCCAGGCGGAACCGGCTTGCAGCGCGGTGGCCAGCACCGCCAGTTGAATCACGTGGGGGCGCAGGGCGTCGGGCAGGAATCGGGGCATGCGGAAGCTTCAGTGCAGACCCAGCGTGCGGGTCAGATCGTTGAAAAGGGCCAGGCTCATCATCAGCAGCACGACGGCGATGCCTGCGCGTTGCAGCTGCTTGTGCCACCACTCAGAGACAGGGCGGCCGCTCAAACCCTCGAAAAGATAATACATCAGGTGTCCGCCATCGAGCATCGGCAGCGGCAGCAGGTTCAGCACCCCGAGGCTCACGCTGACGGCGGCGAGGAAGCCCAGGAACGCAGTCAGTCCGAGGCTCGCCGACTGGTCCGCCGCCTTGGCGATCGTGATGGGTCCGCTGAGGTTCTTTACCGAAGCTTCACCGACCAACATCCGGCCCAGAGTCTTCACCGTCAGCGCGCTGAGTTCCCAGGTGCGGGTCAGGCCTTGCCGTACCGATTCGACAGGACCGTAGTGCACCATGACGCTCGCCGGCCGGGCGTCGAAGCCCGCGCCGATGCGGGCCACGCGCTGGTCGCCGTTGATCTCGACGCGCGGCGTGACCACGCGTTCCAGGGGCTGGCCGTCGCGACGCACGACCACGCGCAGCGGCTCCGGCTGGCCATCGACGATGGCGCGACGCACGCGCTGGATGAACCAGGCGACGTCCGGCACCGGCTCGTCGTTGACGCGCAGCACCCGATCGCCGGGCAGCAGCCCCGCGGCCTGCGCGGGCTCGCCGTCGACCATGCGACCCAGCACCGGCTCGACGAACACGCCGCCCAGGCCGATGCGGCCCATCGTCTTCTCGTCGAAGTCGCGGCTCTCCAGCGTGTCGGTGCCCAGGCGCACCGTGCGTCGACCGTGACCGCCCGCGTCGCTGACGCTGATCAGCAGCGGCTGCCTGTCCGCCACGGCTTGCGCCAGTTGCCAGCCGAAGTCCGGCATCGAACGGATGTCTTCCCAGTCCTGGCCGTCGTGAGACCAGGCCTGCACCCAGTCGCCGGCGCGCAAGCCCGCGCGTTCGGCCAGTCCGCCCGCCGTCGGAGATCCGAGCAGCGCCTTCGGTTCCTCGCGACCGATCCAGCCCACGACCGCGAACAGCACCACGGCCAGGATCAGGTTGGCGGCCGGCCCCGCGACGACGATGGCCGCGCGCTGCCACAGCGTCTTGCGGTTGAAGGCCTGCGATTGCTGGTCGGGGGCCACCGGGCCGTCGCTCTCGTCGAGCATGCGGACATAGCCGCCGAGCGGGATCGCACTGAGCGTGAACTCGGTGCTGTCCGGTGTCTTGCGCCGGCGCAGCAGCACGCGGCCGAAGCCGACCGAGAACCGCAGCACCCTGACGCCGCAGGCGCGCGCCACGCGGTAGTGGCCCCATTCGTGGATCACGATGAGGATGCCCAGCGTGACGAGGAAGTAGAGGACCTGGGAGAGCATCGCGGACGTCCTGGATCGAAGGCTGGGGCGGGGCGGCGGTCGTCGACCGGAGGATCAGACCGCCGCGGCAAGCGCCGCGATCTGCTGTCGCGCGCGCCGGCGGGCGCGTTCGTCGAGCACCAGCAGGCCCTCGACGCTGTCGACCTCGCCGGCCTCGGGATTCACGGATTCGAGCACCTCGCGGTTGACACGGCAGATGTGATCGAAGCGCAACTGGCGATCGAGGAAGGCAGCGACCGCCTCCTCGTTCGCCGCGTTCAGCACCGCGGTGCTGCCTTCGGCCGCGCGCAGCGCCTGCCACGACAGGTGCAGGCCGGGGAAGCGACGCTCGTCGGCCTCCTCGAAGGCGAGGCTCGGTGTCTTCAGCAGGTCCAGCACCCCCGCGCCCGACACGATGCGCTCGGGGAAGGCCAGCGCATAAGCGATGGGCACGCGCATGTCGGGCGTGCCCAGCTGGGCCAGCACCGAGTGATCACGGCACACGACCATCGAGTGCACGATGCTCTGCGGGTGGATCAGCACCTTGATCTGCTCGGGCTTCAGGTCGAAGAGCCAGCGCGCCTCGATGACCTCGAGCGCCTTGTTCATCATCGTCGCCGAGTCGACCGAGATCTTGCGACCCATCACCCAGTTCGGATGGGCGCAGGCCTGTTCCGGCGTCACGTCGGCGAGCGAGGCCGGATCGCGTTGCCGGAACGGGCCGCCGGACGCGGTCAGCACGATGTGATCGATGCGCTGCGGCCAGGTCGACCGGTCCTCGGGCAGGCACTGGAAGATCGCCGAGTGCTCCGAGTCCACCGGCAGCAGCGTGGCGCCGCCTTCCTTGACCGCGCGCATGAACAGCGCGCCGCCGAGCACGATGGCCTCCTTGTTCGCGAGCAGCAGGCGCTTGCCCGCGCGCGCCGCGGCCATCGCCGGCGGCAGGCCGGCGGCGCCGACGATCGCGGCCATCACCGCGTCCACGTCGGGATGCGCGGCGACCTCGCTCAGCGCGGCCATGTTGTCGAGGACCTCGGTGCGGGAGCCCGCCTCGCGCAGCTTCGTGCGCAGCTGCGCGGCGAGCGCCGCATCGGGCAGCACGGCGAAGCGCGGCTCGAAGCGCACGCACTGCGCGGCCAGTTCGTCGACGCGGCTCATCGCCGACAGGGCGAAGACCCGATAGCGGTCCGGATGGCGCGCGATCACGTCCAGCGTGTTGGTGCCGATGGATCCAGTGGAACCCAGCACGCAGACCTGCTGCGGGCGGTGGAGGTGATCGGTCATCGCGAAGGGATCCGGAGACTCAGAGGGAGGTCAGCGCCAGCGCCAGCGGCAGCACCGGCAGCAGCGCGTCGACGCGGTCCAGGACGCCGCCATGGCCGGGCAGCAGCTGGCTGCTGTCCTTGGCGCCGGCGGCCCGCTTGACCAGGGATTCGAAGAGATCGCCGACGACGCTCATCGCCGACAGGAAGACCAGGGCCAGCAGCGACACGATGCCGATGCGCTTCACCAGCACCGTGTACAGCGAGGCCGAGTCCACGGGGACGCGCACGTCGATGACGTGGACCCAGACGAAGCCCAGCACGATCACGCCGACGAGGCCGCCGATCGCGCCTTCCCAGCTCTTGCCGGGACTGATCGCGGGCGCGAGCTTGCGCTTGCCGAAGGCCTTGCCGGCGAAGTACGCCGCGATGTCGGCCATCCAGACCAGGCACATCGCCGACAGCAGGAAGTTGATCCCACGCTGACGCGCGACGATCAGCGCGAGCCACGCGGCCCACAGCAGCACCGCGCCGAGCACCAGTCTCAGCACGGGCGACAGCTTCGGCCAGCCGGCCACGCCGGCCGCGAGCGCACGCACGCCGCCGAGCACCCAGATCCCGCCGGCGAGCCACCAGCACCAGGCCGGCACGTTGAAGCCGACGAAGTAGAAGGTCGCCGCGCAGGCGGCCGCGAGCACCGCGCCGAACGCCAGCGCCGGGGCGCCCGGCCTGCCGTTCAGCCGCGACCACTCCCAACCGGCCGCCGCGATCATCACCAGCGTCAGCAGCGCGAACCAGATGGGATTCGACGCGAACAGCGCCGGCAGCAGGATCGCCAACAGCACCAGGGCCGTGATCACGCGCTGAATCAGCATCTCAAGCCTCCTGGGCGACGCCCGGAACGTTCACCCCGCCGAAGCGGCGATCGCGCGCCCGGAACGCGGCGATCGCCTCGTCCAGTTGCGCCTCGCCGAACTCGGGCCACAGGCAGTCGGAGAACACGAACTCGGTGTACGCGGTCTGCCACAGCATGAAGTTGCTGATGCGCAGTTCGCCGCCGGTCCGGATGAACAGGTCGGGGTCCGGGGCATAGCTCATCGCCATGAACTCGGACAGTCGGGCCTCGGTCAGCTCGGCAGGCGGCACGCCCGCCTCCATCGCCTTGCGGCACGCCTGGACGATGTCCCAGCGGCCGCCGTAGTTGAAGGCGACGTTCAGCGTCAGCCGGGTGTTGTGGGCGGTGGAGCCTTCGGCCTCGGCCCAGGCAGCCCGGAGCTTGTCGGACACCGCCTCGCGGTCGCCGACGATGCGGATGCGCACGCCCATCGCGCCCATGCGGGCGAGGTAGCGCGACACGGCTGCCAGCACCAGGCCCATCAGGCCGGACACCTCGTCGCTGGGACGTTTCCAGTTCTCGCTGGAGAAGGCGAAGACGGTGAGGTACTCGATCTCGCGATCGATGCAGGCCTGGACCACCCGCACCAGGGCGTCCACGCCCTGCTTGTGGCCGAAGAAACGCGGGAGGAAGCGCTTCTTCGCCCAACGACCGTTGCCATCCATGACGATGGCCACATGGCGGGGCACTCCCGCCTTGCTGTCGGCGCTCACGAGGATGCGACGATCAGACGGCCATGATCTCGGCTTCCTTGGCCGAGAGCAGCTTGTCGATGTCCGAGACGACGCGGTCGGTCAGCTTCTGGATCTCGTCCTGGCTGCGACGCTCGTCGTCCTCGGTGATGACCTTGTCCTTGGCCGCCTTCTTCGCCTGCTCGTTGGCGTCGCGGCGCAGGTTGCGCACGGCCACCTTGGCGTCTTCGGCGGCGCCCTTGGAGACCTTGACCAGGTCGCGGCGGCGTTCTTCCGACAGCGGCGGCATCGGCACGCGGATCAGGTCGCCCATGGACGACGGGTTCAGGCCCAGGTCCGATTCGCGGATGGCCTTCTCGATCTTCTGGCTCATGCCCTTTTCCCAGGGCTGCACGCTGACCGTGCGGGCGTCCAGCAGCGTGACGTTGGCGACCTGCGAGATGGGGACCATCGAGCCGTAATAGTCCACGTGCACCTGGTCCAGCAGGCCCGGGTGGGCGCGACCGGTGCGGATCTTCTGCAGTTCGTTCTTGAACGCCTCGACGGACTTGGCCATCTTGGCTTCGACGTTCTTCTTGATGTCGGCGATGCTCATGTTCTTTTCCTCGATCAGGGGGACGGCGTGGTCTCTAACGCGCCAGTCCGGTCAGACGTGCACCAGCGTGCCCTCGTCCTCACCCAGCACGACACGCTTCAGCGCGCCCGGCTTGAAGATCGAGAACACCCGGATCGGCAGTTTCTGGTCGCGGCACAGCGCGAAGGCGGTCGCGTCCAGCACCTGCAGATTCTTGCCGATGGCCTCGTCGAAGCTGATGCGCGAGTAGCGCGTGGCCGTCGGATCCTTCTTGGGGTCGGCGGTGTAGACGCCGTCGACCTTGGTCGCCTTCAGCACGATCTCGGCGCCGATCTCGGCACCGCGCAGCGCGGCGGCCGTGTCGGTCGTGAAGAAGGGGTTGCCGGTGCCGGCGGCGAAGACGACGACCTTGCCCTCTTCCAGGTACTGCAGCGCCTTGGGACGCACGTAGGGCTCGACGACCTGCTCGATCGCGATGGCCGACATGACGCGCGCGGTCATGCCCTCCTGGCGCATCGTGTCGGCCAGGGCCAGCGAGTTCATCACCGTGGCCAGCATGCCCATGTAATCGGCCGTCGCGCGGTCCATGCCGACCGCGCCGCCCGCCACGCCGCGGAAGATGTTGCCGCCGCCGATGACGACCGCGACCTCGACGCCGAGCTTCGTCACTTCCTGGATCTCTTGCACCATGCGCACGATGGTGGCGCGATTGATGCCGTAGGAGTCGTCGCCCATCAGGGCTTCACCGGAAAGCTTGAGCAGGATGCGTTTGTGGGCGGGCATTGTTACCTCGTCAGTACAGCCGATGGAGGGAGTGTCGTGCGTGCGCCTGCATGCGCAAGCGCACAAGTGTAAAGGGCGCCAGAGGCGCCCTTTTTGAGTCGCGACGCTTATTGCTGCTTGCTTGCAGCGGCCACCTGGGCAGCCACTTCGGCAGCGAAGTCGTCGACCTTCTTCTCGATGCCTTCGCCCACCACGTACAGGGTGAAGGACTTCACCGTGGTGGCCTTGTCCTTGAGCATCTGCGCGACGGTCTGCTTGCCGTCGGCGGCCTTCACGAAGACCTGGTCCTGCAGCGAGACTTCCTTCAGGAACTTCTGCACCGAGCCTTCGACCATCTTGGCGACGATCTCGGCCGGCTTGCCGGACTCGGCGGCCTTCTCGGCGGCGATCTTGCGTTCCTTCTCGACCAGCTCGGCCGGGACTTCGGCGGACGACAGCGCGGCCGGCTTCATCGCGGCGACGTGCATCGCGACGTCCTTGGCGGCGACTTCGTCACCGTCGAACTCGACCATCACGCCGATGCGGGTGCCGTGCAGGTAGGAAGCCAGCTTGGCGCCTTCATAGCGCTTGAAGCGGCGGATCGTCATGTTCTCGCCGATCTTGCCGATCAGGCCGGCGCGCACGTCCTCGACCGTCGGGCCGAAGCCTTCCTGCGACAGCGGCAGGGCGGACAGGGCGGCGATGTCGGCGGGGTTGCTGTCGACGATCAGGCCGGCCAGCGCGTTCACGAACGCCAGGAAGGCATCGTTCTTGGACACGAAGTCGGTTTCGCAGTTGACTTCGATCAGCGCGCCGGCGTTGCCCTTCACGGCCGCGGCGACGACACCTTCGGCGGTGACGCGCGAGGCGGCCTTGCCGGCCTTGCTGCCCAGCTTGACGCGCAGGATCTCTTCGGCGCGGGTCATGTCGCCGTCGGCTTCGGTCAGCGCCTTCTTGCACTCCATCATCGGGGAGTCGGTGCGGGCGCGCAGCTCGGCGACCATGCTTGCGGTAATTGCTGCCATTTCAATCTCCGTATGTCGCGGCCCGGAACGACCCGGCACCGCTGAAAATCTGAATTTGCTTGGACGAAGGGGGCTGAATCAGCCCCCTTGTCAGAACCCGTCGAGGGTCAGGGCCTGGATCAGGCGCCTTCGTTCACTTCGACGAACTCGTCGCCTTCAGCAGCGACGGCCGTGACGACTTCGTTCGACGAGTTGGCGCGGCCTTCCAGGACAGCGTCGGCGACCGCCTTGGCGTACAGGGCGACAGCCTTGGCCGAGTCGTCGTTGCCGGGAATGACGTAATCGATGCCGATGGGCGAGTGGTTCGTGTCCACGACGCCGATGACCGGGATGCCCAGCTTCTTGGCTTCCTGCACGGCAATCTTGTGGTAGCCGACGTCGATGACGAACAGGGCGTCCGGCAGCGCGACCATGTCCTGGATGCCGCCGATGTTCTTGTCCAGCTTGTTGATGTCGCGCGTGAACATCAGGGCTTCCTTCTTGATCGCGGGCTGGGTGCCGGCGTCGATCTGGGCCTGCATGTCCTTGAGCTTCTTCAGCGAGGTCTTGACCGTCTTGAAGTTGGTCAGCGTGCCGCCCAGCCAGCGCTGGTTGACGCTCGGGACGCCGGCGCGCTCAGCTTCGGCGGCGACGATGTCGCGGGCCTGGCGCTTGGTGCCGACCATCAGGATCGTGCCGCGCTTGGCAGACAGCTGGCGCACGAACTTCAGGGCTTCCTCGAACGCGGGCAGCGTCTTCTCGAGGTTGATGATGTGGATCTTGTTGCGATGGCCGTAGATATACGGGGCCATCTTGGGATTCCAGAAGCGGGTTTGGTGACCGAAATGGACGCCGGCTTCCAGCATCTCACGCATCGTGACGGACATAAGTAACTCCGAAGGTTGGTTCTAGAATCCGGCACGAATTGCCACGTCTGAAAGACGTCGCAACACCTCGATTCGCCGGATCCGCGAATTTGCGATGAGCGACAGAGGCACGACACATGGCCCGACCCTGCTGCACACCGCGTTCCCACCGGACTCCAGCCCCAACGGCTGGCGTATCCGGGAAAACCCATCGAGTATAACCCGCTTTTGCATGCCGATCGACCTGACCGAGGCGCTCGCCTCGCTGCGCCTGGGCCGCCATTCGGCGCGCGCCCTGCTGACCGACAACCTGGCGCGCGCCGACAGCGCCGCCTGCGAGCACGTCTTCCTGCGCCGCTTCGATGAGGAGGCGCGCCGGGCCGCCGAGGCGTCGGATGCCGCGGCCAGGCGCGGCGAGCCGCGTCCACCACTGGGCGGTCTGGCGGTGTCCGTGAAGGACCTCTTCGATGTCGCCGGGCATCCGACGACCGCCGCCTCTGCCGCGATGGCCGATGCCCGCCCCGCCGGGCGAGATGCCCCCGCCGTCGCCCGGCTGCGCGCCGCCGGCGCGGCACTGATCGGCCACACGAATCTCAGCGAATTCGCCTCCTCCGGCGTCGGCATCAATCCGCATCACGGCACGCCCCGGAATCCGGCGACACGCGCGATCGACGGCCAGGACCGCATTCCCGGCGGATCCACCTCCGGCGGGGCGGTCAGCGTCGCGACCGGCGCCGCATGGGCGGCGCTCGGCTCGGACACCGGCGGCTCGCTGCGCATCCCGGCCGCGCTGCAGGGACTGGTCGGCTTCAAGGGCACGGCGCGGCGGGTGCCGCTCGAGGGCTGCGTGCCCTTGGCGCCCTCGCTGGACACGGCCGGCGCGATCACGCGCTCGGTGCGGGACGCCGCGTTGCTGCACGCGGTGCTGAGCGGCGACGCGGTCGACCTCGATGAACGGCCGTTGTCGGCATGGCGCTTCGCGATCACGCCGACCTTCATGCAGGACGAACTCGAACCGGCGGTGGCGCGCGCCTTCGAGCGCGCCCTCGAAACGCTGCGCGCGGCAGGTGCCCGCATCGAAGTGCGCGCGCTGCCCGCCCTCCCCCGTGTGGCGGAACTGCAAACGCAAGGCGGCCTCACCGCGGCCGAAGCGTGGGCATGGCACCATGCGCGCCTTGCCGAACGCGGCGACCGCTACGACCCGCGCGTCGCGCTGCGCATCCGCCGCGGCGAGGCCATCCTCCCCGCCGACTACCAGGCGCTGCGCGACGCCCGCCACCGCTGGATCCACGACATGACGGCAGAGATGTCCGACATCGACGCTTTCCTCAGCCCCACCGTTCCCCTCCAAGCTCCGGAGATCGCCCCCTTGCTGACCAGCGACGACCTGTTCTTTGCCACCAACGCGCGCTTGCTGCGCAACACCGCCGTCGTGAACCTGCTCGATGGCTGCGCGATCTCGATCCCGTGCGAACATCCCGGCGAGTTGCCGGTCGGCCTGATGCTCTGGGCGGCCGCAGGGCGCGATCGCGCGGTGCTGGGCGCCGCATCGCGCGTCGAGGCGACCCTCAAGGCCGACCTCAAGGCCGACTTCAAAGCGGCGCTCGCCGCGGGGACCCGCTGAGATGCGGGTCGCCATCATCGGAGCCGGTCTGGCCGGCGTCACCAGCGCGTACGAACTTGCGCTGCGGGGCCACGAGGTCCATGTCTTCGAACGCGATACCAGCGTCGCCACCGGCGCGAGCTTCGCGCCGCCCGGCCTGATCGCACCAGGCCTGATGGCCGCAAGGCCGGACACGCCGCTGGCGTGGCGCGGCAAGCCGGGCCAGCTCGGCTGGAAGTTCGCGCATTGGCGTGCCGGTCGCTCGCGCGGCCCGCAGGCGATGCCGGAAGCGCTGCATGCGCTGGCGCAACGCGGGCAAGCCGTGATGGCGGTGTGGCGGCGCGAGTTGAAGATGGACGTCGAGCGCGAAGCCGGCGTGCTGCTGCTGTGGCGGACTGCCAAGGACTACAAGGCCGCGGCCCCGCTGCTGGCACGGCTGCAGGAGCGGCAGGTCCCGCACCGCGAGCTCGACGCCGAAGGCTGTCGCGTGCAGGAACCCGGACTCAACGCCGAGACCGCGCTGCATGGCGGGATCCTGCTGTCGCAGGACGAAGCGGCCAACGCGCGCCAGTTCAGCCAGGCGCTGAAGCTGGAAGCGCAACGGCTGGGCGTCCGGTGGAACTTCAACACCGACGTGCTCCGCATCGAGCCCGGCAACCAGCCGGCCGTCCATGTGGCGGCCAACGAGCCGCTGCGCGTCGATGCGGTGCTCGTCTGCGCCGGCAAGGGCGCCGCGCCGCTGCTTGCCGCGCAGGGGCTGAAGCTGCCGTGGGGCACGATCCACACGCACACGCTGACCGCGCCGCTGCGCATGCTGGAGGCGCACCCGGACCTGGGGCCGCGCGCGACCGTCATCGACATGCGCCTGGGCGTCAGCCTCACGCGACTCGGCCAGCGCGTGCGCGTCGGCGGTGCGAATGAATTGGGCGGCTCGTCGTCGCAGCCGGACGGCCAGTCGATGGGCACGCTGCACCAGGCCGCGCACGACTGGTTCCCGGGCGCGCTGCTCGCCGGCGGTCAGCAGCGATGGAAGACCTCGCGCTTGATGCTGCCCGACGAGTTGCCGCTGATCGGCGAATCCGGCCTGCCCGGCGTGTGGCTGAACATCGGCCACGGCGAGCATGGCTGGACCATGGCCGGCGCCGCGGCACAGCTGCTCGCCGCTCGGCTGGCGAAGCAGGATCCCGGCATCGACGCCGCGCTGCTGGAGCCGGGACGGCTCAAGTGAACTGAGTCCTGCAACCTGCGACCCAGGACCGGGATAGAGTCGGCGGCATGCTGCCGGTGCTGCCCTCCTCCCACGATCGCTCCCTGCATGACGCGCCATCGAGCCGGCGCATCGAGTCGGCCGCGCTCTCGCAACATCCGCCGCATGCGCTGATCGAGCGCGCCGGTCTGGCGGTCGCCCGACTCGCGCTGGCGCTCCATCCCTTCGGCGGTCATGCGGCCGTGTTCGCCGGCCCTGGCAACAATGGCGGGGACGGCCTCATTGCCGCGCGCCACCTAGCCGCCCGCGGATGGACCGTGGACGTGCTACTGGTCGGATCGGAACCCCGGCCGGGCAGCGACGCCGCGCATGCGCTGGATGCCGCCAGGCAGGCGGGCCTGCGCCTGCATGCCGACCTGCAGCACATGCCCCGGCGGTCCGACCTGGTCGTCGACGCCCTCCTCGGCCTCGGCGCCAGCCGGGCGCCCGAAGGCGCGCTGGCCTCGGCCATCCAGGCCATCGACGGGGTGCGCCATGCCGGCGCCACCGTGCTGGCCGTCGACGTGCCCAGCGGCATCGACGTGCGCACCGGCCAGCCATGGGGCGCCGACGTGGTCCGGGCCCATCACACCCTGACCTTCCTGACGCTGAAGGCAGGCCTGTTCACTGGCGAAGGACGCGCGCTCGCGGGACGCGTCTGGTTCGACGATCTCGGCGCGCTGGTCGACGACGCCAGCGATGGCGATGGCGATGGCGATGGCGATGGCATCGGACTGCTCTTCGGCGCCAGCCGCATCGAACGCTGGCAGCACACCTTCGCGCGCTCGGCATCGAGCCACAAGGGCCGCCACGGCGACGTGGTCGTGATCGGCGGCGCGCCGACGATGCGCGGCGCCGCCTGGCTCGCCGCGACGTCGGCACTTGCCGCCGGCGCGGGTCGCGTGTACGCGGCGCTGCCCGACGACGACGGTCAGCCGTGGCCCGCCCGGCCGGAGCTGATGCATTGGCCCGCCGCGCGCTGGAGCGCGTCGCCCGACACCTGGCGAGACGTCGTCGCCGTGTGCGGCTGCGGCGGCGGCACAGCGATCGCACCGGTCTTGTCCACGGTGTTGCATGGCGCGACGCGCGTCGTGCTCGACGCAGACGCCTTGAACCTCGTCGCCACCGACGAGACGCTGCAACGCTCGCTGTGTCGTCGCGCCGCGCGCGGCTGGCCGACGATCCTGACGCCGCATCCGCTGGAAGCGGCGCGACTTCTCGGACTGCCCTCCGCCGCGGCCGTGCAGGCCGATCGCCTGGACGCCGCGAAGCAGCTGGCAACTCGCTTCGCGGCAACCGTCGTGCTCAAGGGGTCGGGCAGCATCGTGGCGACGCCCGAGCGTCTCCTCTCGATCAGCGGCACCGGCTCGTCGGCGCTGGCGACCGCCGGCACCGGCGACGTGCTGGCCGGCTGGATCGGCGGACTCTGGGCGCAATCGCCCGGCATTTCACCGCACGACCTCGCCTGTGCCGCCGTGGCCTGGCACGGCACGGCGGCCGAGGGCCATGCCGGCCCGCTGCTCGCCGCAGATCTGATCGAGGCGATGGCCGCGCTTCACGGCCCCGCCGCCTGATCCCGCCGAGCGTCGCGCATGGAAACGCGAAGGGCCTGGTCATGACCAGGCCCTTGTTCATCACGGGTCCGACCGCAAGAGGCCGAACCGTTCAGGCTCGCTTCAAGCGCCGCGCTTGCGTCGCGTCGTCTTGGCCGTCGGTGCGCCGCTGCCCTTCGCCGCCACGGACTTCGCCGCGCTGCGCGCCGTTCGCTTGGCCGCCTGGACGGGATGCGTCGCCGCGCCCTTCGTCGCGCGCTCCGACTTGCGTCGTTCGGCCTTCAGCACGCGGTCGGCCTGCTCGATGCGCTCGAGCGCGTCGACCGCCGTCGGCGGATCGGGTTGAGGCTGCGGCATCGGCTCGACCGTTGCGGCAGGCGCCGCAGCAGCCTCGCGGCGCGCGCGGTGCTCGGCGCGCTTGTCCTGCTTCCTCGCGGGGCCCTTGCCGTCGCCGCCACGTCGATCACCGAACTTGTCGCGGTGGGCGCCGCGCAGCAAGCGCTGCTCCTCCCCATCGCGCACCAGGCGGAAGTCGATCTTGCGACCGTCCAGGTCGACACGACTCACCTGCACCTGCACCCGCGCGCCGGTGGCGTAACGGATGCCCGTGCGCTCGCCGCGGAGCTCCTGACGGACCTCGTCGAAGCGGAAATACTCGCCGCCGAGTTCGGTGATGTGGATCAGGCCCTCGACATACAACGCGTCCAGCTGCACGAACAGGCCGAAGCTCGTCACCGCGCTCACCGTGCCGGCGAACTCCTCGCCCAGGTGGTCGCGCATGAAGCGGCACTTCAGCCAGGCCTCGACGTCGCGTGAGGCTTCGTCGGCGCGGCGCTCGTTGGCGCTGCAGTGCGCGCCGACGACTTCCCAGCGCTCCGACTCGGTCGACGCGGAGGCCGGGCTTGGCGCCTTCGACGCCGGCTTGCCCGGCCGCTTGGGCATCGGGTTCGCCGCCGTCATCTTGTGCGCGTCGAGCGCGTACTTCTTCGAGCCGAGCAGCGCCTTGATCACGCGGTGCACCAGCAGGTCCGGGTAACGCCGGATCGGGCTGGTGAAGTGCGTGTAGGCCTGGTACGCCAGGCCGAAGTGGCCCGCGTTGGCCGGCGTGTAGATCGCCTGCTGCATCGAGCGCAGCAGCATCGTGTGGATCTGCTGCGCGTCCGGGCGGTCCTTGGTCGCCTGCGCGATCGCCTGGAACTCGCCCGGCGACGGGTCGTCGCTGATGCCCATGCCGATGCCCAGCGCGCGCAGGTAGGCCTGCAGCGTGCCGCGCTTCTCCGGCGTCGGGCCTTCATGGACCCGGTACAGCGAGGCGTGCTTGCCGCCCGCGATGAAGTCCGCCGCGCAGACGTTGGCGGCGAGCATCGCCTCCTCGATCAGGCGGTGCGCCTCGTTGCGGGTGCGCGGCACGATCTTCTCGATGCGGCCGTTGTCGTCGCAGACGATCTGGGTCTCGGTGGTCTCGAAGTCGATCGCGCCGCGCTTCGCGCGTTGAGACAGCAGCGCGCGGTAGACCTCGTGCAGATGCAGCAGGTGCGGCACCAGCGTCTTGCGCTTGTGTGCCTCGGGACCATGCGTGTTGCCCAGAATCGCCGCCACTTCGGTATAGGTGAAGCGCGCATGCGAGTTGATGACCGCCGGATAGAACTGGTAGGCATGCAACTCGCCGGCCTCGCTGACCAGCATGTCGCAGACCATGGACAGGCGGTCCTGCTCCGGGTTCAGCGAGCACAAGCCGTTCGACAGCTTCTCCGGCAGCATCGGGATGACGCGTCTGGGGAAGTAGACCGAGGTGGCGCGTTCGTAGGCATCGCGATCGAGCGCCTCGCCGGGCTTCACGTAGTGGCTGACGTCGGCGATCGCGACCAGCAGGCGCCAGCCCTGGAACGCCGTCTTGCCCCGCCCCTGCTTGTGGGGCTCGCAGTAGACGGCATCGTCGAAGTCGCGGGCATCCTCGCCGTCGATCGTCACCAGCGCCACATCGCGCAGGTCGATGCGGTGCTTCATGTCGACCGCGCGGACCTTGTCGGGCAGCTTGGCCGCCTGCGCCAGCGTGTCGGCGCTGAAGGCATGCGGGACCTCGTACTTGCGCACGGCGATCTCGATCTCCATGCCGGGGTCGTCGATCTCGCCCAGCACCTCGGTCACGCGACCGACCGGCTGCGAATACAGCGAGGGCGGTTCGGTGAGCTCGACGGCCACGATCTGTCCCGCGGTCGCGTTGGCGATCGCGTTCTTCGGGACCAGGATGTCCTGACCGTAGCGCTTGTCTTCAGGGGCGACGAGCCAGATGCCGGACTCGAGCAGCAGCCGGCCAATGATCGGCTTCTTGCGGCGCTCGAGGATCTCGAGCACGCGGCCTTCGGGACGGTTGCGCTTGTCGTGGCGCACGATGCGCACCCGCAGGCGGTCGCCGTGCATGACGGCGTGCATCTCCTGCGAGGACAGATAAACGTCCGGTTGACCATCGTCGGGCATCAGGAAACCGTGCCCGTCGCGGTGACCCTGCACCGTGCCTTCGATCTCCCCCATCAGCTGAGCGCTCTGGGCGCCCGGGGGGCTTGCATTCTTGAAGTTTTTGATAGTAGAATCCTTGTCTTTCCTGAAACGCAGAAGCTGTTTTGCGTGTCGAGAAACCGAGAACTCAAGAATACTTCAAGAAGTGGCTTGAGCTGGTTTCCCGAGATGTTGGCTTCTGACCTTGCCCAGGTGGCGGAATTGGTAGACGCACTAGTTTCAGGTACTAGCGGGTAACTCCGTGGAGGTTCGAGTCCTCTCCTGGGCACCATATTCGAAAAGCCGGCTTCCAGCCGGCTTTTCTCTTTGGCGCTCCCCGGGGACTCTCGCGTGACCGTGTCGTGCGCCCGAAGATGGGGCTGCCGGTACACCTCTCCGCTCAATCGCCTCCTCACGCTCGGCATTCGCTTCGAGGGGCACCGGCAGCCCCATCTTCTCGATACCTGGTGCGTGCAGCGGCGGCATGGCGCACCAACGAAAAGGGCTGACAGTTGTCAGCCCTTGCTTCATCAGATCGCGAACTTCTTGGCCAGCGCGTCGGGCCGCAGCGAATCGTAGTCCTCGAACGGCTGGTGGATCCACGGGCTGGTTTCCAGCATCTCGACGTAGTAGTCCGGGGTGTATTCCGAGACGCTCTTCGTCCAGATCACGGCCGAGCGCAGCTCGCTGATCGACGGCATGCCGCGCAGCCGCTCCACCACCGCCTTCAGCGTCACCCCGGAGTCCGCCAGGTCGTCCACCAGCAGCACGCGTCCGGCGAGCTCGCCCTTGGGCATGGTGATGTACTTGGCGATGTCCAGACGCCCCTGGATCGTGCCCGCTTCGGCACGGTACGAACTGGTCGACATGATGCCCAACGGCTTGTCGAACACGCGCGACAGCACGTCGCCGGGACGCATCCCGCCACGCGCCAGGCACAGGATCTGGTCGAACTCCCAGCCGGAGGCGTGCACCTTCAGCGCGAGGCGTTCGATCAACAGGTGGTATTCATCCCACGACACGTACAGATGTTTGCCGTCGTCGGTCAACATGGGGGAGGCTCCTCAGCGATGGATGGGGTCAGGTCTGGATAAGACGGGAAACGACAGGGCCGAGCGGTCGCTCAAGCCTGGAACGGATGCTGCAGCAGGATGGTGTGCTCGCGGTCGGGACCGGTGGACACCATGGCGATCGGCGCGCCGACCACTTCCTCCACGCGCTTCAGGTAGGAGCGCGCATTGGCCGGCAGCTGATCCCAGTCGGTGATGCCGAAGGTCGATTCGGTCCACCCGGGGAAAACTTCGTAGACCGGCTTGCAGGCGACGATCTCGTCGGCGTCCAGCGGCAGGATGTCGATCTGCTTGCCGTCGAGCTCATAGCCCACGCAGATGTTGATCTCGGCCAGGCCGTCCAGCACGTCCAGCTTGGTCAGGCACAGGCCGGAGATGCCGTTGATGATCATCGACCGCTTCAGCGCGGCGGCGTCGATCCAGCCGCAGCGACGGGCGCGACCGGTCACGGTGCCGCGCTCCTGGCCCACCGTCGACAGGTGGTGACCCACCGTGCCCGGGGTTTCCCAGTCCAGTTCGGTGGGGAACGGACCCGAGCCGACGCGCGTCGCGTACGCCTTCGTGATGCCCAGCATGTAATGCAGCATCTGCGGACCGACGCCGGCGCCGGCGGCGGCATTGCCGGCCACGCAGTTGCTCGAGGTCACGTACGGATAGGTGCCGTGGTCGATGTCCAGCAGCGTGCCCTGCGCGCCTTCGAACAGGATGTTCTGGCCGGCCTGATGCGCCTTGTGCAGCATGTAGCCGACGTCGGCCATCATCGGCCTGATCTGATCGGCCAGCGACATCGCATGGTCGAAGATCGGCTGGAACTCGAGCGCCTTGCCGTTCAGGTAGCCGGTCAGCGCGGCGTTGTGCAGGTCGATCAGCTCCCGGAGCTTCTTCGCGAAGCGGTCCGGATGCTTCAGGTCCTGCACGCGCAGCGCGCGGCGGGCGACCTTGTCCTCATAGGCCGGGCCGATGCCCTTGCCGGTCGTGCCGATCTTGCCGCTGCCGCTGCTCTCGCGCAGCGCTTCGCGGGCGCGGTCGACCTCGACGTGGAACGGCATGATCAGCGGGCAGGACTCGCTGATGTACAGGCGCGAACGGACCTCCACGCCGGCCTTCTCCAGGCGCTCGATCTCCGACAGCAGATGGGTCGGGTCCAGCACCACGCCGTTGCCGATGTAGCAGGCGACACCGTCGCGCATGATGCCCGACGGGATCAGTTGCAGCGCCGTCTTCACGCCCTTGATGACCAGCGTGTGGCCGGCGTTGTGGCCGCCCTGGAAACGGACCACGCCTTGCGCGTGGGGAGTCAGCCAGTCGACGACCTTGCCCTTGCCTTCGTCGCCCCATTGGGTGCCGACCACCACCACGTTGCGCCCGCGCGCGATCTCACTGCTTTGCATGTCGTTCATCCGATGATTTGGAGGTTGAGGGTGGAGGGGCGAATCGCGTCGCTCACAGCGACCGCAGCACCCAGTGACCGCCGGACTGCACCAGCTCGCGGTCGCATTCGAATTCGTCGTTCTCTTGCTCGTGGCCCGGCAGGACGCAGACCACGGTTTCGCCCTGTTCGCGCAGACGGCGGACCGCCGCGCGCAGGTCGGGATCCTCGCCCCACGGGGCACGCACCGCGGCCCGCAGCGACGTGGCGGGGATCAGGCCCACCAGCGTCTTCAGGTCCAGGCTGAAACCGACGGCGGGGCGACGCCGGCCGAAGACCGCGCCGACCTCGTCGTAGCGGCCGCCGCGCAGGACCGCATCGCTGCCGCCCTCCGCGTACAGCGCGAAGCGCACGCCGCTGTAGTAGCCGAAGCCCGGCAGGTCCGCGAGGTCGACGCCGATGCGCACGTCGGGATACGCCGCGCCCAGGTGGCGGATCAGCCACTCGAGGTCATCCAGCGCGGCCGTCACCAGCGCGTTGGCCGGCAATGCACGGCGCGCGTCGGCCAGCACCTCGACGCCGCCGTACAGGCGCAGCAAGGTCTGCAGCGCGGCGACGACGGCATCTGGCAGCTCGTTCGAGAACGCGGCCACGCCGGCCGCGTCCTTGGCGGCCATCGCGGCCACCAGGGCATTCAGGCGGTCCTCGCTCAGCGCATGCTCGCCGAGCACGCCGCGCACCAGGCGGGCGTCACCCAGGTCCAGCACCAGCCGCGTGACGCCAGCGCGTTGCATCGCGTCGATGGCGAGTTCCTGCGCTTCAAGATCGGCCTCGAGGCCGGCATGGCCGTAGATCTCGACGCCGAACTGCAACGGCTCGCGCGTCGCAGTCAGCCCTTCGGCGCGCGTATGCAGCACCGGGCCGCAGTAGCACAGCCGCGTCACGCCGGCACGGTTCAGCAGGTGGGCGTCGATGCGGGCCACCTGCGGCGTCGTGTCCGCGCGCAGGCCCAGGCTGCGACCCGACAGTTGGTCGACGAGCTTGAAGGTCTTGAGGTCCAGCGCCTGACCGGTACCGGAAAGCAGCGAGTCGAGATGCTCCAGCAAGGGGGGCATCACCAACTCGCAACCGTAGGTCCGCGCCATGTCCAGCAGTTCGCGTCGAAGTTCTTCGATGCGGCGAGCCTGGGAGGGGAGGACGTCAGCAATGTGCTCGGGCAGCAGCCAAGCAGAGGCCATGGACGTTCAGGGAGGGGGTTAAAAACGGCATTGTACCGGGGTCGCGACGCACCTCGACCGCCGGAACCCTCAGCCGAGGGTTCGGCGCGGGTTCGCCAACGATTCAGCGAGGCTTCGTGACAGGCTGCTCAGAGCAGCATCAGCAGCACACCGCCGCAGACCAGACTCGAGAGACCGAGGAATCGCAACTGGCCGTCGCTCATCGCCAACAGTCTGGCGAAGAGCTGGCGCCAGGCGCCGGGGTTCAGGAAGGGCATCAGCCCCTCCATGATCAGCAGCAGCGCCAGCGCTGCCAGCCACTTGTCGCCACCCATGATGAGGCCGCCCTCCCCGGCTGACGCCGGTCAGCCCGATGACGAGAGCCGGTGGACCCGGAGGTCGCTTCGCCCGGCTCCTCCCGGATTCACTTCTTCGGTGCCGGAGCCGCCGGCGCGCCGGGGCCGCCGTTGCGCATCGCGTTGAAGAAGGGGCTCGACGGGTCGAGCACCATCACGTCGCCCTTGTTCTTGAACGACCGCTGGTAGGCATCCAGCGAGCGGTAGAACTGAGCGAACTGCGGGTCACGACCGAAGGCTTCGGAGTACAGGATCGACGCCTTGGCATCGCCCTCGCCCATGATCTTCTGCGCGTCGCGGTAGGCCTCGGCGGTGATGACCTCCCGCTGCTTGTCGGCGTCGGCCTTGATCTTCTCGCCTTCGGCCGCGCCGGTGGAGCGCAGCTCGTTGGCGACGCGGGCGCGTTCCGACTTCATCCGGTTGTAGACCGCTTCGGTGATGTTGGCGGCGAAGTCCACCCGCTTGACCCGCACGTCGACGATCTCGATGCCGAACTGCTTGGCTTCTTCCTCGAGGCGCTTGCGCACGTCCTGCATGACCTTTTCGCGCTCGGTGGCCAGCACCGCGCGCACGGTCCGCTTGGTCACCTCCTCGTTCAGCGCGTTCTGCACGATGGGGCTGAGGCGCGTTTCCAGGCTGCGCAACTGCGTGCCGCTGTTGCGGATGTACTGGCGCGAATCGACGATGCGCCACTTCACCAGCCAGTCGATGACCAGGCTCTTCTTTTCAGCGGTGAAGATCGGGCGCGGATCGGCGGCGTCCAGCGTCTGCACTCTGCGGTCCAGGAAGACCACGTTCTGCAGCGGCGGAGGCAGCTTGAACTTCAAGCCGGGCTCGGTGATCACTTCCTTGATCTCGCCCAGCGAATAGACGACCGCGAACTGGCGCTGGTCGACGACGAACAGGGTCGAACTGGCGATCACGAACAGGATCAGCAGACCGACGACGACGGAGACGATGCGATTCATTGTTGTGGGCTCCCTCGATCAGCGGCCGTCGCGATCACGGCTGCGCATGGCGTCGCGCGAACGCGGATCGGTGCTCAAGGACGAGGCGCCGGTCGGCGTCGTCTCCGTGGGCACCACCGGCGTCGGCGCCGTCGTGGTGACCGTGCCCGACGTCTGCTGCATCAGCTTGTCCAGCGGCAGGTACAACAGGTTGGAGCCGCTCTTGGCGTCCACCATCACCTTGGTGACCCGCGAATAGACCTGTTGCATCGTGTCGATGTAGAGACGGTCGCGGGTGACGGCCGGCGCCTTCTGGTACTCGGCCAGCACCGACTTGAAACGCTGCGCGTCACCGTCGGCGAACGAGACGACCCGGGCGCGGTAGGCCTCGGCGTCCTCGCGCAGGCGGGCCGCCTGGCCCTGGGCGCGCGGGATCACGTCGTTGGCGTAGGCCTCGCCTTCATTCTTCAGGCGCTCGCGGTCGGCGGTCGCGCGGAACGCGTCGTCGAAGGCGGCCTGCACCTGCTCGGGCGGCTGCACGCTGCTGAGGTTGACGTTGACGACCTCGATGCCGGTCTTCAGGCGGTCGAGCTGCGTCTGGATCGACTTCACGAGGTCGTTGGCGATCGCGTCACGCTGCTCGTAGAGCACCGCGTCGGTGTTGCTGCGGCCGACGATCTCGCGCACGGCCGATTCGGACGCCTGGCTGACCGCCTCGTCGGTGTTGAAGTTCTCGAACAGGTAGTCGCGCGCGTCCTTCAACCGGTACTGCACGGTGAAACGGACGTCGATGATGTTCTCGTCCTGCGTCAGCATCGACGAATCGCGCAGACCCGTCGCCTGGCCGACCGAATTGCGGCCGATCTCGACGGTCTGCAACTGCGTGAACGAGACGACCTCGTGCGCCTGGAACGGATACGGCAGGCGGTACTGGATGCCGGCGTCCACCGTGCGGCTGTACTTGCCGAACGAGGTGATCACGCCGCGCTGACCTTCCTGCACGATGAACACGCCGCTGGCCAGCCAACCGAGCAGGACCACGCCGATGACCAGCGCCACGCCGATGCCTGCGCCGCGCATGTCGGGCTGCAGGTTGCCGCCGCCGTTGCCGGCCGGGCCGTTGCCGTCACTGCCGCCGCGGCCGCCGCCGAACAGGCGGGACAGCTTGCGGTTGAAGTCGCGCCACAGCTCGTCGAGATCCGGCGGACCTTCATTGCGGCCATTGCTCATCCAGAGCCCCAACCGGCGGCGCAGGCTGCCGGCTCCACCCCGCGGGTCACGTCCGCCACCGGCGACGGACATGCGATCGTCTTGATTCATACGCATCCTGATGAGGAAGTCTTGTTGCAAGTATCGGGCATTGGCGAACGGCCTCAGCCTGTGCGTCCCTGCGGATGATCCTGCGGGTTCGAACGATCTTGGGGCGGGTCTTCCGGGTTCAAGTCGACATCGTCGACATCGATCCCGCCCGCCTGTTCCGAGTCGTCGGCGTCGTCGGCGCCGTCGGCATCTTCCCCGGCATCCGTCGTGCCAGCCGCCGTCGCCAGATCCGGCTCCTGGCCGGCGTACTCGGGCACCGGCGCGGCCTGCATCAGCGACGCGATCATCGCGCGCAGCTCGTCGAGGCCTTCACCCTGGGCCGCGCTGACGAAGATCCGCGGCAGGCGCTGGCCGCCGTGCTCGCCACCGACCCGCGTCAGCCAATCCTGCAACTGGCGCGGACGCTGGTTGTCCTCCAGCAGGTCGAGCTTGTTGTAGACGAGGATCTGCGGGATGTGCTGCGCACCGATCTCGGCGAGCACCCGCTCCACCTCCTCCATCTGCTCGGTCAGCACCGGGCTGGCGGCGTCCACGACGTGCAGCAGCAGATCGGCATCGGCCGCTTCCTGCAGCGTGGCCTTGAACGCCTCCACGAGCTTGTGCGGGAGGTCGCGGATGAAGCCGACGGTGTCGGACAGGGACACGCTGGTGCCCGCCTCCTCGAGGTAGAGCGAACGGGTCGTCGTGTCGAGGGTCGCGAACAGCTGGTTCGCGGCGTAGGCCTTCGCCTTGGTCAGCGCATTGAACAGCGTGCTCTTGCCGGCGTTGGTGTAACCCACCAGCGACACGCGGAACACGCCGTTGCGCGCGCGGGCGCGACGCTGCGTGGCGCGTTGCTTCTGGACCTTCTTGAGGCGTTCCTTGATCGACTTGATGCGGTCGTCGATCATCCGGCGGTCCAGCTCGATCTGGCGCTCGCCGGGGCCGCCGCGCATGCCGATGCCGCCGCTCTGGCGCTCCAGATGGCTCCAGCGGCGCACGAGGCGCGTGGAGAGGTACTGCAGCCGCGCGAGTTCCACCTGCAGCTTGCCCTCGAAGCTCTGCGCGCGGGCGGCGAAGATCTCCAGGATCAGCGCGGTGCGGTCGGCCACGGGCACGCCGAGGTGGCGTTCCAGGTTGCGTTGCTGGGCGGGAGAGATGGCCTGGTCGAACAGCACGGTGTGGGCGCCGAGCGCCTGCACCATCAGCTTGATCTCGTCGGCTTTTCCGGAACCGATGAACAGCGCCGCGTCGGGAGCCTTGCGCCGGGCGACGACCCGGGCGACCGGGGTGTCACCGGCCGATTCGGCCAGCAGCGCGAGTTCGTCGAGGGTGGGGTCGAAGGCCTCGCCGCGGCCCAGATCGACCCCCACCAGAATGGCGCGCGCCGCCTCGGGGGGCGGCGTCGAATGGGTGGGGTCTTGTGTGGTCAATCAGCTTCAGCTGGCGTCGTTGCTCTCGCCGGTGTGGAAGTTCACCGCACGGCCCGGAACCACCGTGGAGATGGCGTGCTTGTAGACCATCTGCGTGACCGTATTGCGCAGCAGCACCACGTACTGGTCAAAGGACTCGATGTGGCCTTGCAGTTTGATGCCGTTCACGAGGTAGATGCTCACAGGAACATGCTCCTTGCGCAGCAGGTTCAGGAAAGGGTCTTGCAAGAGTTGTCCTTTGTTGCTCACGATATGCTCCGTGTTGGAAGTGAGGTGTTGGAATGCCACACCTTATCACAGCACCGGGTTTCCCCGGACCGCGCTGTCTTCAGGTTTCGGCGAACGGGTTCTTCGAGGATCGCAGCTCGATCTTCATGGGCGTGCCCACCAGCTTGTAGTGGTCGCGGATGCGCCCTTCGAGATAGCGCTTGTAGACGTCGCTGACGCCTTCGAGCGCATTCCCGTGGATGACGACGATCGGGGGGTTCATGCCGCCCTGGTGCGCGTAGCGCAGCTTCGGCCGCGAGATGCCCGAGCGCTGCGGCTGTTGATGCTGCACCGCTTCCTGGATCAGGCGCGTCAGCACCGGCGTCGTCATCTTGCGATAGGCCGAGGAATAGGCGTCGGCCAGCGCCTTCCACAGCGGGCCCAGGCCCTGCCGCTTCAGCGCGGAGATCTTCAGGATGGGCGCGAAGCGCAGGAACCCGAGGCGCGTCTGGATCTGGCGCTCGATGGTCTCGCGCTGGTAGCTGTCGATCGCATCCCACTTGTTGATCGCGATGACCACCGCCCGGCCGCTGTCCAGCGCGTAACCGGCGATGTGCGCGTCCTGGTCGGTGACGCCCTGCGTCGCGTCGATCAGCAGCAGCACGACGTTCGCGTCGGCGATCGCCTGCAGCGTCTTGACCACCGAGAACTTCTCGATCGCCTCGAAGACCTTGCCCTTGCGGCGCAGGCCGGCGGTGTCGATCAGCTTGAACTTCTGGCCGTTGTGCTCGAAGTCGACGCTGATGGCGTCGCGCGTCGTGCCGGGCATGTCGAAGGCGACCAGCCGCTCCTCGCCGAGCCAGGTGTTGATCAGCGTGCTCTTGCCGACGTTGGGGCGGCCAGCCACCGCAAGGCGGATTGCGCGTTCATCGTCGGGACCGGCGCCCTCGGCGAATTCCTCGTCCTCGGCCGGCGCCTCGAAGCTGTCCAGCACCGCCTCGAGCAGCGAGCGGATGCCCTGCCCGTGCGCGGCGGAGACCGGATGCGGCTCGCCCATGCCGAGTTCATGGAACTCGGCCAGCAGCGGGCTGTCGCTCATGCCTTCGGCCTTGTTGACGGCGATGAACACGCGCTTGTTGCACTGGCGCAGATAGCGGCCGATGTCCTGGTCCTGGCCGGCCAGGCCGGTGCGGACGTCCAGCACGAAGATGACGGCATCCGCCTCGGCCACGGCCTGGCGGGTCTGCTTGGCCATCTCCTTGACGATGCCGGTGGTGCTGTCCGGCTCGAAGCCGCCGGTGTCGATGACGATGAACTCGCGATCGCCCAGGCGACCGTCGCCGTAATGGCGGTCGCGCGTGAGGCCGGCGAAGTCCGCGACGATGGCGTCGCGGCTCTTCGTCATCCGGTTGAACAGCGTGGACTTGCCCACGTTGGGGCGGCCCACCAGGGCGATCACAGGTTTCATATCAGTCTTGGCGCAGCGCGAACAGGCGTCCGCTGCGGGTGGCGATCAGCACCGTGCCGCCGAGCTGCACCGGCGCCGCGGCGAGGCCGGAGCTGTCGGTCTGCAGGCGCTGCACGGTCAGGCCCTTGTCCTTGGACAGGAAGTGCACGTAGCCCTCGCTGTCGCCGACGATGACCGACTTGTCGGTCACCACCGGCGCGCTGAGCTTGCGATTCTGGAACTGGTCGGCGGTCCACACGACGTCGCCGGTGCGGGTGCCCCAGGCGGTCAGGCGGTCGGACGCGTCGCCGCCGACGACGATGGTCGAATCGGCGCCGACGCCGCGCAGGCCGGCGTTGTTGCGGGTCCAGATCGTGTTGCCGCGTTCGCCATTGACGCAGGCGACGGCCGACTGGAACGCGCGGGCGCAGAAGACGTCGTTGTCACGGGCCAGCGGGCCGACCAGGTCGGCGAGGCGTTCGACTTCGTTGGTGCCGCGGGGGTTGGCGACGGTCGCCTCCCACATCAGCAGGCCACGGCTGGGATCGATGCCCGCCAGGCGCGAACCCTGCCCGACCAGCAGCGTGTTCTGATAGGCACCGATCACGCCGGCCTGCTGCAGCGTCAGGGGCTCGCCAGGACGGCGCAGTTCCCACAGCCGGCGGCCGTCGGCCGCGTCGAAGGCCAGCACCGCACGGTCCAGCGTCAGCACGAACACGCGCTCACCGGCGACGAACGGCGACGTCACGACCGGGGTCGTCATCGCCTTGCGCCACAGGATCTTGTCGCCCTCGGTGACGACCAGCTCGTTGTCGCGGGTCACCGCCGCGGCGAAGCGGCCATCGCTGCCGACGCCGGCGGTCAGGCCCTTGCCGATGTCGGCGCGCCACAGCGTGGTGCCGTCGGCGGCGGAGATCGCGCTGATGACACCGTCCGAGCCGCCGACGACGAAGCGGTCGTTGACCGCCGTGATCGTCAGCGGGAACTTGACGCTGTCGACGCGCGCCTCCCAGGCCACCCGGGCCTGCAGCGACGGGGTGATGTTCTCCAGCGGCGCCGGCTTGGGCGCGGTCGAGCTGCTGAACAGCGAGCAGGCGCCCAGCGTCGCGACGACGCCGCCCAGCAGCAGCGCGCGCGCCAGCCGACCCACGGTCAGGCCGGCGTTCATTGGGGCGCTCCCGCGGCGGGCTCGTCGCCGCCGACCGCCACGCCCAGGCTGGCCAGCTTCACTTCGAGCAGGCGACGGTAGTCGAGCTGCTTGTCCAGACCGTCGTAGGCCTTCTTGAACTCGGTCTTGGCGACGTCGGGCTTGTTCTGCAGCAGCGCCAGGTCGCCGCGGCGATCGGCCACCAGGGCCGCGAAGTCCGCGCTCTTGACGGCATCCAGCGTCTTGCCGGCTTCATCGAACTGCTTGGCGTCCATCTGCAGCGCGGCCAGACGCAGGCGCGCCAGGTCGCGGTAGGCATCGCCCTTCGCGTTGGCGGCGGCCCAGGCCAGCGTGGCGCGGGCGTCGTCGGCCTTGTCCTTGTCCAGCTGCAGCCGCGCGGTCACCAGCGCGGCCTGCGCGGCGTAACCGGTGCCGGCGTAGTCCTGCTTCAGGGTGCCGAAGACCGCCACGCTCTTGCCCAGATCGGCGGCCTGCGCCGCGCGCTGCAGCTCGCCGAACATCGCGGCGGCCTTGGCGGCCTCGGTGCGCTGCCAGTAGTTCCAGCCGGTCCAGCCGGCGTAGGCGACCAGCACCAGCGTCAGCAGCCAGGTGATCGCATTGCCCCAGCGCTTCCAGAACGCCTTGAGCTGCTCCAGCTGTTCCTGTTCTTCGAGATCGAGATGAGACGCCATGTGCGAATGAGGGTCCGGGTTGAAATTCGAGGTCGCGATTATGCGGTGCGCAGGTCGGCTGCCCATGCAGCGACCGTGTTAAGCGGACGTGTCACCTGTTCGCCGCCGCCGCGCAAGGGCTTGACGGCCACCTCGCCGCGGGCGAGTTCGTCCGGGCCGAACACCAGCGCGAAGCGGGCGCCCGAGGCGTCGGCCTTCTTGAACTGCGCCTTGAACGAGCCGCCGCCGGCGTGCATCTGCACCGCGACGCCTTCGGCGCGCAGCGCCTCCAGCACGGGGACCGCCTGGGGCAGCACGGCCGCGTCCGGCAGGATCGCATAGACGTCCGGGGCCGAGGACGGCACGGGCAGGCCCAGTTCGTCGATCAGCAGCAGCAGGCGTTCGATGCCGAGGCCGAAGCCCACCGCCGGCGTCGGCTTCCCGCCGAGCTGTTCGAACAGGCCGTCGTAACGACCGCCGCCGCAGACCGTGCCCTGGGAGCCGAGCTGCTCGGTCACCCATTCGAAGACGGTCAGGTTGTAGTAGTCCATGCCGCGCACCAGGCGCGTGTTGATGCGGTACTCCAGGCCGGCGGCGTCGAGGATCGCGCGCACGGCGTTGAAATGCGCCAGGCTCTCCTCGCCGAGGAAATCCATCAGGTGCGGCGCCGCCTCGACGACCGCCTGCATGGCCGGATTCTTGGTGTCCAGGATGCGCAGCGGATTGGTGTGCAGACGGCGCTTGCCGTCCTCGTCCAGCTTGTCGGCGTGCGCCTCGAAGTGGGTGATCAGCGCGGCGCGGTGCGCGGCGCGTTCCTCCGGCTGGCCCAGCGAATTCAGCTCCAGGCGCACATGCTCGCCGACGACCAGACCCAGCTCCTGCCACAGGCGGCGGACCATCAGGATGATCTCGGCGTCCACGTCCGGACCGGCGAAGCCCAGCGCCTCGACGTCCAGCTGGTTGAACTGGCGGTAGCGGCCCTTCTGCGGGCGCTCATGACGGAACATCGGTCCCATCGTCCACAGCCGCAGCGGGCCGTTGTACAGCGCGTTGTGCTCGACCATCGCGCGCACGATCCCGGCGGTGGCCTCGGGGCGCAGCGTCAGCTTGTCGCCGTTCATGCTGTCGGTGAAGGAGTACATCTCCTTCTCGACGATGTCGGTGACCTCGCCCAGGCCGCGCACGAACAGCGCGGTCGGCTCGACGATCGGGGTCAGCATGTACTGGTAGCCGTAGCGCTGCAGCACGCCGCGCAGCGTGGTCTCGAACCAGCTCCACAGCTGGCTGCTCGGCAGCTTGTCCTTGCGGTCGACGCTGGCCGGGAGGATGTCGTTCATCCCCTTGACGGCCTGGATGTTCTTGCTCATGCGGTGGTGGTGCTCGCGCCGAAGCGCTTTTCGATGTAGGTCTCGACCAGGGCGTGGAACTCGCCGGCGATGTTGTCGCCGCGCAGGGTCAGCGCCTTCTCGCCGTCGATGAAGACGGGCGCCGCCGGCGCCTCGCCGTTGCCCGGCAGGCTGATGCCGATGTCGGCATGCTTGCTCTCGCCGGGGCCGTTGACGATGCAGCCCATCACCGCGACCTTCATGGTCTCGACGCCGGGGTACTTCTCGCGCCAGACCGGCATCTGCGCGCGCAGGAAGTCGTCGATCTGCTTGGCCAGTTCCTGGAAGGTCGTGCTGGTCGTGCGGCCACAGCCGGGGCAGGCGGTGACGCTCGGGTTGAACGCGCGCAGGCCCAGCGACTGCAGGATCTCCAGCGCGACCACCACTTCCTGCGTGCGCGACTCGCCGGGTTGCGGCGTCAGCGAGACGCGGATCGTGTCGCCGATGCCTTCCTGCAGCAGCACGCCCAGCGCCGTGGCCGAGGCCACCGTGCCCTTGGTGCCCATGCCGGCCTCGGTCAGGCCCAGGTGCAGCGCGTAGTCGCAGCGCCGGCTCAGCGCGCGGTAGACCGAGATCAGGTCCTGCACGCCGCTGACCTTGCAGCTGATGATGATGTTGTCGGGGTTCATGCCCAGCTCGCGGGCGTACGACGCCGACGACAGCGCGGACTGGATCAGCGCCTGGTACATGACCTGCTTGCCGTCCCAGGGCGCGGCGCGCTTCGCGTTCTCGTCCATCATCTGGGCGAGCAGTTCCTGGTCCAGGCTGCCCCAGTTGACGCCGATGCGCACGACCTTGTCGTACTGCATCGCGGCCTCGATCATCTGGGCGAACTGGCGGTCCTTCTTGTCGCCCTTGCCGACGTTGCCCGGATTGATCCGGTACTTCGACAGTGCCCGCGCCATGGCGGGATGCTCGGTCAACAGCCGATGGCCGTTGTAGTGGAAGTCGCCGACCAGCGGCACGTCGACGCCCATGCGGTCGAGCTGCTCGCGGATGTGCGGGACGGCGTCGGCGGCCTCGGCGTTGTTGACGGTGATGCGAACCAGCTCCGACCCGGCCTGCGCCAGTTCCTTGACCTGGATCGCGGTCT
Source organism: Roseateles sp. GW821-FHT09G09 (assembly GCF_059415965.1). NCBI lineage: Bacteria > Pseudomonadati > Pseudomonadota > Betaproteobacteria > Burkholderiales > Sphaerotilaceae > Roseateles > Roseateles sp. GW821-FHT09G09. The sequence goes on along the minus strand of NZ_JBWKOG010000002.1, from coordinate 656,165 downwards.
CGATGACGTCGACGGTGTCGGTGTTGGTCATCGACTGCACGCGCACCGGCGCGTCGCCGCCGATCGTCACCACGCGGCTGCCCCAGCGCACCTGCGCCTGACGCGAGCGGCGCGCGGACGGCGCGGCGGCCGCGATCAGGTCGGACAGATCGTGGGCTTGGGCGTCGATGTCAGCGCTGAGGTCGGCGATATCGGGAGTGGCTGGCTTGTCCATCTTGCGGCGCTCTTGCGAAGGGGTTACGGCTGGGTGCGGCGCCCGTCGGCTCGGGGTCGGCTGGAGGTGATCCGGTCAGTTCAGCTCGAGTCGGGCGACGTTGTCGCGCGACCGGGCGGCGAGGTCCACCGGCTGGCCGCGGAACACCAGTTCCGTGCCGGACACGTTGCCCACGCGCAGCTTCAGGGGCGCGGCGCCGTTCACGTCGACCAGATCACCGGGTCTGAGCAGGCGGGACAGCAACACCTGGCCCTTGGCGTCGACGACCTCCACCCACGACTCCGCGGTGGCGCGGACCTTCAAGGGCGAGGTGCCAGGCGCGGGGGCGCCGGCCTGGGCCGGTTGACCGGGCTGCGCGACGGACGAGGCAGTCGGCGAAGTCTGAGCGGCCGGTGCCGCCGTGACGGTGGCAGTCGTCGCGGTCGGAGCGGTGCTGGACGGAACGGGCGAGGTCGCGGCCGGCGTCTGCTGCGTCTGCTGCGTCTGCTGCGACGGCTGCATCTGCTGCGCTTGCGCGGTTTGAGCGTTTTGTGCGGTCTGTGCGGTTTGCGGTGCCGCGTCGGACGAACTCGCCCCCGGCGCCTCGACATTCGTCAGCGGCGCGTCGGTCGCGGCCGGCGGCGTGCCGGCGACGTTGCCCGGGCCGGGCGCCGTCGTGACGGAGGACTCGGTCCCCCGGAAACGCTCCGTGACCTGGTCGATCCAGCTCGACGGGATCGCATAGACCGCCACTGCGGCGATCAGCAGCACGCCGACGCCCAACACCGCGGGCCGCTTGAGCAAGGCCGTCGACAGCGCCGGATCCTGACTCACCGACCGCGCGCGGAACGGCTGGTTCAAGCCCGGCGTCACGCGGTCCAGCGAGGCTTCGCCGCCGCCGCTAGGCAGCAGGATCAACACCTGCGCGGCGTCGAGTTTCATGACGCGACACACCGACCGCGCCAGCGCCCGGGCAAAGGTCGCGTCGGGCAGGTCCTGGTAGCGATCGGCCTCCAGGGCCTCCAGCTTCGACTGCGGCACCTTCAGCGTCGCCGCGAGCGCGGCGATGTGCAAGCCCCTGGCCTCGCGCGCGCGGCGCAGCACGGCGCCGGCCGAGCTGGGCGCGGACATGGAGGCAGCGAAATCGGCTGCGAGCGACGCCTCGTCGGTGGCCGTCGGAGTCATGCGATGTCCCTCATTCATCGAATCGACCGTTGTTCAATGCCTGCGTCTCGGCCGCCTGCGGATACTTGCGCCGCATTTGCTGACCGAGATCGTCCATGTTGGACGAGTTGCCCAGGCGGCGCTCGATGCGCAGCTCCAGCCAGAGGCTGGCGGCACTGGCCTGTTCCACGTTGGTGTTGACGCGGCGCACGTAGAAGCGCGCCCGTTCGTACTCCCCCTGGCGGTACAGCACTTCGCCCAGGTTCAGCGCGATCGTCGGATTGCCCGGTTCGGCCTCGAAGGCCTTGGTCAGGTGGACTTGCGCGGGCACCAGCCGGCCTTCGCGCGCCTCGCAGGCGCCCCAGGCGAGCAGCGTGCGCGACGGCGTGCGATAGGTCGGGATCGCCACCGCCGCTTCGAACTGCTGGTAGGCCTCGGCGTAGCGCTGGCGCTGGCACAGGAACCAGCCGTAGTTGTGCAGCGTGTCGCCGTTGTTGCGGTCGCGGGCGATCAACTGCTTGAAGCCCTCCTCGGCCAGGCCGAACTCGCCCATCGCGGCGTAGATCAGGTTGCGCAGGTTGATCGCTTCGGGCAGGTCCGGCTTCGCGGCCATGGCCAGCTTCACCTCGTCCAGCGCCGTCTCGTACTGGCCGCGCGCGAAGTAGCCGCTGGCGAGCTCGAGCCGCACCTGCGCGCGACGGTCGTTGTCGGTCTTGTCGCTCTCGGTGCGCGGCTGCTGTTGCTGCTGCGAACCGCTCGCGCACCCGGCCAGGGCCGCGGCGATCACCAGCACGACGGACAGGGTCCGGGCGGAACGACGCGGAAGGAGGGAGCCGGGCGACGAAGGGGTCATGGACGTGTGCCTGTGGGAGTGACGGGGGTCGAAGGCGTGGCCGGCCCGGGCACGACGCCCGAGGAGGCGCCGGAAGGACCGGCGGAAGCCGCGCCCGATGTTGCGCCCGATGTCGCGCCGCGCTGTACCACCACGGGCGCGCGCACCATGCGCAGATGGACCCGGGTCCGGTCCTGCACCTCCCCGGCCAGCTGGCCGCAGGCGGCGTCGATATCGTCGCCGCGCGTCTTGCGCACGGTCGTCACGATGCCGGCCTGGATCAGCAGGTCGGCGAACGCCTTCACGCGTTCGTTGGTGCTGCGCTTCAGGCCCGACGCGGGGAACGGGTTGAACGGGATCAGGTTGACCTTGCAGGGCACCTTGCCCTTGAGCAGCGCGATCAGCTCGCGGGCCTGCTCCGGCGCATCGTTCACCTCCTGCAGCATGCAGTACTCGAAGGTGATGAAGTCGCGGGGTGCCTTGTCCAGGTAGGCCTTGCAGCTCGCCAGCAGTTCCGCGATCGGGTACTTGCGGTTGAGCGGCACCAGCTGGTCGCGCAGCGGGTCGTTGGGGGCGTGCAGCGAGACGGCCAGGGCCACCGGCGCGTCCTCGCGCAGGCGGTCGATCATCGGGACCACGCCCGAGGTCGACACCGTCACGCGGCGGCGCGACAGGCCGTAGCCGTGGTCGTCCAGCATCATGCGCAGCGCGGGGACCAGCGCGCCGTAGTTCTGCAGCGGCTCGCCCATGCCCATCATCACGACGTTGGAGATGATGCGTTCGTCCTTGCCCAGGCGTTGGCGCAGCGAATGCTCGGCGTACCAGAGCTGGGCGACGATCTCCCAGGTCTCGAGGTTGCGGCTGAAGCCTTGATGGCCGGTCGAGCAGAAGCGGCAACCCACGGCGCAACCGGCCTGGCTGGAGATGCACAGCGTGGCCCGGTCGTCCTCGGGGATGTAGACCGCCTCGACGGCGTTGCCCTGGCCGACGTCGAACAACCACTTGATGGTGCCGTCGGCAGAGACGTGTTCGGAGATCACCGGCAGCGCGGTGATGTGGGCGCGCCCGGCCAGCTTGTCGCGCAGCGACTTGGCCAGGTCGGACATCTGGGCGAAGTCCGACGCGCCCTTCTGATGGATCCAGCGGAACAGCTGGGTCGCGCGGAAGCGCTTCTCCCCCAGCTGCTCGCAGTACGCGGCCAGGCCTTGCAGATCGAATCCGAGCAGGTTGACCGTGTCCATCATGCGTTCCTCATTCTCTGGGCCTCATGGCCCGGAGGTCAGAGGCCTTGCCCGATTCAGCGGGCGTTGATTTCCAGGCCGGAGAAGAAGAAGGCCACTTCCACGGCGGCGGTCTCGGCGGCGTCCGAGCCGTGCACGGCGTTCGCGTCGATGCTGTCGGCGAAGTCGGCGCGGATGGTGCCCTTCTCGGCCTTCTTCGGATCGGTCGCGCCCATCAGGTCACGGTTCTTCAGGATGGCGCCTTCGCCTTCCAGCACCTGGATCTGCACCGGGCCGGAGATCATGAAGGTCACCAGGTCGTTGAAGAACGGGCGGGCCTTGTGCACGGCGTAGAACGCTTCGGCTTCGGCGCGCGACAGCTGCTTCTGCTTGGAGGCGATGATCTTCAGACCGGCGCCTTCGAAACGGCTGTAGATCTGGCCGATGACGTTCTTGGCCACGGCATCGGGCTTGATGATGGAGAGGGTGCGTTCGATGGCCATGTCTTTTTCCTTGAAAATCTTGGGCTTGGCAAAGCCCGGGATTGTAATGCGTGAAGTCAAGCCCCCAGGTGACATCCCGTTATCAGACGGTCATCACCGGAAGGCAAAAAGCCGGGATTGAACCCGGCCCGGTTCGCCCGGCCCCGCCTGGAGGGCGGAACCTGGGCATTCAAACGGGTCAGCGACGACCGCGGCCGCCGCCACCACCCCCGCCGCCACCGCCACCGCCACCACCGCCGCCACGGCGACCGCCGCCCCGGTTGCCGCCGCGATTGATGAAGGCGTCGGCGCCGATGTAACCCATCGAGGTCTTCATCGGATCCGGCTGGTGCTCACCACCCGGACCCCGCCTGTTGCCCTGGTTCGGGTTGTGGCCGGGATCGCTGCCGCCCTTGCCGAAGCCCTGCGGAATGCGTTTGCTGCCGGTCGCGAAGCGACGGTCGAAGGTCTGCTCCAGCGGGTTGACGTGCTTCGGGATGAAGTCGTCATCGTCCTCGTCGCGGGGCCGGCGATCGCGTTCGCGTTCCTGCTGCTGTTGCTGCGGACGTTGCGGTTGATTCTGCTGGGCGCGCTGCTCGTTGTTGCGCTGCGGGCGATCCTGCCGGTCACCGCGCGGGTCGTTGCGTTGATCGCCACGGTCAGCGCGCTGGTCGTTGCGCGGGTCGCCGCGCTGATCATTCCGATTCCCGCGCTGCTCGCCGCGATCGCCGCGGTGGTCACCGCGCTGCTCGTTGCGCGACGGTTCCGGACGGCTCGGACGCGGACCGTCGCTGTTGCCGCGGCGACGCTTGTCGCCCCGGTCGTTGCGATCGTTCTGGCGCGGCGGGCGCGGCTCGTTGCCGGCGAATTGACGGATGACGCGGACGTCGGCGTCGCCGAGCTCGATGTACACGCCGCGGCGCAGGCCGCGCGGCAGCACGACGGTGCCGTAGCGGATCCGGATCAGGCGGCTGACGGCCAGGCCGACGGTCTCGAACAGCTTGCGGACTTCGCGGTTGCGGCCTTCGGTGATGACGACGCGGTACCAGCGGTTCACGCCTTCGCCGCCGCCGTCCTCGATACTCTTGAAGCTGGCTTGCTGGCCGTCGACGTCGACGCCGGCCAGCAGCTTTTCCTTCTGGTCCTTGCTCAACGAGCCCAGCACGCGCACTGCGTACTCGCGCTCGACGCCGAAGCGCGGGTGCATCAGCAGATTGGCCAGTTCACCGGAGTTGGTGAACAGCAGCAGGCCTTCGGTGTTCAGGTCCAGCCGGCCGACCGACTGCCACTTGCCCTGCGGCAGGCGCGGCAGGTTGCGGAAGACGGTGGGGCGGCCTTCGGGGTCGTTGAAGGTCACGACCTCGCCGACGGGCTTGTGGTACGCCAGGATACGCGGCGCGACCGGCGCGATGCGGACCTTGATCGGCTTGCCGGCGACGGCGACGCGGTCGCCGTAGGAGATGCGCTGACCGACGTGGGCGACCTCGTCGTTCACGGTGATCTGGCCCTTGGCGATCATGTCCTCGATGTCGCGGCGCGAGCCGACGCCGGCCTGCGCCAGCACCTTCTGCAGCTTGGGCGCGTCGACATCGGGGGCCAGCACGCGCTTGGCGGGCTGATCGGCGGCATCATCGGACCCGTCGTCGCCGGACGACGCCTCGACGTCGGCCATGTCGGCCGACCCGCTGCCGTCGTCCTCGACGTCGGCATCGAAGGCGCCGGAGACGAGCGCGTCGAAACGCGCCTGCGCCTCGGCCTGGAGCTGGGCGCTGTCGGCCTGCGACGGCGCGGACTCGACGCCTTCGCTCCCTTGCGCCGCTTCGCGCTGCCCCTGGGGCGGCTGGCCGTCACCCGGTTCGCGATCACGGTCGCGACCCCGGCGGCGGCGATTGCGGCCGCGGCCTTCGCGTTCACCATTCGCATCGCCGTCGGAGCCTTCAGCGCCGTCACCGGCCAACGGACCGGCTTCGCGCGAGTCGCGCGACTCGTGGGAGACCAGCTCGCCGACCGCCTCGGCCACCGGCGACACCGGCGCGGGCGACACCTCGACGGTCGCGACCGGCACGTGGAGCGTGGTGCGCTCAGCCGCCACCGGAGCCGCCACCGGAGCCGCCTCGGGCGCCGTCTCCGCGTCGGCGACCTTCCTGGTCGTGCGGCGCTTGGGCTTGGGCGTTTCCGCTGCTTCGGCGGCAGGCACCTCGACCGGCGCCTCGGCGGCGGCCGCCGTCTTGCGGCGTGCGCGCGGCTTCGGCGTCTCCTCGGCCGCGGACGCGGCGGCCGGATCGGTCGCCTCCACCGGTGCCGCGGCAGCCTTGCGGGTGCGCTTGGGTTTCGCGGGCGCGTCGGCCGGGTCGGTCGTCAGCGTCTCGGGCTTGGAATCGTCGATATCGTTGGAATTCATGTGTCGGCTTGCACCTTGTCAGCGGTGGACACGGCCCCTTCCCGGGGCGCTCAAGTGGGCTCGGGGTTGACAGCCCCAGCCTGTGGTTCTTCTCCGGGTTCGCGCGTGGCGACCGGCTTGGATTCGTCTTCAGTGGCGGCATCCGAAGGTTCGGGCGTCGCCAGGTTCGTTTCAGCGGGCTCGGCGGTTTCCGCCGTATCGACGGCTTCCGCAGCCTCCCCGGCTGCCGCAGGTTCAGCCGGTTCGATCTCGACCACCACGTCGCCGGGCGGTTCCTCGAGCAGCGAGGCCTGCAGCGCCCCGGCGATCGGCGTCGGGTCGCCGCCCTGGATCAAGGCCGGCAGCTGCTCCAGCGAATGCAGCCCCAGGTCGTCCAGGAAATGCTTCGTCGTCGCATACAGCGCCGGCCGTCCCGGCGCCTCGCGATGCCCGATGACCTCGATCCAGTCGCGGTCCTCGAGCTGCTTGATGATGGGCGTCGCCACCACCACGCCGCGGATGTCCTCGATGTCGCCGCGGGTCACCGGTTGACGGTAGGCGATGATCGCCAGCGTCTCCAGCACCGCCCGCGAATACTTCGGCGGCTTCTCCGGATGCAGCCGGTCCAGATGCTCGCGCATCTCGGGCCGGCTCTGGAAGCGCCAGCCGGAGGACAAGGCCACCAGCTCGACGCCCCGCCCTTCCCATTCGCGCAGCAACTCGTCGAGCAGCGACCGCACGCTGTCGCCGTTGAGTTCTTCCGCGAACAGCGAACGCATGTCACGCAGCGTCAGCGGCGCCTGCGCACAGAGCAGCGCCGTCTCCAGGACCCGCTTGGCCTCCTGCGTATTCATCGGATCAGCATCGGATCAGCATGCGTTCAGCATGGGCTCAATTCATGACGCCGGCCTCGGGACCGGTCAAATCGGTGTGTGTCGCCATCTTGGGCGCCGACAGCGGCAACGGGCCGCGCCGGACGGATTCGATCTGCTTGCTTGGGAGCTCTGTGCTCCAACGGCCGCCGCTCAGTGGGTGGATCCGGCCGGTCAGTGGGACGCCGCGTCGGTGCGCGGCCTGCGCTGCGAACGGGGTCAACTGCCAGCCCGTCGCCGCCTTGCGCACGTTCTTCACGTCGGTGTCAGCGCAAGTAATGGGAAGCATTGTAGCGCGAGCGCGCGCACTCCTCTCAGAACGCCGGATCGGGCAAACCCGCGACGTGCCAACCCGACGCCAGATCGTCCGGCAACGAGGCTTCGAAGCGCATCGCCTCGCCGGTGAGGGGGTGCGCGAAACCAAGCCGCGCCGCATGCAGCGCCTGGCGCGGCACGCCCAGCGCCTCGGCGCCGCCGTACAGCGCGTCCGACACCAGCGCATGCCCGCGATGCGCGGCATGGACGCGGATCTGGTGCGTGCGGCCCGAATGCAGCACGCAGTGCAGCGCGGAGACCGTCCGGCCCAGGCCGCGCGCGTCCTGCCACTCGCCCTCGGCCAGCTTGAAGAAGTCGGTGCGCGCCGGCTTGCCGCCGCCGACCACGGCCATGCGCGTGCGCGACTGCGGATCGCGGCCGATCGGCGCGTCGACGATCCATTCGTCGGGCGTGCGGCCGTGGACCAGCGCGAGGTACTCGCGATGCACCTCGCGCGCCGCGATCATCCGCATCAGGGCGGTGACCGCCGGCAGCGTCTTGCCCACGACCATCAGCCCCGAGGTGTCCTTGTCCAGCCGGTGCACGATGCCCGCGCGCGGCAGCGTCGCCGCCTTCGCGTGATGCGCGAGCAGCCCATTCATCAGCGTGCCGGACCAGTTGCCCGCCGCCGGATGGACGACCAGGCCGGCCGGCTTGTTCACGACGAGCAGGTGCTCGTCCTCGAAGACGATGTCGAGGTCGAGCGGCTCCGCGCGGAAGGCCAGCGCCTCCTCGGTCGGAACCAGGTCGACGACCAGCGTCTGCCCCAGCCTGGGTTTGCGCGACGCGTGGGTGACGCGCTGCCCGTCGAGCGTGACGCAGCCGCGCTCGATGAGCCCCTGCAGATGGCTGCGCGAGAACTCCGGCGCCAGTTGCACCAGCCATTTGTCCAGGCGCAACGCAATCTCGTCGCGACCGGCCTCGGCGCTGCGCCGCTCGGGCGAGTCGATGCCGACATCCTGGGCGTCGTCGACGCCTTCGGGGAGCGCCGCAGGCGCAGGCGCTTCCCCTGGTTTCCCACCCGGGTAAAGCCCGTCCTGCGCCGCCGGGTCGTGACCGACCTGAACCATATAATCGCCGCTCCAATTTCAGATGAGGGCCGCCGTGGCGCGCGCCCTGTGGACCATGATCGAGACTCGGGTGTTGCGCCGCCGGACCGCGGATTCTTCTGAAGCGTCCGGCTCCTGGCGCGCCGTGTGGCGCTGCGCGGCGATGACCGCCGCGACGGCTGCCGTGCTGGGGCTGGCCGCCTGTTCGTCGGCCCCCAAGGAGGACCCGAATTCCCAGGCCAACCTGGAGAAATTGTACGCAGAGGCCAAGGAGGACATGCTCTCCGGCTCCTACGACCGGGCGATCAAGACGCTGGAACGCATCGAAGGCCGCGCCGCGGGCACCACGCTGGGCCAGCAGGCGCAGCTGGACCTGGCCTGGGCGAACTACAAGAGCGGCGAGCGCGTGCAGGCCGTGACGGTGCTGGACCGCTTCATCAAGCTCAATCCGTCGAGCCCGGCGCTGGACTACGCGCTGTACATGAAGGGACTGGTCAACTTCAACGACGACCTCGGCCTGTTCGGCCGCATCGCCCGCCAGGACATCAGCGAGCGCGACCAGCAGGCCGCGCGCGACTCGATGCAGGCGTTCAAGCAGCTGGTCGAGCAGTTCCCGGAATCGAAGTATTCCGAGGACGGTCGCATCCGCATCGACTACATCACCAACAGCCTCGCGGCCTACGAGGTGCATGTGGCGCGCTACTACTACAACCGCGGCGCCTATCTGGCGGCGGCGAACCGCGGTCAGGCCGCGTTGATGGAGTTCCAGAACGCCCCGGCGCTGGAAGAAGCGCTGTTCCTGATGGTGCAGAGCTATGACAAGCTCGGCCTGGAACAGCTGCGCGACGACAGCCGCCGCGTGCTGCAGTCCAGCTTCCCGGACAGCTCGTACCTCACGACCGGCAGGGCCAAGCCCAAAGACCGCGCCTGGTGGCAGATCTGGTGAGCGGAAGCTCGCCAGACGTCGTTGCTCGGGACCTTGCATAGCGCTGCTATGCGGCGGACCCTCGCGCCTAGTCTGGCAAGCTTCCGCACACCAGATCCGGGCGGCATCGAAGAGATTCGGTCCGCGTTTGCGCGGGCTTTTTCGTTCAGGCGTCGTGTGACGCCTTGAGCTCGGCGAGCCAGGCCTGGGCCGTCGTTTCATCAGGCACCTGCGTCATCGGGGGCAGCGCCTCGCGCAAGCGCTTGCCGTAGTGCGAACCCGCGAGGCGGGGATCGCAGACGACCAGCAGGCCACGGTCGGTCTCGGTGCGGATCAGGCGACCCGCGCCCTGCTTCAGCGCGATCGCGGCCTCGGCGACGAAGTACTCCATGAAGGGGTTGCGGCCCTCGGACTCCAGCCGCGCGACGCGCGCTTCGACCAAGGGATCGTTCGGCGGCGGGAACGGCAGCTTGTCGATGAGCACGCATTGCAAGGCGTCACCCGGTACGTCGATGCCTTCCCAGAAACTCGCCGAGCCGACCAGCACCGATGCGGGCTGATCGACGAACTGCTGCAGCAGTTGCCGCTTGGGCATCGTGCCCTGCACCAGCACCTCGATGCGATGGCCGCCTTCCTCGAAGCGCTGGCGCAGCACGTCGGCCACCGTCTGCAACTGGCGCAAGGTCGTCGTCAGGATGAAGGTGCGTCCACCGAGCCGGGCCGCCAGACGCGCACCCAGCCAGCCGACCGACTCCCCGTGATCGGGCTCGGAGGGCTTGGGGAAATGCCTGGGCACATAGAGCCGCGCGTGCGACGCATAGTCGAACGGGCTGCCGACGCGCAGCGTGCGCGCCTGACCGAGCCCGGCAGGTTCGGTGAACCAGGTCAGCGCATCGTCCTCGCCCAGCGTCGCCGATGTGAACACCCAGGCCTTGGGCGTGCTGGCGAGCGCCTCCTGCATCGCCTCACGGATGTCCAGCGGCGACTCCATCAGGCGAACCTGGTGGGTGCCGACATCGACCCAGCGCACCGCGCCCGGATCCGGCGCGCGCGCGAACAGCTGCGCCGTCTTGTAGAGCTCGACCGCGCGCTCGTGCAGACGCACGAGGTCCGGTCCGACTTCCATCACCGTCGCCAGCGCGTCCACGCTGAGCTCGATCGCCTGCGTGACCTGCACCAGCGCGTCCTCGAAATCGGTCCGGCCCGAACACTCGCTCCAGCGCAGCTTGAGCACGCCGCGCAGCTCACGCCCGCCGGCGCAGGCCAGTCGCAAGGCACGCGCCGCGCGCTCGACACCGCCCGAGATCGCCTGCCACTCCTGCAGCCCGCGCGCATGCGCCAAGCCCTGCGCGAGCATGTCGCGCCCGAAGTCGAACAGCTGCGCGCTGCCCAGCAGGCGACCGAGGAAGTTCAGGCCGGCCTCGGGCAGTTGGTGGGCCTCGTCGAAGATCGCCACCTCGACGCTGGGCAGCAGCTCGGCGACGCCGCTGTCGCGCAGCACCAGGTCGGCGAAGAACAGGTGGTGGTTGACGACGACGAGGTCCGCCTCCATCGCCTCGCGCCGCGCCTTGACGACGTAGCAATCGCGGTACGACGGGCAGTCGGTGCCCAGGCAGTTGTCGCGCGTGGAGCTGACGATCGGGATCACCGGCGACCGCTCGTCCATGCCGTCGATCTCGGCGAAGTCGCCGGTGTGGGTCGTCATCGCCCAGCGCTCGATGCGCGCCAGCTGCGCGACGGCGCGCCGATCCGGCAGCTCCGCACTGTGGCGCGCCTGCTGCAGCCGATGCAAGCAGAGGTAACTCCCCCGCCCTTTCAGCAGCGCGGCGCGCAGCGGCAGCGCGAAGGTGTCCAGCAAGCGCGGCAGGTCGCGCATGAAGAGCTGATCCTGCAAGCTTTTCGTCGCCGTGCTGATGAGCGTGCGGCCGCCGCTGAGCAGCGCCGGCACCAGATACGCGAAGGTCTTGCCGACGCCCGTACCCGCCTCGACGACCAGCGTGTCGCGTGCGGCGATCGCCTGCGCGACGGCCAGCGCCATGCGCTGCTGGGGCTCGCGAGGGGCATAACCGGGGCCATGTCGGGACAGCGGTCCGCCCGTGTCGAACGCGGCGATCACCGACTGCTCCAGCTCGCCCGGACGGAGCGCCTCGGCGGCGGCGCGGGCACGCGACGCGGCCAGCGCCGGCGACGCCTCGGCCGCGCCCCAGGGGGCTTCAGCCATCAGATCGTCGGTCGAATCCTCGGTGGGGTGATCGGTCGCGTCGTTCACGGCGGGATCGTGACGATCAGGCGGGCTCATCGGGGTCGCTGGCCCGTTCAAGCCGCGCGATCTCGTCGCGCAGGGCCAGGCGTTGCTTCTTGAGGCGGCGCAGCGTCAGTTCGTCGACGGACAACGTCGCCAGCCTGCCGTCGTGCGTCGGATCGGCCGCGAGCGCAGCGAGCGTCGGGGTCGGATGGATATCCACGACGACGTCGGCGCGCGGCACGCCCATCAGGGCGTCGATGCGGCCGTCCAACTCCGCATGCGCGATGCGAAGTTCAATCAGACGGCGCGCGGGAGAGTGAAGTTGTTCATCCATAAACGGGGAACCACCCGACCGGGAAGCCGAGCCGCACGATTATAGTTTTGGGATGAGTCGCAACATCCCAGGCTATCGCCTCAGCGCCGCCACCGGCATCCATCGCGGCGATCGTCTGTACCAGCAGGATCAGGTCCAGGTCATCGCCCATCCCCGACAGAGCGGCTGCGTCCTCGGCATCGTCGCCGACGGCATGGGCGGCAAGAGCGGGGGCCGCAAGGCCGCCGACCAGGTCATCCTCACCGCGCAGCAGCTGTTCGAGCGTTTCGTGCCCGGCGAGGAGGACGAATCCGAACTGCTGCGCCAGATCGTCTCGGAAGCCCACCTGATGATCCGCCTGACGGCGATCTCGGCCGAGGAGGAACCGCACAGCACGCTCGCGGCCTATCTGCTGACGGCCGACCGCCGCTGCTACTGGATCCACACCGGCGACTCCCGCATCTACCACTTCCGCGGTCCCAACATGGTGACGCGCTCGCTGGACCAGTCCTACGTGCAGCGTCTGGTCGACGAGGGCCAGATCACCGAGGACGAGGCCCTGGTCCATCCCCAGTCCAACCTGCTGACCGCCTGCCTGGGCACGGTGCAGGAGCCGACGCCGGTCGAGTCCTTCATCGAGCACCTGGAGCACGGCGACACGCTGATGTGCTGCAGCGACGGCCTGTGGCACTACTTCTCGCCGGCCGAACTGGGCACGGTGATGCACAGCCTGCCGCCGCGCGACGGCGCGGAACTGCTGGTCAACAAGGCGCGCCAGCGCGCCAAGGGCACCGGCGACAACCTGTCGCTGGCGATCGTGCGGGTGGATCCGCTCGAATAATCAAGGTCTGGGCAGCGCGCGGATGTCGGACGCCGACGGCGTCGGCAGATGCGCCGCGGGCGGCTTGGTGTTCTTGCCGACCGGCGCGGACGCCGCGGAAGCGGCCTTCTCCGCCGACTTCGCCTGCTGCTCGCCGGCCTTTCTCTGGCGGTCCAGCGCCTTGCGCTGGCGCTCCGCGGCGGCTTCGCGACGCTGGGCCGCGTCGGCCTTCGCCTCGGCATCCAACCTGGCCTCGCGTCGCTGGTGCAGCTCGGGGTTCGCCCGTGGTGTCCGTGCCCCGGGCACCACCGGCGCCGACGCCGGCTGGGCGGCTTCACGCACCGATTCGGTCTTCCGCCGGGCTTCGTCCTTGGCCGCCTCGCGCTCGTTCTGCTCGACGCGCTCGCGCGCGGCGGCGCCGCGGCGCTGGCGCTCTTCGGCATTGACCTGGTGTTCCGCGTGATCCAGCGGCCGCAGTTGCCGGACGCGCTCCTCGCGGGCGTCCTCCAGGCAGCCGGTGACGACGAAACGCTGGTTGCACTCGCGCACCCTGGCCTGGTAGGTCTGTTCGATGCGGGCGCGGGCGGCACCGATCTCGGCGCGGGTCATCTCCGCCGCGCAGACGGCCGTCGAGACGGCCGCGCCCGAGAGCGCCATCGGCAGGAGAACAAGGACGGAGCGGAAAGTCATGGACTCGATCATCGCATCCGGCGACGCCCGTTCCGGTGACACGCGGCCCGTGACTTCCCTACACCCCTCTCGGGGGGAAGGGGCGGCCACAGAGGCGAACGGAGGTGGATGAAGGCGGCTGACGCGGAGCCACCGGCGTCAGGTCAGCCGCGTGTCGACGTCGCGGCGCTCCAGCTCCAGGTATTCCTTCGACTGCATCTCCTGCAGCCGCGACACGGTGCGCGGGAACTCGTGCGCCAGCGGCCCCTCGGTGTAGAGCTGCTCCGCCGGCACGGCCGCGGAGATGATCAGCTTCACGCGCCGGTCGTACAGCACGTCCACCAGCAGCGTGAAACGGCGCGCCTCGCTGGCCAGCCGCGGTGGCATCGCCGGCACCTTGGACAGGATGACCGTGTGGAACTGCGTCGCCAGCTCGAGGTAGTCGTTCTGCGAGCGCGGCCCGCCGCAGAGTTCCGAGAAGTCGAACCACACCACCCCGCCGGCGCGGCGCCGGGACCGGATCTCGCGGTGTTCGATGTGCAGGACCGGGTCTTCGTCGCGCGCCTCGGCGAGCGACTCGAAGGCCGTCGTCAGCGCCTGCTCGGTCTGCTCGTTCAGCGGCGTGTGATAGAGCTCGACATGCTCGAGCGAGCGCTGCCGGTAGTCGGTGCCGTTGTCGACATTGATGACTTCCAGATTCGCCTTCAGCAGCTCGATGGCCGGCAGGATGCGGTCGCGGTGCAGGCCGTTCGGATAGAGCCCGTCGGGATGGAAGTTGGAGGTCGTGACGATCGACACGCGGTTCTTGAACAGCGCATCCAGCAGCCGGTACAGGATCATCGCGTCGGTGACGTCGGCGACGTGGAACTCGTCGAAGCAGATCAGCCGGAAGCGCCGCGCGATGCGCTTGCCAAGCTCGTCCAGCGGATCCTGGATGCCCTTGAGTTCCTGCAGCTCGCGGTGCACCTCGCGCATGAACTCATGGAAGTGGAGCCGGGTCTTGCGCGTCAGCGGCACGGCCTGGAAGAAGCAGTCCATCAGGAAGCTCTTGCCGCGACCCACGCCGCCGAACATGTAGACGCCGCGCGGCAGCGGCGGGCGCACCAGGAACTTGGTCACCGCGTTCGAGCGCCGCGCCTTGTAGTCGGCCCACTCGTCCTGGCAGCGCTGCAGCGAGGCGACGGCGCGCAGCTGCGCCGCGTCGGCGGTGTAGCCGCGTTCGGCGAGGGTCTGGTGATAGAGCTCGGTGACGGTGGTCATGCGATGGTCAGGCGGCGGCGTTCATCTCAACACGGGAACGGGAAAGGACAAGAAAAAAGGGGCGACTCGTCGCCGCCCCTTGTTCATGCGTCCGATGCGCTTCGAGCCGGAGCTCAGAAGTTCAGCGTGCGCTTGTCGATGGCCAGGGCCGCTTCCTTGGTGGCTTCGCTCAGCGACGGGTGCGCGTGGCAGATGCGGGCGATGTCCTCGGCCGAGGCCTTGAACTCCATCGCGACCACGGACTCGGCGATCAGTTCCGACGCCATCGGGCCGATGATGTGCACGCCCAGGATCTCGTCGGTCTTGGCGTCGGCCAGGAACTTGACGAAACCGGTCGTGTCGCCCAGCGCGCGGGCGCGGCCGTTGGCCAGGAACGGGAACTGGCCCGCCTTGTAGGCCACGCCGTCCGCCTTCAGCTGCTGCTCGGTCTTGCCGACCCACGCGATCTCGGGGCTGGTGTAGATGACCCACGGGATCGTGTTGAAGTTGACGTGACCGTGCTGGCCGGCGATGCGCTCGGCCACGGCAACGCCTTCTTCCTCGGCCTTGTGCGCCAGCATCGGGCCGCGCACGACGTCGCCGATGGCCCAGACATTGGGCAGGTTGGTCTTGCACTCGTCGTCGACGATCACGGCGCCGCGCTCATCGAGCTTCAGGCCGATGGCTTCGGGGTTCAGGCCGATGGTGTTGGCGGTCCGGCCGATCGAGACGATCAGCTTGTCGACCGCCAGCGTCTGCTCGCCGCCCTTGGCGTCCGTGTACTTCACGGAGACACCGTCCTTGCCGTTCTCGACGGACGTGATCTTCACGCCCAGCTCGATGTTCAGGCCCTGCTTCTTGAAGACCTTGGCGGCCTCCTTGGCGACGGACTCGTCGGCGGCGCCCAGGAAGGCGGGCAGCGCTTCCAGGATCGTCACTTCCGCGCCCAGGCGGCGCCACACCGAGCCCATTTCCAGGCCGATGACGCCGGAGCCGATCACGCCCAGCGTCTTCGGCACGGTCGGGATGCGTAGCGCGCCGTCGTTCGACAGGATGTTGGTCTCGTCGAACGGGGCACCCGGCAGCTGGCGGGCGTTGGAGCCGGTGGCGACGATCACGTGCTTGGACGTGATGGTCTCCTCGGCGGCGCCGGCGACCTTGATCTCGTACGCGCCGTCCTTCGCCGCCACGAACGAGCCGCGGCCGTGGAAGAACGTGACCTTGTTCTTCTTGAACAGGTACTGCACGCCGTCGTTGTTCTGCTTCACGACGGTGTCCTTGCGACCGATCATCTTGGCGATGTCGATCTTCAGGTCGTTCATCGAGATGCCGTGGTCGGCGAAGCCGTGGCCGGCGTGCTCGAAGTGCTCGCTGGACTGCAGCAGGGCCTTGGACGGGATGCAGCCGACGTTGGTGCAGGTGCCGCCGAGGGCGGGACCGCCCTTGTCGTTCTTCCACTCGTCGATGCAGGCCGTGTTGAAGCCCAGCTGCGCCGCGCGGATCGCCGCGATGTAGCCGCCGGGGCCGCCGCCGATGACGACGACGTCGAATTGCTTGCTCATGTCGCTATCGTCCTTGGCTTAGATGTCGAAGAGCAGACGGGCCGGATCTTCGAGCGCGTCCTTCATGGCCACGAGACCCAGCACGGCTTCGCGGCCGTCGATGATGCGGTGGTCGTAGGACATCGCCAGGTAGTTGATCGGACGGATCACGATCTGGCCGTTCTCGACGACGGCGCGGTCCTTGGTCGCGTGCACGCCCAGGATGGCCGACTGCGGCGGGTTGATGATCGGCGTCGACAGCATCGAACCGAAGGTGCCGCCGTTGGAGATCGAGAAGGTGCCGCCGGTCATCTCTTCGATGCCGAGCTTGCCTTCCTGGGCCTTCTTGCCGAACTCGGCGATCTTCTTCTCGATGTCGGCGAAGCTCATCTGGTCCGCGTTGCGCAGGATGGGCACGACCAGGCCGCGCGGCGAACCGACGGCGATGCCGATGTCGAAGTAGCCGTGGTAGACGATGTCGTTGCCGTCGACCGAGGCGTTCAGCACCGGGTACTTCTTCAGCGCGTGGACGGCGGCCTTCACGAAGAAGCTCATGAAGCCCAGCTTCGTGCCGTGTTCCTTGGTGAAGCTGTCCTGGAACTTCTTGCGCAGCTCCATCACCGGGGCCATGTTCACTTCGTTGAACGTGGTCAGGATGGCGTTGGTCGATTGCGACTGCAGCAGGCGCTCGGCGATGCGGGCGCGCAGGCGGCTCATCGGCACGCGCTGTTCCGGACGGTCGCCCAGGTTGGCAGCCACGGGCGCGGCGACGGCTTGCAGCGGCGCCTTGGCGGGAGCGGCCGGGGCCTGCACCGGCGCGGGGATTTGTGCAGCGGGGGTGGCCGGCTTGGCGCCGCCTTCGATCGCGCCCAGCACGTCACCCTTGGTCACGCGGCCATCCTTGCCGGTGCCCGGGACGGAGCCGGCGGCCAGGTTGTTGTCGGCCATGATCTTCGCGGCGGCGGGCATCGCGACGCCGGCCTTGCTGTCCGACGAGGCGGCAGCGGCAGCCGGCGCGGGAGCGGCGGCGGCAGGGGCCGGAGCGGCAGCGGCCGAGGCGGCGGCGCCAGCCTTGCCTTCGGAATCGATCTTGGCGATGACCTGGTCCGACGTGACGGTACCGCCGTCGCCGACGACCAGTTCGGCCAGCACGCCGGCGGACGGCGCCGGCACTTCGAGCACGACCTTGTCGGTCTCGATCTCGATCAGGATCTCATCGATGGCCACGGCGTCGCCGGGCTTCTTCTTCCACTGGAGCAGGGTCGCTTCGGCGACCGATTCGGACAGCTGGGGGACTTTGACTTCAACGATTGCCATGATGTTTTTTCTCTCGGTTTTTCAGTAAACCGGAGCCTTGCGCCTGCCGGTCGCCGGGGAGCGTGTGCCCGTCCCCGGCGCCGGTGTCATTGCGGCGCGCGGCGTCCGCAATGACTCACTTGGTCAGCACGAAACCCTTCAGTTTCCCGAAGGCCTGCTCCAGCAGCGCCTTCTGCTGTTCCTGGTGCAGGTGGGCGTAGCCGACGGCCGGCGAGGCCGAGGCGGGACGGCCCGCGTAACCGAGCTTCTGGCCGTCGGCCATGTTCTCGTGGATGTAGTGCTGCACGAAGAACCAGGCGCCCTGGTTCTGCGGCTCGTCCTGGCACCACACGATCTCGGCCAGGTTCGGGTACTTCTTCAGCTCGGCCGCGAACGCCTTGTGCGGGAACGGGTACAGCTGTTCGACGCGGAGGATCGCGACGTCCTTCTTGTCGCCGCGGGCCTTGATCAGGTCGTAGGCCACCTTGCCGGAGCAGGCGATCACGCGCTTGACCTTGCTCGCGTCGATCTCGGCGCTCGTTTCGCCGATGACCGTGCGGAACTCACCCTTGGTGAACTCGCTGACCGGGGACGTGGCGTCCTTGGCGCGCAGCAGCGACTTGGGCGTCAGGATGACCAGCGGCTTGCGGAACATGCGCAGCATCTGGCGACGCAGCAGATGGAAGATCTGCGACGCGCTCGTCGGCTGGACGATCTGCATGTTGTTGTCGGCGGCCAGCTGCATGAAGCGCTCCAGGCGGGCCGAGCTGTGCTCCGGGCCTTGGCCTTCGTAGCCGTGAGGCAGCATCAGCGTCAGGCCGTTGGAGCGGCCCCACTTCACTTCGCCCGAGGCGATGAACTGGTCGATCACGACCTGCGCGCCGTTCACGAAGTCGCCGAACTGCGCTTCCCAGATGGTCAGCGTGTGCGGGTCGGCGGCGGCGTAGCCGTATTCGAAGCCCAGCACCGCCTCTTCCGACAGGATCGAGTCGATCACGACGAACGGGGCCTGGCCTTCCGCGACGTTCTGCAGCGGGATGTAGATGCCTTCGTCGAAGCGCTCGCGGTTCTGGTCGTGCAGCACCGCATGGCGGTGGGTGAACGTGCCGCGGCCGCAGTCTTCACCGGACAGGCGGATCGGGTAACCCGAGGCCACCAGCGAGGCGAAGGCCATGTGCTCGCCCATGCCCCAGTCGACGTTGATGTCGCCGCGACCCATGGCGGCGCGGTCGGCGATGACCTTCTCCACCAGCGTGTGGGCCTTGAAACCGCCCGGCAGCGTCGTGACCTTCTCGGCCAGGCGCTTCCATTCGGCCACCGGCAGCGCGGTGTCGCAGCTGTCGGTCCACTTCTTGCCGAGGAACGGGGTCCAGTCGGTCGCGTACTTGCTCTTGAAGTTGGTCAGCACCGGGTCGACGGTGTGGCGGCCTTCGTCCATCGCGGCGCGGAAGGCCTTGACCATGCCGTCCGGACCTTCGGCGTCCAGCACGCCCTGGGCCACCAGCTTCTCGCCGTACAGCTTGCGGGTGCCCGGGTGCTTGGCGATGGTCTTGTACATCAGCGGCTGCGTCAGCGCGGGCGTGTCCTGCTCGTTGTGGCCCAGCTTGCGGAAGCAGACGATGTCGACGACGACGTCCTTCTTGAACTCCTGGCGGTAGTCCAGCGCCAGCTGCGTGCACAGCACGACCGCTTCCGGATCGTCGCCGTTCACGTGCAGCACCGGGGCCTCGATCATCTTGACGACGTCGGAGCAGTACAGCGTCGAGCGCGTGTCGCGCGGGTCGCTGGTGGTGAAGCCGATCTGGTTGTTGATGACGATGTGGACGGTGCCGCCGGTGTAGTAGCCGCGCGTCTGCGCCAGCGCCAGCGTCTCCATCACGACGCCCTGGCCGGCGAAGGCCGCGTCGCCGTGCACCAGCACGGGCAGCACCTGCTCGCCGGTCTTGTCGCCGCGACGGTCCATGCGGGCCTTGACCGAGCCCTCGACGACCGGGTTCACGATCTCCAGGTGCGACGGGTTGAAGGCCAGGCTCAGGTGGACGGGGCCGCCGGGGGTGGTCACGTCGCTGGAGAAGCCCTGGTGGTACTTCACGTCGCCGGACGGCAGGTCCTCAGGGGCGGTGTGGTCGAACTCGGCGAACAGGTCCTTGGGCATCTTGCCCAGGGTGTTCACCAGCACGTTCAGGCGGCCGCGGTGGGCCATGCCGATCACGATCTCCTGCACGCCGCGCGCGCCGGCGCACTTCACCAGCTCGTCCATCGAGACGATGAAGCTCTCGCCGCCTTCCAGCGAGAAACGCTTCTGGCCGACGTACTTCGTGTGCAGGTAGCGCTCCAGGCCTTCGGCGGCCGTCAGGCGCTCCAGGATCTGCTGCTTCTTCTCGGCCGTGTAGGTCGGCTTGCTGCGGATCGCCTCGAGGCGCTCCTGCCACCAGCGCTTCTCGGTGGGCTCGGTGACATGCATGAACTCGGCGCCGACGGAGCCGCAGTAGGTGTCACGCAGGGCCTGCACGATCTCGCGCAGGGTCATGCGCTCGGCCTTGGTGAAATAGGTGTTGGTCGCGCTGAAGGTCCGGTCCATGTCGGCTTCGGTGAGGCCGTAGGACGAGGGTTCCAGTTCCGCGATCTTGGCGCGTTCGGTGCGCTTCAAAGGGTCCAGGTCGGCCCAGCGCGAGCCCAGCGTGCGGTACGCGGCGATCAGCGACTGGACGTGCACCTGCTTGCCGGCCACTTCGAGCTCGGCGGAGGACACCTTGTTGTTGAGCGCGTTGGCCTTGGCGCGTTGCGCGAAGGATTCGACGACGGGGGCGTGGGGCACATCCCGCTTGTCGCTGCCGTCCACCGCGGGGACGTGCTGCAGCGCGTCGAAATAGGCGCGCCAGTTGTCGGGCACGGCGCCCGGGTTGTCGAGGTACTGCTCGTACATCTCCTCGACGTAGGGAGCATTGCCCCCGAACAGGTAGGAGTTCGAGCTGTATTGCTGCATCATCTTTCGCTCACCTCTGCCCCGGCTTCCGGAGCTATCGGCTGGTTATGAACCTTCCGCGACACGGCTTGACCGGTTGGCGGATTGCGACCCGCCTTTGCTGTTGCCAGAAAAGGGGTACGGGAAGGACCTGAAGTCACAAGCGCAGGACTGTAGCACCACGCTGGAACCGGTGCTGTTGCGGGATCGCCCACTTCTTGTGCGCCCTGTTCCCGGGAGGGAACGAGCGCACCGATCCGCACGCCGCCTCAACACCCGCCAACGACTCACAAACGTTTGCGAGCTTGCAACTCGAAGCAGTAGACTGCGGGTTGGCGTACCGCCCCGACATTGAATGGCGGACTGCCCGGGACACAGGAGATCCCACATGCAAGTTCGAGTCGTCGACTACCGCGCCGCGGATGCGGCCGAGCAATTCACCCGCTCCCTGCACGAGACAGGCTTCGGCGTCCTGGTGAACCACCCCCTGCCCCAGGAACTGGTCGAGAAGATCTACGCCGACTGGCTCGGCTACTTCAACGGGAGCGAGAAGCATGAACTGGCGTTCTCCAAGGAGACGCAGGACGGCTATTTCTCCACCGAGATCTCGGAGACCGCGAAGGGCCACACGCAGAAGGACATCAAGGAGTACTTCCACCTCTATCCGTGGGGAAGGATGCCGGCGTCCCTGAAGGACGACGCGATGCGCTACTACCGCATCGCCAACGACCTGGCGGCGGAGCTGCTGTCCTGGGTGGAGAAGCACACGCCGGCCGACATCGCGAAGAACTATCGCGAGCCCCTTTCCAACATGATCAAGGACAGCCGGCTGACGCTGCTGCGCGTGCTGCGGTATCCGCCGCTGACCGGGAACGAGCCGGCCGGTTCGCTGCGCGCCGCGGCGCATGGCGACATCAACCTGCTGACGATCCTGCCGGCGGCCAACGAGCCGGGGCTGCAGGTGCAGGGCAAGGACGGCGAGTGGGTCGACGTGCCGGGCGACTTCGGCATGCTGATCATCAACATCGGCGACATGCTGCAGGAAGCGTCGCAGGGCTACTACCCGTCGACGCAGCACCGCGTGGTCAATCCGACCGGCGACGGCGCGAAGAAGAGCCGCGTCTCGCTGCCGCTGTTCCTGCACCCGCGTGAGGACGTGGTCCTGTCGGACCGCTACACGGCGCATGAGTACCTGGAAGAGCGGCTGAGGGAGCTGGGCGTCAAGACCTGACCCCAGGCACTGCCACCGCCGTTGGCCCTCACCCCTGCCCTCTCCCGCAAGCGGGAGAGGGAGCAAGCCATGGTCAGAGGCTCTTCAGCGGCACGACGTCCTTGCCCTTGAGCGTGAACACCGTGACGGCGGACGACTTGAGGTCGTGCTTGTCGTCGTAGGCGTACTCGCCGGCCACACCGGCGTAGGTGGACTTCGCCAGGTGCTCGCCGACCTTCTTCGGATCGGTGGACTGCGTCGCCTCGATGGCGCCGGCCAGCAGGTAGGCGCCGTCGTAGAAGGAAGCCGCGTAGGTCAGCGGGTCGCGCTTGAACTCGGCCTTGTACTTGTCCAGGAACTGCTTGCCCTTGGCGCTGCGGTCGATCAGCGCGCCGCCCTGCGTGCAGTACGTGTTCAGGTCGGTCGCGATCTGCGACAGCGTCGCGGTCTCCGACGAGCAGATGCCGTCGCCGCCCAGCAGCGGCACCGTGATGCCGAGCCCGCGCATCTGGCGCAGCATCGGACCGCCCTGCGCCGAGTAGCCGCCGTAGAACACGGCGTCGGGCTTGGCGGCCTTCACCGCGGTCAGGATGCTGCTGAAGTCCGTGGCCTTGTCGTTGGTGAATTCCTTGGACACGACCTTGATGCCGAGCTTGGCCGCCTGGGCGGTGAACTCCTGCGCGACGCCCTGGCCGTAGGCGGTGCGGTCGTCGATGACGGCGACCGTCTTCACCTTCAGGTCCTGCGCCGCGTAGACGGCCATCTTCGCGCCGAGCTGGTTGTCGGTCGCGCCGATGCGGAACAGGTTGGACTGGTTCGGCTGCTGCGTGATGCGCGGGTTGGACGCCACGGTCAGCACGATCACGCCGCCGTCGGAGAACACGCGCGAGGCCGGCATGGTCACGCCCGAGTTGTAGGGGCCGAGCACGAACCTGATCTTCTTGTCGACCAGCGCCTGGGCGACCTGCACGCCCTGGCGCGGATCGGCCACGTCGTCGTTGACGTCGAGTTCGAACACGACCGGCTTGCCGCCCACCTTCACGCCCTTGGCGTTCAGTTCCTTGATGGCGAGCGCCGCGCCGTCGCGGTTGTCGATGCCGTAGCCGGCCTGCGGACCGGTGACCGGGCTCATGAAGCCGATGCGCACGCGCTCCTGCGCCTGGCAGCCCAGGGCCGCGAGACCGGCGGCGAGCACCAGCAGATTCAAAGAGAACTTCTTCATATGTCTTCCTCGGTAAGGTCTTCCCGGGTAAGGGAGAGGTCGAGTCTACGTAAAGCAACCGTGGCAAGCATGGCAAGCGTGGCAAGCGTGAACAGCGCGGTTCAACCCCGTCTACAGTGGTGCATGTCCTCTCGATCAGGCAGCGTCGTCTGGATCCATCCGGAAGCGCCCCCCAAACCCGCCGTCGGCGACGCCTGCAACGGCTGCGGCGTGTGCTGCCTCGCCGAGCCCTGCCCGCTCGGGATGCTGGTGAGCCTGAAGCGCGAAGGCGCCTGCCGCGCGCTGCAATGGTCCGAGGACGATGGTCAATACCGGTGCGGCATGCTGGTGCATCCGACGCGCTATGTCGGCTTGCGAACCCTCAGGCCCGATGGCCTCGTCAATCGCCTGATCCGCCGCTACGCGCGCCGCATGATCGCCGCCGGCATCGGCTGCGACGCGGACCTCGAGCCGACGACGGCGCCCGTGCCCGCGCCGCCCGCGGCGGGACCCTCATCCCCGGAGAAGCGCTAAGCAACGCCTGCCCCCGCCGGGCATAGCATGGAGCGAGCACCGCCTGACCAGGCTTCATCGGAGTCCGCCCATGTCCCACCGCCCGACAGTCCGCTTCCCGACCGCGTTCCGCTTCGCCCGCGCCCGCATGGCGCTCACCGTGGCCCTCGCCTTCGGCGCGATCGCCGCCGCGCCCGGCGCGCAGGCCGTGGCGCTCCGCTGGGCCGCCCAGAACGACGTGCTGACGCTGGACCCGCACTCGCAGGACCACACGACCACCAGCGCCATCCTGCAGCACGCCTACGAGGGCCTGACCCGGTACAACGAGCAGTGGGAGGTCGAGCCCTGCCTGGCCACGAAGTGGACCCCGATCAGCCCGACGCAGGTCCGCTTCGAGCTGCGCAAGGGCGTGAAGTTCCACGACGGCTCGCCCTTCACCGCAGATGACGTGATCTTCAGTTTCGACCGCATCCGCCAGCCGCAGGGCACCATGCAGATCTACGTCACCGGCATCAAGGAGATCCGGAAGATCGACGACTTCACCGTCGACCTGATCCTCGAGTCGCCGCAGCCCATCCTGCTGCGCAACCTCGTCGACTTCCGCATCATGAGCAAGGTCTGGGCGGAGAAGAACAAGGCGACGCAGATGGCCGATTACAAGGCCAAGGACGAGAACTACGCCAGCCGCCACACCGACGGCACCGGCCCCTACGAGATCGTCTCCTGGCAGCCCGACCAGAAGATCTCGATGACGATCAACAAGGGCTGGTGGGACAAGAACAAGGGCAACATCACCGAGGTCAGCTACATCCCCATCAAGTCCGATCCCACGCGCGTGGCGGCGCTCACGTCGGGCGACGTGGACCTGCTCACCGAGGTCCCGACGCAGGACGTCGCCGCGGTGAAGGCCGACGCGAAGCTCAAGTCGATCGAGGGCCCCGAGACCCGCACCATCTTCTTCGCGATGGACCTGGGCAGCGACGAGTTGCGCGGCGCCTCGGTCAAGGGCAGGAACCCGTTCAAGGACCTCCGCGTGCGGGAGGCGCTGTCCATCGCCATCGACCGCGAGGCGATCAAGCGCAGCATCATGCGCGGCATGTCGGTGCCGGCGTCGCTGATGGTCCCGCCCGGCGTGAACGGCTACGACGCCGCGCTGGACAAGCCTGCCAAGCCCGACCTGGTCCGCGCGAAGCAGCTGCTCGCCGACGCCGGTTATCCGAACGGCTTCGAGCTGCCGCTGAACTGCCCCAACAACCGCTACGTCAACGACGAGAAGGTCTGCCTGGCCGTCGTCTCGATGTGGAGCAAGATCGGCGTCACGGCCCGGCTGACCGCCCAGCCGATGTCGCAGCACAGCCAGCTGTTCCAGCGCTTCGAGGCGCCGCTCTACATGCTGGGCTGGGGCGTGTCGACGATGGACGCGCTCTATTCGCTGCAGGCGCTGGCGCGCACGCGCAGCGGCGGCGCGGACGGCAGCTTCAACTTCTCCAAGGTCAGCGATCCCGCGCTCGACAAGCTGATCGACGCCGCCAAGAGCGAGATCGACATCCCCAAGCGCAACGCCCTGCTGCGCGACGCGCTGGTGCGCACGCGCGACCAGTTCCTGTTCATCCCGCTGCACCATCAGGTGCGCCCGTGGGCGATGCGCGCCAACCTGCAGACGCTGCACCGCTCCAACGACCGGCCGGAAGCGCGGTTCACGACCATCAAGTGACCGCACCCCGGGCAATCCCGTAGACGCGCCGGCCCCTCGGGGCCGGTGCCGGCGGCTAGCATCCAGGCGACTTCACGTTTGCTTAACGACGTTGCCAAGGGAGCTGCCGCTCATGTCGAGGAATCACTCCGGATCGATCCGATCCGCTCGTACCGCCCGTACCGCCCGTACCGCCCGTACCGCTCGTACCGCTCGTACTGCTCTTACCGCCCTGTGCCTCGCCGCCCTCGCTGCGGTGGTGGGAACCGCCCAGGCCGCCCCGCTGCGCTGGGCCGCGCAGAACGATGTGCTGACGCTGGACCCGCACTCGCAGAACCACAGCACCACGAACGCGATCACGCAGCACGCCTATGAGGGCCTGACGCGCTACGACCGCCAGTACCAGGTCGAGCCCTCGCTGGCCACGAAGTGGACGCAGGTCAGCCCGACCCAGGTCCGCTTCGAGCTCCGCAAGGGTGTGAAGTTCCACGACGGCTCGCCGTTCACCGCGGACGACGTGGTGTTCTCGTTCCAGCGCATCAAGCAGCCGGTCGGCACGATGCATCCGTTCGTGGCCGGCGTCACCGAGATCAAGAAGGTCGACAGCCACACCATCGACGTGATCCTGGCCGCGCCCAATCCCATCCTGCTGCGCCAGTTCGTCGACTTCCGCATCATGAGCAAGCCCTGGGCGGACAAGAACAAGGCGACCAACCTGCCGGACTTCAAGGCCAAGGAAGAGACCTTCGCCACGCGCAACGCCAACGGCACCGGCCCCTACCGCATCACCGGCTGGCAGCCGGACCAGCGCATCACCATGGTCCAGAACAAGGAGTGGTGGGACGCGAAGAACGCGACCAACGTCGACGAGGTCATCTACACCCCGATCAAGTCCGATCCGACGCGCGTCGCGGCGCTGCTCTCGGGCGACGTGGATCTGCTGTCCGACATCCCGACGCAGGACGTCGGCCGGTTGAAGGCCGATCCGAAGTTGAGCGTCGCTGAAGGCAGCGAGACGCGCACGATCTTCATCGGCATGGACCAGGGCAGCGAGCAGCTCAAGGGCAGCAGCGTGACGGGCAAGAACCCGTTCAAGGACAAGCGCGTGCGCGAGGCGATGTCGCTGGCCATCGACCGCGAGGCGATCAAGCGCGCGACGATGCGCGGGCTGTCGGTGCCGGCCGGCATCATGGTCGCGCCGGGCGTGAACGGCAACGCGCCGGACATCGACGTGCCGACCAAGGTCGACGCCGAGCGCGCGAAGAAGCTGCTCGCCGAGGCCGGGTATCCGAACGGCTTCGAGGTGCCGATGAACTGCCCCAACAACCGCTACGTCAACGACGAGGAGATCTGCCTCGCCGTGGTGTCGATGTGGAGCAAGGTCGGCATCAAGGCGCGGCTGCAGACCGAATCGTTCAGCACCTTCAGCCCGAAGCTGCAGGCCTTCGAGTACCCGCTGTTCCTGTACGGCTGGGGCGTGCCGACCTATGACGCGCTGTACACGATGCAGTCCCTGGCGCGCACGCGTTCGGGCGGCGCGGACGGCAGCGGCAACTACTTCCGCCTCAGCGACGCGAAGCTCGACCAGATCATCGACGCCGCGAAGGTCGAGGGCGACGTGGCCAAGCGCAACGCGCTGCTGAAGGAAGGCCTCGTGCGCATCCGCGACGAGGTCTTCTTCATCCCGCTGCATCACCAGGTGCGG
Organism: Roseateles sp. GW821-FHT09G09; assembly: GCF_059415965.1. Taxonomy (NCBI): domain Bacteria; kingdom Pseudomonadati; phylum Pseudomonadota; class Betaproteobacteria; order Burkholderiales; family Sphaerotilaceae; genus Roseateles; species Roseateles sp. GW821-FHT09G09. The sequence goes on along the minus strand of NZ_JBWKOG010000002.1, from coordinate 629,323 downwards.
CCGTGGGCGATGAAGAAGAGCGTCACGACGCCGCACCGCTCGGACGACCGGCCGGAGGCGCGGTTCACGACGATCAAGTGACGAAGGCTTGGCGGACCAGTTCCGCCTGTTGCCAGCGACGATCACCGGCGAGGCCGTGGCGCCCGCCGCGGTTCAGCAGGTCGTAGTGCACCTTGCCGCTGCTCAGCACGGGCGATCAGGCCAGCGCGAGGCGCTGGCGCGCCGCCTTGTATTCGCGATCGAAGCGTGCCACCAGTTCGCCGGCGGGCAGCACTTCGCGGATCGCGCCGATGCCCTGTCCGCTGCCCCAGACGTCCTTCCAGGCCTTCGCCCCATTCCCGCCGAAGTTCATCTTCGTGGGGTCGCTCTCGGGCAGGTTCTCCGGATCCAGGCCGGCCTTGACGATCGAGCCCTTCAGGTAGTTGCCGTGCACGCCGGTGAACAGGTTGCTGTAGACGATGTCGTCGCTGTTGCTCTCGACGATCATCCGCTTGTAGTCGTCGGAGGCGCGCGCTTCCTCGGTCGCGATGAAGGCCGAGCCGATGTACGCGAGGTCCGCACCCATCGCCTGCGCGGCGAGGATCGCGTCGCCGCTGGCCATCGAACCCGACAGCGCCAGCGGGCCCTGGAACCACTCGCGGATCTCCTGGATCAGCGCAAACGGGCTCTTCACGCCGGCATGGCCGCCGGCGCCGGCCGCCACGGCGATCAGGCCGTCGGCGCCCTTCTCGATCGCCTTCTTCGCGAACTTGTTGTTGATGATGTCGTGCAGCACGATGCCGCCCCAGCCGTGCACGGCGGCGTTGACGTCCTCGCGCGCGCCCAGCGAGGTGATCACGATGGGCACCTTGTACTTGGCGCAGAGGGCCATGTCGTGATCGAGCCGGTCGTTGCTCTTGTGCACGATCTGGTTGATCGCGAACGGCGCCGCCGGCGACTCCGGATGCGCGCGGTCATGCGCGGCCAGGGTCTCGGTGATCTCGGCGAGCCAGTCGTCGAGCAGTTCGGCCGGACGGGCGTTGAGCGACGGCATCGAGCCGACGATGCCGGCCTTGCATTGCGCGATCACCAGCTTGGGATTGCTGATGATGAACAGCGGCGAACCGATGACCGGCAGACGCAGCTTGTTGAACAGCGGGGGAAGTGCCACCTCGTGTCTCCTCTTCGATGAATCCGGATGCGACAGGGATCAGAACGCGTCGACGGGCAGCGCCATCACGCTGTCCGCGCCGTTGACGATCGCGTCGCGCTGCGCGGCGCAGCGGGGCAGGATGTGCTCGGCATAGAAACGCGCGGTGGCGATCTTGGCGTCCATGAAGGCGACGTCCTCGCCGGTCGCCTTCAGTTCCTGTGCGGCGAGCAGCGAACGCGCCAGCTGCCATCCCGCCATCAGGTTGCCGCCCACCATCAGGTAGGGCACCGAGCCCGCGAAGGCCGCATTCGGCCTGGCCCTGCCGTTGGCCGCGATGAAATCGACGACCTCGACGAAGGCCGCGCGGGCCGCCGCCAGTTGCGTGCGCACCGCCAGCGCGTCGGCGCTGCCGTTGGCGGCCAGCGCGCCTTCGGTCTCCTCGACCTGCGCCGCCACGCTGCGCGCGAACGCGCCGCCGTCGCGCACCGTCTTGCGGCCGACCAGGTCGTTCGCCTGGATCGCCGTCGTGCCTTCGTAGATCGGCAGGATGCGCGCGTCGCGGTAGTACTGCGCCGCGCCGGTCTCCTCGATGAAGCCCATGCCGCCGTGCACCTGCACGCCCAGCGAGGTGACCTCCAGGCTCATCTCCGTGCTGTAGCCCTTCACCAGCGGCACCATGAATTCGTAGAAGGCCTGCGCCTGCTGGCGGGTCTCGGCGTCCTCGTGGTGATGCGCCATGTCGTAGGCCGCGGCGGCGTCGATCGCCATCGCGCGGCAGCCTTCGACCAGCGCGCGCTGCGTCATCAGCATGCGACGCACGTCGGGGTGATGGATGATCGCCGCGGCCTCCTTCGACGAGCCATCGACCGGCCGCGACTGCACGCGGTCCTTCGCATACTCGACGGCCTTCTGGTAGGCCCGATCCGCCACCGCGATGCCCTGCACGCCGACGCCGAAGCGGGCCGCGTTCATCATGATGAACATGTACTCGAGGCCGCGGTTCTCTTCGCCGATCAGCGTGCCGATGGCACCGCCGTGATCGCCGAACTGGAGCACCGCCGTCGGGCTCGCCTTGATGCCGAGCTTGTGCTCGATCGACACGCAGTGCGCGTCGTTGCGCGCGCCCAGCGAGCCGTCGGCGTTCACCAGGAATTTCGACACCAGGAACAGGCTGATGCCCTTCACTCCTTCCGGCGCACCGGGCACGCGTGCGAGCACCAGGTGGACGATGTTGTCCGCCATGTCGTGCTCGCCCCAGGTGATGAAGATCTTCGTGCCGAAGACCTTGTAGGTGCCGTCGCCCTGCGGCTCGGCGCGCGTGCGCACCATCGCCAGGTCCGAGCCGGCCTGCGGCTCGGTCAGGTTCATGGTGCCGGTCCACTCGCCGGAGATCAGCTTCGGGATGAAGGTCTGCTTCTGCTCCTCGGAGCCCGCCACCAGCAGCGCCTCGATCGCGCCGTCGGTCAGCAGCGGGCACAGCGCGAAGCTGACATTGGCCGCCTGCACGATCTCGCCGCAAGCCGCGCCGATCGTCTTGGGCAAGGCCTGCCCCCCGTAGGCCTCCGGATGCTGCAACCCCTGCCAGCCGCCCTCGGCGTACTGCTTGAACGCCGCCTTGAAGCCCGGCGTCGCGAAGACCTCACCGTTCTTCCAGTACGAGGGATTCCTGTCGCCTTCGACGTTCAGCGGCGCGATCACGTCCTCGTTCAGCTTGGCCGATTCCTCGAGCACCGCCTGCGCGGTGTCCAGGCCGTGGTCGGCGAACGCGGGGATCTGCTCGGCCAGCGTCTGCAGGCCGGCCAGGGCCTGCATGTTGAACAGCATGTCCTTGATCGGGGCGCGGTAGGTCATGGGGCTTGTCTCCGGATGAAAAAAGGGCGCCGCGCGTCGTCGGCGGGCGCCCTTGAGAATCTTTTTACTGAACCTCCGCAGCTCCGGTTCGGGATGAGCCGCTAGGCGCAAACCGCAGCCATAGCAGCGCTATGGCGAGGATTTGCAACGACGCGGATCGCCCGAAGCGGAGTTGCGGCGATCAGAGGGCCTTCACCAGTTCGGGCACGGCCACGAACAGGTCGGCTTCCAGACCGTAGTCCGCCACCGAGAAGATCGGCGCTTCCGGATCCTTGTTGATCGCGACGATCACCTTGGAGTCCTTCATGCCGGCCAGATGCTGGATCGCGCCCGAGATGCCGGCGGCGATGTACAGCTGGGGCGCGACGATCTTGCCCGTCTGTCCGACCTGCCAGTCGTTGGGCGCGTAGCCCGCGTCCACCGCGGCGCGCGAGGCGCCCAGCGCGGCGTTCAGCTTGTCGGCCAGCGGCGTCAGCACTTCATTGAACTTGTCGCTGCTGCCCAGCGCGCGGCCGCCGGACACGATGATCTTCGCGGCGGTCAGCTCGGGGCGATCGCTCTTCGTGACCTCACGGCCGACGAAGCTGCTCTTGCCGCTGTCGGCCACGCCGGACAGCGATTCGACGGCGGCGCTGCCGCCTTCCGCCGCGGAGTCGAAACCGGTCGTGCGCACGGTGATCACCTTGACGGCGTCGGTCGCCTGCACGGTCGCGATCGCGTTGCCGGCGTAGATCGGGCGCTCGAAGGTGTCGGGGCTGACGACCTTGGTGATGTCGCTGACCTGGCCGACGTCCAGCAGCGCGGCGACGCGCGGCGCGACGTTCTTGCCGGACGCGGTCGCCGGGAACAGCAGGTGCGAGTAGTCCTTGGCGATGGCGATCACCTGGGCGGCGACGTTCTCGGCCAGGCCGTCGGCGAACTGCGCGCCGTCGGCGTGCAGGACCTTGGCGACGCCCGAGATCTTCGCGGCGGCCTGCGCGGCGGCGCCGGCGTTCGAGCCGACGACCAGCACGTGCACGTCGCCACCGATGGCGGCGGCGGCGGTGACGACGTGGTGCGTGGCACCCTTGAGCGAGGCGTTGTCGTGTTCAGCGATGACGAGGATGGTCATGTTTGTTCTCTCCAGAGGCGTCGGTCTCGCCGACGCTTTGATGTCTTTACCCAGCGGAGCCCACGGAACCGGCTCTGCCGGGCCGTCGGGCTCGCCCCCTTGAGGGGGCGCGCGAAGCGCGTAGGGGGTGGGTCAAATCACCTTGGCCTCGGTCTTCAGCTTCGTCACGAGGGTCGCGACGTCCGGCACCTTGATGCCGGCGCTGCGCTTGGGCGGCTCGGCCACCGACAGCGTCTTGATGCGCGGCGACACGTCCACGCCCAGGTCGGCGGGCTTGATCACGTCGAGCTGCTTCTTCTTCGCCTTCATGATGTTGGGCAGCGTCACGTAACGCGGCTCGTTCAGGCGCAGGTCGGTCGTCACGACCGCGGGCAGCGTCAGGCTGACCGTCTCCAGGCCGCCGTCGACTTCACGCGTGACATTGACCTTGCCGTCGGCGACTTCCACCTTCGACGCGAACGTGCCCTGCGGCAGGCCCGTCAGCGCGGCCAGCATCTGGCCGGTCTGGTTGCAATCGTCGTCGATGGCCTGCTTGCCCAGGATCACCAGCTGCGGCTGTTCCTTGTCGACCAGCGCCTTCAGCAGCTTGGCCACGGCCAGCGGCTGCAGCTCGAGGTCGGCGGGGGTCTCGACCAGGATCGCGCGATCGGCGCCGATGGCCATCGCAGTGCGCAGCGTTTCCTGGCACTGCGTGACGCCGCAGGAGACGGCGATCACCTCGGTGACCACGCCCTTCTCCTTCAGGCGGACAGCTTCCTCGACGGCGATCTCGTCGAACGGGTTCATGGACATCTTCACATTGGCGATGTCCACGCCGGTCCCGTCACTCTTGACGCGCACCTTGACGTTGTAATCGACGACTCGTTTGACGGGGACCAATACCTTCATCGAAGCACTCCAAGCGGATTGACGTTAACGTTAATCAGATTCTATGGGAGCCCCGGGGCGCTCCCGTGTCTCCCAGCCGTCATGCGCCCCTGCTCCCGTCCCGGGCATCCCGGAAAACCGCGAGCGTCTCCTCGGCGCTGGCTCGAAAATAAAACGAACGATCGTTCTATTCTAGCCATTGCTTCGCGGCTGCCAAGCGGTCCGGGGCAGGAATGAGGGATTCCTCTAGACTGCGCTCCCGACACACCGCTTCGCCCCTCCTCACGATCACGCCGCGAGTCCCGTGCCTCCCCTGCCCCCTCCTTCGAGTTCCCCCTCGACTTCCCCCGCGGGTCCCCTCGCGACTCCCCCAGCCACCGACCCGCGCGTCCCTTGCATCGGGGTCTTCGATTCCGGCGTCGGCGGCCTGACCGTGCTGAAGGCCTTGCGCGAGCAGTTGCCGGACGTGCCCCTGCATTACGTCGCGGACGCCGCCCATGCCCCGTATGGGGATCGCAGCAGCGCGTACATCGTCGAGCGCAGCCTGCGCGTGGCCGAGCGTTTGCGCGAGGTCGGCGCGCGCATGGCGGTGGTGGCCTGCAACACGGCCACGGCCCATGCGGTGCAGGCCATGCGCGAGCGCTGGCCGGACTGGCCGGTCGTGGGCATCGAGCCGGGCGTGAAGCCGGCCGTGGCCGCCACGCGCAACGGCCGCATCGGCGTGATGGCGACGACGGCGACGATTGCGAGCCGGCGCTTCGAGCAACTGGTGGCGGCGCATGCCAGCGATGTCGAGTTGATCAGCCAGCCCTGCCCCGGCCTGGTCACGCTGATCGAGCAAGGCGATCTGCACAGCGCCGACCTCGGCACGCTGATCGAGCGCTTCTGTGCACCGTTGCGGGCGGCCGGCGTCGACACCGTGCTGCTGGGCTGCACCCACTACCCGTTGGTGCAGTCGCGCATCCAGGCGGCGCTCGGTGACGGCGTGCGGTTGCTCAACATCGAGGACGCCGTCGCTCGTCAGGGCAGGCGCGTGTGGGAGGGCCTCGGTCTCGCCACGTCGGGGCCGGCGGACATCGTGCTCGAAAGCACCGGCGATCCCGCGCCGCTGCGGCAACTGGCGCGCGAGGCGCTCGGTTGGCGCGACATCACGGCGACACGCATCACGACCTGAACGCCCTCCGACGCGATCAGCGTCGAATCGACCTCAAATCAGCGCGCGGGCGAGTCCGCGCGTCATGTCGACGCGTCTGAGCAGCCAGTAGCCCAGGACGAAGAAGACGCCGGTCGCGAGGATGGCGAGCCGGTGATTGCCGGCCGTCAGCACCGTGACCGCGCCGTAGGTCAACGGACCGATGATCGCGGCGAGGCGGGTGGCGAAGGTCCACAGGCCGAAGAATTCGGCCAGGCGGTCGTAAGGCGCGAGCGCGCCCGCCAACGCACGGCCGCAGGATTGGCTGGATCCCATGCACAACCCCGCGATCACCGCGGCGATCCAGAACAGCCAGGCGCTCGTCGCCAGGAAAGCCAGCAGCGTCATGACCATCCACCCCACCAAGGTCACCGCAAGGGCGGGCTGGTGGCCGATGCGGTCCTCGTAGTAGCCGAACAGGAAGGCACCGACGGCCGACGCGATGTTCACGAGGAACACCAAGGTCATCGTCTGCGCCTGCGAGAAGCCGAGCGCCTGCTCGGCGTAGACGGCCGCAAGCGCGATGACCACGGCGATGCCGGCCTGGTAGCTCGTGCCGCAAGCCAGCAGGCGCAGGAAGTCGGGGTATGCGCGAGCGCGCTGCCAGGAGGTCCAGAGCTGGGAAAGACCTGACCCCATGCGCGCCACGCGGCGCGTGGCACAAGGATCGGCACGCTCGCGCAGCAGCAGGAAGGTCGGCAGCGCGGCGAGGAGATACAGGCCGGCGGTGATCAACATCGTGACGGGGACGAAGTGATCGGCGACGTCACCGCGCGCCTGCGCGCTCAACACGTAGCCCAGGCACAGCCCGAGCGCGAGCATCCCGCCCAGGTACCCGAAGGCCCAGCCCCAGCCCGACACACGCCCAAGCGCGTCGCGCCGCGCGAGCTCCGGCAGGAAGGCCGCGATCAGCGATTCGCCGTACGAGAAGAACACGTTGGAGAGCACGACCGCCGTGGCGGCCCACCACAGCTGGTCGGCGCCGAAGACCGCCAGCGCGGCGGTCGAGAGCACGCAGCCGACCGTGCACACCCCGAGCAGCTTCTTCTTCGCCGCATGCGCGTCGGCCCAGGCGCCCAAGCCGGGCATCGTCACCATCACGAGGAAGCTGGAGACGGCGATCAGCACGGTCCACAGCAGCGTCGCCGACGGGTGACCCTTGGCGATGACGCCCACGAAGTACGCGTTGTAGACGGCGGTCAGGACGACGGTCGTGTAGCCCGAATTGGCGAAGTCGTACATCGACCAGCCGAAGACTTCGCGCTTGCGCACGCCCGCGTTCAACAGTTCCTGCACAAACATGCCCCTGCGCTGCGGTCCCTGGAAGTCAATCGCGTGGTGGTGCCTCGAACGGGACTCGAACCCGTACGCCGGTTGAGGGCGGCGGATTTTAAGTCCGCTGTGTCTACCAATTTCACCATCGAGGCCGCGGCGACTCCGCATCGATTCCATGTCGGAGTGAGCGGGCATTATCGGGGGCGCCGGACAAGAAAAAAGGGAAGCCAAACTGGCTTCCCTTTTTAGGATTTGGAGCGGGAAACGAGGCTCGAACTCGCGACCTCAACCTTGGCAAGGTTGCGCTCTACCAACTGAGCTATTCCCGCATCGCAGGACAGCGGAATGAAGAATCACCCCACCGACCTTTGGTGTCGTCTGGAGCGGGAAACGAGGCTCGAACTCGCGACCTCAACCTTGGCAAGGTTGCGCTCTACCAACTGAGCTATTCCCGCA
>NZ_JBWKOG010000002.1:0-621340 GCF_059415965.1 Roseateles sp. GW821-FHT09G09 | reverse complement strand
TGGAGCGGGAAACGAGGCTCGAACTCGCGACCTCAACCTTGGCAAGGTTGCGCTCTACCAACTGAGCTATTCCCGCAATGTCCATTCTTTGGAGGCGCGATCCGGAGTCGAACCGGACTGACCGGATTTGCAATCCGGGGCATAACCGCTTTGCTATCGCGCCCCAGAACCCTGGACGGGATTCTGTGGAAGCCGGATTTGGTTGTCCGACTTCGATAAAAAATGGAAGCCGGGGCTTCCATTTTTTGAACCTGGAGCGGGAAACGAGGCTCGAACTCGCGACCTCAACCTTGGCAAGGTTGCGCTCTACCAACTGAGCTATTCCCGCAGGTCTTCAACACACTGCCTGCTTCAACTGCCGTGCAATCCTTGCGAATTGCTTTGTCGTCGCCGCACCGTTTGCGCTGAAGCCGAGAGTATAGAACGGTTTTTGACGCTCTCGCAAGAGTTCGGCGACTTCTTTATGAAGATCGCCCAAACGCCGAGACGCCCCGCCCCAAGCGCGATCGCTCATCACGCTGAAATGAACGACGGCGCCCGAAGGCGCCGTCGTCTGGGGGATCGCGAAGGAATCGCGATCAGTGCTTCAGGGAATCACCGGCATCAGGCTTCGGATCCGCCACCTTCTCGGCCGGCGTCGTCGCGGCAGCGACTTCCTCCTCAGGCAGCGCCTGCGGATAAGTCTCGAGCGCCACTTCCAGCACGCGGTCGATCCAGCGGACCGGCACGATCTCGAGCTGGTTCTTCACGTTCTCCGGAATGTCCTGCAGGTCCTTGACGTTCTCTTCCGGAATCATGACCGTCTTGATGCCGCCGCGGTGCGCGGCCAGGAGCTTCTCCTTCAGGCCGCCGATCGCCGTGACCTCGCCGCGCAGCGTGATCTCGCCGGTCATCGCCACATCGGCCCGCACCGGGATCCCGGTCAGCGCCGAGACGAAGGCCGTCGTCATCGCGATGCCCGCGCTCGGACCGTCCTTGGGCGTCGCGCCGTCCGGGACGTGCACGTGGATGTCACGCTTCTCGAAGAGCTCATCCTTGATGCCCAGGCGGCGAGCCCGCGAACGCACCACCGTGCGCGCCGCCTCGACCGATTCCTTCATCACGTCGCCCAGCGAGCCGGTGCGGATGATGTTGCCCTTGCCCGGCATCGCGGTGGCTTCGATGGTCAGCAGATCGCCGCCCACTTCCGTCCACGCCAGACCGACCACCTGACCGACCTGGTTCTTCTTCTCCGCACGGCCGAAGTCGTACTTGCGAACGCCCAGGAATTCGTTCAGGTTGTCCTCGTTGACCACCACCTTGCTGTCGTAGGCCTTCAGCTGAAGACCCTTGACCACCTTGCGGCAGATCTTGGAGATCTCGCGCTCCAGCGACCGCACACCGGCTTCGCGGGTGTAGTAGCGGATCACGCCGCGGATCGCGTCTTCGGTGACCTCGAGCTCCTCGTCCTTCACGCCGTTGTTGCCGCGTTGCTTGGGCAGCAGGTAGCGCTGGGCGATGTTGACCTTCTCGTCCTCGGTGTAACCCGACAGACGGATGACCTCCATCCGGTCCAGCAGCGCCGGCGGGATGTTCAGCGAGTTCGACGTCGCCACGAACATGACGTCGCTCAGGTCGTAGTCGACCTCGATGTAGTGGTCGGCGAAGGTGTGGTTCTGCTCGGGGTCCAGCACCTCCAGCAGCGCCGACGACGGGTCGCCGCGGAAGTCCATGCCCAGCTTGTCGATCTCGTCGAGCAGGAACAGCGGATTGCGCGTGCCGACCTTGCTCAGGCTCTGGATCACCTTGCCCGGCATCGAGCCGATGTAGGTGCGGCGGTGACCGCGGATCTCGGCCTCGTCCCGCACGCCGCCCAGCGCCATGCGGACGAACTTGCGGCCCGTGGCGCGCGCCACCGACTGCCCCAGCGAGGTCTTGCCCACGCCCGGAGGGCCGACCAGGCACAGGATCGGCGCCTTGACCTTGTCGACGCGCTGCTGCACCGCGAGGTACTCGAGGATGCGTTCCTTGACCTTGTCGAGGCCGTAGTGGTCCTCGTTCAGCACCGCCTCGGCATTGGCCAGGTCGTGCTTGATCTTGGTCTTCTTCGCCCACGGCAGGTTGACCAGCGTGTCGATGTAGTTGCGCACGACGGTCGCTTCCGCGGACATCGGCGACATCAGCTTGAGCTTCTTGAGCTCCGACTCGGCCTTCTTGCGCGCTTCCTTCGGCATGCGAGCAGCCTGGATCTTCTTCTCCAGCTCCTCCATGTCGGCGCCTTCCTCGCCGTCGCCCAGTTCCTTCTGGATGGCCTTGACCTGCTCGTTCAGGTAGTACTCGCGCTGGGACTTCTCCATCTGGCGCTTGACGCGGCCACGGATGCGCTTTTCCACCTGGAGGATGTCGACCTCGTGCTCGAGCAGGTCCAGCAGCTTCTCCAGCCGCTTGCCCACTTCGGACAGGTCCAGCACCGACTGCTTCGCGTCGAGCTTGAGCGGCAGGTGCGCGGCGATCGTGTCAGCCAGCCGGCCGGCGTCGTCGATGCCGGCGATGGACGTCAGGATCTCCGGGGGGATCTTCTTGTTCAGCTTGACGTACTGGTCGAACTGCTGCGTCACGGCGCGGCGCAGGGCTTCGACCTCGGGCTGGTCGTCGGCTTCCGGCGGAATGGGCACGACCTCGGCGGTGAAGTGCTCTTCACCGTCCTCGATCTTGCGCGTCGTCGCGCGCTGCAGGCCCTCGACCAGCACCTTCACCGTGCCGTCGGGCAGCTTCAGCATCTGCAGGATGCTGGAGACGCAACCCATCTCGAACATGTCGTCGGGTTTGGGTTCGTCCTTGCCGGCCGCCTTCTGCGCGACCAGCATGATCTGGCGCCCTGCTTCCATCGCCGCTTCCAAGGCCTTGATGGACTTGGGACGACCCACGAAGAGCGGGATCACCATGTGCGGGAACACGACCACGTCGCGCAGCGGGAGCAGCGGCAGCGTGATGGGTTCCGCGGGAAGGATCGGATGACCGGACATGAAAACCTCTCTTTCTCAAGCCCATCTAGGGCCCGAGCTACCAATTACAAGGTGCCGTTCAATAGCCTTTGAGCGATTGCTTTCCACATGAAGTGATGGCAAGCGAATCGCCTGGGGTGTCTGCGCGACCTCAGGCGCTGGCCTTGGTTTCGCGATAGACCAGCAACGGCTTGGTGTCCTCGTCGATGTTGTGTTCGTCCAGCACGACCTTGGCCACGCTTTCCAGCGAGGGCAACTCGAACATGGTGTCGATCAGCGCGTGCTCGACGATCGAGCGCAGGCCGCGGGCGCCGGTCTTGCGGGCCAGCGCCTTGCGCGCGACGGCGCTCAGCGCCGACGGACGCACTTCCAGTTCGACGCCGTCCATCGAGAACAGCTGCTGGTATTGCTTGACCAGCGCGTTGCGCGGCTCGGTCAGGATCTGCACCAGCGCGTCCTCGGTCAGCTCGCCGAGCGTGGCGATCACCGGCAGACGACCGACCAGTTCCGGAATCAGGCCGAACTTGATCAGGTCGCCCGGTTCGACTTCGCGGAACAGTTCGCCGACCTTCTTGTCGCTCTTGCTCTTGACGTCGGCGCTGAAGCCGATGCCCGAGCGCTCGGAACGGTTCTGGATGAGCTTTTCCAGGCCGTCGAAAGCGCCGCCGCAGATGAACAGGATGTTGGTCGTGTCGATCTGCAGGAAGTCCTGGTTCGGATGCTTGCGGCCGCCTTGCGGGGGGACCGAGGCCATCGTGCCTTCGACCAGCTTCAGCAGCGCCTGCTGGACGCCTTCGCCCGACACGTCGCGCGTGATCGAGGGGTTGTCCGCCTTGCGGCTGATCTTGTCGATCTCGTCGATGTAGACGATGCCGCGCTGCGCACGCTCGACGTCGTAATTGCAGTTCTGGAGCAGCTTCTGGATGATGTTCTCGACGTCCTCGCCGACATAGCCGGCTTCGGTCAGCGTCGTCGCATCGGCGATCACGAACGGGACGTTCAGGACCCGCGCCAGCGTCTGCGCGAGCAGTGTCTTGCCCGACCCGGTCGGGCCGATCAGCAGGATGTTGCTCTTGGACAGCTCGACGCCGTCCTTGGTGTCGGCCGCGTGGCGCAGCCGCTTGTAGTGGTTGTAGACCGCGACGGACAGCGTGCGCTTGGCCACGTCCTGGCCGATCACGTACTGGTCGAGCGTCGTCTTGATCTCGCTGGGGACGGGCAGGTCCGACTTGCTGGCACGTCCGCCGGTCGCCGCCTCGGCGGGGACCTCGTCGCGGATGATGTCGTTGCACAGCTCGATGCACTCGTCGCAGATGAACACCGACGGGCCCGCGATCAGCTTCTTGACCTCATGCTGGCTCTTGCCGCAGAAGGAGCAATACAAGACTTTTTCGCTGGAGTTGCCTTTTTTCTCGGCCATGGGAGTGCTGCTGGGGCTGCTGAAGGGCTGCGGGGAATACAGGCAAGTGCCTGCATTGATGATAGTTCAATTGCCGGCACCACCCTTGGGGGGATAAAAGCCCCTAAGAGTGGTCAGTTGGTGCGGTCAACGGGCGGTCAGTTGGCGCGCGGCGCCAGTGGTTCGACGCGCACCGGGCAAAAGACTTCTCAGGCTTGAGAAATCCCCTGCCAGAAGCGTCGGCGTCGGCGTCGGCGTCGGCGTTGTCGGAGGCGGGGGCGGGGGCGGGGCGAGGCGGGGCCGCGGTCGAGAGAAAGGCAAGCGGCGCCCCACAGGGACGCCGCCGCACACCGGGAGTGGGCCCGGGACCCTCACCCTGATCCGCGATCAGCGCTTCTCGATGACCTTGTCGATCAGACCGTAGGTCGCCGACTCGGCCGCGGACATGAAGTAGTCGCGCTCCGTGTCGGCCTGGATCTTTTCCAGGCTTTGGCCGGTGCGCTCGGCCAGGATGCGGTTCAGCTGCTCGCGCGTCTTGAGGATCTCGCGGGCATGGATCTCGATGTCCGTGGCCTGACCCTGGGCGCCGCCCAGCGGCTGGTGGATCATGATCTTGGAGTTCGGCAGCGCGAAGCGCTTGCCCTTCTCGCCGGCGGCCAGCAGGAAGGCACCCATGGACGCGGCCATGCCCATGCACAGCGTCGACACCGACGGCTTGATGAACTGCATGGTGTCGTAGATCGACATGCCGGCCGAGACGCTGCCGCCCGGCGAGTTGATGTACAGCGAGATCTCCTTCTCGGGGTTCTCGCTCTCCAGGAACAGCAGCTGCGCGACCACCAGGTTGGCGACGGCATCGTTCACCGGGCCGACCAGGAAGACGATGCGCTCGCGCAGCAGGCGGCTGTAGATGTCGTAGGCGCGCTCGCCGCGGCCCGACTGTTCGATGACGATGGGCACCATGCCCAGGTTGCTGGTTTCAAGCGCGCTCATGAAATCCTCTGATGTGGTTCGAGATCACGACAAACCATTATGTCGTGCGCTCCATCCCCTGACCGTCCGAGGGTGGCCCCCTTCGGGGCGTGGTCCTCGCGCCGGTAGCGCCGGGGAAAGAAAAAGGCGCCGGCCTCGCGGCCTGGCGCCTTACTTGGCGATGGGCTTGCGGCGAATCAAGGGCAACGCCGAAAAACCCTGCGCCAGGACCGCGTGTCCGACGATCAGGCCGTGGCCATCAGTTCGTCGAACGGCAGCTGCTTGTCGGTGACCTTGGCCTTGCCCAGGATGAAGTCGGTGACGTTGTTCTCGATCACGACGGCTTCGACCTCGGCCATGCGCTCGCGGTCCGACAGGTACCAGCGCACGACTTCCGCCGGCTTCTCGTAGCTCTGAGAGATCTCTTCGATGTGGGCCTGCAGTTGCTCGGGCTTGGCCTGCAGGTTCTGCGAACGGACCAGCTCGGCCACGACCAGACCCAGGCGCACGCGCTTCTCGGCCTGGTCGTTGAACAGCTCGGCGGGGATCGGGGCCTTGTCGGCGTCCTTGATGCCGCGCTTCTTCAGGTCTTCACGGGCGTTGGCGACCATGCGCTCGGCCTCGCCGGCGATCAGCGACTTGGGCACGTCCAGCTCGGCCTTGCCGACCAGCGCGTCCATCGCGGCGCCCTTGTTCTTGGCCAGCACGCGGAACTTCACTTCGCGCTCGAGGTTCTTCTTGATGTCGGCGCGCAGGGCTTCGACCGTGCCTTCCTTGATGCCCAGGGCCTTGGCGAACGATTCGTTCACGTCGGGCAGGTGCTGGGCCTCGATCTTCTTGACCGTGACCAGGAAGTCGGCTTCCTTGCCGGCGACGTCCTTGCCGTGATAGTCGGCCGGGAACGCGAGCGGGAAGGTCTTCGATTCGCCGGCCTTCATGCCGCGCACGGCCTTCTCGAAGGCTTCGAGCATCTGGCCTTCGCCCAGCAGGAACTGGAAACCGTCGGCCTTGCCGCCGGCGAAGGGTTCGCCGTCGATCTTGCCTTCGAAGTCGATGGTGACGCGGTCGCCGTCGGCGGCCACGTCGGCCGCGCCGCGCTGGGCGAACGAACGGCGCTGCTTGCGCAGGATCTCGACGGTCTTGTCGATGGCTTCATCGGTCACGTCGGCGGAGACGCGCTCGATCTCGGCGTCGGCCAGATCGGCGATCTTCACTTCGGGGTAGACCTCGAAGGTCGCGTCGAAGGCCAGCTCGCCTTCGGCGGCTTCATCCTTCTGGGCGATGCTGGGCATGCCGGCGACACGCAGCTTGGCCTCGTTGGCGGCGGCGCTGAAGGCCTCGCCCAGCTTGTCGTTGACGACTTCGTACTGGACCTGGGCGCCGTAGCGCTGCGCCACGAAGGACATCGGCACCTTGCCCGGACGGAAGCCGTCGGCCTTGACCGTGCGGGCCAGCTTCTTCAGGCGGGATTCGACTTCGGAGTTGATGACAGTGGCCGCCAGCGTGAGCGTGATGCGGCGTTCGAGCTTTTCGAGAGTTTCGACGGTGACAGCCATAGTGGACTCGGAATCAGTTGAGAGGGTGGTGCGCGGGGCCGGACTCGAACCGGCACGCCCGTGAAGGCGTCAGGACCTAAACCTGGTGCGTCTACCAATTTCGCCACCCGCGCCGGGTGAACTGAGGTCGTCGCGTTCGCCGCGCGCTGTCTGCGCGCAGTCCGCGCGACGGCCCCTTGGTAATTCATGACGCGAAGGAAGAGCCCAGGGCCCTGCCCTCCGCGATCCGGAAAACCGGCGATTGTAATCAAGGAATCGACGCTTGCCGACGCGCCCCCGCCCGTCCCGGGCGGGGGAAACCCCTGCGGGGTCCTGGCGTGGTCAGCGGGCGATCAATGCGTGGACGGCGCGATGCCGGCGTCCTTGTCCCGTTCGACGCGGAACCAGGCCGCGTACATCGCCGGCAGCGCCAAGAGCGTCAGCACGGTGGCCACGATCAGGCCGCCCATGATGGCCACGGCCATCGGCCCCCAGAACACGCTGCGCGACAGCGGCACCATGGCCAGCACGGCGGCCGCGGCGGTCAGCGCGATCGGGCGCAGACGACGCACGGCGGACTCGACGATCGCCTGCGCCGGCGGCACGCCCCGCGCGCGGTCCTGCTCGATCTGGTCGATCAGGATGACGGAGTTCCGCTGGATCATCCCCATCAGCGCGATGACGCCCAGCAGCGCGACGAAGCCGAACGGCCGGTTCAGCAGCAGCAGCGCCGCGGACACGCCGGCGATGCCGAGGAAGCCGGTCAGGAAGGCCAGCATGGCACGCGAGAAGCTGTGCAGCTGCAGCATCAGCAGCGTGAAGGTGATGAACAGCATGATCGGCACGCCGGCCGCGATCGAGCCGGTGCCCTTGCTGCTCTCCTCCACGGCGCCGGCGATCGAGATCGAGTAGCCGGGCGGCATGTCCTTGCGCATCGCGTCGAGCGCGGGCCAGAGCTGGTTGGTCACGGTCGCGCCTTGCAGGCCCTCGATGACGTCGCCCTGCACGGTGATCGCGAACTGGCGGCTCTCGCGGTGCATCACGCCGGGCTCCCAGGTGAACTGGGGCTTGGCGATCTGCGTCAGCGGCACCGAGCGGCCCGAGGCCGTCGTCACGTAGGCGTTGGCGAGTTCGGACAGCGTGTCGCGCTCCTGCACCGGCTGGCGCAGGACGATGTCGATCAGCCGGTCGGCCTCCCGGTACTGCGCCACCGTGGTGCCGGTCACGAGGATGCGCGCCGCCTGCGCGATGCTCTGGCTGGTCACGCCCAGCGCGCGAGCCTTGTCCTGGTCGACCTGCAGGCGCAGGACCTTGATGGACTCGTTCCAGTCGTCGTTGACGCCGACCATGTTGGGGTTGGCGCGCATCTGCTCCTTCGCGCGGTCGGCGTAGATCCGCAACTGCGCGGGATCGTCGCCGGCGATGCGGAACTGCACCGGGTACGGCACCGGCGGCCCGTTGGGCAGCAGTTTCACCCGGCCACGCACCTCGGAGAACTCCTGGGCCAGGATCTGCGGCAGCTTGTGACGCAGCGTCTCGCGATCGGCCGGCGTCCTGGGCTGGATGATGGCCTGGCTCACGTTGGTGTTGGGCAGGATCTGGTCCAGCGGCAGGTAGAAGCGCGGCACGCCCGAACCCACCCAGGTCGCGATGCTGCCCACCAGCGGCTCCTTGGCCATGCGGGCCTCGAAGCGCTTGGCGATGACGTTGCTCTGCTCGATCGTGGCGCCCTCGGGCAGCCACAGGTCGACGAGGATCTCGGGCCGGCTCGAGTCCGGGAAGAACTGCTGCTGCACCTTGCCCATGCCGGCCAGGCCGAGCACGAACACGAGGATCGTCAGGCCGATCGTCTTCCAGCGGTGGAACACGCACCACGCCACCCAGCGGCGGAAGCGGTTGTAGAACGGCGTGTCGAAGACCTCGTGCGCCTCGCCCTCGTGGCCGGCGCGGGTCTTCAACAGCAGCGCGCCGAGGTAGGGCACGAAGTACACCGACACGAGCCACGAGATCACCAGCGCCGCCGCGGTCACCGCGAAGATGGCATAGGTGTATTCGCCGACGGTGGACTTCGCCAGGCCGATCGGCAGGAAGCCGACGGCGGTGATCAAGGTGCCGGTCAGCATCGGCTTGGCGGTGGCGTCGTAGGCGTACGTCGCCGCATGCATCTTGTCGTAGCCCTCCTCGAGCTTGCGCACCATCATCTCGACGGCAATGATGGCGTCGTCGACGAGCAGGCCGAGCGCGATGATCAGCGACCCCAGCGAGATCTTGTGCAGCCCCACGCCGGCGTAGAGCATCACGACGAAGGTGATCGCCAGCACCAGCGGGATCGTGATGCCCACGACCAGGCCCGGCCAGACGTCGATGCGCAGCGGCTTGGTGTGCAGGCCCAGCGCGATGAAGCTCACGCCCAGCACGACGACGACGGCCTCGATCAGCACGTGCACGAACTCGCCCACCGAGCTCTTCACGGCCGTGGGCTGGTCCTGGATCTGCGCCAGCGAAATGCCGGCCGGCAGCTGCTGCTGCAGCCGCTTGACGCTGGTCTGCAGCGCCTTGCCCAGCGCGATGATGTCGCCGCCCTTGCCCATCGACACGCCCAGCGCGACGACCTGCTTGCCGTTGAAGCGGACCATGGTCGTGGCCGGATCGACGTAGCCGCGGCGGACCTTGGCGATGTCGCCCAGGCGGATGCTGCTGGCCACGCCGGTCTGCGCGTTGGTGCCGCGGATCGGGAAGTCGCTCAGCGCCTGGACCGAATTGAGCTGGCCCTCGATGCGGATCTGCACGTTGGCGCTGCCGGCGTCCATCGTGCCGGCGCTCTCGACCGCGTTCTGCGCGTTGAGCTGCGACACGACCTGGTTGAAATCCAGGCCCAGTTCCGCCAGACGCTTCTGCGAGATCTCGATGAAGAGCTTCTCCGCCTGGACGCCGAACAGGTCGACCTTGGCCACGTCCTGCACGCGCAGCAGTTCGGAACGGACGGCCTCGGCCTGCTGGCGCAGTTCCTCGATCGAGAAACCGCCGTCGGACGACAGCGCGAAGATCGAGCCGTAGACGTCGCCGAATTCGTCGTTGAAGAACGGCCCCAGCACGCCCTGCGGCAGCGTGGCCCGCAGGTCGCCGATCTTCTTGCGGACCGTGTACCAGAGCTGGGGCACCTCGCCCGGCGCGGTGTTGTCCTTCACCTGGAAGATGGTGAGCGACTCCCCCGGCTTGGTGTAGCTGCGGATCTTGTCGGCGTGTGGCACCTCCTGCAGGGTGCGTTCGATCTTGTCGGTGACCTGCTCGGCCATCTGCTGCGGTGTCGCGCCCGGCCAGTAGGCCTGCACGACCATCGCGCGGAAGGTGAACGGCGGGTCTTCGTCCTGGCCCAGCTGGAAGTAGGCGGCGAAGCCCAGCACCATCAGCACCACCATCAGGTAGCGCGTCAGCGGGGCATGCTCCAGCGCCCAGCGCGAGAGGTTGAAACCGGCGCGGCTCGGGTTGCTCATTCAGGGCTCCCGAGGCTCAGCGCGAAGCGGTCGCCGAAGCGGACGCGGACGCGGGCGCGGCGCCCTCCGTCGGCGTGCCCGGCGGGACGAAGCGCCTGACCTTCTGCCCCGGCGTGAGCACGTGTCCGCCGGCGGTCACGACTTCCATGCCGGGCGACAGGCCTTGCACGACCAGTTCGTTGCCTTCTGCGCCGACGACGCTCACCGCCTTCGTGCTCACCGTCATCGTCTTGGGATCCAGCAGCAGCACGGCGCTCCTGCCCTGCGATTCCATCACCGCGCTCAGCGGCAGCTTGATCGCGTTGTCCGACGGCGCCCCCGTCAGCACGACCGTCGCGGTCTGCCCGAGGTGCACGTTCTGGTTGTTCAGTTCAGCCTTGACCAGGAAGGTCCGCGTCACCGGGTCGGCGGCAGCGGCCAGTTCGCGCAGCTTGATCGGCTGCGCGTCGGCCTTGGTGTCGGTCCAGAGGCGGACCTTCATGCCGTCCGGCCGTGCCGCGGCGGCGCGCACCAGCGCGATCTGGTCTTCGGACACGGAGAACACGATGTCCCGCGGTCCGTCGTTGGCCACGCGCACCACCGGCGTGCCGGCGGCCACGACCATGCCGGGCTCCGCGTCGATGCCGGTCACGACACCGGCGGCGTCGGCGATCAGGCTCGAGTACTGCGCCTGGTTGCGCTGCACGTCGGACTGGGCGCGCGCCGATTCGAACTGCGCCTGCGCGGCCTTGAACGCGGCGTCGCGGCGGTCCAGCTCGGCGGCGCTGATGAAGCCCTGCTTGTGGAGATCGATGTAGCGCTTGTAGTCCGCGCCCAGCTGGTCGCGATTGACACGTGCCGCCAGCACGTTGGACTTGGCGGCCTCCTGCGCGAGCACCAGATCCGAACTGTCGATCCGGGCCAGCACCTGGCCCGGCTTGACCACCGAGCCGAGGTCCACCTTGCGCTCCAGGATCTTGCCGGGGACGCGGAAGGAGAGCCGCGACTCCAGGCGAGCCCGCACTTCAGCGGCGAACTCGCGTTGCAGGCCGGCCGATTGCGGCGTCAGCACCAGGGTGCGCACATAACGCTCCGGCTCGGGCGGCGGCGCCTGCTTGCCGCAGGCGGCCAGCACCACCACGGCGGCCACGGCGGCGGCGGCCGCGAACCACTTCGACACGCGCCCCCTGGAACCGGCGGAGGCAGGTTCGGACACGGCGCCGGACGTGCCGGCGGGCAGGGAGACTAGAGACCGTTGGGGCATGAACACCTCGACAAAGCCACGACGCCCGACCCGGGGCATCGGAGTAACTGACTGACCGGTCAGTAATGTATTCAGCGTGTCCGAACGTGTCAAACCGACGGCGTACGGTTCACTGGGGTACTGCGCGTGGTTTGCGGAGATTGACGCCCGTCGACAAACCGCGGGGGTTCGGGACGTCAGGTTGACGCAAACGGCATCGCTCGCTCAGCGGAGAATGCCGCCCGTGAGCATAGAGCACTACGAAAACTTTCCTGTCGCCTCCTGGCTGAGCCCGCCGGCGCTGCGTCCCGCGATCATGGCGATCTACCGGTTCGCGCGGACCGCCGACGACCTGGCCGACGAAGGCGATGCCGCGCCCGCGCAGCGCTTGCGCGCGCTGGCGGAGTTCCGCGCCGACCTGCGCGCCGTCGCGGCCGGCCGGGCCCCCTCTCCGCGCTGGGCGACGCGCGTGTTCGCGCCGCTGGGACACATCCTGATCGAGTACCGGTTGCCCGTGCCGCTGCTGGAAGATCTCCTCGATGCCTTCGAGCAGGACCTCGTGAAGACCGACTACGCGACCCGCGTCGAGCTGCTGGATTACTGCCGCCGCTCGGCCAACCCCGTCGGGCGCCTGCTGCTGCATCTGTACGGCATCACCGACGCCGAATCGGTGCGGCGCTCGGATGCGATCTGCTCGGCGCTGCAACTGATCAACTTCTGGCAGGACTTCACCATCGACGGCCCACGCGGCAGGATCTACGCGCCGCTGGAGGACCGCCGGCGTCACGGCGTCGAGGGACAGGACCTGCTGTCGCTGCGCGACAGTCCGGACGCCCGCGCGCTGATCGCGGAACTCTGCGGCTGGGCCCGCGACGTGATGGGCGACGGGGCGCCGCTGGCCCGCCGGATTCCGGGCCGGGCCGGTTGGGAGCTGCGCTTGGTGGTACAAGGCGGCCTCCGCATCCTCGACAAGCTGGCATCGAACCGTTTCGACGCCCTGCTGAGACGGCCGACGATCGGCGCGTCCGACGCGCCGCTCCTGCTGTGGCGCGCCTTGACGATGCCGGCGGACCGTACGAACCCACGCCGCGAAGGGACGGCGCGATGAGCACCAACACTGACAAGACCGCCGACAAGGCCTCCGACAAGACGACCGCCGCCGGCGCCTCCACGCCCGAGCAGTACGTCCAGCAGAAAGCCGCCGCGAGCGGCTCGAGCTTCTATTACGCCTTCCTCTTCCTGCCGCCGCCGCGTCGCGCGGCGATCACCGCCTTCTATGCGTTCTGCCGAGAGGTCGACGACGTCGTCGACGAGGTGTCCGATCCGGGCGTCGCCGCGACCAAGCTGGCCTGGTGGCGCAAGGAGGCGATGAGCGCCTTCAACGGCCAGCCCTCGCATCCCGCGATGAAGGCGCTGATGCCGCACGTGAAGGACTACGACATCCGCGTCGAGCACCTGCTGGCCGTCATCGACGGCTGCCAGATGGATCTGGAACAGACGCGCTACCTCGACTACCCCGGCTTGCAGCGCTACTGCCATCTGGTGGCGGGCGTGGTGGGCGAGGTGGCGTCGGGCATCTTCGGCCGCACGGATCCGCGGACCGTCGCCTACGCCCACAAGCTGGGTCAGGCGATGCAGCTCACCAACATCATCCGCGACGTCGGCGACGACGCGCGACGCGGCCGCATCTACCTGCCGGTCAGCGAGCTGCAGCAGTTCGACGTGAAGGCGCACGAGATCCTCAAGCGCGACGCTCCCTGGGGCTACAGCGACCGTTTCACCGCGCTGATGAAGTTCCAGGCGCAGCGTGCGCACGCGCTGTACGACGAGGCGGTGGCCCTGCTGTCCGACACCGATCGCAAGGCGCAGAAGCCCGGTCTCATGATGGCCAACATCTACCGCACCCTGCTGCGCGAGATCGAGGCGGAGAACTTCCAGGTCCTGCACCAGCGCATCGCGTTGACGCCGCTGCGCAAGCTGTGGATTGCGATGAAGACGAACTGGCGCGGGCGCTGACGTGACGCGCTTGGCCGTCATCGGCGGCGGCTGGGCGGGGCTCGCCGCGGCCGTCGAAGCCGTGTCGCTGGGTGCCGCGGTCACGCTGTTCGAGATGGCGCCGTCACTCGGCGGACGCGCGCGCAGCCTGGAAGGCATCGAGCCTGCGCTCGACAACGGCCAGCACATCCTGATCGGCGCCTACACGGACACGCTCGCGCTGATGCGGCGCGTCGGTGGCGATCCGGCGGCCGACCTGCTCCACATGCCGCTGCGGCTGCGTTATCCCGATCGCGAGACCTTGCAACTGCCGTCGGGGCCGCCCACTCTCGCCTTCCTGCGAGGTGTGCTGGGCTGCTCGGCATGGTCCTGGCAGGACCGGCTGCGATTCCTGGCAGCGAGCAGCCTGTGGACGATGCGCGGTTTCCGCTGTGATCCGGCGCTGACGGTCGCCCAGCTCTGCGCGCGGCTCCCTCGCGCGGTGCGCGACGATCTGATCGATCCGCTGTGCGTCGCGGCGCTCAACACGCCATCCGCCCAGGCCAGCGCGCAAGTCTTCCTGCGGGTGCTCAAGGACGCCCTGTTCAACGGCCCAGGCAGCGCGGATCTGCTGCTGCCCCGGCGAGGTCTGAGCGCGCTGCTGCCGGCGCCCGCCCGCACATGGCTGCTGTCCCGCGGCGCGGAGATCCGCACGCAGCGCGTCCAGCGCCTCGAAGCGGCGGGGCGGCGGTGGGCCGTCGATGGGGACGCGTTCGACGCCGTCATCATGGCCTGCACGTCCGTCGAGGCTTCCCGCCTCACCCGGGATCTGGCGCCGCATTGGAGTGCCACCGCCAATGCGTTCGAGTTCCAGCCGATCGTCACCGTCTACCTGGAGAGCGCAGGCTCGACCCTGCCGGCACCGATGGTGGCGCTGCGCGAATCGGCGACGGAACCGGCGCAGTTCGCATTCGATCTCGGCCAACTTGGCCAGCATCCGGGACTGTTCAGCCTGGTGGTCAGCGGTGCCGCGCCGTGGGTGGCACAGGGGCTGGAAGCCACCGGCGCTGCAGCATTGGCGCAGGCCTGCGCGCATTTTCAATGGGTGACGCCGCCGAGGATCGTTCGTGTGCTCAGCGAGAAGCGCGCGACCTTCGCCTGCACGCCCGGCCTGATCCGGCCCGCCGCCGCGATCACTCCCGGGATCTGGGCCGCCGGCGACTACCTCGCCGGTCCCTACCCGGCCACCCTCGAAGGCGCCGTTCGCAGTGGCCTGTCCGCGAGTCGTTCCGCAATGCGGCAATCCGTCGGCAAAACGTCCGTCTGACGCCCCTCGCCGCCCGGTCCGCGCACCGCTGATGGGCAAATACGACGGATCACGTCCGGTAGATGCGCCTCTCGGTTTCGCCATGCAAAACCCGTGAGAAATCCATCACAATCGTCCGCATGAAGTCCAAGGAGCTCCAGTCCCCCGCCATCCAAGTCCTCGAACGCACGTTCGCGCTGCTGGACGTTCTGGCCCAGCATCAGGACCCCGTGTCGCTGAAACTGATCGCCGAGACCACCGGCCTGCATCCATCGACCGCCCACCGCATCCTGAACGACCTGACCCTGGGACGTTTCGTGGACCGTCCAGAGGCTGGCAGCTATCGGCTGGGCATGCGGCTGCTGGAACTGGGCAACCTGGTGAAAGCTCGACTGGACGTCCGCGAAGCCGCGATCGGCCCGATGCGGGAGCTTCACAAGCTGACCCACCAGCCGGTCAACCTGTCGGTCCGGCAGGGCGACGAGATCGTCTACATCGAGCGCACCTACTCCGAGCGCAGCGGCATGCAAGTCGTGCGCGCAGTCGGCGGCCGCGCGCCGCTGCACCTGACGTCGGTCGGGAAGCTTTTCCTGGCCAGCGACGATCCGCAGCGCGTGCGCGCGTATGCGACGCGCACCGGCCTGTCCGGTCACACGCGCAACAGCCTGACCGAGATCAACCTGCTCGAACGCGAGATGGCGCTGGTCCGCCAACGCGGCGTCGCCCGCGACGATGAGGAGCTCGAACTGGGCGTGCGCTGCATGGCCGCCGGCATCTATGACGACCAGGGCAAGCTGGTGGCGGGGCTGTCGATCTCGGCGCCCGCGGACCGACTGGAAGAAGGCTGGCTGCCTCGCCTGAAGGAGACGGCGACGCGGATCTCGGCCTCGCTCGGTTTCCGGGGCTGAGACGGATCGGAAGCGGGGTCGGAAACGACGAAGCGGGCGCAAGGCCCGCCTCTTTCATTCCGCCGTCACCGACGCCTACTTGGCCGAGAGCACCGGGGTCAGCGATGTCGCGCCGACCGCCGCCGGCGTGGCCACGGCCGCCAACGGCGACGCAGCGCCGGTCAGCCACTTGCGCACGCGTTCGGCATCGCCGATGCGCGAGTACTTCCCGGCCGAATCCAGGAACACCATGATCAGCTTGCGGCCCGCGAGTTGCGCCTGCATCACCAGGCACTGCCCGGCTTCGTTGATGAAACCGGTCTTCTGCAGGCCGATGTCCCAGTCGCCCTTGCGGACCAGGCCGTTGGTCGTGCCGAAGCGGACCTGCTTGCGGCCGAGCGCGACCGTGTATTCGGACGAGGTCGACAGCTCGCGCATCAGCGGGAAAGAGTGCGCGACCTTCACCAGTTTGGCGAGGTCGGCGGCGCTCGATTGGTTGCGGCTGGACAGGCCGGTCGGCTCGACGTAATGGGTGTCCATCATGCCCAGCATCTGGGCCTTGGCGTTCATCGCCGCGACGAAGGTTTCCAGTCCGCCGGGATAGTTCCGCCCGAGCGCATGCGCCGCGCGGTTCTCCGAGGACATCAGCGCCAGGTGCAAGAGTTCGCCGCGCGTCAGCGTCGTGCCGACGGCCAGGCGGGAGCCGGTGAACTTCTCGGTGTCCTTGTCCTCGTCGGTGATCTCGATCTTGTCATCCAGCGACTGGTTCGCCTCGACGACGAGCAGCGCGGTCATCAGCTTGGTGATGGACGCGATCGGCAGGACCGCCGACGGATTCTTCGAGAACAGGACCTCGTTGGTGTCCTGGTCGACGACGTAGGCGACGCTGGATTTCAGGTCGAGGGGATCTTCGGTGTCGTGCAGGCCGTACATCGTCCCGAAGGACGGTTTCGACGGGACGACTTCCCGGATCGGGGCTGCCGCACGGGCAGCCACCTTGCGCGGAGAGCGCGGGGCCGGCTTGGCTTGCCGCACGCTCTTCACCTTGGCTTTGGAGGACGACGAGGTGGCCGCCTGCGCCGATTGGATCGGCGCGAGACTGGCGGTCAAGCCCGTCAGCAACATGACGCCGCTGAGCGCGGCACCAGACAGCAATGTCGCAATGGTCTTCAATCCAGTCCCCAGGTCAGTGGGAGCGAGTGTAGGGGATCGCTGAAAGACCGGCAAGATCAATGACTTAACGCAGGCTCTTAAAGTACCTGAATCCGTGCCATCCGACGCGGCCGAGGGCGCCACGTTCGCTGTCCTGTCAACCTTGGGCGGCGACCCGCTCCGTCTTGCTCTGCAACTTGTTGAGCGCGCTCAAATATGCTTTGGCCGAGGCGACCACGATATCGGGATCTGCCCCCACGCCGTTCACCACGCGACCCGCATGTTGCAGGCGCACCGTGACTTCGCCTTGCGATTCTGTGCTGCCGCTGGTGATCGCGCTGACCGAATACAGCAGCATTTCCGCCCCACTTTGGACCTTGCTCTCGATCGCCTTGAGCACCGCGTCCACCGGACCGTTGCCGTCGCTCTCGGTGCGATGCTCGGTGTCCCCCTCGGCAAAGACCACCTCCGCCTGGGGCCGCTCGCCGGTTTCCGAGCGCTGCGCCAGGGCCACCAGCCGGAAGTGCTCCTGGACCTGGGTGACCGACTCGTCCATCACCAGCGCGATGATGTCCTCGTCGAAGATCTCGGACTTGCGGTCGGCCAGGTCCTTGAACCGGACGAAGGCAGCATTGATCTCGGCCTCCGACTCCAGCACGACGCCCAACTCCTGCAGCCGCTGCTTGAAGGCATTGCGCCCTGACAGCTTGCCCAGCACGATCTTGTTGGCGCTCCAGCCGACGTCCTCGGCGCGCATGATCTCGTAGGTGTCACGGGCCTTCAGCACGCCGTCCTGATGGATGCCGGACGCATGCGCGAAGGCATTGGCGCCCACCACGGCCTTGTTCGGCTGGATCACGAACCCGGTGGTCTGCGACACCAGCTTCGAGGCCGGGACGATCTGCGACGGATCCACCCGCACGTCCAGCCCGAAATAGTCCCGGCGCGTCTTGACCGCCATCACGACTTCTTCCAGCGAACAGTTGCCGGCCCGTTCACCCAGGCCGTTGATGGTGCACTCGACCTGACGGGCGCCGCCGATCTTCACGCCGGCCAGCGAGTTCGCCACCGCCATGCCCAGGTCGTTGTGGCAGTGGACACTCCAGATCGCCTGGTCCGAGTTCGGCACCCGCTCACGCAGCGTCTTGATGAACTGGCCGTAGAGCTCCGGGATCGCGTAGCCGACGGTGTCGGGGATATTGATGGTGCGCGCGCCCTCGCGGATCACCGCCTCGACGACACGGGCAAGGAACTCCGGATCGGAGCGGTAGCCATCCTCGGGCGAGAACTCGATGTCGTCGGTCAGCGTGCGGGCGAAGCGCACGGCCTGGGTCGCCTGCTCCAGCACCTGCTCGCGGGTCATGCGCAGCTTCTTCTCCATGTGGAGTTCGCTGGTCGCAATGAAGGTATGGATGCGCGCGCGGGCCGAGCCCTTGAGCGCCTCGGCGGCGCGGGCGATGTCACGGTCGTTCGCGCGGGCCAGCGAGCAGATGGTGCTGTCGCGGATCGCGTCGGCGATCGCCTTCACCGCGTCGAAGTCGCCCTGGCTCGCCGCCGCGAAACCCGCCTCGATCACATCCACCTTCAATCGCTCCAGCTGCCGCGCAATGCGCAGCTTCTCGTCCTTGGTCATGGACGCGCCGGGCGATTGCTCGCCGTCGCGCAGCGTGGTATCGAAGATGATCAGGTGGTCGGACATGTCGGGCTTCCTTGCGGTGGCGGGCCGCGGGCCGGCTCGGCCCGATCAGCGAGTTTAGGCGGCACCAGGGTGACATCGAGGCGGCCCCGAGGCCGCCCGGGATCTCACACGGCGACGCGGTCGGCCAGCTTCAGTACACCACGCTGCGACGCGCGGCGCAGGCCGGAGACGATCGCCTTCAGCGACGCCGACGCGATGTTGCCGTCCATGCCGACGCCGAACAGCGTCGCTTCGCCCACGCGCAGCTCCAGGTAGGCCACGGCCTGCGCGTCGGCGCCGCTGCCCATCGCGTGCTCGTGGTAGTCCAGCACCCGCACATGGGTCTTCAGCAGCTTGTTCAAGCCCTCGACGAACGCGTCGATCGGTCCCTTGCCCTGGCCGTCGATCTTGACCATGCGCACGCACAGGTCGGCCTGCGCCTGGACGCGGGTCTGGCCGTCTTCCGCCGTGTCGATCTGCGGGTGCAGCGAGGGCGCCTGCTTCACGCCGTACTCGCGGTCGAAGATCCGCCACAGATCGGCCGCGCCGAGCTCCTTGCCGTTCGTGTCCATCACGCCCTGGACGATCTGGCTGAACTCGATCTGCAGGCGGCGCGGCAGTTCGATGCCGTACTCCGCCTCGAGCAGGTAGGAGATGCCGCCCTTGCCCGACTGGCTGTTGACGCGGATCACCGCCTCATAGCTGCGGCCCAGGTCCTTCGGGTCGATCGGCAGGTACGGAATTTCCCAGACATCGCCGTCCTTGCGGGCGGCAAAGGCTTTCTTGATGGCGTCCTGGTGCGAGCCGGAGAACGAGGTGTAGACCAGCTCGCCGACATACGGATGGCGCGGATGCACCGGCAACTGGTTGCAATGCTCGACGCAGCGGCGGATCTCGTCGATGTCGGAGAAATCCAGTCCCGGATGCAAGCCCTGCGTGTACAGGTTGAGCGCGACATTCACCAGGTCCAGGTTGCCGGTGCGCTCGCCGTTGCCGAAGAGGCAACCTTCGAGGCGGTCGGCACCGGCCATGATCGACAGCTCGGCGGCGGCCGTGCCGGTCCCGCGATCGTTGTGCGGATGGACCGACAGCACGATGCAATCGCGCCGTTCCACGTTGCGCCCCATCCACTCGATCATGTCGGCGAACAGGTTCGGCGTGGAATGCTCGACCGTCGACGGCAGGTTGATGATGATCTTGCGCTCGGGGGTCGCCCCCCAGGCCTCGGTCACCGCGTCGACGACGCGCTTGGAGAAGCTCAACTCGGCGCTCGAGAACATCTCCGGCGAATACTCGAAGCGGAAGTCCGTCTCCGGCTGCTTGTCGGCGAACTCGCGGATCATCCGCGTGTGGGTGACGGCCAGATCGACGATCTCGTCCTCGCTCATGCCCAGCACGACGCGGCGCATGACCGGCGCGACGGCGTTGTACAGGTGGACCACGGCGCGCTTGGCACCGATCAGCGATTCAAACGTGCGCTCGATCAGCGGCTGGCGCGCCTGCGTCAAGACCTGGATCGTCACGTCGTCGGGGATGTGGCCCTGCTCGATCAGCAGCCGCACGAAGTCGAAATCGGTCTGCGACGCGGACGGGAAGCCGACCTCGATCTCCTTGAAGCCGATCTTCACCAGCATCTGGAACATGCGCAGCTTGCGCTCGGGGTCCATCGGCTCGATCAACGCCTGGTTGCCGTCACGCAGGTCGGTGCTCAGCCACAGCGGCGCCTTCGTGATCTGCACGTCGGGCCAGCGGCGGTCCGGAAGGGCGATGGGGGCGAAGGCGCGGTACTTGGTCTGCGGTTGCTTGAGCATGAGAGCGTTCCTGTGGGTTCAGGGGCGCAACTCGCAGACTCTCCAGAAACAGGAACGGCCCGTTGCGAGTTGCATTCGGGCCGTTGATCTGGGATGAGCGTCTGGATGGACGGACGTGCGCGATCTAGCGAACCCGAGGGTCACCTGGTAGTAGCAGCGCAATTCGGGCCGGAGACGTCATAGCTGTTGAATATAGAGGTGCGGCGCGTGCAGCGTCAACGTCAGTGGGCGAATGGCCGCGCCTCGAGCATTCGCTATCGGTGAAGGCCCGCTTCATCGGGCTCGTCGGTGGACATGGCAATCACGCTCGCCGGCTTGCCCTTGGCGCGCCGCACCGCATAGACGACGTAGCCCGAGATGCCGTAGGCGCAGAAGACGCCGAACAACACCCGCGGCGGATCGATGTTGATCGCCGCGATGGCCAGCATGATCACCACCAGCACGATGAAGGGCACCGAGCGCTTGAAGGTGATGTCCTTGAAGCTGTAGAACGGTGCGTTGGTCACCATCGTCAGGCCGGCGTAGAGCGTGAAGCCGAAGGCCAGCCACGCCAGCGTCGGATCGCGATGGATGTCCTTGTAGCCGGAGCTGTCGAGCGCCCAGATGAGGCTCATCACCAGCGCCGCGGCGGCCGGGCTGGGGACGCCCTGGAAGAAGCGCCGGTCGACCACCGCGATATTCGTGTTGAAGCGAGCCAGACGCAGCGCGGCGCCAGCGATGTAGACGAAGGCGGCGAACCAGCCCCACTTGCCCAGCCCCTGCAGTGCCCAGGAATACATGATCAGCGCCGGCGCCGCGCCGAACGAGACCATGTCGGACAGCGAGTCCATCTGTTCGCCGAAGGTGCTCTGCGTATTGGTCATGCGGGCGACGCGACCGTCCAGGCTGTCGAGCACCATCGCGGCGAAGATGCCGTAGACGGACTGCTCGAAGCGGCCGCCGATGCCCATCACGATCGCGTAGAAGCCGCTGAACAGCGCCGCCAGCGTGAACAGGTTGGGCAGCAGGTAGATGCCCTTGTGGCGCGGGCGCTGCGGGGCGTCGAGGGCATCCGCCTCGTCCTCGTCGAGCAGGTCCACGTTCTTGTTTCCAGTCGAATTCATGGGGGCGGAGGATAACCCAGCGCATCAATGGAAAAGGCCGCGCGGTGCGACCCGCGCGGCCTTCTGGACTGATCTGACGCGATCTGCGGGGATCAGTTCTTGGACTTGTCGACCAGCTTGTTGGCCTTGATCCACGGCATCATCGCGCGCAGTTGCTCGCCGACCTGCTCGATCGGGTGCTCGGCGGTCAGCCGACGGCGGCTGATCAGCGTCGGCGCGCCGGCCTTGTTCTCCAGGATGAAGGACTTGGCGTATTCGCCGGTCTGGATGTCCTTCAGGCACTGGCGCATCGCGTCCTTGGTCGCGGCGGTCACCACGCGCGGGCCGGTCACGTACTCGCCGTACTCCGCGTTGTTGGAGATCGAGTAGTTCATGTTGGCGATGCCGCCTTCATAGATCAGGTCGACGATCAGCTTCAGTTCGTGCAGGCACTCGAAGTAGGCCATTTCCGGCGCATAACCGGCTTCGGTCAGCGTCTCGAAGCCGGCCTTGATCAGTTCGACGGCACCGCCGCAGAGCACGGCCTGCTCGCCGAACAGGTCGGTCTCGGTCTCTTCACGGAACGAGGTCTGGATGATGCCGGCCTTGCCGCCGCCGTTCGCGGCCGCGTAGCTCAGGGCCAGGTCACGCGCCTTGCCGGTCTTGTCGGCGTAGACGGCGATCAGGTGCGGCACACCGCCGCCCTGCTTGTAGGTGTTGCGCACCGTGTGGCCCGGGGCCTTCGGGGCGACCATCCACACGTCCAGGTCCTCGCGCGGCTGCACCTGGCCGTAGTGGACGTTGAAGCCGTGGGCGAAGGCCAGCGACGCGCCCTGCTTGATGTTGGGCTCGACTTCCTTCTTGTAGACGTCGGCGATCTGCTCGTCGGGCAGCAGGATCATGACCACGTCCGCGGCCTTCACCGCGTCGGCGATCTCGGCGACCTTCAGGCCGGCGCCCTCGGCCTTGGCCCAGGACGCACCGCCGCGGCGCAGACCCACGGTGACCTTCACGCCGCTCTCGTTCAGGTTCTGGGCATGGGCGTGGCCTTGTGAGCCGTAGCCGATGATGGTGACGTTCTTGCCCTTGATCAGGCTGAGGTCGGCGTCCTTGTCGTAATACACGTTCATGGTGGTCTCTCCGGGGAAAACAGGTCAGGGTTGTTCAGTGAAGGATGCGCTCAGACGCGCAGGATGCGTTCGCCGCGGCCGATGCCGCTGGTGCCGGTGCGCACGGTCTCGAGGATCGCGCTGCGGTCGATCGCGTCGATGAAGGCGTCGAGCTTGCTGGCGTCGCCGGTCAGCTCGATCGTGTAGGTCTTCTCGGTGACGTCGATGACGTGGCCACGGAAGATGTCGGCGGTGCGCTTGAGCTCCTCGCGCTCCTTGCCGACGGCGCGCACCTTGATCAGCATGAGTTCGCGCTCGATGTAGCGGCCCTCGGTCAGGTCGACGACCTTGACCACCTCGATCAGGCGGTTCAGGTGCTTGGTGATCTGCTCGATCACGTCGTCGCTGCCGCTGGTGACGACGGTCATCCGGGACAGCGACGGGTCTTCCGTCGGTGCGACGGTGAGGCTCTCGATGTTGTAGCCCCGGGCGGAGAAGAGTGCCACGACGCGCGACAGCGCGCCCGGCTCGTTCTCGATGAGCAAAGCAATGATGTGTTTCATGGAATCTCGTCCTTCGCGCTCTTCAGACCGCCGGCGGTAACCGGTCGGCCCTTGGCCACGCTCTTCGATCTAGGAATCAGGCCGGTTCGCCCTGAGCGGTTCGGACCGTCCGCCGCCGGTCGCGACGCGCGCGGTAACGCGCGTCACGCCGGACGGCTTCAAGCCGTCACCCGTCTCAGAGGTCCTCGGACCCCAGCAGCATCTCGGAGATGCCCTTGCCCGCCTGCACCATCGGCCAGACGTTCTCGGTCGGATCCGTGCGCACATCGATGAAGACGGTGCGGTCCTTCAAGCGCATCGCCTCCCGCAACGCGGGCTCCACGTCCGAAGGCTTCTCCACCAGCAGACCGACATGCCCGTAGGCCTCGGCCAGCTTGACGAAGTCCGGCAGTGCATCCATGTAGCTGTGCGAGTAACGCTTGCCGTAGTCCAGCTCCTGCCACTGCCGCACCATGCCCAGGTAGCGGTTGTTCAGCGAGACGACCTTCACAGGCGTCTTGTACTGCTGGCAGGTGGACAGCTCCTGGATGTTCATCTGGATGCTGCCTTCGCCGGTGATGCAGAACACCTCCGACTCGGGCTTCGCCAGCTTGATGCCCATGGCGTATGGAAGGCCCACGCCCATCGTGCCGAGGCCGCCGGAATTAATCCAGCGACGCGGCTCGTTGAATCGCAGGAACTGCGCCGCCCACATCTGGTGCTGACCGACGTCCGACGTGAAGTAGGCGTCGCGGTCGCGGGTCAGATTCCACAGCGTCTCGAGGACGTACTGCGGCTTGATGACCTCGTTGGACTGCTTGTAGGCCAGGCAGTCGCGCTTGCGCCAGTCGTTGATCTGGCTCCACCAGGCGTTGATCGCGTCGGCGTCAGGTCTTGCCTGCGCTTCCCTGATCTGCACGATCAGTTCCTGCAGCACGTCCTTGACGTCGCCGACGATCGGGATGTCCACGCGCACGCGCTTGGAGATCGAGGACGGGTCGATGTCGACGTGGATGATCTTGCGGTCGACCGACGAGAAGTGCTTCGGGTTGCCGATCACGCGGTCGTCGAAGCGCGCGCCGACGGCCAGCAGCACGTCGCAGTGCTGCATCGTCATGTTGGCTTCGTAGGTCCCGTGCATGCCCAGCATGCCCAGGAAACGCGGATCGCTGCCCGGCATCGCGCCCAGGCCCATCAGCGTGTTCGTGCAGGGGTAGCCCAGGAGCTCGACCAGTTGGCGCAGTTCCGCCGTGGCCTCGCCCAGGATCACGCCGCCGCCGGTGTAGATGTAAGGCCGCTTGGCCCCCATCAGCAGTTGGACCGCCTTGCGGATCTGACCGCTGTGGCCCTTCTTCACCGGGTTGTAGGAGCGCATCTCGACGCGCTCCGGGTAATGGAACGCGGTGCGATTGAGCGAGACGTCCTTCGGGATGTCCACCACGACCGGGCCGGGACGGCCGGTACGCGCGATGTGGAACGCCTTCTTCAGCGTCATCGCGAGGTCCCGCACATCCTTGACCAGGAAGTTGTGCTTGACGATCGGGCGCGTGATGCCGACGGTGTCGCATTCCTGGAAGGCGTCGAGGCCGATGGCGGGCGTCGGGACCTGACCGGTGATGATCACCATCGGGATCGAGTCCATGTACGCCGTCGCGATGCCGGTGATCGCGTTCGTGACGCCGGGTCCGGAGGTCACCAATGCGACGCCGACTTCGCCGCTCGCCCGGGCGTAGCCGTCGGCGGCGTGCACGGCGGCCTGCTCATGACGGACCAGCACGTGCTGGATGGCGTCCTGCTTGTAGAGCGCGTCGTAGATGTAGAGGACGGCGCCGCCTGGATAGCCCCAGAGGAACTTCACGCCTTCGGCCTGAAGACTCTGAACCAGGATTTCGGAGCCATTCAGTTCCTGACCGGAACTGACGGAATGGGGGTGCGGTTGTGAGCGAGCTTCCGTGATCGCTGCACGTTTGATGTCCGCGGCAGACATGTCCATATGTCGAACCTCTGAGTTTTTTCTCTGACGAAAAACCATCGGTGCTTCTCCTCGCGCTCTTGTGAAGCGGACTTGAAACGTCGCGTCAAAAACAGGGGCGCCCCGGTTGGGCGGCCTACTTGAGACAGAAAATGCGGTGTGCGAGTCGCCGATTATGCACGCAAACCCGCAGACGTCCGGAACCGATGGCGGTCTGTAGCGCTGATGCGATAATCCGCGCCGTTTTGCCCGCTCGACCGCCCCAGACCCGACCCAGACCCGCCCTTTGACGGCGCCAGCCCTTGGCCACAGACAAAGAACTCAACGACTTTCTCAAGACCGCCGACCGTCGCGCCTTCAAGCGCACGGTCTACATGGTTCGAGACGAGGACGCCGCGCTGGACATCGTCCAGGACGCCATGATCCGGTTGGCCGAGAAGTATTTCGACCGTCCGGCGGCGGAGCTGCCGCTGCTGTTCCAGCGCATCCTGTCCAACGCCACGATGGACTGGTTCCGGCGGCAGAAGGTGCGCAACGCCCTGTTCAGCAACCTGTCGGATTTCGAAGGCGCCGATCCTGGCGACGACTTCGACCTGCTGGAATCGCTGGAGACGCGGGAAGGATCCATGGGCGCGCTGTCCGCCGCGGACGAGGTGTCGCGCGTTCAGGTGTTGGCCGCGATCGAACAGGAAGTTGCAGCTTTGCCAGCACGTCAACGGGAAGCCTTCCTGCTGCGTTACTGGGAGGAACTCGACGTCGCCGAAACGGCAGCGGTCATGGGTTGCTCGGAGGGCAGCGTGAAGACACACTGCTCCCGCGCCGTGCATGCGCTGGCCAAAACGCTGAAAGCCAAGGGAATCTCGCTATGAAAAAGAACATGCCTGGAACGCCGCTGCCGCTCGAAGCGGACGCGCGCGTGACCCGTTTCGGCCTTCGCGTGGCCGCGGGTTTGACCGAGCAGAGCGAGACCCTCTCCGGCGATATCCAGGAACGGCTGCGCTTCGCGCGTGAGCAGGCGCTCGCCAAGGCGATGGCGGCGCGTGCCGCGGCGCCCGCGCAGACCGCTTCCGATACCCGCCAGGTGGGCGGCGGCACGCTGGCCTTGGGCGGCGGCGAGAAGACGCCGCGCTGGAGAAAGGCCGCGACGCTGCTGCCGCTGGCCCTGCTGCTGGGCGGCCTGCTGCTGATCCAGCACAGCCAGTGGTACGAGCAGATCCGCAGCGCGGCCGAACTCGACACCGAGATGCTTTCCAAGCCGCTGCCGCCGGCGGCGTACAGCGATCCGGGCTTCCGCGAGTACCTGAACGAGAACCAGACCGACGCCAACAACCCGAACGCCTCGGCCGATGGCGAGAAATCCGACGAAGCCAAATCGTCGCAGTGAGGCGGTGCGTGGCCAGTTCCCTCCGACTTCCCCCGCTCGCTGCGGGCCATTCCGGCGTTTTCCCTGATCTTTTTGCCTCGCGCCGCTGGGTGCTCCGCCTGAGTCTGGCCGTCGCCTGTGCGGCGTTCGCGTCCGGCGCCGCGACAGCCTCGGCCCAGGACACCGCCGCGTCCGCGCCGATCGATGGCGGTGCGAAGATCACCGTCACCGCGCCGCCCGCCTCGTCACCGGCGAGATCCATCGCGACCATCCCGTCCGGCACCTTGATCAGCAGCCAGAGCTGGGCTTCGCTGAGCGCGTCGCAGAAGGAAGCCCTGGCCCCCCTGTCCAAGGAATGGGACCAGCTCGATGGGGCCCGCAAGGGCAAATGGCTGGAAATTGCCGCCCGTTATCCGACGCTGCCGGCCGAGCACCAGCAGCGGCTGCGCGAACGCATGGCCGAATGGACCCGGATGTCGCCGTCGGAACGCCAGCGCGCCCGCATCGGCTACCAGCACGCCAGCGAACTGCGCGCGCCTGAACAGGAAACGAAGATGCGCGAGAAGTGGGACGCCTACCAGGCACTCCCCCCGGAGAAGCGTCAGCGCCTGGTGGAACGCGCCGCCGAGAAGGCGTCCGCCGCCGGCCGCGATGCCCCCCCGGCCCCCGCGCGGGCGAAGGCGCCGATCCAGCGCACCCCACTGACCGCCTCGACCGGTCCGACCATCGTCCAGGCCCTGCCCGGCGCGACGACCGTGCTGATGACGCAGCGCGCCGAGCCGCCGCTGCCCGGCGCCAGCGCGGCCCCCGGCCGGCCGATCCGCTCGCCGCGCGACGCGAGGCTCGACCCGGACACGCTGCTCCCCCGACGCGACCCGGCCAGCCGCTAAACTGGCCGGATGACCTCCGCACCCGTTGCCGGCGACGACACCCCGCCGGGCCTGATGCGCCGCCTCGCCGCCTTCATCTATGAAGGCGTCGTCCTGTTCGGCGTCGTGTTCATCGCCGGCTGGCTGTACTCGACGCTCACCCAGCAGCGCAATGCGCTGGTCGGGCAACACGGTCTGCAGGCCTTCCTGTTCCTGGTGCTGGGCATCTACTTCATCTGGTTCTGGTCGCGCGGCGGCCAGACGGTGGCCATGCGGGCCTGGCACCTGCGCGTCGTCGACACCCAGGGTCGTCCGCTCACGCAGGCACGGGCCACGGCGCGCTACCTCGCCGCCTGGCTCTGGTTCCTGCCGGCGCTGGCCAGCGTGCACCTGCTGGGTCTGGACCGGAGCACCGGCGCGATCTTCGGCACGATGTTCGCAGGCATCGCCGGCTATCTGCTGCTGGCCCGGCTGCATCCGCAGCGGCAGTTCCTTCACGACGTGATCTGCGGTACCCGCCTGATCACGCAGTTGCCGCCGCCTCGCCCGAAGAAGGCCACCGCCCTGCCGGCCGACTCCTGACTCCCCGATCCCCTTCCGACGATGAGCAACCCCCACAAGGGCCGCACCGGCCTGGATCGCATCCTGCACGCCGCCGGGTATTCCTGGGACGGACTGCGCGCCGCCTACCGCGGCGAGAGCGCTTTCCGTCAGGAGACCTGGCTCACCCTCATTGGCCTGCCGCTCGCGTTCTGGGTCGGACGGGACTGGGTGCAGGTGGCGCTGCTGGCCGGTTCGCTGATCCTGGTGCTGATCGTCGAGCTGCTGAACTCGGCGGTCGAGGCGGTCGTCGACCGCGTCTCGTTCGAACTGCACGACCTCAGCAAACGCGCCAAGGACATCGCCAGCGCCGCCGTGCTGCTGTCGCTGGTGCTGGCCGGCGGCATCTGGGTGGCCGCGCTCTGGCAGCATCTGCGCTGATGACGCCCGCCTGAAGGTCACGGCGCCCCGAGCGCATCAAAGACAAAGGGCGGACGCCATCCGGCGCCCGCCCTTCCTGTTTTCTGACGGACCCGTCGGGGTCCGCGCGGTCAGACGGCCGCTTCGTCCTGTTCGCCGGTGCGGATGCGGATGACCTGCTCCACGGCGGTGACGAAGATCTTGCCGTCGCCGATCTTGCCGGTCTTGGCGGCCTTCAGGATGGCGTCGATGGAGCGCTCGACCTCGTCGTCCTTCACCACGACCTCGACTTTCACCTTGGGCAGGAAGTCGACGACGTACTCGGCGCCGCGGTACAGCTCGGTGTGGCCCTTCTGACGGCCGAAGCCCTTCACTTCCGTGACCGTCAGGCCGGACGCGCCGACCTCGGCCAGGGCTTCTCGAACTTCGTCGAGCTTGAACGGTTTGATGATGGCGGTGATCTGTTTCATCACGGGGCTCCGAAAGGGGGATTGGCGGGCAAGACTGACACTGATTTAAGCACGGATCGTTTCCGACGGACGCCCTCCGTTGGAGAAGGGAGTCATCGCGTCAGTCGGGAATGCGGTCGAGTTCGGCGAGCCACACGGCGGGCTCGGAATCGCTCGGCGCGCGCCAGTCCCCGCGGGGCGAGAGCGACCCGCCGCTGCCCACCTTCGGCCCGTTGGGCACGCAGCTGCGCTTGAACTGGCTGCCGCGGAAGAAGCGGCTCACGAAGATCCGCAGCACGCGCTTGATCTCGGCGAGCGGGTACTCGTTGCGCTGGACGTGCTCGCCGTCGGGCCATTCGCCGCGCGCCTTGTCGGCCCAGGCGTGGCGCGCCAGGAACGCGATCTTGGCCGGCGAGTAGCCATGGCGGAGGGTGTAGA
Source organism: Roseateles sp. GW821-FHT09G09 (assembly GCF_059415965.1). NCBI lineage: Bacteria > Pseudomonadati > Pseudomonadota > Betaproteobacteria > Burkholderiales > Sphaerotilaceae > Roseateles > Roseateles sp. GW821-FHT09G09. Next base: position 592,142 of record NZ_JBWKOG010000002.1, on the reverse strand, counting down.
ACAGGTTGAAGTCCTGCAGCTCGTAGCGGCCGATCCTTTCCTCGGTGCTCTGAAGCCCCGAGCCTTCCACGCGTGCATCCTGCGGCACGAGTTCGGGACTGATCTCGGTGTTCAGGATGTCGAGCAGCACTTCCTGCCCCGCGTGGCCGAGCTGCGCCGTCTCCGCGACCCAGCGCACCAGGTACTGGATCAGCGTCTTGGGCACCGACGCGTTCACGTTGTAGTGCGACATGTGGTCGCCGACGCCGTAGGTGCACCAGCCGAGCGCGAGTTCGCTCAGATCGCCGGTGCCGAGCACCAGCGCGCCGGTGTGGTTGGCCAGGCGGAACAGGTGGCTGGTGCGCTCGCCGGCCTGGACGTTCTCGAAGGTCACGTCGTAGACCGGCTCGCCGGCGGCGTACGGATGCCCGAGGTCCTTGAGCATCTGCTCGCAGCTCGGGCGGATGTCGATCTCGCGGGCCTCGCAGCCGATCTCGCGCATCAGGCGCAGGGCCTGGTCACGCGTGCGCGTGCCCGTGGCGAAGCCCGGCATCGTGACGCCGAGGATGTTCGTCCGCGGCCAGCCCATCTGGTCCATCGCGCGCGCGGCGACGAGCAAGGCATGCGTCGAGTCCAGCCCGCCCGAGATGCCGAGGACCAGCTTGTGGATGCCGCTGGACACGAGCCGCTGCACGAGCGCCTGGACCTGGATCTGGAAGACCTCGTTGCAGCGTTCGTCGCGGCGCTGGCGATCCGACGGCACATACGGGAAGCGCTCGATGCGGCGGCGCAGCGGCAGCGCCTGCGTGCGGTCCAGGCCCAGCTCGAACTCGACCGTGCGGACGGTCTTCAGCAGCGGCGCGTGATGCCGGACGGAATCGCCGAAGCTGGTCTGCCGCATCCGCTCGCGCGACAGCCGCTCGAGGTCCACGTCGGCCGACACGAGCTGCGAGCGGCGCTGGAAGCGTTCGCTCTCGGCGAGGAAGCTGCCGTTCTCGTAGACCAGCGCCTGGCCGTCCCAGGCGAGGTCGGTGCTGGACTCGCCGGCGCCGGCGGAGGTGTAGACATACGCCGCCAGGCAGCGCGCCGACTGCTGGCCGACGAGCTGATGGCGATAGCCCGACTTGCCGACCGTGATGTTGGAGGCCGACAGGTTCACGAGCACGGTCGCGCCGGCCAGCGCGGCGTACGACGACGGCGGGATGGGCGTCCAGACGTCCTCGCAGATCTCGACATGAAGGCGCAGCAGCGGCTGGTCGGTGGCCGCGACGACGAGCCGCGTGCCGAAGGCCACGCGCTGGCCGAGCAGGGTGATCTCCTCCGAGATCGCTTCGTCTGCGGCATTGAACTGGCGAGCCTCGTAGAACTCGCCGTAGTTCGGCAGGTAGGTCTTGGGCAGGACGGCCAGCAGACGACCACGCTGGAACACGACGGCGCAGTTGAACAGCCGGTGCTCGATGCGCAGCGGCAGGCCGACGATCGCGACGGTGGGCACATCGCGGGACACCGCCAGCAGATGCGCCAGGGCCGCCTCGCAGCCGTCGAGCAGCGGACGCTGATGGAAGAGGTCGTCGCTCGTGTACGCGGCCAGGCCCAGCTCGGGGAAGGCCGCGACCGCGGCGCCGTCCGCGGCGGCCTCGCGCAACAGCTGCGCGGTCTGTTCGCCGTTGAAGACCGGATCGGCCACGCGGCACAGCGGAATGCCGACGGCGATGCGGGCGAAGTCGTGGGCGTAGAGGTTGTCGAAGGACGGGCCGGCGGGAGAGACCATCGTCGAGCCGATCGGAGAGGGAGTCGTCGTCGCTTGCATGGACAGCATCCTGCCATCAAAGCCAGGGCTTTGAGCTTGCCTCTAAGATTTGCGGCGAATGACTGCCCCGCCCTCGCCTTCCTCCGCCGCCGCCGCGTCCGACACTGCGTCCGACACTGACGTCGCCCAGCCGCTCATCCGCGTCGACGACGACCCCGCCGCCCTGCCGCGCGATCAATGGAACGCGTTGCTGGCCGCCTCCCCGCTGCCGTCGCCGTTCATGAAGCTCGAGTACCTGAGCGCGATGCACGCGTCCGGCTCCGCCGTGCCCAGGAAGGGCTGGCAGGCGCAGTTCCTCAGTGTGTGGGTCGGCGACGAGCTGATCGCCGCCTGCCCCGCCTATCTCAAGGGTCACTCCTACGGCGAGTACGTGTTCGACTGGGCCTGGGCCGATGCCTATCAGCGTCACGGGCTCGCGTACTACCCGAAGCTGCTGGTCGCCGTGCCGTTCACGCCGGTGCCCGGCAGTCGCCTGCTGGCGAAGGACGCCGCCGCGCGCGAATGGCTGGTGAAGGCGCTGCGGGCCTTGACGGCGCGCTCGGAGCTGTCATCCGTGCACGTGCTGTTCGGCGACGACCAGGACCAGCGCGCCCTCACCGGCCACGACTGGCTGGCTCGCCAGCAGGTGCAGTTCCACTGGACCGGCGACGGGGTGCCACGTCCGTTCGCGGCCTACCTCGCGACGCTGCAGCGCGAGAAGCGCAAGAAGATCCAGCAGGAGCAGCGCAAGGTCCTCGAGGCCGGCATCCGCTTCGAGCCCAAGCGCGGCGCCGAGATCACGGCCGAGGACTGGGACTTCTTCTACGAGTGCTACACGCTGACCTACCTCGCGCACCGCAACAAGCCGTACCTGACGCGCGACTTCTTCGCACGGATGGCGTCGGACATGCCGGAGCACTGGTTGATGTTCGTCGCGCGGGATGCCGACGGGCAACGCGTGGCCGCCTCGCTGGTCGCGATCGATGACGCACAGCGCGCGGCCTACGGGCGCTACTGGGGCTCGACGCGCTACATCCCCAACCTGCACTTCGATGCGTGCTACTACCAGCCGTTGGCCTGGTGCCTGGAAAACGGCTGGCGCCGCTTCGAGGGCGGCGCGCAGGGGGAGCACAAGATGGCGCGCGGGTTGATGCCGGTGGCGACGCACTCGGCGCATTGGCTCGCGCATCCGCAGTTCCGTGAGGCGGTCGCGGATTTCCTCGCCCAGGAGGGCGAAGCGATGAGCGAATACATCGACGAACTCGAGCGGCATCAGCCGTTCAAGGCAACGCCGCCGGACGACGGCGCCGCCTGAGGACGGCGCTCAGCCGGTCGTCGTCGAGGTCACCAGCCGCGGCTGCGTGCGCACGGCCTCGCCGGCGTGCTCGCGGAAGAGCTTGGCGAGTTTCGTGGCCGCGTCGTCGACGTCATGTCGCGCGAGCACGCGCACACGGGCGGCTTCGCCCATGCGCTGGAGTTCGGCGTCGTCCAGCTGCAGGCAGTCGATCATGGCCTGCGCCAGCGGCTGCGGATCGCCGGCCGGCACCAGCCAGCCGTTCTCGGGCCGGACCAGTTCCGGGATCGCCGCGATCGCGGTGCTGATGACCGGGCGGCTCAAGGCCATCGATTCCATCACCACGACGGGCAAGCCTTCCGCGAAGCTCGACACCACCAGCGCCCGCGACGCGAGCATCTCCTCGCGCACCTGATCACTGCTGATCCAGCCGGTGATGCGCACACGGTCGCGCAACCGCAGGGCGTCGATGCGCGCCTCCACCGGCTCACGCAGTTCGCCGTCGCCGGCGAGCACCAGTTCGAAATCGATGCCCTTCGCGGCCACCAGCGCGGCGGCCTCCAGCATCAAGAGGTGGCCCTTCTGCTCGCACAGGCGGCCCACGGCCAGCAGGCGGCGACCGTTCGCCGGCGCCGCCGGGGTCGCATGGAACGCGGGCTCGACGCCGCAAGGGACGATCGGCACCTTGGCCCAATGCGAGTGATCCACCCAGCGGTAGATCTGGCTGCGGCAGAACGACGAGATCGCCACGACGAAGCGCGAGCGGCGGATCTTCTCGCCCAGGTGCAGCATCTCGGGCCGGTCGAACTCCTCGGAGCCGTGGCAGGTGAAGCTGTAGCCGGGACCGCCCAGCGCCTCGATCAGCGCGGCGACCTCGGTCGCGTTGGTCCCGAAGTGCGCGTGGACGTGGTTCACGCCCTCGGCGCGCAGCAGCGGGACAGCCATGCAGGCCTCCGCCAGATAGATGAAGTGCACCGGCAGCGGTCGATCGGCGCGGCGTCCCAGCTTCAGCGTCAGGGCCAGCGCCGACAGGAACTTCGCCGGCGACACCAGCGCCTGGCGCACCATCGCCTTCAGCAGCGGTCCGACGCCGCCGCGCAGCAGGTAGTGGGTGCGGGACTTCTCGTCCTGATCGGTTGGATCCGGGGCGGCGTCGTCCCAGCCACGGACCGCCAGCCGCATCACGTCGACGCCCTGTTGCTCCAGCGCCAGGATCTCCCGACGGATGAAGGTGTGGCTGACCTTGGGATAGTGATTGAGCAGGTACGCGACTTTCACGTGACGAGACTTCCGTGTGGTGAGTCGCCCATTTTGGTGCCACACGCACCACGGCACAACGTCAATCCCCAAAGCGGGGACATCTCAGTTGTAACGCACCGTGATGGCCCCTTCCTGGCACCACGTTTGCCACGCGGACATTCTTGCGGTCAGAAACGAAAAAGCGCCCCCATGGGGCGCTTGTCGTGCGGCGGCCGGCCTTGTCCAGGCCCGCTCAAGCCGGGTGTTCCGGCCTGCTGATCAGGCCTTCGCAGCCTGTTCAGCCTTCGCGTAGTTGGCCATCCCGTCGGTGATCTCCTTCTTCGCGGCTTCCGGGCCTTCCCAGCCTTTGACCTTCACCCACTTGCCGGCCTCGAGGTCCTTGTAGTGCTCGAAGAAATGCTGGATCGCCTTCAGGCGCATCTGGTTGATGTCCTCGGGCTTGGTCCAGTGCTCGTAGATCGGCAGGATCTTGGTGGTCGGCACGGCCAGCAGCTTGGCGTCGCCGCCGGCTTCGTCGTCCATCTGCAGCACGCCGATGGCGCGGCAGGTCACCACCACGCCCGGGGTCAGCGGGAACGGCGTGATCACCAGCACGTCGACCGGATCGCCGTCGTCCGCCAGCGTTTGCGGGACGTAGCCGTAGTTGCACGGGTAGTGCATCGCCGTCGTCATGAAGCGGTCGACGAACAGCGCGCCGCTTTCCTTGTCGACCTCGTACTTGATCGGGTCGGCGTTCATCGGGATCTCGATGACGACGTTGAACTGCTCGGGCGCCTTCGCGCCGGGGGTGACTTTGTGCAGGCTCATGGTGGTGGACAGCGGTGAAAGCGGTGAAAGCGGGGGAATCCGGAGGGTTCCGGAAAAGCTGCAATTCTAGAGGCTCGCCTGAACCGGCCCTGACGCCCTCCCCGTCGCGGGGATTCGTCATCCAGCCGCCATCCTTCCTCCCATCCGTCCCCCGCAGCCCCCGCCGCCCCGTCACCAGGGTCAGGTCGTGAGGCTGTGCGCAGGCCGTTCGCCGGCCAGCGCCTGCGCCACGCTCTCCAGCACCATCCGCCCCATCGCGGCGCGAGTCTCCTCGGTCGCGCTGGCGCGGTGCGCCTGCAGCACGACGTTGTCCAGGTCCAGCAGGGCCGCCGGCACGTTGGGTTCGTCGGCGAAGACGTCCAGGCCCGCGCCCGCGATGCGCTTCTCCTGCAGCGCCTTCACGAGATCGGACTCCTTCACGAGGCGGCCGCGCGCGACGTTGATCAGGAATCCGCGCGGGCCGATCGCGTCGAGGACTGTCGCGTCGATGAGGTCGCGGGCCTTGTCCGCCGCGGCGCAGACGATCAGCGCATCGCTGTCGCGCGCGAGTTGCACGAGGTCGGTCTCGAAGGCCCACGGCACGCCGGGGATCTCCGCCAGGTCGGTGTAACGCACCGGGCATCCGAAAGCGCCGACGCGCTGCGCCACCGCGCGGCCCACGCGTCCGAGACCCACGATGCCCACGCGCATCCCGCTCACGCGGCGCGCCAGCGGGATCGCATTCGGCTGCGGGAACTTCGGCCACAGGCCGCCGCGCACGAAGCGGTCCACCGACGCCACGTTGCGCGCCGTCGCCAGCAGCAGCGCCAGCGCCATGTCGGCGACGTCCTCGGTCAGCGCGCCGAAGGTGCCGGTCACCGGCAGCCTGCGGACGCGGGCGTACGCGATGTCGACCGCGTCCGTGCCGACACCGTTCACCGCGACGACCTCCAGCGCCGGCAGCCGCTCCATCATCGACCGCGAGATGCCCGTATGCCCGCCGGTGATCACGCCGCGCATGGCGGCGCCGTGCGCCGCGATGTAGGCGTCCGGATCGCTCTGCTCGAACAGCCGATGCATCGTGTACAGCGCGTCCAGCTCCGCATTGATCGCGGGCACGAGGATGGGATTGAGTTGCAGGATGTGCGGCTTCATGGCGCTCTTTGCTTCAGGACGGTTTGGAAGGGATTCATTTGGGCTCATTCGGCCTCATTCGGGCTGGATACCGGCCGTCTTGATGACCGCGCCCCAGCGCTTGTATTCGGCGGCCTGGAAGCTGGCGAGTTCCGCCGGCGTCGACGTGAACGGCTCCATGCCGTTCTGCTCGACGAAGCGCTTCACCGGCTCCGCCGTCATGGCCTTTTGCATCAGCGCGTTGATGCGCTCGACGACGGCCGTCGGCGTGCCTGCCGGCGCGTAGACCGCGTTCCAGTAGCTGATCTCGTAGCCGGGCAGTCCGGCCTCGGCGATCGTCGGCAGGTCGGGCACCAGCGGTGAGCGCTTCGGACTGCTCACGCCCAGCGCCTTGAGCTTGCCCGCCTTCACCTGCGGCAGGCTGGTGGTCAGGTCCACGATCATCAGATCCACCTGACCGCCGACCAGGTCGACCATCGCCTGCGGATTGGCCTTGTACGGCACGTAGGTCAGCTGGGTCTGCGTCATCTGCTGGAACAGCTCGGCCGCCACGCGCGCCGACGAACTGCCGGCGCCGAAGGTGAGCGGCTGCTTCTTGGCGATCGCGCTGAGCTCGGTGACGTTACGCGCCGGGATGCGCGGATTCGTCACCAGCAGCAGGTAGCCCTTGACCAGGGCGCCGACCGGCGCGAAGTCCTTCACCGGGTCGTACGCCAGCTTGCGGAACAGATGGGGATTGGCCGCCTGCGTGGTGTTGGTGGTGATGAAGAGCGTGTAGCCGTCAGCCGCCGAGCGGGCCACCGCCTGCGCGGCGATGCCGCCGCTGGCGCCGGCCTTGTTCTCGACGACCACAGGCACCTTCGTGGCGGCGGTGATCTCCGCACCGATGGCGCGGGCGAGTCCGTCCGTCGTGCTGCCGGGACTGGAGCCGACCACGATCGTGATCGCCCGGGACGGATAGGTCTCGCCCTGCGCGAGGGCGCCGAAGGCAGCGAGGCAGGCAGCCCCGAAGAGGACAAGCGCGGCGTGGCGCCGGGTGCGCTGGCGGCGAGGGGTGAAGGTCATGCGGTTGTCTCCAATGATGGGCATGAAGGCCGGCATTGCGGCGGCTTCTGATCGGCCGCCGTCGATGTGGCGTGAACCCATGCTGGCAGCGCCCGGAGACAGGGTCAATATTGATGATCAATATCAATCTGAGCCCGAGACACTCGATCATTGCGGCCAAATCTCGGCATCGTCGGCGCGTGGACAGTCATCATGTTGACGAATACATTGACACCCATCGACAACGCGACATGAGCACCGGATGGCCGCCTGGATGACCCTGGATGAAGCGCGCGACGCCCTTGGCGTGCGCGCCCAGACGATCTATGCCTACGTGAGTCGGGGACGCATCGGCGTCGAGCCCGATCCCCAGGACTCGCGGCGCAGCCTCTACCGCGCCGAAGACGTCAAAGCGCTGGTGCGCCGCAAGGAAACCGGGCGCACACGCGAGACGCTCGCGGCGACCACGCTGTTCGGCGCCGAACCCAGCCTCCCGACGGCCGTCTCCACGTTCTCGGGCGGACGGCCCTTCTACCGGGGCGTCGACGTCGTCGAGCTGGCCGCGACCGCGACGTTGGAAGACGCGGCACGCCTGCTGTGGAACGTCGAGGCACCGCCGTCGTTCCCGCGTCCCGCCGTCGCCACGGTTTCGCCGTCGCGCGCGGTGCTCGAGGTCGTCGCCGCACTGCCGACCGGGCGCGCCCGCGCGTTCGCCGAACTGGCGGCACTCACCGCCACGGGACATTCGACGCGCGGCCGCGTGCCTCGCGTGCTGATCGAGGAAGCGTCCGCGCTGGTCGGCCGGCTGGCAGTCGCCTTCGGTGCGTCGGACGAGGAGTCGCTGCCGCTGCATGAACGCCTCGCGCGAGGCTGGGGCCAGCCGCGCGCGGTCGCCGCGCTGCTGCGCAAGACGCTGGTCCTCGCGGCCGATCACGAGATCACCAGTTCGGCGTTCTCCGCGCGCATCACGGCATCCACCGGCGCCTCCCTGCCGGCCTGCCTGCTCGCCGGCCTCACGACCTTCTCCGGTCCTTTGCACGGCGACGCCTCGGGCCGCGTGCGCACGCTGTTCGATGAAGTGGAACGCGACGGCGCCGATGCCGTCGTCGACCGCTACCTGGCGGCGGGAATGCCACTGCCCGGATTCGGCCATCACATCTACCCTGATGGCGACCCGCGTGCGGCATCGCTGATGGCGGACTTCAAGCCGCCCGCCGCGATTGCCCGCCTGATCGAACGCACGGTCGCGCTGACTGGCCTGCCACCGTCGATGGACGTGGCGCTGGCCGCGCTCGTCGCGCGTTACAAGCTGCCGCCGGACGCCGGGTTCGCGATCTTCGCGATCGCGCGCAGCGTCGGTCTGCTGGCCCACGCGATGGAGCAGCTCACGACCGATTCGGTGATCCGTCCGCGCGGACGTTACATCGGCCCCAGCGCTGGGGGCCCGGTCGATCCTCGCAAGGAGCGCCGCAAGCGCTGACGACGGTCCTCGGTCCGGAGAAGCCGGCGGAGCCGGTGCCCCTCGGAGCGAATTCCGAGCGGCGAGGAGGAGATTGAGCGGAGAGGGGCACCGGCTCCGCCGGCTTCGGGCGCTGCGCACCGACCCCGTGTAAAGGCTACGTGACGAAGCAGATGACATGCCCGGGGCCAGTTGTTGCCCCGCCCCTGCAAAGCCTGACACCGGCCTTGCAAAGCCCGTGAATCCGCTGGTAAACGCTCATGCCATGCACTATTCACGGCCTTAGCATCGATCGACGGACTGTTGCTGTTGCGTGCGCGCAGGCCCGGCGCCCGCTGGATGGAACCGTCTCACGGATCAAAGAATCAGCGAGAGGAGACAACCTTATGTCGACGAGTTTGGCGCTGTACTTCGCACTGGCCTGCGGGCTGGCGGCGGTGCTTTACGGCTTTATCCAACGCAGCTGGATCCTGAGCCAGGACCCCGGCAATCCCCGCATGCAGGAGATCGCCGGCGCGATCCAGCAAGGTGCCGCGGCCTACCTGGCGCGGCAATACCGGACCATCGCGATCGTCGGCGTCGTGCTGGGCATTCTCATCGGCGTCGCGCTGGACTGGAAGTCGGCGATCGGCTTCTTCATCGGCGCCGTGCTGTCCGGCGGCTGCGGCTTCATCGGCATGAACGTGTCGGTGCGCGCCAACGTGCGCACCGCGCAGGCGGCGACGCAGGGTATCGGCCCGGCGCTCAATGTCGCGTTCAAGGGCGGTGCCATCACCGGCATGCTGGTCGTGGGCCTGGGCCTGCTCGGCGTGGGCCTGTTCTTCATGTGGGTCAGCGACAGCGGCACGCGCGTGGACAGCCAGACGCTCAAGCCGCTGCTGGGGCTGGCCTTCGGTTCCTCGCTGATCTCGATCTTCGCGCGGCTGGGCGGCGGCATCTTCACCAAGGGGGCCGACGTCGGCGCCGACCTCGTCGGCAAGGTCGAGGCGGGCATCCCCGAGGACGATCCGCGCAACCCGGCGGTGATCGCCGACAACGTCGGCGACAACGTCGGCGACTGCGCCGGTATGGCGGCCGACCTCTTCGAGACCTACGCGGTCACGCTGATCGCCACGATGGCGCTGGCAGCGCTCACCTTCGGCGGCATGTCCATCGCGGCCATCGTGTACCCGCTGGTGCTGGGCGGCGCGTCCATCATCGCCTCCATCATCGGCTGCAGCTTCGTCAAGGCCAGCCCCGGCATGAAGAACGTGATGCCGGCGCTCTACAAGGGCCTGATCGTCGCAGGCGTGCTCTCGGCCATCGCCTTCTGGTTCATCACCCGCGCGCTGTTCCCGCAGGACCTGACCCTGCCGGGCGGACAGACCATCGGCGCCACCGCCCTCTTCCTGTCGTGCCTGGTCGGCCTGCTGCTGACCGCCGCGATGGTGTGGATCACCGAGTACTACACCGGCACCGACTACAAGCCGGTGCAGCACGTGGCGCAGGCCTCGACCACCGGCCACGGCACCAACATCATCGCGGGGCTGGGCGTATCCATGCGCTCCACCGCCTGGCCGGTGCTGTTCGTCTGCATCGCGATCCTGGTCGCCTTCAAGCTGGCCGGGCTCTACGGCATCGCGATCGCGGCCACGGCCATGCTCAGCATGGCGGGCATCGTCGTGGCGCTCGACGCCTACGGGCCGATCACCGACAACGCCGGCGGCATCGCCGAGATGGCCGACCTGCCCGCCAGCGTGCGCGACATCACCGATCCGTTGGACGCCGTCGGCAACACCACCAAGGCCGTGACCAAGGGCTACGCGATCGGATCCGCGGGCCTGGCGGCCCTGGTGCTCTTCGCCGACTACACCCACGCGCTCGAGCAGCAGGGGCTGTCGGTCAGCTTCGACCTGAGCAACCACATGGTCATCGTCGGCCTGTTCATCGGCGGGCTGATCCCCTACCTCTTCGGCGCGATGGCGATGGAGGCGGTGGGGCGCGCGGCGGGCTCGGTCGTCGAGGAAGTGCGGCGCCAGTTCCGCGACATCAAGGGGATCATGGAAGGCACCGCCAAGCCCGAGTACGGCCGCGCGGTGGACATGCTCACCGCCGCGGCGATCAAGGAAATGATCGTGCCGTCGCTGCTGCCGGTGATCGTGCCGATCGTGGTGGGCCTGCTGCTCGGCCCGGCCGCGCTGGGCGGACTGCTGATGGGCACCATCGTCACCGGGCTGTTCGTCGCCATTTCGATGTGCACGGGCGGCGGCGCCTGGGACAACGCCAAGAAGTACATCGAGGACGGCCACCACGGCGGCAAGGGCTCCGAGGCCCACAAGGCCGCGGTCACCGGCGACACCGTCGGCGACCCCTACAAGGACACGGCGGGTCCGGCGGTCAACCCGCTGATCAAGATCATCAACATCGTCGCCCTGCTGATCGTGCCGCTGCTGCCGGCGGCCGGCATCAGCGGCCCTGCGGCGGGGGCGCACACGCCGCCGGCCTTGACCGCGCCGGCGGCCGACACTTCCGTGCCCGCCTCCGCGACTATCGGCGTGCCGGACGTGGTGGCCAGCGGGCCGACGGAGGCGGCCAGCGCGGCGTCCGCACCCTGAACCACCTGGAAATGCCCTGACCGGCAGGGAGCGATCGTGACCTCTGGGCGACGCTCGCCCGGTCCTCGGTGAAAACGCTGAGAAAAACAGCCCCGCGAGGGGCTGTTTGCGCTTTGAAGGCGCATGCGCTCACGGCAGAATCGGCAGTCAATACCAGAACCTCCACGGACGCCACGCCACATGCTCAGCCAGGCCATCACGCCGCGCGATTTCGAACGCCGCCGCGAGCAATTGGCCGAGCTCCAGCGCTACCTGGCGTCGCAGGAAACCGAGTACGCGGAGTGCCGGCAGCGCATGCAGCGCTTCGTGGACCGTTACGTCGCGGCGCTGGGCCCGCTGTACATGGAGCTGGACGCGCTGGAATCGCAGCTGTACTGCGCGATGCGCTACCTGCACGATGCGCTGGCCCGCAACGGGCTCGATGCCCGTGCGCCCGATTCGCCCCGCGCCACGGCGATGCCGCACCTGCCAGTGCTGCCGGCTGGCGCGCCGCTCCCGGCCGAGCCGGAGGGCGGCCTGGTGCAGGTCGGCCCGCCGCCGCTGAAGACCCTCTACCGTCGCGCCGCGAAGCGGCTGCATCCGGACCTCGCGCCGGACGACGCCGAACGCCTGCACCGGGAACGCAAGATGGCCGAGGTCAACGAGGCCTACGACGCCTGCGACCGGGAGCGCCTGGAAGCGCTGCTGCTGGCCGCCGGCGAGAGCCTGGTGAAGGTGCGCGGCGGCGATGCGGACGCGGTCATGGAATGGCTGCGCGGCGCGGAGCGCGCGGTGCAGGGACGGTTGCGTGTCGTCCAGGCGCACTTGGCGCTGCTGAAGAGTCACACGATGCACGAGCTGGGCGAGTCGATCGAACGCGCCGAGAAGCGCGGTCTGGATCCGCTCGGCATCATGGCCAACCGCCTGCGCGCGCAGATCACCGAGCGTCGCCAGGAGCTCTACATCGGGCAGCGCCTGCAGCCCGAATCCAGCATGGCCGAGGCCTTCCTGCGCCAGCGCCAGCAGCGCCTGGGCGGCGGGATCGCGGCGTCGCACTGACGCTGCCCCCGCCGCCGAGGGTCAACGCCGCCCGCGCGCTTGCGGGACTCGTGGCGACAAGGTCGCCGCCCAGGCCGCGATCTCAGGACCCAAGGCATCGACCGCGGCGGCCGTCGCCTTGACGGCGCCTTCGGCATTCGACCCCGCCGGTTCCGATCGATCGAACGCGCGCTGCGTGCCGTCCTCGGCGGTCGCCATGACCCGCACCTGCACTTCGCTGCGCGACGCGCCGGAGAAGTTCTGCAGGCTCTCCTCGAGTTCCAGCGTCACGCCGATGGTGACCTGAGGATCCGCGCCGGCGGCCACCGGCGCACGGGCGATCTGCTGGCGCATCCGCGACGCCACGAGCACCGGCAGCGGCGCCGCCCAGCGCGAGTCGCGATACACGCGTCGCGCATACGGATCCGAATCGGCGAGCCGATACGCGATCCCGGTGCCTTGCAGCGTCTCCGCCGCGGTGACCGCCTGCAGCTCGACGCGCTTGGCCAGCGGGGCCTGCTGCGGCCATGCCGGTGCGGGGCCGAGGTCCATCTGCGTCGGCGGCGGCGGACGGCTGCCGCAGGCACCCAGCGTCGCCGCGAGGGCGAGGCCGCCGAGCAGCAGCGCGCGGCGCATGCCGCTGGTCCGCGGGAATTCGATGTGCTCGTTCATTTCTTCGCTCCCGCCTCGAAGCCTGTTTCACCGGGTCCGGGCGCGCCGGGCGTCGGACCGAGGATCAGGCTCTGCGGCTGATCGCCGATGTTCTGCGCCGCGCGCTCCAGGGCGCGGGCTGCCGCGGACAGATCGTCCAGGACCGCACGTTGTCGCGGCTTGTCCGCCGAGCCGACCAACGACAGCTCCACGCGCCGCAGCGTGCGCTGCATCTGCACCGCCGCGTCGCCCAGCTGATCGATCGCAGCGGCCTTGCCCTTGTATTCGTCCGCGAGTTCGCCGCCCTGTTTCGCGAGCGTGTCGATGTTGCCCAGCGTCTGCCGTCCCGCGACCACGAGACCATCGGTGTTCTTCACCAGGCCTGGCAGCGCCTGCGCTGCCGGCCGCAACGACTTGACCAGCTCGTTGAGTCCGGCGGAGGCTTCGTTCAGCTGTGCCAGCGTCTGGCTCACCTGCTGCTGGTTGCTGTCGCTGAGCACCTTCTGGATGCGATCCATCGTCGCCAGCGCGCCGGCCGCGAGCTTCGGGCCTGCGTCCTGCAACTGGTCGAGGAAGCCCGGCGCGAGCGCGATGCGTCGCGTCTGCAGCACGCTCTGCCTGGGATCCGCCGGATCCTGCCCGTCGTACAGGTCGATGAACGAGAGCCCGGTGATGCCCTGATAGCCCAGCTTGGCCACGGTCCCGGGCGCGATCGGCGCATCGGCATCGACCTCGATCGCCACGAGGATCTGCTTGGGCTGCGCCGGGTCGAAACGGATGCTGTCGACCTTGCCGACCTGGACGCCGCGCAGCTTCACCGGCGCCTTGACGTTCAGCCCCGGCACACCCGCCGAGGTCACCACCGTGAAGGTCTGCGTGTCGCCGCGGTCGTCCCGGAACCAGAGGATGACCGCCACCAGCGCCGCCCCGAGCAGCAGCACGAAGAGGCCCGTGGCCAATGCATGTGCCTTGTTTTCCATGTGCTCGCCCGAGTCCTTGTGGTTGATCGTTGTTCGTGGGGTGGAGAGTCCGCCGACGTCGCCGCGCTCAGGCCGGCATCTCGTCGCGGTGCTGCAGCGCGTCGCGGTAGCTGCGCAGGTTGTCCGCGGCGCAGCGGTCCGTGTGGCCGAGGAAGAAGTTGCGGATGAACGGGTGCTTCTGCTTCACCACCAGTTCCAGCGGCCCGTGCGCGATCAGGTGCTGGTCCGCGAGCACCGCCACGCGATCGGCGATCGCGAACAGGGTGTCCACGTCATGCGTGACCATCACCACCGTCAGCGCCATCTCGCGCCGCAGGCTCTCGATCAGCTGCACGAAGTTCTTCGAACTCGCCGGATCGAGACCGGCCGTCGGCTCGTCCAGGAACAGCAGTTGCGGATCCATGATCAGCGAGCGCGCCAGCGACACCCGCTTGACCATGCCGCCCGAGAGTTCCGCCGGCATCTTGATGCCGTCCTCCGGCTTGAGGCCGACCTGCTGCAGCTTGGTCATGACCAGCTCCGCGATCAGGTCCTTGGGCAGGCTCTTGAGCTCGCGCAGCGGCAGCGCGACGTTGTCGAACACCGACAGCGCCGAGAACAGTGCGCCTTGCTGGAACAGCACGCCCCAGCGGTGGCGGACCTGGGCGAGGTCGGTCGCCTCGCACTTGCCCAGCTTGTGGCCGAAGACCAGCACCTCGCCCTCGCTGGGCCGCTCCAGGCCCAGCATGAGCCGCAGCAGCGTCGTCTTGCCGCTGCCCGAGCCGCCGATGATGGCCAGCACCTCGCCCGCGGTGACTTCCAGGCTCAGGTCCTTGTGGATGCGCACACCGCCGAGCACCGTGCCCACGTGGCGTACCTCGATCACCGGATCGCCCGGTTGGACGTTCAGTTCCTCGACGGCCTCGGCCGAGGTCGGTTCGACACATCCGCTCATGCTTTCAACCCCACGTCGGAGAACATCACCGCGAAGATCGCGTCCACGATGATGACCACGGTGATCGCGCTCACCACCGAATCGGTGGTGCCGGTCCCGAGGCTTTCGCTGTTCGGCTTGATCCGCAGCCCGAAATGGCAGGCCACGAACGCGATCATCAGCCCGAACACCGCCGATTTGGCCAGTCCCAGCCACAGGTTGGCCACCGGCACCGCAGCCGGCAGGCCTTGCAGGAACTGCACGTAGTCCAGGCCCAGCGTCGCCCTGGCGGCGATCATGCCGCCGAGCAGGACCATGCTGCTGGTCCAGGTCATGACCAGGGGCAACGACAGTGCCAGGGCCACCATCTTGGGCACGACCAGGCGGATCGTGTGCGAGATGCCCATCACCGAGAGCGCGTCCAGCTCCTGCGTCACCCGCATCACGCCGAGCTGCGCCGTCATCGCCGAGCCGCTGCGCCCCGCCACCAGGATCGCCGCGAGCAGCGGCCCCAGCTCGCGCCAGACGCTGATCCCGAGGATGTTGATGACGTAGATGTCGGCACCGTAGCTCTGCAGCTGCTTGGCGGTCAGGTAGGACAAGGTGATGCCGACCAGCACGCCCACCAGCGCCGTGATGCCCAGCGCCTGGGCGCCGCTGCGGTAGAGGTGGGCGGAGATGTCCTTCCACGCGATCAGGTTGGGATGACGGACCACGGTGCCGAGGTCGCGCGTGACCTGGCCGAGCAGCGCGGTCGCATCCAGCAGGTGGCTGGCGAGGTTGAGCAGGCCTTGTCCGAACTGGCGCACGTTCTGCGCGCGCGGCGGCCGGGCCGGTTTGCCCTGCTTGCTGCCCAGCCGCGCGAACAGCGCCTGGAACATGTCCGCCATCGGCGCCGGCGGCCAGCGCAGGTCTTCCGGCTGCCGGCGCCCCCAGGCCTGCCACAGCAGCAGCGCGCCGGTGGGATCGAGCCGGCGCACCGCGCTGAGGTCCCAGGACACGTTGGCGGTCGGCACCTCGCCGAGTTCCCCGCGCAGCGCCTCGACGCGCTCGCGCAACGCCAGCAGCGTCCAGTCGCCTTCCAGCCGTGCCTGGATGCGTCCGCCCTCGCCGGACTCGCGCAGCAGGCGCGGTGACGGGTCGTTGACGTCGTGGTTTTCCAGAGGGGCGTCCATTGGGGTCAGAGCATAGCCGCGCGAGGCCGGTCCGGTGAACCCGGCGGACAGGAGTTCGCCCAGTCAGACAAGACGCTGTCGCAGACGCTCCAGATAGGTGCGGCTGCAGGGCACGCGGCTGCCGTCCCGCAGGCGGAGATGGGCATCGCCGGCCTCGGTGGGCTCGATGGCTTCGATCAGGCTCAATCGCACCAGGTAGCCGCGGTGCACGCGCACGAAGGCCGCCGGATCCAGGCGTTGCTCGAAGGCGCCCAGACTGCTGCGCAGCGGGTAGTCGTGCTGTTGCCGGCGCAGGTTCACGTAGTTGCCGCAGGCCTGCACCCACTCGATCTCGTCCATCGGCAGCAGGAACTCCTTGCCGAGCTTCTTCACCAGCAGGCGCTCGGGAAGCGCCGGCACCGGTACCGGCACGGGCACGGGCGCAGGCTCCGGCGGCTCCGCCAGCAGGCTCGCCTCGCCCTGCCAGCGCCACACGAACAACCGGTACGCCCCGACGATCACCAGGATGAAGGCGTAGCTGCGCACGTCCTTCAAGGCCTCATAGAACAACTCGAGCGGCCAGTTGCCAAAGTCGTAGACGGCGTCCTGCGTCGCATACGCCAGCTTGCGCAACGCCACCATGCCCAGCACATGCGCGAGACTGGTGATGAGGGCGAACAGCACATGCCACGGCAGATGCCGCCGCAGTTGGCCCCATCGCAGCGGCCTGGCATCCGCCGCGCGCACGATCCAGGGGATCAGGGCCATCCAGACGAGGGCGCTGGAGAACTCCCAGACCGCCGGCTCCCAGGTCTCGAAAGGCAGGCCGGCGCGACGGATGTCCAGGTTCGTCGTGATCGTGTTCGCGGCCGCCGAGCCGAGCAGCAGCCCGCTCCAGATTGCGCGCTCGACCCATCGCCGCCGCTTCAGATAGATCCCCAGCCACTTGTCCTCGGTCATGGCGGCGCAGTGTAGGCGTGAGCGAGGCTCGGGGCTCGGGGCCTGCGCGAGCGGCCCCTGGGACGGGGCGGGTCGTCACCGGACGGGGGCGGCTCGTCACATTCCGTGCGCACGCATCACCGCGGCGACGAAGCTGCGTCTCATGACCCCCACCGCCCTCCCCGCACGCGGCGCGGCTTCGAGCCCCCGCCTGACCGAACTCGACTGGCTGCGCGTCATCGCCTTCGGCCTGCTGATCCTCTACCACTCGGGCATGTTCTACGTGAGCTGGGACTGGCACGTGAAGTCGCCGAGACTCGTCCCCGCGCTCGAGTCCTGGATGCTCTGGCTGAACCCATGGCGCATGTCGCTGCTGTTCCTCATCTCCGGCGCGGCCACCGCGTTGATGGCGGGACGCGCCGACGGCGCCGACGGACTGATCGCCTCGCGCAGCAAGCGGCTGCTGCTGCCGCTCCTGTTCGGCATGACGGTGATCGTGCCGCCCCAGGCTTATCTGGAGGTCGTCGAGAAACTTCACTACGCCGGCAGCTACGGCGACTTCCTGGCGCTCTATTTCCGGGCGTATCACGGTTTCTGCCGCGGCGACGACTGTCTCAAGCTGCCGACCTGGAATCACCTGTGGTTCCTGCCCTACCTGTGGGCCTACACCGTGATCGTGCTGCTGGCGCTGCGCCTGCGCGCCGTGCGCGGCCTGGTCGCCCATGCGGCATGGCGCCAGGTCGTGACGGGAGGCCGGTTGCTCTGGGTGCCATGGCTCGTGTTCGCGCTGCTGCGCCAGCATCTGCTGGAGCGCTTCCCCAACACGCACGACCTCGTCCATGACTGGTACCAGCACGGCGTGTACTTCGCGGTGTTCCTCCTGGGCTTCACCCTCTACGGCAGCCGCGACGATCGCCAGGGTGCCTGGGAGGCCGCGCGACGTCTGCGCTGGATCGCGCTCGTCGGCCATGTCGTGGTGCAGTTGCTCTCGCAGACGATCACCGGCGAGTGGCGCCTCGGGCATGGCGATGAGTTCCCGGAATGGCTGCTCATGGCGCTGCGCGCGCTCAACGCGGGCAAGCAATGGCTGCCGATCGTGGCGGTGCTGGGCTTCGGCAGGCAGTGGCTGGCCGACCGCGATTCGCCGCTGTTGCGCTGGCTGACGCTGGCGGTGTTCCCGTTCTATCTGGTTCACCAGACCGTGACGGTGATCGCAGGCCATCTGCTGGCGCCGCTGCAGTGGCCGCTGGCCATCGAGGCCGCCGTGCTCGTCATGATCACGGCGCTGGGTTGCCTGCTCGCGGCGCTGCTGGCGATGCACGTGAACCTGCTGCGCCCGTGGATGGGGCTGAGCCCGGAAAGCAAAAAGCCCGGCATCTTGCGATACCGGGCTTCCTGATTCTTCTTATAAATGGTCGGGGCGGCGGGATTCGAACTCGCGACCCCTTGCACCCCATGCAAGTGCGCTACCAGGCTGCGCTACGCCCCGACTAAGCCTTAGATTCTATACGTAGTCGAGAGGCTCATGCAAGCAAACTCTCTCGAATCGCCAACAACTCGTCCCGGACCTGCTCCAGCGTAAGCTTCTCGAGCGAGACGGTGGTGTGCGCCGCGCTGTGCGCGACCTCCGCCGCCAAGGCGCGCGAGGCTTCGCGATACACCTCGCGCTGCGCCGACGCCAGCGCTTCCGCGCGGAACTCCTGCGCGTTGGTCGAGATGTGGGTCGAGTCGATCAGCTGATTGCGTGCGCCGCTGATCGTGAAGCCCTGGTCGTAGAGCAGATCGCGGATGCGACGGATCAGCAGCACTTCATGGTGCTGGTAATAGCGCCGGTTGCCGCGCCGCTTCATCGGCTTGAGTTGCGTGAACTCCTGTTCCCAATAGCGGAGCACGTAGGGCTTCACGCCGCACAGCTCGCTCACCTCACCGATGGTGAAGTAGCGCTTGGCAGGGATGGCGGGAAGCTGGACGTCCATGGGAATCAGCGGCTCCGGCAGCGGCGGGAAGGGTCAGACTCTACTCGAAGTCACCACCCGAAGGCGTGTTGCCTTGGACGGCTTCTTTCAATTTGTGACTCGCATGAAACGTCACGACGTTGCGGGCCTTGATCGGGATCGCTTCGCCGGTGCGCGGGTTGCGGCCGGGTCTGGGCGCCTTGCGCCGGATGTTGAAGTTGCCGAAGCCCGACAGCTTCACTTCGCGGCCGCCGGAGAGGCTCTGATGAATGATGTCGAAGAAGGCCTCGACCATGTCCTTGGACTCGCGCTTGTTCAGGCCGAGCTTGTCGAACAACAGCTCCGCCAGCTCGGCCTTGGTCAGCGTGGGCGTCTCCAGGCTGCCGAGCAGCACGCGCGCCTGCTCCTTCAGATCGTCATCACTCATGGGTGTCCTCCCCTCCCTCAGCCTCGCAGGCGCGCGCCGAGACTCTCGCCCAGCTGCGCCACCACCTTCGCCACCGCCTGCTCGATGCGTTCGTCGGTCAGCGTGTTCTCGTCATCGAGCAGCTCCAGGCGCACGGCCAGGCTGCGCTCGTTCGCCTTCAGCTCCGCCGTCGGCTGGGCCGGCTTGAAGACGTCGAACAAACGCGCAGAGCGTACCAGGGCTTCGCCGCTGGCTTCGATCGCCCGGATGAGGGAGGCATAGGTCACCTGCTCATTGACGATCAGCGCCAGATCGCGTTGCACCGCCTGGAGGCGAGGCACGCCCTGACCCTGCGGCAGCGTGCGCGCCAGCACGGCGTCCAGCGACAGCTCGAACAGGACCGGCGCGCTCGGCAGTTCGTAGCCCTGGCGCCACTTCGGATGCAGTTCGCCGACCACGCCGACGGCCGCGCCGTCCAGCAGCACGCGGGCACTGCGGCCGGGATGCAGCGCGGGATGCTCGGCGGCTTCGAAGCTCAGCACGCGCGGCGCGAACAGCGCCTCAAGGTCGCCCTTCACGTCGAAGAAGTCGACCGCGCGGTCCTTCTGCGCCCATTGCTGCTGGTCGGCCGGACCCCAGGCCAGGCCCGACAGAAGCATCGGCTGCGCGATGCCGGCGATCGTGGTGTCGCTTTCCTGCACCGACGCGTCGCGCAGGAACACGCGGCCGATCTCGAACACGCGCACGCGCGGCGACTTGCGCGCCAGGTTGTTGCGCAGCGCCTGGACCAGCGAGCCCATCAGCGAGCTGCGCATGACCGCCAGCGGCGCGGCGATCGGATTCAGCAGCTGGATGGGATTCGCGTTGCCGGCGAGCTCCTGCTCCCAGCGCGCTTCGACGAAGCTGAAGTTGATCGTCTCGAAATAGCCCAGGCCCGCCATGGCGTGGCGCAGCGCGTGCGTCGCGCGGCGCGACTCCGAGCCCACCTTGCCGACCACCGGCGCCAACGGCGGCGTCGACGGCAGCTTCGGATAACCCAGCACGCGGATGACTTCCTCGATCAGGTCTTCCTCGATCTGGATGTCGAAGCGGAAGGTCGGCGGCGTCACCGTGATCACGCCGGGCGCCGAACTGAACGCCAGGCCCAGGCGCTTGAACACGCCTTCGCAGTCCGCCTGCGTCACCGGCATGCCGATCACCTTGGCGGCGCGCTCGACGCGCAGCGCGACCGGCTGGCGCTCGGGCAGTTGCGTGGTCTGGTCGTCCATGGCGCCCGCCTCGCCGCCGCAGATCGATTGGATCAGCTGCGTGATGCGCTCGATGTGCTCGACCGTGCCGGCCGGATCGACGCCACGCTCGAAGCGGTGGCCCGCGTCGGTCGAGAAATTGAAGCGGCGCGAGCGCCCCATCACCGCCTTGGGCCACCAGAAGGCGGCTTCGACGTAGATGTTCTTCGTGTCGTCGGAGACGGCGGTGGCGTCGCCGCCCATGATGCCGGCCAGCGACTCGACCTGCTCGCGGTCGGCGATCACGCCGACGGTCGCGTCGACCTCGATCGTGTTGCCGTTCAACAGCTTGAGTTGTTCACCCGGCTTGCCCCAGCGGACGATCAGTTCGCCGTGGATCTTGTCGAGGTCGAAGATGTGCGACGGACGACCCAGCTCGAACATCACGTAGTTCGAGATGTCCACCAGCGGCGACACCGAGCGCTGACCGCAGCGGGCCAGGCGGTCGACCATCCACTGCGGCGTCTTCGCGGTCGTGTCGACGTTGCGGATCACGCGGCCGGAGAAGCGGCCGCACAAGTCCGCGGCTTCGACGCGCACCGGCAGCTTCGCCTCGGTGGCGACGGCGGCGGGCCGGATCTCGGGCGCGAGCAGCGGCGCGCCGGTCAGCGCGGACACTTCACGCGCGACGCCGTACACGCTCAGCGCATGCGCCAGGTTCGGCGTCAGCTTCAGCGTGAACAGCGTGTCGTCCAGGTTCAGGTGCTTGCGGATGTTTTCGCCGATCGGCGCGTCCGCGGCGAGTTCCAGCAGACCGCCGTGGTCCTCCGCCAGCTTCAGCTCGCGGGCCGAGCACAGCATGCCGAAGCTCTCGACGCCGCGCAGCTTGCCCTTGCCGATCTTGAACGGCTTGCCGTCGTCGCCCGGGGGCAGTTCCGCGCCGATCGTGGCCAGGGGCACGCGGATGCCGACGCGCGCGTTCGGCGCGCCGCAGACGATCTGCAGCAGCTCGGGGCCGCCGGCGTCGACCTTGCAGACGCGCAGGCGGTCGGCGTCCGGATGTTGCGCGGCTTCGACGATCTCGGCCACGACGATGCCGTGGAAAGGCGGCGCCACCGGGCGCAGCTCTTCCACTTCCAGGCCGGACATGGTCAGCAGTTCGGCCAGTTCTTGGGTGTTCAGCGCGGGGTTGCAGAAGGCCCGCAGCCAGGACTCAGGGAATTGCATGGGGTTCTCTCTTGCTCTCTAGGCGACCGGGGGCTCGGATTACTTGAACTGCGACAGGAAGCGCAGGTCGCCGTCGAAGAACAGCCGCAAGTCGCCGACGCCATAGCGCAGCATGGCCAGTCGGTCGATGCCCGAGCCGAAGGCGAAACCGATGTAGCGCTCGGGATCGAGGCCCATGTTGCGGATCACCTGCGGATGCACCTGGCCGGAACCGGAGACTTCCAGCCAGCGGCCCTTCAGCGGGCCGGAGCCGAACATCATGTCGATCTCGGCGCTGGGCTCGGTGAAAGGGAAATAGCTCGGACGGAAACGGATCTCCATGTCCGTCGTCTCGAAGAACTGCTGCATGAAGTTCACGTAGACGGACTTGAGGTCCTTGAAGCTGATGTTCTCGCCGACCCACAGGCCTTCGACCTGGTGGAACATCGGCGAATGCGTCGCGTCGCTGTCGACGCGGTAGGTGCGGCCCGGGGCGATCACGCGGATCTCGGGCATCGGCCGACCGGCGTCGATCAGCGCGCGATGCTTCTTGACATGCTGAACCGCGTAGCGGATCTGCATCGGGCTGGTGTGGGTGCGCAAGACATGACCCCCTTCGATGTAGAAGGTGTCGTGCATCGAGCGCGCCGGATGGTCTTCCGGCGTGTTCAGCGCGGTGAAGTTGAACCAGTCGTTCTCGATTTCCGGGCCGTCGGCCACGTCGAAGCCCATGGAGCCAAAGATCGCCTCGATCCGCTCCATCGCGCGCGTGATCGGGTGCAGGCCGCCGGTGCCGCGCTGGCGGCCGGGCAGCGTCACGTCCAGCGCCTCGGCCTTGAGCTGTTTCTCGAGTTCCGCGTCCGCCAGCGCCTGGCGGCGCGCGGTCAGCGCCGCCTCGATGCCTTGCTTGAGCTGGTTGATCTGCGCGCCGCGGGTCTTCTTCTCCTCGACCGGCAGACTGGCCATGCCCTTCATCAGCTCGGTGACCTGGCCGGTCTTGCCCAGGAAACGCGCCTTGGCGTTCTCCAGATCGGCGGGAGTCGTGGCGGCGGCGAATTCGCCGGTCGCCTGGTGCAGCAATTGATCGAGGTCGTTCATCGCGGGGCGTCGACGGGGCGTCGGCGTCGTTGGCGGAAGTCGGATGGCACAGTGGTGGAATGGCGAACATCGCACCATTGCGCCGGAATGAAAAAAGGCCGAACACCGGGGTGTCGGCCTTTGAAAAAGGCAGCCCCGGCAGGACCGGAGCGGCCAGTCCGCCCGCCGGCGAGCACCGGCGGGTGGACCTTGGCTATCAAGCCAGAGCGGCCTTCACCTTGGCGAAGATGCTGGCGAAACCAGCAGGGTCGTTGACGGCGAGGTCGGCCAGGACCTTGCGGTCGATGTCGATCTCGGCCTTCTTCAGACCGGCCACGAACTTGCTGTAGCTCAGACCCAGGCCACGGCTTGCCGCGTTGATACGGGCAATCCACAGCTGGCGGAACACGCGCTTCTTGGCACGGCGGTCACGGTAGGCGTACTGGCCCGCCTTCATCACCGCCTGCTTGGCGATGCGGAAGACGTTCTTGCGACGACCACGGAAGCCCTTGGCCAGAGCCAGGACCTTCTTGTGACGAGCACGTGCGGTTACACCACGTTTGACGCGAGGCATGTTGTATCTCCTTGTCTACTGCTGGATTACAGACCAGCGAAGGGCAGCATCGAAGCGATGTGGCCCATGTTGGTCTCATGCACGGTCGTGGCGCCGCGAAGCTGGCGCTTGTTCTTCGTGGTCTTCTTGGTCAGGATGTGGCGCTTGAACGCCTGACCGCGCTTGACGGTGCCACCCGGACGAACGCGAAAACGCTTTTTCGCGCTGCTCTTGGTCTTCATCTTGGGCATGACTGCTCCTTCTATGTGCGTCCCTCCAGGCGACCGCGGGTGACCGCGGTACTTGACCGGCCTGCAGGAGACTAATAAGCCCGCCGACGACCAGATCGGCGGGCTGAAAGTGTGACGGGGCCTTCCGGCCCCGCCGAGGCGAGGGTTCAGAGGCTCAAGGCCCCGGAATCAACGCTTCTTCGGTGCAAGCACCATGATCATCTGACGGCCTTCGAGCTTGGGCATGTGCTCGACCACCGCCACGTCCGCCAGTTCGTCGCGGATGCGCTCCAGCATGCGCATGCCAATGTCCTGGTGGGTGATCTCGCGGCCGCGGTAGCGCAGCGTGACCTTGCCCTTGTCGCCGTCCTCCGCGATGAAGCGGCGCAGGTTGCGCATCTTGATCTGGTAGTCGCCCTCGTCCGTGCCCGGACGGAACTTGACTTCCTTGACCTCGATGACCTTCTGCTTGGACTTGGCTTCCGCAGCGCGCTTCTGCTCCTGGTACTTGAACCTGCCGTAGTCCATCAGCCGGCACACTGGCGGGACGGCCGTGGCGGCGATTTCAACCAGATCGACGTCCAGCTCACCGGCCATCCGGAGCGCTTCCTGGATCGAGACGATGCCGATCGGCTCGTTCTCCGGGCCATTGAGACGGACTTCAGAAGCGATGATTTCGCGATTCAGGCGGTGCTTGCGCTCGGGAATCGCACGACGGTCAGCAAAAGTAGCGATGGTGGTTACCTTTAGGCGGGCCTTGGCAAGGGTCCGTGTTGATCAGTACAACGCAAAAAGCGCCCGACTCAAGCCTTGTCCGCGATGGCGGTCGAGAGCTTCGAAACGAAGTCCTCCAGCGACATCACGCCCAGATCCTGGTTGCCTCGGGCGCGCACTGCGACTGCGCCGTTCGCCTTTTCCTTGTCGCCGACGACAAGGATGAACGGCACCTTTTGCAGTGAATGCTCGCGGATTTTATACGTGATTTTCTCGTTCCGCAAATCTGCGTGGACCCTAACCCCTTGTTTTTGCAGCGTTTTCACAATGCCGGAAACGTAGTCCGATTGGGCGTCGGTGATATTGGCGACAACCACCTGCGTCGGAGCGAGCCAGACCGGCAGCGCGCCGGCGTGCTGCTCGATCAAAATCCCGATGAAACGCTCCAGGCTGCCGACGATCGCGCGGTGCAGCATCACGGGCGTGTGACGCTCGCCGTCCTCGGCGACGTACTCCGCGCCCAGGCGCGCCGGCATCGAGAAATCGACCTGCATGGTGCCGCACTGCCACTGGCGGCCGATCGCGTCCTTGAGCGTGTATTCGATCTTCGGACCGTAGAAGGCGCCGTCGCCGGGGGCGATGATGAACTCCACGCCCGAGGCGCGCAGCGACTCCATCAGCGCGAACTCGGCCTTGTCCCAGACCTCGTCCGAACCGATCCGCGCGTCGGGGCGCGTCGCGACCTTGTAGATGATGTTGTCGAAGCCGAAGTCCTTGTAGACCTTCTGCAACAGCGCGGTGTACGCCACGCACTCGGCCAGGATCTGGTCTTCCGTGCAGAAGATGTGGCCGTCGTCCTGCGTGAAGCCGCGCACGCGCATGATGCCGTGCAGCCCGCCCGTGGGTTCGTTGCGGTGGCACTGGCCGAACTCGCCGAAGCGCAGCGGCAGGTCGCGGTAGCTCTTGATGCCGTGCTTGAAGATCAGGATGTGGCCGGGACAGTTCATCGGCTTGAGCGCGTAGTCGCGCTTCTCCGATTCCGTCGTGAACATGTTGTCGCGGTACTTGTCCCAGTGGCCGGTGGCCTCCCACAGCGTCTTGTCCAGCAGCTGCGGGCCCTTCACTTCCTGGTAGCCGTTGTCGCGGTACACGCGGCGCATGTACTGCTCGACCTCCTGCCAGATCGTCCAGCCCTTGGGGTGCCAGAACACGACGCCCGGCGCGTGTTCGTCGATGTGGAACAGCTCCAGGTCCTTGCCGAGCTTGCGGTGGTCGCGTTTCTCCGCTTCCTCCAGCATGCGCAGGTAGTTCGCCAGGTCGTCCTTGGTCGCCCAGGCCGTGCCGTAGATGCGTTGCAGCTGCTCATTGCGGTGGTCGCCGCGCCAGTAGGCGCCGGCCACCTTCATCAGCTTGAAGAACTTCAGCTTGCCCGTGGACGGCACGTGCGGGCCGCGGCACAGGTCGGTGAAGCCGCCCTCGGCGTACAGCGAGACCTCCTGGTCCGCCGGGATGCTTGCGATGATCTCGGCCTTGTAGGCCTCGCCGATGCCCTTGAAGTACTCGACGGCCGCATCGCGCGGCAGCACCGAGCGCGTGACCTTCTCGTCCTTCTTCGCGAGCTCGCCCATCTTGGCCTCGATCGCCGCCAGGTCGTCCGGCGTGAACGGGCGCTTGTACGAGAAGTCGTAGTAGAAGCCGTTCTCGATGACCGGGCCGATCGTGACCTGCGCGTCCGGGAACAGCTCCTTGACGGCGTAGGCCAGCAAGTGGGCCGTCGAATGGCGGATGACGTCCAGCCCGTCCGGATCCTTGTCCGTGACGATGGCCAGCTGCGTGTCCTGGTCGATGAGGAAGCTGGTGTCGACGACCTTGGCGGCGTCGCCCGAGCCGACGCGGCCGGCGAGCGCCGCCTTCGCCAGGCCCGTGCCGATGGAGGCCGCCACGTCGGCGACGGTCACCGGTTGCGGGAACTCGCGCTTGGAGCCGTCGGGCAGTTGGATGGAGATGTTGGACATGAGGGGAACTCCAGAAAACAAAAAAGCGCGACCACTTGCCGCGCTTTTTCTGGGGTGCTGACTTTTTCCGGACAGCTGATGAAAGACGTGACGAGCCGCGGTCGCTCAAACCTTCGCAGTGGAGGTGGTAGTCCGCGGTGTCATAACCATGTCGCCTTTCCCGGTCCTTGTTGGAAAAAGAAA
Organism: Roseateles sp. GW821-FHT09G09; assembly: GCF_059415965.1. Classification (NCBI taxonomy): domain Bacteria; kingdom Pseudomonadati; phylum Pseudomonadota; class Betaproteobacteria; order Burkholderiales; family Sphaerotilaceae; genus Roseateles; species Roseateles sp. GW821-FHT09G09. The sequence goes on along the minus strand of NZ_JBWKOG010000002.1, from coordinate 565,584 downwards.
AAAGGAGGCAACCAGTGTAGCTCAGAGCGCCTCGATGTCGAGGGTCGGCCGGGCGCAGGCTTCGCGGAACTCGTCCCGCAGGCGCTCGCCTTCGCGGACGGCGCGCAGCCAGTCGCGGGCGCGGCCGGGGACGTCGTTCAGGTAGCGCTGGAAGTCGTTGCGATCGGGCAGCTTGCCGTTGGGCAGCGTCTTCACCCACTCGGGGTTGGGCGTCAGCAGCACGACGTTGTCGAGGAAGGCGCTGGTCCGATGCCGGTGCTTGAGCGCCTTGTCGAGCCAGCCCGGCACGACGCTGGCCTGGAAGTGCGGGTACAGCGCGATGCCGTCGCCGACCATCGCCGCGTAGTTCAGGTGCAGGTGGTAGTCGGTGATGCCGCCGTCCCAGTAGGCGCCGGCGGGGGCGCCTTCGATGTCGTGCACGGCCTGCAGCCAGAACGGGATCGAGCAGCTCGCCAGGATGCTCGGCTTGAGGTTGGCCGCGTCCAGCGCCACCTGTCGGCTGCGGTAATCGGCCAGCGGCATCGGCAACGGGGAACGCTTGTCGGAGAACACCACCCGCTCCAGCCAGGCGCCCATCGCGCGGCGCGACATCGCATTGGCGGCGAACGCGCCCAGATAGCCGAGCGGCGTGCGCAGCCGCCCTTCCCGCCCGAGCACGTGCCTGCCGCGCGAGGTGAACACATGCAGGCGGAACTGCGGATGCGACAGCACCTCGGCTTCGCGGCCGCCGAAAATCTCACCGAGCTTGCCGGCGAATGCGCGCGAGACCGTCGCGGCGGTGGGCCGCTTGCCGGGCGCCGACTCGTAATCCTGATGGGCGTAATCGTGGGCGAGCCGTTCGAATTCGGCATTCGCCTGCGCGGCGTCGCGGGTCAGGCAGGCGGTGGCCATGCGCCAGGCGCCGATGGACGCGCCGAGCAGATGAACCTCCTGACCGCCCGACGGCAGGAACTCGCCGAAGAGATGCGCGTCGAGCGCGCTGAGCACCAGCCCCTTCGGACCACCGGCGGCGCCGGGTACGACGCGCACGTCGGCCGCACGCAGGCCATGGTCGCGCAGCCGTTGGCGCGCACGGGGTCCGGCGAGGATCTGCAAGGCCTGCATCGGGCGGGTCGTCCTTTCAAAACGGAGGCGCCCGACGCGGCCGGTCAGCCGATCCCTCGCGGAGGGATCAGAGCTTCATTTCCAGATTCAGCTGGAACCAGGGCTTCAGCCCGCGACCGGTGGCGTAGTAGTCGCCGCCGGCCAGCGTGGTCTCGGCCCGCGCGTCGAGCGGGAAGAGATTATTGGCCGAGAAGCGCACCGAGGTCTTCGGATTGACGGTCCACTGGGCGAAGACGTCCAACCCGCGGTTGCGCGAGTACTCCACGCTCTGGCGGTCGGTCTGCCGCACCGTGTAGACCGGCGTGTAGTTCAGGTTGGCGCCGGTGGTGACCGGCACCGCGCTGAAGCGGTAGTCGAAGCCGAGGTTGGCCGTCCACGGCTGCTGCTGATCGAGGCGGTTGTCCGGGCCGGAGACCGACTTCACGCGCGACTGATAGACGCTCACCGAGCTGCGCAGGTTCAGCGGCAGCTTGGGCTCGAACAGCGACGGGAAGAGCTCGCCGGCGCGGCCCTTGAGTTCCATCTCGATGCCGGTGGTGGTGGCGCTCGAGAAGTTGGTGGGGCGGATCACGTAGCGCGACACCGGCACCAGCGCCGTCGGCGCGTCCAGCGTGACGACGTTGCGGATCAGTTGGCTGATGTTGCGGTGGAAGACGCCGACGCTGAAGAGGCTGCCGCCGGTGAGGTATTTCTCATAGGCGATGTCCAGGCCGGTGGCCAGTTCGGGCTTCAGCGCGGGATTGCCGACGCGGTCGGGGTTGAGCTCGTCGTTGGTCTGGCCCGCCGCCGGGAACTTGCTGTTGAGCGTGTAGCGGCCCAGCATCTGCGTCAGCTCGGGCGCCTTGTAGCTGCGGGTCAGGCTGGCGCGGATCATGTCGCGCCCCTTCGGATCGAGCTTGTAGGTCAGGTGCCACAGCGGCGACAGCACGCTGGAGCTGTTGCGCGCGTCGGTGCCGACGCCGCGGCTGGTGGTCACGATCTGTTCATGGCGCAGGCCGAAGTAGGTCGACCACTGCGGGTTGATCTCCCACTCGTCCTGCACGAAGAAGGCCTGGCGGCGGATGCGCGCGCCGAAGTTCTCGCCGTTCAGCGCGGGGAGCTGGTCCTGGCCATTCACGGTGGTGTCGCGGACCTCGTCGCGCTTGCGGAACTCGAAGTCCCAGCCGACGGTCAGCGTGTGCTCGTCGCCCAGGATCTGGCTGTACTTGCCGGCCTGCGTGAGGCTGCGGTCGCGGCTGTCGAGCAGCGCGTCGACCGGCGCCTGCGCATTCAGCGTGCGGTTCTCGATGTGGTTCTTCGCGTCCTGCACGCCGGCCTTGAGCTCCCACTTCTGCGTCTCGCTGAAGCGGTTGTTCCATTGCAGGTTGGCGCGCAGCATCTGCCAGGTGCCCTGGTTGTCGCTGTCGTCGTCCAGGCGCGGCGTCTTGTAGCTGCCATCCGGCGTCAGGCGGACCGAGTTGTTCCAGAAGCCCTTCTGCGCGAAGCCCTGCAGCGACACGATCTCGTCGTCGCTGAGCTTCCAGCTCGCGCGCGGCGCCGAGTTGAACCCATGCCCCCAGTTGCGCATCTTCCCGTGCTGTGACGCGACGACCGGCTGGTCGTTCTGGTCGGTGCCGGGGCGCTCGGTGGTCGACTTCATCTCCTGCAGCCACTGGAACGCCGACAGCGGCACGGACACCGACACCGGTCCGAAGCGCTCGCCGTAGGTGAAAGTGGCGGACGGCACCGGGTGGTTGATGTTGTAGCCAGCCCCGACGCGCAGGTCGCGCTGCGACATCTTCGGCGCTTCCTTCAGGATGATGTTGATCGCGCCGGCGACGGCCTGCGCGCTCTGGTCGGCACTGGGACCCTTGGTGATCTCGATGCGTTCGACCTGCGCAGGATCCAGCTGGTCCAGCTTGAAGCCGGGCGGCGCCGGATCACCGTTGATCAGGATCAGCGTGTAGCCCGAGCCCAGCCCGCGCATGCGCGGCGCGCCGTCGGACACGTTCACACCGGGCAGTCGCTTGAGCACGTCGGCGACGCTCGTGTCGCCGTACTTGTCGAGCTCGTCGCGGCCGTAGATCTGCTTGGCCACCGGTGCGCGGCGGCGCAGCTCGGAATCGGTGTTCCGGCCAGTGATCTCCACGCGGTCCAGCCGCTTGCCCGACGTCGACTCATTGCCCATCCCCGGCGGGGCGTCCTGCGCCCACACGGCAGCAGGCACAGCAGTCAGGCAGACAAGGGCACAGGCCCTGGCGATGGCGTGGGTCTTCAAGGAAACTCCCGAGGATTTGGTGTCGACACCTTGCAGGTCTGTCGACTTTTGTCTTTGACGGTAAACGGCGCGCAGCGTAGCCGTACGCCGCCCGTTTCGACACCTCAGGTGCGACCAGCCGCGAAAAAAGTGGGATCAAATGCGAATCGGCGCCGCGGATGGCGACGACGGAGCGAGATCAGGACAACCGGGGCCCCTTTTCTCCGTGTCCCTCCTTCGCTTGCCTCCCGGCAAGCGAATTCCCTCCTGATACTTTCCATCTTGCTCCCTTCGCGCTGATGGGAGCCCGCCGCGTGACCCTGTATTCCTTCCTGGGTTCTATCCCGAAGTTAAGAGTGGGGCACGCTGGTCGGATTCGACGCTGTAGCTCGAACGGTGTCTTGGGGCGCCGCCGGTGTTTGACCGGCGGCGACCTCGCGTATCAGGATGCGCATGTCGAATAGGCGCACTCATCGAGGAGGTTCGTCATGACTTCGATGGTGGGAGTGGATGTCAGCAAGGCCAAGTTGGACGTCGCGCTGATGGAAGAAGGGGGGAAGTACCGCTCCAAGGTGTTTCCCAACAAGCCTTCTGGCTTCTCGGCGTTGCTGGTGTGGCTGGGCGATTCAGCTGTGGGCGGCCGCAGCCAGGTGCATATCTGCATCGAGGCCACTGGTGCGTATCACGAGGCGCTGGCGCTGTATCTGCACGATCACGAGTTGCGGCTCTCCGTCGTCAATCCGATGCGGGTGAAGCGCTTCATTGAGCTTCCATCGCCGATGTGAAGGCGCAGATCAAGCAGACCATCGACGATGACCCGGATCTGCGCGAACGCAACGCTCTGCTGGACACCATCCCGGGATTGGGCGAGCGGACGATTCCGCAGTTGCTGGCCTACATTGGTCGGCCAGAACGCTTCAAAAACGTCAAGGCGCTGACCGCCTATGCCCGCCTGTCACCCATGGTCCGGCAATCGGGTGTATCGCTCAACAAGCGGCGAGGCACCAGCCCGCAAGGGCACCGCGCCCTCAAGCATTGCCTGTACTTCCCCGCCATGGTGGCAGGGAAGCACAACCCGTTGATTGCGAGGTTCTGGCAGCGCCTGAAGGCTCAAAACAAGCCCGGCAAGCTGATCGTCGAGGCCTGCATGCACAAGCTACTGGCCATCGTCTACGGTGTGCTCAAGTCCAAGAAGCCCTTCAATCCCCACCAAATTTCGCTTGAAGAGACTTGACGCTTAGAACGGTGTCTTGACCTCCGAAAAGGGGCCCCGGTCGTCCCGATCCGAGGCACCGAGGTCGTCAGCGCTTGAGCTTGGCGAAGGCCGCAGCCATCGCGTTGCCGCCCGTCGGCTGGGCGTCACGCGCGCCGGACGGGCGAGCACCGCCCGCTCGCTCGTTGCGATTGGCCGGACGGAAGCTGTTGTCGGGCTTGGAACCGCCGCGCGGCGCCTGCGCATCGAGCTTCATGGTCAACGAAATGCGCTTGCGCGCCAAGTCGATCTCCAGCACCTTCACCTTGACGATGTCGCCGGTCTTGACCACCTCGCGCGCATCGTTGACGAACTTGTTGGCCAGCTGGCTGACGTGGACCAGTCCGTCCTGGTGCACGCCCAGGTCGACGAAGGCCCCGAACTGCGCGACGTTGGACACCGTGCCCTCCAGCACCATGCCCTCCTTCAGGTCCTTGAGGTCCTCGACACCGTCGTTGAAGCGCGCGACCTTGAAGTCCGGGCGCGGATCGCGTCCGGGCTTCTCCAGCTCGCCGAGGATGTCCTTGACCGTGATCGCACCGAAGCGCTCGTCGGCAAAGGCCTCCGGCTTCAGCGCGCGGATGACATCGGACTTGCCCATCACGTCGGCGATGGGCCGATCGACCTTCGCCAGGATGCGCTGGATGACCGGGTAGGTCTCGGGATGCACGCCGCTGACGTCCAGCGGGTTGTCGCCGTCGCGGATGCGCAGGAAACCGGCCGCCTGCTCGAAGGTCTTCGGGCCGAGGCCGGTGACGTCCAGCAGTTGCTGGCGATTGCGGAACGCGCCATTGGCGTCGCGCCAGCGCACGATCGAGTTCGCCACGCTCGCCGACAGGCCCGACACGCGCGACAGCAAGGGCGCGGACGCCGTGTTCAGGTCGACACCGACGGAGTTCACGCAGTCTTCGACCACCGTGTCCAAGGTGCGCGCGAGCTCGCTCTGGTTGACGTCGTGCTGGTACTGGCCGACGCCGATCGACTTCGGATCGATCTTCACCAGCTCGGCCAGCGGATCCTGCAGTCGGCGCGCGATCGACACGGCGCCGCGCAGCGACACGTCCAGGTCAGGCAGTTCCTTGGACGCGAATTCGGACGCCGAGTACACCGACGCGCCGGCCTCGCTGACGACGACCTTGTCGATGACCGTGTCGGGCGCCATCGACTGGATGCGCTTGATCAGGTCGGCGGCGAGCTTGTCGGTCTCGCGCGAGGCGGTGCCGTTGCCGATCGCGATGAGGTTGACGCCGTGCGTGGCGCACAGCCGGCCCAGCGTGTGGATCGAGCCCTCCCAGTCGCGCTTGGGCTCATGCGGATAGACCGTCGAGGTGTCCAGCACGCGGCCGGTGTCGCTGACGACGGCGACCTTCACGCCGGTGCGGATGCCCGGGTCCAGGCCCATGACGACGCGCTTGCCGGCCGGGGCGGCCAGCAGCAGGTCGCGCAGGTTCTCGGCGAAGACCTTGGTGGCGACCTTCTCGGCTTCTTCCCGCAGGCGCCCGAAGAGATCGCGCTCCAGGCTCAGCGAGAGCTTGACCTTCCAGGTCCAGGCGACGGTCTTGCGGATCAGTTCGTCGCCGGCGCGCTTGGCATGGCTCCAGCCGAGGTGGCGCGCGATGCGGCCTTCGGCGAGCGACGGCTGGCCGAGGACGACCTCTTCGTCGAGCGCCAGCTTGGCATCGAGGAATTCCTGCGTGCGCCCGCGGAAGACGGCCAGCGCGCGGTGCGAGGGCACGGTGCGGATGGGCTCGGCGTAGTCGAAGTAGTCGCGGAACTTGGAGATGTCGGGGTGGTTCTCGTCCTTGCCGTCCATCAGCCTGGACTTGAAGAGCCCCTCCTCCCACAGCCATTCGCGCAGCTTGCCGATGAGCAGGGCGTCCTCGGCCCAGCGCTCGGACAGCAGGTCGCGCACGCCGTCCAGCACCGCGAAGGCATCGGCGAAGCCGGCATCGGGATTGAGGAAGGCGACGGCTTCGGTCATCGGATCCAGCGACGGATCGGCGAAGAGCTTGTCGGCGAGCGGCTCCAGGCCGGCCTCGCGCGCGATCAAGCCCTTGGTGCGGCGCTTCTGCTTGTACGGGAGGTAGAGGTCCTCCAGCTCCTGCTTGGTCGGCGCGGCGGCGATGGCGGCGGCGAGTTCGGGCGTCAGCTTGCCCTGCTCCTCGATGCTCTTGAGCACGGCCTCGCGGCGGTCCTCGAGCTCGCGCAGATAGCTCAGGCGCGCCTCGAGTTCGCGCAGCTGGATGTCATCGAGGCCGTCGGTGGCCTCCTTGCGGTAGCGGGCGATGAACGGGACGGTGGCGCCGCCATCGAGCAGTTCCACGGCCGCGTTGACTTGAGCCGGACGGACTTTCAGTTCGGCGGCAATCTGGAGCAGGATCTTGTCCAAAACAGCGTTGGGGCCAACGCCCCCGAGAGCAACGAAAGCGGGCAAGTTTAGGTCACGCGGGGAAGGCTCTCTGCAACAGCGCATCGACGCTGACGGTACGCGTGTCGATCGTGCCGGCGACGGCGCCCCATTGCGGATCGAACCGGCTGGCGACGAACGCGTCCGCGACGAAGCCGGGTGAGCGCTGGCGCAGCAGCGCGGCCTGGACCAGCAGCACCAGGCGCGTCGCGAAGCGGCGCCCCAGCGCTTCCAGCTGCTCCGGCGGCGTGACCAGAAGACCGCGCAACGCATCGAGCTCGGCGCGCAGCGCGCGCTCATCGCCGACGTCCGCCTCGAGCTCGTCGAGCAACACCAGGAAGGCCTGCGGATCGCGCGCGACGGCGCGCATCACATCCAGGCACATCACGTTGCCCGAGCCTTCCCAGATCGAGTTCACCGGCGCCTCCCGGTACAAGCGTCCCATGATGCCGTCGTCGATGTAGCCGTTGCCGCCGAGGACTTCCATGGCCTCGCCGGTGAGCTCGACCGCGCGCTTGCAGACCCAGAACTTCGCCGCCGGCGTGACCAGCCGCATCCAGGTGCGCTCGCGCGGGTCGTCCTGGTGCTCGAAGGCGTGCGCCAGACGCAGGCTCAGCTGCATGGCGGCCTCGCTCTCGAGCGCGAGGTCCGCCAGCACCGCGCGCATCAGCGGCTGCTCCACGAGCCGCTTGCCGAAAGCCCGGCGGTGCCGCGTGTAGTGCAGCGCCTGCACGAGCGCCTGCCGCAGCATCGCCGCGCTGCCGACGACGCAGTTCAGGCGCGTGTAGGTCGCCATCTCGATGATGGTCGGGATGCCACGACCCTCCTCGCCCATCAGCACGCCGTAGGCGTCCTGGAACTCGACCTCCGAGCTGCTGTTGCTGCGGTTGCCCACCTTGTCCTTGAGGCGCTGCACGTGGACCGCGTTCTTGGTCCCGTCGGGCCGCCAGCGCGGCACGAAGAAACAGCCCGGCGCGCCATCCGGCGTCTTGGCGACGACCAGGTGCGCGTCGCACATCGGCGCGGAGAAGAACCACTTGTGCCCCGTGAGGCGGTACTCGCCGCCGCGGCCGCCGGCGCCCCCGCCCGCGTGCGCGACCGGCTCGGCGCGCGTCGTGTTGGCGCGCACGTCCGACCCGCCCTGCTTCTCCGTCATGCCCATGCCGAGCCAGATCGAGCGCTTCTGCGCGAAGGGCAGGTCTCGCCCGTCGTACGCGGTGCTGAACAACTGATCGCGCAACGCGTCCCACAACTGCGGCTCGCGGCGCAGCACCGGGATGCTCGCCTGCGTCATCGTCGCGGGACACAACGTGCCGGCCTCGACCTGCCCGTGCAGGTAGAAACCCGCAGCCCATGCCGCCCATCGGCCGGGACGCTCGTCGCGGAACGGCATCGCGACCAGGTCCGCATGGCGGTACATCGCGAGCAGTTCGTGCCAGCCGGCGTCGAATTCGACGCGGTCGATGCGGCGGCCTCGCTTGTCGAAGCTGTCCAGCGTCGGCGTGACGCGGTTGATGCGCTCGGCGATCGCGTAGGTCTCGGGACGCCCCAACTCGGTCGCGTACGCGTCCAGGCCCGGCACGAAGGCCTCGGCGCCGGCGCGCGCGAGCGCCTCCTTCAGCGCCGGATCGGTGTCGAGCAGCGAGTAGCCGCTGAGCTCGTCGACCTGATTGGCGACCTCGTGGGTGCGCCACCCGGAGGCCAGGTCGGCGCGGGCCGGATCGACATCGGCGGCGGTGTGCATGGGCTTCGTCTCCATGGGCGTCATGGTGTGCGTCTCCTGATACGTCCCCGGTTTCCAGCATGTCCTCTGGATCGGGGTCGCGGTGAGGCGGATCCTCGCCTATCGCGCGCCTGCCAGCCACTGGCGTGCCCAAAAACTTCGTTGCAAGGGTTACACCGCCTGTAAGGCCTGACAGTCCGAACCGGCCCGCGATGCCCCTACATTCGCCCAGTCGTCCGGACACACAAGACCTGACCTCGGGACCTCCGGGGCACCCGGCGACACCTCGGGACGCGGCGCCAGCCGCACCTCCAAGAACATCTGACACGGCCCCACCACTGGGTCGCGCACAGAGGGGGCCGTCCCGTTCCTACCTGAGCGAGCACGGCCATTTCTTCGGGAGATCTGATCGATCCATCACGAAAGAAAGAGGCTTATGTCTAACGTTTCCACACAGGCATTCATCCAGCGCGCCATTCGCGCCAGCATCCTCGCCGCCGCGGCCACCGCCGCCTGCCAGGCGATCGCCGCAGACCGCGTCCTGCTCGACGACGCTTCCCCCGTGAACACGCAGATGCGCGCCTCCAGCGCCGCGCCGCAGTCCGCCGCCACGGCGCTCGGACTCGGGACCGGCGAGCTGCAGGCCGTGCGCAGCCAGGCTTACGCCGGCGGCAAGGTCGTCACGCGCCACCAGCAGTACTACCAGGGCGTCCCGGTGTGGGGCGAAGGGGTGGTCGAGAGCAGCGACGCGGGCGCCTCGCGCTTCTCCGGCAGCATGCTGGCCAACATCCAGCAGGACCTGCCCACCGCGCAGGCCAGCCTGACCGCGCAAGGGGCGCTGGCGCAGGCCAAGGGCGCCATCAACGCCGCGATCACCGAGAACGAGCAGGTCAAGCTCTACGTCCGGCTGAACCAGAACAACAAGGCCCAGCTGTTCTACCTGGTGTCCTTCGTGCGCCACGACGCCAAGCAGCCGAGCCGCCCGCACTTCATGATCGACGCCACCACCGGCGCGGTGCTGGAGCGATGGGAAGGCCTGGCCCACAAGGACGCGACCGGCCCCGGCGGCAACGCCAAGACCGGCCGCTACGAGTACGGCACCGACTACCCACCCCTGAAGGTGACGGACACCTGCCAGATGAATTCCGGCAACGTCGTCACCGTCAACCTCAACGGCAGCACCGGCGCGAGCAACACGCCCTTCCAGTTCACCTGCTCGCGCAACGAGTACAAGCAGATCAACGGCGCCTACTCGCCGCTGAACGACGCGCACTACTTCGGCGAGATCATCTTCAAGATGTACGGCGACTGGTTCAACATCCGTCCGCTGACCGGCACGCTGTACATGCGCGTGCATTACGGCAGCAACTATGAGAACGCGTTCTGGGACGGCACGGCGATGAGCTTCGGCGACGGCCGCACCACCTTCTATCCGCTGGTGTCGCTGGACGTCTCCGCGCACGAGGTGAGCCACGGCTTCACCGAGCAGAACTCGGGCCTGACCTACTCCGGCCAGTCGGGCGGCATGAACGAAGCCTTCTCCGACATGGCCGGCGAAGCCGCCGAGTACTACCGCAACAACGGCAGCAACGACTGGCTGGTCGGCGCGCAGATCTTCAAGGGCTCGGGCGCGCTGCGCTACTTCGACGATCCGACCCGCGACGGCAGCTCGATCGGCAACGCCGCCGACTACCGCAGCGGCATGGACGTCCACTACTCGAGCGGCGTCTACAACCGCGCGTTCTACCTGCTCGCGACCAAGCCGGGCTGGAACACGCGCAAGGCCTTCGAGGTGATGGTCGACGCCAACCGCCTGTACTGGACCGCCAACAGCACCTTCAACCAGGGCGCCTGCGGCGTGGAGACGGCGGCGACCAACCGCGGCTACGCGAAGGCCGACGTGACCGCCGCCTTCGCCACGGTGGGCGTGAGCTGCAGCGGCACCACCCCGCCGCCGACCACGACGGTGCTGACCAGCGGCGTGCCGGTGACCGGCATCTCGCTGGCCAAGGGCGCGACCAAGCTCTACAGCATCACCGTGCCGGCCGGCCGCACCACGCTGACGATCAAGCTGTCCGGCGGCTCGGGCGACGGCGACCTCTACGTCAAGCGCGGCTCGGCGCCGACGACCACGAGCTACGACAAGCGCTCGATCGGCTCGACCAACGCCGAGACGATCACCTTCTCGGCACCGACGGCCGGCGTGTATTACGTGCTGGTCAGCGCGTACGCGACGGTGACCAGCGCCTCGCTGGTCGGGACCTATTGATCCCCGCTTGATCGATCACTGACCGATCCCGGCGCGCTGCCTTGCGCGGCGCGCCGGCTTCGCCATTCCTGGAACGATTCCGGAGAGAACACCCCATGCGTTCATTCCTCACCATCACCGCGGTGTGCGTCGGCCTGGCCGCGCTCACGCCCGCCTACGCGGGCGACAAGGTCTGGATCAGCCTCGGCGACGCCGCGCTGGCCCAGTTGCAGAAACACCGCCCGGCCGCGCGCGCCGTGGCCAGCGTCAAGGCCGACGCCGCGCAGGACGCGTCGGCGTTGTCCGTCGCCGCCAGGCCCGAGGGCATCCATCTGGTCGAGGTCGACGAGGACGCGCTCGCCTCGCTGAGCCACTCGATCCACGAGGAGCTGCGCCGCTGCGGCGGCTACATGTACCACCCGAGCCAGGAGGCCGGCCTGGCCTCGCTGCAGCGCCACAGCACGCCGGGCGCCTCGCAGCGGCTGGCGGCCGCCTTGGTCGCGACGCGGCCGAACTACACGATCGACCAGCAGGCCGTCGTGACGCCCATCCTGTCGCAGATGCAGGCCAGCAACATCGGCCAGACCATCGTCGACCTCTCGGCCAACCTCAACCGCTACTACACGAGCAGCAGCGGCGTGGCGGCGTCGAACTGGCTCAAGCAGCGGTGGACGACGCTGGGCGCCGGGCGCAGCGACATCACCGTCGAGCAGTTCACCCACGCGGGCTGGGCGCAGAAGTCGGTGATCGCGACGATCCAGGGCTCCGACAACGGCAGCGAAGTGATCGTGATGGGCGCGCACCTGGACTCGATCAACCAGTCCGGCGGATCGGGCGAGACGATGCGCGCGCCGGGCGCCGACGACGACGCCTCCGGCGTGGCGAGCCTGACGGAAGTGCTGCGCGCGCTGGTGCAGGCGAACTACAAGCCGCGCCGCACGATCAAGCTGATGGCTTATGCGGCCGAGGAAGTCGGCCTGCGCGGCTCGCAGGAGATCGCCAACAGCTTCGCCGCGGCCAACACCAACGTGGTGGGCGTGCTGCAGCTCGACATGACCAACTACAAGGGCGCCGTCAACGACATCTACATCTTCACCGACTACACGGACAGCGCGCAGAACACCTTCCTCACGAACGTGATCGCGACCTACCTTCCGACGCTGCGCGTGGGAACGGACCGTTGCGGCTATGCGTGCTCGGATCATGCGTCGTGGAACGCCAAGGGCTTCTTCGCGAGCATGCCCTTCGAATCAAGCTTCAGCGCGGACAACCCCAACATCCACACGGCCAACGACACCTACGCCAACATGGGCAGCCAGGCCGACCACGCGCTGAAGTTCGCGCGCATGGCCGCGGCGTATGCGGTGGAACTGGGCAGCGACGGCCCCGGCACGCAACCGCCGGCGGACAGGACCGAGAACTTCAGCGGCAGCCTGGCGCGCGGCGCCAGCAAGAGCTTCGGCCCGTTCAAGGTCGCCAATGGCGGCAGCCTCGCGGCGAGCACGACCGGCACCGGAGACATCGACCTGTATGTCCGCAAGAGCGCCGTCCCGACGACGTCCACCTATACCTGCAAGTCGGACGGGTCGACGGCGACGGAGGGCTGCAGCGTCACGATGACCGCCAACGGCGATGTGTACGTGCTGGTCTATGCGTACTCGGCCGGCAGCTATCAGCTCAAGGTGACGTACCGGCCGCAGTGAAGCGGTCCCGCAGCCAACGCCCGGCGGCGTCGTTCTGCGCGCGCGGATGCCACGCCATCGCGAGCCGGAACGGCGCCAGCTCGAACGGGAGTTCGAGCAGGTCGACGAAGGACTCGTAGCGCTGCAGCAGCTGTCGCGGCAGCGTCGTGACGAGGTCCGTCTGCGACAGCACCAGCGCGACCTGGTTGTAGCTGGGCACCGCCGCCATGACGCGGCGGTGCCGGCCCAGCTTGCCGAGCACGCCGTCCACCGAGGAGGAGAACTCGCCCTTGGATGACACGATGACGTGCCCGAGCCGGCAGTACTCGTCGAGGTCGGGGGGCCGATTGCCGCGAGGATGGCCGCGCCGCTGCGCCAGCGCGAAATCGGCGCTCAACAGGGAACGCGCCTTGAGCGTCTCCGGCATCTTGTCGATGTCGCCGAGGTAGAGATCCACCTCGCCGCGCGCCATGCGCTCGACGATGCCGATGTCGTAGGGCGGCACGACGGCCATCTTCAGGTCCGGATTGCCGTGACGCATCACCTCGGCCATCACGTCGAGCGCCAGGATCGTGAACACGCTGTCGTTCGCAGCGACGGTGAAGGTGCGCGCCGACGTCGCCGGATCGAAGTCGTGCGGCTGCGCCACGGCCTCGCGCAGTTGCGAGAGCGCCTGCGCGAGCGCGGGGCGCAGCGCCAGCGCGCGCTCGGTCGCGACCATGCCGCGGCCGGTCTCCGAGGGCACCAGCAACGGGTCCTGGAACAGCTCGCGCAGCTTGGCCAGATGGCCCGACAGCGTCGGCTGGCTGATGTGCATGCGCTGCGCGGCGCGCGTGACGTTGAGCTCGTCGAGCAAGGTGTCCAGCGAGATCAGCAGATGCAGATCCGAACGTCTCATATCCACGATTCCGATACCTCCCATCGAATCTGACGACTCACGCCTCCCGGCGCGCCCGCCCTACGCTTCGCCTCGTTCACAGGCTTCAAGCCTTCGACACGCGGGGCGACTGCCTTCCATGGTATCGCCGCAATGGATGACTCGCCGCATTGGCCAGCCTGATCGCCACTTCACCTCGACGACGACTTCCCGACACCATGACCACTCGTTCATTCCTCACCCTGACCCTGGCCATCGCCGCCGCCTTCGCTGCCGTTCCGCCCGCCGCCCACGCGGCGGGCGCCGTCGACGCGCCCCAGCTCAGCCACATCCAGGCGGGCTACCAGCATTTCAAGATCGGCGCCTTCGAAGTGATCGCGCTGTCCGACGGAACGCTGCCCATTCCAGCGCAGCAGGTGCTGAAGGGCCTCAGCGCCGACGAGGTCGGGGCGCGACTCGCCAGCACCTATCAAGGCACCGATGTCGAGGCCTCGATCAACGCTTTCCTGATCAAGGCCGGCGACCGGCTGGTGATGGTGGACGCCGGCACGGGCGAGCTCTACGGCCCCAAGCTCAACAAGATCGGCGCCAGCCTCAAGGCCGCGGGCTACGCGCCGGAGCAGATCACCGACATCCTCATCACGCACATCCACACGGACCACACCGGCGGCCTGATGGACGGCTCGCGTCTGGGGTTCCCGAACGCGACGCTGCACCTCGAACGCAAGGAACTCGACTACTGGCTGGGCGCCGACCAGCGCGACCGCGCGCCGCAGGCGCTGAAGGTCTACTTCGACCAGGCGGCGGCGAAGGTCCAGCCCTACGTCGACGCGGGCCGGGTGAAGACCTTCAGCGGCGAGACCACGCTTTTCCCCGGCATCCGCTCATTGCCGGCGCCGGGCCATACGCCGGGCCACAGCTTCTACGTGCTGGAGAGCCAGGGCGAGAAGCTGGTGTTCTGGGGCGACCTGCTCCACGTGGCCGATGTCCAGTTGCCCAGGCCCGACGTGACCGTCGCCTTCGACGTCGATCCGAAGGCCGCGGCGGCCACGCGCAAGCTGGCCTTCGCCGATGCGTTGAAGGGTCGCTACTGGGTCGCGGGGGATCACGTCGCCTTCCCCGGTGTCGGCCACCTGCAGGCAGACGGCAAGGGCTACCGCTGGATCCCGATGCCCTACGTCAACGACCATTACAAAACGAAGTGAGCGCGTGGCTGTCGGACGGCATTCATCCGTGCTACATTAGCTGGATAGATTCGCACAAGACCTTTCTTCTGAGGTCTTCTCTGCAGCCCCCGCCGGTCCTCTCCGGACCCGCCTCGCGAGCGGCTGCTTCAGCAACACCCCCCCGCTGCAAGCTCTTGAGTGTCTCTGTCCCGGCACGCATCCGTGCGCCGGGTTTTTCCTGTCATTCATTCCAAAGGAAACAACATGACGACCAAGACCGGCACCGTGAAGTGGTTCAGCGACGACAAGGGCTTCGGCTTCATCACCCCGACCGACGGCTCCAAGGACCTGTTCGCCCACCACAGCGAAATCCAGAGCTCGGGCGGCTTCCGCACCCTGGCCGAAGGCGCCAAGGTCGAGTTCGAGACCAAGGACGGCCCGAAGGGCCCGCAAGCCTCCAGCATCCGCGTCATCTGAACGCCGACTGAGTGAGTCCTCTGGCGAGCCTCTCCGCAGGCGCGCCAGTCCGGCTCACAGCTTCCACCCGTCGCTGAGCAGCGACGGGTCGAGCATTCTCCGGATCGCCTGCGCAGCCGCCTCGCGATCATCGGCGACGCCCTCCACGTGGAGCACCCTCCGCGTCGGCAACCCGGGCCGCTGAAAAATGACCGCCCCGACATCCGTCGCCGGCGCCGTCACGAACACCAGATCAAACGAATCGATCCGCAGGCCGCTGATGTTGGCCAGACGCGTCCGGATCAGCACGACGCCGCCCGTGCGGCGGTCACGCCAGCTCCTGCCAGTAGATGCGCTCGCCGTCCTCGGTGAGGCAGAGCGCCCCACCCCGCCATTCCAGCCAGCGCTGGCGCACGAGCCGGTCGATCAGCAGTTCGGGGATCTCGCTGGCGCGGCGCCGGTGAAGTGCGTCCACGCACGTGCGCAGCGACGCCCGGAGCGTCTCCAGGTCCTGCAGTGCAGCCATTGCCCTACTCCTCGCGTTTCGCGCCACGACATGCGGCGCGAACAGAAGCGCCAAGCGATCACGGCGAGGACTTGCGGCGCGTTCGAGACCCTCGAACGAAGCAAGGACTTCGGGATGACAACCTCACGGTCTATGGGCCGATGGTAGCTCAGCGGCCTGCCGTCGCTCCCGCCGCCGACGGCGCCGCGGGGAGCTCGATCCGGAATTCGGTCCCCGAGTCGCCGGTCTCGACGCCGATGCGCCCGCCGTGCGCCTCGACGATCGTGCGGCACACGAAGAGCCCCAGCCCCATGTTGCTGGCCGCCGGCGCGTCCGTGGTCCGATGGGCCATCGGCTCGAAGAGCCGTCCCCGCACCTCGTCCGGGATCGGCCGGCCTTCATTGCGCACGGAGAGCTGCCGGGTATCTCCGTGAGCGCCCGTCCTCACGACGATGGGCCGGCCGACGGCCCCATGCTCCACGGCGTTGCGCAGGAGATTGGCGATGACGCGCGACAGCCGGTCGCCGTCCCACCAGCCGTCGTCGGGCGACGATTGCACCAGTTCGACGACGAGCCCGGGATGGGCCCCGCGCGCCTCGTCGATCGCCGCGGTCGCCAGCCCACCCAGGCGCTGCGGCGCGCGCCGCAGGATGAGGTCGGCGCCGAGCCGGCTGCGGGCGTAGTCCTGGATGTCGTCGAGCATGTGCGTCATGCGTCGCGACGCCGCCGTGATGCGGGTCGCCATCTTCTGCGTCAGCTCGGCGGACGGCGGCGCCTTGGCCAGCAGCTGGCTGCTCATCGAGATCGCGTCCAGCGGATTGCGCAGGTCATGACCGAGGATCGCGAGGAACAGGTCGCGCGCGCGCTCCTCGTCGATGCGCTTCTGGTCGAGCTCCGCGGAGAGCGCGCGCAGGACGTCGCGCCGCCGCAGCAGCGCATGCAGGTTGGCGATCAGCACGTCCTCGTCGACCGGGCGGGTGAGGTAGGCGTCAGCGCCGCTTTCGAGGCCATGGACCAGGTCCCGGTCGGCGACATGGATGCCGGAGACCTGGATGATCGGGACCGACGCGGCCGACTTGGAGGCGCGCAACTGGCGGCAGACCTCGAAGCCGCTGATGTCGGGCAGCATGACGTCCAGGATGATCGCGTCGACGCCGGCACCATCGACGGCCTGCCGGAGCGCTTCCGCGCCGTCCGGGGCCTCGATGACATCGAAACCGGCGAGTTCCAGCCGGCGCCGCAACGCGTACCGGTGTGCGGCCTCGTCGTCGACGAGCAGGATCGTGCGCCTCCCGTGCGCCTGATGTGCGGCATCCATCCTGTTTTCCTTGCAGGAATCCCTCACGCCCCATCGGACCGGGGCGCCGGATTCGGAGCGTCGAGGGTAGCGCAACCCTGCCGGTCGCGCGTCCCGGATTTACTCGTGTCCGCTGATCGCGTGCGGGACGTAGGGCGCCTCCAGCGCGGCGATCTCGTCCGCGGCGAGCGTCAGATCCAGCGCGCCCACGGCGTCCTCGAGCTGACCGATGGTCGACGCGCCGATGATCGGCGCCGTCACCTGCGGCTTCGCGAGCACCCACGCCAGTGCGACCTGCGCCATCTTCGCGCCGCGCCGGGCCGCAAGGTCCTGCACGGCCTGGATGACCGGCCGGTCCTGCTCGCCCGACCTGTCGTAGAGGCGCTTGCCGACGTCGTCGGTCTGCAACCGCCGGGTGGCCTCGTCCGCCGGCCGCGTGAGACGGCCGCGCGCCATCGGGCTCCACGGGATCAGCCCGACGCCCTGGTCGGCGCAGAGCGGGATCATCTCGCGCTCCTCCTCGCGGTACAGCAGGTTGACGTGGTTCTGCATGCTCACGAACGGCGTCCAGCCGTTGCGACGCGCCACCTCCTGCGCCTTGGCGAACTGCCACGCGTACATCGACGAGGCGCCCAGGTAACGCGCCCGGCCCGAACGCACCACGTCGTTCAGCGCGCACATCGTTTCCTCGATCGGCGTGTCGTGATCCCAGCGGTGGATCTGCAGCAGGTCGACATGGTCGGTGCCCAGGCGCGCCAGGCTCGCGTCGATCTCGGCAAGCACCTGCTTGCGCGACAGGCCGCGGCGATGCTTGACGCCCTCGGGGGTCTCATACGGGAAATACATCTTGGTCGCGAGCACGACCTCCTCGCGGCGCGTCATCTCCTTGAGCAGCACGCCCACCATCTGCTCGGACGTGCCGCCGGAGTAGCTGTTGGCGGTGTCGAAGAAGGTGATGCCGCTGTCGACCGCCTTGCGGAAGATCGGCCGCGAGGCGTCGAGATCCAGCGTCCAGCTGTGGTTGCCCACGTCGGCGGCCCCGAAGGTCATGCATCCCAGGCACAGCCGCGAGACGTCCAGCCCCGTGTTGCCCAGCTTGGTGTACTTCATGCCTGCCGCTCCTGGTTGAACAATGACGGCGCAGGATAGTCGACGCTCGTGAATGGGAGACACTCGCCCTCTTGATGGCCCTCCCCGCATTCGGAGCATTCATGAGCACAGCGCGCTTCTATCCCATCGGCACTCCCGGCGTCCCTTGGGGCGACGCGGAACGCACCGCCTGGCGTGAGCGCCAGGTCGTGTCCCGGCGTTATCAGGACGACGTCGTCCCACGCGTCGAAGCCCTGGCGGATCGCTTCGAGGTCGTGCGCTACGGACAGTTGACCTACGGCGCCGACAGCTATCCGCTGCTCGCGTTGAAGAGCCGCGCATGGGACCCGTCGCGCCCGGTGGCGCTGGTGACGGGCGGCGTGCACGGCTACGAGACCAGCGGCGTGCTCGGCGCCCTGCGCTTCGCGGAGGACCATGCCGAGGCCTTCGGCGATCGCGTGAATGTCCTCGTCGTGCCCTGCGTCAGCCCCTGGGCCTACGAGCGCGTGTGCCGCTGGAACTATCACGCGGTCGATCCCAACCGGAACTTCGGCGCGCGCCGCGAAGCCGCGGAGTCCTCGGCCCTGATCGAGCTGCTGACGCCTTTCGCGGGCCGGTTCCTGCTGCACATTGACCTGCACGAGACGACGGACACCGACATCACGGAGTTCCGCCTGGCGCTGGCGGCCCGCGACGGCAAGCCGCTGGAAGCCGAGGAAGTGCCCGACGGCTTCTACCTGGTCGGCGACAGCGAGACGACCCGGCTCGACTTCCAGCAGGCGATCATCGCGGCCGTGGAGCAGGTGACCCACATCGCGCCGCCCGACGCCGACGGCCACATCATCGGCGCGCCGCTGAGCGCCCGCGGCGTCATCGAGTTTCCCGTCCGCAACTCCGGCCTGTGCGCGAGCGTGACGCGGGCGCCGTTCACCACGACCACCGAGGTGTATCCCGACAGCCCGCGGACGAATCCGGAGGAATGCGTCGAGGCGCAGGTCGTGGCCGTGCGCGCGGCGCTGGACTTCGCCCTCGCGCACCAGCCCTGACGGCAGGACCCTCGTGCCGCCAGACGGCACGGCACGGCACGGCACGGCACGGCACGGCACGGCACGGCGCGGCACCGCGCCGGGTCTGCTGCCAGAACTGGACGGGCTCGCGCAGAAACTGGGCTGGTCGACCACGAGACCCGAGGCTTCCCATGCACACGCCCGCACATCCTGGCGCCGATGACTTCGACTTCGAATTCGGCGCCTACGCCGTGCATCACAGCCGGCTCAACCGTCGCCTGAGCGGCTGCGAGGACTGGACCCCCTTCGAGGGCCGCTGCACGACACGGCCGATCCTCGGCGGCCTGGGCAACATCGAGGACAACGAGCTGGATCTCCCGGAGGGCCGCTATCGCGCAGTGGCGCTGCGGTCCTTCGATCCGAAGAGCGGCCTGTGGGCGATCTGGTGGCTGGACAGCCGCGCGCCGCATGCACTGGACGTGCCGGTCAAGGGCCGCTTCGACGGTCCGATCGGGCTGTTTTACGCCGACGACGTGCTGGACGGTCGCGACATCAAGGTCCGCTTCACCTGGGACAAGCGCAACCTGGATGAGCCGCGCTGGGAGCAGGCGTTCTCCGCCGATGGCGGGACCACGTGGGAGACGAACTGGGTCATGCGCTTCTCACGGGTAGCCGGTTGATTCGAATGACGAGGCTTCGCTGCGGCATGCGCTTCGATCGGACAGGCGACGACGAGCTTCACCACTCCGCCGAAGGTCGTCGCCGTATAGCGCCAAACCTTCGTCCGGCACACCGATCTGGTCAAACCGAGTGCAGCGCGCAATCAGGGTGACGCGTGTCGTAGACAGCTTTCGGCATCGACGCCAGGACAGCGTGACACTCTGAATGCCGGCTGTCTAGACTGGGACGACAGTGGACCCGACGCGTCCACCCGGGCTCCACCCACCCCAGGTTCACTGGCTCCAGAACACTCGATGATCCTGCCTACCGGCTCGGCCCTTGTCAGCCCCCTCGTCAATGCGATCTCGCATGCGCGACTGAGCAACTACCGGACGTTCTTCAACCCTCTGGACGATGGCGAAACGCTTGGTCTGTATCAATGGAACGATGACATCAGCGGATCGCTGTTCCGAGCACTGTCGCTCTTGGAAGTAGTTCTCCGGAACCAGTTTCACAAGGCCCTGGGAAGTCGCTTCGGTGCCGTCGGCACGAGCGGCGCGAAGGACTGGTTCAACCACCTTCACTTGAATCCTGACTCGCGTGAGAAGGTCAAGAAGATCACGCATAAGAAGCGCCACGGGACATGGCTACCGCGCAATCCCATGCCCTCACCGGACGATGTGGTCTCGAAGCTGTCGTTCGGTTTCTGGCCTCACTTGCTGGACGTGACTGCTGATAGCACCGGACGCCCGCTCAGGTGGGGCGAGATCCTCGTGGAGGTCGTGCCCGGCCACCGCATGCGACAACCGACCCAGTGGAAACAGGCCGAGCGCGACGCGCTCTTCTCTCGCCTGGATCTATGCAACGCGATACGCAATCGCATCGCGCATCACGAGCCCATCTGGAAGCTGGGGCCCTTGATGGAAGAAGCTCGTGCTCGAACGGGCGTCACGCCAGCCATCGTCGCCGGCGCGCCAGCCACGCCCGCAGATGCCGTCGATCGGCTGCGCCTTTACTACGACCGCATGGTGGAGTTGCTCAAGTGGCTGTCCCCCGACGTGGCGACTGCCTACCGTGGAGGCGAAACGGATGCACGTTGCCGAACGCTGTTGAGCCATGACACCGTGGCGCACTACCGTCGGCGACGATCCTTCGGCGAGGTCCAGCTCGACTTTTTCCTGGGAGATCGCCGCTTGGCGAAGATCCTCAGGTACGCATCACGCCATCGTCAGCCGGTGGCGCTCAAGCGAGGTACGGCAACGATCGGCTACTGGACAAGCCACGCTCGGTAGCCTTCTCGCGCTCACAGGCGTTGCGCGACAGCAGCAACGCACCGCACAAAGGAAAAAGGCCGCTTGCGCGGCCAGTTCCCTCTTTTGCGTCTTGGAGTTTGGCGTCCGTCCGAGGAGGGAAGCAGCCAACCTGTGTTCCAAGCGCCTACCTGCGTAGTGTAACCCCTACCCCCACACCGCCACCGGACAGTCCACCTTCCCTCCGCCGTACCTCACACCCGGCACGACGTCCTGGACCAGGATGGTCGGCCCGTCGAGGTCGACGATGTCGCACAACTGGCCGACCAGCATCGCGGGCGCCATCGCCAGGCTGGTCCCGCCCATGTTGCCGACCATCACGCCGAGCTTGAGCACCCGGGCGCGGTGCGCCATCAGCAGGCCTTCCGTCAGCCCGCCGCACTTGTCGAGCTTGATGTTGAGGACGTCGAAGCGTCCGGGCAAGGCCTCGAGTTCGTCGAGCGTCAGGCAACTCTCGTCCGCCGCCGTCGGCATCGGGAAATCGACGAGCGCCATGTCGGCCTCGCGGCCGCGCGCGAACGGCTGCTCGACGAGGCTGACGTCGCACGCGACCAGCACCGGCAGCAGCGCCTCCACCGTGACCGGCGTGAAGCCCTGGTTGGCGTCGACGCTGAGCCACACGTCCGGCCGCGCGCCGCGCACCGCGCGCACCCGCGCGATGTCGGCATCGGTGTCGCCGGTGAGCTTGAGCTTGAGCGCCCGCATGTCGCGCAGCGCGAGCGCCCGCGTCGCCATGGCGCCGGGGTCATCGGCGCCCAGCGTGATCGTCGTGGTCAGCGGGCGCGGCTCGGTGAGCCCCGCCAGTTGCCACACGGACCGGCCCGATCGGCGGGCCTCGAGCTCCCACAACGCGCAGTCGACCGCGTTGCGCGCGCCGCCCGGCGGCAGCAGGCGCCGCAGCGCCTGACGACCGATGCCGCCCTCGATGGCCTCGCGCACCGCCTCCAGCTGCGCCGGCATGTCGGCCGGGCGATCGTCGAGGTAGTAGACGCCGGCCGCCTCGCCGCGCCCTTCGTACGCGCCGTCGCGCAGGACGACGCGCATCGCGGGCATCTCGGTGAAGCGATAGCCGGAGATGACGAAGGGCTCGCGCAGCACGAGCCGCTCGACCCGGGTGGACAGTTGGAGACGTGACATGGTTCAGAGACGGCGGAATCGTTGAGGGGAGAGGTCGCCGGCACGCACGCCGGCGGCGGCGATGTCCTCGGGCAGCGCCTGCCCGAGCGCGAGCGCGGCGGCCGCGCGGCCCAGCGCGGGCGCGGTCTGGATGCCGTAGCCCCCCTGCCCCGCGCACCAGAAGAAGCCGGGCGCCGTCGGATCCAGTCCCACCACCGGCGTGCGGTCCGGACTGAACACGCGCAGCCCCGCCCAGCGATGGCGCACACGCGCCACGCGGTGTCCGCTGAGTGTTTCGAAACGGTCCACCGCGATCGCCACGTCCAGGTCCTCGGGCTGCGCGTCGCAGGGCGGGCTCGGGGTCTCGTCCGCCGGGGAGATCAGCAGCAGGCCGGCGTCCGGCTTGAAGTAGTGGCTCTCGTCGATCGCGATGACCGCCGGCCAGTCGGCCGCCTCGCCGGCGGCGACGCCGGCCGGCACGTCGATCAAGGCCGCCGTCCGCCGCAGCGGCTGCAGCGACAAGGGCGCGACGCCGGCCAGTTGGGCCACCGCATCCGCCCACGCGCCGGCCGCATTGATCACCAGCGGCGCGCGCACGCTGAAGCTGTCGGTGCGGGCGAGCCAGCCCCTCTTCTCCCGCACCAGCTCGCGCAGCGGCGATCCGAGATGCAGGCGGACGCCGCCGGCCCGGGCCTGCCGCAGGAAGCCCTGATGCAGCGCATCGACATCGATGTCGGCCGAGGTGTCGTCGAGCAGCGCGCCCTCGATCCGGTCGCGCTTCAGGATCGAGAGGCGCCGGATCACCTCGTCCGCATCCAGGCGGCGCGTCTGCGTGCGCACGTCCTCGTCCGCGGCGAACCGGTCGGCGACCGCCTGCTGCCCGGTGCCGATCAGGTAGAGCGTGTCCCGCGCGCGCAGCAGGGGGACGTTGGCGAAACCCGTCGTCGGTTGATCGAAGAACGGTCGGCTGGCCCGCGTCAGCGCACGCACCGGCGCGTTCCCGTAGAGCGCCGAATACAGCGCCGCGGAGCGTCCGGTGGTGTGATACCCGGCATGCGCCTCCGCTTCGAGCACGGCCACCGTCATGTGCGGCGCCAGGTTCGCCGCGATCGACGCCCCCGCGATGCCGGCCCCGATCACCAGGCAATCCACGCTGCGGGCGGTCGTCTCACTCATGGTTTTTAGCTACTTTCCAAATTGGAAAATAACTCTACCATCCGGACAACTCGATGCACAACCTGGTTTTGTCACGGGAAGACCCGCAGAACCGATCCCGGAGGCTCCGCGACGATGAGCGCCACCATGACCCCCGACCGCCCCGCCGCCGACCGCTCAGCGATGGGCTCGCGCGCCACCTGGTTCGGCCAGCCGCGCGGGCTCACCGTGCTGTTCCTGACCGAGATGTGGGAACGCTTCTCCTTCTACGGGATGAGCGCGCTGCTGGTCTATTACATGACCAAGCAGCTGCACTTCACACAGGCCGACGCCTCGCTGATCTACGGCCTGTACACCGGCGGCGTGTTCCTGACGCCGATCGCCGGCGGCTACCTCGCCGATCGCTGGCTCGGGCGCCGCCTCGCGATCGTGATCGGCGGCAGCCTGATGGCGGTCGGGCATTTCGCGCTGAGCTGGGAAGCGATGTTCTATCCGAGCCTCGTGCTGATCGCGCTGGGCAACGGCCTCTTCTTGCCCAACCTGCCGAGCCAGGTGGGCGATCTTTACGCCGAGGACGATCCGCGCCGCGGCGGCGCCTACAACGTCTACTACGTGGGCGTGAACCTCGGCGGCCTCCTCGCGCCGCTGGCCTGCGGCACGCTGGGCGAGGTCTACGGCTGGCACTGGGGCTTCGGCGCCGCGGGGGTCGGGATGTGCGTGGGCCTGGCCATCTATCTGCTCGGCGGGCGGCATCTGCCGCAGGACCGGCCTCGCGACACGTCCGCGCGCGCCGCCAACGCCGCGAGCCCCGATGCGGCGGGGAATGTCGGGACGGCGGGCGCGGCAGGCTCCTCGGGAGGCTCGGCATCCGACGAGGGCGGCGCGAGACGCAAGCCCGGCGGCGCCGCGATCGTCGTGCCGCTGCTGCTGGTGGCCCTGTCGGTGATGGTGTTCCGCAGCGCCTACGCGCACAGCGGCAACACGCTGGCGCTGTGGGCGGACACGAGCGTCGACCTGCATGCGTTCGGGTTGGCGATCCCGGTGACCTGGGTGCAGTCGCTCAACCCGCTGTTCGTCTTCCTGTTCACGCCGCTGCTGATCCGCGCGTGGCGGCGCGCCGCCGTGAAGGGGCGGGAACCCGCGCCGGTCCGGAAGATGGCGATCGGCGCGGCCGGCGTCGCCGCGGCCTACCTGCTGCTGGCAGCGATGGCCGCGATGTCCGATGGCAAGCCGGTGAGCGGCCTGTGGCTGCTGGTGTTCTTCGCGGTCTACACGATCGGCGAGCTCTACATCCTGCCGGTCGGGCTGGGCCTGTTCGCGCGGCTCGCGCCGTCGGGCATGGGCGCGACGGTCATCGCGGCGTGGTTCCTCGCGGCCTTCGCAGGCAACTTGCTGTCGGGGGTCGTGGGGCGTGCGTGGGAGTGGCTCGGACCCGCAGGGTTCTTCGTGCTGCTCGCGGCGCTCGCTGCGGCTTCGGCGATCGCGTTATTGGCGCTCACGCCGATGCTCAGGAAGCTGGAGGATTGATCACTACCACGGCAGCTGGCCCTCACCCCTACCCTCTCCCGCAAGCGGGAGAGGGAGCAAGAAGGGCAGTGCCGATCGCTTCTTCGCAAGCGGGAGAGGGAGTAAGAAGCGCAGTGCCGAACGCTTCTTCGCAAGCGGGAGAGGGAGTAAGAAGCGCAGTGCCGAACGCTTCTTCGCAAGCGGGAGAGGGCGTAAGAAGCGCAGTGCCGAACGCTTCTTCGCAAGCGGGAGAGGGAGTAAGAAGCGCAGTGCCGGTCGCTTCTTCGCAAGCGGGAGAGTGGGTCGAAGGAGCAGTGCCGGACTCCCTCTCCCGCTTGCGGGAGAGGGTGGGGGTGAGGGCCAGCGGCGGCGGAAGTACCCCAGCGGAGCGTGCTTTCAGCGCTTCGATCCGCGCGCTTTCCCAGATGCTACCTTGGCTGCCTTGGCTGCTTTCGGTGCCGGCTCCGGTGCCGGCTCCTGCAGACGCTTCGAGACGTCGATGAAATGCTGGCTGAACCCGTCCGGCGTGCCGCTGCTGCGCGGCGCGCAGGTCGCCAGCACGCGGCAGCGCGCGTCGGACGCCTTCAGGTAGGCGTGCCCCATCTCGCTGTCGAAGTAGATCGAGTCGCCCGCCTTCAGCACCACCGGCGCGTACAGCTCGCAGTGGAAGGCGATCTCGCCCTCGAGCACGTATGCGAACTCCTCGCCGGGATGGCGGATGAGGTCGCCGAACTCCGCCTTGAACTCGTCCAGCGTGCGCGCGCGGACCTCGGCGATCAGCGGCGTGACGCGCTTGTTGAGCAGCTCGGTCGCGAGGTAGAGCTGCTGGTAGCTCTCGGTCACGACCTGCTGCCCTTCCCCCGCGCGCTCCACGATGCGCCGCCCGCCGCCGCCCGGCGCGGCGCGCGAGCCGGGCACGTCGGCGAGCAGCTCGGCCATGTCCACGCCCAGGCCTTTGCTCAGCAGCATCAGCTTGTCGTAGGACAAGGACATGTTGCCCTTTTCCAGTTTGGAAAGCGTCGACACCGCCAGGCCGGTCCGCCCGCTCACGTCGCTGAGCGTCAGGCCCAGCCGTCGTCGCACGCTGCGGATGTGGTCGCCGGGAAGGTTCGAATCGATGGCCATGGTCGAGGGAAGCAGACAGTGCGGCGATCTTAGCAAGGCGGTCCCGGCGGACCACCGCGATCACCCTGGGTTGAAGCTTTGCGTCAAGGCAGCTAAGGTTTCCACCAATGTGAAACCTTTTTCCAAATTGGAAACTTGCAGCTCAACTTCGCCCGCCTCGCCAGGAGTCCACCGAATGACCGCCTCCCCCCGCGCTCCCCGCCCTCCCCGCTCCGGCCGCCGAGCGCCGTCCGCACGGAACACGCGACGCTTCGCCTTCGCGCCCCTGCTGCTGCCCTGCCTGGCCGCAATGCAGGCGCTGCCGGCGTGGAGCCAGGCCGCCGCGCAGAACCCGCCTGCATCGGCGGCGTCATCCGCCACGACGCCCGCCACGGCCCCCGGGAAGGACGGCGACCGCGCCGCGGTCAAGGCGGAGAAGCTGGAGGTCGTGACCGTCACCGCGACGCGCCGCCGTGAACCGCTGCGGGACGTGCCGCTGCGCGTCGAGACGATCAGCACAGAAGGCCTGGAGCGATCCGGCGCGGGCTCCCTGGTGGACTACGTCGGCAGCCTCCCGGGCGTGGACGTCAGCAGCGACGGTGGTCCCGGCCGCGGCCAGGTCAGCATCCGCGGCATCAACGTGGGCAGCGCAGGCACGGCGACGGTGGGCACCTATGTCGACGAGGTGGCCTACGGTTCCAGCACCGCCTTCGGCGGCGCGGCGGTGGCGGCGCTCGACATGTCGCTGCTGGACCTGCATCACATCGAGCTGCTGCGCGGTCCACAAGGCACGCTCTACGGCGCGGGCGCGATGGGCGGCCTGCTCAAGTACGTCACCAACGAGCCCGACACCCTGGAGTTCTCCGGCAAGGTCGGCCTGGGCGTGCGCGGCATCAAGGGCGGCGCGCTCGGACACACGGAGAACGCCGTGGTGAACGTGCCGCTGAGCGCCGGCGTCGCCGCCCTGCGCGTGGCCGCCTTCAACGACCATGACGGCGGCTACATCAAGGCCTCCGGCCTGGCGCCGGGCAAGCACGTCAACGACGGCGACACGCGCGGCGGACGCGTCTCGCTGCTGCTGGAGCCGATGTCGAAGATGAAGGTCCGCCTCTCCGCGGTCGACCAGAAGATCGAGCGCGACGGCACCGGCGTGGTCCAGTACGACGTCGCGACGGGCCAACCGATCCACGGCGACCTGACCCATGACCTGTCGATCTCCGAGCCCTACAGCATCCGCACGCGGCTGCTCTCGGCGGACGTCGACTACGACTTCGGCTGGGCGCGCCTGAACGCGATCGTCTCCAGCCAGCGCTTCAACGGCGACACGCTGCTGGACGCCACCGAGATCCTCGGCGGCGGCGCCTTCGATTTCGTGCAGCTGGACAACCGCACGAAGCTGCGCAAGGAAACGCAGGAGCTGCGCCTGACGTCGGCGCGAGGCACCGTCGAATGGCTGATCGGCCTGTATCACAACAAGGAACGCAACAACTACAACCAGCGCCTGTGGGGCCGGCCCACTGGCGCCGACGCGGACATGGAGCTCGTGCGCGTGGGCCAGCCCGCGAGCTACGAGGAGAACGCCGTCTACGGCGACGTGACCTGGAATCCGACCTCGGCGCTGTCCTTCACACTGGGTGCACGGGTGGCGCGCAACAAGCAGGCGTACGAGACGCTCACCAACGAGGTCCCGGACTTCCCGGAGCCGGCCACGTCCAAGGACCGGTCGAACACCTACCTGGTGACGGGTCGCTATTCGCTCGACAAGCAGAGCAGCGTGTACGTCCGCGCCGCCAGCGGCTACCGTCCCGGCGGCCCCAACCCGCAGGCGATCGACGAGAACGGCCAGGTCATCCCCGGTGCGCCGACCTCCTTCGAGGCCGACACGCTCTGGAGCTACGAGGCCGGCTACAAGGCCGACCTGCTGGACCGCCGCCTGTCGCTGGAAGTCGCACTCTTCGACATCCGCTGGAGCAAGCTGCAGCAGCCGCTCGCCTTCGGCGCGACGACGGTGATGGGCAACGCCGGCAAGGCCGAGGTCAAGGGGCTGGAACTGGCGTCGCGTTACGCGATCAACGACGACTGGCGCCTGGAGGGCAGCCTGGCCTGGACCGACGGCAAGCTGAAGGAAGACGCGCCGGCCCTCGGCCCGTCCGGCGCGAAGCTGCCGAACTCGGCCCGGCTGTCCGTGTCGCTCGGCGCGCGCTACAACTTCGCGCTGGCCGGCAGGCCGTCCTATGCCAGCCTGCAGGTGCGTCACGTCGGCAAGCGCAACGCGGGCTACGACAGCGAGACCACCTCCATCCCCAACTTCGTGATGCCGGCCTACACCCTGGTGGATGCGCAGTGGGGCATGGACTTCGGCGCCTGGCAGCTGTCGGCCTTCGTCCGCAACCTGACCGACAAGCGCGCGATCCTCGGCGCCGACACGGCGCTCACCGCCTTCGGCGGCCCGCTGCGCGCGACGCCGGCGCAGCCGCGCACGATCGGCGCCTCGGTCACCTACAACTTCTGAACGCCGTCCCATGAAGCCACTGA
This sequence comes from Roseateles sp. GW821-FHT09G09, assembly GCF_059415965.1. Classification (NCBI taxonomy): domain Bacteria; kingdom Pseudomonadati; phylum Pseudomonadota; class Betaproteobacteria; order Burkholderiales; family Sphaerotilaceae; genus Roseateles; species Roseateles sp. GW821-FHT09G09. The sequence continues at coordinate 537,149 of NZ_JBWKOG010000002.1, read as the reverse complement.
CCCTGCGCCTAGTCGCCCTGATGCTGGCCGCCTGCGCGGCGCTGCCGACGGCGTCGGCCCAGACGCCGACGACCACGCCCAAGTCCGCGCCGATCGCGCCGATCACCGCGACGTCGCCGCCTTCGGCGGCCTCGGGCGTTTCCACTGCCGCCAGCACTTCCGGCGCGTCCGCCACGACGCCCGCCGCGGCGACCGCTGCGAAGGCGGCCGCCCAGCCGATGACGCTGGCCGACACGCAGGCCTGGCTGGACGGCCTGATGCCCGCCGCGCTGAAGATGGCGCAGGTGCCGGGCGCCGTCGTCGTCATCGTGAAGGACGGCCAGCCGCTGATCCAGAAGGGCTACGGCTACGCCGACTGGGACCGGCGCGTCCCGGTCGATGCGGAGCGCACGCTGTTCCGTCCGGGCTCCGTGTCCAAGCTGTTCACGTGGACGGCGGTGATGCAACTGGTCGAGCAGGGCAAGCTGAACCTGGACGCCGACCTCAACCAGTACCTCGACTTCAGGATCCCGCAGTTCAACGGCAAGCCGATGACGCTGCGCCACGTGCTCACGCACACCACCGGCTTCGAGGAGACGGCGCGCGACCTGATCACCTATTCGGGCAAGTCGCCCGATCTGGCGAAGGTGTTGAAGGACTACATCCCGCCCGCGCTCTACGAGCCGGGCGCGCGGCCGGGTTACTCGAACTACGCCACCGCGCTCGCCGGCTACATCGTGCAGCGCGTCAGCGGCCTGCCCTTCGACGACTATGTCGAGCAGAAGATCTTCTCCCCGCTGGGCATGCGGCATGCGACCTTCCGCCAGCCGCTGCCGCCAGCGCTGGCGCCGCTGATGTCGCAGGGCTACGAGAAACAGGGCGAACCCGGCAAGGGTTTCGAGATCGTCAGCCTGGCACCCGCCGGCAGCCTGTCGGCCACGGGCGCGGACATGGGGCGCTTCATGCAGGCCTTCCTGCAGCAGGGCCAGCTCGGCGATGCGCGCCTCCTCCGGCCGGAGACCGTGAAGCAGATGCACGGCCAGCTCACGAAGCCGATGCCAGCCCTGCTCGGCATCGGACTGGGCTTCTACCAGCACGACATCAACGGCCACCGCGTCGTCGGGCACGGCGGCGACACCATCCTCTTCCACACCGACCTGCTGCTGTTCGTCGACGACGGCATCGGGCTGTACATCTCGGTCAACTCGCCGGGCAAGGACGGCCAGGGCAAGTGGCTGCGGGACACGCTGCTGGAGTCCTTCGCCAACCGCTATCTGCCCGATGCGCGCCCGGCGACGCCGCGGCAGGTCGACGACGCGACCGCGAAGCAGCATGCGCAGCAACTGGCCGGCGCGTACCAGAGCACCCGGCGCGAGGACTCGACCTTCTTCTCGCTGCTGCCGCTGCTCAGCCCGCTGAAGGTGCAGGCGCTGGACGACGGCCGCGTCGCGCTGGAGCTGGCCGGCTCGCGCAGCGTGTTCCGCGAGGTCAAGCCCTACCTGTGGGAAGAGGAGCACGGCAAGCGCCGCCTCCAGGCGATCGTCGAGAACGGACGCGTCCTGCGCTGGGGCCTGGAGCCCTACGTCTTCGCTTTCGTCTTCGAGCCGGTCCCGGCGCTGTCGGGCGGTCTGGCCCTGCTGCTGGCCGGGCTCTCTCTGGTGACGATGCTGCTCACCGCGCTGCTGTGGCCGGTCGCCGCGGTGCTGCGCCGCAAGCATGGCGCCGCTGCGCCGGGACGGTCGGTGCTGGCGGTGCGCATCGCCAGCGTCCTCGTGCTGCTCGCCGTCGCGCTCTGGACCTTGGTGTTCACGCGGTTGGAAGGCGACGGCGACCTGAGCGTCGTCCTGCCCCTCGCGCAAGGACTGACCCTGCTGGCCTTCATCGGCGGACTGATCGCGGCGCTGTGGCACGCGCGGCTGGCGCTCAAAGGCGGAGGCAAGTCCGCGATGGCGCTAGCGGTGGTGTGGGTGCTGACGTTCGCGGTGCTGATCGTGATCGGCGCCGCCCACCACCTGATGAGCTTCAACCAGAACTTCTGAACCCGCGATCCCCGGCTGTGGATCAGGGCGCGCCCACAAGGCGCGCCCGTGCTTGTTGGAAGGAATCCAGATGACCTTGCCCCCGCAGACCGGCCTGGCCGGCATCCACTCTCGCTCCCGCTCCCGCTCCCGCGTCAGACGATGGGCGCTGCCGATGATGCTGGCCACCGTCCTCGCCGCGGTCGCGACCTTCACGGTCGCCCAACCCACCGGTCAGCCCGCAGCGATCCCGCCGGAGAAGCCGCTCGCGCCGAAGATCGCCGCCACGCCCGAGCCACCGGCGCTGCCCGCCTCGGGCGCTCGCGCTGCCGTGGTGCTGACCGCCGCCGACCTCGAAGCCTGGCTGGACGGCCGTGTCGCCTACTCGCTCGAGGCCGGCGACATCGCCGGCGCCGTCGTCGCCGTGGTCAAGGACGGCAAGGTGCTGTTCCAGAAGGGCTACGGCTACGCGGACGTCAAGGCCAAGGTGCCGATGAACGCCGAGACCTCGATGGTCCGGCCCGGCTCGACGTCCAAGCTGTTCACGTGGACCGCGGTGATGCAGCAGATCCAGGTGGGCAAACTGGATCTGGATCGCGACGTCAACGACTACCTCGACTTCAGGATCCCGCAGGCCTTCGGCAAGCCGGTCACGCTGCGGCATCTGATGAACCACACGGCCGGCTTCGAGGAGGGCCTGAAGGATCTGCTCGCCTACGACCCCAAGCTCGCGCCGTCCAACGAGGACTACCTGAAGCAGCATCCGCGGCCGATGCTGTTCGCGCCGGGGCAGGCGCCGGGCTACTCCAACTACGGCGTCGCGCTGGCCGGCTACATCGTGCAGCGGGTGTCGGGCGAGCCTTTCGACGCCTACGTCGACCGTCACATCTTCCAGCCGCTGGGCATGCGGCACTCGACGACGGCGCAGCCGCTGCCGGCGAAGTTCGCGCCCTTCATCGCCAAGGGATACCGCCAGGCGAGCGATCCGTCGCCCTCCCCGTTCGAGCTCGTCGTCACCGCGCCCGCGGGCAGCGGCAGCGCGACCGCGGCGGACATGGCGCGCTTCATGCTCGCGCACCTGCAGCAGGGCCGGCTCGACGGCGCGGAGATCCTGAGCCCCGCGACCACCGCGCTGATGCACAGCCCGTCCGCCCAGGCGCGACCGGGCTTCAACGTAATGGCGCACGGCTTCTTCCGGGAGTTCCGCAACGGCCGCACGCTGCTGGGCCACGGCGGCGACACCATCGTGTTCCATTCCGACCTGAGCCTGCTGCCGGACGAAGGCGTCGGCATCTTCGTGTCCTTCAACAGCCGCGGGAAGGACTCGGCGGTCTACCTCGCGCGCAAGGCGCTGATGGAAGGTTTCCTCGACCGCTACTTCCCCGGCCAGCCGGTCGTCGACGCGCCGGCGTTGGCGTCGGCGCCCAAGGACGCGTCGCTGATCGCGGGCCGCTACCAGACCTCGCGCCGTGTCGAGCACGGCTTTCTCAGCGCGCTGTACCTGATGAACCAGACGGTGATTGCCGCCAATCCCGACGGCACGATCCTCGCCCCCTCCGGCCCGACGGGCGAGATGGCCACCTTCCGCGAGGTCGCGCCGCAGCTGTGGCGCAAGCAGGGCGGCACGCAGGAACTCGCGCTGGCCGACGTCGACGGCGTGAAGACCGTGATCGACAGCGAGAACCCCGTCTCCGTGCTGCAGGAAGCGCCCTTCCTGCGCTCGGCGCCGTTGACGCTGAGCATCCTGGGGCTGTCGCTGCTGGTGCTGGCCGGCGCGCTCGCCGCCTGGCCGCTGGGCGCGCTGCTGCGACGCGCGGACCGCGCCACGAGCGGCGCCTCGCCCGCGCTGCAGAAGCTGCGCCGCTGGCAGCGCATCGCCGTCGTGGTGGACCTCGTCTACGTGACGGCCTGGATCGTCCTCATCATGCCGGTGCTCAGCACCGACCTGGCCCTCTACAACGGCGGCAACGACTGGTTGTTCGGGCTGATGCAACTGAGCGGCGTGTTCGCGGTGGCGGCCGCCCTCGTCGGCGTCTGGGTCGCGTGGCGGCTGTTCCGCGTCGATGCGACGCGGCTGTCACGCGCATGGGGCGTGCTGGTCGCGCTCGCGCTGGCGGGCATCGTCTGGATCGGCGTCGTCGGCCAGTTGATGGCCCTCAACCTCAACTACTGAGCCCCTGCGCACGGAACGACCCATGAAGTTCTTCATCGCCCACCTCGCCACCGAGACCAACACCTTCGCGCCGGCGCCGACAGGGCTCGGCGGCTTCGAGGAATACCGGATCTTCCACGGCGACGCGAGCCGGCGCGATCCCGAAGGCACCGGTGCCTTCATGCGTTTCCTGCGCGAGCTGATCGAGGCGGACGGCCATGGGGTCGCCGAGAGCCTGTGCGCGATCGCCCAGCCCTCGGGTCGCACCGTGCGCCACGTCTACGAGGCGCTGCGCGACGAGATCCTCGCCGACCTGCGCGCGGCGATGCCGGTCGACGCGGTGCAGCTGCTGCTGCACGGTGCGATGGCCGCGGAAGGCTACGACGACTGCGAGGGCGATCTCGCGACGCACATCCGCGCGGTGGTCGGTCCGGACGTGGCGATCGGGCTGGAGCTCGATCTGCACTGCCATCTCACGGCGCTGATGCAGCGCTCGGCGACGGCGATCGTGGCGTTCAAGGAGTACCCGCACATCGACGCGGAACCGCGCGGGCGCGAGCTCTACCGGATCCTCGTCGACACGGCGGCGGGCCGCGTGCGACCGGTCACGGCGACCTTCGATTGCAAGATGGTCGGCCTCTGGCACACGACGCGCGAGCCGATGCAGTCCTTCGTCGCGCGCCTGCAATCGCTGGAAGGCGAGCCCGGCGTGCTGTCCATCTCGCTCGGCCATGGCTTCCCGTGGGGCGACGTGCCCGAAGCGGGCGCGAAGCTCTGGGTCGTGACCGATGACGATCCGGCGCTGGCGCGCTCGCTCGCCGAGCAACTGGGTCGCGAGTTCTGGGCGCTGCGGGATGCCATCGGACCGGCACTGATCGATATCGACGGCGCGCTCGATCGCGCGCTCGCGATGGGCGAAGGCCCGGTCGTGCTCGCCGACATCGCCGACAACCCCGGCGGCGGCGCGCCGTGCGACAGCACCTTCGTCCTGCGCCGCATCGTCCAGCGCGGCATCGGCAACGCGATCGTGGGCTGCCTGTGGGACCTGGGCGCGGTGCACATCTGCCGCGACGCGGGCGTGGGCGCCGAGCTCGACCTGCGGATCGGCGGCAAGTGCGGACCGGCCTCGGGCGACCCGCTGGACCTGCGGGTCGTCGTGCGGGCCGTGGTCGAGGACCACACCCAGTCCGCGCTCGGCACGCGCGAACGGCTCGGCACCTGCGTGCGGGTCGAGGCGGTGAACGGCGTGCACATCGTGCTCTGCTCGATCCGCACGCAGACCTACGGCAAGGATGCGTTCACCGGCCTGGGCCTGACGCTCGAGAACAAGGCGCTGATCGTGGTGAAGTCGACGCAGCACTTCCATGCCGAGTTCGCGCCGATCGCAAAGGCGGTGCTCTACGTCACCACGCCCGGAGCGATGAACTGCGATTTCGCGAGCACGCCTTACCGCGCCCGATCGCTGGACTACTGGCCGAGGGTGGCGGACCCGCACGGATTCGGGTGACGCAGGAGCACGTCCTCGAAGAAGGCGCCGATCGGCCGGACCTGGTCGCGGACCTGGATCTCCAGCACCCAGAGACCGTCCCCCGGCGCGAAACCGGCTTGCGCCAGCTTGTGCCGGTCGTAGAGCGCGTGGGGGAAGTCCGACACGCGGTGCCCGGCCATCTCGCGGACCAGCGTGCACCCGCGGCGCCGCGCCGCCGCCTCGGCCAGCGCGTACAGGTCCACGCCGCTGGCGCCCTGCAACCAGGCCGCGCGGGCCTCCGCGAACACCGCGCGCGCCGCGTCGGCGCAACGCCGATGCGCCTCGTCGGCGCCGAAGACGAAGGTATCGCCGTAGTCGCCCTCGTAGCCGTCCCAGACCGGTCCGATGTCGATGAAGACGATGTCGTCCGGACGCAGGTGGCGCGCCGGATCGCCCGCCTCGCGCGAGGTGCAGGTCGTGTCCTCGCCGAAGCGCACGATCGTCGGATGCCAGTTGCGTTGCGAGCCCAACGCACGCAACCGCTCGTCCGCCAAGGCGCGCGCCTGCTCGCTTGACATGCCCGGTCGCAACAGCGCGGCGATGTCCTGCACGGCCGCGATCGAGCGTTCCCGTGCCGCGACGATGCCGGCGATGTCGAACCGCGGTCCGCTGCGTTCCCAGTCGTGCGCCGCGTCGTCGCGACCGCTGGGGACGAAGGCATCGGCATGCCAGCGCGCGGCGGGCAGGCCGGCGGCCTGCAAGGCCAGGCGCGCGTCGCGCAACATCCCCGGATGGCCGCAGGCATGCACGCGCACCGACGACCAGTCATGCCCGTGCGCCAGCGCGTGGTCCTGCACATGGCGTTGCAAGGCGCCGTCCTGCCCGGCATGGCCCTTCGTCGTCTCCGGCGACACGGCATGCCAACGCAGGCGTGGGTCGGCGGCCGCCCACGCCCGCAGCTCCGCACGGGCGTAGTGATCGGCCTCGTGGCGGCCGCCCCAATACAAGGTCACGCCGGGCAGTGCCCGATCGGCGAGCACCGTCTGGAGCAAAGCCCGCACGCCGGCGTAGCCCGTGCCGGTGGCCAGCAACACCAGGGGCGTGTCCGAGGCGGGCGTCGCGGGCGCGCCGAACGGTCCTTCGACGTCCATCACCTCACCCGGCGTCAAGGTGCCCAGCAGCGCGTCGGAGAAGCGCCCCCCGGGAACGCGCCGGATCTGCAGCTCGATGGGATCCCGCTCGTCCTCGCGACGATTGGCGATGGAGAAGCAGCGGTGGTCGCCATCGGGCAGCCGGATGCGCACGTGCTGGCCGGGCCGCGTCGCCAGCGGGCGGCCGGGATCGAGCACGAGTTCCACGACATCGGCACTCAGCGGTCGACGCGCGAGCACGCGCATGTCGCGCCGCTGCGGCGGTGCCTGAGGGACCCAGTCCGGCACCTGCAGCACCAGTTCGCCGCGAGCGCGCACCTGACACATGAGCACGCGTCCCGGGCCCGGATCGATAGTGGTCGCCGTGGCCGTCGTGGCGGACTCGACATCGCCTGCGACACACTCCGCGGCGCAGGAGCCGCAGGCGCCCCGCTGGCAGGAGAACGGCACCGAGAGCCCCGCGGCCAGCGCGGCGTCGAGCACGCTCGGCCGCCCGGCCATGTGCACGCGGATGCCGTGCGGCATCAACGTGAACGCGTCGTCGGAAGCATCTCCGCGCGAGGCTCCACCGCACGCTCCTGAAGACGCCCCGGAGGACGGTCCGGACGGCGATCCGCACGACGTTCCGCACGACGATCCGGACGGCGCTTCGGGAGTGGGCGGGATGGCGAGGGGATGGGCGGGAGGGGGGACTTGCATGGGGGGCGATCCTGCCTACACTGTGGCCTCCTCGGAACGGCCACTTTCATCCTTTTGAGCAAGCCACTTTCGAACAGCGGATCGCCGCGTGCGTCGACGGCCGCCGGCGCGCCCTTCGACCTTCCCGCCCTGCCCCTCGTCGATGGCGAGACGCGTCAGGCCTGGGTGTATCGATTGCTGCGCGAAGCCATCCTGCGGGGCACGCTCAAGGCGGGCATGCGCGTGCCGTCGTCGCGTGCGCTGGCGCAGCGGCTGTCGGTGGCGCGCTCGACGGTCGAGGTCGCCTTCGACCAGTTGCGCGCGGAAGGGTACGTGGCTGGCGTGGTCGGCTCAGGAACCTACGTGAGCGCCGCGCTGCCCGACCAGTTCCTGAGACCGGAGCGACCCCCACGAGCAGCGAAGGTGGCGCCGACACCAAGCTCGACATCGACATCGGCGTCGACATCGAGGTCGATGCCGCACCCTTCGCCCCGCTCCGCGACCGCCCATCCCTCCCGCCACGATGCGACCTTCGTCGCGCGGGTGGCCGACGCCGCGCTGTTCCCGCTCGCCGAATGGCGCAGCCTGCTTCAGGCCGCGGCGCGTGGGACGCGGCTGCGGGCGTCCGCAGAGGACGATGCCTTCGGCGCGTGGGAACTGCGGACGGAAGTCGCCCGGTATCTCGGCGCCGCCCGGGGCGTGTCCTGCGATCCGACGCAAGTCATCGTGGTCGCGGGCATCCGCCAAGGGCTGAACCTGGCGGCGCGGGTCCTGCTGCGACCGACGGACAAGGTGCTGATCGAGGATCCGGGCTACGCGCTCGCCGCCGACATCTTCGCGCCCTTCGCGCGGCGCCTCGCTGCCGTGGCGATCGACGAGGCGGGCTTCTCGGTCGCGCGGGCGCGCCGGCACGCCGGCGTGCGGCTCGCCCATGTGACGCCCGCGCACCAGTCCCCGACGGGCGTGACGATGCCGGTCTCGCGCCGCCTCGACCTGCTGGGCTGGGCGCAGGAGCGATCGGTGTGGCTGCTGGAGGACGACTACGACAGCGAGTTCAATTACCGCAGCGCGCCGCTGCCCGCGCTCAAGAGCCTGGACAAGGACGACCGCGTCATCCACTGCGGCAGCTTCAACAAGACGATGTTCGCGGACCTGCGCATCGGCTACGCCGTGGTCCCGCCGGCATTGATCCCCGGTTTCGCCGCGGCGTGCCGCGCGATGGGGCCGTCGGTCGGCCTGATCGAGCAACGCGCGCTCGCCGCGTTCATCGCCGACGGCGGACTGGCGCGTCACATCCGGCGCACGCGGAACGTGTATGCACGGCGACGGGAGCGCGTGCTCGAGGCCCTGCGTCAGGCGGTCGCGCCGGCGCCGCTGCGGACCAGCGGCGAACACGGCGGGTTCCACTTCACCTGGTGGCTGCCCGACGAGCTGCCGGCGGATGCCCTGGTGAAGCAGGCCGCCGAGCGCGGCTTGCGACTCGAGCTCGTGGCCGGCTTCTGCCAGCGCGCACAGGTCGCGCCCGGCGTGCTGCTGGGCGACAGCGCGCTGAGTGAGCAGACGCTCGACGACGCCCTGCCGCGGCTCGAGGCCGCCATCTCTGCCACGATCGCGGCCGCCCGGCGCGCCGATCGGTGAACCCGGCAGAGAGGACGGCGGAGCGCACCGCATCGCAGGGAGCGGCGTGTCTCGGCATCCGGCGAGAATGCCGTCCCATGGCACAAGGCAAACGCATCTCGGTGGACATCGACGACGGCGCTCTCGAGGCGATCAAGGCGCTGGGCGCCGCGGCGAAGGCCGCGCGCACGGCCGCCGGCGAGAGTCAGGGCGCGGCGGGCGCGCGGCTGGGCGTGCACGTCCAGACCATCGCGCGGATCGAGTCCGGCGAACCGGGCGTCGCCATCGGCCATGTCTTCGGCATGCTGGCGTTGTACGGGATCAGGCCGGGGCTGCCGGACTGATCCGGACTGATCCGGACACCGCGGCGCACCGGATCACGAACGACCGCCTTGGGCGGTCTGGGCGCCGATCAGGCCAGCTTGAAGGTCGCCACGACCTTGACCAGTTGCTCGGCCTGCGACTTGAGGCCGCTCGCGGCGGCCGCCATCTGCTCGACCAGCGCGGCGTTCTGCTGCGTCGCCTGGTCGATGTGGGTCACGGCCTCGCCCACCTGGGCGACGCCGCTCGACTGCTCGGTGCTGGCCGAGCTGATCTCGCCGATGATGTCGTTGACGCGGCGGATGCTGCCGACGACCTCGGTCATCGTCTCGCCGGCCCGGTCCACCATCTTCGTGCCCTGCTCCACCCGCTCGACGCTGGCGGTGATCAGGCGCTTGATCTCCTTGGCCGCTTCGGCGGACCGCCCGGCCAGCGAGCGCACCTCGGACGCCACCACGGCGAAGCCGCGGCCCTGCTCCCCCGCGCGGGCGGCTTCGACCGCTGCGTTCAGCGCCAGGATGTTGGTCTGGAAGGCGATCCCGTCGATGACGCCGATGATGTCGCCGATCTGGCGCGACGAGTCGTTGATGCCCTTCATCGTCTCGACCACGCGGCCGACCACCTCGCCGCCCTGCACCGCCACGTCGGACGCGTTCTGCGCCAGCTGGTTGGCCTGGTGCGCGCTGTCGGCGTTGTGGCGCACGGCGGCGCTCAACTGCTCCATCGACGACGCCGTCTCCTCCAGCGAGCTGGCCTGCTGCTCGGTCCGTGCGCTCAGGTCCATGTTCCCGGCGGCCATCTCGTCGCTGGCGGTCTGGATGCCCTCCGACGCCTGGCGCACCTGACGCACGAGGTCGGTGAGACCCGCGCTCATCTTGCCGAGCGCACCGATCAGGTAGGCGATCTCGTCACGGCCGTCGACCTGCAGGCGCTTGGACAGATCGCCCTGCGCGACCGCGTCGACCAGCGCGATGGCCTGCGCCATCGGCCGCGTGATCGAGCGGGTCAGCATCACCGCCAGCACGACGCCCAGCGTGATCGCGATCACGCCCAGCACTTCCAGCTGGAACTGCGCGCCCGCGGTGTCCCCGGCGATGGTCTGGTTCATCTCGTCGATGACCTTGCGCTGGTAGTCCAGCACGGCGGTCAGCGCGGCCACGTAAGCCGGCGCGACGACGCTGAATTCGCTGTCGTAGATGCGGTTGGCCTCGTCGGCCTTGTCGGCGCGCTTGGCCGCCATCATGCGGTCCCGCGCGTCGAGGTAGGCCTTGCGGGCCGCGTTGAACTTGTCCAGCAGCGGCTTCTCCGCGTCGTCCGTGGGCAGCTCCGCGAGCGCCTTGACGATCTCGTTGCCGCGCGCGGTCGAGGCCTTCGCCTCGTCGCGGAAGAGCGCCTCGAGCCCGCCGTCCGCGTTCTTCGCGATGGCCTTGCCGCGGGTCACGCCGGCCACGACGTTGCGCAGCTGCTCCTCCAGCAGGCGTTCCTTGGCCAGCGGCGAGGCCATCATGGCCTGGACCGCGACCGACGCGCTGTTCAGGCGCAGCACGCCGACCACCAGCATCAACGCCAGCAGCAGCAGGATGAGGGCAAAGCCGGCGCCGAGCCGGGTGCCGACGCGCAAGTTGTTCAGAGTCATGAGGACCTCATCCAGGGCAGTGGGAGATGGAAGCGGACCCGGGCTGAAATTGCCTGCCGGGATGGTGCGCGAGCCTATGCCCTCGTTTCATCGGCGAACAGTGCCGAGGCGGATCCGAGCGGTCCGGGGACGTGAACAGCTTGACGAAAGCCGGACCGTTACGCCGCCCGGAACCGAACCCCGCATGACGGAGCGATGACGGCGCGAGCGCTGACGCCGTCCGTCGGCGGAGATTGCCTTCCGTCACGATCCAGCGGCAGCACGTCGCGCGGCGATCGTCCCGGACCGGTGGCACATCGAGACTCCGGGCTCCGATGACCGACCTTCCAGGGAGAAGAATGAAATCTTTCGTCGTGCTGCCGCTCTGCGCCTTGCTGGCGGCGTCGCCCTTCCCGGCGACGGCGCAACCTGTCCGGGCCGACCAGGCTGACCAGGCCGCCCCGCCCGTTCCGATCACGACGCGCTGCCTGGTCGGCGCCTATCGGCTGCAGGACGGCCAGACCCTGGACATCGCGCCGGACGAAGGCCATTCATTGCGCTGGACCGCGTTCACGGGCGAGACGGGCCGGCTGCGCCCCGAACCTGACGGCACATGGGCCAGCACCGTCGGCTGGACCGACAGGCCGTCGAAGGACACCCTGGCCTCGGCCGACTGTGACAAAGGCGAGATCACCTTCGCCGGAAAGCGCGGCCGGCGCATCGCGTTCGATGTGAGCGAGACCTCGTTCGATGCGGGCGGCATCGCGCTGGTCGGCCGCCTCGTGATGCCGCGAGGCCAGGGACCGGTCCCCGTGGTGGTGTTCCTGCACGGCTCCGAGACCGACTCCGCGCTCGACGGCAACTCGCTTCAGCGCCTGTTCCCCGCGGAGGGCATCGGCGCCTTCGTCTTCGACAAGCGGGGGACCGGCGCCTCCGGCGGCGCCTACACGCAGGACGTCAGCCTGCTCGCCGACGACGCGGTCCGCGCCATGAAGGCGGCCCGTCGACTGGCGGGATCCCGCGCCGGCCGCGTCGGCTACCAGGGGGCGAGCCAGGGCGGCTGGGTCGCGCCGCTGGCGGCGGACCGCGCGCCGGTGGACTTCACCCTCGTGAGCTTCGGCCTGACGGTGTCCATGCTCGAGCAGGACCTGCAGAGCGTCGCGCTCGAGATGCGGGCCGGCCGGCATTCCGCGCAGGAGACGGCGCAGGCGCTGGCGCTGACGCGCGCCGGCCAGCAGGTCATCGAGACGCGCGGCAGGGAGGGCTACGATGCGTTCGACGCCTTGCGGGAGCAGTACCGCCCGCTGCCCTGGTACAAGGACGTGCGCGGCAACTTCCTGCACCTGGTGCTGCCGCTCGACAAGGCGCAGATCGTCGAAGCCCTGAACACCACCTACAAGTTCGACGTGTCCTTCCGCTACGACCCGATGCCCACGCTGCGGGCGTCGCGCACGCCGCAGCTGTGGGTGCTCGGCGCCGACGACCGCGTCGCGCCGAGCGCGCGGTCCGCGACGGACATCCGGTCGTTGATCGCGGCAGGCCGGCGCTACACGCTGGCCGTCTACCCCGGCACGGACCACGGCATGACCGAGTTCGAGCCCGCCCCGGACGGCCAGCGCGTGTCGACGCGCTACGCGCCGGGCTACTTCGCGTTGATGCGGGACTTCATCCGCGACGGTCAGGTGGGTGATCGCTACGGGAGCGCCGTCCTCACCCGCCCCCTGCCGGTGAAGTGACCCGGGCGCGCGGCAGTAGTAGAGTGCCGCCATCCCGACCCTGAACGACCAGAAGGAAATCAAGCCATGCCAAAAGGCGAGCAACGCAACGACAAGGCCAACAAGAAGCCCAAGAAGGACACCAGCACGCCCAAGGAGTCGTCCTCCGTCTCCACCCGGCCGGTCGCGCCGATGACTTCCGTGATGCCCAAGGGCAAGCTGAAGAACAAGCCGGGCTGATCGCCCGGGCGGGCCGGACCGTCCGGCCGTCCATTCGATCCAGACGACGAAAAACGCCGGCGGGACGCGAGTCCCGCCGGCGTTGTCACTGGCGCCGGGCGATCAGCGCTTGTCTGCGTCCTTGGCCGCTTCCTTCACGTCGCCGTAGGCCTTCTGGGCCTTGCCGTCGACCTGCTTGGCCAGGCCCTTGGCCTGTTGTTCGGTGCTGCCGACGACCTCACCGGTCTTCTGTTGCACCTTGCCTGCGGCGTCCTTGACGGCGCCCTTCACTTGGTCCTTGTTCATCGTCTACTCCAGAAAGTTACTGCGTATCTCGCAGGGTGCGATGGCACGGACTTGATCCTAGGACGCCGGGCTCGCAGCGCGTGACGGCGGGCAGCGCGTCCTCGCGTCGGCGCGGTCCTACGCGTCTGGACGCCACCCGTACAAGTCGGCCACACGGCGTTCACAGACCATCGCACTGGCGGGCGAACGGATTGCGCCGCGGCATGTTGGCGACCTCCTGCAAGGTCCACAGGTCGGCAGGGGTCATGTGGACGAGTTGCCCGAGCGCCGGCAGGCGGTCCGTCGGGATCGTGCGACCGCCCGTGCGGGCCTCGCTGACGTGCTGCCGAGGCACCTTCAGATGCCGGGCCAGCGCGGCCTGACTGCCGCACAGGCGCACGGCCCGGTCGACCGCGCCCTGCCAGGTCGATGTCGATGGCGATGTCGATGGCGATGGCGACATGGACGCGTGCGCGTGCCTGGGCGTGGGCGTGGGCGTGGACGTGGGTCCGGCCGCGTCCAGATCGCGAGCGCCGAAGAAGGCGCCCGGGGAGTGGGTTCCAAATGTTGCCATGACGAGAGATCCTGCTGCCGCGTCGGCGGACAGCCGATGGCGCCGCGTCGACCTGTCGGCGACGGCGGCGTGGCCTCATCGGACGGGCGCGGCCAGCGCGGCGGCCCGGACGATGCGGAACGGCGGCGCGCGCGACGTCCGCGCCGAAGGCGTGGACGTGTGCGCGCCATGAAGGCCGTTCAGCGCCGGGGCGGCCGCTCCAGTCGCGCATCGCCGATGCTCCGCCAGGACGGCGGTCTGGCGCGAGGCCAATGGCCGTTGGCGTTCTCTGGCGCGGGAACGCGCGGCATGTCGACGTTCGCCATCGGCAGGACGTAGCCGCCCAGCGCCGCCGCGTCGCTCAAGGCGGGCCCGTCATGGTCGTCCAGCACGACGGTGGGATCGTCGGCCTCGTGATGGTGGCGCTCGAACAGGCCGTGGGCGTGGACGTGCGCGGGTCTCCCGTCACGCTGGAGCTGGACCTGCTGCTGTCGCGCGCGTGCGGTGTCGAGGACCTGCGAGCCCTCCTGCCCCGCCAGCGCCTGCAGCCCCCGGTGGACGACCTCCCGCCATCGCTCGGCCAGCGATCGATGGTCGTGATCGGCGACGGGCGCATCGCGGTGGTGATGCATCGGGCCGAGCGTCGTCAGCCGCGCGCCTGCGGTGCCATACAGCGGCACGGCGGCGCACAGCAGCAACAGCAGCAGGCCGCGCGCCTGGCGGAGCCAGCCGGCGAGCCTGCGGGCGAGGGATCCGGTCGCAGAACGCATCGCGACGCAGGGTCGCTGAACTTCATGTCAGCCGCATGACCGGCCCGCATTGTTGGCGCCCGTTGGCATGTGATGCCGACGCGAGACCCTTTGTCCACACGCGCCGATTGCGAAGAATCATCCCCGTCATCCATTCACTTCAACGAGGCCACCATGCCCTTTGCCAACATCAAGCTCCCCGAAGGCGTCGCGGACGCCGCCCGCAAGGAGGAAATCATCCACCGCGTCACGGCGATGTTCGTCGAGTACTTCGGCGAACGTGCCCGTCCGTACACGATGGTGCTGGTCGACGAGGTCGCCGACGGCGGCTGGGGTCGCGCGGACGAGACGCTGACGCTCGAGAAGATGGGGCTCACGCCGAAACAGGCCTGAGTGCGGCCCGGGCGCTACGCGATGCCGTGCGTCCAGCCGGGCACGTCGACGTAGTAGCGCACCGCCTTGCCCACACCGTGCGCGCGCAGTTGGCCGGCCGCGGTCATCTCCGACAGGTCGCGCGTCGCCGTCGCCTTCGACACGCCGGTCATCTTCATGTATTTCTCGGCGTTGAGTCCGCCGAGGAAGCCGCCGTCGCCGTCGTCGAGCAGGCGTTGCAGGACCTTGCGCTGGCGCTCCGCCAACGACGCGGCCGCATGCGCGTCCCAGAAGCGTCGCTTCTGGATGGCGGACCCGATGAGGCGGTCGGCCGAGTCGCACGCCCCGGTGTACTGGCGGACGAACCACTGCACCCATCCGGTCACCTCCGCGCCGCCGCGTGACGCCTTGTTCAATTCGGCGTAGTACTCGCCGCGCAGGGTCAGGAGTTGCCTGGACAGGCTGTGCAGCCGCATCGGCGGACGCAGATGCTGCGCGATCGCCATGTCGACGATGGCTCGGCCGATACGACCGTTGCCGTCCTCGAAAGGATGGATGCTCTCGAACCAGAGATGCGCGATCGCGGCCCGCGCAATGCCGTCGAGTCGCGGCCCCTCCAACGACGGCAGCACGCCCTTGCGCGGTGTGGTCGCGGCGAACCATGCGAGGAATCGCGCCATCTCCGCGGGCACGTCGCGCGACGCGGGCGCCTGGTAGTGCACCACCTCCCGGCCGGGACGCCCGCTGACGATCACCATCGGATCCTCATGGTCCCGATACCGTCCCACCGCGATGCGCTGGAAGCCGGAGGTGCCGTTCGGAAACAGCGCGCCTTGCCAGCGGCAGAGGCGCTCTTCGTCCAACGGACGATCGAAGCCCTCGGTCGCATCGGCAATCACGGCCACGAGGCCGTCGATGTGCCGATCGACCGGGCCGTCGTCGCCGAGTCCCAGGCGCCGGAGCACGGAAGAGCGGACCGCCTCCACCGACAGCAATTCGCCTTCGATGGCCGCGGTGGCGACCACCTCGTCATAGAGCAGGTCCAGGACCACAGGGCTTTCAACGCCCAGACCGATGGCCATCGCCTTGCCTTCGATGCTTCCATGCATCAGGTAGGCCTCCGCCAGGTACGGCGCCACGTCCTGGGCGACGTATCGGAAGTCCGGCCAGTCCGGGTGCTGCCAGATCCAGGTCGCGGCGGGAGGCGTTGAGCTCATGAGCCGCATTCTGGCATTTCCGGCTCATCATTTGAGCCGTATTTCATCAAATGCGGCTCACGCGCCCGGATCAGCGCAGGTACGCGGCGGCGCCTTCCCCGGCAACGAGGCCGCTGGCCATCGAGGCCGTCAGCAGGTAACCGCCCGTCGGCGCTTCCCAGTCCAGCATCTCGCCGGCGACGAACACGCCGGGACGCGTTTTCAGCATCAGCCGCTCGTCGAGCGATTCGATCGTCACCCCGCCCGCGGTGCTGATGGCTTCCGCGACGGGACGCGCGGCGCGCAGGCGCAGCGGCAGCGCCTTCAGCGTGCGGGCGAGCGTGGCCGTGTCCGCGTATTCGTCCTTCGTGAGCACCTCGTGCAGCAAGCCGGCTTTCAGGCCCTCGATGTTCAAGCGGCTCTTCAGGTGCGAGGACAAGGACCGCGAGCCGCGCGGATGAGCGACCTGCTCCAGCACCCAGGCCGCGTCGCGGCCGGGCAGCAGGTCCAGGTGGACGAGCGCCTCGCCGTCGCGCTCGATCTTCTCGCGCAGCAGCGCGGACGCGGCATAGACCAGCGAGCCTTCGATGCCGGTCGCGGTCACCACGAATTCGCCCTGGCGCGCGAACTGACGACCGTCGGCGCCTTCGGCGCTCAGGGCCACCGGCTTGAGCGGCTGACCCGCGAACTTGTCGGCGAAGAACGGCGACCAGCCGGGCGCCGCGCCGTCCCGCGGCGCGCCGAGATCGAAGCCGCAGTTGGCGGCCCGCAAGGGCGACACGGTCGCGCCGACGTCGGCGAGCAGCGGCGCCCAGGCGCCGTCCGACCCCAGTTGCGGCCACGAGGCGCCGCCCAGCGCGAGCACGACGGCGTCCGCGCTCACGGTCACGGTCGCCTCGCCGCCAGGCGCGCTGAAGCGCAGCGCCCCGTCCGCGTCCCAGCCGAGCCAGCGATGGCGCATGTGGAAGCGCACGCCCTGCGTGCGCAGGCGCGACAGCCAGGCGCGCAGCATCGGCGCGGCCTTGAGGTCCCGGGGAAAGACACGCCCGGAAGTGCCCACGAAGGTCTCGACGCCCAGGCCCTGCGCCCAGGCGCGGAGCGCCTCGCCATCGAAGCGGTCGAGCCAGCGGCCGACATCGGCCTGGCGTTCGAAGAAGCGCGAATCGAAATCGGGACGCGACTCCGAGTGCGTGAGGTTCAGTCCGCCCTTGCCTGCCAGCAGGAATTTGCGGCCGACGGAGGCCATGGCGTCGTAGAGGTCGACGGACAGTCCGGCATGGGCGAGGCGCTCCGCGGCCATGAGGCCGGCGGGGCCGCCGCCGATGACGACGGCGCGACGGTGAGATTCGGAGATAGGCATGGGATGGAGGGTACCGCGCAAGGCCGCGCAGTGTGCCAGAGCGCCAGAGCAGAGCGCCGCGGTGCCTCGGATCAGGGCGACCCCGCCCCCTTTCCCGAACTCAAGGAGGGAAGTCGCTTGCCGGGAGGCAAGCGAAGGAGGGAGATGGAGGAAAGGGGGCGGGGTCGCCCTGATCGTGCTCGGTCTAAGCCACGCTCGGCACGGCAGGCAATTCCAACGTGAACCTCGACCCCCGCCCGCTCTCGCTGTCCACCAGGATGCGCCCGCCCATGCGATCCATCAGCTGCTTGCAGATGACCAGCCCGATGCCGTGTCCCGGCTGCTCCACGCGCCCGAGCCGGTTGAACGGCTGGAACAGCTGCGAGCGTTGCTCGGGACTCAGGCCGATGCCGTTGTCGGCCACCTCGATGCGGAAGCCGCGCGGTTCCGCGCTGGCCCGGACCTTCACCCAGCCGCCGCGCCGGTTGTACTTGATGGCGTTGGAGATGAGGTTGTGCAGCACCTGCTCCAGCCGGATGGGATCGGCCTGCACCAGCGGCAGCGTGCTGTCCTCCTCGGGCGTCATGCCGACCTGCAGGTCGACGCCCGCGGCCGCGGCCGCCGGCTGCGCGAGCTCCACCACGCGGCGCAGCAGCGGCCCCGCCTGCAGCGGCAGCGACTGCACGGTCAGCGTGTTCGCCTCCACGCGCGACAGCGTCATCATGTCCTCGATCAGCACCAGCAGGTGCTTGGCCGCCTGGTCGATGTGCCTGAGCCGCGACTGCTGCACCTCGTCCAACGGCCGCTTCGGATCGTGCGCGAGCAGCTGGCTGAACCCCAGCACCGCGTTCAGCGGCGTGCGCAGCTCGTGGCTCGCCTGGGACAGGAACTCGCTCTTGGTCTTGCTGGTGACCTCGGCCAACTCGCGGGCCTGGTCCACGTCCTGCAGCCGCATGCGTTCGCCGAGCTCGCGCTGCAGCAGCTCGCCGCGCAGGCGCACCTGACGCTGCAGGGCGCGGTTCCAGAGCAGCGTCACGCCGAGCCCGACGACGACCAGCGCCAGCGCGATGCCCACGGCCCACAGCGCGCGGCGCTGCCAGCGCATCGCCGCCGTGTCCTGCGTGATCCAGCGGTCGGCGATGGCCTGGCGCTCGCCGTCGCCGATGCGCGTCAGCGCCTTGTCCAGGATGCGGCCCAGCATCGGCCAGTCGCGGCGGTAGCCGATGCCCAGCCCGTAGGCGTAGCCGATGTCGTCCACCACGCGCAGGTTGCCGATGCCGTCGCGCCGCATCAGGTAGGTCGCGCCGGCCAGGTCCACCACCGCCGCGCCGACCTGGCCGCCGGCCAGCCGGCGCAGCACCGTGCGGTCGTCGACCTCGACCTGCACCGGATTCGTCGCGTAGCGGTCCCGCAGGAATTCCGCCACCGCATAACCGCGCGCCACCGCCACCGCCTCGCCCGGCCGCAGCGGATCGTCACCGGCGCCGGCGCGGCGCAGCAGCACCGCCGGCACCGTGATGTAGGGTCGCGTGAAGCCGAAACGCTGCGCGCGGTCCGGCGTCTCGCGCAAGGACATCTGCAGGTCGAGCTCGCCCGCGGCCAGCGCGTCGAGGTTGTCGGCGAAGGGCCGCGGCGCCTGGAATTCGAAGCGCAGTCCGGTGAGCTCCGACAGCCGCCGCGCATAGTCCAGCGACAGGCCGGTAAGGCGGCCTTCCTCGTCGACATAGGTGAACGGGCCGTAGCTGGCCGAGCCGCCGACCCGCAGCACCGGATGCTGCGCCACCCAGGCGCGCTCCTCGGCCGTCAGCCAGTCGCGCGGGTCCGCGTGCCCCTGCCCTGCCAATGCCAGCCAGGCCGCCACGACCGCCGCCAGGATCGGCAGCAGGCGCGTCAGCACACGCGGAGGTCGGAGGAGTGCGAACGAAACCACGCGACCATTGTGGGCCCGCCTACCCCGGGCGAGGGGAAGGGCTCTCCCGCATCCGGGGGTGGTCCCCTGTCAGAAGTGTCAGGTGCGGCCCACGCCGCCCTGCGCACGCGGACATGCGCACGCGGACATGCGCACGCGGACATTCGCATGCGGACATGCGCATGCGGACATGCACCCCCGTGATTGCACTTTCCCGTGCGCCGTCCGTCAGGCTTCAGCCGCGCAGCGACGCCTTGAGCCTGGCGCCGATCTCCGGCTTGTCCTCGAACGGGTCGGTCGGGTTGCGCAGCTGCATCACGTCCTCCAGCCGCGTCTGCACGCCCTTGAGCGCCTGCGGGTGGCTGAAGATGTAGAAGCGCTCCTCGTCCATGGCCTCGAACACCATCCGCGCGACGTCCGCCGCCGTCAGTTTGCCGGAGCTGACCGCCTTGTCGGTCATCGCCTGCGAGATGAGCTGGCTCTTGGTCGGCTTGTCGGCGCCGAGTTCGCCCGGCCGGTTGCGATGGCTCTGCGTGATGCCGGTGGGCACGAAGAACGGGCACAACACCGACGCGCGGACCTGGTCCGTCACCAGCGCCAGGTCCTGGTAGAGCGTCTCGCTGAGCGACACCACCGCGTGCTTGGACACGTTGTAGACGCCCATGTTGGGCGGATTCAACATGCCGGCCATCGAGGCCGTGTTGACGATGTGGCCCTGCCACGCGGGGTCCCGGCCGGCGGCCTCCAGCATCATCGGCGTGAACAGCCGGACGCCGTGCACCACGCCCATCAGGTTGACGCCCAGCACCCAGTCCCAGTCGGCGAGCGAGTTCTCCCAGATCAGCCCGCCCGAGCCGACGCCGGCGTTGTTGAACACGAAGTTCGGCGCGCCGAAGCGCGCCTTCACCGCGACCGCCAGCGCCTCCATCTGGTCGGCCTTGGACACGTCGACGCGTTGCGCCAGCACCGGATGCGCGGCGAATTCAGCGGCGGCCTGGTCGAGCGCGTCCTGCTGCACGTCGCACAGCACCAGGTTCATGCCGCGCGCGGCGGCGATGCGCGCCACCTCGAGCCCGAAACCCGAGCCCGCGCCGGTGATGACCGCGGTCTTGCCTTGATAGTCCTTCATGCACTTGTCTCCGTGATGCGGTTCTTGTCTGTGTGCTTGCGAGGGCCCCGACGGGCTATGCCCGCTTCAGCGTGTAGCGGATGCGCGGGAAGTGAACATGCACGCGGCCGGCGCGCTCGTCCTCGCGGGCGAGCGTCACCGTGCGGCAGCTGAGGCCCACGAGTTCCCCGGCGACCGCGTCGCGGGCGTAGTCGTACGGGGTGACCGTCACGGCGTCGCCGGCGGCGAAGCCCAGGCCCTCCTCGACCTGCGCCGGACGCGGCGTCGACGCCTTGGCCAGCGCGATCGCGGCGGCGCCGTCGAGCTTGCCGGCACGTTCGCCGTGCCCGATCGCGGCGACACGCGCCATCCAGGCGCGCAGCGCCTCGTGCGGCTGGAAGATCTCGGCCAGCGGGCCGGTCCGGGTCACGAACCACAGCGGGTGGTAAACGCTGAGGTCGGCGATGCTGGTCTGGTCGCCGAGCAGCCAGGACCGGCCGTCGGACAGCATGTCCGACAGCCACGCGAGGTACTGCGTCAACGCCGCGCCGGCGTCGACGCCGCGCACCTGCGGCATGCCCTCGCTCATCGCCTTGCGGTCGGCGACGAAGATCTTGAGCATGTCCGGCGGCGCGCCGGCGAACAGCGCGGTCGCGCCCGCCGGCTGCATCGCGTAGGGCAGCGCGGTCCAGAACAGGTCCGTGTCCGCCCACTGCGCCAGCGCGCGCGCGTGGCCGGCGACGGCCGCGGGAAAGAGGCTGGGCGTCGGCCGGCGGCCTTCCAGCACCTCGGCGATCAGCGCGGTGTCGCAGTAGATGTCGGCGCCGAGCTGCAGGAAGGGCGTGCGGCGGTAGCCGCCGGTCAGCGCCACCACGTCGGGCTTGGGCAGCACCATGGGCACGGTCACCGACTGCCATGCCAGTCCCTTGAGACCGAGCATCAGCCGCGTCTTCTCGGCGAAGGGCGAGCTGCTGTAGTGATGCAGGACGAGGTCGTCGTCGGAGGGGCCTCGGCCCGGCGTGCCGTCGTTGCCGGCATGGCCGGTGCTATCGCGGATGGGATCGCGGATGGGGTCGCGGGTGGGGTTGCTCACGGCGTCGCCTCCTTGCGCATGTCGATGTGGGGGATGCCGTCCTCGTCGTAGACGTCCGAGATCGGCGTGAAGCCGAAGCTACCGTAGAACTCGCGCAGGTGGGCCTGCGCGCCGAGTTCGATCGGCTGGCCCGGCCAGAGTTTCTGGCACTCGCGCACGGCCTGGCTCATCAGCGCGCGGCCGAGGCCGCCGCCGCGGGCCGTCGGCGCCGTGATCACGCGACCGATGCGCGCCGCGCCGCCGCCGATCTCCGGCGGCAGCAGACGCGCGTAGGCGAAGAGTTCCTCCGCGCCGCCGACGCCTTGCCCCACGCCCTGCCCCAGGCCTTGCCCCAGTCCCTGCAGATGCCACGCGTGCTCGTCGAGCCCGTCGGGATCGAGGTAGAGGCAGCGCTGCTCGATGACGAAGACCTCGGCGCGCAGCCGCAGCGCGCGGTACAGGCCGCGCACGCCCAGCGCGTCGAAAGGCTGGTTGATCCAGCGCGGGCCGGCCATCAGACCAGCTTCACCAGCTGCTTGCCGAAGTTGCGGCCCTTGAGCAGTCCGAGGAAGGCCTCCGGCGCGTTCTCCAGGCCCTGCGCGACGCTCTCGCGGAACTTCAGCTTGCCGGTCGCGACCAGCGTGCCCAGTTCCTTCAGCGCCTCGGGCCACAGGTCCATGTGCTCGGAGACGATGAAGCCCTCGACCTTCATCCGGTTCGTGAGGATCAGCTGCGGGAAGGTCAGCGGGATCGGCTCGCCGTTGTAGCCGGCGATCATGCCGCACATGGCCACGCGGCTGAACGCGTTGGCGCGCATCAGCACGGCGTCGAGGATCATGCCGCCGACGTTCTCGAAGTGGCCGTCGATGCCGTCCGGGCAGGCGGCCTTCAGCGCGGCGGACAGCGACTTCAGGTCGGTGTGCTGCTTGTAGTCGACGCAGGCGTCGAAGCCGAGTTCCTCGACCACGTAGCGGCACTTGTCCGCGCCGCCGGCGATGCCAACCGCGCGCGCGCCGCGCACCTTGGCCAACTGCCCGACGGCGCCGCCCACCGCGCCGCTGGCGGCGCTGACGACCACGGTCTGTCCGGGCTTGGGATCGATGATCTTGACCAGGCCGTACCAGGCCGTCACGCCGGGCATGCCGACCGCGCCGAGGTAGGCGGACAGCGGCACATGCGTCGTGTCGACCTTCTGCAGCACGCCGCGCTGGTTGGCATCGACCAGGTGGTATTCCTGCCAGCCGCCCATGCCCACGACCTTGTCGCCGACGGCGAAGTGCGCGTTCTTCGACGCGACCACCTCGCCCACGGTGCCGCCGATCATCACGGCGTCGAGCGGCTGCGGCGCGGCGTAGCTCTTGCTCTCGTTCATGCGGCCGCGCATGTAGGGATCGAGGCTCAGGTAATGGTTGCGGACCAGCACCTGGCCGTCCGCGAGCTCGGGGATGGGCTGCTCGACCAGCTTGAAGTTGTCAGTGCCGGCTTCACCGGTCGGGCGGGAGGCCAGCAGGATCTGGCGGTTCACTTGGCTCATCGAGGGCTCCTCGGTCGTTGTTGATCCATGTCATTGCATGGCTCATGAAAGGGAATCGCGGGCGGCCACCCGGCCACGATCCGTGACGGAATGCCGACGATTGAACCACGCCCACCCACCCCTCCACGTCCCTCGGGTGACAGAAAAGAACGAGCGTGCTTTTCCTGCTGGCGACCTGCATCTTCATGTCAAGAACCGCGGGCGGCGGGTGTCGACTGACCCCTCATTCCAGTCCATCGTCCCTTCACCATGTCACAGATCTTCCGTCGTTCGAATCTCCCCTCCTGGCTGGTCGGCGACACCGCGCCGGCGCAGGCGGCCCACGATCTTGAAGTGCGCGCGTGGATGAAGGAGGTGGCCCCGGCGGGCAAGGAGGCCGCACCGCTGGCCCGCATCCTCGAGAAGGCCCTGGCCCGCAAGCCGCAGACGCTGGACCTCTCGTCGGCGCCGCCGCGACTCCTGGAACAGTTGCCGGTCAGGCTGTTGTTGCGCCTGCGAGGGCCCACGCAGACCTTGGTGCTGGCGCAGGATTGCGCCCCGGTCGTCGCGCTGCGGTTGATGCACGAGGTCGGCGCGCGTGATCTGCTGCCGACGTCGCTGATGAAGGCGGTCGAGCAGGCCATGTCGCCGAAGCCCGTCGCGAAGTTGCTCCAGCCGCGGCTGGAGAGGCCGTCGATGACTGCGACGCCAGATCGGACCCGCGCCGCTTCAACGGATGACCACCTGCCGCCGCGCCGCGACGAATCCGTCTACGACACACCGCCTCGCCGCGATGAATCCATCTACGACACACCGCCGCGCCGCCATGAAGCGATCTACGACGTACCGCCGCGCCGGCGTGAAGCGATCTACGACGTACCGCCCCGTCGCCGGGATGCAGCGCCGGACGCCCCCCGTGCTTCGACCGTCGGAGGCTACGAGACGCCCGCCCCGCTCTTCGCCGGCCAGCGCGACGCTGCGCATCGCGCCGGCGTTGCGTCCGGAAGGCCGGACGGGACTGGCGGCGACTATGTCATGCCAGACCGTTTGCCCGCCGCCGATGCCCCGAAGGCGCCGGTCTATGCCAACCAGCCGGCGCCCGCGCGGACGGCCCTTCGCCAGCGCGAGCTGATCGACGGCATGCCGATGCTCTCGCCCGTGCGCGTGAGTTCCGAGCACATCGACACGGCGCTGCGCGCGCTGCGCACGCTCACCGCCTGGTCCCGGGCTCATGCCGGCAATGAAGGCCAGCATCCGCGATGCGCCATGTCCGCCGGGGACGCGGAGGCCCTCGCCCGCGTCCTGCGACAGGTGTCGGTGGCCGATCTGAAAGCCCACGAACGGAGCTCGTGGCTGGCCGCCACGGCGGCCCTGGCCACGCGGCCGCCGCGCGCGGGCTTGCAAGTCGCGCCGGAAACGGTGCGTCATCTGGAACGCGCGCTGGATGCCGTACGGATGCTGGTCGCCGATGCCGGCAGCGACTCGCCGGCGCTGCCGCGCCGTCCGCGCGGCCATGGCGGTTGACCTCAGTCCTCGCTGCGCTGCAGCGCCTTGAGGCTGCGTCCTTTCCCGGGCAGCGCCTTCAGGTACTTGAAGGTCCCGGTGGCATGGGCGCAGAGCTTGCCGTCCTCGCCGTAGACCGCGCCGTCGCAGAAGGCCATCGTCGTCGAGCGGTGCAGCAGCCGGCCGACCGCGCGCAACGCGCCCTCGCCGGGGCGCATGAAGCTGGTCTTCATCTCCACCGTGACCACGCCGGGGCCGAAGCCCGGCTGGTCGCGATGCACGCTGCGCGCCGCATGCGCCATCGCCACGTCCAGCAGCGTCATCAGCACGCCGCCGTGCGCCACCTCCCACGAGTTCAGGTGCGGCTCGCGGATGTCGACCCGCAGCTCGGCCTCGCCCTCGTCGATGCGGACCAGCTCGAAACCGAGTTGCTGGACGAAGGGGATGTGGACGGGGAACTTCAACGGCTCGGACATGTGACGGGGGACCGGGGACGGTGAGGAGATCAGCTGCCGTGGACGGCGGAGACGCCGCCGTCGACCGCGAGGATCTGCCCGGTGATGTGTTTCCCGGCGCGGCTCGCGAACAGCAGGGCGGCGCCCTTGAGGTCCTCATCATCGCCGATGCGCTTGAGCGGCGCGTGCTCGGCGAGTTTCTCCTCGCCGATCGCGGCCATCAGGCCCTTGGTCATCTTGCTGGGGAAGAAGCCCGGCGCCAGCGCGTTGACGGTGATGCCGTGCACGCCCCATTCACCGGCCAGCGCGCGGGTGAAGTTCACCGCCGCGCCCTTGCTGGTGTTGTAGGCGATGGTCTTCATCATGCCGCTGTTGCCGCCCAGGCCGGCGATCGACGCCACGTTGATGATGCGGCCCGACTTGCGCGGGATCATGCTGCGCTTCGCGACTTCCTGGCTCATCACGAACAGGCTGCGGATGTTGAGGTCCATCACCTTGTCCCAGGCCTCGACCGGGTGGTCCTCGGCGGGCGCGCCCCAGGTCGCGCCGGCGTTGTTGACGAGGATGTCGATCTGGCCGAGCTTCGCGAGCGTCTGCTCGACGATGCCGCGCGCCTGCGCCTCGTCGGAGGCGTCGGCGGCGATGAAGTGCGCCGCGATGCCGCGCGCCTTCAGATGCGCCACGGCCTCCTCCAGGTCGGCCGCCTTGCGCGAACTCAGCATCAGCGTCGCGCCGGCCTCGCCGAGCGCCTCCGCGATCTGCAGCCCGAGGCCGCGTGATCCGCCCGTCACCAGCGCCACCTGGCCGGTCAGGTCGAAGAGGTCTTGCACCTTGCTGCTCATCGTCGTCTCCTTGATGTTGTTCAGAACCACTCGTCGCGCATCTCGCGGGTGAGCGCCTCGCGCCGCGCCACCACGCCCAGCCAGGCGTGGATCTTGGGCAGCTCGTAGGCGAAGAAGTAGCGCTGCGCGGCGCGCTTGCCGCGGGCGAAGTCATCGTCCCGGCCCTCGAGCGCGAGCGCGACGTCCAGCCAGACCCACGCCAGCACCGTGTGGCCGAAGGCCTGCAGATAAGGCGTCGCGTTGGCGAGCGCCGCTTCCGGCTCGCCGGTGGACCAGGCCTTCTTGGTGGCGCCGCCGACGGCGGCCAGCGCCGCGCCGAGTTCGTTGGCCGCTTCGGCAAGACCCGGCACCTGGCCGGCGCGCTGCGCGGTGTCGCTGATGCGCGCGGCCAGCGCCATCAGCGCCTGCCCGCCGTCCATCACGACCTTGCGGCCCAGCAGGTCCAGCGCCTGGATGCCGTGCGTGCCCTCGTGGATCATGTTCAGGCGGTTGTCGCGCCAGTACTGCTCGACCGGGAAATCGCGCGTGTAGCCGTAGCCGCCCAGCACCTGGATCGCCAGCGAGTTCGCCTCCAGGCACCACTCGCTGGGCCAGCTCTTGGCGATCGGGATCAGGACCTCGAGCAGCCGCTTCGCGGCGGCGGCCTCGTCCTCCGAGCCGGTGTGCTGCTCGTCGACGAGCCGCGCGCAGAACAGCTCCAGCGCCAGGCCGCCTTCGACGAAGCTCTTCTGCGCCAGCAGCATGCGCTTGACGTCGGCGTGCTCGATGATCAGCGCCTGCGGACGCGCCGCGTCCTTCCCACCGGATGCCGTCACCGGTCGACCTTGGGGACGTTGCCGCGCGTACGCGAGGCTCGCCTCGTAGCCCGCGTAGCCCAGCATCACCGCGCCCAGACCGACGCCGATGCGGGCCTCGTTCATCATGTGGAACATCTGCCGCAGGCCCTCGCCGGGCTTGCCGACGAGGTAGCCGATCGCGCCCCGCCTGCCGCGCGGCGCCTGACGTCCTTCGCCGAAGTTGAGCAGGCAGTTGGTCGTGCCGCGATACCCGAGCTTGTGGTTCAGGCCCGCCAGCGCCACGTCGTTGCGCTCGCCGGTGAGCTGCCCCTGCGTGTCGACCAGGTGCTTGGGCACGATGAACAGCGAGATCCCTTTCGTGCCCGGCAGCGGCTTGCCGTCGGGGCCGGGGATCTTGGCCAGCACCAGATGGACGATGTTCTCGGTGATCTCGTGCTCGCCGCCGGAGATCCACATTTTGTTGCCGGTGAGCCGGTAGCGCGGGCCGAGCGGATCGGCCTCGAAGTCCGGGCCATCCCCATCGGTGTCGGGATCGGCGCGCGTGGCCACATCGGACAGCGACGACCCGGCCTGCGGCTCGGACAGGCACATGGTGCCGAACCAGCGCCCGGACAGCTCGTTCATCGCGAAGACTTCGCGCTGCGTGTCCGTGCCGTGCGCCATCAGCAGGTTGGCGTTGCCGTTGGTCAGCATCGCGTAGCCGCCCAGGGACACGCTGGCCTTGCTGAAGAAGCAGTTGGCGGCCATCTCCACGACGCAGGGCAGCTGCATGCCGCCGTGCGCGTAGTCCTGCGCGGCGGCCAGCATGCCGGAGCCGACGTAGGCGGCGAGCGCCTCGTGCGTCGCCTTCGGCAGATGCACGCGTTCGCCGTCGAAGCGCGGTTCCTCCGTATCGGCCAAGCGGTTGAACGGCGCGAACTTCTCGCGGGCGATCTTCTCGCAGGTGTCGAGCACCGCGTCGAAGGTCTCCCGCGAGTGCTCCGAGAAGCGCTCGCGCCGGCCGAGGTCCTGCACCTTCAGCCAGTCGTAGAGCAGGAAGTCGAGGGTCTGGCGCATCGCGCCCTCCTGGTTGGCGTCAAGGCCGGGCGCGTGCGCGCTCAGCCGTGGAGGTTGAACGCGAAATCGCGCTGGAGGCGCCACTCCGCCGGCACGCCCGCCGGCCTGGCGAAACGCTTCAGCGCACGGTGGCTGGTCTCCTGGAGGGCGTTGCGCAGCGTCTGCTGGACACGGCCGCTGTCGCGGTCGCGCACGTCGTCGCCGCTCGCCGCGCCCATCATGGTGCCCAGGCGCAGCTCCAGTTCCTCCCACTCGACGGTGGCCGTCGCCGGATTGAAGTTCATCCGGTAGCGGCCATAGACCGCGTAGGCGGTGCCGACGCTGGGGTACTCGATCTCGCCGGAGATCGCGTTCACGACGCCCACCAGGTACACGCAGGCATCGAGGCGACCCGCGGGCCAGCGGCGCAGTTGCGCCACATAGGCCTCGGGCTCGTTGCGCAATTCGTGGCCGGCCCGGCATTCCTCGGGCAGTCCCGACGGATCCTCCACCGCCCAGTACATTGCCGCCGCGCGGTCCCGACCGCCTTCGGCCAGGCCAGCGATCATGCGGTGCCGGCCCTGCGGCTCGCCCGCGTCGTTGGCCTGCTCGAACAGACGTGCGGCGCGGTCCCAATCCTGCTTCAGGCAGAGGCCCTGCTCGTACAGGGTCCCGGCCAGCAGATAGACCGACGGGTACTTGCGCTTGAGCCCGTCGTTGAGCCGGCTGGCCACCAGAGCGCAATCGCCGGCGCGCAGCGCGTCGTGGATGCCGGCGACCGCCTGCTCCTCGACCTTGCTCGGCGGCTCCTCGCGACCTGCGGCGCCCGCGGGCGCCGCGGCCAGCGCGAGCAGCACGCCCATCACGACAGCCGCCGATGAAGCCCTGTAGGCCCTGGACGCCCTGGACGCCCTGGACGCCGCAGGCATCGTCACTGCGTCAAGCGTCGTGCAAGGTGCGACGTCCTCTGACATCCGCCGCCTCACAGGACTTCGAACACACCGGCGGCGCCCATGCCGCCGCCGATGCACATGGTGACGCAGACGCGCTTGGCGCCGCGGCGCTTGCCCTCGATCAGCGCATGGCCGGTGAGGCGCTGGCCCGACACGCCGTAGGGATGGCCGATCGCGATCGCGCCGCCGTTGACATTCAACTTGTCCATCGGGATGCCGAGCTTGTCCGCGCAGTACAGCACCTGCACCGCGAAGGCCTCGTTGAGTTCCCACAGGTCGATGTCCGAGACCTTCAGGCCCAGGCGCTTGAGCACCTTGGGCACGGCGAAGACCGGGCCGATGCCCATCTCGTCGGGCTCGCAGCCGGCCACGGCGAAACCGAGGAAGCGGCCCAGCGGCTTCAGGCCCTTCTTCTCGGCATAGGCCTCGCTGACGATCGCGCAGGCGCCGGCGCCGTCGCTGAACTGGCTGGCGTTGCCCGCGGTCACCACGCCGCCGGGCACGGCCGTGCGGATGTCCTTGATGCTCTCGTAGGTCGTGCCCACGCGCAGGCCTTCGTCGACGCCGACGGTGACTTCCTTCGTCGTCATGCCGCGCACCTTGTCGGCGATGCCGGCCATCACGGTGATGGGCACGATCTCGGCGTTGAACAGGCCTTCGGCCTGCGCGGCGCAGGCGCGCTGCTGGCTGGCCGCGCCGTAGCGGTCCATGCGCTCCTTCGGGATCTTGTAGCGCTGGGCGACGTTCTCGGCCGTCTGCAGCATGGACCAGTAGATCTCGGGCTTGTGCGCCGACAGCCAGCTCTCATGGCCCATGTGGCGGTTGGCCTCGTTCTGCACGCAGGAGATGCTCTCCACGCCGCCGGCCACGAACACGTCCGCCTCGCCCGCGATGATGCGCTGCGCGGCCGTCGCGATGGTCTGCAGGCCGCTGGAGCAGAACCGGTTGACGGTCTGTCCGGAGACGCTCACCGGCAGGCCGGCGCGCAGCGCGATCTGGCGCGCGATGTTGCCGCCGGTCGCGCCCTCGGGCGTGGCGCAGCCCATGAGGACGTCCTCGACCTCGCCGCCCTCGATGCCGGCGCGCTCCAGCGCCGCGCGCACCACGTGGCCGCCCAGCGTGGCGCCGTGGGTCATGTTGAACGAACCCTTCCAGCTCTTGGCGAGCGGGGTGCGGGCCGTGGAAACGATCAATGCCTTGCTCATTCTTTTCTCCTGATGCGGTCCGCGGGGTCAGTCGTTGAAGCCCTTGCCCTGGTCGGCCAGGCGCTTCAGCAGCGGCGCGGGCTCCCAGAACTTCCCGTCGTCCAGCGGGTTCTTGGCGAAGCGCTTCATCGCCTGCACCACGTTGTAGAGGCCGACCGTGTCGGCGTAGCACATCGGGCCGCCGCGATGCAGCGGGAAGCCGTAGCCGGTCAGGTAGACCATGTCGATGTCGGAGGCGCGCAGGGCGATGCCCTCCTCCAGGATCTTGGCGCCCTCGTTGACCAGGGCGAAGACCAGGCGCTGCACGATCTCCTCGTCGCTGATCTTGCGCGGCGTGATGCCCAGCGCCGAGCGGTGCATGTCGATCATCTCCAGCACGGTCTTCGACGGGATCGCGTCGCGCTTGCCGGGCAGGTAGTCGTACCAGCCGGCGCCGGTCTTCTGGCCGAAGCGGCCCATCTCGCACAGCAGGTCGGCGGTCTTGGAGTAGCGCAGGTCCGGCTTCTCCAGGTAGCGGCGCTTGCGGATGTACCAGCCCACGTCGTTGCCGGCCAGGTCGCCCATGCGGAACGGGCCCATCGCGAAGCCGAAGCGCTCGACCGCCTTGTCCACCTGCTGCGGCGTGCAGCCCTCCTCGAGCAGGAAGCCGGCCTGGCGGCTGTACTGCTCGATCATGCGGTTGCCGATGAAGCCGTCGCAGACGCCGGAGACGACGCAGGTCTTGCGGATCTTCTTGCCCAGCGCCATCACGGTGGCCAGCACGTCCTTGGCGGTGGCCGCGCCGCGCACCACCTCCAGCAGCTTCATCACGTTGGCCGGGCTGAAGAAGTGGGTGCCGATGACGTCCT
Organism: Roseateles sp. GW821-FHT09G09; assembly: GCF_059415965.1. NCBI lineage: Bacteria > Pseudomonadati > Pseudomonadota > Betaproteobacteria > Burkholderiales > Sphaerotilaceae > Roseateles > Roseateles sp. GW821-FHT09G09. The sequence goes on along the minus strand of NZ_JBWKOG010000002.1, from coordinate 506,482 downwards.
GCGGACGCTTGGTGAAAGCCGCGATCTTGTCGACATCCAGCGTCGAGGTGTTGCTGGCCAGGATCGCGCCCGGCTTCATCACCGCGTCGAGCTGCTTGAAGACCTGCTCCTTGACGCCGATGTCCTCGAACACGGCCTCGATGACCAGGTCCGCCTGGCCGATCTCGGCGTAGCTCAGCGTGGTGCCCAGCAGGCTCATGCGCTGGGCATAGCGGTCTTCCTTGAGCTTGCCCTTCTTGACCTGCGCCTCGTAGTTCTTGCGGATGGTGGCGACGCCGCGGTCCAGCGCCTCCTGCTTCATCTCGAGGATCGTGACCGGGATGCCGGCGTTGAGGAAGTTCATCGCGATGCCGCCGCCCATCGTGCCGGCGCCGATGATGGCGACCTGCTCGACCTTGCGCAGCGGCGTGTCCTCGGGCACGTCGGGGATCTTGGAGGCGGCGCGCTCGGCGAAGAAGGCGTGGCGCAGCGCCTTCGATTCGGGCGTCAGCATCAGTTGCTGGAAGGCGTCGCGCTCGGCGCGCATGCCGTCCTCGAACTTCATGGCCACCGCGTTGGCGACGGTCTCCACGCACTGCAGCGGCGCGGGGAAGTTCTTGGACATCGCGCCGACGGTGTTGCGCGCGAACTGGAAGTAGGCCTGGGCTTCGGGATGCTGGGCCTTGATGTCGCGCACGCGCGGCAGCGGGCGCTTGTCGGCGATGCTCATCGCGAACTGCACGGCGCCGTCGATCAGGTCGCCGTCGATGAGCTTCTGGAACAGCACCTGGCCGGGGACCTGCGCGAGCAGCTCGCTGGCGACGGGCTCGCCGCTGACGATCACGTTGAGCGCGGGCTCGACGCCGAGCGCGCGCGGCAGGCGCTGCGTGCCGCCGGCGCCGGGCAGCAGGCCCAGCTTCACTTCCGGCAGCGCGATCTTGGCGCCGGGCGCGGTGACGCGGTAGTGGCAGCCCAGGGCCAGTTCCAGGCCGCCGCCCATGGCGACGCTGTGGATCGCGGCGACGACCGGCTTGGTGCAGGACTCGACGCGGTTGATCAGGGAGCCCAGGTTGGGTTCGGCCAGCGCCTTGGGCGAGCCGAACTCGCGGATGTCGGCGCCGCCGGAGAACGCCTTGCCGGCGCCGGTGATGACGACGGCCTTGATGGCGGGATCGTTCTCCGCCTGCTCGATGCCCTCGGCGACGGCCAGCCGCGTGGCGTGGCCCAGGCCGTTGACCGGCGGATTGTTGAGCGTGATCACCGCGACCTGACCGCGGACTTCGTAGCTGGCACCCATGCTTGTTCCTTCCGATGCTGAAGAGTCGCCTCGCCGCGGCCGCGTGTTCCCCGAAGGCCGCCGGCGAAAAGAACGATCGTTCGATTCTAGGCAGCGCCGAGGCGCGGCGCTTGTCTCTGCTGTGACAAGCAGTTCGGCCTGCGATGCGGACAAGCCCTGAGGCCGCCGACCCCGATCTGCGCAAGAAGGTGGTCGCGAGGCGTGTTTTTGCAGTGGTCGGATGAAAACCAGAGACGCCCCGGAGTCACTGCACCGTGAACACCACGTCAGAAGGCTCGTCCATGCACCCTCAATCCTCCCCGCCCTCTTCCTCATCCTTGCCCCTCACTGCAGGTGTCCCCACCCGGGGCGGTCCTGATCCCGCGGGCGCCGGCGACCTCCGCGAGGCGCTGCTGAACGATTGGCTATCCAGCTGCGACGACGACTGGCTGCAAATAGCGTTCCGCGGCGAATGTGTCGAGCGCCTCCGGCAGGCCATGCGATCGGCGGATGGAGACGCCCCTGTGGAGCTGGACATGAAAACAGCCCTGGAGCTTCCTCCTCACGATGCGCTGCGCGCCGCCGGAATGACGGCCCCCCGCCTGAAGCCCGACCTGGACTTCAGCGAGTGGGCAGGCGCGCAAGCCCTGCAACAGAGTCTGAACGCCTTGGCGGTCGAGGAAGTGGCCGTTTCGAAACTGGCGCAGGGGCAACTGCCGCGGGACTGCCGTCTTGAAAGCGTGCGGGTGTTGGACCTGTCGATGACGTCGGGGCCCATCGACTGGGCGTCACTGCTCGACGCCCTGGCCGCGTGGCCGTCCCTGGAGGCGGTTCTCCTGCCCAGCCGCGAGCGCGCGATCCAGTGCCCGGCGGGTTGGTCCTACCTCGACGACCAGCACTGTCTGCGCCTGGATCGCGGCCGCGCGGCCGTCCCACCCCGCCCGTTCCGCGACACGGCACGGGAGGCGGCACGGGAAGCGGCACGGCAAGCAGCGCAGGCTGAAGCCGAATTCAAGCCCTTCTTCGACGACCTGAAGCAGCTGCTGCGATTGAGCACCGCCGTGGCCGCGCCGATCATCCAGGCCCACAAGCTGCGATTGAAAGCGGTGCAGAAATCCCTGGCCGAACATCCGGAGCTGAATGCCACCGTGCACGCGTTGCTGTCGCAGCAGTCGGGCGGCTGCGTGGACGCGGGGCTGCGCCGGCTCGACGACATCGAGATGCTGTTGCATTGCGGCCGACTGACGTCGCCGGCCGATGCCGGCCCGGCCGCACTGCACCTGGCGCTGCTCCGCCGAGCCGATCAGTCGCGGGCGATCGCGTACCGGAACGATGGCGAGAACCTCGAACGCGCCAACGCGCTGCGCGTGCTGGTCGGCCAGCGTCTGAACGCCTACCTCGGGAGCGATCTGCGGGTGGCCTCGGCACCGGTCTACGCCCGCCTGGCGCAGCTGCGCGACGTGGCTCCCGGCGAGACGCCCCAGCCGCAGGACTGGCCGGTCAAGTTGCGCCAGGCCGCCGACAAGGTCTTCCAGGGCGAAGTGGCGGATGGGTTCCCCAACCTGCAGTTGCTGCTGGCCGAGGAGGAAGGCGCCGGCGCATTGATTGCCGGGGTCCTCGCGCGAGACGCGGCGCATCAAGCGGACCTGCAGCGCGTGGAAAGGCAGTACCAGCTCGACTACGCGGCGGCACAGGACGCCGACCCGGACAATCCCCTGGCCGGCATCGCGCTGCACGCGGCCAAGGAGCAGGCACTGGCGCAGCGCCGCTTCGCGCTGCTGGCGCCCTGGACGGACAAGCTCACGGCGCAGGTCCGTGAGTCTCTCCCCGCGCCTGCGGGCGGCCGGACCCAGGCCGATTGACTCAGAACGGCTTGTCCAGCTGCGTCGGCATGAAGCCGCGCGAATTGGGGCCGTCGCCGGCGTCTTCCTGGATCTCGGTGCGGGCGAAGCCGCCCTCGGCGCGGCGCTCGCGGGCGCGGTCCTGGCGCTCCAGCGCGGCATCGACGCTCGCGACGGTGGGCGCCGGCGCGGGCACGCTCCGTGGCTTCTCGATCGGGCGGAAGGCCGGCAGCGGCGTGGGCGCGCTCACGGGCGGGACGGAGTCCAGCGGCAGGAGGGAATCGGCGCCGTCGACGACTTCATGCGGCGCGGCGGCGATCGCGGCCTTGCGACGCAGTCGCTCGACGGTCAGGCGCATTTCGCCCAGCTCCATCTGCTGGCGCTCGATCTGGCGACGCGCCTGCGTGGTCTGCTCGTTGAGCAGCAGCCGCGACGACTCGATCCGGTCGATCAACCGACGCGCGCGCTTGAGCTTGGGCCACCACCAGCCGCTCACCGCGGTAGCACCGACGGCCAATCCGGCCAGCGTCCCGACGGCCACCATCCATGGCTGCACCGAATTCATGGGGGGCTCCCTGTTCTTGTTGCCTGCCGGCCAATGTAGACCGGCGCCCCCGCGAAGGGGAGCGACGGGCCACCCGGATCAGGGGACGGCGCAACGCGGTGGGGGGACCATGAACGTGGGGGGTGGGCATGTCGGGATCCGCGCGGGCACGCCCGGCGACGTCGCCGTCGCCGTCGCCGCGTGGCCGACCGACGCTTCGCATCATGCGAAGAACCGGTGCGCTTGTCGGATGACTACCTTTCACCATGACACCACGCCATCCCTCCCTCTTCCTCGGATCCTCCGTGGATGCCCCGCTCTTCCACGGATCCTCCGTGGATGCCCTTTCACCGCTGCCGATGGCCAACGGCCTCGCGTCCATCGATTCAGGAGCGGGCTACGCGACGCCGGACTCTGGGCGCACCCGCGAAGAGGAACAGCACCGCCAGCTCCTGTCCGGCAAGCCGATGCCGCATTCACCGGACGTGGCCGCCCTGCTCGAGCGTCTGGACGGGAGTCACGGCGATCGGGAATCGCTGTACGAGGCCCTCACCGGCAAAGCGGACTGGACCGCGCAGGCTTTCGCGGACGCACGCGCCATGATGTCGGCAGTGCCGCCTTGCCTGCTGGATCGAGAGACGAGGGACAAGGTCCGACTGCTCCTGACGGGCTGGGAGGAACAGCCGACGGCACTTCCCGCCCGAGGGCTGGCGCTTGACGACAGCGAACTGACGCAGCTCCGGACCGCCCTGAAGGTGGCGATCGCGCCGCAGAACCTCAAGGCGGATACGCTCCGCAGCAGACTCGCGTGCCTGGCGGGCTGGGAGACCGAACCGACCGACGCCGATGAGGCGGCCGCGCGGGCCGTCGGCGCGGCCGCCGTGCGCGGCCTCCTCCTGAAAAGAGCCCAGGGCCGGACGCCGGGGCTGGAAGTCCTCCAATTGAAGGCTCCGGCCAACCCCGGTCAGGGCAGCGGCCCGTCGAACTTCTCGCTGCCGCCACCCGCTGAACTGAGGGGCCTGGGGCTTGCCGGCATTGGCTGCACCCTGCACCCGGGTGGATGCCAGCCGCTGGATTCGCGTGCGTATCAAGAGAGCAGCCAGCTGCTCGGTATCACCCGACTCTACGTGCCCGCCCCGGCGACGCAGGTCGCCGCGCTGATGAGTCCCGGCATCTACAGGGTGGACGTCAGTTGCAGCCGGAACCCCGGCGTCCCCTCGATCGAGACCATCAGGCGGCTGATGGCCACGCTCCCTGCCCAGGTCCGTGAGCTCTGGGTGTCTGGCGACGACGATGCGCTCAGCACGGTGATGCTGGACGCGGACGGATCCGCCGGATGGCGCCCCAAGCCGGGGTGGCGTTGCCTGGAAAGATGCGATTCGCCCCAACCGATCCTGTTCGACCCGCCGTCGGACCTCGCCACCCGCCCGGAGGGAGTCACGCTGCTGCGCTTCCTGCGACGACTGAGCGGGCGGCTCACCGAGATGCCCCCGGAGGGCCGCGAGCACCGGATCGACCTGGCCCGCGCCCGCGTGCAGCGCCTGCTCCAATCGATCCAGGGCCAGCCCGCGTTGCTGGACGAATTGCAGCACCATCTCCACGATGTCGGCGCCTGCGTCGATCAGCACCTGCACTGCCTCGCCGGCATGGATCTGGCGGCGAGCGCCGGCGCCGCCCAGACCTGCGACGAGGCTGCGGGCGTGCTGCTGCGCATGGCGCTCCAGGACATCATCGACCGGCACGTCGGCATCACCAGCGCCCACGACCCCGAGAACCTGGAAGAGGCCATGGCCTTGCGCGCGCTGCTCGACAGGCGACTGGCGGCGATCACGGGCAAGCGCTTCGATGCCTCGTTCATGCCCTTCCACAGCGGGCTCGCGGGGATGCGCTCGAACCAGGTGGGGCCGGACGGCGCGGCGCTCGACGACAGCGCGTGGCCGCCGGAGATGCATGCGCTGATCGACCGCTTGATCGGCGACGAGGTGCGCGCCGGATTCCCTGCCGTGCAGGACCTGCTGGAGGACGCCGCGGGCCCTGGACGCCGCGCCGCGGCGCAGTTGACGGACCAGCCGCTCTACCAGGACGCCGAGCGGACCTGGCAGCAGCGCTTCCTGGAGGCCGAGACGGACGCCGATCGCGCAGACGCCAGCGAAGCGGATCGATCGGCGTACCGGGCGATCCAGGCGGACATGCCGCGCGAACTGCGTGCCCTGCGCTTGTCCTTGATGGACAGCTGGTTGTCGCCGTTGCGCGAGGCCTTCCCCGACCCCCGCTGAGGCCCGCTGACGCCCGCTGACGCCCCCTCGGTTCCCCGAGGCCCCCGTGGCTTCCCGCCGATCCCGAAACTCATCCGGCCCGAGCGGCCTACTCCCATGATCCCTTCCACTTATCCGGCTGCCTCGTCCTGCATCACCACCTACGACCCAGACGCTGACGCGGGCGGCACCGCCCTCCGGGTCGGCACGTCGCCATCGTTCCCCTGGTCCCTTCCTCCAGACGAGGTGGAGAAGATGGAGCGACTCGAACGAGGCGAGAGGCTGAGGCTCTCTTCGACGGTCGAACGATGCCTGAACCGGTTGGGGATCAACGACGACGATTGGCCGGCCTTGAAGTTCGCGTGGACCCGCTCTGGCCGAAGTGGGTCCAGCCCTCCCAGTGACGACGAGCTGCAGGCGATCATCGCCGAGGTGCCCCTCTGCCTGCTGAACGGCCGTCAGCGGCCGCAGGCGCTTGCCGTGCGACAGCACGGATGGCGCGGGTGGGAGCAGTCCCCTGACTTCGATCCGCAGGAAAGTGCCACTGATCTGATCATCGCGACCCTGGAAGCATTGGATGCCGCCCGAGGTCAGTGGGTGACCGATTGGGCCAGAGGGGGGGCAGGTCTTGCCCGATGGGAGGCGGACGCGACATCTCCGGCCGAGGCGGAGGCCAGGGCGAGCGGGGGGCGCGCCTTGCGCCGGTTGGCGATATGTCCGTTGACCTGGATCCTGGATCTCAACGGTCACGGGCTCACCCGCGCGCCGGCACCTCAGTTCGCACTGCCGCCCCGGCCTATTGTGGAAGCGCTCAGGCTGGGAACGCGCGAACTGGTGGTGCTCATGGGGACGGCCCGACCCTGGGATCGCCGCGCGATGTCCGACGCCATGGAGGCCCTGGTCGTGCCCATCTGGAACCTTGAACTCAATGACTCCCAGGGCGTGCCCGCCACCGTGGTTCCAGAACAGGCTGTGCACGTCAACCTCGATGGCGATACGGAACGTTGCGCTGAACTCGCAGAGGCGCTGACCGCCAGGCCCGGCGGCGCGCTGCAGGAAGTGCAGGTCTATCGCCTCGGCGGCACTGCAGCGCTGAACCGGCGGCTTCAGGCGCCCGACGGATGGCGCGTCGAGAGGTCGCGCTTGCATTCCTCCTTGACCCGGCGGCCGCTGCCTCCGGCGCCGGCGCCGGTGCTCGCCTACTGGGGGAGCAAGGATCCTGACGCGCTGAAACGCCAGCTCGACGCGCAGCAGGATGGCCCGCTCCTGCTGGCTTTCCTTGAGGAGGCCCGGTCTCAGCTCGAGGCCGTCAGTCCGCTCGTCGCCCCGGCCTTGCGCGAGGAAATGCTGGCCCGCAGCCAGGTCCTGCTGCAGCGGCTGGCGCAAGAGCCGGCATTGATGTCCGAGCTGGCGATCGATCTCTCCGACACCTGGCCCTGCATCGATGCGAAGCGGCGCGTCCTCGACAACATGGAGATGACCCTGCTGGCGGGCAGCGGGATCGACAGGGGAACCGCCAGCCTTCTGCTGCTGCGCGCGGCCCTGCGCCACCGGGTCCATCTCCACGTCAGCATCACCGATCGGAGGGAGGAAAACCTCGAACGCGGCCTCGCCCTGGAAGCGCTGCTCGACCTGCGGCTGGCGCAGATCACCGGCAAGTCGTTCGCGCAGACGGGCGCGCCTGTCTACCGGTCGATTGCCGGCATGCGCGACGCCGCGGCCAATCAAGCCCCCACGCTGGCAGACTGGTCGGCGGAACACCGAGCCACCATCGAACAGATCCTCGGTGACGAGGTCCACGCCGATTTCCCCGCCTTGCGCGGGCTCATGGCGTCGGACCAGGAACCCGCCAGCCGGGCGATGGCGCACCTGCTCCTCGATCCGTCGTACCAGGCGGCGAAGGCGGCGCTGAACCGGGAGTTCCTGGCCGCCGAAGAGCGCAGGGACGACGATCCTTCCGACGCGACGGCCGCGCAGCGTTACCGGGAGATCGAGGCAAGGATGCCGCAGGAACTGGCCCGACGACGCTTCGAGTTGCTGGATGTCTGGCTCGCGCCCATGCGCCAGGCCTTTTCCATCCCGCCGACAAACTGACCGGCGGCGCGCCTCTCCGACCTCCAGCCCCTCGGGGACGGCGATTCAAGCGCCCGTGCTGCCAATCGGCCTCAGGAACCGGAATCGATCGCGGCCAACTCAACGCGCCTCACTCCAAGGAGAAAGCGGATGATCTCGATGCCTTCGACACAGGGGCCGATCCCGGCCGATGACACGCTTGAAACGGCGGCCGCGTGGCAGGCCGGCATCCATCCCGACGTCCACCGGGTCAACGCGCCGCCATCACCTCCCTGGGCGCTCCCGGCCGAAGAGGTGACGAAGATGGACAGACTTGAACGCGGGGGAACGCTGCCGCTCTCGACCACGATCGAGCACTGCCTGGACCGGGTCGCGAAAGCCGACAGCGCCTGGAACAGCAGCCGCTTCCGACTGGTCTTCCATCCGAAGAGACCGCATCCTCCCCGTGACGACGAAGTGGCAGCGATGATCGCCGAGGTGCCGCTTTGCCTGTTGAACGGTCATGAGCGGGCGCAGGTCCTGGAGCGGCGACAGCGCGGTCTGCAGGCCCCTGGACTGGCCTGCCCGCAGGACTTGGCGGTCGCCTGCATGGAGGCCTTGAATGCCGCACGAGGCGATCGCACCGTCCCCTGGACACAGGCGCTGGCGCGGCTTGCCCGATGGGAGACGGACGCGCCTTCGGCTCGGGACGCGCAGGCCCGGGCGCATGGCGGGCGCGCGCTGCGCCAGGCCGTCAAGGACCCCAGCGATCCCACCCTTCATCTCATGGAGGATGTCCTGAACCCGGCCGCACCTGAGTTCTCGTTGCCGCCCCGCGCCCTGCTCGCTGCGCTCGACCTGGGATCGAGAGAACTTCTTGCCGACCTGGGCCGGACCCGGCCTTTGCATCTCAAGGCCTTCCATGACGCCCTGCCCGCCCTCGCGCTGAGCCACTGGGACCTTCGCCTCACTGACCAGTCGGAAGCAAGCGCCGCATTGATTCCGGATGGCGCCAAGGAAGTCGGTCTCCGGGGCGACACCCCTCGCTGTTGCCGTCTCGCCTTGGAACTGGTCAGCCAACCGGGACCCGATCTCCAGAAAGTGCGCATCCATTTTGACGCGCCAGCATCGGCGCAAGACTTTCCTCCGGCGCCCGCCGGGTGGCGCGCCGATCTCGGGAAATCGACATGGGTCCTGGGCCGGGAGGCACCGCTGGCGTCCGCGTCCGCGTCTGCAGCCGCCGCCGCAGTGCCTCAGACCTCCAGCCACTCCTTGCGCACGTAGGCGTTCGCGCGCAGGTCCGCGGGCGTGCCTTCGAACACGATGCGCCCGTGGCCCATCACGTAGCAGCGCTCGGAGATCTCCAGCGCGATCGCCAGCTTCTGCTCGACCAGCAGCACCGACACGCCGCGCCGCTTGAGCTCCTTGAGGTACTCCGCGACCAGCTCGACGATCTTGGGCGCCAGGCCTTCGGTGGGCTCGTCGATCATGATCAGGTCGGGATCGCCCATCAGCGTGCGGCACAGCGTCAGCATCTGCTGCTCGCCGCCGGACAGCACGCCGGCCTCGGTGTGCTGGCGCTCCTTCAGGCGCGGGAACATCGCGTACATGTCGTCGAAGGTCCAGCGCGGCTTGCCGCCGCGCCGGCCGCCCTTCTCGCCCAGCATCAGGTTCTGGTGCACCGTGAGCTTGGGGAAGATGTCGCGGTTCTCCGGCACGTAGCCGATGCCGCGGTGCGCGATCTCGTAGGCCTTGCGGCCCAGCAGCACCTCGCCGCCCCAGGCGATAGCGCCGGTGCCGTCCACCTGGCCCATGATGGTCTTCACCGTCGTCGAGCGGCCCGAGCCGTTGCGACCGAGCAGGCTGACGATCTCACCGGGTCGGACCTCCATCGTGACGCCGTGCAGCACGTGGCTCTTGCCGTAGAAGGCGTGGACGTTGTCGAGCTGCAGCGCGCGCGTGGCCGCGACCGTCGCCGATCCCGCTGAACCCGCTGAACCGGTCGACGCGGCGCGCATCGCGCCGATGTTGGTGTCGTTCATCGCGACGCTCATGCGTGGGCTCCCGCGCTCTGCGATTCGGCCAGCACCGAGCCGAGATACGCCTCCTGCACGCGCGGGTTCGCGCGCACCGCGTCGGGCGTGTCGAAGGCGATCACCTCGCCGTAGACCAGCACCGCGATCTTGTCGGCCAGGCCGAAGACCACGCCCATGTCGTGCTCCACCGTCAGCAGGGTGCGGCCCTCGGTGACCTGCCGGATGAGCTGGATGAAACGCTTGGTCTCGCTCTTGCTCATGCCCGCCGTCGGCTCGTCCAGCAGGATCACCTGCGCGCCGCCGGCGATGGTGATGCCGATCTCCAGCACGCGCGCCTCGGCGTAGGTCAGGTTCACCGCCGGGACGTCGCGCTTCTTGTCGAGGTGCAGCATCTCCAGCAGTTCCTCGACGCGGTCGTTGACGTCGTCCATGCCGGCGAGGAACTTCCAGAACGCGTACTTGTGGCCCATGGACCAGAGCAGCGCGCAGCGGATGTTCTCGAACACCGACAGCCGCGTGAACAGGTTGGAGACCTGGAAGCTGCGCGACAACCCGCGCCGGTTGATCTGGTACGGCGCCAGCTGGTCGATGCGTTCGCCGAAGAGCCGGATCTCGCCGCTGGTGGGCGCGAAGCGGCCGCTGATCAGGTTGAACAGCGTGGACTTGCCCGCGCCGTTGGGGCCGATGATCGCGACGCGCTCGCCGGGCTTCACCGCCAGCTCCGCGCCGCGGATGATCTCGCTCTTGCCGAAGCTCTTGCGGACGGACTTCAATTCCAAGGCATAAGGGGCGTGGTGCGCGCTCACAGGCTCTCCCTCCGCTTGATCTCTTTCTCGATCTCTTCCTGCGCCCGGTCCCACTCGGCGCGGAACTCGCGGCGCACCAGCTCGAACAGGCCCAGGCCGGTCACCAGCACGAAGCCCGCGCCGAACCAGGACTCGACGCTCTTCGCATCGAGCGCCACGCCCAGGTAAGTCATCTTCGGGCCGAGCGCCTCGTTGAGCTGCAGGTGGTAGAGCATTTCCACCATCGCCGAGCCGCCGACCAGCATCGTCAGCGCCGCGCCGGCCAGGCCCAGGTAGGACGGCCACAACGGGCGCAGCTTGCCGAAGGCCGCCAGCCGCAGGTTCATCATGATCAGCGAGGCGATGCCGCCCGGCGCGTACATCACCATGAACAGGAAGATCAGGCCGAGGTAGAGCAGCCAGGCCTTGGTGAGTTCCGACAGCAGCACGGTGGCCACGACCATCAGCACGGCGCCGATGATGGGCCCGAAGAAGAAGGTCGCGCCGCCGAGGAAGGTGAACAGCAGGTAGGCGCCGGAGCGCGCCGCGCCGACGACCTCGGCGTTGACGATCTCGAAGTTCAGCGCCGACAGTCCGCCCGACACGCCGGCGAAGAAACCCGCGATCAGGAACGCGAGGAAACGCACCCACTGCGTGTCGTAGCCGATGAACTCGACGCGCTCGGGGTTGTCGCGCACCGCGTTGAGCATGCGCCCCAGCGGCGTGCGCGTGAACGCGAACAGCAGTGCCGTGCAGACGAAGGCGTAGATCGCGATCAGGTAGTACACCTGGATCTGCGGCCCGAAGGTGATGCCCCACACCGCCTTGCCGACGACGCGGTTGGACGAGACGCCGCCCTCGCCGCCGAAGAACTCCGGCAGCATCAGCGACATCGACCAGATCAGCTCGCCCAGGCCCAGCGTGATCATCGCGAAGGGCGTGCCGGATTTCTTCGTCGACACGTAGCCGAACAGCGCCGCGAAGAACAGGCCCGCCAAGCCGCCGACGAGCGGGACGAGCCCGACCGGCAAGGCCAGCTGACCGGCCCCGACGACGTTGAGCGTGTGGATCGCCAGGTAGGCGCCCAGCCCGGTGTAGACGGCATGACCGAAGCTCAGCATGCCGCCCTGCCCCAGCAGCAGGTTGTAGGACAGGCACGCGATGATGGCGATGCCCATCTGCGACAGCATCGTCTGGGCCAGGCTGCTGGTCCACATCAGCGGCGCCACGAACAGCGCCAGGGCGTACAGGCCCCAGATCAGCCAGCGGCCGACGTTGTGCGGCTTGAAGTGGTAGGTCTCGCCGCGTGTCGCCCGGGCAGGGACGCGATGCGCGTCGCCGGACGGGGTCGCGGCGGGAGCGGAGGAAGAAGGCATGACGACGGACATCGGTCAGCCCTCCCGCGTGCCGAGCAGGCCCTTGGGCCGGAAGATCAGGATGAGCACCATCAGCAGGTAGGGCAGGATGGGCGCGACCTGCGCCAGCGAGAGCTTGAGCAGGGGGTAGCCGAAGGTGTCGGGTCCGAGCTGGAAGACCTGGGCCAGGGACGCGTCGACGGTCAGCGGCAGGGTCTGCAGCAGGCCGATGACGATGGAGGCGACGAAGGCCCCGGCGAGCGAGCCGATGCCGCCGATGACGACGACCACGAAGATGATGGAGCCGACGAGCACCGCCATCGACGGCTCGGTGACGAAGGTGACGCCGCCGATGACGCCGGCCAGCGCCGCGAGCGCGCAGCCGCTGCCGAACACCAGCATGAACACCCGCGGCACGTTGTGGCCCAGCGACTCGACCATCTCCGGATGCGTCAGCGCGGCCTGGATGACGAGGCCGATGCGGGTGCGCGTCAGCAGCAGCCACAGCGACAGCAGCATGAACAGCGCGACCAGCATCATGAAGGCGCGCGTCAGCGGGAACTTGGAGCAGCTGGCCGCGGCGCACACGGCGGCCGGCGCATCGCCCCAGGCCACCTGCAGCGCCTGGCCCGGCGCGTGGATCAGCGTGAAGGCCGCGCCCTGCAGCGAGGGCGGCGGCGGGAAGGGCACCGCCGTGCGGCCCCACACCAGCTGGACCAGCTCCAGCACGACATACGACAGGCCGAAGGTGATCAGCAGTTCCGGGACATGGCCGAACTTGTGGACGCGCCGCAGCGCGCCCCGCTCGAACAGGGCCCCCAGACCGCCCACCACCAGCGGCGCGAGGAACAACGCGGGCCAGAACCCGATCCATCCGGCGATGGAATACGCCACGTACGCGCCCAGCATGTAGAAGCTCGCATGCGCGAAGTTCAGCACGCCCATCATGCTGAAGATCAGCGTCAGGCCGGAGCTCAGCATGAACAGCAGCAGGCCGGAGGACAGGCCGTTCAGCAGGTTGATCAGGATCTGTTCCAAGAGTTCATCCTCTCAATCGCGCCGCATCAGGCGGCATCACGCGGCATCACGCGGCCCCACCGCGAGCGGTCCGGCGGACCCACTCGCGGTGCGCGGTGCGCGGTGCGCGGACGCCGGTCAGCTCGGACGCTTCATCTGGCACGAGGTCGGCGTGGAGCTCACGTACGCGTCGTAGGTCTTCACGACGGCGAAGTTGAAGCCGGTGTTCTCGACGTTGTACGGATGCTTGGCGTCCACCTTCTCCCAGCGCGAGATGTAGATCGGCTGCTGCAGCTGGTGGTCGCCCTTGCGGATCTCGACGTCGCCGTTGAAGGACTTGAACTTCAGGCCCTCCAGCGCCGCGGCCACCTTCACCGGGTCGGTGCTCTTGGCCTTGGCCATCGCCGCGCCCAGGGCCGAATAGATGTGGATGACGCTGCCGGTGTAGAAGTCGTCGTTGAACTTGGCCTTGAACTCGTTGGCCCAGGCGTCCATCTGGCCGCCCATGTTGTTGTAGTTGTAGGCCGCCTGGTAGACGCGTCCCGCGCCCGCGGCGCCGATGGCCGTCGGCGTGCCGGTGACGCCGGCGTAGTAGGTGTAGAACTTGCCGTTGTAGCCGGCCTCGGAGGCGGCCTTCACCAGCAGCGCCAGGTCCGAGCCCCAGTTGCCGGTGATCACCGTGTCGGCGCCGCTGGCCTTGATCTTGGCGACGTAGGGCGCGAAGTCGCGCACCTGGGCCAGCGGGTGCAGGTCCTCGCCGACGATCTGCACGTCGGGGCGCTTGCGGGCCAGGCCTTCCTTGGCGTACTTCGCCACCTGGTGGCCGTGCGCGTAGTTCTGGTTGAGCAGGTAGACCTTCTTGACGTCGGGCTGGTCCTTCAGGAAGGTCGTGATCGCCTCCATCTTCATCGACGTGTCGGCGTCGAAGCGGAAGTGCCAGTAGCTGCACTTGCTGTTGGTCAGGTCCGGGTCCACGGCCGAGTGGTTGAGGTACACCACCTCCTTACCGGGATTGCGCTCGTTGTGCTTGTTGACGGCGTCGATGATCGCCAGCGCCGCGCCCGAGCCGTTGCCCTGCGTCACGTAACGCACGCCCTGGTCGATCGCGGACTTCAGCGCGTTGAGCGACTCGGCCGGGCTGAGCTTGTTGTCGATCGGGATGACCTCGAACTTCACGCCGGCCGGGTTGGTGGCGTTGAACTTCTCGGCGAAGAACTGGAAGGACTTGACCTGGTTCTGACCCACCGGCGCCATCAGGCCCGACAGCGGATCGATCCAGGCGATCTTCACCGTCTCGCCTTTCTGCGCATAGGCGCCGGTGGCTGCCGTGACGGCGAAGGCGGCGACCGCGATGGCGCGGGCCACGGGACGGACCGGCGAGGAAATCGAACGCGTGCTGGGCTTGCTCATGCTTGTCTCCTGATTTGCTTTGTGTGTGTGCAAGGCGGTGAAGCGGCGGGTACGACGGACCGCAGCGGACTGCGGTGAACTGCGGAGAGGAAAAACGGTGGCGAACCTCCTGCGGCGGGCGCGGGACCGGCAGGCTCAGCAGCCCGGCAGCTTGTGGCCCTTGAACTGCTCGCGCAGCTTGAGCTTGAGCATCTTGCCGGTGGCGGTATGCGGGATCTCGTCGACGAACACGACGTCGTCGGGCACCTGCCACTTGGCGATCTTGCCCTCGTAGAAACCGATGACCGCCTCGCGGGTCAGCGCGGCGCCGGCGTCGGTGGGCTTGCGCACGACGACGAGCAGCGGGCGTTCGTCCCACTTCGGATGCGCGACGGCGATGACTGCCGCCTCGTGCACGGCGGGATGCGCCATCGCGATGTTCTCGACGTCGATCGAGCTGATCCATTCGCCGCCGGACTTGATCACGTCCTTGCTGCGGTCGGTGATCTGCATGAAGCCGTCGGCGTCGATCGCGGCGACGTCGCCGGTCGGGAACCACAGGCCGGCGTCGCGGCCGTCCTCGCCGGTGACGCGGATCAGCGGCGAGCCCTCATGACCGAAATAGCTGTCGATGACCCACGGGCCGCGCACGACCAGGTTGCCCGAACTCTTGCCGTCCCACGGCAGCGCGCGGCCGCCGTCGTCGACGACGGCCATGTCCACGCCGTAGATCGCCTTGCCCTGCTTCTCGAGCAGGCGGCGCTGTTCTTCCTTGGGCAGCTCGAGCTGGCGGCTGCTGAGCCGCGACAGCGTGCCCAGCGGCGACATCTCGGTCATGCCCCAGGCGTGGATGACGTCCACGCCGTAGTCGTCCATCAGCGTGCGCAGCATCGTCGGCGGGCAGGCGGAGCCGCCGATCACCGTGCGCTTGAAGGTCGAGAACTTCAGCCCGTTGGCGCCGACGTAGTTCAGCAGCCCCAGCCACACGGTGGGCACGCCGGCGCTGAAGGTGACCTTCTCCGTCTCGAAGAGCTCGTAGAGCGACTTGCCGTCCAGGTGCGGTCCCGGCAGCACCAGCTTGCAGCCGACCAGCGCGGTGCTGTAGGGCAGGCCCCACGCGTTGACGTGGAACATCGGCACCACCGGCAGGATCACGTCGCGGCGCGAGGACGCCATCGCATCCGGCAGCGCCGCGCCGTAGGCATGCAGCACCGAACTGCGATGGCTGTAGACGGCGCCCTTGGGATGGCCGGTCGTGCCGCTCGTGTAGCAGATGCTGGACGCGGTGTTCTCGTCGAACTCGGGCCAGACGTAGTTCCCGTCCTCGGCGTCGACGAGTTCCTCGTAGCAGCGCAGGTTCGGGATCGAGGACGCCGCCGGCATGTGGGCGCGGTCGCTCATCAGGATGAAGTGGCGCACCTGGCCGAGCTGCGGCGCGATCTTCTCCACCAGCGGCAGGAAGGTCAGGTCGAAGCACAGCGCGCGATCGTCGGCGTCGCCGGAAATCCAAGCAATCTGCTCGGGGAACAGGCGCGGGTTGATCGTGTGGCACACGAGCCCGGAGCCGGACGTGCCGTAGTAGATCTCGAGGTGGCGGTGGCCGTTCCAGGCCAGCGTGCCGACGCGCTCGCCGGGCTGGAGGCCGAGCCGCGCGAACGCCTGCGCGAGCTGCCGGGCGCGGAACTCGACCGCGCCCCAGGTGGTGCGATGCAGGTCGCCCTCGACCCGCTTGCTGACGATCTCGGTATCCCCGGAATGGCGCGCCGCATGCTGGATCAACGATGAGATCAGCAAGGGCATCGACATCATCTGGCCCATCAGTGCCATGTCGTCTCCTGGATATTGTTGCCGGCGCCTCTCGGCTGCCGGACCGCGCGGAACGCGATCCTGCAAGCGCACGGGCGCCTTGATTTCGGCTGTTCGAGTCAGTCTATCGACCGCCCCGGGCGCCTCGCGTCACCCTAGTGACGCGGCGGCGTTTCAGGCATAGGGGATTACACGGGACCGCGGTGGGCGCAATCTCTCTTGGCAGCGTCGCGAAGCGATGCTCAGAATCGGTGCGTCCAGGCCTTCACTTCGAAAAACCAGAACCCTGCAGGAGACAGCGATGCGGCTCAACGACCTTTCCCTGACCAGCAAGCTCAACGGCGCGATCGTGCTCTTGATCGTGGCGATGCTCGTGGTGGGCCTGTTCACGCTCTGGCGCGGCGACCGCATCACCAGCGAATCCACCGCGACCATCAACGCGGCTCAGGACATCATCCGCAAGTCCGTCCAGTGGCAAGGCATGACGCAGACGGCGGTGGCGCGCAGCATGGCCAGCGCGATCAGCTCGGACCCGGCGGTGGGCGAGCTCTTCAAGGCCAACATCGCCAACGATGCGCCCGAGGTCGCCAAGCTGCGCGAGCAGATCTCGGCCGAGGCCAAGCGTCCGGAGGACCAGGCCAAGCTCAAGGAGATCGTCGGGCTGGGGCAGACGCTGCTGGCGGCCAGCAAGAAGGCGCGCGAGGCCGGCGCGGCCGGCGACTGGAGCGCCACGAGCCGCATCGTGCAGAACGAGTACGTGCCCTCGGTGAAGGTCTACCTCGACGCGATCGGTCAATTCGTCGCGATGCAGGAGGATCACGCGCAGGAGGCCCGGCAAGCCGCGGCGGACGCGCGTGCGGCGCTGCGTTGGCAGGCGGGGTTCGGCGCGATCGTGATCGCGGCGGTGGGGCTGTTCACCGCGTGGCTGCTGAGCCGCGCGATCGTCGTGCCGATGGCGCAGGCGGTGAAGGTGGCGGAGGCGGTCGCGGCCGGCGACCTGCGCTCGCAGATCCACGTCGACGGCCGCATCGACAGCCGCGACGAGACGGGACAGCTGCTGGGCGCGTTGCAACGGATGAACGAGAGCCTCACCCGCATCGTCGGTCAGGTGCGGATGAGCAGCGACTCGATCGCGACGGGCACCGGCGAGATCGCCAGCGGCAATGCCGACCTGTCGCAGCGGACGGAGGAGCAGGCGTCCAACCTCGAGCAGACCGCGGCGTCGATGGAAGAGCTCACCGCGACGGTGAAGCAGAACGCCGAGACCGCGCGCACCGCGACGCAGCTCGCGCAGACCGCGTCGACGGTCGCGGCGGAAGGGGGCCAGGCGGTGCAGCAGGTGGTGGCAGTGATGCGTCAGATCGACGAGAGCTCGCGCCGCATCACCGACATCATCGGCACCATCGACGGCATCGCGTTCCAGACCAACATCCTGGCACTGAACGCGGCCGTCGAAGCGGCGCGCGCCGGCGAGCAGGGACGCGGCTTCGCAGTCGTGGCCAGCGAGGTGCGCGCACTGGCGCAGCGCAGCGCGGCGGCGGCCAAGGAGATCAAGACGCTGATCGGCGACAGCAGCGCCAAGGTCGAGGCCGGCACTCGCATCGCAGGCTCGGCCGGCGAGACGATGGGGCAGATCGTCGAGCAGGTGAAGCGCGTCTCGGACCTGATCGCGGAGATCAGCCACGCCAGCGTCGAACAAAGCCAGGGCATCGGCCAGGTCGGCGACGCCATCACGCAGCTGGATCAGGTCACGCAGCAGAACGCCGCGCTCGTGGAGGAAGCGGCTGCGGCGGCGGAGAGCTTGAAGCACCAGGCCGCGCAGTTGAATCAGGCGGTCGCCGTGTTCAGGCTTTGAGCATTCCGCTCCGGCTGCGGGCAAGGGCCGTGTCAAACGGCCCTTGAGACTTCATCAAGTCCTTGATCTGCGCACTGCGTGAGGCCGCTGGCCCTCACCCCCACCCTCTCCCGCAAGCGGGAGAGGGAGTCCGACTGGCGCCCTTCTTACCCCCTCTCCCGCTTGCGGGAGAGGGTGGGGGTGAGGGCCAGCGGCGGGTGCAGTACTGCAGGATCAGAGCTTGCGGCCTTCCGGCAGCTCGATCTTGACCTCGAGGACTTCGAGGTCGTCCTGGCGTTCCATGTGGACCTTGATGTCGTCCGGGTTGATGGAGACGTACTTCGAAATGACCGCGAGCAGCTCGCGCTGCAGTTGCGGCAGGTAGTCGGGGCTCGCGCCGCGACCGTTGCGTTCATGGGCGAGGATCAGCTGCAGGCGCTCCTTGGCAACGCTGGCAGTACTTTTCTTTTCGCCCAGGAAGAAGGACATGAATCCCATGGTCTCTCCCTCGGGTGTCAGCGGCTGAACAGACGCTTGAAGAAGCCCGGCTTGACGGCCTCGACAAAACGCATCGGCTTGTCCTCGCCCAGGAAACGGGCGATGACGTCGGCGTAGGCCTCGGCAACATCCGTTCCCTTCATGTGGATCGCCGGCAAGCCCTGGTTGGACGCCTGCAGCACCACTTCGCTTTCCGGGATCACGCCGATCAGCGGCGTGCGCAGGATCTCGTGGATGTCCTCGAGCGACAGCATCTGCCCGCCCTCGACCCGGTTGGGGTTGTAGCGCGTGATCAGCAGGTGCTCCTTGACAGGCTCCTTGCCTTCGATCGCACGCTTGGTCTTGCTGTTGAGCATGCCCAGGATGCGGTCGCTGTCGCGCACCGAGGAGACCTCGGGGTTGGTCACGACCAGCGCCTCGTCGGCGTAGTGCATCGCCATCAGCGCGCCCGTCTCGATGCCGGCCGGCGAGTCGCAGACGATGAAGTCGAACTCCATCGCCTTGAGCTCTTCCAGCACGCGCTCGACGCCTTCCTGCTTCAGCGCGTCCTTGTCGCGCGTCTGCGAGGCCGCCAGGATGAAGAGCTTGTCCAGCTGCTTGTCCTTGATCAGCGCCTGGCTGAGCTTGATCTCGTCGTTGATGACGTTGATCAGGTCGTACACGACGCGACGCTCGCAGCCCATGATGAGGTCGAGGTTGCGCAGGCCGACGTCGAAGTCGATGACCGCGGTCTTGTAGCCGCGCATCGCGAGGCCGGTGGCAAAGCTGGCGCTGGTGGTGGTCTTGCCGACGCCGCCTTTGCCGGAAGTCACCACAACGATCTTGGTCATGGGGCTGGGTCCTTTTTTTCAGAGTGTTCGGTGGGGGATGGTCCGTGGGCTCAGGTGCCCAGCGGCTCCATCAGCAGCTTTTCGCCGTCGAGCCGGACCTGCGCGGCCTTGCCCCGGACGTTGTCGGGCAAGGGGTTCTCGCTGGTGCGGTAGATGCCGGCGATGGCGATCAGTTCGGCGTCGAGCTGCTGCGCGAAGATGCGTGCGTCCGTGTTGCCGCGCGCGCCGGCGATCGCCTTGCCGCGCAGCGGCGCATAGACGTGGATGCTGCCGTCGGCGATGACCTCGGCGCCGTGGTTCACCGCCGCCAGCACGACCAGGTCGGCGCCCTTGGCGTAGACCTGCTGGCCGGAGCGCAGCGGCTTGTCGACGTAGACGGTCCTGGTCTCGGCCGGCACCGGCACTTCCACCGGGCGCTCGACGACGACTTCCTTGACCACTTCCTTGATCACCTGCTCGACGACCTTCTCACCACGCGGTTCCCGCGACTCGCGCTCGGCGCGCACCGGCAGGTCGGGGGCCTCGGCCAGACCGAGTTCGGCCGCCCGCGCCAGTTCCGCGGCGTTGGCGCCGACCACGCCCACCGGTTGCAGGCGGTGTCGACGCAGCAGCGGCAGCAGCGCGGCGATGTCCACGCGGGCCACCGGCGCGGCGGCCTCCGCGGACGCTTCCACGGGCGTCTCGGCCTCCAGGCTCAACTGGCCCTGGCCGTCGATCGTCGGCACCGTGCCCTGCGCCACGCCCTGGCCCGGGTTGACCGGATCGATCTCCGCGTTGGCGACGGCCGGCAACTGGCTCAGGTCGAGCAGCAGCGGATCGTGGTGGAACGCGTCGGGCGTCTCGCCCAGCTTGGCCTGGAGCTCCGCGTCGAGCGCGGCCGGATCGGCCGTCTTCAGGACGAGGGCGAGCAGGCTCAGCGAGGCGCTCTTCAGTTCAAAAAGTTCCGGCGTCTTGCCGGCGGACGATCGCCCGGATGAATTGCCCGCCACTGCCTGCGTCATGAAAGAAATGAGGAATGCGTTTGCAAAGTCGCGGATTTTAGCGGTGCGCGACGCCCTCCCTTTAGGGGCCTGCCCAGCCCGTGCGTCCCCGAAAGCCATCCGCCCCCCCGTCCGGGTCGTGTCATGTCACGTCCGCACATCGTCACGGACCGGTCGCGGACTGCTTCAATTTCGAGCAAACCAGTGGAATACCGCTCGTGACAAGCACTTGCAAGCGTCATCGCCAGGTGACACACATGCTTGTCCACAGGGGCGGGGGACAGATCCTCCGTTCGGAGGAACCCGCTCACCGCCATGCGGTCGCCTCTTCCGGCGTCATCGGCGGGTTGTCAACCCAAAATTCAAGGGGGCGGGGCTTGACTTATCCCCATTCAGCCGCTCCACCGGTGTCGCGGACGCTGCTGTTGCGTTGCAGCTGCTCGTTTTCCCGGGACACCGCTAACTCATTGATTCATATGGAGCGATTTCGCTTGCCCGGAAATGAGGCACGGAACCTCGGGGGGCCGTCGATCAAGGGTTTAGAGCAATCCCCGGCAAGTTTCCCACACAGTTATCCACAGTCTCGGTGGATAGCTTTCCGGGGTCTTTGAAATCAAGCATTTAGCGCACTTGCTTGAACCGCCGGACGAGGTCGGACACCCCTTCGGCGGGACGCCGAGGGGTGTCTGGACCGTGCGACAGGCCGCCGGTCCGTTACAAGTCCGGTCAGATCTGCCGATCGTGGGCTCGCCCAAGCGTGCGCATGTCGTCATCAATGCACCATCGCGCGTCACGAATCCGACATCCGGGGCGACCAGCGTGTGCGCGGGCGGCGAAATCGACGGGCGGCAAGGCCAATGACAGGTGGGCAAGTCGCGGGCCCGCTAGAGTCCCTGACTTGTCTCGGCGGGGTCGCTGTTTTCCGATGGTTGCGATGTGCCGGCTGCGCGCCGGCGAAAGGTTGGCGATGGGCATCCGGTCCTGGTTCCGCAAGGAATGGTTTCTGCTGGCGCTGGTCGGCGCGGTGGCGCTGGCCAGCTTCTGGCCCGGACTGGGCCGCAGCGGCGGGCTGCTCCGGCTGGAGATCGTCAGCAACTGGGGCGTGGCGCTGGTCTTCTTCCTGACCGGGCTGGGCCTGTCCGCCGCGGCGCTGCGCGACGGCGCGCTGAAGTGGAAGGTGCACATGCTGGTGCAGCTCAGCACCTACGCCCTCTTCCCGCTGCTGTGGTGGGGCTTCAGCGCCCTCTTCAACCGCTGGCTGCCGCAAGACCTGGCCCTGGGCTTCGCCTACCTCTGCGCGCTGCCGTCGACGATTTCGTCGTCCGTCGCGATGACCGTGCTGGCCCGGGGCAACGTGCCGGCCGCGATCTTCAACGCCAGCGTCTCCAGCCTGCTCGGCATCGTGCTCACACCGCTGCTGGTGGCGCTGATGGCCGGCACCAGCGGCGCGACGCTGCCCTTCGGCGAGGCGGTGTGGAAGCTGACCCAACTGCTGCTGCTGCCGCTCGTCGCCGGCCAGTTGCTGCGCCCGGTGCTGCTGGGGTTCTATACGCGCCACAAGTCGCGGATCACGCTGATCGACCGCTGGGTGATCATCCTGCTGGTGCTGTCGGCGTTCAGCGACTCGGTGGCCTCGGGCCTGTGGCGCGACCACGGCGCGGAACTGCTGGTCAAGGCGGCCCTCGGCGCGGCGCTGTTCCTGGCCGTCGTCATCGTGCTGAGCCGCCTGGCGGCCCGCGCGATGGGGCTGTCGGTCGAGGACGAGATCGCCGCGGTGTTCTGCGGCTCGAAGAAGACGCTGGCCTCGGGCGTGCCGATGGCCAAGCTGCTGTTCGGCGCGCATCCGGCGGTGGGCGTGATCGTCCTGCCGATCATGTTCTACCACCAGCTGCAGCTGATCCTGTGCTCATGGCTCGCCCAGCGCTACGCGGCGCGCCCAACGCCCGCTTCAGGCGCCTAAAATGGCCGGTTCCCCCCCGCGTGACCGCACGGCCCATCCAGGCTCCGGGCGCGGGGAGGAGAACCGCAGCCCCACAGGCTGCCCAAAAAGCAGGCTCCTCAGCGCCATGACACGCAAGATCTTCGTCACCACCGCCCTCCCGTACGCCAATGCGAATTTCCACATTGGCCACATCATGGAGTACACCCAGGCCGACATCTGGGTGCGCTTCCAGCGGATGCAGGGCAGCGAGGTGCACTTCGTCTGCGCCGACGACGCGCACGGCGCGCCGATCATGATCGCGGCCGAGAAGGCCGGCAAAAGCCCGCAGCAGTTCGTCGCCGACATCGCGTCGGGCCGCCAGCAGTACCTGGACGGCTTCCACATCAGCTTCGACAACTGGCACTCCACCGACGGCGCGGAGAACCACGAGCTGTCCAAGGAGATCTACCGCTCGCTGCGCGCCAACGAGCTGATCGCCGTCAAGACCATCGAGCAGTTCTTCGACCCGCAGAAGTCGATGTTCCTGCCTGACCGCTTCATCAAGGGCGAGTGCCCGAAGTGCGGCGCGAAGGACCAGTACGGCGACTCCTGCGAGGTCTGCGGCGCGGTCTACACGCCGACCGAACTGAAGAACCCGTTCTCGGTGCTGACCGGCGCGACGCCGGTCATGAAGAGCTCGGAGCACTACTTCTTCAAGCTGTCCGACCCGCGCTGCGTCGAGTTCCTCGAGCAGTGGACGCAGGCGCCCGGCCGGCTGCAGCCGGAAGTGCTCAACAAGATCAAGGAGTGGTTCACCAAGGACGAGGACGGCAACGGCGGCCTGGGCGACTGGGACATCAGCCGCGACGCGCCCTACTTCGGCATCGAGATCCCCGACGCGCCGGGCAAGTACTTCTACGTCTGGCTGGACGCGCCGATCGGCTACCTGGCCTCGCTGAAGAACTACTTCGCCAAGACCGGCCGCGACTTCGACGCGTTCATCCAGGACGAGTCCACCGAGCAGATCCATTTCATCGGCAAGGACATCACCTACTTCCACACGCTGTTCTGGCCGGCGATGCTGCATTTCAGCGGCCGCAAGACGCCCAACCACGTGTTCGTGCACGGCTTCCTCACCGTCAACGGCGGCGAGAAGATGTCCAAGAGCCGCGGCACCGGGCTGGATCCGCTGAAGTACCTGTCGCTGGGCATGAACCCCGAGTGGCTGCGCTACTACCTGGCCGCCAAGCTCAACAGCAAGGTCGAGGACGTCGACTTCAATCCCGAGGACTTCGTCGCCCGCGTCAATTCGGACCTGGTCGGCAAGTACATCAACATCGCCAGCCGCGCGGCGGGTTTCCTCTCCAAGCGCTTCGGCGGCCAGCTGTCGGCCGATGTGGGTGTCGAGGGCCGCGCGCTGCTGGACGGCCTGTGCGCGCACAAGGGGACGATCGTCGAGCTGTACGAGACCCGCGAGTTCGGAAAGGCGCTGCGCGAGATCATGCTGCTGGCCGACCGCGTCAACGAGTACGTGGACCAGAACAAGCCCTGGGACCTCGCCAAGCTCGAAGGCAAGGACCAGGTGCTGCAGGACGTCTGCACCGTCTGCATCGAGGCCTTCCGCCTGCTGTCGATCTACCTGAAGCCGGTGCTGCCGGCGCTGGTCGCCAAGGTCGAGGCCTTCCTGCAGGTCGCGCCGATGAGCTTCGTCGACGCGGAGCGCGCGCTGGGCGCGCACCGGATCGGCGGCTACGAGCACCTGATGCAGCGCGTCGACCCGAAACTGCTGGAAGCGCTGTTCGAACCGCCCGCGCCGCCCAAGGTCCTGCCGGGGGGCGAGGAACTCGCGCCCGAGATCAAGATCGACGACTTCGCCAAGGTCGACCTGCGCATCGCGAAGATCGTGAAGGCGGAACTGGTGGACGGCTCGGACAAGCTGCTGCGCCTGACGCTGGACGTCGGCGAAGGCCGCCTGCGCAACGTGTTCAGCGGCATCCGCAGCGCGTATCAGCCGGAGCAGCTCGAAGGCAAGCTCACGGTGATGGTCGCCAACCTGGCGCCGCGCAAGATGAAGTTCGGCGTGTCCGAAGGCATGGTGCTGGCCGCCAGCCACGCGGACGAGAAGGCGAACCCCGGCATCTTCGTGCTGGAACCGTTCCCGGGCGCCCAGCCGGGCATGCGCGTTCGATAAAACCACCCCCTGCCGGCTGACGCCGCCCCCCCCAAGGGGGCGAGCCCGAAGGCCCGGCGGAGCCGGCGCCTCGGACTCCGCCGGGTCAATCCCTTAAGATTCACGCTCACCCACGAGATTCCGCCATGCCGCTGTTCTGGAAGAAATACGAATCCGAAGTCACGCAGTTCATCAACGAGCTGAAGTCCAAGAAGCCGACGCTGGAAGCCGAACAGCGCGCCGGCCGGGCGCTGCTGTGGGACCGCGAGCAGGACCGCCAGGCGCAGGCCGGCTACAACGACGCGCGCGTGTCGCAGCAGCCCTACGTCTACCAGACCAAGTCCGAGTGATCTGACGCCGCCGGTCCGACCGACCTCGCCGCTCGACTGTCGTTCCCTGCGTGAGCAACGCTGACGACCATCGCGACACCGCCCTGACGCTGCCGGACCCTCCGGCGGATCAGGGCGGCGACGCTTCTACGCCTGAAGCGGTCGACCACGTCGCCGTCGCCCGGCTGTACGGCGAACCGCTGTTCGCCATGCCGCAGGACCTCTACATCCCGCCGGATGCGCTGGAGGTGTTCCTGGAGGCCTTCCAGGGGCCGCTGGACCTGTTGCTGTACCTGATCCGCAAGCAGAACTTCAACATCCTCGACATCCCGCTGGCCGAGGTCACGCGGCAGTACCTCAGCTACGTCGAGCAGTTGCGCAAGCACAACCTCGAACTGGCCAGCGAGTACCTGCTGATGGCCGCGATGCTGATCGAGATCAAGTCGCGCATGCTGCTGCCGCCCAAGAAGACGGACGACGGCGGCGAGCCCGAGGATCCGCGCGCGGAACTGGTCCGCCGGCTGCTGGAGTACGAGCAGATGAAGCAGGCCGCGCTGCGGCTGGACCAGATGCCGGTGCTGGGACGGGACTTCCTGCGGGCACAGATCCACATCGAACAGTCCCTGGCGCCGCGGCTGCCGGACGTGCATGTCGACGACCTGCGCGCCGCCTGGGCGGACCTGATGCGCCGCGCCAAGCTCAACCAGCACCACAAGATCTCGCGCGAGCAGTTGTCGGTGCGCGAGTACATGTCGCACCTGCTGCGCCGATTGCAGGGGCGACGTTTCGTCGAGTTCGAGGACCTGTTCGAACTGGACAAGGGGACGCAGGTGGTGGTCGTGTCCTTCATCGCGATGCTCGAACTGGCGCGGGAGCGCCTGGTCGAGATCACGCAGGCGGAAGCCTTCGCGCCGATCTACGTGCGGCTGACCTATTCGCCCACCTGAGCGCCCACCTGAGCGCCGACCGAAGCGCTTGACCATGCAAAACGCCGGGTCGAGCCCGGCGTTGTTCCTTGACCGTGGGCGGCGGCCCCGAGGTCAGCGGAAGGTGGTGAACGCGGCGTTCGGCTGCCGCTGGACCATCTGACCCACCGCCAGCACCGCCTGCGTGCGGGAGCTGACGCCCAGCGCCTTCAGCACCGCGGCGACGTGGTCCTTGATCGTCTCGACCGACACGCCCAGTTCGCGGGCGATGATCTTGTTCGGCTTGCCCTGCAGCAGCAGCGCCAGCACGTCGGTCTGTCGCGGCGTCAGTTGCAGGCTTTCGAGCCCGGCCGTGGTCTGGTAGCCGGCCTGGCTGGCCAGCGCCTGGACCTGCTGCAGCTTGGCGCTGTTCGGCGTGGCCTCGGCGACGGCGACCGGCTCCGGTTCCGGCGGCGCGTCCGAGCCCAGCGACATCGGCGGCACGTAGATCCCGCCCGACATCACCAGTTTCAGCGCCTGCGCCAGCACGTCGTTGCCGGTGCGCTTGGGGATGAAGCCCATCGCGCCCTGGTCGATCGCGCGGATCACGTCGCTGGCGCGGTCGGAGGCGGAGATCACCACCACCGGCAGCGACGGGTATTGCGCGCGGAACTCTTCCAGCACGTCGAAACCGCTGGCGTCGCCCAGGTTCAGATCCAGCAGCACCAGATCGAAGTCCTGGCGCGACTTCAAGGTGTCGCGCGCCTGAGCCGCGCTGTCGGCGCCCAGCACCTGCACGTCTTCCCCCAGACCTTGAATCACGGTCTGGAGCGCGGCCAGGATCAGCGGGTGGTCGTCGATCAGCAAAACCCTCACGGGCGTCTCTCCTTGGATGGGTCGGACTTCGACGAGGGGAGACTCCCCACCGGCCGCACCGAATAACTTTCGAATCAGGGCGCGATCATAGGCGGCCGCTCCTGGGCAGGCACTCCCCCTTACGGTGGCGTCTGACACAGTAGAAAGTTCTATTGGAAAACTGCCATTCTTGTATTCGCACATCCAGGTATCGACGTGTGAAGGCTGTCCGTCGAGTGTGTCCACGGCTCAATGACGCTTCAGAAATGATGGAAATGCCACCCAAGGGCGGTCATCGCCCGGGCCATCCCGCGCTTTCAGTGCGTCTGGCGCGCGGATCAGCGGTACTGGCGCGTCAGCGATTCGGCGATGCAGACCGGCTTCCCGCCGGCTTCGCGCTCGACCGTCACCTCGACCATCATCTGCACGCCGCCCTCGACCGGATCCAGGCGCCTGAGCACGAAACGCCCGCGCAGCCGGCTGCCGACCGGCACCGGCGCCGGGAACCGCACGCGGTCCAGGCCGTAGTTGATCCCCATGCGGACCTCCCTCACCCGGAAGGCGGTCTCGTAGAAACGCGGCAGCAGGCTGAGGGTCAGGAAACCGTGCGCGATGGTGGCGCCGAAGGGCCCTTCGGCGGCGCGGGCCGGATCGGTGTGGATCCATTGCTGGTCCTCGGTCGCATCGGCGAAGGCCTGGATCCGCGCCTGGTCCACCGCGATCCAGTCGGACACGCCGATCTCCTCGCCCACGAGGGGGGTCAGGTCTTCCAGCTTCTCGAACATCCGCATCCCGGTCTCCTGTCGTTCTGAGGTCTTCAGCGCCGGCAGGACCCGGAGTGGGCGCGCAAGGGTCAGTCCTTGCCCGCCTTCCCCGGCCGGTCCAGCCAGGCGCAGAGTTGTTGCCACTGTTCCAGATCGCGGGCCACGCGGCCGGGGGCGATGTCCCAGAGCGTCAGCCCGCGCGCGGCGAGCTGCACGTAGTTCTGGGTGTCGCGCAGCTCGGCCAGCAGCGGCAGCCCGAGTTGCTCGATGAACTGGTGCAGCTGCTGCTGCGACAGCGTCCCCTCGCGGACCCGCATCGCCACCAGCGCGATGTCGAGCCCCCTGCCGGGCTTGTCGAGGGACTTGTCACCGGACTTGCCGCGATCCTGGGCCGCATCTTGCAGCTCGCGCACGAAGTCGTATGTCGCCTGGATGTCAAAGAGACTGGGCTGGAGCGGCACGACCACGCGGTCCGCCACCTTGAGCGCCTGCGCCAGCTTCCTGCCGTGCAGGCCGGCGGGGGTGTCGAGTACCGCGTGCGAGACCCCCTTCGGGGTGCGCAGTTGCTCGGCCGCGGCCAGTTCCCAGCCGCGGATCGCCGGCAGGGCCGCGGGCCGCTGCGCGAGCCAGCGCGCCGAGGACTGCTGCCGGTCGATGTCGCCCAGCATCACCGCGCGCCCGCGATGGGCCAGGAATCCCGCGATGTTGCTCGCGAGCGTGCTCTTGCCGACCCCGCCCTTGGGGTTGGCGACCAGGATCACCGGCATGGCCTCTCCTCTCCTCGATGAGGTGCGCGCGATGTTATGCGATACCGCAAAATCGGCCGCCATGAGCGCCCCCTCCTCCATCCTCATCCTGGCCGCGCATCCGGACCTGGCCCATTCCCGCGTCACGCGGGCGATGCTGTCCGCCGCGCACGGCCTGCCCAACGTCCGCGTGCGCGATCTCTACGCGCTCTACCCGGACTACTCGATCGACACGCATGCCGAGCAGGAGGCGCTGCGCGACGCCGGGATGCTGGTCTGGCTGCATCCGATGCACTGGTACGGCATGCCCGCGCTGATGAAGCTGTGGGTCGACGAGGTGCTGAGCGTGGGCTTCGCCTACGGCCAGACCGGCCACGCGCTGCACGGCAAGGACCTGTGGCTGGTGACCTCCGCCGGAGGCAGCGAGCACTCGTACAGCGCCGAGGGCTACAACCGCCATCCGGTCGGCGATTTCCTGCTGCCCTACGCGCAGACGGCCGCGCTGTGCGGCATGCGCTTCCTGCCGCCGCTGGTCCTGCACGGCGCGCAGAAGGCGCCGGCCGAGCGGGTCCAGGCCCATGCCCAGGCCTTCGTCGAGGGACTTCGCGCGCTGCCCGCGTGGTGCGAGCACCAGCCCGATCCGGACCAGGAGACGGTCCCCGACGACGAGCGCCCGGTGCGCGAGGAAGGAGCGCCGGTCTGATGGACGTCTCCACTCCGATGGCCGCGGCCTCCGCCGCGATGGGCGCCGCCTCCGCCGCCGTGACGGCCACGGAAGCCGCGGCGCACGGCGCCCACGGCAACTGGCTGCTGACCCCGCTCGTGCTGCTGGCGGCGGCGGTGCTCGCCGTGCCGCTGGCGCGCGGGCTGAAACTGGGCTCCATCCTGGGCTACCTAGTGGCGGGCGTGCTGCTCGGGCCGCAGGTGCTGGGGCTGATCAGCCAACCGGCGACGGTGCTGGAGATCGGCGAATTCGGCGTCGTGCTGATGATGTTCCTTGTCGGGCTGGAACTCGAGCCCAAGCGGCTGTGGGCGATGCGCCGGCCGATCTTCGGCTGGGGCTCGGCCCAGATGCTGGGTTGCGCGGCGCTGCTGCTGGTCCCGTCCTTCTTCCTCGATGCCGACTGGCACGCCGCCGTCATCGCGGCGCTGGGCCTGGCGATGTCGTCGACGGCGGTGGCGCTGGCCACGCTCAGCGAGAAGAACCTCGGCAACACGCGCGCCGGCCAGAGCGTCATCAGCGTGGCGCTACTGCAGGACATCGCCGCGATCCCGGTGCTGGCGCTGGTGCCCATCCTGGCCAGCCAGGGCCGGCCGGCGGCGGGGCACTCCGGCTACCGCATCTGGCTCGCGCTCGGCGCGCTGGTGCTGATCGTGCTCGGCGGCCGGCTGCTGCTGCGGCCCCTGCTGCGCTGGATCGCGCGCAGCGGCACGCCGGAAATCTTCACCGCCGCCTCGCTGCTGCTGGTGCTGGCGGCGGCGATGCTGATGCAGAAGGTCGGGCTCTCGATGGCGCTGGGCGCGTTCGCGGCCGGCGTGCTGCTCGCCGAGAGCGAGTACCGCCGCGCGCTCGAGGCCGACCTGGAGCCGTTCAAGGGCCTGCTGCTCGGCATGTTCTTCATCGCGGTCGGCATGGGCCTGGACCTGACGGTGCTGTGGCAGAAGCCGCTGGCCGT
Source organism: Roseateles sp. GW821-FHT09G09 (assembly GCF_059415965.1). Taxonomy (NCBI): domain Bacteria; kingdom Pseudomonadati; phylum Pseudomonadota; class Betaproteobacteria; order Burkholderiales; family Sphaerotilaceae; genus Roseateles; species Roseateles sp. GW821-FHT09G09. Next base: position 476,639 of record NZ_JBWKOG010000002.1, on the reverse strand, counting down.
GCTCGGCCTGCTGGCCGCGCTGTGGCTGTGCAAGGGCCTGGTGCTGGCCGTGCTGGGCCGGGCGATGGGCCTGCCCAGGCCGGAGCGCGCGGTGTTCGTGATCCTGCTGGCGCAGGGCGGCGAATTCGGTTTCGTCGTCTTCCAGCTCGCCGAGCAGGCGACGCTGCTCGACGCGGGGCAGCGTTCGGTGCTGGTGGCGGCGGTCGCCCTGTCGCTGGCGCTGACGCCGGCCCTGCTGGCCTGGGCGCAGCGGCGCGCCGGCCGGATCGAGCGCAAGTCCCCGCATGAACTCACCGAACCGCAGGAGTCGACGGTGATCATCGCGGGCTTCGGCCGATACGGACAGATCATCGGGCGGATGCTCTTCGCCAACGGCATCCCGGCCACGGTGCTGGACCACGACGCCGACACCGTCGAATCGCTGCGACGCTTCGGCTGGCGGGTGTTCTGGGGCGACGCGACGCGGCTGGAGCTGCTGCGCACCGCCGGCGCCCAGCAGGCGCGGGTGCTGGTGCTGGCGGTCGACGACTTCAACCACAGCGTCAAGATCGCCGAGATCGCGCGGCAGCACTTCCCGCACCTGACGATCGTCGCGCGGGCCCGCAACGTGCAGCACTATTACGCGCTGCGCGAACTGGGCGTCGAGCTGATCGAGCGCGAGACGCTGGATTCCGCCTTGATGAGCGCGCGCAGCGTGCTGCAGCAGCTGGGCTGGGAGCCGCACGCCGCGCGGCAGATGGCGTGGCGCTTCCGCCGCCACACCGTGGAGCAGACCGAGGAACTCCGTCCGCACCGCGGCGACCTGGACACGCTGATTGCGATGTCCAAGCGCGGGCGCGAGCAGTTGGAGGAGCGCCTGGCGTCGGAGCGCAAGGCGCTGGCGGAAGGCAAGGTCCGCAATCCGTGGCAGGAACCGCATCTGGCGCCGGGCGCGGCGCCGGTGCCGTCCTCTGAGCAGCCCCTGCCCGACAAGGCCTGACGAGGCCGGCGACAATCACGCGCTTATGTTTGCCCCTTCCCAACTCGAGGTCCGGCGCTTCTTCTGCCAGACCTTCCGCAAGTACCGCGACAAGCTGCCGCTGACGCCGATGGAGGCGATCGCCTCGGACTGGATCGAGCAGCACCCGGAGTACCACGACGAACTCGCCGACGAGGACGCCGCGCTGGCGGCGGTCTACACGGTCGAGGACGGCCGCACGAATCCGTTCCTGCACCTGTCCATGCACCTGAGCCTGATGGAGCAGCACCAGATCGACCAGCCGACCGGCGTGCGCCAGGCGCTGGACCTGCTGGCGGCCCGCCGCCAATCGCTGCACGAGGCCCACCATGAGGCCATGGAGTGCCTGGGCGAGATGATCTGGAGCTCGCAGCGCAGCGGGTTGCCGCCGGACGGCCACGTCTACCTGGATTGCCTGCGGCGCAAGGCGACGCGGACGCCGACCTGAAAGCCGATCTGAAGCCGACCTGAAAGCCGATCTGGAATGCGAAAGGCCACGCACTGCGTGGCCTTCGTCATTGGCGAGGGAACCGGGCTCAGGCCTGGATCGCGCCGCCCAGTCCCGACTTGCGCTCGCTCTTGCCGGACGCGCCGTACAGGCCGCTCGGCTCGCCGGGCATCAGCACGTCGATGGCGCGGTCCAGCGCCGCGGTCGCGCGGGCCAGCGATTCGCGCTGGGCGGCGACACGGCCGCCGGCCTGCATCAGGCGGGTGCGCAGCCCCTGCGGCACGGTGCCCGTGCGGGCGGCCGCGCTGAACTGTTCGATCGCCCGGGCCAGCGCCGCGTGCAGCGACGCCGCGTGCAGCTCGATCGCCTGCGAGTCGCGGCGATGCAGCGCGTCGCCCAGCAGGTTCAGGCAGCTTTCGACGTCCTGGAGCGGCTGCTCCAGGTCGACGGGGGTCGTGGTCAGAGGCGTGGCGGTCATGGGCATCACCGGGAAAGCTGGGGTCGTGGGTCGCGGCTCAGTGCGACTGCTGGGTGCGGCCCAGCATCTCGGACGCGTTGGCGATCAGCTTGTCGGCGATCGCGTCGGCGTTGATCTTGAATTCGCCCTTCTCGATGGCGCTGGCGATGCGGGCGACCTTCTCCGCGTCGAAGCTGCCGTCGTCCGACCCGGTGCCCGAGATCAGGCTGCTCGCGGTGCTCGACAGCTCGACCTTGGACCCCTCGTTCGAGGGGGCCGCGGCGCCGCCCTTGGCGGTCTTGGCGCCACCCTCGGTCGCGCCGGCAGCGGTGCCGCCGACTTTCGAGTAGGCGTTGATGTCAGCGTTGTTACCGATCTTCATGGCAATTCTCCATGGGCCCGAGAACTTCCGGATCCCTTCCATTGGCAGGTTTATCGACCTGCCTGGACGGAACTTGAGGGGCGAGCTTCACAAATTAGACAGATCTCTCGGTGAAGGGCATCACAGTACCACCTCCACCCGTCGTTCACCGATCGTACGCCCGGTGGCCATGCGGCCATTGTCGAAGCGTACCCGGACATCCTGGCCTTCCAGCCCGACGCCCATCGCCTGGCCTTCGCCGGCGATCGCATAACCATCGCCGGTCGCCATCACCTGCACCCGGTCGCCCGGCTGCACCCACTGGCGCAGCTTGAGGTCGACGGAGCGCAGTGCCTGGCCGGCCGCGACCGGTTTGGCCAGATGACGTCCGAGCCAGCCTTCCGCTTGTGTATAGATGGCGCCGGCCTCACCGGCAATATCTACTTCGGCCAGGCGGAAGTGTTCTTGAGTCAGGACCGTGCCGGTCGGCAGGTCGGCGGCGGCGACGAAGGCCTGGCCGTAGACCTTGATCGTCAGCGGCAGCGTCACGTTCCATTTGGTCACGCCGGCCACGCAGCGCAGTCCCAGGCGGCTGCGACCCCACATCCTGGTACCGGGCGGCAGGTAGGGCTGGATCTGCGCGCAGGGCGCCAGGCGAAGGCGCGGATCCAGCTTGCCGATCTCGATCTCCACGCGCGCCTGGTTCGGCGCCACCTGACGGGCCCCGGCCATCGCCAGCGTCTGCAGGCGATCTTCCAGTGTCGCGTCCAGCGCGTTCAGGCCTGAGCCGCCGGGTTCGCTGATAGAAATATTGGGCGCCACGGCGACCTGCACCGGCGCCGTGGTCTGCGCGTCGGCCTCGTCCACCAGCCCGAACATCAGCCACACGGACATCAGCGCCCCCGCCAGCATGGCGGGCAGCGCCTGCGCGTGGCGGGCATGGGGGGAGGGGCAGCTTTGCGGCATGGGTCGGAACTGTACGGATCCGCGGCTCGCCGGTGGCATCGAAATGCGCCGGGATCACCCGTCTTATCGCGCTCATGTTTTCGGACCTGCTGAACACAATGCTCGAACGTGACAGAACCGGGCCGTCCCGACGTGCCCGAACCGTCCGAAGGAGAAACGACATGCTGAACAAACTGACCGACGCGATGAACTTCCAGTCCCAGGCGCTGACCCTGCGGGCGGAGCGTCAGCGTCTGCTGGCCAGCAACATCGCCAACGCCGACACCCCGGGTTACCAGTCCAAGGACATGGATTTCGCCAAGGCGCTGCGCGCGGCGACCTCCCCGGCGGCCAATCCCTCGGACTCCAGCCAGACCCTGACGCAGCGCACGCAGAACGCGCTGCAGAGCAGCCTGAGTTCGATGACCAGCATGGACAGCAACACCGTCGACATGGACCGCGAGCGCGCCAGCTTCGCCGACAACACGGTCAAGTACGAGGCCTCGCTGCGATTCCTGAACGGCTCCATCCGCACGATGCTCGATGCGATGAAGTCGCCGAACGCGTCCTGATCCGGGTAACGAGACAAGGAGCCCGTCATGTCGATGTTCAGCATCTTCCACATCAGCGGCAGCGCGGTCAGCGCGCAGAGCCAGCGCCTGAACGCGGTGGCCAGCAACATGGCCAACGCGGACACCGTCGCCGGCCCGGACGGCCAGGCCTACAAGGCCCGCCAGGTGGTGTTCCAGAGCGTGCTGGCCCAGAACGGCATGGACCAGACCGACGTCGGCGTGCAGGTGGTGGGCGTCCAGGAGAACCAGACCCCCGGCCGCCGCATCCACGATCCGAGCCACCAGCTGGCCGACGCTGACGGCTACGTCACCTACAGCAACGTGAACAGCGTCGAGGAGATGGTCAACATGATCTCCGCCTCCCGCTCGTACCAGAACAACCTCGAGGTCATGGGCACCGCCAAGTCGCTGCTGCTCAAGACCCTGCAGATGGGCCAGGGCTGACCGCCCGCTCCTCCTGATTAACCGCACAGACGCGAACAGAACGCGAACGGAACGCCCATCATGGACTTCACCGCCCTGAACAACAACACGAAGACCGGCGCCGCCTCGAACACGGCCGCCGCCAGCGCGACCGGCACGAGCGCGCAGGAAACGTCCGACCGCTTCCTCAAGCTGCTGGTCGCGCAGCTGCAGAACCAGGACCCGATGAACCCGATGGACAACGCCGCGGTCACGACGCAGATGGCGCAGATCCAGACCGTCACCGGCGTCAGCACGCTGAACAGCAGCATCCAGGCCCTGGGCAGCCAGTTCGGCCAGATGCAGGCGCTGCAGAGCGTGAGCCTGGTCGGCCGCGACGTCACCGTCCCCGGCAACAAGATCAGCGTCGCCGACGGGAAGTCCACGATGAGCTTCGACCTGGCCGGCGCCGCCGACACCGTCAAGCTGGAGATCCTCAACGGCGCCGGCGAGGTGGTCTCCACGCAGGACCTCGGCAAGATGAAGGCCGGCATGCAGTCCTACACCTGGGACGCGTCCAAGGCCACCGAAACGACCAACCTCAGCTTCCGCGTCACGGCGACCAACGCCAGCGCGCCGGTCACGGCCACCACCCTCACCCGTGACACGGTGCGCGCGGTGAACACGAGCGGCGCCACGCTGCAGCTCGAACTCAAGAATTCCGGCCTGGTCGACTACGACAAGGTCCGCTCGCTGGGCTGATCCCAGCACTTCCGCCCCAGCCCAGCTCCCCAGCTTCACCCCGATTTATCCCGCAGATTCGCGCCTGAATCGCCCAAGGACACGACCATGAGCTTCCAACAAGGCCTCTCCGGACTGAACGCTTCCAGCAAGAACCTGGAAGTCATCGGCAACAACATCGCCAACTCGCAGACCTACGGCGCCAAGTCGTCGCGGGCGGAGTTCGCCGACATGTACGCCGCCTCGCTCAACGGCGCCGGCACCAGCGACGTCGGCATCGGCGTGCAGGTCCAGACGGTGGCCCAGCAGTTCACGCAGGGCAACATCTCGATCACCGAGAACCCGATGGACCTGGCGATCAACGGCGCCGGCTTCTTCCAGGTGTCGGACGGCAAGAGCCCGACGGTGTACACCCGCAACGGCCAGTTCAAGGTCGACAAGGACGGCAACATCGTCAACAACGACCAGCTCAAGCTGATGGGTTATCCCGCCGACGCCAACGGCGTGGTCCAGCCGGGCCTGGCGCAGGGCCTGAAGCTGCCCACCGGCGGCATCGACCCCAAGGTCACCAGCGACATCAAGATGGAGTTCAACCTGGACTCCCGCGCCGGCCCGACGGCCGCCTACGACCTGACCGATCCGGCCGACCCGAACTCGGCCAAGATCGACAAGACCGGCCTCACGCTGAACGACCCGACGACGTACAACAACGCGACGTCGATGACGGTGTACGACGCCAAGGGCCAGCCGACCGCGCTGACGATGTACTTCCAACGCGCCAACAACGACGACGCCAACGGCAACACCGTCTGGAACGTCTACCTGACGGCCAACGGCAGCGCCGTCCAGTTCGACTCGCAGGGCAACCCGATCGAGACCGACGACGGCACCGCCAAGGGCAACCCGCTGACGCCGTTCACGCAGATGACCTTCCTGCCCACCGGCGGCAAGCCGGTCTCGCCCGGCCCGAGCGAGTTCCTGAACCTCAAGATCCCCGCCGGCACGAACTCGCAAGGCGCCCCGACGCTGCCGATCCCGGCGCCGCCGGCCGACCCGTCCGATCCGTCGGTGAAGGGCATCAGCTTCGACCTGCGTTCGGCAACCGAGAACGGCTCCAACTTCGCCGTCACCGACCTGACCCAGAACGGCTACGCGCCGGGCCAGCTGGTCGGCATCAAGCTGGAAGACAACGGCATCGTCACCGCCCGTTATTCGAACGGCGAATCCAAGCCGGCCGGTCAGGTCGAACTGGCCAACTTCCGCAACCCGCAGGGCCTGCAACCGCTGGGCGGCAACGTCTGGGCGCGCACCAACGCGTCCGGCGATCCGGTCGTGGGCGTCCCCGGCGACGGCAACCTCGGCTCGCTGACCCCCGGCGCGCTGGAGGAATCCAACGTCGACCTGACCTCCGAGCTGGTGAACATGATGACCGCGCAGCGCGTCTACCAGGCCAACTCGCAGACCATCAAGACGCAGGACCAGGTCCTGCAGACGCTGGTCAACCTGCGTTGATGCAGGCGCCGACGTCCTGACCCATCCCGTTGCCGATCGCTGAGGAGTTCCGATGGACCGCATGATCTACCTGTCGATGAGCGGCGCCCAGGCGGCGATGTCGCGCCAGGACGTGCTCTCCAACAACCTCGCCAACGCCAACAGCAACGGCTTCCGGGCCGAGCTGCAGGCGTTCCGCGCGGTGCCGATCCGCGGCGACGGCTCGTCCACGCGCGCTTTTGCGCTGGAGACGACCACCGGCCACGACCTCAGCGCCGGCCCGATCACGACCACCGACCGCAACCTGGACGTCGCCATGAAGGGCAAGTCCTGGATGGCGGTGCAAGCGCTGGACGGCACCGAGGCCTACACCCGCGCCGGCTCCATGGACGTCGACCAGGACGGCGTGCTGCGCATGCGCAACGGCCTGCAGGTGCTGGGCGACGGCGGCCCGATCACGGTGCCGCCCAACTCGACCATCTCGATCGGCGACGACGGCACCGTCGTGGCCAAGTCCGACGGCCAGCGTCCGGTCAACATCGGCCGCATCAAGCTGGTCACCGAGGACGGCCGCTTCACGCGCCGCGACGACGGCCTGTTCATCGCCGACGGCGGCGACCCGCTGCCCGCCGATCCCGCCGCCCGGCTGCAGTCGGGCGCCCTCGAAGGCTCCAACGTGAGCCCGGTCGAGACCATGGTCGGCATGATCGCCGCCGCCCGCCAGTTCGAGCAGCAGATGAAGATGCTCTCGATCGCCCAGACCCACGGCCAGGCAGCCTCCAAGCTGCTGTCCGACAGCTGATCCGCCTGCCGACAGTTCGCAGTACGGAACCGCATTCGCCACAGGATTAGGAGACCTCGATGCTTCGCTCGCTCTGGACCGCCAAGACCGGCATGGAAACCCAGCAGACCCAGCTGGACGTGATTTCCCACAACCTCGCCAACGTCTCGACCAACGGCTTCAAGAAGTCGCACGCGGTCTTCGAAGACCTGATGTACCAGACGCTGCGCCAGCCCGGCGCCAACAACACCGAGCAGACCACGCTGCCCACCGGCATGCAGGTCGGCCTGGGGTCGCGCGCGGTCGCCACCTCGCGCAGCCACTCGCAGGGCAGCCTGACGCAGACGTCCAACTACCTGGACGTGGCCGTCAAGGGCAACGGCTTCTTCCAGGTCCAGATGCCCGACGGCACCACCGCCTACACCCGGGACGGCAGCTTCCAGCTCGACGCCAACGGCCAGATCGTCACCAACAACGGCAACACCGTGCTGCCGGGGATCATCGTCCCGGCCGACGCCAAGTCGCTGACCATCGGCGCCGACGGCACGGTGAGCGTCACCACCGCCGCCAGCGCCACGCCGACGACGCTGGGCCAGCTGCAGCTGGCGAACTTCATCAACCCGCCGGGGCTGGAATCGCTGGGCGGCAACCTCTACGCCGAAACCGTCGCCTCCGGCACGCCGCAGACCGGCGCCCCCGGCCAGAACAGCCTGGGCACGGTGCAGCAGGGCTTCGTCGAAACCTCGAACGTCAACGTCGTCGAGGAGCTGGTGCAGATGATCCAGACGCAGCGCGCCTACGAGATGAACTCGAAGGCGATCCAGACCACCGACCAGATGCTCCAGAAGCTCTCGCAGATCTGACCGGCCTGAGCCCCGCTCTTCCACCGACCGGGCGCTGAGCGCCCGCGCGACGATGCGGGGGCCCTCGTTCCTGTCCGTGATCCTAGGAGTCGTCATGCCTTCGTTCCCGTTCCTGTCCCACTTCCTGCCCCGTTCCCTGCCCCGTTCCCTGCACAGCTCGCTCGTCGCCCTGGCCGTCGTGCCGGCCGCCCTCGCGCTGACCGCCTGCTCGACCATGTACCCGCAACCGCGCGTGGACATGCAGCCCGCCCCGGTCGTGAAGATGCCCGAGCCCATCCCGGCCTCGGCCAACAACGGCGCCATCTACCAGAACGCGAACTACCGGCCGCTGTTCGAGGATCACCGCGCCCGCCTGGTCGGCGACATCGTCACCGTGACGATCACCGAGAAGGTCAGCGCGACGCAGAAGTCGACCAGCGAACTGGACAAGAGCGGCGCCCTGGCCGCCGGCGTGACCGCGATCCCGGGCATCGCCGCGAACTCCTTCGGCGCCGGCCGCGCCGACGTGGGCGGTTCCTCGTCGAGCAAGAGCACCGGCAAGGGCACGAACGAGAACACCAACGACTTCTCCGGCACCATCACCGCCGTCGTCACCGGCGTGCTGCCCAACGGCCACCTGCTGATCTCGGGCGAGAAGCAGGTCGGCGTCAACGCCAACGTGGACGTGCTGCGCTTCTACGGCCAGGTCGACCCGCAGTCGATCCGCCAGGGGAACATCGTCGCCTCGACCGCGATCGCCAACGTCCGGGTCGAGCAGCGCGGTCGCGGCGCCGTCGCCGACGCCCACGGAATTGGCTGGCTATCCCGCTTCTTCTTGAACCTTTCGCCCATTTAAGTTTCCCCACAATCGGTCACACGAGTCTGCAACCGTGTGACCGAGATGTACCCCACCACCCTCCCCCGCTTCTTCTCCCGCTCCCCTCGCCTGCTGGCCTCCGGCCTGCTCGCGCTGATGGCCCTGTTCGCAATCGCGACGCCGGCCGAGGCGACGCGCATCAAGGAAGTCGCCGCGGTGCAGGGCGTCCGGTCCAACCCCTTGACCGGCTACGGCCTGGTCGTGGGCCTGGACGGCACCGGCGACCAGACCACGCAGGCCCCGTTCACGGGCCAGAGCATGACGGCGATGCTGCAGCAGTTCGGCGTGCTGCTCCCGCCCGGCGTGACCATGCAGCCGCGCAACGTCGCGGCGGTGATGATCACCACCTCCCTCCCCCCGTTCGCGCAACCCGGCCAGCCGCTGGACGTCGTCGTCTCGTCGATGGGCAACGCCAAGAGCCTGCGCGGCGGCACGCTGATCGCCACGCCGCTGCGCGGCGCCGACGGCCAGGTCTACGCGATCGCCCAGGGCAACCTGATCGTCGGCGGCGCCGGCGCGTCCGCGGGCGGCTCCAAGGTCCAGATCAACCACCTCAGCGCCGGCCGCATCCCCGGCGGCGCGCTGGTCGAGCGCAGCGTGCCCACGCCGCTGCAGCAGAACGAGTGGCTGCAGCTGGACCTGAACGCCTCCGACTTCGGCACCGCGCGCGCCGTCGCCAAGGCCATCAACAAGTCCAAGGGCGAAGGCACGGCCATGGCGCTGGACGGCCGCGTCGTGAAGGTCCGCGCGCCGCTGGCGCCGGACGCGCGCGTCGCCTTCCTCGCCGACATGGAGAACCTGAGCTTCGACCAGGAGACCCCGGCCGCCCGCATCGTCATCAACGCCCGCACCGGCTCGGTCGTCATGAACCAGGCCGTCACGCTGCAGCCCTGCGCGGTCGCGCACGGCAACCTGGCGGTGACCATCTCCAGCACGCCGCAGGTCAGCCAGCCCAACGCGCTGTCCGGCGGCCAGACCACGGTCACGCAGAAGACCGACATCTCGATCAAGCAGGACCCCGGCTCGCTGATCCAGCTGCCGGCCGGCGCGCGCCTGAACGACGTCGTCAAGGCGCTCAACACGCTGGGCGCCACGCCGCAGGACCTGCTGGCGATCCTCCAGGCGATGAAGAGCGCCGGCGCGTTGAACGCCGAACTCGAGGTGATCTGACATGGCCCTCTCCACCCCCCTCAGCACCGCGCTCGGCATGGGCGTGAATGGCCTGTCGTCCGACACGCGCTCGGTCGAGCAGCTCAAGGGCACCGCCTCGCGCGACCCCAAGGCCGCCGTCAAGGAGACCGCGCGCCAGTTCGAGGCCCTCTTCATGCAGGAAGTGATGAAGAGCATGCGCCAGGCCACGATGAACAGCGGGATGATGGAGAACTCGGCGACCCAGATGGGCGGCGAGATGCTGGACCAGCAGTACGCCGCGAAGATGACCGGCCTGCCCGGCGGCCTGTCGCAGGCGATCGAGCGCCACCTGCAGCGCCAGCTCGGCGTCAAGGACGGCGAACTGCCGACCGCGAAGGACGCCACCAAGGTCCAGCAGCTGCCGGCGCTGGCCGTCAAGAACGTGCAGCCGCACGTGCAGGACTTCATCCTGAAGCACGACGCCGCGGCCAAGTCGGCGCAGGCGTCGACCGGCATCCCGGCCAGCTTCATGATCGCGCAGGCCGCGCACGAGTCCGGCTGGGGCAAGCGCGAGATCCTGAACAAGGACGGCTCCAGCAGCTTCAACGTCTTCGGCATCAAGGCCGGCGCCAACTGGACCGGCAAGGTCGCCGAAGTGCAGACCACCGAATACGTCGACGGCAAGCCGACCAAGGTGACGGCCAAGTTCCGCGCCTACGGCAGCTACGAAGAGGCCTTCAAGGACTACGCCAAGCTGATCGGCAACAACGACCGCTACCGCGACGTCGTCGCCAAGGCCAACACCGGCAGCGCCGAGGGCTTCGCCAAGGGCCTGCAGAAGGCCGGCTACGCCACCGACCCCGAATACGCCACCAAGCTCGCGCGCACGATCAACACCACGATGCGCGTGCAGCGCGCGCTGGCCTGATCGCGCGCCGCTGAGCAGGTCCTGAACGCCTAGAACGCCCAGGAAAGACCGAGGACACCGACATGAGTACCTCCCCGCTGCTCTCGCTCGGCATGCGCGCCATGTTCGCCAACCAGGCGGCGCTGCAGACGATCGGCCAGAACATCGCCAACGCGAACACGCAGGGCTACTCCCGCCAGGAAGTGGTGCTGACCACGCCCGAGGGCCAGTTCACCGGCGCGGGCTACTTCGGCAAGGGCGTCAACGTGCAGACGGTGACCCGCTCGCACAACGAGTTCCTGACCCGCGAGGCCGCGGCCGCCAAGTCGCAGGCCTTCGCCGACACGACGATGCAGTCGCAGCTGGCGCAGCTGGAGAAGCTCTTCCCCACCGGCGACGACGGCATCGGCCAGTCCGCCAACGACTTCCTGAATGCGCTGGTCGACGTGGCCAGCCGCCCGTCCGATCCGTCCGCGCGCCAGGTCGTGCTGGGCAAGGCGCAGGCGCTGGCCGCGCGCTTCCAGAGCGCGGGCCAGCAGCTGGCCGACCTGCAGTCGGGCGTCGTCAGCGACATGAACGCCGACGTCAAGCAGGTCAACGAACTCGCCAAGCAGATCGCCGCGGCGAACGACCAGATCGCCCGCTCGGCCGGCACCAGCCACACCCCCAACGACCTGCTCGACAAGCGCGACCAGCTGATCTCGCAGCTCAGCCAGTACGTGCAGGTGAGCACCGTGCCCAACAGCCGCGACGGCACGGCCGGCGTGTTCATCGGCGGCGGCCAGGTGCTGGTGCTCGGCGGCCAGGCGCAGCAGCTCTCGGTCACGCCCGACCCGTACGACGGCGGGCGCGCGCAGCTCTCGATCACCGACACCAGCGGCACGCGCGCGCTGGACGACAGCACGCTGACCGGCGGCTCGCTGACGGCGATGCTGCGCTACCAGAACACCCACCTGCAGGATGCCCGCAACCTGCTCGGCCAGATGGCGACCGCGATCGCCACCCGCGTCAACGAGCAGCAGAGCCTGGGCATCGACCTGAAGGCGCAGGCCGGCGGTCCGCTGTTCACCGTCGCCAATCCGACGGTGCTGCCGGCGACGACCAACCGCGGCGACGCCAAGCTCAGCGCCACCGTCACCGACGGCTCGCTGGTGCCGGCGCTGTCCTTCATGGTCACGCCGGATCCGACCGGCACGCCCGACAGCTACCAGATCGCGGTGCGCCCGGGCGGCCAGCCGACGATCATGAACAACGACCAGATCAAGGCGGCCTACGGCATCAGCCTGTCGACGACCGGCAGCATGCAGCAGGGCGACAGCTTCCTGCTGGAGCCGGTGGCCAACGCGGCGGGCAGCTTCAAGCGCGCGCTGGACGATCCATCCGGCCTGGCGGCGGCGTCGCCCATCATCGGCACGACCAACATCAACAACAAGGGCACGGCGACCGTCGACACGCTCTACGCGATCAACGACAAGTTCGACAAGAGCAAGCAGCCCGCGACCGTTGAGTTCGGCGCCGTCAACGCCGACAACAGCATCAACTACACGATCACGCTGTCGGACAACACGCAGGTCAGCGGCACCTGGAAGGCCGGCGGCAAGATCGGCAACGATCCGGCCAACGGCGTCGACCTGGGCTTCGAACTGCGCATCAACGGCGTGCCGCGCGAGGGCGACAAGATCGCGCTGCAGGTCTCGGACCAGGTGGTCTCGACCAACAACGGCAACGCCAAGGCCTTCCTCGCGATGCAGAGCGAACCCTTCCTGGGCAAGCAGCTGCAGGTCGACGGCACGATGTCGCGCGGCCAGACCGTCAACGAGGCCTACGCCGCCGCGATGGCCGACATCGGCTCGCGCGTGCAGGGCGCGGACTACCTGGCGCAGGTCTCCACGACGGTGGCCTCGGACACCGAGCAGACCCGCTCCAGCCAGGCCGGCGTCAACCTCGACGAGGAGGCGGCCAAGCTGATGCAGTTCCAGCAGGGCTACCAGGCCGCCGCCAAGATGCTGCAGGCCGCGCAGAGCCTGTTCGACCAATTGCTGAGCGTGGTCGGCCGCTGACGCGCCCGACCTGCCGCCCCCCCCGATGCGCGATCGAACTCCCGACAAATCGCCTGACCAATCGCCTGAATACTGAAGGACGCCGCCATGCGACTCTCGACCAACAACATGTTCGACACCAGCATTGCCACGCTGCAGCGCCGCCAGCAGGAGATGCAGGACGCGCAGCAGCGCCTGACCAGCGGCAAGCGCGTCGAGAAGGCCAGCGACGACCCGACCGGCGCGGCCCGCGCCGAGCGCGCGCGCACCTCGATCGGACAGGTCGACGCCAGCCAGCGCGCGCTCGACGCCAGCCGCAACAGCATGACGCTGGCCGAAAGCGGCCTGGGCGACGCCAACGAACTGCTGCAGCAGATCCGCGAGTCCCTGGTCGCCGCCGGCAACGCCAGCTACAGCGACCCGGAGCGCCAGGGCCTGGCGACCAAGATCCAGGGCCTGCGCGACCAGCTGCTGTCGATCGCCAACCGCACCGACGGCGCCGGCGGCTACCTCTTCTCCGGCCAGGGCACCTCGGGCACGCCCTTCCTCGACAACCCGGTGCAACGCGACGCCTCGGGCAACCGCATCGGCGGCGGCGTGGGCTTCGAGGGCATCTCGGGCAGCGTCACCACCGGCAACCTCGAGAACTATCCGCTCAGCGTCGACGGCCGCCAGGCCTGGGAGCAGGCGCGCAGCGGCAACGGCACCTTCGAGACCGGCCCCGCGCCCAACGCGCTCACCGGCAAGGCCTCGACCGGCTACATCGACGCCGGCCGCGTCACCGATCCGGCGCAGGTCACCGGCGACAGCTACAGCATCGTCGTCAGCGGCACCGCGCCGGCGCAGACCTACACGGTCTTCAACGAATCGCAGGGCCACGTGCCCGTCGCCAGCGACAACTACGCCGCCGGCCAGAGCGTCAAGTTCGACGGCATGGCGATGACCATCGCCGGCGCGCCGTCCGACGGCGACACCTTCAGCGTCAAGCCCGCGACGGCCGACCTGAAGCTCTTCGAGGTGCTGGACCGCACCGTCGAATCGCTCAAGACCACCGGCCGCACCGGCCCCGAGATCACGCAGGCCAACCTCATCAACCTGCGCGACCTGGACGCCGTGATGGGCAACCTCGCCAACGTGCGCAGCCAGGTGGGCGAACAGATGAACAACCTGGACGGTTCCGAGTCCCGGCTGCAGACGCTCAAGGTTTACAACAAGGCTGAGCAATCTGCCGCAGAGGACCTGGACATGACCCAGGGCATTTCCGACTTCCAGAATCAGCAGACGGGCTACGATGCGGCGCTGAAGACCTACTCGATGGTGCAGCGCATGTCGCTGTTCCAGTACATCAACTCCTGATGCGCCGATCTGCATGAACTCGACACACGCCGTGCTGGGCCAACTGGCCCTGGGGTACGCGCCCCTGGTTTCCAAGTCCTTCGACATCGAGGCCACCCGCGTCACGGTGTTCGCGCTTCGCCCCGAGGGCACGCCCGACGCCGGCGAGCTGCTGGCGGCGCTGGCCGAGGCCTTCCCGACCAAGCCCGTGCTGCTGAACGTGGCGCACGAAGGCCTGCTCAAGGGCCTGCTCGCCGCCGCGCTCCCGGGCAACTTCAAGATCGAGGTCCCCGCCTTCCTGCTGTCCGACGCCGACCTCGCCGCCCAGGCGCAGGCGCGCGGCGCGCTGCTGAAGGGCCGCTCCGACGCGGCCGGCTTCAAGCAGCTGGTGCTCGACCTGCAGGAGCTGGGCGGCGGTCCGCTGCCGGCGGGCAAGTCGGTGCTGGTCTCCGGCGCGCGCAACGGCGACGACTTCAAGCAGGCGCTGGATGCCGGCGCGGCCGGCGTGCTGGGCTGGACCGTCCACGGCGAGTTCGAGGCGCCCGCCGCGCCGGCGGCCCGCAACGACGCGCAGGCCGACCTCCAGGTGATCGTCGAGCTGATGTCGCGCGTCGACCAGGGCGAGGACGTCGAGCGCCTGGAGCAGACGCTCAAGCGCGATCCCAGCCTGGCCTTCAAGCTCCTGCGCTACATGAATTCCGCGGCCTTCGGCCTCTCGGTCGAGGTGTCCTCGTTCCGTCACGCGATCATGCTGCTGGGCTACGCGCGCCTGCGCCGCTGGCTGGCGCTGCTGCTGGCCACGGCCAGCAAGGACCACGCCATGCGTCCGGTGATGTTCGGTGCGTTGCGCCGCGGCCTGGTCATGGAAGAGCTGGCCAAGAGCATGACGGACTCCGAGGTCCGCGACGAGATGTTCATCTGCGGCCTGTTCTCGCTGCTGGACCACATGCTGAAGCAGCCCTTCGAGAAGCTGCTGCAGTCGATCCCGGTGCCCGAGCGTGTGCGCCAGGCGCTGGTCGATCAGACCGGTCCGTACAAGGGCTACCTCGACCTGGTGCAGGCGATCGAGAACGAATCGGTCATCGACGTCCGTGCCGCGCTCGACACGCTGATGCTGGGCCCCGACGAAGTGAACGGCGCGGTGCTGCGCGCGCTGCACAAGGCCTCGCAACTGGAGTGAACCCGGGCGCGAAGCCCAAAGCAACGAGAGGCCTCGCCGGCACGCCCGCGAGGCCTTTTTCATTGCGGTCCTCGGTCGCAAAACCGTGAAAGTAAGACGGCGATCGGGGACGGCAGGTCGCGGGGTTTTGGCCCTTGCGGCCAAGGCCCTGCGACCTGGCGGCCAACGCTCAAACCGTTGCAGATAGGCGGTCCCCACCCGGCATAAACTCGCCCCGTGTCGACCCAACTTCCCCTCGCCTCCCCCGATCTCGACGCCCTGCGCGCGCTGCTGACGGCTCGTGGTCTGGCGCTGTCCGACCTGCTGGCTGGCCTGTGGGAGGGTCCGTGGCCGGGTTTCGTGCTGGACGCCAAGGGCCAGGTCTTGCTGACCAACGCGCGCCTGCAGGGGTTGATGGGCGCGATTTCGCTGAAGGGTGAGCGCCTGCTGCCCAGCGGCAAGGCGCAGGAACTGCGGCTGGTCGATGACCAGGGTCGCGATCATCTGCTGCAGGCTTGGGTGCATCCGTTGGAGGGTGGACTGGGCCTGGCGCTGCTGCAGGACCACAGCACCGAGCTGGCGGCGCGGGAACGTGCGGACCGGATGCAGTCGGAGATTGACCAGTGGCTGGACCTCAGCCCGCTGCCCGCGCTGATGCACGACGACCAGGGCCTGCTGCTGCGTTTCAACGGCGCCTTTGCGGCGCTGTGCCGACGCCTCAGCCCGCAGATGCCGATCAGCCTGCACGAGCTGCCGCCCGAGTGGCGCGACCTGCTGCATGCGAAGGCCCCCGAGTCGGGCCAGGAGACGCATCGCAACGCGCTGCTCGCGCCGCCCGGCGACCGGCGGCGCTGGATCCGTGTGCGCGCCCGCCGGTTGAGCGGCCCGTGGACGCGACCGCGCACGCTGGTGATGCTCGAGGACCGCAGCGCGGAACAGGACCTGGAGCTCGCGCAGCAGCAGCTGCAGACGCTGATGGACACCGCCGGCGTGGGACTGGCGACCTTCCAGGCGGAAGGCGGCTGGTCGCGGCCCGGCACCGGCGCACCGCCTCCGCCGCCCGTTCCCGGCGACGAAGGCATGCGGCCGGCGCCGGCGCTGCAAGGCGTCAACCGCGACATGGTGGAGCCCGAGTCGCGCGCAGAGTACGAGAAGCTCCAGCAGGCGCTGAAGCAGGCCACGCCGACGGTGGCGCGCTACGCGGTCCGGCATCCCGAGCACGGCCTGCGGTGGCTGATGACGCGGGTCGAGATCGGCCAGTTGGCCTCGGGCCAGAAGACGACCTCCGTGCTGACCGTCGACATCACGGACCACCACCAGGCGCAGGAGCGCAACGAGCTGCTGCAGCATTCGCTGAACCTGCAGACGGAGCGCGAGCGCGCGGTGCTCGACTCCGTGCTGGTCGGCATCGTGACGGTGGGCCGGCAGGGCATCGAGTGGATGAACCGCTCGGCGCGGCGCATGTTCGGCGGGGACCTGCCGGAATTCGCCGGTCAGCCGATCAGCAGCGTCGCGACCGAGGCGCCGGACCATCCGTTCCGCCAGACGCATTACCTGGACGACCTGCCCGAGGGCCAGGCCGAGACCTTCGAGTGCCGCGTGGTCGCGCGCGACGGGCGGGAGTTCTGGGTGGTCGGCAACGCGGTGGCGACGGTCGGGCCGGACAGCTCGCGGCAACTGACCTACGCGCTGCTCGACATCGAACGTCGCCGCCAGGCCGAGGCGCAGAGCCAGCAGGCGCAGGCCTCGCTGCACCGGATCATCGAGGCCGCGCCGATCGCCATCAGCCTGCACGACGCCCGCACGCTGCAGGTGCGGCAGATCAACCAGGCCGCGGCGGCGCTCGCGGGCCGGCCGGAGGAAGAACTGCTCGGCGCGAGCCTGGAGGCGCTCTTCGGCAGCGGCGACGAGGCGGAGACCATCCGCTCGGACATGGAGTTCGCGCTGCAGAGCAGCGAGGTGCTGCAGCGCGAGTACCGCCTGACGGTGCGCGGCCAGGCGCGGATCTGGGACGCGCGGCTGCTGCACCTGGCGGGCGTCAACGACGCCAGCGGCGAACTGGAGCCGGAGCAGCTGCTGCTGGTCGCCAGCGACGTCACGCAGCAGCGCGCGCAGGAAGCCGCGCGGCTGGAGGCGGCGATCGCGCAGCGCGAGCTGCTGGTGCGCGAGGTCCACCACCGGATCAAGAACAACCTCCAGGGCGTGGCCGGTCTGCTGCAGCAGATCGCCGCGCGCAGGCCTGAGGTGCGCACGGTGATCAACGAGGCCGTCGGCCAGGTGCAGGCGATCGCGCAGGTCTACGGGCTGCAGGTGGGGATGTCCGGACCGCTGCGGCTGCGCAAGGTCGTCGAGGCGGTGATGGGCTCGGTGCAGCGGATGTTCGGGCGCGAGATCCTGGTCGAGATCGACGGCGCGATGGCCGAGCAGTCGCACCGCTGGGGCCTGCCCGAAGCCGAGGCGATCCCGATCGCGCTGACGCTCAACGAGCTGTTCACCAACGCGGTGAAACACGGCGGCGAGACGCCGGTGCGCTGCGAGCTGCGTTTCGATCCCGAGCAGGTGGTGCTGCGCATCGTCAACCACGGGAAGCTGCCGGCGGGATTCGACCTTGCGCAGGTGCGCGGCGGCGTCTCCGGCCTCGGCCTGGTGCGCGCGCTGCTGCCGCGGCGCAGCGCGCTGCTGGGGCTCTCGCAGGACGGCGACCAGGTGGTCTGCGAGCTCAGCCTGTGGCCGCCGGGGGTGCAACTGCTGGAGGCGCTTTGAGCCCTCACGGAGCAGGAGCTGCTCCTTTCTCCGCATGCCTGATTCCCACGTCGACAGCAGCACCGCGGACCGCCCACAGGGTCACTTGTGACCACCCGAAACCGGGGCCCGGCCGCCGCAGACCCGGCCGCGGCATTTCGGTGACAATCCCGGGTCCCCCATCGATTGGGGTTGGCCTGGGTGACGTTGGAGTCGGGAGCAGCGTGAGCAGCTTGGATGGCGTGAGCAAGGACGTGGGCGCGAGCGGCAAAGGCCGCATCCTGGTCGTGGACGACGACCGGCTGGTGCTCGCCACCTTGACGCACGGCCTCGCCCAGGCCGGCTACGAAGTGTTCGACGCCGACAACGGCGACGACGCCATCCTCATCGCCCGCCAGCACCGTCCCGACCTCGCGCTGCTGGACATCCGCATGGAAGGCATGACCGGCTTCGACGTCGCCGGCTACCTGCGCGACTACCTGCAGCTGCCCTTCATGTTCCTCTCGGCCTTCGCCGACGAGGCCACCGTGGCCAAGGTGAAGGAACTCGGCGCCCTCGCCTACCTCGTCAAGCCGCTGGACATCCACCAGATCGTCCCCGCCGTCGAGGCCGCCTTCGCCAACCGTCCCGCCCGCAGCGTCGCGGCCCCGCCGACGCCGGCCGTCGAGCCGAGCGCGTCGCTGGAAGTCGTCGAGGCGATGGCCTTGGGCGTGCTGATGCACCGCTACTCGCTGACCCGCGCGCAGGCGCTGTCGCGCCTTGAGCGCATGGCCGCGGAGCAGTCGATCGAAACCGGGGAACAGGCCAGACGCATCGTCGAGGCCGTCGAGCAGTTGTCGCTCGGAAACTGACGCATTGGCCGATGCGGTCGAACGATGCGGTCGAACGATGCGGTCGGCCGATGAGTTCGGCCGGTCAGTTCGGCCGCTCAGTTCGGCAAGGTGAAGTAGAACCGGGCGCCCTGCCCGACTTCCGATTCGGCCCAGATGTCGCCGCCGTGCCGGCGCACGATGCGTCGTGCCGAGGCCAGGCCCACGCCGGTCCCCTGGAAGTCGCTCGCGCTGTGCAGCCGCTGGAACACGCCGAAGAGGCGGTCCGCGAAGCGCATGTCGAAACCCGCGCCGTTGTCGGTGACGACGAACACCCGCTCGCCCTGGCGCTGCTCGGACTCGAAGCGGATCTCCGCATGGTCGCGCTTGCCACTGTACTTCCACGCGTTGCCGAGCAGGTTCTCCAGCACCATCCTCAGCAGCGTCGGATCGCCCTGCACCCGCAGGCCCGGCTGGACCTGCGCATCGACCGCCCGGGCCGGCGCGCCGCGGCGGAGTTCCTCCACCACCTGCGACGCCAGCAGCGACAGGTCCACCGTCTCGTGCCGCAGCGACTGCGACGACAGGTGAGACAGCGCCAGCAACGAGTCGATCATGCTGTGCATCCGCGTCGACGCGCCGAGCACGCGGTCCAGGTGGTCGTTGCCGGCGCGGTCCAGCAGCCGGCCGTAGTCTTCCTTGAGGATGCGGGTGAAGCCCTCGACCACGCGCAGCGGCGCGCGCAGGTCGTGCGACACGGTGTAGCTGAACGAGGCCTGGTCCGCCCGCGCCTGTTCCGCCGCCTGCATCGCCAGCGCCGCCGGCACCGTCTCGGCCGCGCCCTGCGGCCACAGGCTCAGCAGCGTGCCGCCGCCGTGCGGCAGCGCCGTCAGGCACAGCCACCAGGCGCCGCAGGCGCTGCCGGACTGCAGGTCGGGCTGCGCGAGCGCCCGACGGAGTTCCTCGGGCAGCCGTTCCTCGCAGGCGCGCCAGAGCTGACCTCTCGCCTCCGAGCCGCCCATCATCTGCGCGGCCGCCTCGTTGAAATCGATCAGGCGCGCCGATGCCCCCGCGCCGCCCGCGCCGCCTGATCCGTTCGCGGCACCCGCGCCCGCGCCCGCGCCGGCAGCGCCACTGAGCAGCCAGGCCGGACCGGGCAGGGCCTGCAGCCAGTCGGTGGAGGCCGCGGCGGCCGTGACAGTTGCGGTAGCGCTTGCGGGGCCCGAGAACGCCAGACCGTCCGGGCTCGCCGCCGACGGCTCGTCGAGCACACGGGCCGCGCCGAGATAACCGGCGAAGCGCCCCACCGCGTCCGTGGTCGCCTGCCCGCGCAGTTCCCAGCGACGGCCCTGCGAGTCGACGACGCGCAGGCGGTCGAAGCTCTGTCCCGGCTCGACCTGGCCGCGCACGTCCGGCGCGACGCCGTCGGCCAGCCCGTCGCCCGATGCGGAGGACGAGCCGGGGGACGAGCCGGAGGAATGGACGGGCAAGGGCTGGAAGCGTTCCCACAGCCGCTGCGTGACCGAGCCGTTCATCGCCGTGCCGGCCCAGCTCGACGCCGGTGCGCCCTGGGGCGCCTGCCAGCGCACGAGGTGATGCTGGGCGTCGGTCTGCCAGAGCCAGTCCGGCTGCAGCTGCGTCAGCGATTGCGCCTGCTGGCGGCTCTCGCGCAGCAGCTCGCCGAATTGCGCCCGCGCCAGCCGCACCGCGAGGTGCCAGGTCAGCGCGGCCACGAAGATCATCAGCGCGGCGCCCGCCATCACGGCGGTCAGCACCAGGCCGGGGCCGGTGGGCTCGAGGTTGAGCGCGAGCAGCAGGAGCAGGACCACGACCGCCAGCCCCAAGGCCAGCGCGGCTCCCTTCCATGGCCGACGGCGCGCGGCGGCTTCCCCCAACCTGTTCATGCGGACCATTGTAGGCAGGCAACTGCCGGCCCCCGGGCTCCGAACACGTGCGACCGGGCGCCGACGCTTCGCATGAGGCGGCATGGATGCGACACCCACCCCAGGACTTACCCCGAGCGGCGTCTCCAAGAACACCAGAATTGACTGCTTTTTCGCACGCTCGCATCCTTGCGGTGAACGACAATGGTCTGCAACTCCGCGTGGAACCTCCTCGCGGCGCCATGATCAGAAGATGTCACCAGACTACGCCACGACCATGCCCTCCCGGACGCAGCCCGAACCCGCCGTGCTGGACGACCAGGCCCTCGCCCGTCTGCGCGAGCTGGACCCGGCGGGCGTGAACCACCTGCTGGATCGGGTCGTGGCGGCCTTCCTCAAATCGCTGGACCAGCAGGAGCAGGTGCTCGCCCAAGGGCGCGACGCGCCGCGCGACCTGAACGCGCTGCGCCACGTGGCGCACACGCTCAAATCGGCCGCGGCCAGCCTGGGCGCATCGGTGCTGTCGCAGCGCTGCGCCGAGATCGAGGCCCTCGCCCGCGGCGGGCGCGAGGACGGCCTGGCCGACCTGATCGGGACCGTGCTCGACGACATCGCCGCCGCGCGGCTCGCCATGCAGCAACTGGTCCACCCCTCGCGATGAGCCGCGTCGTGAAGGAAGGCGAACTGATCGAACGGCCCCGCGTCCTGCTGGTGGACGACGACCCGGTCAACCTCATGCTGATCGAGGCCGCGCTGCAGGAGCACGGCTTCGAGGTCACCGCGCTGACCGGCGGGCAGCAGGCGCTGCAGCTGGTCACGCAGTGGACGCCCGAGCTGATCGTGCTGGACGCGCTGATGCCCGACCTCGACGGCTTCGAGACCTGCGAGCGGCTGCGCAACCTGCCCGGCTTCGAGAACGCGCCTATCCTGATGCTGACCGGCCTCGACGACGAGGCCTCGATCAACCGCGCCTACCAGGCCGGCGCGACCGACTTCTTCGTCAAGTCCACCCAATGGCGGCTGCTGGCCGGCCGGCTGCGCTACATGCTGCGCAGCTCGCGCACGCGCCAGGAGCTCGAGCGCAGCAAGTCCAAGCTGGCCCGCGCGCAAGACCTGGCCCGCATGGGCAGCTTCGAGTGGCAGACCGGCCACGGCTTCAAGCTGGCCAACGAGGCGCTGCGCGTCTTCGGCCGCGGACCGATCGATCCGCTGGACTTCATCGGCGTGATGCGCATGGTGCCGCGCGAGGAGCGCCTGCTCTTCATGCGCCTGCTGCGCGACGTCGTCGCCCACAACTCGGTGCTGGTGACCGACCTGCCCTTCACGCTGCTGGACGGCCGCAAGCGCGTCATCCACATCGAGGCCGAGCCCGAGTTCAACGAACACGGCAACGCCTGCGGCTACACCGGCGTCATCCAGGACGTGACCGACCGCCGCATGGCGGAGGACCGCATCCGCGAGCTGGCCAACTTCGACGCGCTGACCGGCCTGCCCAACCGCCGCCAGCTGATGTGGCGCGCCGAGCGCGCCATCGAGGCCGGCCGTCGCATGGGCCATGAGGTCGGCCTGCTGCTGATCGACCTGGACCGCTTCAAGGTCATCAACGACACACTGGGCCACGCCGCCGGCGACGACCTGCTGATGGAAGTCGGGCGCCGCCTGCGCTCCTGCGTGCGCCATAGCGACCAGGTGATGGAAGGCATGCTGGAATCGGTCGGCACGCGCTCGCACCGCACGCTGGAGGCGGTGGGCCGCCTGGGCGGCGACGAGTTCGTCGCGCTGCTGCCCGAGGTCGGCGACGAGAGCGACGCCGAGCGCGTCGCCCAGCGCGTGCTGGACGCGCTGCGCGAGCCGATCTTCATCGCCGGCCAGGAATGTTTCGTGACCGCGTCGGTGGGCATCTCGCTCTATCCGCGCGACGGCCTGACCATGGCCGACCTGCTGCGCAACGCCGACGTGGCGATGTACGCGGTCAAGAACCAGGGCCGCAACGCGTCGGCGCTGTACTCGCCGATGCTGGCGGGTCGCGGGCGCGAGAAGCTCGAGCTCGAGTCGGCGCTGCACAAGGCGATCGAGCGCGACGAGCTGGTGCTGCACTACCAGCCCAAGATCGACGTCCGCACCGCCCGCATGGTCGGCGCCGAGGCGCTGATGCGCTGGCGCCGCGGCAACACGCTGGTGCCGCCGGGCGACTTCATCCCGCTGGCCGAGGAGACCGGCCTGATCGTGCCGCTGTCCGAATGGGCGCTGCGCGAGGCCGCGCGCCAGGCCAAGGTCTGGCAACTGAACTTCGGCTTCAGCGAGTCGATCGCGGTGAACCTGCCCAACCGGCTGTTCGAGCGCTCGGACCTGGTCGAGCACATCCACCAGTTCGTCAGCCAGTGGGGCGTGCCGCACCGCGCGATCCAGCTCGAGATCACCGAGACCGGCCTGATGAAGGACCTGCAGAGCGTGATCCCGTCGCTGCACCGGCTCAACGAGGTCGGCGTCGAGATCTCGATCGACGACTTCGGCACCGGCTACTCGTCGCTGGCCTACCTGACGACGCTGCCGATCTCCGAGGTGAAGATCGACCGCAGCTTCGTCCGCGACCTGGGCATCACGCCGCAGAGCTCGGCGGTGGTCACCGCGATCATCGCGCTGGCGCGCTCGCTGGGCCTGCAGGTCATCGCCGAGGGCGTCGAGACGCTGCGGCAGATGGAAGTCCTCAGACGCCTGGACTGCAGCCTGATGCAGGGCTTCCTGTTCAGCAAGCCGCTGCCGCCCGACGACCTGGAACGCTGGCTCGCGCAGACCGTGCTGCCGCGCAAGGCCCCCTGGATCCTGCCGACGTCCGACGCCGGCGAAGACATCCCGACACGCTGAGCCCGGGGCCGGCCGCGAGCGTCAGCGCATTTTCCCGATTCTCCCGATTCCCCCCGTTTCCAACGTCTTCACCGAGTCTCCAACGATGCCGCAGCAGCCCCCCGCTCTCCTGGCAAAAGCGGCCCTGCGCCGGCTGGCGCTGGACAAGCTGGAACCCACGCCCGAGAACTACGCCCGCGCCTACGCGCAGGAGTCCGGCGAGCCCGCCCGTGGCGGCGCCGGCACGCAGCTGCCCGAGCGCGCGCAGGCGTCCGTGGCCCGGCTGCTCGGCCTGGCGGTGCCCGATCCGCAACAGCGCCAGGGTTTCGCGAACCAGGTGCGTGAGGGCAAGTGGGACGAACTCCAGCGCGCGCTGGAAGGACTGCAGCAGACGCACGGGCCCGGCGCGCAAGCCGAGCAGCTCGCGCAGTTGATCGAACGGATGATGCGCGGCCTGGAACGCGGCGGCCGGCAATGGACGCTGGCGCGCAAGAAGGACGGCGTGCTGCGCGTGCTGCAGAGCAACCGCAGCGACCCGCAACGACTGACCCTGCGCCTGAAGCAGCTGGTCGCGAGCTGGGAT
Organism: Roseateles sp. GW821-FHT09G09; assembly: GCF_059415965.1. Taxonomy (NCBI): domain Bacteria; kingdom Pseudomonadati; phylum Pseudomonadota; class Betaproteobacteria; order Burkholderiales; family Sphaerotilaceae; genus Roseateles; species Roseateles sp. GW821-FHT09G09. The sequence goes on along the minus strand of NZ_JBWKOG010000002.1, from coordinate 452,293 downwards.
TCCGACGTCAGCGACGCGCGCGTGGAAACCCAGCCCGCCCCGTTGGACGGCGTCGAGGCAGACGACGACGAACGCGCCGGAACGCCGAGCCAGTTCTTCAGCGAAGAGGAGGCCGCGCAGCCGCCCGACGAGGCCGCCGGCGGGGGCGCCGCCAGCGCCGCGCGTTACGGCTCGCTCGACACGCTGATGGGCGAGGCCGGCCCCGGCCTGCAATCCTGGCCCGAAGTCGGCACGCACCTGAACGGCACCGTGCGCCATGCGCTGCGCTCGGACGACGCCCGCGCGCAGGAGTTGATCGACGAACTGGGCGTGGCGCATGCGGAACTCATCCGCGACGGCGCGACGCCCGAGCGCGCGGCGCAGATGGATGCGCTGTGCGTCCGTGCGCGGCGCTGGCTGGATCACCGCAATCACGCGTTCACCGAACTCGGGAAGCTCTGCGGCGAGCTGACCGGCAGCCTGACCGACCTGGCCGAAGACGATTCCTGGGCCCAAGGCCAGTGCGAGGCGATGAGCCAGACGCTGGCGCAGGGCCTGACGGCGCGCAGCGTGCGCTCGGTCAGCGAGCTGCTGCACAGCACGCGCGAGCGCCAGCACAGCCTGCGCGAAGAGCGCGGCCGCGCCCGCGACGCGCTCAAGGGCCTGATCAACCGGATGCTGCAGGAGCTGGGCGAGCTCGGCCAGCACACCGACCGTTTCAGCGACAGCGTCGGCAAGTACGCCACCGTGATCGAGCAGGCGGACTCGCTGGAAAGCCTGGCGGGCGTGGTGCGCGAGATGGTCGAGGAGAGCCGCAGCGTGCAGTCGCTGGTGCAGAGCACGCAAGGCCGGCTGCGCGACGAGCACGACCGCGCGACGCAGCTCGCCGGACGCGTCGAGGAACTCGAGGGCGAGTTGCGCCGGCTGTCCAGCGAGGTCCAGACCGACCAGCTGACGCAGGTGGCCAACCGGCGCGGCCTGATCGCGACCTTCGAGACCGAGCGCGCGAAGCTCGAGCGCGATCCCAAGCCGCTGGCGCTGGCGCTGCTGGACATCGACAATTTCAAGAAGCTCAACGACAACCTCGGCCACGCGGCCGGCGACGAGGCGCTGAAGGCGCTGGCGGCGCGGGTATCGGGGCTGCTGCGGCCCGGCGACAAGGTCGGCCGCTGGGGCGGCGAGGAATTCGTGCTGATCCTGCCCGAGGCGCCGCTCGAGGAGGCGCAGGCGGTGCTGCTGCGGCTGCAGCGCTCGCTGTCGGCCAGCCTGTTCATGCACGAGGGGCGCGACGTGTTCGTCACGTTCTCCGCGGGCGTGACGCTGTTCCGCGGGGGCGAGACGATGGAGCAGGCGCTGGACCGCGCCGACGAGGCGCTCTACGAAGCCAAGCGCACCGGCAAGAACCGGGCGTGCGTGGCCTGAGGCGCCTCATGTGTCCGAGGCGGGGCGACTGAAACCGCCGCCCCGCTCGATTGCCCTCGATTGCCCTCGATTGCCCTCGATTGCCCTCGATGGTGCCGCCACCCGGCACCGCGCCAGGAGCCCGACCCATGGACCACGCCGCGATCGATCCCAACCAGTTCATCCACATCCGGATGGTGCTGAGCATGGTGGTCAGCCTGTCGATCGCGCGGCTGCTGTCGGGGCTGGCGAAGTTCGTGCAGCACCCGGGCCGGCTGAGGGTCGACGGCGTCCACCTGCTGTGGGCGCTCTACATGCTGGTGACGCTGATCCACTTCTGGTGGTGGGAGTTCGCGCTGAGCCGCGTGGGCCCGTGGCACTTCCTGCAGTTCGCGTTCGTGGTCGGCTACAGCGCGGTGCTGTACCTGCTGTGCGCGATCCTCTTCCCCGACGACATCGCCGAGTACGCCGGCTACCGCGACTACTTCCAGTCGCGGCGGCGCTGGTTCTTCGGGATCCTGGCGTTCACGCTGCTGCTGGACGTGGCGGACACCGGGCTCAAGGGGGCGGCGCATCTGCAGGAACTCGGCACGGCCTACGGCGTGAAGACGGCCGCCGCCATCGTGCTGTGCGGCGTCGCGGCGCTGGTCACCAGCCGGCGCTTCCAGTGGGCGCTGGTGCTGGTCGCGCTGGCGGCGCAGCAGTGGTGGATCCTGCGGCTCTACAACGTGCTGTCGTGAGTCGCCGTGAACCGCCGTGAGCCGCCGTGAGCCGCGCCGCAAGCCCGCGGCTGCGGACTTGCCGCGAGCGACCGTGATCCCCTTCAGGCCTTGATGCACTTGCGCACCGTCTCCACGGTGCGCGTCGTGATCTGTTTGCCGAAGGTCTTCTCCAGCATGGTCATGAACAGCGGGCCCTTGTCGTTGGGCAGGTAGTGGCTGTAGACCTCGACGCCGTCGTGCTTGCAGATCGCGGCGCCGTCGCCTTCAAGCGGCAGCGAGACCTGGCCCTCGTGCGGGCGCTTCAGGAAGGTGATCAGCTGCTTGGCCGCGGCCGGCGGGCTGAACGCGGCGTGGTGGTCGGCGTCGACGATCTGCCTGAGGTGCTCGACCGGCCGCACGGTGGTGGCGAAGGTCTTGCCCAGCGTGTCGGTCATCGCCTGCTCGGCGAGGCGTTCGAGTTCGTCGACCGGCGCGCCGGGGTGATCGAACACCACGTTGCCGCTGGAGATCACCGTCTTCACCCGCGTGAAGCCGGCGGCCTCGAACGCACGGATCAGGTCCGGCATCCGGGCGTTCATCGGGCTGACACCGCGGAGGAAGGCGACGTAACGGGGCATGGCGAGGTTCCGGAATGAGCAGAAGATCGGCGCAGTCTACGGCCGATGCCCGGATGCCCGGATGCCGATGCGCCATCGACAACGCCTGACGCCTGTTCCCCTCGGCCGTTGCCTATTGAGCAACGCCCGTTGCCGATTCGGCCGCGGACGATGCCCCGCATGTGGTGGCACTCAGCGCTGCGCCAGGATCGTCACCGCGTAGAGCAGCAGGCCGATGACGCCACCCACCAGCGTGCCGTTCAGCCGGATGAACTGCAGGTCGCGACCGACGCTGAGCTCGATCTGCCGCACCAGGCTGCGATCGTCCCAGGCCTTGACGGTCGACGCGATGTGCTGCGTGACGCCCTCGCGCATGCCGTCGACCATGCGTCCCGCCGCGGACAGCACGTGCTCGTTGATCGCCTGCACGAGCGCCGGATCGCGGCTCAACCGGTCGCCGAGCGCCGCCAGCGACTGGTCGAGATGCCGCATCAGCACCGAGTCGTCGCGGCGCAGGTCCTGCTCGAGGGTGGCGCGGACCTCCGTCCACACGCCGTCGAGGTAGGCGCGCACGTCGTCGCTCTGCACGACGCGGTCCTTCATCGCGTTGACCTCGCTCGCGAACTCGGGGTCCTGGCGCAGCCGCTCGATGAATTCGAGGATCCAGTCATCGAACTGCCGCCGCACCGAGTGGTCGGGCTGCGACAGCGCGGTCTGCACTTCCTCGACCAGTTGCAGCGCGAGCTTGTCGGACAGGCTGTCGGCCATCTTCTCGACGTTCGCGATCGTGTCGACGAGCTTGATCGCCTTCGGCCACTGGGTGCTCGCGAACTTCACCAGCCGCGCGGCGACGAGCGCCCTCACCTCGGGCGTCGACAGGTAGTCGCGGAGCTTGGACAGCGCGCCGTCGAGCACGTCCTGGTGGCGGCCCGACTTGGTCAGCACGTCCAGGACCGAGGCCGCGGTGCCGGTGGCGTTCCAGGACAGCGCGCGCGCGACGAGGAACTCGCCGATGGCGCGGCGCACGGCCTGCTCGTTGAGCAGCGACAGCGCCTCGACGGCCATCGTGCGGACGGAGCCGGTCACCTGCGCGAGGTTGGCGGGCTCGCGCAACCACTGGCCGAGGCGCTCGGCGGGGTTGAGGATCTGGAGCTTGCGGAGCAGGACCTCGGGGTGGAGGAAGTTGTCGCGGACGAAGCCGGCGAGGCTGTCGGCGATGCGGTGCTTGCCCTGCGGGATGAGCGCGGTGTGCGGGATCGGGATGCCGAGCGGATGACGGAACAGCGCGACGACGGCGAACCAGTCGGCCAGGCCGCCGATGGCGGCGGCCTCGCAGAAGGCCTTGAGCCAGCCCCAGGGGCCCTGGGCGCCCATCAGCAGGCTCATGGCCAGTCCGGCGAGCGACGCGAGCAGGCAGCTCAGCGCCACCCGCTTCATGCGGCGGAGGTCGGCGGCGCGGGGGTCGGCGGGAGTCGGTGGCGGGATCAGGGACATCGGCGTCGGAGCGGAAGGTTCGGTGTCAGGAGCGCTGGGCGGGCGGGACGATGGACCTGCTTGTATCACCGGGCGCCGGCACATGGGCCCACGGCCCCGGCGGCCGCCGGTTCATGAAAGCGTTGCCAAAGCGCATCAACCTCGTCTGGAGCTGGTTTCCGCGGCCCTTCCACCTGCGGGTTCGCCCTATGATTCAGATGCGAATCATTGTCATTCACGTGCTTTTTCGGCTCCGCCCTCTTCCATGACCTATCTCCCGCGTCCCGTTGCCCTCGTCCACGTCCACGCCCTGGCGCTCGCCGGCCTGTCGCTGTCCTCGCTGGCGCAGGCCCAGACGGCGCCGGCCGTGCCGGTGCCAGCGGCGGCAGCGGCGGCAGCGGCATCTGCCACCAGGTCCTCGTCGGAACCCACGCCCCTGCCGGAGGTGAACGTGCGCGGCACCGGCCCCCGCGAGACCGCCACCAGCGCCGTCTACGGCATGGTCGCGCGCCGCAGCGCCACCGGCATGAAGACGGACACCTCCATCCTGGAGGCACCGCAGTCGGTCTCGGTCGTCACCCGCGAGCAGATCGAGCTGCAAGGCGCCACCGGCGTCGACGAGGCGGTGCGCTACACCTCCGGCACGGTGGGCGGCGCCTTCGGTTCGGACTCGCGCAGCGACTGGATCCTGGTGCGCGGCTTCCGCCCGGCGCTGTTCCTCGACGGTCTGGGCCTGCCCGACGGCACGTGGGCCGGCCAGACGCGCCTGGAGCCCTACCTGCTCGAACGCATCGAGATCCTGAAGGGTCCCGCCTCGGTCATGTACGGCGCGCTGCCGCCCAGCGGCTTCATCAACGGCGTGAGCAAGCGGCCGTCCGCCGTGCCGGTCAACGAGATCGGCCTGGAACTGGGCAGCTTCAGCAAGCGGCAGTTGACGGCCGACATCGGCGGCAAGCTGAGCGAGGACGGCTCGGTGCTCTTCCGCGTCGCGGGCCTGGCGCGCAAGAGCGATACCTATGTCGACTTCGCCAAGGACGACCGCTACGCCATCGCGCCGTCGCTGCTGGTGAACGTCAGCCCGGCGACCTCGCTGCTGGTGATGGGCCAGTTCCAGAAGGCCGACACGGCCGCCGCCGGCGGCTTCCTGCCCGCGGACGGCACGCTGTTCCCCAACCCCAACGGCAAGATCCCGCCCACCCGCTTCACCGGCGAACCCGACTACGACTGGTACAAGAAGAACAGCGCCTCGGTCGGCTACGAGCTCTCGCACCAGCTCAACGACACCGTCACGCTGCGCCAGAACCTGCGCTACATGGACTTCGACATCGACCACCGCACGGTGGGCGCTTTCGGACTCGCGGCGGACCAGCGCACGCTCTCGCGCTACGTGTGGACGCCGCGCGAGGACTCGAAGTCGGTCGCCGTCGACAACCAGGCGGAGTTCGCCTTCGCCACCGGCCCGGCGCGCCACACGCTGCTCACCGGGCTGGACTACCGTCGCGTCAAGACCGACTCGCGCTCGGCCTTCGACTTCTCCGCCGCGCCGTCGCTGGACATCTTCAACCCGGTCTATGGCGCACCGATCACCACGCCCGCCGACACCACGCACACGGCGCAGACGCAGAAGCAACTGGGCCTGTACCTGCAGGACCAGATCCGTCTGGATCGCTGGATCGCGACGCTGTCCGCGCGCCATGACCGCGTGACCACGGACACCGACGACAAGCTCGGCGGCACCACGGCCTCGCAGAAGGACAGCAAGACCTCGGCGCGCGTCGGCCTGAACTACGTCTTCGACAGCGGGCTGGCGCCGTACGTGTCGTACTCGACCTCGTTCCAGCCGACCATCGGCACCGACTTCTTCAAGCGCAGCTTCGTCCCGACGACCGGCCGCCAGGTCGAGGCCGGCATGAAGTACCGCCCGGCCAACAACCGCGCGCTGTTCACGGCGGCGGTCTTCGACCTGCGCCAGAAGAACGTGCTGACGCCGGATCCGGATCCGACCCACGGCTTCTCGTCGCTGCAGCAGGGCGAGGTGCGCTCGCGCGGCCTGGAGCTGGAGGCGCGCTTCCGCGCGGTGAGCACGCTGGACGTGATCACCTCCTACACCTACACGGACTCCAAGGTCGTCGAGACCGGCCTGCCGGTGTTCCGCCAGCCGAAGAACCAGGCCCAGGTCTGGGTCGACTACCGCGTCCCCGAGAACCTCGTGGCCGGCCTGGGCGTGGGCGGCGGCGTGCGTTACGTCGGCAGCTCGTACGCGTTCACGTTCGGCGGCACGGGCCCGGAGAACCGCGTCGACACGAAGGGCTACACGGTGCTGGACCTGCAGGCCCATTACGACCTGGAGAACTGGCGCTTCCTGGCCACGGTGAGCAACGCCACCGGCAAGGAGTACATCGCCACCTGCCAGTCGGCCGCGTGGTGCTTCTACGGCTACCCGCGCACGTTCAGCGTGTCGGCGCGCTACAGCTGGTGATCGACCCGACTCGGGAGCGTTTCCTCGCCGCAGCCTGTCGGCGCGGAGCGCTTCCCGGACAGGGCGCGTTCAGAGCTTCATCGACGGCCACTTCCGCGCCGCGTATTTCTTCAGCTCGATCGTGGTCTCGGGCGAGAAGACGAAGTCCATGCGGCCCGACGAGATCTGGTCGCGGAACCGGTTGCAGGACTTGACGCTGGGGACCTGCCCGTTGGTCAGGGTCGTGCCGTCCAGGTACTGCCGCGTGGCGCTCTCGCCGGCCTCCATGGCGGTCGCGAGGATCCGCTGACGATAGTTCTCCTTGCCGGCCGCGCCGGCCAGCTTCTCGATCTGCGCCGAGAACTCGTCGAAGGCGACGTTGGCGACGGTCAGGTAGTCGCGGTTGTGATCGAGCCAGGTCTCCTTGAGCTCGTTGACGCTCTTGCCCATCTCCGGATCCACGCGGGTGCACACGGCCGCCGCGCCCGTCACGACCTGCCGCCGCGCATACATCGTGAGCATGTCGCGGTGCAGGTCCTCCGAGGACTTGTCCTTGAACAGTTCCCGCAAGGCCTTGCGATCGTCCATCACGGGCGACGGCGCCGAAGCGGGATTCGCGAAGGCGTCCTCGGCCTTCTGCGCGCGGACCGGCGCGCAGACGACCAGCAGCGACGCCGTCGCGGACAACAGCAGACGCGCGCGCAGATCCAACGGCGATGACAGGGAGCGGGACATGACAAATTCCTTTCGAATCGCAGGATCGTAGAGGGCCGGTGCCCCGGCGGCCTGCGGGCTTGCCCGCAATCGCGACGACACTGTCACGGTCCCTCTCTTCCTCTCCTTTTCTCGCACCGACCATGCGCCTCCCTCAGTCCCTTCTTCTCGCTGCCCTGTTGACGATCGGCGTCGATAGCGGCATGGGCAACGCCATGGCGGCGACGCCGTCCGAGGCCATGCAGGCGGAAGCCGAAGGCAAGTTCGACACCGCCTTCCGGATCTGGAACGAACTCGCCGACGCCGGCGACGACCGCGCGGCGATCTCCGGCGGCCTCCTCGCGTACCAGGGGCGCGGCCGTGCGCCGAACTATGACGACGCCTACACGATGTTCCTTAAGGCCTTCCCCAAGTCGGGGGACGCCTGGAACAACATCGGCGTGATGTTCCGCGAGGGTCAGGGCGTGCCGAAGAACCGGAAGGTCGCCTACCTGATGTTCCTGGCCGTGCACATGAACGGCATCGGCGGCGAGGCCACGGTCATGCGCGCCAACCGCAACCTGCGGCGCGAGCAGGCGGAGCTGTCGGCCGAAGAGAAGCAGCTGGCGCTCTGCTACACCGGCGCCTACCTCACGGCCTACATCCGCAGCCGCGGCAAGCTCGAGGGCATCCCCGAAGCGCTGAGCCCGTCTCCCGAGCGCAAGCGTATCCGGGACCTCGGCTGGTTCATGAAGGGCGAGCTGGAGCCGTTCGACTGCCCCACGCCTTGAGCAGGCACTGCGTCCCCGCCGCCTTCCCGACCTTCCCGACCCTCCAGGCATTCCGGTCTTCGTCGCCGATACGAGTGACACTATTTGTCGGGTCCTCCGGGCCGGTCTGACAAAACCTGACCCTGGTGCTGCGCGGTGGTCGCCCGAATACCTCTTTGGGATGAGCACCCTCATCTGGAAGCGCTGGTTTCGCGCCGCAGACCGCACTTTGCAACCAACCGCTACCGGCACGTTCTCTGCTTGAACTACGCGAAAGTCCACCCGGGCTGAGCGTCCGCGCGCGCCCTGGTGTCTCGCATTCATCGGACCTGCAGGAGCGCCATGCGCCACCACCCATCAGAGGCTGACCCGACGTCGCCATGCCCCGCCCCACGGACAACGTCCTGGGGACTCGTGTTCAGTGCCGTCGTCGCGCTCAGCGCGGCCGGCACCCTCGCGGCTTGCGGCGGCGGTGGCGGCTCGTCCGACACGGGCGGCAGCCCGCCTGTGTCGGGCGCGCCGGCGCCTGCGCCGGCCCCTGCTCCCGCGCCGCCGGCGTCGTCACCCGTGGGCGATGAACCCGAACTGCCGCCCCCCGCGCCCGCGCCGCCCACCCTCCCCGTCGGCGGCAGCGGCAACGCCGGCACGCCCTCGCTGCCCCCATCGCTGCAATCGCCGTCCGGCCTGGACATCAGCAAGCCCGGCAAGGCCATCACCGGCATCACGGCGACCTCCAGCGCGCTGGAGAACAACGGCGACACCGCGCAGAAGACGCTCGACGGCGACCTGAACACGCGCTGGGCCAGCGCGTTCGACGACAAGGCCTGGATCCAGTTCGACTTCGGCGCCAAGACGCCCATCGGCTACCTGAAGCTCGTGTGGCAGAACGCCTACGGCAAGGAGTACGCGCTGCAGGTCTCCGACGACGGCCAGACCTGGTACCAGCTGCGCTACGTGGTCGGCGGACAGGGCGGCACGGAGGAGTTCTTCAACCTGAACGCCAACGCCCGTTACGTGCGCCTGCAGGGCGTGGCCCGCGGCACGCAGTACGGCTATTCGCTGCTCGAGGTCAACTTCAGCTCGCCCGGCAGCGACAACACGCTGCCGATGCTCACCGCCTCAGCCGTGCCCACGCCGCCCGCGAACAGCACGGTGGTCACGCCGGCGAGCCCGGCCACGTTAGAAACGACCCAGTTCACCCTGGCCGACGGCACGCTGGTGACGCGCTTCGGCTTCGTCGGCCGCTCGCGCCACGGCCGCGAGCGCGGCGAGGACTGGAACGAGATCGGCTTCGGTCCCAACGACACCGTGGACGCCGACGGCAAGCCGCGGGACAAAGGTCCGGGCGCCTACCTGAACTTCATCGCCAACTACTTCAAGAACCGCACCTGGGGCGTCGAGTTCATCGACAACAGCCGCGTGGCCGGCGTCACCAAGCCGACCCTCATCGTCAACCAGTACTACCAGCAGGCGCAGCGCGGCGGCGGCCACTCCTTCTTCCGCCGCATCGACGACCCGAACGTGACCGGCTACGGCTGGATGTCGCCCGGCAATCTCCTGGACCGCACCACCTACACCGACGGCTTCGTCGACAAGACCTCCTGCCCGGTGGTGCCCAAGCCGCCGCAGAACGCCCTGCTCAAGCCCACCACCGGCTACGGCGGCGTCATCGGCGCCAACGACGGCTGCTCCGTGGTGCTGGACAACATGCCCGGTCATCAGGACCTGGCGCCCAACGCCAACGGCGTGATGGTGCCCAACGGCGTCAACATCCCGTCGCGGCCGCTCAAGCTGGGCGAGGCGATCGAGTTCACCGGCTCGTTCTTCTCCAGCCGCGCGGCGATGGACGCGATCCAGGACAACGGCAACTTCCGCTACTACACCAACGAGGTCACCTACGTCGTGGGCAGCGGCCTGCGTCCGCAGTACGGCGTGCAGCCGCGACTGAACAACGCGGCGCTGCCGGTGGAGACGCTGTCGGGCGGCACGGGCTCGATCTCCTACGACTACGCGGACAACGCGACCTTCATGTTCCAGCAGCCGAATCTCCAGATCGGCATGCAGAACATGCAGCGATTCGTCGAAGGTCGGCGCTGGTTCCACACCAACATGTGGACCGGCGATCACAACGAGCAGGGCAACGATCGCAACACCGACGCGGTGAAGCTGCAGGGGCCGCGGTTCAACCAGACCAACTGCTTCGGCTGCCACATCAACAACGGCCGCAGCCTGGCGCCGCAGGTGCTCAACCAGCGCCTGGACACGATGGCGGTGCGCGTGGCCGCGCTGGACGCCAACGGCAAGCAGCTGCCCCACCCGGTCTACGGCGAGGCGGTGCAGATGAACGCCCGCTCCGCCACCACCGGCGCGCCGCAGGACTGGGGCAACGCCGTGCGCGTGGCCGGCTTCGACACGAAGAACGTCACGCTGGCCGACGGCACCGTCGTGACCCTGAGCAAACCCAAGGTGAGCTTCGACGGTCCGACGCCGTCGGTGTACTCGCTGCGCAGTGCGCAGCCGGTGATCGGCATGGGCCTGCTGGAGGCGATCACCGACGCGGACATCCTGTCGCGGGTGCGCACGACGCCGGACGCGGACGGCGTGAAGGGCCAGGCCAACCTGGTCTACGACCCGGAGACCGGCGCGGTGCGCGTCGGCCGCTACGGCTGGAAGGCGGCCAAGGTGAGCCTGCGTCACCAGACGGCCAACGCGCTGCTGCTGGACATGTCGGTGACCTCGCCGGTCTACCCCAACCGTGATTGCCTGGCCGGCCCGGCCCAATGCAACAACAAGAAGGTGGACAAGGGCGTGACCGAGGACGAGCTGACGCTGCTCTCGCGCTACGTCGCCCAGTTGGGCGTGCCGGCGCAGCGCAGCATCGTCAGCGGCTTCCCGAAGGGCGTGAGCCCGCTGCCCTACCTGGACGTGGATCCGGTCAAGATCGCGTCGGGCGCCAAGCTCTTCGACAGCATCCGTTGCACGGCCTGCCACATCGCCGAGATGAAGACGGGGCTGGGCACCGAACTGGCCGAGATGCGCAACCAGACGATCAAGCCCTACACCGACCTGCTGCTGCATGACATGGGCAGCGAGCTGGCCGACAACTTCGCGGAGTCGCAGGCCAGCGGCAGCCAGTGGCGCACGTCGGCGCTGTGGGGCATCGGTTACACGGAGCGCGTGGCGGGGACCGGCGTGAAGGTGGGCTACCTGCACGACGGCCGCGCCCGCACGCTGACCGAGGCGATCCTGTGGCACGGCGGCGAAGGCGACGCCAGCCGCCAGCGCTTCGTCAAGATGAGCACGGCGGACCGGGAGGCGCTGCTGGCGTTCCTGAACTCGCTGTAAGGCCGGACGGAGAGGCGACTCTCCGCCAAGGCGACGGCCTGGCTCGCAGCGTGCGGGCCAGGCCGTTTTCCTTGGTGGGTGTCGATACGCGAGTCAGTGGCTGACGGGTTTTTGCGATGTAAGCCATTGCAGGTTTCAAGCGAGGGGAGAACGGCGACCATCGTTGCCGATCCTTGTCAGAGCCCCTAGCAGGCGGCACCGCCGCCCCGCTTCCCATGCGCAACATCCTGATCCCGTCCCTGGCGACGGACATGCACGCCGTCGTCGTTCAGGTCGCGCTGGAGCAGCGCGGGCATCACGTGGTCCGCTGGACCTGCGACGAGTTCCCCTCGCTGAGGACGTCCAGCCTGACCATCTCGAGCCAGCAACGGCTGGACGGATGGGTCCGCTGGCACGGCCGTCGCGTGAGGACCGAGGAGATCGACCTCGTGTGGTTGAGACGTCCGGGATGGCCCGTCGCGCCTGCGGGCCTGGAGGGCGAGGATCGGGAGCCCGCCGACGGCGCGCTTCGCCACTGGTATCGCTCGATCTGGGAAGCGTGCTGGGCGGCCAATGCGGCGTGGGTCAACTCGATCGCGGGGCACGGCCGGGCGGATAACAAGCTCGTGCAACTGAATGCCGCCCGTGAATGCGGGCTGGCCATTCCCGACACCTTGATCTCCAACGAGCCGGACGAAGTCCGGAGGTTCATCCACTCCGGTCAGGTCGTGGTGAAGGCGTTCCAGAGCCGGGATGGGGGCGAGGGAGACGAGCGCACGTCGAGGTTGGCGGGCAGCATCCGCGAGCATCGGGCGCCGGAGGAGGACCTCATCCGCGCCTGCCCGGCGATCTATCAGATGCGGCTTCCGTCGGCCTTCGGCGTGCGGGCGTTCTTCTGCGGGAAGGCGGTGCTGGCTGTCTCCTTCGACGCCCGGCGGCAGACGGGGGCGCCGATCGACTGGGACGTGGGCCGACCCGATTTCTCGATCGGTGCGAAGGAGATCGCCGTCCCACCGTTCATCAAGGAGGCCTGCTTTGCGCTGATGACGCGGCTCGGGATCGTGACCGGCTCGTTCGACTTCGCGGTCACGCCGTCGGGTCAATGGGTCTTCGACGAGCTGAATGCGCAGGGGCAGTTCATGGGGATGGAGCAGTGCGCCCCCGAGGTGTCTGTCACCGACATGTTCGTCAGGTTTCTCGAAGCGGAATCGCATTGGGACTTCGAGTACGCGCGGGCAGGCTCGACGCTTCGACTGCGGGAGCTGCTGAATGAGCCTCGCACCAAGGAGCTGACCTTGATCGATGCGGCGCGGGTGAGGAATCAGGTGTCCAGCACGGTGTCTTGATCATCACCGCGAGACTTCGCCCGGTTTTCGGTGAAGATGCCCCCTTCGCTTCGAGCCCGTCAAGGAAGTCGCCATGCGCGCGGCCCATTTCTCGGAACACGCAGAGCCGCTGAGCCTCAGCGCCGTGAGCATCGCGCCCTTTTCCGCCGTGCTGCTCATCGTGGTGGCGCTGTGGATCATCGCCTTCTCCAAGCCCCTTCACGCCATCGGCTTCGACATCGGCGCCCAATGCGGTGGGCCGAAGGCAGAGCCCTCAGCCCTGACCGTCACCATCGACCAGAACGGCGTCGTCGTCTGGGAGGGCGAGGTCCTGAGCAGTCGCGCGGCTCTCGATGCCCGGATGCGTGCAGTGGGCAACGTCTCCGCCGCGGATCAGGCCGAGGTTCACGTCTGGCCTCACAAGGGCGCCAGCTATGGCGCGTTCCTGGCCGTCATGGTCGCCGCGCAGCTAGCGAGCTGAATCGACGATGAGCAACCTTCCCACCCTAGACGACCTGATCATTCTGTTCGAGCAAGAGCCGAGGTGGGTGCACCCCGAAGGCTGGCTCTCCGGTGTGGAGTTCGCGCTTACGCGTGGCGAGCAAAGTCTGCTCTTCAGGGTTGCCGACCACAATCTCACCTGTTCCATCTCCCTCAAACAGAGCGGTGTCGAGGTATTCAACGCAGAGTATGTCTTCGTGAGAGGACTGCGAATTGAATCAGTGCATCCGCAGGAATGGCTGAGTTGGGTAAGCTCCAACAACAAATTGACCAGGCTCCAAACGCGCCCGGTCTTGCACGTCTCCATCAGTGAGGACTGGGTTGACATTGAATGATCGAAATAGAACGAGTGCCAACGAGAATGCTGTTGGAATTGACGACTGCTGATTGCCAGCAACAAGCCTTCTCGTCGAGTTGGCCGACATACAGTCAGATACGAGACGTGACGTGTTGAAGAAAATCCTCCAGGATCGCCAGAAGTACTTGGCGATTCTCGACGACTCGAGAACTCCAATGGCGATTGGCTTCATGTCGCTTGGCCTCTTCATTTTTCGAAGCCTTGCTCACTGGAACGCGATTTACCTCTACGCGCTGCTTGGTTGCGCTGTGGTCTTCAACGCTGCTGATGTCAAGCTGAGGGCCAAAGAAGAACGCCTGTATTACGAAGCACACGAGAACCATGGAGAGCTGTGGCGCACGAGGGTGCTATCCATGATTTGCAACCTTGCCTCGCAGGCATCACAGTTTCTCTGTCTAGCATATATTTTCGCGTTTTTCTTTCGAAACGTCTGATTGACAGCGACGTATCGCCAGCGAAAGCCCCCAAAACCGTCCAAAAACAAACGAGTGCCACACGCTCCCGCGTGGGCACTCGTTTTTCATTCGACGTCCGCAGTTGGGCGCGGGCGGGTGAAAGTGATCGCTCAGGTCGCCACTGGCAGTGCCGTCGTTGACCATGAGCTCGACCGACTCGGCTACATCGGACGGAACCACCTAATCCACAGATATGAACGACAACCGTCTTGGCGTCGCGTTCACCTCCTCTGAAATGCGTTGGCGCGAAATTGCCTCTAATCTCATCTATTTATGTTGAGCACACGCAGATATATGTCATCTCCAATGACGACTTTGTGTGATGTAAGCGGTTGCAGGTGGCAAACGACGAGAGAACGGCGAACATCTTCAACGGCAATATTGCCGCGCCCTTTCCCCAACCAATGAACTCAAGCAATCCATCATTTGGCAGCATTGCCAGTTTCGCTATTGCGTTCACGATGGTGTCCACGGTTGCGGGCGCAGCCCACGCCGAACTTCCCATCGTGTATATCAACGGGACCGCTTTCTACTCACAAGACTTCTGGGACTATTCCTGGAGCACAGGGGATCAATACAGTGGCCCTCCAATGCCCCCAGCGTTCTTTAAAATGCTTGCGCAGAAGAATGCCTTGGCTCGAGCCATGCGTGACAGCGGGGATGTCCGGTGCTCTATTCTTGAGGAAATCCGCTCCACCGTGTCAACGGCAGACATAACATCTCGCATGTGGGCTGCTAGGAAGACCTATGACCAAATGGCTCTCTTGACGATTGGGAATGCCGAAATCGGAAAGTCCGGACTTCTGGCAATTACCTATGCGGACGGGGGGACCGAGAGGTGGAAGATTATTAGTCCAGTGCTTCCAGGTGGCGCAATTGAAGATCCTGAACTCCATTCATTAACGCTGGGAAACGGAACAGTCCAACCGAGTCCCAACCTTGCTTGCCGGCTGCTGAAATGACATCCAAGGTTTTGCTCGCTCTATTCGCGGCAATGCTGCTTGTCGGGGCTATTTCAATTGTCCTCTGCGATTCCGAACCGAAATTGAAGCCTCCCGCAAATGCAGCGCTCGTCAGGCCGCTGGCAGACACAAACGCACGCCCGGCTCCAAATCGGTCTGAGTCCTCGCGATCAAGCCCCGGCAACCCCGCCGTCGAAAATCCGATTCCGCAGACAACGCTACTGCAAGATTTAGCCACATCGACCAATTACAAAAAGGTATACGAGGAAGCCAAGGTGGCTCCTGGCAAAGGAGGATTCTTTGTTGCTGGTCTGGTCAATCGACGGTGTTCTGACGCGCGACTGGCGATCATGAAGAGTAGCGAGATCGCATCTGCCAAACCCCATGCTGAAGCTTACAAGATCCAGACAGCGAGCGACCGGCTAGCCATGCTTTGCCAGGGCATGATTGATGACGATGTGGATATCTATAAAGGCTATGCCAATATTTTTAAGACTCAAGATCGACGTGCAGACCCCATTCTTTCCATGAAGGAAGACTACAGCGAAGCTTACGCCAAGGGCGACATGAAGGTCATCGCCGACACATTAAAGGTGGCAATGAAATTTCCGTCGCCAGAACTGTTGGAGAATCTTTCTTTTACGATGAAGAATGGGGAATTTTATTTCAATGGGAAAACATATTCGGCGGGTTACGAAGGAAGTGCCAATATCCTATTAGCGGCAAGAATGTTGGCAATTTGCGAGATCTGGTCGCGCTGCGGAAGTGCCACTGACTATCATCTATTGAACGCTTGCGCGCTCGCGGGAATATGCGCGTCTTCGTACGAACAATTGGCGGCGGCTGTATTGACCCCAGAAGGGTTGATTGAAGCGCACCAACTAGCGAAGGTCATTTCAAACGCGGCAGCCACCGGCGACGTGTCTGTCTTCATACCTCGGCCATAGATGCGTCACGAATCGGCGAGCGGATTCGCTATCTGCATCGTCCAAACAAGACGAGTGCCACACGCTCCCGCGTGGGCTCTCAATTTTGTTCGACTTACAGAATTTCCCCCTATAGCCAGGTCGTGCGCACACAAACCCAGGTCATCACCACTAACGGATTTGTGTGATGTAAGCGATTGCAGGTTTCAAACGAGGAGAGCGGCGACTATCGTTTCTGCGGCGATGTTGCCGCGTCATTTCCTGGATGAACGACAGCGATAAATCAGTCGCCGATTTCATTTCATTCAGGGCACCTCCGGGGCATCATCACCGCCCCTCTTCCTATGCGCCATATCCTGATTCCCTCGCTGACGTCGGACACGCACGCCATCGTCGTGCAGTCCGCCCTTGAACGGCGCGGCCATCGGGTGTTCCGTTGGATCAGTGACGAATTTCCTACCTTGCAGACGTCCAGCTTGAGTATTTCCTGCGGCCGTAAACTGAGTGGCTGGATTCAATCGCAAGGCAGTCGCGTGCGCGCCGAAAGCATTGACCTCGTGTGGCTGCGTCGCCCGCGCTGGCCCGTCGTCCCCACCTATCTGCACGAGGATGATCGAGAGGTTTCCGGGGAAGAGCTGAACCACTGGTATCGCTCGATCTGGGAAGCATGCTGGGCCTCCAGTGCGGCTTGGGTCAATTCGATCCACGGACGCCGCCGAGCCAACAACAAGCTGCTGCAGCTGAAGGCGGCGCGAGACTGCGGCCTGGCCATTCCCAGCACGCTGATCTCGAACGATCCAGACGAGGTGCGGCGGTTCGTCCGGCCGGGCCGCGTCGTCGTGAAACCGTTCCAGACGCAGAACTGGCGCGAGGGCGACAAGAGCGTATCGACATTGACGGCCAGCATCCGTGAGGAGCAGTTGCCCGAGGATGATTTCATCCAGGCTTGCCCGGCGATCTACCAGACGTGCATCTCCAAGGCCTTCGAGGTCCGCGCATTCTTCTGCGGGAAGGCCGTGCTGGCCATTTCCATCGATTCACAGCGCAACACCGAGACATCGATCGACTGGCGGGCTGGCAGTCCTTCCTTGCTCGTTGCGCGGCGGATCAACCTTCCTCCGACGATCCAGGAGGCGTGCTTCTCCTTGATGATGAGGCTTGGCATCGTGACCGGCTCCTTTGACTTCGCGGTCACGCCTTCGGGGCAGTGGGTCTTCTTCGAAGTCAACGAGCAGGGTCAGTTCTTGTGGATGGAGCAATGCGTTCCCGAAGTCACCGCCACCGACATGTTCGTCAAGTTTCTCGAGGCTGAGTCGCACTGGGACTTCGACTACTCGCGCGCTGCGTCGCCGCTTCTGCTCAAGGACCTGCTCGATGCACCGCGAACCAAGGACCTGCTGTCGCTCGATGCAACACGATCGCGGAACCTGCGCTCCACTGCCGCGCTTGGAGGCATGGACACCACCAAAGCTTGACCGGATGCTCCTCGATCGCCTCTCCCGCTTCAGCGCAATGCCGTTGGTGGCGCTTCCATTTCTGGCTGCGTCGACGGCCTCTGCCGTGACGCTCTCGAATATCGATGTCGTCGGCGGGAAGAGCCTCGACATCGAGCTGATCCGCCGGTCGACGGAACTCGTCATCGGCAAGCTCTACGACAACAACGATCCGGCGTTCTTCGCTGCCTGTCGCAACGTGCGCCGCGGATTCCCCTCCGCCAACGTCACCTGCAACCTGATCCTTCGCGCCAACGACGAGGCCACCTATTCCATCGCCATTCAGACCAGCGTCTATCGGCCTGTCTACAGCGAGACCTGCGTCGAGGGCCTCGTGATTCCGAAGGCAGTCGACGAGCGGTTGAAGGCGCTCGACCGCGCACGGGAGGAGACCTTCCGCGAGAAAAACGGTCCGGCCGATGGGCGAGAGTTCATTGGCGCCGACGGCTTACTCGACTACGCATCCCCCCGCCTGCACGACGAGAGAAACCGCCTGGTCAGCGCCGCTAGGAAAGGACAGCAGGCGATCGTCGACGCCACGGCCTCCTGTGATGTCGACGTCAAGGGGGCGGCCCTGGTGCTGCTCCAGTACTCAGGGTCGGCGACGAGCGCCAGCAAGATTGCTTTGAGAGAAGCGAGACATCCAGACCCTGCGGTGAGGAACATCTCGCTGCGATTGATCTCCACGTTTTCGGCAGCGCTCAGCGTGGCGGACAGGAACAAGGCCGCCGGCATTGCATGTGAAGCCATCCTGCAAGGAAGCTTCTTGGACATCAACAAGTCGCTCGCTGTGATCGATGCCCTTGAGGCGCAGAACGGGCCGAGCGCGTTGGAGGTCGGCAGCGCTTGCGAGAAGGAAATCGCTCGCCTCAGCACGGAGAGCGATTCACCTCAGATCGGGGGATTTGCGAAGTCGATTGGTCGGCAGCGACGAGACAAGGCGTCGAGGCACGTCGGCACCGTTCAGAACGCCAGCTACTACTCCTGGGGCGCTGTCGGCACTCCGGCAGCGGAGTCTCTGGGAGAGTTGACGGCACGAGCGCTCGCTCGGAACTTCTCGTCCGCTGATGTCATCAAGCTGATTCCTGCTGCGCGGCCTGAAGGGAAGCTGTACCTACTCTGTGTCTTGCGGAAAATCGCGCCGAGGGACTACGGGAAAGCCAAAGCACTGGCTGCCCTCACCAACGAAACCCGAGTTTCGACATTTACAGGCAATGTCATGACGACGGAATCTGCGTCTGCTGTGCTGCTTCAGATCGAGGCATCAAACTGTGGCGCGCTGAGCTGGGCGGTAAGCAAGGGCTCCGACAAGTAGGCTGCGCTAAACACCCTTCAAAACAAAACGAGTGCCACACGCTTCCGCGCGGGCACTCGTTCTCTTTTGGGGGTGTGGGGATTGGGTGCGGTCTGAAACTGGACACGGTCAGCTAGCGGCGAGCAAGTTCTTCACCTGGCGGCCGTGGTCTTCGACGGCGGCGATCTCGATCACGGCGAAGAAGCTGGCGATTTCGTGGATGAGCTCGACGGCCATATCGCGGGGTTGCCGTTCGGGAGGCTCTTGCTCTTGCTCGTCGAGACGTCGAGCTGCTGGACGAACGAGGTCGCGTGAGCGAGGCGGTCGCGCAGATTGGCGATGGCGGTGCGGACGGTGATGTCCTGATCGAGCACGAGCGGATGCTTGTAGAAGCCGCCGTCGGCTGCCAAGTGATAGGGATTGCCGGCGGCGACGCTGAGCTGCTCCAGCGTGCGGTCGGAATTGAGGGCGAGGGGCTGGCGGTCGAGAAGCGGGACGGCGCGGGCGGCGGGATCGGGGTCCAACTCAATATGTTCGAGGGCGAAGAATTCCGAGAGCTTGAAGTTGCTATCAGCGACGGATTGGATGAAGCGATTGGAGGGCATGGAAGTCCTTAACTAAATGGAAGTTGAGGGACGACCACCTGACCTGTTGAATGCGGAGGGTGGGCGAGATGTCAAAACACGCACTGCACACGTGCGACTCTCCTCGCGGAAAAGTCCATCTCGCCCGAAATTAAGGCTAGTGAGAGGTCAACATGGTGACGCATCGCAGTGGGTGTTTTGAGCACCTGTTTCGATCCTCTCGCAAAAATCACATCTTGCCAATTACTCAAAATCGGAGGGTCAAAGACTCACCGAAGTTATGCAAACACATGACTAGGTATAACCCAGCCTTCAATAGCTCTGCGCTCCGCGCCATTGCAAGAACGACGGATTCAAACTAGCGACACCGGCTTGCACGCCAACCATCTGAATCGATCGCTGATTTCGGAGGAAGAATAATTCCCTTTCCTCGCAAATCGTTAAAAGCAACAAATCCAACGGCATTTTATTGAGCACGGAAGACAAATGCCTCCTAGCGTGAACCAACTCTAGGCCAGTTTGAAAAACTCCGAGAATATCAATATCTGAGGAACGACCAGGACCCGCAATACAAGAACCGAACAAGTACCAATGTCCGGTAACCGAAAAAGTATAGCGTCGAGCAAGAACTCCACAAATTCTGTCGATTTCCTCAAGCACAACTATGCCTTGTTTAGACGCGCCAATAAATCCCCCCATGCGAGCACTTGAACACCCATATGTCGAGCCGCTGTCAATGCTGTACTGGTAATACTTCCATTTGGGTTTCCCTTCAACACGATGTCACACGCGCCATATCGCTCCAACGAAAGGTGCAAGCCCTCAGAAGCCAAATCATAGTCATAATTTACGACAATGGTTAGCGGCTGTTTACCTCTACGATTAACGGTCCATTTCCGATCAGCATCCCTCGCCAAACTCTCCACAGCAGTATGTTTCTTTAAGCCTCTTTCTATGAACAAGTGCTCCTTATTCTTGTAAGCCCGTGGATCATCCACATTCAATACTTTCAACAAGTCACCAAAACCGCCAAATGCGGAGCCTCCAGCTTCGATTCTTTTTATCGCTCCGCCGGTCCACCATGAATCCTTTGGAATATTAACAAAGAACGCGATCGATCGATTGATTCCAAGGAGGTTCTGGATATGCGAGTCTTCAACTTTTTGCGTTGAGAGAGTTGCAACATCAAAGGGCCCGAGAAGCGTTCGCTCAATTCTCAACAACTGCGGAGCCAAAACATCAATGTCAGCGACACTTGGGGCATCATCTATTTTCGCTTTCACCCAGGCGCCAGTCCAATCCATTTCTTCCATATTTTCAATCTTTCAGAATATCATCCAGAGCACTTGGAAATCTAGCGCCTCCGCCAGCCGTCTCCTTGAGGAGATGACGAGCCTCAAGATCGCAAATATGCTGGCGAAATTTCTCCAAGGTTATTTTTTCATCCTGAGAGAGTAGCTTCCTATTCGAATCCAACAATGTAAGAAGCTTTCTATTATTTGGAATAATAGAAACAAGAACCTTACGCTTCCACTGAATCGCTTCTTCAGCCTCGGGATTCCAGAGATATTCATTTTCTGGCCCGTATTCGTTAAATATCAACCTATTCTGATCAAGCAATTGCTCGATGGCCAATCGTGCAGACGATCTTTCGGCATAAGTTGCAACACCAAACAGATTAATTATTTTCTCGGCATGCCCTTTTTTCCACTCAATCACCAACTCATCCGGGTAATCAGCGGGCGCCTTATCTATTTCAGTGTGACAATTGGGGCAGAGAAGAATAAGGTTATCAAATGAACCCAACTCTTCCGCTGCCATAGCAGGAATTGCTCTTGGGCCACTTTCATTTGCGGCCACGATATGCGCCATTTCGGCAATATGAATTTTTTCGGTACCAGTATCCAAAAATAACTTCCGATGACATGTAGGGCGCTGACAATGTCCTGCCGAGGCAGCAAAAAGCCGCAATATAGTTTCTCTGCTTGGGTGAGCTTTCCCTCTTCCGCAACTCATTTTCCAGCCCCTTTTAGAACCCAAACGCCAACCTCACCCCACCCCAATGCCTCCCAGCAACGGTGACGGGTGCCGAAGCCTCCTTGAGCAGCACGAAGTTCCCGCCGCCCATATCCCGGCGGTAGGTTTGCAGGAGGAACGGTCGTTGATTCCGGGCTGACGCCAGCCCTGTCCGGTCGTTGAAGATCCGTCGGTAGCGGCTGTTGGCTGTATTCCAAGCCACGTCGCCGGTGCGCTGGGGCTGGCAGTACCGCTTGTTGTGCGCCGCCACGTACCCGTTGCGGTCCACCGCGATGCAGAACACCACCTTGTCCGAGAGCTTCAGCATCCGCTCCTGGACCTCCGGGAACAGCTGATCCGCGATCTGCGTGAATCTCGTCGTGAACTGCTGCGGGTCGGTCCCCGCGATCGGCTGGTATTGCTCGTCGAAGAGCGCCGAGACGTCGATCCGCTTCTCCTTCAAAGCGCGTTCTAGCAACCCGGCAATCTCAGCCGCCGCCCCCTGCACCGCCTGGATGTACGGCGAGTCCTCGACCTCGACGCCGCTCGACGCGATCTGCTCGATCATCTGCTCCGACAGCCGCAGGAAGCGGTCGCTGCACGCGAACGCCGACTCCAGCTTGCGCATCGCCTGCTGGATCTCCACCCCGAGCTCGCCCGAGCGCTCCGCCAGTTGCTGCGTCGTCGCCTGGCTCTCCTGCGCCGACTTCGCGATGAGGTCGACGTCGATCTCCACATCCGCGAACGCCTGCAGGATCTTGCTCTGACCGGCTCCTCCCGAGCCGTCCGCCCTCAGCTCCCGGCTGAAGGTCTCGATCCGCGCATCCAGCGTCCCCACCGTGCCCATGATGGCCTTCGACGACGCCTCCACCTGCGCCGCCAGGTCCTTCACCGCATCCGCCACCACGCCGAAGCCGCGCCCCGCCTCGCCGGCGCGCTTGGCCTCCACCGACGCGTTGAACGCCACCAGCCGCGTCTGCAACGCGATCTTCGTGATCTCGGACGCCGCCCCGGACACCTGCCGCAGCGTCGACACGATGCCGCCCACCTCGTCGCCCACGCCGGACAGGGCCGTGCGCGCGCGCTCGACCGCCTCGCGCGTCTGGTTCGTGGATTGGTTGATGCCGTCCTGCGCATGCCGGACCTGCTCGAGCTCCGCGCCCAGCGCCTGCATCGCCTGCGCCTGCGAGGTCACGACCTTCTGCGTGTCCTCCAGCAGCCCGCGGACTTCGGCCGCGTCGCGGCCCAGTTTGGAGACGCCGCTCGAGAGCTCTCGAACGACCTTCGTGGTGTTGCCTTGCATCGCCGGCTCACGAAAGCCGACCTCGGCTCCCCCCGCCGGCGCATCAGGCGCCACCTTCCCGGCGCGCCTGCGCCATGAGTCCCACATCGGACGCTCCCCTCATGGTTCTCGGACCACAAGGACTGCGGCCGCTCTCTGCGGCTCGTTTTACCAGTCGCGCAGCTTCACGCGCAATCGGGCAATCGCTTGACTGTGCAGCTGGCACACCCGCGATTCGGTGACCTTGAGCACCGCCGCGATCTCTTTCAGGTTCATGTCATGTTCGTAGTACATGGACATGACGTAGGCCTCGCGCTCCGGCAGGTTCTTGATCGCCTCCACCAGCGCCTCGCGCATGCGGTGGTCGCCCAGCATCGACATCGGATCCGCCGAGTTGTCCCCGACGTGCCGGTCCAGATAGTCGTCGTTGTCCTCGCCGCCGGAGATGTCCTCCAGATAGACCAGCTGCGTCCCGCGCACCTTGCCCAGCATCTCCTGATACTCGGCCAGCGGAATGCCCATCTCCGCGGCGATCTCCGATTCCTGCGGCGGGCGGCCGAGCTTCTGCTCGAGCTTGTGCACGGCGCTCTCGATCGAACGCTGCTGGCGGCGGTTGCCGCGGCTCATCCAGTCGCTGCCACGCAGTTCATCGAGCATCGCGCCCCGGATGCGCTGCGTCGCGAAGGTCTCGAACTGCACGCCCTGCGCCGTGTCGAAGCGCGAGAGCGCGTCCGTCAGGCCGATCAGGCCGACCTGGATCAGGTCGTCCAGTTCAACGTTGGCCGGCAGTTTCGCGATCATCTGATGCGCCAGCCGGCGCACCAGCGGGCTGTACTGGCGGATCAGCGAGTTGTTGTCGAGTTGACCCTTGGCGGTGTACATCGTCTCGTCTCCAATCCGGCGTCAATGCGCAGCGAGGGTCACGCCTTGCGGGGCGCGGCCAGCCTTGGGCTGCCACATCGGCCGCGGACGCAGCGGCATCGCATCCGCAGCGCTGTCGAGCGCCGCGCCAGGCACCGAGGCCAGCAGCAGTTCACGCGCCATGTGACGCATCTCGTGCGTCAGGGGCGCCGTCACCGGCTGGCGGGGATCCAGGCAGGCCCACTCGCGCAGCACCGCGCCGAGGAAGCCGTCGCCGCAGCTCGAGAGCTGCTGGGCGATGCGCTCCGCCAGGCGCAGCTGCGGGTTGCAGGCCAGCAGCAGGCTGTAGACCATCAGGCCGGCGCGCTGCGTCAGCCATTTCATTCCAGCGTAGGCGTAGGTCACGCTCTGCACGTCGGTGTCGGCCAGCAGCACCGGACGCACTTCGCGCGACACCAGCACGCGGCTGAGTTCCGCGGCGCTGGCATGCAGCAGGACGACGTCAGCGAACGGTGCCGCGTCGGTCACCGCTTCCAGGAACTGGGCGGCCGAACCGTTGGCATTGATGTAGCGCATCGGCAGCCCGCGCGCGGCGAGGAAGGACACCTTCGCCGACAGCGGTTCGACGCAGGCGGCGAGGTCCACCGCCGCCAGTTCCGACGCCGCGGAGGCGTGCTCGCCGGCGTCCACGACCAGCGTGTGCAGCCCGAGTTCGCCGAAGGCCGCGCACATGCCTTCCAGCAGCGCGCCGCTGCCGACGACATGCGGATTGCTCACCACCGGTACCACGCGCACGCGCGCCGTGGCGAACAGACGGCGCAGGCCGTCGGCCTGGTCCTTGGGAGCATTGCTGAAGTCGCGCATTGGGCTGCTCTGTGTCTCTTGCGTGTTCCGCCCCAGCGCCCTGTCCCTCTCGAAAGGAACCGGCCATTGCTGGAGCCGTTACCGGAAGTTTCCCTCCCGGGGCCACCTCTTGACCGGGAATTGAAAGGGGGAAACACCCCGCTTTTCTCTTCCCCCACCCCTCACCTCGTGGACCTCTCACACATCAACGTCGGACGTCCCCGCCGCAATGAAAAAGGGGGAAAGGCCCGAGCCCTTCCCCCTTTCTAGAACTTGTGACCGGGTTTGGCAACTCCCCGCTCCGGGAAGCCCCCTCCGATCGAGCGGTCAGCCCTTGATCAATTCATTCCCATCGGCGAGGCGGCGCCCGCGCCTCCCGCCATCGTGCCGGCGGTGAAGATCAGGTTGACGTCGGAGGCGTCCACGCGCCAGGCCGACTGGCCGTGGCTGCGCAGCGCGCGTTGCACCAGCGCCTGCGACGAGAGGCGGTGCCAGTCTTCCGGCACGCGCTGGCCGTTGGTGACGCCCAGCACGCGCAGCTTGTGGCGGATCACGGTGTCCAGCGCGGGGGCCAGCTTCACCGCCTCGTCCAGCTTGGACAGGATGACGCCTTGCGCTTCCGCGCCGCGCCAGGCGCCGACCACGTCCTCGATCGTCTCGCCCTGCTGCGCGGCGTTGACCACCAGGATGCGCTTGATGCTCTTGTGCGCCAGCATGTCCAGCAGCTCGGCGGTCCGGCTGTCGCGCTGGGCCGTGCCGGCCGTGTCGATCAGCACCATCTTCTTGGACGACAGCAGATCCAGCAGGTCTTCCAGCGACGCGCGGTCATGCGCCGTGTGCACCGGCACGCCGAGGATGCGGCCGTAGGCGCGCAGTTGCTCGTGGGCGCCGATCCGGTAGGCGTCCAGCGTGATCAGGCCAAGCTGGCTCGCGCCGTACTTGGTCGCGAAGGCCGCGGCGATCTTGGCCGTCGTCGTCGTCTTGCCGACGCCGGTCGAGCCGATCATCGCGAACACGCCGCCTTGATCTTCGAGGGCCGGCTGCTGCTCGGCAGTCTGCACGTTGCGCGACAGCACATTGGCGGCCCAGGCGTGGGAATCGGCTTCCTCGGTCGTCTGCGCCGGCAGGCCTTCGACCAGCTTGCGCACCAGGGCCGGCGAGAAACCGGAATCCAGCAGCTTCTGCGTCAGGCGAGCCTGCGCCGGCTGGCGCTGGAGCTTCTCCATGAAGGCCAGCGCGCCGAAGCGCTCTTCGATCATGCCCTTCATCGCGCGGAGCTCGGTCATCATCTCCTGCTCGCGGCGCGAGGACGCCGGCATGTCGTTCAGCGGATGGTTGCCCATGCCGCCGAAGCCGTGGCCGATGCCGCCCAGGTCCTGCATGGCCTGCTGCTGCACGCGGATCTCGTCGCGCAGCACCGGCGGCACGACGCGCGGCGCGGGAGCCGGCGCGGGTTGTTCGTAGGCACGCTCGTCGACGCGACGGGCACCCAGGGTCTGCATCGCGGAACGCGCGCGCTGATCGCGCTGCGCGGCCATCGAGGCGACGGATTCATTCATCTGCGCATTGATCTGCGACTGCGAGAAGGCCGGCGCCGGCTCGTCCATCATCGGATCGGGCAGGCCGTTCATCTCGGCCGAGCGGCGCTTGAGCATGCGTTCCCGGACATAGTCCTGGAAGGACAGCGTGCTCATCGCCATCGCGTTGACGTCCTCGCCCACCGAGGCGCCCGAGCCGCCGAAACCGGGCTCGGCACGCTGCGGCGCCGGCGACGCGGCCAGGCGCTGCTTGAGCGCCTGACGCGGTTGCACCTCTTCACGATGCTGCGGGCGTTGCGGCTGGGCCGCGGGCTGGCGCGGCGCGGCGGCGGCACGCGGCGTCGAGGCGGCGACGCGCTCGATCTGCGACATGCCTTCCGGCGCCATCGCCAGCACCTCCACCCCTTCGGGGCAGGGCTTGTTTGAGAGCACGACCGCTTCGTCGCCGAAGGCCTGGCGGACCAGGGCCATGGCTTCGCGGGAATTGCGGGCGGTAAAGCGTTTGACGTTCATGCCGTGCCTCCGATGATGGAGCCGATGCGGATCGTGTGCGTTTCAGGAATCTCGCTGTGTCCCAGCACCTTCAGCCGCGGCGCAGCGCGCTTGAGCAGACGGGCCAGGGGAGCGCGAATCAGGTCGGGCACCAGCAGGCAGGCGGGCAAACCGCGATCCTCTTGGGATTGCGCGGTCTGGGCGGCACTTCTTGCAAGCGTGTCCGCCACGCCGGGATCCAGCGCCGCGCCGTGAGGCGAGTGCAGGGCCTGCGAGACCAGACGTTCCAGCTCGGGATCGAGGGCGATGACGTCGAGCTCCTTGGCCGGTCCGTAGATCTGCTGCACGATCGCCGGAGCGATGTGGATGCGACGGGCCAGCTCGGCGGGATCGGTCGTCTGCGTGGCGTTTTCGGCCAGGCTTTCCACGATGGAACGCATGTCGCGGATGTGCACGCCCTCTTCCAGCAGGAACTGGAGGACTCGTTGCAGGGCGGCGACATTGACCATCTTGGGAATCACGTCTTCGATGAGTTGGGGCGCTTGCTTGGTGAGGTGATCCACCAGCTGCTGGGTTTCCACCCGGCCCAACAACCGGGCCGCGTGAACTTGCAGCAAGTGTGAAAGATGAGTGGCCACCACGGTCGCGCAATCAACGACGGTAAAGCCCGCCATTTGCGCCATATCCCGCTGCCGCTCCTCGACCCAGACCGCCGGAAGTCCGAAGGCGGGGTCCGTGGTGGGCGTCCCGATCAGCTTCTGGGTGGCGTGGCCGGGGTTGATGGCGAGCCACATGCCCGGGTAGGCCTCGGCTTCGCCGATCACCGCGCCGCGCAGCGTCACGCGGTACTGGCTGGGGCGCAGTTCCAGGTTGTCCCGGATGTGCACCGACGGGGGCAGGAAGCCGATGTCCTGCGCAAACTTGCGGCGTACGCCCTTGATGCGGCTCAGCAGGTCGCCTTCGCGGGTCTTGTCGACCAGCGTGATCAGGCGGTAGCCGACTTCCAGGCCCAGCGTGTCCACGGCGACGACGTCGTCCCAGGAGGCTTCGGCATCCGGGTTCGGTGCGCCAGGCACCGGGGCGGCGGCCTTGCTGCGGGTCTCGGCGGCCTTGGTGGCCTGCTCCTTGGTGCGCAGCCAGTACGCCAGGTAGCCCAGGGCGCCGGCGATGATCATGAACACCAGGTGTGGCATGCCCGGGATCAGACCGAGGATGAAGACGACGCCCGCCGTGATGGCGACGGCCTTGATCGAGCCGAACACCTGCGAGCCGATCATCTGGCCCACGTCCTTGTCCTTGCCGACGCGCGACACGACCAGGGCGGAGGAGACGGAGATCAGCAGCGCCGGGATCTGTGCCACCAGCGCGTCGCCGACGGCCAGCAGGATGTAGCTGTCGGCGGCCTGGCCGGCGGACAGCCCGTGCTGGGCCACGCCGATGACGAAGCCGCCGACGATGTTGATGAAGAGGATCAGGATGCCGGCGATCGCGTCGCCGCGGACGAACTTCGAGGCACCGTCCATGGAGCCGAAGAAGTCCGCCTCGTCGCCCAGTTCGGCGCGACGGCGCTTGGCTTCCTTCTCGTCGATCAGGCCGGCGGACAGGTCGGCGTCGATCGCCATCTGCTTGCCGGGCATCGCGTCCAGGGTGAAACGCGCGCCGACTTCCGCGATCCGCTCGGCACCCTTGGTGACCACGATGAAGTTGATGACCACCAGGATCGCGAACACGATCAGGCCGACGGCGAAGTTGCCGCCGATCAGGAAGTGGCCGAAGGATTCGATGACCTTGCCCGCGGCGCCGGCGCCGGTGTGGCCTTCCAGCAGCACCACGCGGGTGGAGGCGACGTTCAGCGACAGGCGCAGCAGCGTCGTGATCAGCAGGACGGTCGGGAAGGCGGCGAAGTCCAGCGGCCGGATCATCTGCGACGCCACCAGCATCACCATGATGGACATGGCGATGTTGAAGGTGAAGAACAGGTCCAGGGCGAAGGCCGGCAGCGGCAGCACCATCATCGACAGGATGATCATGATGGCGATCGGCGCCCCGAGCGCCTGCACGATGGCGGCGCGGGGTCCGAGGAGGTTCTGCAAACGGGCCATCAGCTCGTTCATCGGTGCTGCCTTCAACCTGTTGGATGCCGGGGGGAGATCACGTGCCCGACACTGCCGTCGAGCCCCGCCATTGTTCGGCGGGAGCCCGTTGTCCTTTAGCCGGATAAAGGGGGGAAATCCCCCCCGAAATCAGGCAGCAATCAGGCGGGGTTGCCTTCCGGGAACTGATCGTCCAGTTCTTCTTCCGGCGGCGTCCAGCCCGGCTTCTTGTGCGGGTCGAGCTCGTCGGGCACCGGCGGGTTCGGCACGGCCTGCGGCGAGGCGCCCTGTCCCTTCAGCGCGGCCTTCAGCTGGTACACGTAGGCCAGCACCTGCGCCACGGCGCCGAACAGCGCGCCGGGGATCTCCCGGTCCAGTTCCGCATGGGCGTACAGGGCACGGGCCAGCGCCGGCGCCTGCAGCACCGGCACCTTGTTCTCCTTGGCGATGTCGCGGATCTTGAAGGCCAGCAGGTCCAAGCCCTTGGCCACCACGCGCGGCGCGCCGAACTTGGTCTCGTCGTAGGCGATCGCAACCGCATAGTGGGTCGGGTTCATCACGACCAGGTCGGCCTTCGGCACTGCCTGCAGCATGCGGCGCTTGACCAGTTCGCGGGCCTTGGCGCGCATTTTGTGCTTCATCTCGAGGTTGCCTTCGGCTTCCTTGAGTTCGTTCTTCGCTTCCTCGCGGGACATCTTCAGCCGCTTGAGGTACTGGAAGCGCTGCAGCGGCACATCGATGACGGCAAAGAGCGCCAGACACAGGCCCAGCATCATCAGACCGCCCATCAGCTGCTTGCCCGCGAAGGCCAGCGCCGCCGGCAGCGGCACCGACATGATCCCGATGAAACCGGCGATGCGGTCCTTCAGCGCCATCGCGCCGACGACGCCCAGCACCAGCGACAGCGCCACGGCCTTCAACGCCGTGGTCAGGTTCTGCATCTGGAACAGCTTGCCGAACCCGGTGATCGGATTGAGGTTGGAGAACTTCGGCGCCAGCGGCTTCATCGTGAAGTTCCAGCCGCCCGAGGCGATGTGCGCCACGATCGCGGCCATCGCCAGGATGATCAGCGCCGGCAGGCCCAGCATGAAGCCCTGCCAGGTCAGCGTCGACAGGCGCTCGGTCATCATGCCGGCACTGCGCAGTTGTTCGGCATCGAAACGCAGCGCGCCTTCCAGCATGCGCTGCAGGCTCTCGACGGCGTACGGCGTCGAGGTCGCGAACAAGGCGCCGCCCGTGGCCATCACCGCGAAATGCGGCAGGTCCCGGGAGCGCGGCAGTTGCCCTTCCTTGCGAGATCTCTCGATCTTCTTCTGTGAGGCGGGTAAGTTGCGGTCTTGTGCGTCTTGATCGGCCATGGGGGGTCACGGCCTTATGCCGTGGCCCCGCCATTGTTCGGCCGCAGGGGGTTTTGCTTTGGCCGGATAAGGACTGGAAAGCAGCCGGACTTCAGATCCCGCGCGCCCAGAAAGCAGAAACCCGCGCCTGGGCGCGGGTTTCGTTGCGGCGAGGCCGGCTTCGAAAGATCAGAAGCCCAGCGACGCCAGCAGGTCGTCCACTTCGGACTGGTTGGCCACCACGTCGGCGCGGCCTTCCGGATTCACGACCGGGCCTTGCAGGATGCTCGGGTCGACCTTCTCGCGCTGTTCCGGCGGCACCACCGAGACCAGCAGCTTCACCAGCGAATCTTCCAGGTCGTTCGCCAGGGTCACGACCTTGGCGACCACCTGGCCGGTCAGGTCGTGGAAGTCCTGCGACAGCATGATGTCGGTCAGGTGGGTGTCGATCTTCGACGTGGAGGACTCGACCTCCTTGACGAAGTTCAGCACCGCGCCCGACGCCACCGCGCGGACCGGGTCCGCGGTGATCGCCTGGGCCATCGCGTTGGCGGCCTCGGTGATCTTGGCGTGCTCGGCCTTGGCCTGGTCGACCGAGTTCAGCACCTTGTTGGCGGCGTCGGCGGTCTTGTTGGCGATGTAGGTCAGTCGGCTGCGCGCATCCGGCAGTCCGTCGGTCGCGACCTGCAGCTTGGGCATCACGCCCAGCTGCTGCATCGTGTCGTGCAGCACGCGCGTGATCGTGCCGATCTGTTGGAACACCTCGGGCGAGACCGTCAGCGGCTCGTTGGATTGCGAGGTCAGTTTGGCCAGCTCTTCCATCTGCATGGTGGGACTCCCAGCGTCAGGCCGCAGCGGCCAGCTTCTGCATGATCTTCAGGACTTTCTCCTCCAGCGTGGCTTTCGTGAATGGCTTCACGATGTAGCCCGCCGCGCCGCTCTGGGCGGCCAGGACGATGTCCTCCTTGCGGGCTTCCGCCGTCACCATCAGCACCGGCAGGTGCTTCAGCGTGGCATCTTCCTTGATGGCCTTGAGCAGCTCGAAGCCGTTCATGTTGGGCATGTTGATGTCGCTGACGACGAAATCGTATTTCGCCTGTTTCAGCATGCTCAGGGCCTCGACGCCATCTTCCGCTTCTTCGGCGTTGTTGTAGCCGATCTCCTTCAGCAGACCGCGCACGATCCGGCGCATGGTCGAGAAGTCGTCGACGATCAAGAATTTCATGTCAGTGCTCATGGCGTTCCTCTGAGGGGACTGGAGGGCTTTGTTCGATTCGGAACGTTATCGGCTCGCGGGCGCGGAACTTGAGGCCTGCGGCGCGCTGGCCGCGGGGTCTGAAGCATCCTCGTCCTCATCGGGCAGGTTCTTCAGCACCGCATCCTCGGCATCGCGATTCATCACGATGATGCTGATACGGCGATTGACTTGAGCCTTGGGGTCTTTCGTGTCGAGCAGCTTGCTCGACGCCAACCCCTGCACGCGAAGGACCCGGGCATCCGGCAGACCGCCCGCCACCAGCTCGCGCCGTGAGGCATTGGCCCGGTCCGCCGACAGTTCCCAGTTGCTGTATCCGCGCTCTCCCGCAGAAAACGGCTGTGCATCCGTATGACCTTCCAGCGTGAGCCGGTTGGGCACCTCTGACAACACGTTGCCGAGTTCCTGCAGCAACTCGCGCATATACGGTTTCACCACCGCGCTGCCGCTGTCAAACATCGGACGATTATTCTCGTCCACGATTTGGATACGCAAGCCCTCGCGGGTCATATCGAGCCGGATTTGCCCACCTAATGCCGCAATTTTGGGGTTCTCGGCGATGATTTTCTCGACCTTGTCCTTCAACTGCTGCAGGCGGACGCGCTCCGCCCGTCGCTGCTCTTCCTTGAGGGCCTTCAGGTTGATGGTCTTCCGGGGAGATTCGACGTCGCCGGCCTTGACCTGACCCGTCTGGCGCGTCAGGTCCTGACCGCCGCCCTTGATGATGTGCGACGCGTCGCCCGAGCCCGATCCGCCGAACATCGCCACCTTCAGCGGCGAGGCGAAATAGTCGGCGATGCCCTTCTTGTCGCCCTCGGTCGTCGAGCCGAGCAGCCACATCAGCAGGAAGAAGGCCATCATCGCCGTCACGAAGTCGGCGTACGCGATCTTCCACGCGCCGCCGTGGGCGGCATGGCCGCCCTTCTTGACGCGCTTGATGATGATGGGCTGGAGCTTCTTGGCGTCACCGGCCATGGTGATTCACTCCGTTCACTTCTTCTTCACGTGGCCTTCGAGCTCGGCGAAGGTCGGGCGCTCGGTCGAGTACAGCACCTTGCGGCCGAATTCGATGGCGACCTGCGGGGCGTAGCCCTGCATCGAGGCCAGCAGCGTGGTCTTGATGCACTGGAGTTCCTTGCCCGCTTCGTCGACCTTGGCTTCCAGCGCGCCGGCCAGCGGCTCGGCGAAGGCGTAGGCCAGCAGAATCCCGAGGAAGGTGCCCACCAGCGCCGAGCCGATCATCCCGCCCAGCACCGCCGGCGGCTGGCCGACCGAGCCCATGGTGTTCACCACGCCCAGCACCGCGGCCACGATGCCGAAGGCCGGCAGGCCGCCCGCCAGGCGCTGCAGCGCGATCACGGCGAGGAAGGCCTCGTGGTGGTGCGTGTCGATCTCGGCGTCCATCAGGGACTCGATCTCGTGCGCGTTGAGGTTGCCGGAGACCATCATCCGCAGGTAGTCGGTGATGAACTCGGTGACGTGGTGGTCGTTGCCCACTGTCGGGTATTTCTGGAACAGCGGCGAGCTGTGCGGATCCTCGACGTCCTTTTCGATGGACATCAGGCCTTCCTTGCGGGCCTTCTGCAGGATGTCGTAGAGCAGCGCCAGCAGCTCCATGTAGCGCGCCTTGGTGTACTTGCTGCCCTTGAAGCAGTCGCCCAGGCCCTTCATGGTGGCCTTCATGACCTTGGGCGGATTCGTGGCGAGCATGCCGCCGATCGCCGCGCCGAAGATGGTGGTCATCTCGAACGGCAGCGCGTGCAGCACCACGCTGATGTTGCCTCCGTGCGCGATGAACACGCCGAAGATGCAGGCCAATGCCAGCAGCCAACCGATGATGACAAACATGAAATGGGTTCCTCAGGCCTTGAGTTCGCGCACCCGGTAGACATACAGCTGATGCCGGGTGCCGGTGTCCAGTTGCGCGAAGACGGGTTGTCCCGGCAGCGGAAAGTCCAGACTGACCAGCCAGCTGCCCGGCCGCATCTCCATGCGCGCCTTGTCCAGCGCGCGCGGCATCGACTCGGGCCGCTGGAACAGGTAGACCAGGTCCGTCTCGCGCCACGACTGGGCCCACAGGTCGCCCCGGGCGATGTCGGCCCAGGGGCAGCGCAGACGGGCCAGCAGCCACAGGAAGCCACTGTATTCAATGCCCGCGACACGCACGCCCGGATAAGCACGGCGAAGGGCTACCAATCCGTCGCCTAACCCGCAGCCGGCGTCCAGCACGTGGGCGCCGTCGTGCAGCTTCACACGCTCAGGGAGCGCGCGCAACGCGTCTTGCGGCGTGGGGAACAGCGGCGCGTCGTTCCAGCCGCGGCGGGGATAGGCCAGCAGCAGCACGGCCAGCGGGATCAGCCAGATCCAGGCCGGCAGGTCGGTGCCGGTGAAGAGCAAGGCCATCGGGAAACCGGCGGCCACGATCATCCGGCGCCAGGTCTGGCGATGGAGTCCTGCAAGGATCAGGCCCAGGCCCGATGCGACGATCGCCGCCGGCCAGTCGGGCCCGAACAGTCGCCAGACGGCGAAGCAGGCGCCCCAGCTCAGCAGCGCCCATGTCGGCCACCGCAGCGAGGACGGCGCGTCTCCCGAGGCGGCGCGGGGAAGTCGGGCGGCCATGGCGGCGCCCTCAATGCATCTGGATGCCGCCGGCCGCCTTGCCCTTGCCGGCGCGTGCCGGGGGGTTGCACAGGCCGCAGACGTAATGCTTGGCGACCTCGTGCGGGTGGGTCACGAAGTGGCCGCCGCACTTGCTGCAGCTGGTCATCGTCAGCATGCCGTTGTCCACGAACTTCACCAGGCGCCACGCGCGGGTCACCGACAGCAGCTGCTCCAGGTTCTGGGCCGCGGTCTGTTCCTGGTACAGCTGGTAGGCCTTGATGACGACGTCGATCTCGTCCATCTCTGCGACCTTGTTCAGGTACTCGTGGATGTTCAGGAACAGGCTGGCGTGGATGTTGGGCTGCCAGGTCATGAACCAGTCCGTCGAGAACGGCAGCTGGCCCTTGCTGGGGCTCTTGCCCGCGACTTCCTTGTACAGGCGCAGCAGACGCTCGTAGCTCAGGTCCGTTTCCGACTCCAGCACCTGCAGGCGGGCGCCCAGGTGGATCAGCGTCACGGCGCGATCGATCTGCTTGGCTTCGGTCAGGATGGACTTGGTGCGCATGTCGGTGTCTCCGGCTTCAGTTCTGCTTCAGTTGACGCGAAGGGCGTCGATATAACTTAGGCGGCTTCCTGGTGACGTCCAGCCATCAGGATGGACGCATGCAGACGGGAGACGCTGTCGTTGGCCGCCGGCTTGCCATGCGAGGTCAGCAGGCCCCACACCAGGTCGTCGTCCATGCGGAAGCGGCACAGCAGCGTGTTGCCCGAGGCGATCTTCAGCATCTGCGCGGCGCTCAGCGTGTTCAGCAGCGTCGCGGTCTCTTCCGAGATGCCCAGACGATACAGCGCCTGCTCGCGGTCGGCGCGGATCAGGCTTTGGGCCAGCATCAGGTACGACAGGTTGGCTTCGCGGATCTCGGCGAGGATTTGGTCGGCGTTCATCGTTCGGCTCCTGGGGTGTTGGGTGCTGATGTCGTTTCGTTTCAGCGTGAGACGAACTGTAGAGATCGCGACACGTCAGCAACATCAGGTCGCTTCCATCTCCGGCTTAGGGAGCGCGCCGACGCGCTTGTCAGATGAATTCCTACAAGATGCCAGATCAGCACCATCCCGGCGCTGCTTTTTGAGGGATCACCGCAGCTCGCGCAGCGCCCTCGCCGCCTCTGGGCGCCCGGTGGCGTCCAGGATCAGCGCCAGGTTGTAGGCAGCCAGGTGGCTGCCGCGCCCCGCGACCGCGCCCGGCTGATCCGGCCGCTCACCGATCTCCAGGCAGCGCCGCCAGGCGTCTTCAATCATCGGGACCAGGACTTCGGCTTGTTGAGGCTGATCCGCCGCCCAGTCCAGCAGCAGATCGCCCAGCGCGAAGAAGAAGTCCGGCGAGTCCCCGCATCCTTGCAGCTGCGTTTCAGCGAAAACAAGCCCTTCGGCGTGGCGCTTGAGCGCCTTCAGCCCGAAGAGTCTTCTCGCGACCAGGTCGTTCCACCATGCCGGCCGCAGGGGCAACAGGGTCAAGCGTTCTACGGCAATGGCGAACGCTGCTTCCGCATCCGCGAAGCGGTCATAGACCGCATGATCCTTGCCGAGCTGATACCAGAGATACGGATTGGCGGGATCCTCGTCGACCGCCGCGCGCAACAGCTGCTCGTTGCGCCCCTGCTTCACGTGGAGCCGTTCCGGCATGTAGCCGTCGTGCGCCACCTGGATATCGAGCGCCCGGACGCGCAATTCATGCACGGGTTGTTCGTGGATGCGACCGGCGTACCGGACATGTCCCGGCAAGACGCGGCTGAGTCGCGCGTGCGCCGTGCCCCCGTCGAAGTGATCCTCGAGCGCGATCGTGCCGATGAAGTCGGGCGCGGTGCCGCGCAACGCGTCGAGCGCCGCGCCACTGCCCTCCCCGATCAGCCATTCATCCGCATCGAGCACGAGGTGCCAATCGGCGCCTGCCGCGTCCAGCGCTGCGTTGCGGGCTGCAGCAAAGTCATCGTTCCAAGGGAAATGCGCGACCCGGGCGCCGGCGGCTGCAGCCAGGCGGACGGTGTCGTCGGTGGAACCGGTGTCCATCACCAGCAGCTCGTCCACGAAGGGACGGACGCTGGTCAACAACCGGGTGATCGTCGCCGCCTCATTGCGGGCGATGACGACCAGACAGCTGCGCCAGCGGGTAGGCATTCGGAATTCGTCGTCCGGAGCGATGCGCTCAGTGCATCTGGATGCCGCCGGCCGCCTTGCCCTTGCCGGCGCGTGCCGGGGGGTTGCACAGGCCGCAGACGTAATGCTTGGCGACCTCGTGCGGGTGGGTCACGAAGTGGCCGCCGCACTTGCTGCACCTGGTCATCGTCAGCATGCCGTTGTCCACGAACTTCACCAGGCGCCACGCGCGGGTCACCGACAGCAGCTGCTCCAGGTTCTGGGCCGCGGTCTGCTCCTGGTACAGCTGGTAGGCCTTGATGACGACGTCGATCTCGTCCATCTCGGCGACCTTGTTCAGGTACTCGTGGATGTTCAGGAACAGGCTGGCGTGGATGTTGGGCTGCCAGGTCATGAACCAGTCCGTCGAGAAAGGCAGTTGGCCCTTGCTGGGGCTCTTGCCCGAGACTTCCTTGTACAGGCGCAGCAGACGCTCGTAGCTCAGGTCGGTTTCCGATTCCAGCACTTGCAGGCGCGCGCCCAGCTTGATCAACGTCACGGCGCGATCGATCTGCTTGGCTTCGGTCAGGATGGACTTGGTGCGCATGGGGTACTCCGGTTCTTTCGGATGTTCTCGGGCGGCAATTTCTCTGCCTGGGGCAGCTGCCGGTCTCTGCGGAATCAGGCCGCGGCTTCCTGATGGCGGCCGGCCATCAGGATGGAGGCATGCAGGCGGGAGACACTGTCATTGGCCGCCGGCTTGCCATGCGAGGTCAGCAGGCCCCACACCAGGTCGTCGTCCATGCGGAAGCGGCACAGCAGCGTGTTGCCGGAAGCCATCTTCATCATCTGCGCCGGGCTCAGCGTGTTCAGCAGCGTCGCGGTCTCTTCCGAGATGCCCAGACGATACAGCGCCTGTTCGCGGTCGGCACGGATGAGGCTCTGGGCCAGCATCAGGTACGACAGGTTGGCTTCGCGGATCTCTGCAAGGATCTGGTCGCTGTTCATCGGGTGGCTCCTGGTGGGTTGCGTTGCTGCGATGGAATGAATTCTGAAGAAACACCGCATCGCGCGACATCAGGGTGGCGCCAGAGACAAGCTAGGGAGCGGGACGACCGCCTTGTCAGCCTGATTCCTACACGCTGACAGGCCCCAATGAGAAAACCGCCGACCGAGGCCCGTGGTTGCGGGCTCGGCGGCGGTTTTTCAGGGAGACAGCCTGTCAGGCTGTTCCGGCGACGACGGCGCGTCGGCCGTTCAGGCGGCTTGCAGGCGCAGCAGTTCGGAGTCGACGATCGTCATCAGTTCCGGCGAATCGCGACGCAGCATCTCGAGGGCCTGGCCTTCATTGAGGATGCTCAACACCTCGATCGCGGCCTTCACCTCGCCCAGGCCCGACAGCGCGAAGCCCAGCGTATACAGGGAAGGCGCATGTTGGGGCGAGAGCTCGACCGCGCGATGCGCATACAGCGCGGCGTCCTTCAACTGACCCGCGGCCAGCAGCAGCGCGCCGACGTCGGACAGCAGGTCGACGCTCATCGGCGCCATTTCGAGGGCGTTGTACAGCAGCGCGACGCCGTCGCCGATGCGGCCCTGCGCGGCCTGCGCGTATGCGGCGTTGCGAGCCTGGGCCAGCAGGAGGCGGGCCTCGCTGGAACCCGGGCGGATCGTTCCGTGAAATTGTTCGTCGATCGACGCGTCGATCATCGACACGGCGGACCGTGCCTCGGTTTGCACTTGCAGTGGCATAGATCTCTCCATGGTCGTTGGGACTCGTCGATCGAGTCCGGTCTCGAGCCGAGACCGATCCCGGCGAAGGTGGCGGATGCGGCGATCCCGCTGGTCGGCATCGCCAGGAGGCACTTTAGGGCGGCACCCCCGTGATCGAGCACACGAAAAGCGCTGGCATTCCCCCTCAATCCCGCCGCATTCAGGCCGTAGATACCCCCATGTCCGTCGCCAGACCGACACCCGGGCACGGGTCCGGGTCGAAGTCAAACGACAAACAACACGTTGCAAGACCTGCTTATCAACAGATCACAAGTCTTGACAAATTGCCCTCAAGTTCTATGGCGAGGGGCCCGATAACCAACTCAACGGGGCTGCTGAACGCAGCGACAGGCCAGCAAAGACAAGCAGTCTTGCTGGCAGGTCGAGGCAGGCAGGCGGCACGTGGTCCGGTTAGAAGGCCTGACGTTCTTGGCTTCCGATGAGGGGTGGGACGGCAACGGTTGACTAGCGTCGGACTGGGACCGAACCGGGAAATGGCCCGGGCGGTTCAGCAGGAGCATCCGAGATCCTCGGCCGGTTCGCCTCACGGCGGGACGGAGGATCGGAGGACTCAGGCGCTCATGTGTGGTTCGGCGCTTTTGCCGGTATTTACGTATAGCTGTTAGGAGCAATCATGGCCCAAGTCATCAACACCAATCTGCTGTCGCTCAACGCCCAGCGCAACACCAGCACCAGCGCCACCTCGTTGGCCACGTCGATGCAGCGCCTGTCTTCGGGTCTGCGCGTCAACTCCGCCAAGGACGACGCCGCCGGCCTGGCGATCGCCGACCGCATGAACTCGCAAGTCCGCGGCATGAACGTCGCCCAGCGCAACGCCAACGACGGCATCTCCCTGTCGCAGACCGCTGAAGGCGCGCTGTCCAAGGTCGGTGACTCGCTGCAGCGCATGCGTGAACTGGCGGTGCAGGCCCGCAATGCCACGAACACGACGACCGACCTGGACTCGATCGGTCAGGAATATGCCCAGCTGGGCTCGGAAATCCAACGCGTCCTGGGCGGCACGACCTTCAACGGCCGCGCCATCCTGGCTGGCGATTCCGGCACGCAGACCTTCCAGATCGGCGCCAACACGACGGCCAACGACTCGGTCGACGTCACGACGACCAACATGACCACGGACACGACCATCACCGGCGTGACCGGCGGCGCGATCACCAACGCGTCGTCGACCAGCGACCTGGCCACCGTGATCGACAACATCGACTCGGCGATCAAGACGGTCTCCGGCGAACGCTCGAAGCTGGGTGCCTCGCAGAACCGTTTCGACGCGATCGTGTCGAACCTGCAGATCTCGGTCGAGAACCAGACCGCTGCCCGCAGCCGGATCATGGATGCCGACTTCGCTTCGGAAACCGCCAACCTGAGCCGCGCGCAGATCCTGCAGCAGGCCGGCAACGCGATGATCGCGCAGGCCAACCAGGCTCCCCAGCAAGTGCTGGCCCTGCTGCGCTGATAGAAGGAAGAGGAGGCCGCCCGACGCTCACGCGTCAGCGGTCGCCAGGATCCTCGAAGGGGACGCGGTCCCCTTCTCTTTCCCCATCGCACCAGCGTTGCTGGTGGCAGCGGTGGTGAAAGAGAAGTCAACGAGCGAGGGTGGGGCCGGAATGGGGCTTGGGGTTCGCGGACGCGAGGCCCCATGCCCCGTGGAGAGCCCGCGCCAGGCCTCACGGAGTCGTCCTCCAGACAGCTCTGCACTCGCTTC
Source organism: Roseateles sp. GW821-FHT09G09 (assembly GCF_059415965.1). Classification (NCBI taxonomy): domain Bacteria; kingdom Pseudomonadati; phylum Pseudomonadota; class Betaproteobacteria; order Burkholderiales; family Sphaerotilaceae; genus Roseateles; species Roseateles sp. GW821-FHT09G09. The sequence continues at coordinate 413,035 of NZ_JBWKOG010000002.1, read as the reverse complement.
AGAGCAGCGCGCAGCAAGTGCCCGCCCAGTGGCTCCCCGCCACTTCATCACGCCCGCAATGGGGCGTTACAAGCTTTCTTTTCAAGAAGGCCTCAAGTCCATTCCTGGGCGGCCCGATAACTGCATCAACGGGTCCGCAATTCAACAGCTAGGGCCACGTGGTCCGGCTCAGTCGGACGATTAATCAACCGTCCGCCGAGACCGCAGAAGGTCTTTGAAATTTAAAGGAATGGATCATGGCTCAGATCATCAACACCAACCTGCAATCGCTCAACGCCCAGCGCAACCTGTCGTCTTCGCAGTCGTCGCTGTCGGTGTCGATGCAGCGCCTGTCCTCCGGTCTGCGCGTCAACTCCGCCAAGGATGATGCCGCCGGCCTGGCGATCGCCGAGCGCATGAACGCTCAAGTCCGCGGCATGAACGTCGCAGTGCGCAACGCCAACGACGGCATCTCCCTGTCGCAGACCGCTGAAGGCGCGCTGTCCAAGGTGGGCGACTCGCTGCAGCGCATGCGTGAACTGGCGGTGCAGGCCCGCAACGCCACCAACACCACGACCGACCTGGACTCGATCGGCAAGGAATACGCCCAGCTGGGTCAGGAAATCGGCCGCGTCATCGGCGGCACGACCTTCAACGGCAAGTCCATCCTGGGCGACGACGCCGGCACGCAGACCTTCCAGATCGGCGCCAATACCAGTTCCAACGACACGGTGGACGTGGTCACCAACAACATGACCAACGACGCGACGATCACCGCCGTCACCGGTGGCGCGATCGACAACGCCTCGACGCCCGACGCGCTGAAGACCGTGATCGACAACATCGACGCGGCCATCACCACGGTCAGCGGCCAGCGCGCCATCCTGGGCGCCTCGCAGAACCGCTTCGACGCCATCATCTCCAACCTGCAGGTCTCGGTGGAGAACCAGACCGCCGCCCGCAGCCGCATCATGGATGCCGACTTCGCCGCGGAAACCGCCAACCTGAGCCGCGCGCAGATCCTGCAGCAGGCCGGCAACACGATGGTGGCGCAGGCCAACCAGCTCCCGCAGCAGGTGCTGTCGCTGCTGCGCAGCTGATCCCCTTCCAAAGGTCGACTCCTCAAGCACCGGCCCTCGCGGCCGGGCCTCCCAAGGCTCCGCATCGCCCCTCCCGGGACCGATGCGGGGCCTTCTTTTATTGGCTCGCTAATGGCGGGTTTTCCGCCCGTTAATCGGCCCATCGGCGTTGAAGCACGTTTCGCACAATGGGAGCCATCGAGCACGTAGTACCGCTCGACCACCGGTCCAACCGGCAGATCCAAACAATGACTGCGATGGCGCAGCGAGGATCCGCGGGTGAGGTCGGGAACCGACCCACCTAACCGGGATCGCAGCCAGGACAGGATCTCCGCAGGAGTGCATCAATGCCACAGACCATCAACACCAACATTGCCTCGCTGAACGCGCAACGCAATCTGAACTCGTCGCAGTCGTCGCTGGCGACCTCGATGCAGCGCCTGTCGTCGGGCCTGCGGGTGAACTCCGCGAAGGACGACGCCGCCGGCCTGGCGATCGCCGAACGCATGAACTCGCAAGCGCGCGGCATGACGGTGGCGATGCGCAATGCCAACGACGGCATTTCGCTGTCGCAGACCGCTGAAGGCGCGCTCGGCAAGGTCGCCGATTCGCTGCAACGGATGCGCGAACTGGCGATCCAGGCCCGCAACGCGACCAACGCGGACAGCGACAAGGATTCGCTGGACAAGGAATTCGGCGAGCTCGCCAAGGAAATCCAGCGCGTCACCGCGGGGACGACCTTCAACGGGAAGTACATCCTCGGCCAGGATGCGTCGACGCCGCAGACCTTCCAGGTCGGCCCGAACACGACGTCCAACGACGAGATCACGGTCACGACGCCGAACATGACGGAGGACGCGACGATCACCAACGTCGCCGGCACGGACGCCAACGGCACCGGCCGATCGGTCATCGACCGCACGGCCGACGCGGCGGCGATCGCCACCGTCGTGGCCAACATCGACACCGCGCTGGACACGGTCAACAGCCAGCGCGCAACGCTGGGTGCGACGCAGAACCGCTTCGACGCCGTGATCTCCAACCTGCAGGTGGCCTATGAGAACCAGACCGCCGCCCGCAGCCGGATCATGGACGCCGACTTCGCGGTGGAAACATCCAACCTGAGCCGCGCGCAGATCCTGCAGCAGGCCGGCAACGCGATGGTCGCGCAAGCCAACCAGTTGCCGCAGCAGGTGCTGTCGCTGCTCAAGGGCTGATAGAAAAACGCAATCGGATCGTCCAGGCGCCGTCCTAAAGTCGGACCGCCATGGGCCGATATCCAGGACAGGGCCTCACGCGACACACGCGAGGCCCTGTCGCGCATGGGACTTCCGTGCAGGACGCCGGGTCTCGCTGACCAGGATCACAGGGAGTAACAACGATGGCATCCATCACTTCGGCCGGTCTGGGCAGCGGCCTGGACGTCGAGAGCATCGTCACGAAGCTGGTCTCGCTCGAGAAACAGCCGATCACCGATCTCCAGACGCGCACCGACACGATCAAGACGCAGATCTCCGAATACGGGAAGATCAAGAGCGCCTTCAGCGCGATGCGCGACGCGGCTGCCAAGCTGGCCAATCCCAGCACCTGGGCGGCGCTGACCGCGACCTCGTCCGACACCTCGATGGCCACGGTCATCGCCGGCGCCGGCTCGGGCGCCGGCTCCTACGCGCTGAGCGTGACCAACCTGGCCTCGCCGCAATCGCTGTCGAGCAAGGCCTTCGCGACGAACTCCACCGTCGGCTCGGGGTCGATGACCATCGAGCTGGGTCAGTGGAGCGCGGACAACTCGACCTTCACCGGCAAGAACGGCGCGACGCCGGTGAGCGTCTCCGTCTCGGCCACCGACACGCTGTCCAGCATCCGAGACAAGATCAACGGCTCGGGCGCGGGCGTGCTCGCCTCCGTCGTGACCGACGCCAACGGCCAGCGCCTGGTGATCCGATCCAAGGACACCGGCGAGGCAAACGGCTTCCGCATCACCACGGCCGACGACGACGGCAACGGATCGGACGCCAGCGGCCTGTCCGCACTGGCCTACGACCCGACGTCCTCGGTGACGTCGATGACGCAGAACACCGCGGCCAGGAATGCCAACCTGACGGTCAATGGCCTGGCCATCAGCTCCGCCTCCAACAACATCGAAGGCGCCGTCGACGGCCTGACGATCAACCTGCTCAAGGGCGGCACCAAGGACCCGGCGGATGCCAGCGGCGCGACGATCATTCCCGCGCAGTCCACGATCACCGTGGGCCAGGACAAGGACAGCGTCAAGAAGGCGATCAACGACTTCGTCACGTCGTACAACAGCCTGATGACGCTGATGCGCAACGACACCAAGTACGACGACACGAACAAGACGGCCGGCACGCTGCAGGGCGACAGCACCGCCGTCGGCCTGCAGAGCCAGCTGCGCAACATCACGGCGTCGGGCAGCACGCTGGGCGGCCAGTTCGGCCGGCTGTCGGACATCGGCATCGACGTCGGCGCCGATGGCACGATGAAGGTCACCGACACGAAACTGACCAGCGCGCTCGGCAGCATGGGCGACCTGAAGAACCTCTTCATGGGCGTCGACAGTAGCGACCCGAACAACAACGGCATGGCCACGCGGTGGCGCTCCTTCGCCGACCAGGTGACCGGCTTTGACGGTTCGATCACGACCCGCACCACCGGCCTGCAGTCGCGCGTGACGGCCAACGGCAAGCGCGTCGACGAGCTCAACGACCGCGCCGACGCCTACGAAAAGCGCCTGCGCGCGCAATACACGGCGCTGGACACGCAGATGGCCAAGCTCAACGACCTGCAGAGCTACGTCAGCAAGATCACCAGCATGATCAGCAGCAGCTGACGCCGGCCGCGCGGTGGCGATCGGAACAAGACCGTCGCCACCGCCCTTCTCCGGCGCTTCGAAAAGAGCACCGACAAGCCTCCTCACGGAGGCTTTTCCTTTTCTTCACGCAGGCAGAATTTCGAGACAAATTCGACACGGGGGAGGCTCAAGTCGGGCCGGCGGGGGCCGAAAACTGATTCAAGCACTTCAGCACACCGCAGCGACAAATCATGTACGGCAACTCCTCCCCCTTCGCCTCCCACGGTCAACGCGCCAGCAGCATGTACAACCGCGTTGGCGTGGAAACCGACGTGATGACGGCTTCGCCGCACCGCCTCGTGAGCCTGCTCCTGGACGGCGCCTTCGATTCGATGACGCAAGCCATCGGCGCGATCCGCTCCGGCAATGTCGAAGTGAAGAACCGCAGCCTGAGCCGCGCGGTCCGCATCCTGGACGAAGGCCTGAAAGCGGCCCTGAACCTGGAATCGGGCGAGCTGGCCCTGGACCTGCGCGACCTGTATGCCTACATCTGCACCCGGCTCACCTACGCGAACCTGCGCAGCGACGACGTCGCCGTCGAGGAATGCGTGAAGCTGCTGCAACCGATCAAGGAGGCCTGGGCCAGCATCGCCCCGGCCGCCGCCGACCAACGCGCCGCGGCTTGAGCCCCGGACCCCGCCCTTCAGCCTGACGACTTGAGAAGTTCCATGTCCAAGTACACCGCCAAGCCCCAGACCTCCGTCGCCCACGCCGCCCCGACCCCGGACCGCCTCATGAGCACCCAACTGTTGAGCTACTACGAAGCCATCGAACAAGCCAGCGCCGACATGCTGAGCGCGGCCCGTTCGGGCAACTGGGACGAAGTGGTGAAGCTCGAAGGCGCCTGCGTGCTGCTGATCTCGCAGCTCAAGCACGCGGCCGCCAGCCAGAACCTGGGTCCGGACGAAGCGCAGTTGAAGACGCGCATCATGCAGCGCATCCTGGTCAACGACGCGGAGATCCGCCACCTGGCCGAGCCCTGGCTCGAAGACCTGGACCAGCTGATGAAGGGCAAGTCCAAGACGGTCCACTGATCAGCCCGCTGACCGGTCCTCGTCCGCCCGCCCCGCGATCCGAGACATCGGTCACGCGACCGGGTGTCGGACGCACGACAGCGCCGCGACCAGCCCCTTGAACGGATGGGGTTGGCGCGGCGTTTGCCTTGGGGATGCGAGAGAATTTTTCAAACGAATCCTGCCGGATGCTGGCCTTGAGCGACCTGAAGCTATCCACTAGCCCCCCCGACGCCGCGGACACCGATTTCCGGATGGACGCGCCCGGCGAGATCATGAACTGGCTGCGCGAGCTGCTGCAGTCGCAGGCGCGCATCCAGCTGTCGACGCCGGACGGCGAAGCCATCCACACCGTGCTGCGGGCGCTGGACACGCCGCACGGGATGCTGACGATGGAAGCGCCGCAGGTCGGCGACACGCTCGCACCGGTGCTGGCCAGCGACGAGCTGGTGGCGACGGCCTTCCTGGACAAGATCAAGCTGCAATTCGACGTGTCCGGGCTGGTGGCCATCCGCGGTGACGGTGCGGAGGTGCTGCGCTCGCCGGTCCCGCTGCGCCTGTACCGCTTCCAGCGACGCCAGGCCTACCGGGTCACGTCGGCGGGACAGCTCTACCCGGCGCTGAAACTGTCCGACCCGGATCTCCCCCGTCTGCGCGTCATGAACGTGAGCGCCGGCGGCGTCGCGCTGCAATGGCCCGCGAATGTCGTGCCCGTCCCTCAGGCAGGCGAAGAGATCAGCGGTACGCTGGAGCTCGAGCGCGAGGTCAGTTTCTCCACGCTGCTCAAGATCCAGCACATGTCGGAAAGCGAACAGGGGGCGCCGCACCACGCCGGCTGCGCCTTCGTCTCTCTGGCACCCACGGCGGCCCGCGCGCTGCAGATCTTCATCGACCAGGCGCAGAAGCGGGAACGGTTGATGCGCCGCAGCCTCTGATCCACTGATCTCAGAATGAACAAAGCCGCCCGAGAGGCGGCTTTTTCGTTCGTGATGCGGAATCGCAGCAAAGAGCGGCGCGCGTCGCGGGCCGGAACTTCGCTCAGACCTGCATGTTCATGATTTCCGAATAGGCGGATACCAGCCGGTTGCGCACCTGCAGCGTCGCCTGGAAGCCGATCTGCGCCTTCTGCATGGCGACCATGGTCTCCTCGAGGCTGACGGTGGGGTTGTCCAGCTGGACCTCCCGCTGCAGCCGCGAGGCCTCGTTCTGCTGCGTGCTCACGGACTTCAACGCCGAACTCATCGCATCCGCGAAGCTCGTGCCGCCCGACGCGGCCTTGGCCACCGGCTGCCCCTGGGGGGTCAGGCCGGCGCGTGCCACCGCGTTGGCGAAGTCGAAGGGTTTGAGTTTCAGGTCCACGGAACGCATCCTACGGATCCAGGGGGGGCCCATAGCTCCGAACTGGGGGGCCTTCTTCGGCCTGTTCCCACCATTCTTGAGGGCGCCGATCGAAATAATCCAGTCCTGTGTCGAGGCGTCCGCCTGGGCACCCCGTTCGACACCAGCCGTACACCCACCGCCCCATGGACAACGCCCTGAGCAGCCCCGCCGCCGGACTCCCCGAGGTGCAGCAGACCGCCAAACCGGCCGGCCTGCCCGCCCGCCTGGCGGCGATGCCCGCCAAGAGCAAGATGATGCTGGGCGGCGGCGTGGCCGCGCTGCTGGCGGTCATCGTGGCGATGTCGATGATGACGGTCAAGCCCGACTACCGGCCGCTGTTCTCCGGCCTGTCCGACAAGGACGGCGGCGCCGTCATCGCGCAGCTGTCGCAGATGAACGTGCCCTACCGCAACGATCCGGGCGGCGTCATCATGGTGCCCGCCAACCAGGTCTACGACCTGCGCATGAAGCTGGCGTCCGCCGGCCTGCCCAAGGGCGGCGTGGTCGGCTTCGAGCTGATGGACAAGCAGTCCATCGGCCAGACCGCCTTCAACGAGCGGCTGAACTTCCAGCGCGCGCTCGAAGGCGAGCTCACCCGCACCATCACCGCCATGGCCGACGTGGCCGACGCGCGCGTCCACCTGGCCATGCCGCAGCAGAACGGCTTCTTCCGCGAGCAGCAGAAACCCAGCGCCTCCGTCATGCTGACGCTGCGCGGCGGCCGCACGCTGGACCGCGCCCAGATCGCCGGCATCGTCCATCTGGTGTCCTCGTCGGTGCCGGAACTGAATCCCAAGGCCGTCAGCGTGCTCGACAGCACCGGCGCCTTGCTCTCCCAGAACCCGGACGGCAACGCCATCGGCCTGGACAGCCAGCAGCTCCAGTACAAGCAGCAGATCGAAGCCAACCTGAACAAGCGGGTGGCCGAGCTGCTGGAGCCGGTGGTCGGCCGCGACAACCTGCGCTCGACGGTCACCGCCGATGTCGACTTCAGCCAGGTCGAATCCACCGCCGAGGAATACAAGCCCAACCAGGGTCCGAACACGCAGAGCAGCGTGCGCCGCCTGACCTCCGAGGAGCAATCCGGCGGCACCGCCGGCGTGCCCACCGGCGTGCCCGGCGCGACCACCAACCAGGTCCCGCCGCAGGCCGCCGCGCCGATCAACGGCCAGGCCCAGCAGTTGCAGCCGGCCGGCCAGTCCGGCGGCACGCAGAACCTGCGCCGCAACAACGACACGCAGTTCGAACTCGACCGCACCGTGCGCGTCACGCGCAACGCGATCGGCCAGATCCGCCGCCTGAACGCCGCCGTCGTGGTCAACCAGAAGACCGTCACCGACAAGAACGGCAAGACTTCCAGCCAGCCGCTGTCCGACGCCGAGATCCAGAAGCTGGACTCGCTGGTCAAGGAAGCGCTGGGCTTCTCGCAGGAGCGCGGCGATTCGATCAAGGTCATCAGCACCCCGTTCGTGTCCGACAAGATCGAGAACGCCGACGTGCCGCTGTGGCAGCAACCCTGGCTGCGCGACGTCGCCCGCGACTTCGCCGTGCCCGCCGCCCTGGTGCTGGTCGCGCTGATCGCCGTGTTCGGGCTGGTTCGCCCTGCTCTCAAGGCGGCTTTCCCGCCGCCCGCCGAACAGAAGGACGACACTGCCGGCAACAACGCGCTGAGCGTGGTCGAGGACGAGCAACTCGCGCTGGGTGGTCCGCGCGGACCGGGCGGCCTGCCGGCCCTCGAGGCGCCGATCTCCAACGACAAGCTCGAACGCGCCCGCCTGCTGGCCAAGGAGAACCCGATCGCCGTGGCCAACATCATGCGCGCCTGGGTCAACGGCGAGGAGCTGGAAACGGCCTCCCCCGCCGGCGGCCGCCGCTGATTCCCGAAGCCTCACCGCAGACAAGCACGCCCACCCGGACCGATAGCGAGACACCACCATGGACGACAAAGGCGTAGAAGACGCAGCCATCCTGCTGATGTCGCTGGGCGAGGAGGAAGCCTCCGAGGTCTTCAAGCACCTCGCGCCCAAGGAAGTGCAGAAGCTCGGGGAGACCATCGCCAAGATGAAGGTCGTGCCGCGCGAGCGCGTGGAGCGCGTGCTCGACAAGTTCGACCTGGTCGCCGAGACGCAGAGCACCCTGGTCAGCGACACCGACGAGTACGTCCGCTCGGTGCTGCGCAAGGCGCTGGGCGAAGACAAGGCCAACCTGCTGCTGGACCGGATCCTGCAGGGCTCGGACGTCTCCTCGATCGAATCGCTGAAGTGGATGGACCCGGGCTCGGTCGCGGAACTGCTGCGCAACGAACACCCGCAGATCGTCGCCGCCATCCTGTCCCACCTGGACTTCGACCAGAGCAGCTCGGTGCTGCGCGTCTTCACCGAACGCCAGCGCAATGAGGTGCTGATCCGCATCGCCACGCTGGACGGCATCCAGCCGATGGCGCTGAAGGACCTCAACGAGGTCATGGGCCAGATCCTGGCCGGCGGCGAGCGCATGAAGAAGTCCAACCTGGGCGGCGTCAAGACCGCGGCCGAGATCATCAACATGATGGGCACCAGCGTCGAGGCCTCGGTGCTGGACTACATCCGCGAGGCCGACTCCGACCTGGCGCAGAAGATCATGGACAACATGTTCACCTTCGACGACGTGGACAAGATCGACGACCGCGGCATCCAGGCCATCCTCAAGGAAGTGCAGTCCGAGTCGCTCATCGTCGCGCTCAAGGGCGCCGGCCCGGAGCTGCGCGAGAAGATCTTCCGCAACATGTCCACCCGCGCCGCCGAGACGCTGCGCGAGGACCTGGATTCGCGCGGCCCGGTCCGCCTGTCCGAGGTCGAGGCCGAGCAGAAGGAAATCCTCAAGGTCGTCCGCCGCCTCGTCGACGAGGGCCAGATCGTGCTCGCCGGCGGCGGCGACGACCAGTTCCTGTAATACGCTGGTCGACCCTTCCGACGACGGACACCCGCCACGATGGTCACCCGCCCTCCCCGCCAAGTTCCGCCCCCGCCGCGCGCCGACGGCGATCAGCAGCGCGGCAGCACCTATGGCCGCATCATTCCGCGCGAGGAGCTGTCCGGCTTCGCCGCGTGGAATCCAGGCGCGCTCGACGGCGGCGCGGCACCGCGCCGCCCCGCCGTCACCGCGCCCGCTCCGGTCGAGCCGCCTCCCCCGCCTCCGCCGCCGGGTCCCAGCCTCGAGGAACTGCTGCAGCAGGCCCGGCAGGCCGGCTACCAGGACGGTTATCGCGACGGCATGGCCGCGCTTGACGCCTTCAAGCAGAGCTTCGCCAAGCAGATCACCGCCCAGGTGGGTCAGTTGGTCTCGAGCTTCGACCAGGACCTGTCCGCGATGGAACAGGACATGGCCGATGCGCTGGCGCGCACCGCCGTCGAACTGGCCCGTCAGGTCGTCCGCAATGAACTGGAGACGGCGCCGGAACTCGTGGCCAAGGTGGCGCATGACGCCGTCGAGGCGCTGCTGATCAACGCCCGCCACGTCCGCGTGCGCGTGCACCCCGACGACCTGCCGCTGGTGCTGGACGGTGCCGGCCAGGAACTGCGCGCCCGCGAGGCCCAGGTCATCCCCGATCCGTCGATCGCCCGCGGCGGCGTCAAGGTCGATGCCGACATCTGCAGCGTCGACGCGTCGCTGCCGGCACGCTGGCAGTCGGCGGTCGGCGCCATGGGCCAGAACTCCGTCTGGGAGGACCGCCGCAGTGCCTCCGACATGGCGCGGGACGCGCGCCTGGACTTCCGGACCGACCCCACCCCCAGCCAGTACGGCGGACTGCCTCATGGCACCAATCAAGGCACCAATCAAGGCGCCAATCAAGGTGGCCACGAGGACCGCGAGCCATGAGCGCACGCACCGACCGCTGGCGCCAGTACTTCGACGACCTGCAGGCCTTCGCCGGCAACGCGCCGCCGATCGAGCCGCAGGGCAAGCTGGTACGCGTGGCCGGTCTGGTGCTGGAAGCCACCGGCGTGAAGGTGCCTGTCGGGTCGGTCTGCGAGATCCACATGCCGTCGAGCGCCTCGTCGCCGCGCCGCGGTCAGCGTCCGGTCACGGCGGAGGTGGTCGGTTTCTCCGGCGACCGCGCCTACCTGATGCCGACCGACGAGATCCAGGGCCTGGCCAGCGGCGCGATGGTGCTGCCGCGTCCGGCGGCGCTGCATGGTCCCGTGCTCGGCGAGGAGCGCCATCCCTGGCGCCGCGACGAGGACCGCGGCCTGCATCTGCCGATGGGGGACGGCCTGCTGGGTCGCGTCGTCGACCCGCAAGGCCATCCGATCGATCGCCGCGGCCCGCTGGCCGACATCCGCGATGAACCCATGGTCCGCCGCCCGATCAATGCGATGGACCGCGACCCGGTGCGCCGCCCGCTGGACACCGGCGTGCGTGCCATCAATTCGCTGCTGACCGTCGGCCGGGGCCAACGCCTGGGCCTGTTCGCGGGCACCGGCGTCGGCAAATCCGTGTTGCTGGGCATGATGGCCCGCTACACGCAGGCGGACGTCATCGTCGTCGGCCTGATCGGCGAGCGCGGCCGCGAAGTGAAGGAATTCATCGAGGACATCCTCGGCGAGGAAGGCCTGCGCCGCAGCGTCGTCGTCGCCGCGCCGGCCGACGCGCCGCCGCTGCTGCGCATGCAGGGCGCGACCTATGCCACCGCGATCGCCGAGCATTTCCGCGACCGCGGCCAGCACGTGCTGCTGCTGATGGACTCGCTCACCCGCTACGCCATGGCGCAGCGCGAGATCGCCCTCGCGATCGGCGAACCGCCGGCGACGAAGGGCTATCCGCCTTCCTGCTTCGCGAAGCTTCCGCAACTGGTGGAGCGCAGCGGCAACGGCCTGGCCGGCGAAGGGTCGATCACTGCCTTCTACACCGTGCTGTCCGAAGGTGACGACCAGCAGGACCCGATCGCCGACGCCGCCCGAGGCATCCTCGACGGCCACATCGTGCTCAGCCGGGAGCTGGCGGAGAGTGGGCACTACCCTGCGATCGATGTGGAACGGTCCATCTCGCGCGTCATGACCAGCGTGGCCGACAAGCGCCACATCGAACTGGCGCGCCGTTTCCGGCAATTGCTCGCGAAATACAACAAGGCGCGCGACCTGATCCAACTGGGCGCCTATCAACCCGGTCACGATCCCGAGTTGGACATGGCGGTCCGCCTGCACGGCGACATGGACCGATTGCTCCAACAAGACATGCATTCCCCCGCTTCTTTGAACGATTGCCTCAATCAATTGACCGCCACACTCAACTTTGCGTGATAGCTGCCGACATCCGTAAAGCGAGGTCATCGACATGAGTAGTTCCAATCTGCAGGCCCTGACCGTTCTCCTCGAACGCGCGGAGGCCGAGCGCGATGAAGCGCTGCGTCATCTGCAGGATGCGCAGTCGCGTGCGAACGCGGCGCGCAACCAGCATGACCAGCTGTCGCAGTACCGCACGGACTACCGGACCCGTTGGTCACAGGAATTCGCCCAACGGACAACCGTGCAACTGCTGGGCTGCTATCAGAACTTCGGCCAGCGCCTGGACCAGGCCATCGGTCAGCAAGGCGGCATCGCCGACTACGCCGACCAGCGCCTGTCCGCCGCCCGCGACCTGGTCCGGGAACGCGAACTGCGCGTCGCCTCGGTGCGCAAGCTGATCGAGCGCCGCCGCGCCGAGACGCTGCGCAGCCAGATGCGCCAGGAACAGCGCACCACCGATGAACAGGCCGCCCGCGCCGCCTCGCGCGGCGGCAACCCGATGTCCCGGCTGGTCGCCTGATCGCGGCCCGGTCCACCCGGAACCTCCCTCGCCATGACGCAGATCCAGAACACTACCCCGATGCCGGGCGCCCTCGGCGGCCTTGGCGCGAACAACCCCGCCTACGCCGGCCGCAAGGACGGCGCGTCGACGGATTTCTCCCGCCTGCTGAGCCAGAGCAATCAGCAGCTGCAGAACCAGTCGGCGCAATCGGCCAAGACAACCATGGCCCAGTTGCAGTCGCAGCAGCTGGCGAGCCAGCAGGCGCAGAGTCAGCAGCAGGCCAGGCAGTTGGAGGCCCAGCAGCAGGCGCAGCGCCAGGAGTCGGCGCAGCCGCCGAAGCCGGCGTCGCCGCCTCCTCGCGCGCCAGAGAACACCGCCGCGAAGGACGAGAACAAGCTAGCCGCGCGCAATGCCGCGGCCCGCAACAGCGCCAACAAGGCCGAGGACAGCAAGACGCCGTCCCGTGCCACGAAGGCGGATCCGTCCAATGACGCGCAAGCGCCGGACGCTGCGGATGCCGCCGATGCGGCCGACCCGCGGGACGCCGTCAGGGCCGATGCCGCCAGCGGCAAGGACGCCGAGCGCGTCGACGCCAAGGAAGGCGACGGCAAGGACAAGAAGGACGCCAAGGATGCCAAGGACGCTGGTGCCACCGCGTCCGAGCAGATCCTGGCGATGCTGCGCGGCGACACGCCCGCCGAGATCAGGAGTGCACGGCACGCCGGCACCGGCGCAACGGAAAGCGACGAAGCGGGTACCGACGCCCTGCCCGGCGGCGCGCACGCGCATGGCAAGCCAGCCACCACCGGCGACGCCCTGCGCGAGCGCCAGCAACTCCAGCGTGAGCTGAGCCAAGCCGCCGCGGGGACTGCCGGCGCCACTGACGTGACCGACGGCAGCGACAAGGCCGCCCGGACCGACGCGCTGCAAGCCGCTTCTGGCGGTACGCACGAGATCGCGATGGGCGAAGGCGCCGCCAAGGGCCCGCAGCCGAGCTTCGAAGCGCTGCTCGCCGCAGCCCAGCAGACCGGTTCCGCCTCCGGCACGTCCGGTGCGGACGGGACGTCCGCGACCCAGGCGCCCAGCGTCCCGCTCAGCCAGCCGCTGGACAGCCCCGACTTCGCCCCGGAACTGTCCGCCAGCGTCAGCCTGCTGATCCAGGACGGCGTGCACGAGGCGCAGCTCCAGCTCAACCCGACCGAGATGGGGCCGGTGTCGATCAACATCCAGCTCGACGGCCAGCAGGCGCAGGTGAACTTCCATGCCCAGCACGCCGCCACCCGCGAGGTGCTGGAACGCAGCCTGCCGGACCTGGCGGCCGCGCTGCAGGCGCAAGGCTTGACCCTGAGCGGCGGCGGGGTGTTCGCCCAGTCGCAGTCCAACGGCGGCCAGAATCGTGGCGACGGTTCCGCCGACGGCGCCTCGAACGGCCATGGCCGTCAGGGCGGCCGCGGCCAAGGCTCGGACGACGACGGCGCGATCACCGCCAGCGGCCGGTCGGAGCGCCGCTCCGCACCGCGCGGACTGGTCGACCTGTACGCCTGACGGTCGCCGAGTCTGACCGGAATCCTCCGCCTTTTCGCGCGTTGAGCGCTCTGGCGGCGCTTCACAATGGGAGACATTGCCAGGTCATCAGGCCCGGCTCCCCGCCAACGTCCCTCTTTTCATCACCGGAGCGCCCATGGCCACAGCCGCCGCAGGCAACGACGCCGCCGTCAAGGGTGGCGGCAAGAAGAAGCTGATCATCATCGTCGCCATCGTCCTGGTGGTGGTGCTGGTGGGCGTCGCCGCGTTGCTGATGATGAAGAAGAAGTCGCATGCCGACGACGAGGAAGGTGCCGCCGCCGAGGAGAAGCCCGCGGCCGCCGCCCACGCCAAGCCGGGCACCCCGCCGACCTTCGTCCCGCTGGACCCGTTCACGGTGAACCTGGCCGACAAGGAAGTCGACCGCTTCGCGCAGGTCGGCATCACGCTGGAAGTCGCCGACGCGCATTTCGCCGATCAGCTCAAGGCCTACATGCCGGCGATCCGCAACAATGTGCTGCTGGTGCTGTCGCACAAGACGTCCGCCGAGCTGCTGAGCGTCGAGGGCAAGGAAAAGCTCGCCAAGGAAATCCGCCGCGAAGCCGTGCGCCCGATGGGCATCGAGCTCGACGACGAGGATGAGGACGAGGACGCCGCTCCGAAGAAGAAAAAGAAGAAGAAGCGCCAGGTCGAAAGCCCGGTGACGCAGGTCCTGTTCTCCACCTTCATCGTGCAGTGACGAGCCGCACAGCAAGGAGCGCACGATGAATCAGCAGATCCTGTCGCAAGACGAAGTCGATGCCCTGCTGCAGGGCATCACCGGCGAGAGCCAGAAGCTCGAGGCCGAAGAGGTCCAGACCGGCGGCATCCGCGAGTACAACCTCGCCAGCCAGGAACGGATCGTCCGTGGGCGCATGCCCACGATGGAGATCATCAACGAACGCTTCGCGCGGAACATCCGCATCGGGCTGTTCAACTTCATCCGCAAGAGCCCGGAAGTCGCCATCGGCGGCATCAAGGTGCAGAAGTACAGCGCCTTCCTGCGCGAGATCGTGGTCCCGACCAACTTCAACATCGTGTCGGTGAAGCCGCTGCGCGGCAGCGGCCTGATCGTGTGCGACCCGACGCTGGTGTTCGCGGTGATCGACTCGCTGTTCGGCGGCATCGGCAAGTTCCACACCCGCATCGAGGGCCGGGACTTCTCCGCCACCGAGCAGCGCGTGATCCTGCGCCTGGTCGAAGTGATCATCCAGGAGTACACCAAGGCGTGGAAGGGCATCTATCCGCTGGAGCTGGAATACCAGCGTTCGGAGATGCAGCCGCAGTTCGCCAACATCGCCACGCCCAGCGAGATCATCGTGTCCACCTCGTTCACGCTGGAAATCGGCGAGACCAGCGGCACCGTGTACTTCTGCATTCCCTACTCCACGCTGGAGCCGATCCGCGACGTGCTGTACAGCACCACGCAGGGCGACTCGAGCGAACCCGACCGCCGCTGGGTCAACCTGCTCAAGCACCAGATCCAGTCGGCCGAGGTCGAACTGGTGGCGGAGCTGGCCAAGGCCCCCGCGACCGTGGAACAGCTGCTGGCCTTCAAGCCGGGCGACTTCATCGAGCTGGACCTGGAGCAGATCATCCAGGCCAAGGTGGACGGCGTGCCGGTGTTCGACTGCCATTACGGCACCTCGAACGGCAAGTATTCGATCAAGATTGAAAAGATGCTGACCGGCCCGGATGCCGGCTGGCTGGGAGCCCGCAATGGCTGACAACACCCCGATGGACGAACAGGACGCGATGGCCGCCGAATGGGCGGCGGCGCTGGCGGAAGCCGGCGGCGGCGGCAGCGAGGTCGCGGCCGAAGTGCAGCAAGTGACCGAACAGGTCGCGCCGGCCGCCTTCACCAACTTCTCGCCGACGCCGGGCAACCTGCCCGGCAGCGACATCAACATGATCCTGGACATCCCGGTCCAGCTCACGGTTGAACTCGGCCGCACCCGCATCCCGATCAAGAACATCCTGCAGCTGGCGCAGGGCTCGGTCGTCGAACTCGACGCGCTGGCCGGCGAGCCGATGGACGTGCTGGTCAACGGCTACCTGATCGCCCAGGGCGAGGTCGTGGTCGTGAACGACAAGTTCGGCATCCGCCTCACCGACATCGTGACGCCGTCCGAACGGATGCGGCGCTTGAGCAAGGCATAACCTGACCCCCGATCAGCCCCACTCCGGTGGGGCTGATGCGTTGCAGGGACGCATAATTCAACGCCATGAACAACAGCCTCGTCCCCCTCCTCTGGTTCCTGGCCATCCTGGCCTTGATCCCGGTCGTGCTGTGGCTGCTCAAACGCACGCCGCTGGGTGGAGGCGCGATGGGCGGACAGCTGCGCACCGTGGCGCAACTGGTGATCGCGCCCAGCCAGCGCATCGTGATCGTCGAGGTCGGCCAGGACGAGGACCGCCAATGGCTGGTGCTCGGCATCACCGGCCAGCAGATCCGCACGCTGCACGTGATGCCGCCGCAAGCCGACGCCGGTGCGGCGCTGCAGGCGGTGCAGCCGTCGTTCTCCTCGATGCTCAAGCGCAGCCTCGGCGGCAGGCACGCCGATGGCCCCGGTTCCAGCACCTCGGCCTGATCGGGAACGGCGCATGACCGCTTCGACCTCCCACGCCCCCGCCTTGCACGAGCCCCGTCGCCAGCGGATGTCGCGGCGCACGCTGGGCATTGCCGGCGCGCTCGCGCTCGGCGGTTTCGGTGCCGCGGCCTGGGCCCAGCAAGGCGGCGCGCCCGCCAGCGTGCCGCTGATCATCGGCCAGGGGGCGGGCGGCAACAGCTACTCGGTGCCGATCCAGACGCTGCTGTTCTTCACCGCGCTGGGCTTCCTGCCGGCGGTGCTGCTGATGATGACCGGCTTCACCCGGATCGTGATCGTGCTGTCGCTGCTGCGCCAGGCGCTGGGCACGCAGGCGGCGCCGCCGAACCAGGTCATCGTCGGCCTGTCGCTGTTCCTGACCTTCTTCGTGATGAGCCCGACGCTCGATCGCGTCTACGCCGAGGCCTACCAGCCCTACCAGGCCGGTCAGATCGGATTCGAAGTCGCGCTCGAGCGCGCGCAGGTGCCGATGCGCGCCTTCATGCTCAAGCAGACGCGTCAATCGGACGTCGCGCTGTTCGCGAAGCTGGCCAAGCTCGAACCCAACGTCGCGCCGGAGAACGTGCCCTTCCGCGTGCTGGTGCCGGCCTTCGTGACCAGCGAACTGAAATCCGCGTTCCAGATCGCCTTCCTCATCTTCATCCCGTTCCTGGTGATCGACATGATCGTCTCCAGCGTGCTGATGAGCCTGGGGATGATGATGCTGTCGCCGGTGCTGGTGTCGCTGCCGTTCAAGCTGATGCTGTTCGTGCTCGCGGACGGCTGGAACCTGCTGCTGGGGTCGCTGGCGGCTTCGTTCGCGCAGTAGCGGCGCGAACGTACCGAAGCGACTCGACATCGCGACTCCAAGGACAAGCTCATGGATGCACAACAGGTCTTCTCGGTCGGCCAGCAAGGGCTGTACGTGCTGCTCATGGTCGCGGCGCCCATCCTGCTGACCGTGCTGGCGGTCGGGGTGCTGGTGTCGGTGTTCCAGGCGGCGACGCAGATCAACGAATCGACGCTGTCGTTCGTGCCCAAGATCGTCGCCGCCGTGCTGGTGCTGGCGGTCGCCGGTCCCTGGATGATCACGACGCTGGTCGAATACATCCAGCGCACGCTGCAGAGCATCCCGCAGGCGCTGGGTTGAGGCGGGGCGGCCCTGGATCCCGATGATCTCCTTCAGCGAAGCACAACTGCTCGCCTGGATCAATCCGATCCTGTGGCCGTTCATCCGCACGCTGGCGCTGTTTGCCGGGATGCCGGTCTTCAGCCAGCGTCAGGTGCCCGCGCGCGTGCGCATCGGACTGGCGTTGTTCATCGCGGTGGCGGCGCAGCCGTCGCTGCCGGCCATGCCGGTGATCCCGCTCGACTCGCTGCCGCAACTGCTCTCCGTGACGGGTCAGCAGTTGCTGATCGGGTTGGCGATGGGCTTCGCGGTCCGGGTCGTGTTCGCCGCGCTCGAATTCGCCGGTGAGCTGATCGGCTTGCAGATGGGGCTGAACTTTGCCGGTTTCTTCGACCCGTCCACCGGCTCGCAAGGCACGTCGACGTCGCGCTTCCTGGGCTCGATGGTGGCCTTCCTGTTCGTCGCGATCAACGGGCACCTGATGCTGATCAACTCGCTGGTCGAGAGCTTCCAGGCCTTCCCGGTCGGCGAGGAACCCTTCCGCTTCCTGCGCGTCGCGCAACCGCAGGTGTGGGGCGCGGAGATCTTCCGCATGGGCCTGTGGATCGCGCTGCCGCTGATCACGATGCTGATGTTCGTGAACCTCGTGCTCGGCATCATCTCGCGCGTGGCGCCGCAGCTGAACGTTTTCTCCGTCGGTTTCCCGCTGACGGTCAGCATCGGCCTGGTGGGCCTGGTCGCGACGCTGCCGCTGATGCATCAGCCGTTCATGATCGCGCTGGAGCGGATGCTGGCGGCGTTCAACTGAGCAGCCGGCGACACGCGCCGGCCGATGCCTCCCGGCACCGGCCGACTGATCCCGTCAGAGCTCGCGCAGCGCCGTGGTGACCGGCAGGCTCGCCGCCCGCACGGCGGGGAACAGGCCGCCGATGAAGCCGATGGCCAGGGCCCACTTCAGCCCCTCCCACAGCAGCTGGCCCGAGACCCGCAGCTCGAAGCTGAGCTTGCCGACGGACCCGGCCGCCATCGTCGACGCCGCGTGCCCGTTGAAGATCAGGTACGCGATCCCGCCGCCGATCATGCCGCCGATCGCGGCCAGCAGCATCGTCTCCAGCATCACCGCGACCACCACCGGCAGTCCCGGGAAGCCGATCGCGCGCAGCGTGGCGATCTCGCGGGCGCGCGTCGCGACGGCCGCGAACATGGTGTTCAGGGCGCCGAACACCGCGCCCACCGCCATGATCGATCCGACCACGATGCCGATGATCCGCAGGATCTTGGTCATCTGCTCCGACTGCTTCGCGAAGAACGCCAGCGTCGTCGTCGCATCGACCTTCAGCTGCGGATTGGCTTCGAGCGCCGCCTTGAAGTCCTTGAAGGCCTTCGCATCGGTCAGCTTCACGGTCACCGAGTTGCGGCTCGCGCCACGTCGGTAGGTCTCGGCGACGACCGGCGCATCGGCCCACAACTCCGATTCCATCGAGTCGCCCGACGCGAACACCCCCGCCACCGTCCACATCTGGCTGCCCAGGCGGATCTGCTTGCCGGGCTCCAGGCCCTCGAACTGACGCGCCGCACCTTGGCCGACGATCAGCTCCTTCAGGCCCGGCTGGAACTTGCGCCCGGCGACGATCCTGACCTGCGGTCGCACCGCGAAGGCCTCGTCGCCGACGCCGCGCATCTGGACGCTGCCCTCCTCGTCCGTCTTCGTGCCCTTGACCGGCAAGTTGGCCGCGACCACCGTCTCGGCCGACAGCAGCGGCTCTCCCTTGGCGGACTTCGCCACGCCGGGCGCCTGACCGATCTGCGTGATGTCGTCGCGCGTCATCACGGACGCCACCTCCGCCGCGGACGCACCGCGCAGCACGATGGCCGTGTCCTCGCTGCCGGACTTGCGCAGCGTCTCGGAGTAGCCCTCGGCCATCGCCAGCAGCGCCACCAGCACGCCGACCACGCCCGCGATGCCCACGACGATCACCGCCGACGAGCCGATCCGCTGCGGCAGCGTGCTCACGCCGACGCCGGTCACCGAGCGCGCCTGCGCGCCGCGCCTCGTCAGGAGCAGCCACAGCACCAGCAGCACCGCCAGGCCGAGCGCGCCGACCCACGGCAGCATCACCCACGCCACCAGCACGAGCACCAGCAGCAGCACCAAGCCCAGGTTCTTCAGGAATTTCATGGTCAGGCCCTCCCCGCCAATGCATCGGTGATGTTGAGCCGCATCGCGTTGAGCGCCGGCAGCGCGCCGACGATCACGCCGAACAGCACCATCAGCCCGACGCCCGTGGCCCAGCTGTTCAAACCGGCCGCCGGCAGGTTCAGCGTGCCGCCGCTGCCCGCGCTGACCGCCGGCCCGATGACGCTCGCCAGCCCGAGTCCGATCACGCCGCCGATGACCAGCAGCAGCACGGACTCCGCCAGCACCATCGCCAGCACGCTGTGGCCGGAGAAGCCGATCGTCTTCAGCACGGCGATCTCGCTGGTGCGCTCGCGCACCGCCTGCATCATCGTGTTGCCCGACAGCAGCAGCAGTGTGAAGAACACCGCGCCCATGATCGAGCTGACGATCAGGCCGATGTCCGCCACCTGCTTCATCCACGAGGCCATCGCCGCCTGCTCGGTCTGGGTGCGGGTCTCATGGTCCGAGTTGGCCGAGATCGCGTCGATCGCCTTGGCCACGCGGTCGGCCTGGTTCGCGTCCGCCACGCGTGTCACGTACCAGCCGACCTGGCCCTGGTTGTACGGCGTCGTGTCGTCGAAGTATTTCCAGTTCAGCAGGAACATCTGGTCGTACCAGCCGCCGGACTTCTTGTCCGCGGCGTGGATCAGGCCGACGATCTCGAACTGCCAGTTCTTGCTGCCGCTGCGATCCGGGAAGATCGTCGACTGCAGCGGGATCTTGTCCCCGACCTTCCAGTTGAAACGCTTGGCCAGGCCCTCGCCGACCAGCGCGCCGATGCGCGTCGACGCGAAGGCCTGCTTGGCCTGGTCGGTGACCACCATCTCCGGATACATGTCGAGGTAGTTCGGCGCGACGGCGAAGCTGAAGACCTGGTTGTGCGGATCCTGGTAGGCACCGCCGAACCAGTTCGCGAAGGTCACGAGCTTGACGCCGTCCACCGACTGGATGCGCTGCGTCAGCGCCATCGGCAGGGTCTGGATGAAGGACAGGCGCGAGCCCGTCTGCAGCCGCGAGGCGCCGTTGGCGGACTGGCCGGCCTGGTCGAAGGACGTGCGGACCGCATCCAGCAATCCGAACAGCAGGAACGCGGTGATGATGGACACCAGCGTGAGCACCGTCCGGAGCTTGCGCCGGAACAGCGCCGCCCAGATGAGGTGAAGGTATTTCATGGCGAGCCCTTTCTAACGGGACTGGACCTGGACGCCGCGGCGTCAGGCGGCCGCGGACACGGTCTGCCCGACCAGGGTGCCCTTGTCCAGGTGCAGCGTCTGGCGCGCTCGCTCGGCGGCCTTGGGATCATGGGTGACCATCACGATGGTCTTGCCGTGGTCCCGGTTGAGCGCCTGCAGCAGGGCCAGCACGTCCTCGGCCGACTGGCGGTCCAGGTCGCCGGTGGGCTCGTCGCAGACCAGCAAGGTCGGATCGGACACGATCGCCCGCGCGATCGACACGCGCTGCTGCTGCCCGCCGGAGAGCTCCGTCGGCTTGTGGCTGGCGCGGTCCGACAGGCCCACCAGCTGCAGCGCGATCGCGGCGCGCTTCTTGCGCTCCGCCGCGGACAGCTTGGTCAGCAGCAGCGGCAACTCCACGTTGCGCTGCGCCGAGAGCGTCGGCATCAGGTTGTAGAACTGGAACACGAAGCCGACCCGGGCCGCGCGCCATTTCGCCAGCGCGGCGGAATTGAGCTGGTCGATGCGCTCGCCGCCGATGGCGATGCTGCCGCCGCTGGGCTGGTCCAGTCCGCCGATCAGGTTCAGCAGCGTGGTCTTGCCGGAGCCCGACGGGCCCATCAGCGCCAGGAACTCGCCCTGCCGCACATCCAGGTCGATGTGGTGCAGCACCTCCACCTTCTGCTTGCCGCGGGTGTAGACCTTGGACAGGTCACGGATCTCGATCAGGTTGCTCACGGTGACTCCTCGCATCAACGGTTCATTCACGGGCCCGGGGCTCGCGGCCCCTGGCGCTCACTCGCCGGCCTTCAGCTTGATCTGGCCGCCGTCCACCAACTGTTCCGGCGGATTCAGGACGACGGGCTCGCCGGCCTTGAGGCCGTCCAGCACCACCGCCTGATCGCCCACCGGCGTCCCCTGCTTCACCTTGCGCGCCGCGGCGTTCTGGCCGACGACGACGAAGACCACCGCCGCGCCGTCCCGGGACGTGACGGCGGATTTCGGCACCAGCACGCCCGGCGGCGGCGCGGTCTTCGCATCCGCCTTGGCGGCCAGGAAGGACACGCGCACGCCCATGTCGGGCACGACGCGCTGGTCCTTCTGCTCCAGCGCCACACGCACCTTGACCGTCGCCTTGCCGCGGTCGGCCGCCGGCACCACCGCGATCACGTGCGCGGGGATGCGCCAGTCGGGATAGGCGTCCAGCACCGCTTCGGCCGGCATGTCGCCCTTGACCTGGCCGATGTAGGCCTCGTTGACATCGACATCCACTTCCAGCGATTCCATGTCGACGATGGTGCCGACACCGGTGCGGGTGAAGCCGCCGCCCGCGGACAGCGGCGAGACGATCTCGCCGACCTGGGCCGCCTTGGCGGTGATGACGCCGGCAAACGGCGCCTTGACCACCGTGTAGTCGAAGTTGACCTGCGCCTGCGTGGCCTGCGCCATCGCGGCCTCGGCCTCGCGGCGACGTGCTTCCAGCTGGGCGGCGGTGGTCGTCACCGCGGTGCGGGCCTGTTCCGCGGCCTGCTTCGTGGACATGCCGCTCGCGGCCAGTTCATCCTGGCGCCTCAGGTCGGACTGGGCCTGCGCCAGCTGGGCGCGCGTCGCGTCGATGTTGGCCTGGGCGCTCTTGACGTTGGCGCGCGCCATGTCGAGCGCCGCGCGCAGAGCGTGATCCTCGAGCCTGGCCAAGACCTGACCCTTGGCGATCCGGTCGCCTTCCTCGAAGAGCACCTCGGTCAGGGTCCCCGTGATCTGCGTCGAGACCGTGGCCGAGCGGCGCGCGGTCACATACCCGGTGGCCTGCAGCACCGCGCCGCCCCCGGCGCCTCCCCGCGGCAGCGCGTTGGTGGTCGCCACCTCCGGCACCTGCGACTGGGTCCACCACCACCAGCCGCCGCCGGCCAGCAGCCCGAGGACCACCAGCACCCCCAGCAGCACCCAGACCCAGGTCGGCGGTCCGCCGCCATGGTCGTCGCGCTCGTTCCCCTGGATGCGCAGCTCTTTCAACAGTGCGGTATCGATGACGGCCCCCTGTGTGTCAGTACGGGGCGCATTCTCCGAGGCGCCCCCTCCTCGTCAATGCTGACTTGCGATGAATGGCGGCTGGCTGGCGTGAACGTCCCCGGATGACGACGAACGGGGATGGCGGATTTCGACCGGGCCGTGGACTCAGCTCTCGACCAGGCCGTTGCGGATGGCGTAGACCGTCAGTTCGGAGTTGTTGGACAACGCCAGCTTCTCCAGCACCCGTGCGCGGTACACGCTCACCGTCTTCGGGCTGAGCATCAACTCTTCGGCGATGTCGGACAGGCGCTTGCCGGACGCGATCATCACCAAGGTCTGCAACTCGCGGTCGGACAGCTTCTGGTGCGCCTGCTCCGGCGCCGGCGCGGTCAGGCTTTCGACCAGCATCTGCGCGATCTCGGGGGTCACGTACTTGCGGCCCTGCGCCACCGTGCGCACCGCCTGCACCAGCAGTTGCGGATCGCCGCCCTTGTTCACGTAACCGAAAGCCCCGGCGCGCAGCGCGCGGATCGCGTACTGGTCCTCCGGGTACATCGACACGATGAGCACCCGCGTCGTCGTACCCTCGTCCTTGAGCACGTGCAGCACGTCCAGCCCGCTGCGGCCGGGCATGTTGATGTCGAGCACCAGCACGTCGCACTGCTTGTCGGCCGCCAAGGTGCGCATCAGGCTGCGCAGCTCGCCGTAGTCGCCGGCCTCGCCGACCACCTCGATGTCGGGCGCGTCGGACAGGGTGTCGCGGATCCCCCGGCGGATCAGCGCGTGGTCGTCGCAGAGGATGACTTTGATCATAGGGCGCCCCACGAAGAGGGGTCATGCCCCGCACCGGCCGGGATCGGATCCCCGTCGTCGTCCACGTCGAAGTCGCCGAACACGCCGCGCAACGGCACCGACAGGATCAGCGCCGTGCCCTGCAGGCCGCTGCTGAGGTCGACCCAGCCTCCCACCGTCGCCGCCCGCTCCCGCAGCCCTCGGATCCCGAAGCTGCGCGCCTTGCTCAGATCGCCCGGCGCGACGCCGTGACCGTTGTCCTTGATCTCCAGCGTCAGCACGCCGCCCTCCATGCTCAACTCCACGTCGACCTTGGTCGCCCCGGCATGCTTGGACACATTGGTCAGCGCCTCCTGCGCGCAGCGGTAGGCCACCAGCGGCACGCCCGCCGGCAGCTGGAACTGCTCGCCGACATGTCTCACCGCGGTGGCGATGCCGGTCCGGCGTTCGAAACGCGCGGCCAGCCACTGCACTGCTGCCAGCAATCCCTGTTCCAGGATGGCCGGCCGCAGGTTGTGCATGATGCGCTGGCTCGATTCAATGGCGCTGGTGACGGTTTCCAGCGCCGATTGCACGCGCTGCTGGACGTCCTCGTCCCTGCTGTGCCGGGCAATCCAGGCCAGGTCGAACTTCAGCGCCGTCAGCGAACCGCCGACGTCGTCATGGATCTCACGGGCGATCGCCGCGCGTTCCATCTCGACACTGGTCTGCAGGTGCCCCGCCAGTTCGTGCAGCTGCTGCTTGGACTTGAGCAGTTCACGGTCCGCCTCCTGGCGCGCCAGTTGGGCCTCGCAGGACTCGATCGCATGCAACAGCGCCGGCGCCAGCCGCGCCAGATTGTTCTTGAGCAGGTAGTCCGACGCCCCGGTGCGCATGGCCGCCACCGCCGTGTCCTCGCCGATCTCGCCCGATACCAGCACGAATGGCAGCACCAGGTGCCGCTGCTTGAGCATGTCCAGCACGACCAGGCCCGAAAACCCCGGCAGGTTGTAATCGGAAATCACCGCATCCCAGGTCCGGTCGAGGGCCGCCTCGATATCGGGCAGCGTGTCCAGCCGCGTGATCTCGAATCGCAATCCGGCCCGTTGCAACTGGGCCAGGATCAGTTGGTGATCCAGGTCGGAATCCTCGATATGAAGCAGGCGCAGGGAGCGCTCGGCCAGGGGGAGAGTCGGCATGGCCGGGAGTATGCCAAGTTTGTCGCGCATCCCTCATCTATGCCATCGAGCCCCCCGCTTTATTCATCTGGAAACCGTAGAGTCTTGGGTTTACCCTTATCGAGATTTGTCACGGTCTCGTCGATGAACTTCCGATCTGAGCTATTGGGACGACTTTGCACGGTTAGTCCCGTCGACAGATGCGTGGCAAAAGCCGAAGATTCTTGCCAGCCGACAAGTCCGGGCGCATGTTTGAGTTGGGCAGACATGAAGACGCACCAGGACACCCCTATGTGGAGCCAAGATGCAAATCGATGAGACGTCGGTCGAGCCGGAAGGCACAGGACTGATGCCGCTGCTCGCCGCTGCCGAGCTGCAGGACCATCTGATGACGGTCAACAACGATCTCGAGCGCCTGCAGCGCCTGCTCGACGACGCCTGCGAGGCGTTGTCGACGCATTTCTTCGGCGCGTCCGGCCTGGTGGACCAGATGCGCGAACGCCTGCCGGAAGCCAGGGACCAGGATGCGCTGCAGCAGTTGATGCTGCATCTGGCCGGGGCGATCACCGCGCTGCAGTTCCAGGACATGTCGACGCAGTTGATCGCGCACACCAGCCAACGGCTGCGCAACTGCTCGGACCAGCTCGCCCGGGACACCTTCGGGGACGACGAGGACGGCCTGGCCGTCGTCGAGACCGCCCCGCTGCGCCCCAATCCCGTCACGCAGGACGAGATGGACGCCGGCTCGGTCGAACTGTTCTGAATGTTCCATCGATCCGTCCGTTAGGTCACGAAATCACCGGGCACCGTCACCAGACCGCCCTCAAGGTCCTCAAGAATCTTCAGGTCCACCCGAAAACCGCTTGTCATCCGGAGAACTCAAAATGCCCTCGATCCTCGCCGTAGACGATTCGGCCTCCATGCGCCAGATGGTCTCGTTCACCCTCAAGAATGCGGGTTTCAACGTCGTGGAGGCGGTGGACGGGCAAGATGCTTGGGAGAAGTCGTCGCAACGCGATTTCGACCTGGTGCTGACCGACCAGAACATGCCCCGGATGGACGGCATCAGCCTGACCAAGAAGCTGCGCGACAACCCCAAGTTCAAGACCACGCCGATCCTGATCCTGACCACCGAGTCCAGCGATCAGATGAAGCAGGCGGGCCGCGCAGCGGGCGCCACCGGATGGCTGGTGAAGCCTTTCGACCCGGCCAAGCTGATCGAGGTGATCGGCAAGGTGATCCGCTGAAGGCAAGCTGGAGAGATTCATGGGAGATATGACCTCCGAGGGCGCCAACCTGGGCGCAGGCATCGACCTGAGCCAGTTCTACCAGGTCTTCTTCGAGGAAGCCGGGGAGAACCTCGACAACATGGAACAGCTGCTGCTGAACCTGGACATCGAGAATCCGGACGACGAGCAGATGAACGCCATCTTCCGCTGTGCCCACTCGATCAAGGGTGGCGCGGCGACGTTCGGCTTCAACGACGTGGCCGAGCTGACGCACCAGATGGAAACGCTGCTAGACAAGCTGCGTCGCCATGAACTGGCGCCGACCTCGCCGATGGTGGACGTGCTGCTGCAGTCCGGCGACGCGCTGAAGGCGCAACTGGCCCGGCATCAGGGCTCGGGCGCCGACGCGGTGGACACGTCCGCCCTGCTGAGCAGCATCCGCACGCTGGTGGAAGGCGGCACGCTGGACGGCGTCCGCGCGCCTGCACCCGCCGCCGCCGCGCCGGCCCCCGCGCCGAAGGCGGCTGCACCGGCCGCCGCGCCGATCAAGTCGACCGTGCGCCAGCTCGAACTGCTGGTCGGTCCGCTGAGCGACGCCGCGCAGGCCGACAACCTCGTTGAGCTGTTCAAGGAAATCACCGACCTCGGCACGATCGAGCCGCTGGACGGCGGCATCTCCGCCGACGGCATGCGCCGCTTCAAGGTGCTGACGAGCAGCACCGACAACGATCTGCTGGACCTGTTCACCTTCCACGTCTCGCGCGAGCAGGTCAAGCTGCTGCCGCTGAGCGAAGGTTTCGGCTTCCATGAAGGCGCCCCCGGCGCTCCGGTGGAAACCAAGAAGGACGAGGACCCCGGCTACGGCTTCTTCGACGACGCCCCCGGCGTGCCCGAAGCGACCGCCGCCGAAGCCAAGGCCGAAGCGCCCAAGGCCAGCGTGCCGGTGCCCGCCGCCAAGCCGGCCGCGCCCGCGCGCACCGAGGTCGCCCCTCGCGCCGGCGGCGCGAGCCCGGACCAGTCCACGCTGCGCGTGTCCGTCGAGAAGGTCGACCAGCTGATCAACCTGGTCGGCGAGCTCGTCATCACGCAGGCCATGCTGGCGCAGAACAGCCGCAACCTGGATCCTGGCCTGTACCAGCAGTTGGCGTCCGGCCTGGCCGACCTGGAGCGCAACACGCGCGACCTCCAGGAATCGGTCATGTCGATCCGCATGATTCCGATGTCGGTGGTGTTCAACCGCTTTCCGCGCATGCTGCGCGACCTCGCGGCCAAGCTCGGCAAGAAGGTCGAGCTGGTCACGCAGGGTGAGGCCACCGAACTGGACAAGGGCCTGGTCGAGAAGATCACCGACCCGCTGACCCACCTGGTGCGCAACAGCTGCGACCACGGCATCGAGTCGCCCGCCGATCGGGTCGCCAAGGGCAAGCCCGAGCAGGGCACCATCACGCTGGTCGCCTCGCACCAGGGCGGCTCCATCGTCATCGAAGTGCGCGACGACGGCCGCGGCCTGAACCGCGAGAAGCTGATCCGCAAGGCGCGTGAAAAGGGCATCGACGCGCCCGACACCATGACCGACCAGGAAGTCTGGGGCCTGATCTTCGCGCCGGGCTTCTCGACCGCGGACCAGGTCACCGACGTTTCCGGCCGCGGCGTCGGCATGGACGTGGTGAAGAAGAACATCACGTCGCTGGGCGGCACGGTGGAGATCGACTCCGCCGAAGGCTACGGGATGAAGGTCTCGGTCCGCCTGCCGCTGACGCTGGCCATCATGGATGGCATGAGCGTGGGCGTCGGCGAAGAGGTGTACATCCTCCCGCTGTCGTCGGTGGTCGAATCCTTCCAGGTCCAGTCCGACACCATCAAGACCGTCGGCGGTTCGGGCCGCGTGGTCGAGGTCCGCGACGAGTACATGCCCGTGGTCGAGCTCGAGCAGGTCTTCAACGTGCCCCGCTTCGACTTCGAGCACGTCAGCTCGATCATGGTCGTCGTCGAGGCCGAGGGCGGCAGAGTCGCCATGCTCGTGGACGAGCTGCTCGGCCAGCAGCAGGTCGTGGTCAAGAACCTGGAGGCGAACTACCGCAAGGTGACCGACGTCTCGGGCGCGACCATCATGGGCGACGGCCGCGTGGCGCTGATCCTGGACGTGGGCAGCCTGGTGCGGCGATCGCGTCATTGAGCGACCCGCGCATTTCTGAATCAGGGAGGACGTCGGCTGCCAGGCCGATGTCCAACGCATAAGAGGTAGACATGAATTTCAGCGCGTTGATGCGTCAATTCAGCATCCGGACCCGCATGATCGGCGCGATCGGCATCGTGCTGGCGCTGCTGATGGTGGTCGGCAGCGTCGGCCTGTTCGGGATGCAGTCGATGCGCGGCCAGACGCAGGAGTTTCTCCAGAAGTCCACCGCGCGCGGCAACCTGATCGGTGATCTCACGGGCACGATGGGCAAGCTCCGTGTCCATGAGAAGGACATGATCATCAACTACGAGAAGCCCGAGGTGGTGAAGGATCGCCACGCCAAGTGGGATGCCGCCCGCAAGAAGGCTTCGGAACAACTGGCCGAACTCTCCAAGCTCAGCGGGGCCGACGACCAGGACGCGATCAAGAAGCTGCAGACCGCGCTCGAAACCTACGCCGCGAAGTCCGCGAACGTGGTGACGCAGCTGGAAGCCGGCGCCTACGACCACGCCGCGGTCGCCGACCGTCTCCTGCAGCCGGCCAAGGACCAGGTGGTCGAGGCCGAGAAGCAGCTCGACGAACTGGGCAAGCGCCTGGAAGCCGAGTCGGAGACGATGCGCCAGGGCATGGAAAGCACGCAAGGCGGCGTGCTGTGGACCTTCGGCCTGGTGCTGGTGTTCGCCGCGATCGTCGTGGTGCCGCTGACGCTGCTGAACATGCGGACGATCTGCGCCCCGCTGGCCGACGCCGAGGCCCTGGCCGCCGCGATCGCCGAAGGCGACCTGTCGCGCCCGATGAAGCCGGTCGAAGGCGTCGACGAGGCGTCCAAGCTGATGCGCTCGCTGCACCACATGCAGGAAGCGCTGCAGTCGATGGTCGTCCAGCTGCGCACGGCCGCCGATTCGATCCGTACCGCGTCGGTCGAGATCGCCACCGGCAACCAGGACCTGTCCAGCCGTACCGAGCAGACCGCGTCCAACCTGCAGGAAGCCGCGTCTTCGCTGGTGCAGCTGACCGGCACGGTCAAGCAGACCGCCGACTCGGCACGCACCGCGAACCAGCTGGCCTCCTCCGCGTCCGGCGCGGCGGCCAAGGGCGGCGACGTGGTGAGCCAGGTCGTCTCGACGATGGACGAGATCAACGCCAGCTCCAAGCGCATCAGCGACATCATCGGCACGATCGACGGCATCGCTTTCCAGACCAACATCCTGGCGCTGAACGCGGCCGTGGAAGCGGCGCGCGCCGGCGAACAGGGCCGCGGTTTCGCGGTCGTGGCCGGCGAGGTCCGCTCGCTGGCACAGCGCAGCGCCGAGGCCGCCCGCGAGATCAAGACCCTGATCGGCGCCAGCGTCGAGCGCGTCGAGACCGGCTCGCGTCTGGTCCAGGAAGCCGGCAGCACGATGAGCGACATCGTCTCCAGCGTGCAGCGCGTGACGGACATCATCGGCGAGATCACCGCCGCGTCCAGCGAGCAGAGCGACGGCATCAGCCAGGTCAACCAGGGCGTCAGCAACCTGGACCAGATGACGCAGCAGAACGCCGCGCTGGTCGAGCAGTCCGCCGCCGCCGCGGAAAGCCTGAAGGACCAGGCCGAGCGCCTGGGCGGCGTGGTCGACCGCTTCCGCGTGTCGGGCCATGCGCCGGCGCTGTCGGCGACCGCGTTCACGGCCAAGTCCGGTGGCATCGAGTCAAAGCCGGCGGCGGCTTCGAGCACGGCGCCGACCGCTCCTCGCGCGGCGACGTCCACGGCCACGGCGACGTCGATGTCCCCGGTCAAGCCGGCGGCCAGGCCCGCTGCCGCGAAGGCCACGCCGGCAAAGTCGGCAGCGCTCGGAAAGCCGGCCTCCGCGACCGCCGCCAAGTCCACCACCACCACGACGGCGGCCAAGCCGGCTGTCGCCAAGCCCGCGACCTCGCCCAAGGCCGCGCCCGCACCGTTCACTCCCAAGCCGTCAGCACCGGCCACCACCGCCGACGACGGCGACTGGGAAACCTTCTAATCAGCCGCACGAGGTCAACACATGGAAATCGTCCAACAAACCGGCACGCAAGTCGTGCAAGCGAACTCCGGCGCGCTGGTACCGCAAGGCGCCGCGAACGCCGCGCCCGCCAGCGGCGAATACCTGACCTTCCGCCTGGGTCAGGAGGAATACGGCATCGACATCCTGAAGGTCCAGGAGATCCGTTCCTACGAGCAGCCGACCCGCATCGCCAACGCGCCCGACTTCATCAAGGGCGTGGTGAACCTGCGCGGCGTGATCGTCCCGATCGTCGACCTGCGCCTGAAGCTGGGCTGCGCGACGGCCGAATACAACAGCTTCACCGTCGTGATCGTGCTGAACGTCAAGAACCGCGTCGTCGGCGCGGTGGTGGACTCGGTGTCCGACGTGCTGGAGCTGAACCGCGACGTCATCCGCCCGGCGCCGGAACTCAGCGCCAGCACCGTCAACACCAGCTTCATCATGGGCATCGGCGCCGTCGCCGAGCGCATGCTGATCCTGATCGACATCGAGGGCCTGATGTCCAGCGCGGACATGGGACTGATGGACGCGGTCACGATGGCCTGACCGAACGACAAGACGCCCGGCCGCCCGGGCGTTTTTTTGATCGGTGCGCGCCGTGACGGCGCGTGAAGAGAGAGCGTGGTACGTGGGGGGACGGCGCCAGAGAGCGTAATGCCCGGCGCCGGCAGCAGCCAAGGAGCCCGTTCATGTTCGACTCGATCAAGACCCGGCTGATCGCGCTGGGCGTCGGCATCGTCGCCCTGACCTTGCTGGCGATCACCGTCGCCAACTATGTGACCGTGCGGGGCCATACCCGTCAGCAGGTCTCCCAATCCCTGGACGAACTGGCCGCGGCGCGCTCCGACGCGATCCGCCAGTGGGTCCGGTCGCAGCGCGACATCGTCGCCTCCCTGCAGCCGGCCGTCGCGGCGGCCGATCCGGTGCCGCTGCTGCAGCAGGCGGCGAAGTCGGGGCGGCTCGAGGCCGCCTACGTCGGCTTCGCCGACAAGAAGATCGTCTTCAACACCCCGCAGAACCTGCCGGCCGACTACGACCCGACCGGGCGCCCCTGGTACACCGGCGCGGCCTCCGCGTCAGGCATCGTGCTGACGGCGCCCTACATGGACGCCTCCAAGGGCCGGCTCGTGGTGACCTTCGCCGCGGCGGACAAGAGCGGGGGCGGCACCAAGGCCGTCATCGCCACCGACGTGTTCCTGGACGACGTGGTCGCGACGGTCCAGGCGATCAAGCCCACGCCCGGCGGCTTTGCGTTCCTGATGTCCAAGGACGGGAAGATCGTCGCGCATCCCGACGCGAAACTGGTGTTGAAGGGCGCCACCGCCATCTCCGAGCAGTTGACGCCGCAGGCGCTGGCGACGGCGCTGGATCCGGCCGCGGGATGGGTGGAGGCGTCGGTCGGCGGCGACACCTTCCTGGTCAGCGGCACGCCGATCGCGGACAGCGACTGGCAGCTCTTCGTCGCGGCGAAGAAGGACGAGGCCCTGGCCTCCCTGAGCGCGCTGCTGCGCACCGCCGTGATCACCGCGCTGATCATGATGGCGATCGCGGCGCTGGCGATGACCGGCACGATCAGCGCGATGCTGCGCGGCGTGGACCGCGTGCGCGCCGCGCTCGACGACATCAGCGCCGGCGACGGCGACCTGACGCAGCGCCTGCCCGCGGGCGGACGCGACGAGGTCGGCCGGATCGCGTCCTCGTTCAACCTGTTCGCCGAGAAGATCCAGCGCATCCTGATGGACGTGCGGTCGGCGAGCAACTCCATCACGACCGCCTCCAGCGAGATCGCGATCGGCTCGCAGGACCTGTCGCAACGCACGGAGGAGACAGCATCCAACCTGCAGCAGGCGGCGTCCTCGATGGAAGAGCTGACCGCGACGGTGCGCCAGACCGCCGATGCGGCGCAGACGGCCAACCAGTTGGCGTCGAGCGCGTCCAGCGCGGCGGCGCGCGGCGGCGAGGTCGTCGGCCAGGTGGTCTCGACGATGGACGAGATCAACGCCAGCTCCAAGAAGATCAACGACATCATCGGCACGATCGACGGGATCGCCTTCCAGACCAACATCCTGGCGCTGAATGCGGCGGTGGAGGCCGCGCGCGCCGGCGAGCAGGGCCGCGGCTTCGCGGTCGTCGCGAGCGAGGTGCGCTCGCTGGCCCAGCGCAGCGCCGAGGCGGCCAAGGAGATCAAGACACTGATCGGCGCGAGCGTGACCAGCGTCGAGGCCGGCTCGCGGCTGGTGCGGGCGGCGGGCGAGTCGATGAACGACATCGTCGGCAGCGTGCAGCGGGTGACCGACATCATCGGCGAGATCACCGCCGCGTCGACCGAGCAGAGCAGCGGCATCGCGCAGGTCAACGATGCCGTCGTCCAGTTGGACCGGATGACGCAGCAGAACGCGGCGCTGGTCGAGGAGTCCG
This sequence comes from Roseateles sp. GW821-FHT09G09, assembly GCF_059415965.1. NCBI lineage: Bacteria > Pseudomonadati > Pseudomonadota > Betaproteobacteria > Burkholderiales > Sphaerotilaceae > Roseateles > Roseateles sp. GW821-FHT09G09. The sequence continues at coordinate 380,509 of NZ_JBWKOG010000002.1, read as the reverse complement.
CCGCCGCCGCGGAGAGCCTGAAGGACCAGGCCCACCGGCTGACCGAGATCGTGTCGGTCTTCCGGCTGGGTGCGGAAGGCATGGCGTCGGTCGCCCCGACGGCGAAGCCGCCCAAGGCGGCGATCGCCGCCCCGTCGTTCCCATCGTCGAAGGCACCGTCCTCCAGTCCGCCGGCCGCCTTGACGAAGCCGCCGATGACGAAGCCGGCGGCCAAGGGCGCCCCCAGGTCCCCCGCTGCCCCGACGCCGACGGCGCCCAAGCCCCGGCCGACGCCATCGCCGAAGCCCACGACCGCGGGGGCAGTCGCCCCGCCGCTGACGCGGCCGGCGCCGGCGGCCGACGACGGCGACTGGGAGACGTTCTGAGGCAGAGAATGCAGGTCTCGTGCACGGCGGGTCCGGCTTGATAGCCGGGACGCCGCCCCCACGATAGAAACCTCCCGCGCATCCGCGCGCGAAAGGCTGAGACACTGTCCCGGCATTTCGTCAGATTCACGAGGCCTGCATGACCGATACCGCCGCCGCGCCCTCCGCCGCGAACCCCTTGCTCTCGACCGCGTCGTTGCCCGACTTCGCCGCGATCGATCCCTCGCACATCCAGCCCGCCATCGCCGATCTGCTGGCCGAGGCCCAGAAGGCCCTCGATCGGGTCACCGCGCCCGATGCCCCCGCCGACTACGATTTCCTGTCCCGCACGCTGAACGTCGCTTCCGAGCGCCTGGGCACCGCCTGGGGCGCCGTGGGCCATCTGAACGCGGTCGCCAACACCCCGGCGCTGCGCGAGGCCTACAACGCCATGCTGCCGGCGGTGACCGAGTTCTACACCGCGCTCGGCGCCAACGAGGCGCTCTATGCCAAGTACAAGGCGATCGCCGCCCTGCCCGGCCTGACGCCCGAGCGCGCGCAGCTGCTGAAGCACGCCATGCGCGATTTCGTCCTGTCCGGCGCCGAACTGCAGGGGGCGGCCAAGGAGCGCTTCGCGAAGATCCAGGAACGCAGCGCCGAACTCGGCCAGTCCTTCTCCGAACACGTGATGGACGCGACCGACGGCTGGAGCTACCTCGCGAAAGCTTCCGAACTGAAGGGCGTACCGGCGGACGTGATCGCCAACGCCCGCGCCGCGGCGGAGAAGGACGGCAACACCGATCCCGACACGCACAAGCTCACGCTGCACTTCCCCGTCTACATGCCGGTGATGCAGTACGCCGAAGACCGCGCGCTGCGCGAACGCCTGTACCGCGCCTACGTCACGCGTGCCAGCGAGCTCGGCGACAAGCCGGAGTGGGACAACGGTCCGCTCATGCAGGAACTGCTGATGCTGCGCCAGGAGGAAGCCCGGCTGCTGGGCTTCGCCAGCTTCGCCGAGGCCTCGCTGGTGCCGAAGATGGCGACCTCGCCCGCGCAGGTGCTGGACTTCCTGCGCGATCTGGCCGGCCGCGCCCGCCCGTATGCGCAACGCGATCTCGACGAGCTGCGCGACTTCGCCAAGGCGGCGTTGCGCATGGACGACCTGCAGGCCTGGGACCTGCCGTTCGTGTCCGAGAAGTTGAAGGAAGCGCGCTACGCCTTCTCCGACCAGGAGGTTCGGCAATACCTGACCCTGCCGCACGTCCTGGACGGTCTGTTCCGCATCGTCGACCGCCTGTTCGGCGTGCAACTGGTGCCGGCGAAGGCCTCGGTGTGGCACGAGTCGGTGCAGTTCTGCGAACTGCGCCGCGATGGCCGCCTGATCGGACAGGTCTACCTGGACCTGTACGCGCGCAACGGCAAGCGGCCGGGCGCGTGGATGGACGAGGTGCGCAGCCGCTGGGCGCGGCCGGACCTGGCGGGCACCGGCGCGGAGCAGATCCCCGTCGCGCACCTGGTGTGCAACTTCCCGCAGGGCGCGGACGGCAAACCGGCGCTGCTGACCCACGACGACGTCACGACGCTCTTCCATGAGTGCGGTCACGGGCTGCACCACCTGCTCACGCGGGTGGCGGAGCTGGGCGTGTCGGGCATCTCGGGCGTCGAGTGGGACGCGGTCGAGCTGCCGAGCCAGTTCATGGAGAACTTCTGCTGGGAATGGGAGGTCATCCAGCAGCTTTCCGCGCACGTGGACACCGGCGAGCCGCTGCCGCGCGCGCTGTTCGACAAGATGCTGGCGGCGAAGAACTTCCAGGCCGGCCTGCAGACGCTGCGCCAGATCGAGTTCTCGCTCTTCGACATGCGGCTTCACGCGGAGCCGGGTTCGGAGACGCGCGTGGAGGACCTGCTGGCCGAGGTGCGCGACGAGGTGTCGGTGCTGCCGCCGCCCGCCTTCAACCGCTTCCAGCACAGCTTCTCGCACATCTTCGCCGGCGGGTATGCGGCGGGCTACTACAGCTACAAGTGGGCGGAAGTCCTCTCGGCCGACTGCTGGAGCGCCTTCGAGGAGGAAGGCGTGTTCAACCCGGCGACGGGCCGCCGCTACCTCGACGAGATCCTGTCCATGGGCAGCGTCCGCGACGCGATGGACAACTTCAAGGCCTTCCGCGGCCGCGAGCCGCAGATCGACGCGCTGCTGAGGCATCAAGGCATGGCCTGACCCCGCGATCCCGGGGACCTCGTCAACCGCGAGGCCCGGGCACGCGTTCCTCCCGGAACCGAGGGAAACCCGGTGGCGCCGGCGGCTTGAGCCGCTGGCAACATGGCGGCCAGGGCGCGGGCGACAGACCGGCGCCCTTCGAGGGAGACATCGCATGCTGAATCACCGATCGCGCCGCATGTCCGGCGCGCTCAGCCGCGCCGCCGCGGCCTGGGCCCTGCTGCTGGGCGCGAGCGCCGTGATGGCGCTGTCGCCGGTCATGCCGCCACCACCCCCCTCGATGAAGCCGCCACCGGTGGCGCCGCCGGTCCGCTGGATCTCGATCCAGGCCGCCGACGCCAGCACGCCGATCCGGCTGCGACAGGTGTCGGTGCAGGGCCGCATCAGCGGCAGTTCCGCGGTCTCCCGCGTCGAGCTCACGCTGTTCAATCCCAACGCCCGGGTGCTGTCCGGAGAACTGCAGTTCCCGCTCAACGGCGGCCAGACGGTGACCGGCTTCGCGCTCGACATCAACGGCGTGCTGCGTCGCGCCGTGCCGGTCGAGAAGGCCAAAGGCCGCCAGGTCTACGAGGACACCATCCGCAATCGCGTCGATCCGGCCCTGCTCGAGGTGACCGAGGGCAACTTCTACAAGCTGCAGGTGTATCCGCTGCCCGCGGGCGGCACGCGTCGCGTGGTGCTCGACATCCGCGAATCGCTTGAGAGCGCCGGCGCCGAGGCGTCGCCGGTTTGGCGGCTGCCGCTGCAGTTCAACGGTGCCGTGGACCGCCTGGCGGTGGATGTGCGGATCGACGGCGCCCCGCCGGCGCAACTGGCCGCCTCATGGGGCCCGGAGCCGCTGGCCGTCGCGCCGGCACCGGACGGCGGCAGCCGGTTGCGCGTGCTGCGCGATGCGGCGGAGGCCTCCGGCGAACTGCGCATCGCGCTGCCGGGCCGCCTCGCCGCGCCGGCCGTGACCACGGAACGTTTCAAGGGTCGGACCTATGTCCTGGCCGAGGTGCCGGTCGACACGGCGCCGTCGCCGCGACCGGTCCCGCGCACGGTGGGCCTGGTGTGGGACGCGTCCGCGTCGGGCGCCGCGCGGGACCACGATCGCGAGTTCGCCCTGCTCGACGAATGGTTCCGGGCCCTGCGCTCGGTCGAGGTGCGGCTCAAGGTCGTGCGCAACGACGCCGAACCGGTGGAACGTTTCGTCATCCGTGACGGCGACTGGCGTGCGCTGCGCCAGCGCCTCGAACGCGTGCCGTATGACGGCGCGACGGCGCTCGGCGCGATGGACACGCCCGACGGCAGCGACGTGACGCTGCTGTTCTCGGACGGCGTGGGCACCTGGGGCGCTGGCGGATGGCCGACGACGGGCAAGCCGCTGTTCGCCTTCTCGGCCTCGGCGGGCGCGGCCGAAGCGGCGCTGCGCCGCGTGGCCGAATCGCGCGGCGGGGCCTACGCGGACCTGCTCACGACGGACACCGCCGAGGCGGCGCGCCTGATGGCCGAAGAGCGGCCTCGCGTGCTCGAGGTCAGCGGACTGGGCGCCGGCGAATGGGAAACGGGATCCATGTTTCCGCAGGCGGGCCGACTGCTGATCGCTGGCGTCATGACGCAACCGCAGGCGACGATGAAGGTGCGGCTCTCCACACCCGGCGGCGCGCCCCGGTCGATCACGGTGCCCTTGCGCGTTGCAGCCGCCGAGCCGATCGCAGCGACGATGCCGTCGACGTCCACCGACACGGCCGAAACGTCCGAGGCGTCCGAGACGTCCGAGACGTCCGAGACGTCCGGGGCCGCACCCGCCGTCGGACTCGCCGCCTATCGCTGGGCGAGTTTCCGCCTCGGCCGGCTGGATGCCGACCGCGCGGCCCAGCGCCAGGCGATCCGCCGACTGGGCATGGACTTCGGGCTGGTGACGCGCGAGACCTCGCTGATCGTGCTGGACACGGCCGCCGACTACGTCCGTCACGACATCGAGCCGCCCGAGGACCTGCGCGCGGAATGGGAACGGCTGATGGCCACGCGCACGGCGACGCGCCAGGGCGATCGCGCGGAGGCCCGCCGCGACCTGATCCAGCGCTTCGAGGACAAGGTGCTGTGGTGGGCTGAGACACCGGCCCTGCGTGCGGCCGCCCGGCAGGTGGCCGAGCAGATCGCGGGCAAGAACCGTCGCGACGCGTCGGCACCGCGCCCGTTCGAGCCGCCGATGCCGATGTCGGTGCCCCCGCATCAGGAATTCAGGCCTGCGCCGATGATTGCGCCAACGACCCCTGCGCCTGCACCTGCACCTGCACCTGCACCTGCACCTGCACCTCCACCGATGTTCCGTCCGGCAGCGCCTGCTCCGGCCCCGGCTCCGATGGCGCCGGCCCGCGTCCGTCCCATCGCCGCGGAGTCCTCGCGGACGGAACGCGCGGTCGCGGAGGCCCCCGCTCCGATGGCGGCCGCTGCGGCGGCACCGGCCCAGCGTATGCGCGCGGCTCCCACGACCCCAGGCGCGCCGCAGGCCGGCGACGGCGACATCGCGCTGCGCGCGTGGCAGCCCAACGAGATCTACGCGCAGCGCCTGAAAGGCGCCGCCGACAAGGATGTCTACGCGATCTACCTGGACGAGAAACCGTCCTACCTGCGCAGCTCGGCGTTCTTCCTCGACGTGGCGGACCGGCTGATCGAACGCAAGCAGACCGCGCTGGGGCTGCGCGTGCTGTCCAATCTCGCCGAGATGGACCTGGGCAACCGCCAGCTGCTGCGCATCCTGGCCTACCGGCTGAAGCAGGCGGACCGTCCGCGCGACGCGATTCCCATCCTCGAGGAGGTGCTGCGCCTGGCCCCTGACGAGCCTCAGTCCTACCGCGACCTCGCGCTGACCTGGGCCGACGCGGGCGAATCGCAGCGCGCGGTGGACCTGCTGGCCGAAGTCGTGAACCGGCCCTGGCAGAACCGTTTCCCCGACGTCGAGCTGATCGCGCTGGCCGAGCTGAACGCCATCGCCGAGCGCTCGCGGCTCCAGGGCAAGGCACTGGACCTGTCGGCGATCGACGCGCGGCTGCGCCGCCCGCTGCCGCTGGCGCTGCGCGTGGTGATGAGCTGGGACGCGGACAACACCGACATCGACCTGTGGGTGACCGATCCCGACGGCGAGCGCGCGTACTACGGCAACGCGCTGACGCGCCAGGGCGGACGCATGTCGCGGGACTTCACCGGCGGCTACGGCCCCGAGGAGTTCTCGCTGCGCGTGGCCAAGCCGGGGACCTACACGGTGCAGGCCAACTTCTTCGGCCACCAGCAGCAGGTGATCGCGCCCTCGACGACGATCATGGTGCGCCTGTCCACCGGTTTCGCGACCGCGCGGCAGAAGGACCAGGACATCGTCCTGCGCCTGAGCGGCCGCGGCGACGGGGTCGTCGTCGGGACCTTCACCGTGAAGTGACGGTCGCCGCGGGAAGCGGTCCGGCGCCTGCGATCAAGCGCCGGGCTTGCGCCACGGCACCGTCTGGATGAGCCGCTTCGCGTCCTCGGGCGGCAAGGCCTTGGCGAACAGCCAGCCCTGCGCGACCTGGACGCCGAGTTCCTCCAGCAGGACCGCCTGCGCCTCCTCCTCGACGCCTTCGGCCAAGGTCTGCTTGCCGAGCGCGTCGGCGAGGCCGACGATGGTGCGCACGATCTCGCGCGATTCGCGACCGGCGCCCAGGCGCATCACGAAGCTGCGGTCGATCTTCAGCGTGTCGAACGGGAAGCGGTGCAGATAGGCGAGCGACGAGTACCCCGTCCCGAAGTCGTCGATCGACAGCTTGAAGCCCATCCGCGCCAGCTCCTGCAGCACTTCGGCGCTGCGCTGCGGGTTGGCCATCGCCATGCTTTCCGTGACCTCGAGCTTGAGCTGCGACGCCGGCACGTCGCCCAGCGCCTTGAGCGTCTCGCGGGCGTCGGTGAGCAGTTCGTCGTCGCGCGCCAGCTGCACGCCCGACACGTTCACCGCGATCTCGCCCTTGAAGCCGATCTCCCGCCAGCGGCGCAGCTGCAGCGCCGCCTCGATCAGCGTCCAGCGGCCGATCTCGACGATCTGGCCGCTCTCCTCCGCCACCGGGATGAAGTCGCCGGGCATCACCAGGCCTCGGGTCGGATGCTTCCAGCGGATCAGCGCCTCGAAGCCGAGCAGCGCCCGGTCCGACAACCTCACGAAGGGCTGGTAGTGGAGCTGGAACTCGCCCGCCTGCAGGCCGCGCGCGATGTTCTCCTTCACCCAGCGCCGCGATTGCTCGACCAGCTGCCGCGCCGGATCGAACAGGCGGGCATGGCCGGCGCCGGCCGCCTTGGCGCTGGCCAGCGCGCTTTCCGCGGCGGACATCAGATCGTCCGGACTGAAGTTGCCCTGCCCGGTGAACGCCCAGCCGGCGCACGCGGTGAGGCGGTGCGCGCCGGTGTGCGGGGAGATCCCCCTCGCCGAGGCTGCGGAGGCCGCCGAGGCCGCTGCCGCCGCGCTGAGCGTGCCGGTGCCGGCACCCTCGTCGACATCGACATCCAGGGTCTCGAACAGATAGGGTTCTTCGATGCGCGCCAGCGCCCACTCGGGCACGCGATCGACGAGCGCGCCGGCCTCGATGCGGGCCTCGAAGAGCACGCCGAACTGGTCCGCGCCCAGCCGCGCGACGACACGCCCGGCGCGCGCCGTCCGTCCGGAGGCGCCGGCCAATCGCCGCGCGCTCTCCACCAGCACCGCATCGCCGGCCATCCAGCCATGGCGCTCGTTGAACGCGCGGAAATCGTCCAGGCCCACCAGCGCGACGCCGATCGGGACCCCAGGCGTCGGATTGGCCAGCCGCTGCGCCACCAACTCCATGAACAGCGCGCGGTTCGGCAGGCCGGTGAGCCGGTCGTGCAGCGCCTCGTGCGCGACCTGCGCCTGCAGACGTTCGTTCTCGCTGATGTCGGTCAGCGAACCGGCCATGCGCACCGGCTTGCCGTCCTGGCGCACCGCGACGCCGCGTGCCAGCAGGGCCCGCGTCTGACCGCCCTGCTCGAAATGCAGCACGTGGTGGAACTGGAAACTGCGGCCCTGCAGGTGCGCGTCGAGATCGGCCCGGAACAACCCGGCCGCCGCCTCGTCCAACGGGCGCGTGAAGCGGTCGATGCCGGCAGGCGTCCCGTCCGATGCTGCGCCCGATGAAGTGCCCGATGACGTGCGCCGCGCGAGGCGGCGCCAGAAGCCGCGCTTCAAGCCGTCGGCAGGTTGCTCGCCGGGCGCGCGCGCGTCGCCCATCAGCGCGAGCCAGCGCGCCGAGACGTCGAGCCGATCGTCGGCGATGTCCCAGTCCCAGAGCCCGTCGTTGGCGCCCAGCGCGGCCAGCGCATAGCGCTCCTCGCTCACGGTCAGGCGCCGGAGCGCCTCGCGCCGTCGGGACTGATCGGCGAGCGCGCGCAGCGTCAGCGCGGCCAGGCTCGCCGCTGCCACGGCCAGCAGCGGCGCAGCCAGCGACAGGACGAGGTGTTCCTCCTCGAATGCCCACTGGGCGCCATAGAGTCCTCCCCCCACCAGCAGCGCCACCGCCGGCAGTCCGCGCCACAGCGGCCCACGCGCAAGCAGCAACGCGCACAGCAGCGGCAGCGCCAGCAACGCCCCCAGCTCCGCGAGCGACGCCCACGACGGGCGTGTCAGCGTGCGTCCGGTCAGGATGTTGTCGACGACGGTCGCCAGCCGCTCCATGCCGGGCAGGCCGGCGTCGAAGGGACTCGGGAAGTGGTCGCCGGCGCCGAGTGCCGACACGCCGATGATCACGATGCGGTTGTGCAGCGCTTCCTCGGGCACCTTGCCGTCGACGAGGTCGGCCATCGACACCGACGGGAAGCTGCCCGTTGGACCGTAGTAGTTGACGCCCTGCCGCGACAGCAGATCCAGCGGGACGCGCAGCGACCCCCAGCGCAGATCCCGGCTCCAGCGCAGCGTGGCCTCGGACCAGGGCTGACGCATCGCGTCGCCGGCGATGCGCACGGCCAGCGACGGATAGACCTCGCCGTCCAAGGGCAACGCCGGCAGGTCATGGCGCAGGGCGCCGTCGGCCTCGCGCACCGCCTGCACGTGGCCCAGCGAGGTCGCCGCGGACAGCAGCGGCTCCGGCGGTGCGTCGGCGCGCTCGGGCAGCAGCGCGCTGCGCGGCGCCCCCTCGGCCCGCATGAAGGCCTGCGCGAGCAGGCCGCGCGGCGCGTTGCCAGCGGGGCCGGAGGATGCGGAGGATGCGGAGGATGCGGAGGATGCCGAGGACGCTGAGGACGCGGCAGGGGCCGCCGCAGCCGCGCCGCCGTCGGCGCTCGCCGCCGGCGGCAGCGCGAACGGCAGCAAGACCGGCGCGCCACCGCGCATGGCGGCCGCGAGCATCGCGTCGCTGTCCGGCTTCGCGTCGAGCAGCAGCATGTCGACGGCGATCAGGCGGGGCTGGGCCGCCTTCAGCCGCGTGATCGCGTCCGCGAGCAGCGGACGACCCGGCGCCATGCCGCCGAAGCGCGCGGCGCTGGCGTCGTCGAAACGTACCAGCGTGATCGGATAGGTCGTGCCCGGCGCGAGCCGGCCGCGCCACTGCGCCTGCGCGTCCTGCACCAGGCCGTCCAGGCGCGACAGCGGCCCGGACTGGAAGCGGGAGATCCACAGCATCGCCGCGGCCGCCGTCACCAGCAGCGCGACGATCAGTTGAGCCCAGGCCCAGCGCGACGGCCAGCGCAGGACACCGCGCTGTCGCACCCGCGCGGCCCTGCCTGATCGCAGGTTCAGGGAGACGTTCGAAGCCATGCCCACACCGCGTCGCGACGGGCCCGTCATCAGACCCCCGACAGGCGGTCCAGCGCCGCACGGACCCTGTGCGCGGGCCATGGCGTCGCCGCGGTGCAGCCTTCCGAGACCTCGCAGTCCGTGCCGCCGGCCCGCTCGACGACCACCGGCACCTGCGCGCCCAGTCCGCGGGTGCGGCCCGCGGCGCGTGGTCCGGGCGACACGGCGACCTGGCCGGACTGCACGTGCACCGAGGTCTGCTCGTTGTCGCCGACCTCCACGAGGAACTCGGTGCCCCGCACCGCCGTCACCGCCGACGGTGTGCGGACTTCCCATTTGCCGGAGCCGGAGGGCGTGACCTTCTGCCCCAGCAGACCGCGTTCCAGCAGCAGGGACACGTCGCGGGCGCCGTCCGCATAGCCTGGCATCACGCCCGTGCCGGCGTCGGTGCCGAGGTTCAGCCGGGTCAAGGTCAGTTGGCTGCGATCGCCGACGACCAGGCTGGACCCGTCCGGGCAGCGCAGCCGCACGCGGCCGTTGTCGCCGGTGCGCAGCTGGGCGCCCTCGCCCACCTTGTCCCCGAGCCTCAGCGGCTGCGCCTGGCCCGCGACGACGCGCGTCGCGTCGCCCGCCAGCGCGGCCACCTCGCAGGCCTGCGCGCGCGCGGCCAGCGCGACCATCGTCATCGCCGCGATCAGCGCGGCATCCCTCATCACGTGTTTCATCGTTGTTGTCATGGTGTGCTCGTCACGGAGTGAATGCGGCGGCCGACATCATCACTGCGCCGGGTCGCCGAACAGCGCGTAGGCCGCCCAGTAATACGGATGCGTCCAGCGGCCCTGCCCCTCCTGGCCGTCGACGAGCTGCAGCTGCGCCCGGCGCAGGCCGGCGGCGCGCGTGTCGGCCGGCTGCAGCGCGGCACTGGTCAGCGCGGCGGCGGACGCGGACTCCACCGCCCAATGCGTCGCCAGCACGGACCGCGCGCCGGCGAAGAAGAAGCCGCGCACCAGCCCCGACATCGCCGCGCCGCCCTGCTCGCCGGCCGCCGTGTTGCAGGCCGACAGCAGCACCCACTGCGCGTTCATGCGCAGCGTGAGCACGTCGTCGAGCTCCAGCAAGGGCGACGCGGAGGCGTCCGTCTCGGCGGCCAGCGCCAGCGCCGGCTTCGAGATGCCCGGCAGCTCGCCCGGCATCAGCCCGTGGGTCGCGAAGGCCAGCACGCGTCGATCGGCCAGCGGCGTGGCCAGCACCGCGCTGCGCGTCGCCGCCGCGCCCAATCGCAGGTCGGCGGCGGGGTCGGCGCCCAGCGTGCGCGCGATCGCGAGCAGCTCCGCGCGCGTCTCCGGCAGCGGCGGGATGTCGGCATACCGGAAACCGAGCTGGGCGTCGTAGCTGCCGGCCGCACGCGTGGGCGTCGGGGCGAGCAGATGCCGCCCCGTCGCGCCGGGTTGGCCCTGCGCGGCCAGCGCGGCGGGCGGGGTCTTCCTGGTCTGCGTGGTCTGGGTCTGCGGGATCTGCGTGGCGGATGACTGGGCGAGGCCACGATCGAACACCGGATCACCGAAGCCGAGCAGCGCCTTCGGCGCCGCCGTCGGCGGCGCGGCCCGACGCAGCGCCTGCAACGACGCGCCGGACGGCAACTGCACGACGGCCTGCTGCCGCAGCAGCCAGGCCACGGGCCGCCCGGCGGCGGGCGCCTCGGTCACGAGCGCCGCGAGCGGCAGTCCCGCCAGCGGCCCGTCGCCGGCGACGATCAAGGTGTCGAGCCCCTGCCGGTTCAACGGCGCCAGCAGGTCGCGATACAGCGCATGCAATTCCGGCAAGGCCTGGGCGAGCGGCGCCTCGCGGCCCGCCGGCATCGCGCTGAGGTCGATGCGCTGGCGCAGCGCCTTCACGCGCCGGCCAAGCACGGCCGCGCCCTCCGGCACCGCGCGGAATTGCGCCGGCGCATCGGCGCGCAGCAGCCAGATGAGCGTCTGCTCATCGAGCGCGTGCACGACCAGCAGTCCTTCGCCCGGGCGCAGGCGGCCGCTCAGCGCGGCAGCGCCGGGCGTCGCCGGCGTGATCAGGTCCGCATACGCCGGATAGGCGGCGGCCAACTGCTGCCGCTGCGCGGCCAGCGCCTCACGCGCCGTGGCGGCCGCGCCCTGCTGCGCCCGCAGTTGCTGGCGCAACGCCTTCAGCAAGTCCTCGCGGGGCTTGCGCTGGTCCTTCGGCAACGCCTTGAAGGCCTCGCTCGACAACTCCTTGCGCAGCTTGTCCTCGTCCGCGATCAGCGCGGCCACCTGGCCGTACTGCCCGGAGGCGGCCTTGCGCAGCGTCTGTTCCTGGTCCAGCAGGCCGCGCAGCTCGGGCGTCGACGCCAGCATCCGCGCGGTGCTGTCGGCCAGCGCGCGCTGCGTGCTGCCCAGCTTGCGCCGGTCGGCGATCTGCAACGCGCGGTCGATCATCGCCGGCGGCAGCACCTCGCCCGCGACCGCGCGCCGCGCCGCATGCGCGAGGAACTCGTCGAACGCGAGCCCGAGCACGAAGCCGCGGAAGCCGCGCGCATCCAGATCCACCCAGCCGTCGCTGCGGTCCAGCGTCGCGGCGAAGAGCTGCTCGTAATCGCCCATCGCGCCGCTCGCGTCCCCGCGCAGCAGCCGCACGACGGCGCGCACCCCGGCGCTCTCGCGCGTCTGCGGATGGTCCTGGCCGTAGATCCGCGTGCGGTAGCGCAGCGTGCGCTCGGCCGTCTCCAGCGCCTCGTCCAGCCGGCCGGCCTTGGCCGCCAGCAGCGCGATCAGTCGGTTGTCCTGCGCCCGGCTGCGCGCGACGCCGTCGCCGCCGAGCTCCTCCAGGAACTGGCGATAGGCCTGGTCGGCCTCGACCCATCGCTTGAGGCCGAGCAGCGCGCGGACGATCTCCTGGCGCGCGAGCCAGCGCGTCTGGCTCGCCGCCGAGGCGTTCGCCCGGGCGAGCATCGCCTCGGACTGGCGCGCCGCCGCCAAGGCCTCCTCGTGCTGCTGCGACGCGTTGAGCGCGGTCGCGGCACGGTAGTGCCAGCGCGCGCCGGGGCCCTCCTCGAGTTGCCCTGCCCGCCACAACGCGAGGTTGTCCTGCGCGATGTCGGCCGCCTCGCGCGTGCGGCCCTGCGCGACCAGCGCGTAGACCAGCATCCCCTGCGAGCCGTCCAGCCAGCCCTGCCACTGCCGCAGCGTGTCCGCGGCGACGCGCGGCCCGCTGCCGGCCCGAAGCAGTTCCCGCGAGCGGGCGACCGCCTGACGCAGCGTCGCCACCGCCGCCGCGCCATCGCCGGTCAGACGCTCGACCTCGGAGCGCACCTGCAGCCGGTCGATCGTCAACGGCAGCCCGGGCTGCTGCTGGAGCGCCTCGGCCGCGAGCGCGTCAGCGCGGCGCCACGCACGCAGCATCACGTTGCGATCCTGGCCGCCGTTGGCCAGGAAATAGGTCTGACGCAGCGCGACGCCCGCGCGCGCCGCCGCGCTCAGCTGCCGGTCGGCCAGCAGTGGTTCGCAGGCCGCCAGCGCGGCGCCGGAGCTGCCCCAGGTGTACTCGGTGATCAGGTAGAGCCGGATCCAGCCTTCGCCATCGGGCCGGCCTCGGCCCAGCGTCATCAGCGCCCGGGCGATCTCGATCTGCCGGGCGCGGTCCTCGATCCGCCGCGCGGCGTGCCACTGACGCTGCAGCAGCGCATAGCGCGCGTCCGGCGCGTTCGATGCGTCGGGCAGCGGCTCGGCCAGCAGGCGCCGCGCCTCCTCCACGCCGAGCCCGCCCGCCAGGGCGTCCTGCGGATCCAGCTCCTCGGCGGTCGCGCTGCCGGACGTCTCCTCCTGCGCCTGCACGGCGGGGACGAGCGGCCCCAGCGCCGCGCAGGCGATCGCCCACGACGCCATCCGGCGCCCCAAGGCTCGTGCCGGCGCGCATCGACGCGGCGTCGGTGTCCGGCGCGTTCCCAACATCTTGTGCGGCTCCTGTCCGGCCTGCGCCGGGCTGGCAGCCATCCTAGGCGAAGGCCCGCAGCCCCCCAACACCGCGAGTGCGGTGTCGACGGCCCATGGACGGCCCATCGACGGCCCCTTTTCCGCCGCTGACAGCCCATCCGCACGAGGCGACGCGGCCTTGTCCGACAGACCGCCCGCGCCCTCGTCTCTTAAGGTGGATCAACGGCTCTCGGGCCAGCGATGGAGTTCGCGATGCGTTTCTTCCCGCCCCTTCCCCATCCGCCGGTCGGGCGGATGTTCCGGCACTTGAAGCACCCGTCGACGTCCCACGGCGCGCTGTTCTGGCTCGCCCACGCGGCGGTCCTGCTGGGGCTGCTGCTCATGGCGACCGAGGTGTCGGCGCAGCAAGGCGCCGGTCTGCGCGCGCAGTACGAGCAGCTCGCGCCGCAGCTGGCGCGCAGTCCGTTCCAGCGTCCGATCGTGCTGAGTTCGGCCGACGACACCGAGCGCCCCACGGGCGAGATGCACGCCGTGGTCGAGCATCCGTTCGGGGCGCTGTCCGGCGCGCTGCGCAACGCGGACGCCTGGTGCGACCTGCTGACGCTGCCGGCCAACGTCAAGCGCTGCGCCGTCGAGGATGACCAGGCACCCGGCGCGACCCTGCACATGGCCGTCGGCCGCAAGTTCGACCAGCCGATCGAAGACGCCTACGCGCTCGACTTCCGCTTCCACGTGCTGGCGGCGCAGCCGCAGTACCTGCTCGTGGAGATGAGCGCGAACAAGGGGCCGATGGGTACCAGCAACTACCGCCTGACGCTGGAGGCGGTGCCGATCGATGCGAAGCGCTCCTTCGTGCGGCTGCGCTACGCCTACGTGAACAACTTCGCCGCGCGCGTCGCGACCAGCGCCTACCTCTCCACCTCGGGCCGGGACAAGGTCGGCTTCACCGTCGTCGGCCGTGACGGCGACGGCCAGCCGCGCTACGTCGGCGGCATCCAGGGCATCGCGGAGCGCAACACGATGCGCTACTTCCTGGCGATCGAGTCCTACCTGGACACGCTGCCGGCGCCGGCCGAGCAGCGGCTCGACAAGCGCCTGCGCGACTGGTTCGCGGCCACCGAGCGTTATGCGCGCCAGCTCCACGAGCAATCGCTCGAGGAGTACGTCGCGATGAAGCACAAGGAGGCGCGCCGGCAGGTCGCCATCGCGCCGGGCGAATGAGGGCGAATGGGCGAGTGAATCCGCGAGTGCGGCCGGTGACGCGGCGCCCGCCTCAGGGCGCGCCGCGCGCCGGCGATTCGATCTGACGCGCGGCCCACTGCGCGCCGACCAGGATCGACGCCATCAGCCACAACGGCGCCGCCGCCACGCTCGCGGCGGCCAGCACGCCGAATCCCAGCGGCATCGCGACGGTCGCGCCGTTGGACGCAAGCATCCGCAGGCCGAGCGCCTGACCATGCCGGTCGGGCGGCGTGACCTGATGCATCGTCGCCAGCACCATGGGCTGCACCGCGCCGAGCGCCAGCCCCAGCACCGCCGACCCGAGCATCAGCCCGAGCGTGCCGGGCAACCACGCGTAGACAAGCAGCGTCACCGTCGCCACCGCCATCGCGGCGCGCAGCGCCTTCACGTCGTCGATCCGATGGGCCCAGCGCACGATGGCCAGGCGCACCAGCGTCGCCGCCGCGGCGAAGCTCCCCAGCACCAGGCCGATGCTGGACGCGGACAAGCCCTTCGCGTGACCGACCACCGGCACGACGAAGCTGTGCGCGTCCCAGCACGAGGACATCGCGACGTTGACGATCAGCAGATTGCGCAGGCCGCGGTCCTTCAGCAGGTCCCAGGCGGGGCGCGGCTTGACGCCGGCCGCTGACGGCGCAGGCAGGTGGCGCGGCACGCGGCGCGCGATCGCCCAGGCCGCGAGCGGCAGCAGGGTCGACAGCACCAGCGCGGCGGTGAACCCGGCCGTGTCGATGACGATGCCGGTGATGACCGGCGCGAACGCGTTGGACAGCGCCGGTCCGAGCGCCACCCAGCTGAAGACGCGCTTGAGTTGCGAGGCGTCATGCGCCATCAGGCCGGCTTCGCGCTGGATCGCGACGGCCGCGATCGCGACCGCGCCGCCGCACAGCAGGCAGCCCAGCGCCAGCAGCCCGACCCAGCCGAGCACCTGAGCGATCAGCGCCAGCACCGCGCCGGCGAAGGCCATCGCCACGCCGATGCCCACCGGTCGATGGAAACCGTGGCGATCGGCAAGCCGGCCGGCCCACAGCGACAGGCCCAGCGGCGCGACGGCGAACAGGCTGAGCAGCACCCCGACGAAACCGCCGCCGTAGCCCTGATGCAGCACCCACAGCGTGGCCGCGACGCGCGTCGTCGCCATGCAGGCATGCACCGCGACCAGCGACGCGATGACGGCCGCGAAACCGGCGTTCAAGCCGGTGTAGCCCTTGGCCGCCGACGCGTCGTCGCTCATCGGGCGACGCCTTCGTCCTCGACGTCGGTATCGCCCGCGGCGCCCGCGGCGCCCGCGTCGCCCAGCTTCAGCACGCGCGCGGCCTGGTCCTCGGGCAGCGCCTCGACGGACTTCAACTCACGGGTCATGACGCGGGTCCGTCGCTCGGCGAGCTCGATGTTGTTGCTCGCCTCGTCGAGCTTCTTCTTGGTCTTGGCCAGGACGTCGCCGAACTTGCCGAACTCCGTCTTCACCGCGCGCAGCACGTCCCACACCTCCGCGGAGCGCTTCTCCAGCGCCAGCGTGCGGAAACCCATCTGCAGGCTGGACAGGGTTGCCAGCAGCGTCGTCGGGCCGACCAGCATCACCTTGTGCTCGCGCTGCAGCGCCTCGCTCAGGCCGGGGCGGCGCAGCGCCTCGGCGTAGAGGCCCTCGGTGGGCACGAACAGCAGCGCGAAGTCGGTGGTGTGCGGCGGGCCGAGGTACTTCTCGCGGATGGATTTCGCCTCCAGCCGCAGCCGCGTCTCGATCGCGCGACCGGCCAGTTCCGCGGCGGGGGCGTCGGCGCGTTCCTGGGCGTCGAGCAGGCGCTCATAGTCCTCGCGCGGGAACTTCGCGTCGATGGGCAGCCAGATCGGCTGGCCGTCGTCGCGCTGGCCCGGCAGCTTGAGCGCGAACTCGACGCGGGCGCCGGTGCCCGGCACGGTCTCGACGTTCGAGGCGAACTGCTCCGGTGTGAAGACCTGCTCCAGCAGCGCCGCCAGCTGGACCTCCCCGAAAATGCCGCGCGTCTTCACGTTGGTCAGCACCCGGTTCAGCGACCCGACGTCGCGCGCCAGCGTCTGCATCTCGCCCAGGCCGCGGTAGACCTGCTCCAGCCGCTCGGCGACCTGCTTGAAGCTCTCGCCCAGGCGCTGTTCCAGCGTGGCGTGCAGCTTCTCGTCGACGGTCGCCCGCATCTGCTCGAGCTTCTTCTCGTTGTCCTGCTGGATGGCCTGCAGGCGGGCCTCGACGGTGCGCCGCGTCTCGGCCAGGCCGGCCTCGTTGCGCTGCGCCAGTGCCTGCAGCTGTTCGGTCATCGCCGTCGTCATGCGGGCCGCGGCGGCGTCCTGCGCCTCGCGCGCACGCGCCGCCTGCTGGGCGAGCGCCTGCTGGAACTGCGTGAGCGTCGCCAGCGTCTCCTGGCGAAGCCCCGCATTGCCGCGGCTGAGTTCGTCGCGCAGCGCGCGCTCCAGGCGTTCGAGGCGTTCTCCCGACTGCTGCATCAGCGGCGCCAGCGCCGCCGCCGTGTCGCCGTCCGACGTCCGTCGCCGGGTGAGCAGCCCTATGACGAGAACGATCAGGATCAGCCCGGAGAGGGCCAACTGCAGCAGGTCGGGAAAGGACATGCGTCCGATTCTCTCAGCGCTTGAGCACCTCGGGATTGAGCGCCGTCGGGGGAACGCCGCCGGTCAATGCGGCGATCAGGTTGTCCACGGCGAGGTCGCTCATCGCTCGACGCGTCGCGATCGTCGCGCTGGCGATGTGGGGCGTGAGCACGACGTTCGTGCAGGCGAGCAGGTCCGGATGCACCGTCGGTTCGCCCTCGAACACGTCCAGGCCCGCGGCGGCGATGGTGCCTGCCCGCAGTTCGGCGGCCAGCGCCGCGTCGTCGACGACGCCGCCGCGCGCGATGTTGGTCAGCGTCGCGGTCCGCTTCATCAGGCGCAGCTCGCGCTGGCCGATCAGGTGGTGCGAGGACGCGCTGTACGGCACGACGATGACCAGATGGTCGGCGCGCTGCAGCAGCTCGTCCTTCTCCACCCACTGCGCGCCCAGCGGGCCTTCCTGGTCGGCCGGCAGCCGCGAGCGGTTGTGATAGATCACCGGCATGCCGAAGCCGAGGTGGCCCCGCTTCGCGATCGCCGCGCCGATGCGACCCATGCCCAGCACGCCCAGCGTCGCGCCGTGGATGTCGGCGCCGGCGAACATCGTCACCGACCACTGCTTCCATTCGCCGCGGCGCAGGAAGTGTTCGCTCTCGGTGATGCGGCGCGCGGTGGCCATCATCAGCGCGAAGCCGAAGTCGGCGGTGGTCTCGGTCAGCACGTCCGGCGCGTTGGTCACCACGACGCCGCGTGCGGTGCAGGCCGGCACGTCGATGTTGTTGTAGCCGACCGCCATCGTGCAGATGGCCTTCAGCTCGGGACAGGCGTCGAGCAGCGTCGCGTCGATCTTGTCGCCGCCGGCGATGTACGCGCCGGACTTGCCCTGCAGGCGCCGGATCAGCTCGTCCTGCGACCAGCCGGTGTCGCTGTCGTTGGTCTCGACCTCGAAGTGCGGGCGCAGCCGGTCGACGATGTCGTCGAAGGTCTTGCGGGCCACCAGGACGCTGGGCTTGCTCATGGACACATCTCCTTGCAGGGAAGCGCCAACTGTAGAGCGGGCGCTCCCGGCGCCCGCTCGCAAATCGCCCAAGGACGGCGCAGCGAGGGCCGAAGGACGGGGCGGGGAGTGCCCAGGGAGGGCCCTCTCCCCGTCCTCGGGCGCCCGGGATCAGCCCCGGTCTGTCACTCCAGGAAGCGGGTGAAGGACGCGACCGCGTCCCGCTCGGTGACCAGCTTGTTCTCGACCGCCGCCGGATCCGCGTAGCCCAGCGACATGCCGCAGACCAGCTGCTGCTGGGGCGACAGGGCGAGCTCCTCCGCGATCACGCGGTGGAACTGCGTGAACGCCGCCTGCGGGCAGGTGTGCAGGCCGCGGCCGCGGGCGGCGACCATCAGGTTCTGCAGGAACATGCCGTAGTCCAGCCAGCTGCCCTGCTGCATCACGCGGTCGATGGTGAACATCAGGCCCACCGGCGCGTCGAAGAAACGGTAGTTGCGGCCGTGCTGCTCGTGCATGCGCAGCTTGTCGCCCTTGGTGATGCCCAGCAGCCCGTACAGGTCCCAGCCGACCTTGCGGCGGCGGTCGATGTAGGGCGAGACCCACTCGCGCGGGTAGTAGGCGTATTCCTCGCCGTGCGTGGCGAGCTCCTCCGGATCGTCGTACACCGCCTGGATGCGGTTCACCAATCGGTCCTTCGCGGCGCCTGTCAGCACGTGGACCTGCCAGGGCTGCGTGTTCGTGCCGGACGGCGCGCGCGCGGCGACGGCCAGCAGTTCCTCGATCAGCGCGCGCGGCACCGGCGTCGGCAGGAACGCGCGCATCGAATGTCGCGTGACGATCGCGGCGTCGACGGCGGCGGACTGTTCGGGCGTCGGCGGAACGAAGGGATCGGGGAAGGCATCGGGAAAGGCTTTGGGGAAGGTCATGGCATCTCCAGCGCGCTGAGCGCGCTCACGTAGGACTCGGGCAGTTGCGCCACCGGGCGACGCGTCTCGCGATCGACATACACGTGGACGAAGTGTCCACGCGCCGCGCACAGGGGCTCGCCTTCCGCGAACAGGCCGATCTCGTAACGGACGCTGGAACGGCCGCGCTTCGCGACGCGCAGGCCGGCCTCGACCTGCTGCGGGAAGGCCAGCGACGCGAAGAAGTTGCAGTGCGTCTCGATGACCAGGCCGATGACCTCGCCGTGGTGCAGGTCCAGCGCGCCCTGCTCGATCAGGTAGCGGTTCACCGCCGTGTCGAACAGGCTGTAGTAGACGACGTTGTTCAGATGGCCGTAGAGGTCGTTGTCCATCCAGCGTGTCGGGACCGGTAGGAAACGGGCGAAGGCCTCGCGCGACTCGGGGACGGGGCGGGGCTCGGTGGAGCCGGCGGTGGTGGCAGAGGCGGAGGCGGTGGCATCGGCGGTCATGGCGCCGATTCTTCCACCGCCGCGCGGGGTCAGGTGTCGCGCGGGCTACTGGCGCGGGCGCTGTCGTGGCGAGGATCGTCCCGCCACCGCGCCCAGGCAAGCGCCGCGGCCTGCAGCGTCCGCAGCTGCACGTCGACGGTGACGCTCAGGTCCTCGCCGTAGCCGCCGGCCATGCTCAGCGCGACCGGGATGCGGCGCTCTAACAGCGCATCCAGCACGATCCGGTCGCGCCGCAGCAGGCCGTCGGCGCTGAGCTTGAGCCGGCCCAGCCGGTCGCCCTCGTGCGGATCCGCGCCGGCCAGGTAGAAGGCCAGCGCGGGCGGCCGGTCCGCCGTCCGCCGCCAGACTTCGGCGAGCGCCGTCTCCAGCGCGTCGAGATAGACCGCGTCGCCGCACGCATCCGGCAGGCCCACGTCCAGGTCGCTGCTTTCCTTGCGGAAGGGGAAGTTCTTCTCCCCGTGGATCGACAGGGTGAACACGCTGTCGTCGTCCCGGAAGATGCTGGCCGTGCCATTGCCCTGGTGGACGTCCAGGTCGACCACCAGCACGCGCAGCCCGGGACGCTCCGGATGGCGACGGTGCCATTCGGCCTGCATCAGCCGCGCGGCGACCGCGACGTCGTTGAACACGCAGAACCCGCTGCCCTTGTCCGCATACGCATGGTGCGTGCCGCCCGCCAGGCTGGCGGCGACGCCCTCCTCCAGGGCGGCGCGGGCCGCGGCGATCGTCGCGCCGACCGAGCACACCGAGCGTCTCGGCAGCCCCGGCGCCCAGGGGAAACCGATCTCGCGCTGCGCCGCGGCGCTCAAGGTGCCGTGCAGGACCGCGTCGATGTAGTCCGGCGTGTGGACCAGCGCCAGCGCCTCCGGCCCGGCCGCCTCCGCCACCCGCGGCCGCATCACGCCCGGTTCCCGCTCCACACGCTCGCGCAGCATCTGGTACTTGGACTGCGGAAAACGGTGGCCCGGCGGAAGCGCCAGCGTCAAATGGTCGTAATGGAAGGCGAGCATGGTCAGGACCCTAGCAGAGCGCTGCGAAGGCCGCGCCGAGGCGACGTCGACTCGGCGTCGAGATCGCCCGGAGGCCCTCGCCAAGGCCGCGCGGTGGCTCGGAACCCGAACTTTGCTGCATTGCACAAAAAGTGCTTGCAATCATCGCCGGCGGTCCTATACTGATTCCATGCTGCACCGCAACAAATGTGTGGCGACGGCGCTCAGCCCGCCGCGTTTTCCCCGGCTGACCTCATTCCTCTAGGAGATTTCGCATGCTGACTGCTGACCAAGTGCTCGACCAACAGAAGAACCTGCAAGCCTCGTGGTTTGGCCTGACCGCCAAGGCCTTCGAAGGCTATGAAAAGCTGGTCGAACTGAACCTGCAAGTCGCCAAGACCGCCCTCGGCGAAGCTGCCGAGACCGCCCAGCAAGCCATCACCGTCAAAGATCCGCAAGAACTGTGGGCCCTGCAGACCGCGCTGCTGCAACCGTCGGCTGAAAAGGCCGTGGCCTACAGCCGCCACCTGTACGACATCGCCACCTCGACCTCCTCGGAGTTCGTCAAGCTGGCCGAGTCGCAAGTGGCTGACGCCCAGGTCAAGTTCGGCGCCGTCGTCGACAACGCCACCAAGAACGCCCCGGCTGGCACGGAAAATGCTGTTGCTTTGGTGAAGTCGGCGGTAGCCGCGGCCAACAACGCTTACGAAAGCCTGCACAAGGCCGCCAAGCAAGCCACCGACATCGCGGAATCCAATTTCAACGCCGTGACCAACACGGCGGTGAAGGCGACCCAGAACGTCACCCGCGGCGCCAAGCGCGCCACGGCCTGAGCGAGCAAGTTGCCGTATCGGTTGTCTCCTCGGTACCCAAGGAAGTCAAGCTTCCCAAGTGCCCTTCAAGCCCAGCTTCATGCTGGGCTTTTTTTCGCCTGTACGGATCGACGGCCATACGGAACGTCGTCATGCCGTCGCGCCGCCATCGAAGCGTCGGCGCCTGAGCGCCCCACGCGGCGACACAGGCACCGGGCCGGTGCTCCGGCAATCGCCCGGATGCCCGCGAGACGGGCGCGTGGCGGGGCGCGAAACGGGCGCGTGATGGGGAAGCCTCCCGGGCCTCAGTCCGCCGCCGTGGATGACGCCGAAGGCGCCGCCGGGGCTGCCGGGGCAGCTGGGGTCGCCGGTTCAGACGCAAAGCGCGCGTACTGGTCCGCCACGTCGCGCAGCACGCCTTGGACGGTGAACTCGCGCAACGCCTCGCGGTCGTAGAGCGGGTAACGCGGCAGGCCGATCACCATCATCAGGTAGCCCATGGTCCGGACCGACATCTGGTCGCACATCGAGCGGATCGCGACCTCCCCCGGCTCGAAGCCGTCCGGCGCGCAGGCGGCGACGCGTTCCCGCATCAAGCCGAGCAACCGGTTGTAGACGGGCTGCTGCGTCTGGCCGATCTCCTCGAGCGTGCCGGTCTGCGTCAGCGACATGTAGATCATGCGGAACTGCTCCGGGTGCCGTTCCCAGAAATCGAGCAGGCAGCGCGTGTGCGCCTCCAGCACCTTGCGGGGTCCGCGCTGGTCCTTGGAAGCGTCGAGCAGTTCGTCGGTCAGCGACTCGAAGACCTCGATCCACAAGCCGTCCAGCAGGGCCTTCTTGCTCTCGAAGTAGCTGTAGATCGCCATCGTCGAGATGCCGAGCTCCTGCGCCAGCCGACGCATGCTGAGCGCCTCCACGCCCTCGTCGCGATAGATCTTGCGCGCGCGCTCCAGCATCTCGCGCTTGAGCGCGGCCATCTCGGCCGGACCGCGCCGCAGCCGGGGCCGCTCGCGGTCGGAGTCCTGATCGGTGTTTGGCACGGCGTTCCCTACATCAAAAGGTTATTGTCGGTGTACGTTATCTCATACCAGGGATCAGGTTAAATCCTCACGAACCCTGGCTCCAGCCCATCATGGCGCATTTGTACACGTACGAAATATCAACCAGGAGGTCACGCGGCTGCGCACCCGCGAATACCGGCTGCTGCTGACCGAGGGCAATGCGCGCGCCAGCTACGCCGAGAAGCTCGCGCTGGGTCGTCAGACATCGAGCAGAAGCTGAAGGCGCACGAGCCGATGGTGTCTTCGCCCGCGGAGGGCGAGAAGCTCCCGCAGATCCGCGACCGGTCATACTGCGGCCTCATGGCCACCCGCACCCCCATCTTCTTCGCCAGCGCCGCGGCGTTCCGCGCCTGGCTCGACGAGCACGCCGCCACGGCCACCGAGGTCGTGGTGGGCTTCCACAAGCGCGCCACCGGTGAGCCCAGCCTCGCCTGGCCCGAGTCGGTCGACGAGGCCCTGTGCCACGGCTGGATCGACGGCGTGCGCACCCGGATCGACGACAGGCGCTACAAGATCCGCTTCACGCCGCGCAAGGCGGTGTCGATCTGGAGCGCCGTCAACATCGGCCGCGCCGAGGCGCTGATCCAGGAAGGCCGGATGAAGCCCGCCGGCCTCGCGGCGTTCGAACGGCGGCAGGAGGAGCGCTCGCGCGTCTACGCGTTCGAGCAGCCCAAGGAACTGGTCGAGCTCTCGCCGTCGCACGAGGTCATCTTCATGCGCGACGCGAAGGCCTGGGCGTTCTTCCAGGCGCAGCCGGACGGCTACCGACGCACCAGCATCTGGCACATCCTCAGCGCGAAGAAGCCGGAGACCCAGCTCGCGCGCCTGGACAAGCTGATCGAGGCAAGCGCGCGCGGCGAACGCCTCTGAGTTCTCCGGCCCGCCGGACAGGTCGGGCCGATGGAAGGGTTGCCAGGCGCGCCCACTGATCAGACCTTCCCTTCCCCTGGAGTCCTGATCTTGCGACCGTCCTTCCGTCCTGTCTCGCCGCGCCGCGCGGTGCTGACGATGATGCTCTTCTGCGCCGCGGGTGCCGCACTCGCGGACGCGTCCGCGCCAGCCACACCGGCGGAGAAGGTCCTGCCCACCGAATGGAAACCGTGGAACGGCCGCCACTATCGTCTGGAGGCCGACGGCCACCTCAGTTGCTACAGCGAGAACAGCAGCAAGTCCAAGTGCAGCATCAATGCGCCGGATCCGGCCAAGGCGCAGCCAGTGCGATGCAACGATCCGCGGTGGGGAGGCAAGAAGCACAAACGCACCGGGTACGAGCGCGCCGACCACTGGTGCAACACCGCCTATGCCAACCTGTTCGCCGAGTGGAAGAGCTACAAACCGCTGGGCTTCGACATGCAGCTCGCCACGACGCCTCGCGGCGATGTCATGTGCAAGTCCCAGGACGGCACCACTTGCCTGCCCGCGGATGCGCCGGCACCGACGAACCCCATCGACCCGCTGGTCTGCGGCAACCTCTTCAAGCAGCGCATGGGCGGACCCAGCACCGGCTATGACGATCCCAAGCACTGGTGCAGCTCGCCGGAATTTGTGATTCAACCTTTTGACAAACCGACCATCAACGCAGGCGAATATCCAGCATATGGCTTCGGCGGGCCGTCATCTTTCAAATCTCGCGTAATAATGCCGGCCTGGAAAGCCAAAGAGGCCCCGATCTGGCTATTTCGGATAAAACGACCTAAAGCCAGCGCAGCAAATGCGACATTGAGGATCAAACTCATTGGCCCGGAACAAGAATCGTCAAGCCAGTTTGCCGTGACTTATCTCAACAGCGCCACGAACAACGGCTCCTTTTTCAACAGCCGACGCGTGAAGAATGACGATGGCAAGGCTGCAGAGTATTTGCAGATCGGGACGCCAGACACGCCATTCGGGCCTTTCGCCAATAAACAAGTTGATGATGAGTCAGGGAATTTCGACGTTCAATGGGGCACCAGCCGCGACCTTACAGTGGGGTATCACGTAACACCCGACGGAAAAGTGAAATACTTTCAAGGTTCTGGCTGGGACCTCACCCGATACGATGATATCGAGTGGCGCGAGGGCACTTCGACAGGCACCTCAGAAGGACAGAACTGGCTTGAAGGCAAAGGCGAGATCAAGGTCGATTCCGAAAACTGGCATTCATTCAAGAATCAGCACCGCTACTTTGTGTATGAAATGCTGTTCGAATTTCCGGAAGCTATATTGATCAAGCAAAGACGTATCCCCGGTCACGAGTGACCGGATCGACATAGCCAGATGAATTGATCAGGCGCATTCAAGGTCCGGTCAGGCGTCTCACCGCGTCTTCGCCCCGATCTTCTTCCTGATCTCCGGCAGCATCGCCGTCGCCACCTCGCGTCCCAGCGCGATGGCGCGGCGGCGCGTGCTGAAGTCCGACCCGCTGAAGCCGTCCAGCTTGGGTCGCAGCACGACGTCCGCGCCCTGCAGCTCGTACTGGTTGATCGACTTGCCCATGATTGAGAAGGTCTGCAGCAGCATGCGCATCGCGTCGCCGGGGATCTTGGGATCGGGCGCTTCGCCGATGTCGACGGCGATGACGAACTCGGCCCCCATCTGCTTGGCGAAACGCACCGGCACCGGTGCCACGAGGCCGCCGTCCACATACTCGCGATTGCCGATCTTGACCGGCTGGAACACCGCCGGCACCGCGCTGGACGCGCGCACCGCGGTGCCCACATCGCCTTGCCGGAACAGGATGGGCGAGCCGTCGCCCAGGTCCGTCGCGACGATGCCCAGCGGCAGCGGCAACTGCTCCAGTCCGCGTCCGCCCGTCATCTGGCGGACGTAACGCGCCAGCGCCTCGCCGCGGATCAGGCCGCGCATCGGGAAGGTCCAGTCGGTGATCGCGCCCTCGTCCATCGCCTCGGCGACCGTCTGCAGCTCCTTGCCGGTCCGGCCCGCCGCATACAGTGCGCCGACCAGGCTGCCGGCCGAGGTGCCGCAGACCAGGTCCACCTTGATGCCGTTCTCCTCCAGCACCTGGATCACGCCGATGTGCGCGAAGCCGCGCGCCGCGCCACCACCCAGCGCCAGGCCCACGCGCGGCGGCTTGGGGATCGGCCTGGGCGTGACCGGCGTCGGCAGCTCGGGGTCAGGTGTTGTCACCACCGGCGGCGGCGCCGACGTCGGCGTGAAGGTCGAGCAGGCGCTCAGCGCACTCAGGCCCAGCGCGCCGGCAGCGGTCAGCCAGCGGCGGCGGGAGGGCCACGCGGGCACGGCGGTGGCAGGCTTGGTAAGGTCGCGGTCGTCACGGGGCATGGCGCAGGATTCTAGGGAAGCTCTGTAGCAAGGCTGTTGCAGCGCGCACGCACAATCGCGCCCCGGCAAACGAGGCCCGGCGAACGAGGCGTGCAAATCGGGGCCCGTAAATCGAAGCCCGGAATTCAAGGCCCGACATCGGCCCCGATCAGGAGAGCACATGAGTGGAAAGAGCGCGCTGCGGCGCTGGACCGTGCGGGGCCTGATCGGGCTGCCGTTCCTGCTGGTCGCGCTGGCGATCGCGGCCTGGGCCTGCGTGCGCGCCAGCCTGCCGCAGCTGGACGGCGACGCCGCGATCCCCGGCCTGAGCGCGCCCGTGAGCCTGGGCCGCGATGCGCTGGGCACGCTGGTCGTCGAGGGCCGCACGCGCCTGGACGTGGCCCGCGGCCTGGGATTCGCGCACGCCCAGGAACGCTTCTTCGAGATGGACCTGACGCGCCGATCGGCGGCCGGGGAGTTGTCCGCGCTCTTCGGCGCCAAGGCGCTGGAGCGCGACCGCAGCCGGCGCGTCCACCGCCTGCGCGCACGGCTGACCGATCGCTTCGAAAGCCTCTCGGGCGAGGATCGTCTGCTGCTGCTCGCCTACGCGGAAGGCGTCAACACCGGGCTGCACGCCTTGCCGATTCGCCCCTGGCAGTACCTGCTGCTGCGCGCCAAGCCGCAGGACTGGACCCCGGTCGACTCCTTGCTGGTGATCTCGGAGATGTACTTCATGCTGCAGTCCGGCAGCTTCGACGCCGGCTTCGACCGCGCGACGCTGCGCGAACGCGCCGGCGACGCCGTCTTCGACTGGCTCAACCCGCGCGGCGGCCGATGGGACGCGGCGCTCGACGGCAGTCAATCGCCGTCGACGCCGATGCCGACGCCGGAGCAGCTCGACGTGAGTCAGGCGCGCGCGCCTGCGACGCCGGCGAGCGGTCCCGCCAGCGCCCCGGCGAGTGTCCCGGTGAACGCCCCGGCGAGTGCCCGGGCCGGCGGTCGATCCAGCGACCGGTCCAGCACCGATGTGCCGGTCTTCGGCAGCAACAACTGGGCGGTGGCCGGTTCCCGCTCCACGCACGGCGGCGCGATCCTGGCCGACGACATGCACCTGGGCCTCGGCGTGCCGAGCATCTGGTACCGCGCACAGTTCCAGATCGGCGCCGGCCCGACAGGCCTGCGCGCCGCCGGCGTGACGCTGCCCGGCCTGCCGGCGATGGTGGTGGGCTCCAACGGTGCCGTCGCCTGGGGATTCACCAATGCCTACGGGCAATGGTTCGACTGGATCGAGGTCCCGCCCGACGCCAAGCTCACGACACGCACCGAGACGATCGAGGTCCACGGCGCCCCGGCGCAGACCCTGGCGGTGAGCGAGATCGGCGACGCGCCGATCGTGACCGTCGAGGGCGGACGCCGCTTCGCCCTGCACTGGATCGCGCACCAGGGCGCGGCCTACAACCTGGCGCTCGACCGCATGCTGCAGGTGCGCCATGTCAGCGACGCGCTCGCGCTGGCGCAGCGTGCCGGCATGCCGCATCAGAACCTGCTCGCCGCCGACCGCGACGGCCAGATCGGCTGGACCGTCGCCGGGCGCCTGTGGGCGCACCCGGGCCTGCCCGAGGCCTATGGCCGGTTCGTCGCACCGACGACGATGCGCCGCGACTGGCTCGATCCCGACCGCGCGCCGCAGGTGCTGTCGCCGGCGCAAGGCCAGCTATGGACCGCCAACAACCGCCAGCTCGACGGCGCGCCGGGCGACCTGCTCGGCGACGGCGGCTTCGACCTGGGCGCGCGCGCGCAGCAGATCCGCGACCGGCTTTCGGCCAGGGACAAGCACGACGAAGCCTCGATCGGCGCGATCCACCTGGACGACGAGGCGCGTTTCATGAAGACCTGGGCGGCACGCCTGCTGGCGGCGTCCCGCACCGATGCCGGCGCGAATCCGACGCATCGCGCCTACGTGCAGCTGCTGGAGAACTGGAACGGCCGGGCCGACGCCGACTCGGCCGCCTACCGCCTCGTGCGCCAGGCGCGGCTGCGCGTGCTGGACACCTTGTGGGACGCCTGGACGCTGCCGTCGCTCGGCGAGCGGCAGCTCGACCCGAAGCGGCGCATGCGCTGGCGCAACCAGTTCGAATACAGCGCCGCGCGCGCCGTCGACGAACGCCCGCCGCACCTGCTGCCGGCCGCGTTCGCGAACTGGGAGGCGCTGCTGCTGGCGCAGCTCGACGACGCTGCGCGCGAGATCGCGCCCGACGGCAACCTCGGCGGCGCCACCTGGGGCGCGCAGAACGCGAGCCGCATCCAGCACCCGCTGGCCAAGGCCATCCCGGCGCTGTCGCGCTGGCTGGACATGCCGTCGGCGCCGCAGGGCGGCGACAGCAACCTGCCGCATGTCGCCGGACCGGCGTTCGGCCAGTCGGAACGGATGGTCGTCTCACCCGGCCGCGAGGAGCACGGCTGGCTGTCGATGCCGGGCGGCCAGAGCGGTCACCCGATGTCGCCGTTCTACGGCGCGGGGCATCAGGACTGGGTGGAAGGCAAGCCGACGCCGCTGCTGGCCGGCCCGGTGATCCACAGGATCACGGCGCACCGCGACTGAACGGCGTCAGGGCGTCAGGGCGTCACGACGTCAGGGCGGGCGTGCCCGCGCGCCGCCACCGCGTCTGGACACCGCCGCCGCGCATCGATGCGCGTCAGCGGTCGATGGGCGTCACGTTGAAGACCTGCCGCAGGTAGGCCAGGAAGGTCTGGTCCTCGCACATGGTCTTGCCGGGGCTGTCGGAGAGCTTGGCCACCGGCTGGCCGTTCACGTGCGTGAGCTTGATGACGATGTTCAGCGTCGGCAGCCCCACATCGTTGCTGAGCTTGGTGCCGATGCCGAAGCCCAGTTGGACGCGATCCGCGAAGTGGCGGTACAGCGCCAGCGCCTTGGGCATGTCGAGCGCGTCGGAGAACACCAGCCGCTTGGTGTTGGCGTCGATGCGCAGCTGCTCGTAGTGGGCCAGTGCCTTCTCGCCCCATTCGACGGGATCGCCCGAGTCGTGGCGCAACCCGTCGAAGAGCTTGGCGAAATAGAGGTCGAAATCGGCCAGGAACGCGTCCATGCCGATCACGTCGGTCAGTGCGATGCCGAGGTCGCCGCGGTACTCCTGCACCCAGTCCTCGAGCGCGGCCTTCTGGTGGTCGCGCAGCCGCACGCCGGTGGCCTGGTAGGCCTGCAGGTATTCGTGCGCCATCGTGCCGATCGGCACCAGCCCGAGCTCCTTGGCCAGCAGCACGTTGGACGTGCCGCGGAAGGTCTCGGGCAGCTCGTCGCGCAGCGTGCGCAGGACCTCTTCGTGCCAGGCGCCGGAGAAACGCCGCCGCAGGCCGAAGTCGAAGAACTGGAACGGATGGCGACGCGGCGTTTCCTCCCGCGTGAAGGTGCGGATCAGGTCGATCTTCTGCGCGAGCCGGCGACGTCCCTCCTCGATCGCGACCGCCTGATCGAAGCGGCGGAAGTACAGCTCGTTGACCATCGCCAGCACGAAGATCTCGAAGGCCATCACATGCACCTGCGGGCCGCGCACGACGATCTCGAGCTTCTCGCCGTCCGCGCGCACCGTGATGAACGCGCGCTGGAAACGGAAGATGCGCAGCAGGTCGATGAAGTCGGGCTTCATGAAGCGCAGGCCGCTCAGGTACGCGAGCTCGTCGGCGCGGAAGGTCAGCGCGCAGAGGTGATCGATCTCGCGCTCCAGGTCCGCGACCAGTTCCGCCAACGGGTACTGCGGGGTGTTGCGGCAGGCGAAGCGGTACTCGGCCTGCGCCTGTGGGTAGCGATGCAGCATCGCCTGCCACATCGTGAACTTGTAGAGGTCGGTCTCCAGCAGGCTGCGGATCACCGGGGAAGTGGCGTCGGGACGGCTCATGGCCGGGGACTGTACCCGGGGGCCGCGCGGCTCGGCGATGATCGCGACTTCGCCACACGCCGAGCCAGTCCTTCGTGCACGAGCCCCTCGCCCACCTCCGCAACCGCAGCGTCCATCGTCGCCTGGGGGCGGCCGCGCTGCTGCTGATCGCCGCGGCGGTGCGCGCGCAGGTGCCCGTTGCGATCGACAAGCCGCCCGACGCCGCCACGGCGATGAAGATGGTCTACGGGGGCAACACCTGGCGCCACGAGCGCGCGGCGGCCTTCTTCGGCGGGCGTTCGCCGACGCTGCGCGCGGAGATCCGCGAGGTCTTCCGCGGGCGTTACGTCGAATCGAACGTCGACAAGCTGATGCTGGTCTACCAGCTGACGCCCGGGCCGCGCGACCAGTTCCGCTGCGCGGCCTGCGTGCCGGCGCTGGGCGCCGCCGTGCTGGCCGCGGACGGGGCCGGTCGCTGGCAGCTGCGCGCCAAGGGGCCGCTGCTGATGCCGGGCGCGCCGGGAGCGGGCGACGAGGATCTCCAGCTGATGCAGATCGCCGACGAGCGCTGGATCCTGCGCAGCCGCCGCTATGACGTCGATCGCGGTCGTGAGAGCCGCACGGAGCGCCTGGTGCTCGAACGCGACGGCGAGATGCAGCTCGGCGCGGAGCTTGGCTTCGACGGCAAGCCCGGTCCGCTCGCCTGTGGCGCGACCGCGGCGCCGCAGACGTCCGGCGTCAGCGTGCTGAGCCCTGGGCGAGGCCCGCGCGTCGAGATCGTGCTGCGCTTCAACGAGGGCGCCTGCAACGCGCTGCGCGAGGTGGTGCAGCGCACACGCATGGAGCTGCGCGACGGCCGTTTCCAGCTCGAACCGGACGCGCCCGAGCCGGACGACGACGACGCCCCGGCATCGGCCCCGAAGCGGTGAGCCGC
Organism: Roseateles sp. GW821-FHT09G09; assembly: GCF_059415965.1. Taxonomy (NCBI): domain Bacteria; kingdom Pseudomonadati; phylum Pseudomonadota; class Betaproteobacteria; order Burkholderiales; family Sphaerotilaceae; genus Roseateles; species Roseateles sp. GW821-FHT09G09. The sequence goes on along the minus strand of NZ_JBWKOG010000002.1, from coordinate 350,069 downwards.
CGAAGCGCCGACCGGTTCAAGCCAGCTTGTACGTCTGCAGATGGATGCTGGTCTCGGTCGCGCCGATGCCCTTGATCAGGCGCACGCGCTCCAGGATCTCCGCCAGTTCATTGAGGCTGTCCGCGCGCAGCTCGGCGAGCAGGTCCCAGCGTCCGTTCGTGTCGAACAGCCCCGCCACGCCGGGCTCGCCCAGCAGGATGCCGACGACCTCGCGCGTGCGGTTGCCTTCCACGGCGATGCTCATCCACGCCGTGATGTGCGGCTGGACCACGTCGGCCCGCAGCTTGACCGTGTAGCCCACGATCTGCCCGCTGTCCTCCAGCCGCGTCAGCCGGTTGGTCACCGTCCCCCGGGACACCTTCAGCTTGTGCGCCAGCGTCGCGACGCTCGCGCGGGCGTCCTGGCGCAGCAGCGCGATCAGTTGATGGTCGAGTGTGTCCATGTGGTGCGTCGGCGGTCGCCACGGGCGTGGATCGCCCTGGGTTAACCCGAATCTCACGGCACTTCGTCAGAGTTCGCTGACGAAATGCGCAAGTCACCTCGATTATTGATCAGTTCTCTGGCTTCCTGCTGACACGCCGATCCGAAGAATGGAGGCATTCCCACTCCCAAGAGTCCGCCGATGACGACCCGCCTCCTCCTCACGCCCGACGTCGCCCGCGTCGTCCGGCACGACGGCATCGCCCAGAGCTTCCAGGCCCTCGCCCGCTACATCGCCGACGACTACGTCCGTTGGAGCGAATTCGACAAGAGCGCCCGCGTCGCCAACCACTCGGACGATGGCGTGATCGAGCTGATGCCGATCTCGGACGCCTCGCTCTACAGCTTCAAGTACGTCAACGGCCACCCCAAAAACCACCGCGTGGGCCTGCCCACCGTGATGGCTTTCGGCGTGCTCGCCGACGTCGCCACCGGCACGCCGCGGCTGCTGTCGGAACTGACGCTCAGCACCGCGCTGCGCACCGCGGCCACCTCCGCCCTGGTCGCGCAACACCTGGCACGTCCCGGCTCGCGCACGATGGCCTTGATCGGCAACGGCGCGCAGAGCGAGTTCCAGGCCCTGGCCTTCCATCACCTGCTGGGCGTGGACGAGATCCGGCTCTTCGACGTCGACGCGGCCGCGACGGAAAAGCTGATGCGCCACCTGTCGCGCATCGAGGGCCTGACCCTGATCCGCTGCCGCGACACCGCCGAGGCCGTGCGCGGCGCCGACATCGTCACGACGGTCACGGCCGACAAGCGCAACGCGACCATCGTCACGCCGGACATGATCGAACCCGGCATGCACATCAACGGCGTCGGTGGCGACTGCCCGGGCAAGACCGAGTTGCATGGCGACGTGCTGGCGCGGGCGAACGTGTTCGTCGAGTACGAGCCGCAGTCGCGCATCGAGGGCGATGTGCAGCAGATGCCGGCGGATTTCCCGGTCACCGAGTTCTGGCGCGTGCTGCGCGGCGAGGCCACCGGCCGGCGCAGCGCCGACGAGGTCACCGTCTTCGACTCCGTCGGCTTCGCACTCGAGGACTTCGCGACGCTGCGCTGGCTGGGTGACCGCGCCGAGGCGCTCGGCCTGGGCCGCGAACTGGCCCTCGTGCCGGCGATGGACGATCCGAAGGACCTGTTCGGCGAGTTGGGCCTGGCGTCGGCGGCCGACGCCAAAGCCGAGGGAACCGCGGGCATCCCGGCAGGTCTCCAGGCGGCCCTCTTAAACTGCGTGCCTCATCGGAAGGACGCATGGACTACGCCCCCCTCCTCAAGGAAATCGGCCGCGGCGCTCGAGGCGCCCGCGACCTGACACGCGAGCAGGCGCGCGCGCTGTTCGCCGCGCTGCTGGACGGCACCGTGCCCGACCTGGAGCGCGGTGCCATCCTGATCGCCATGCGCATCAAGGGCGAAAGCCTGGACGAACTGCTCGGTTTCGTCGAGGCGATGCAGGCCGGGGCCGCCCGTGTGGCGGCGCCCGCCGGTCCCCAGACCGTCGTGCTGCCGACCTTCAACGGCGCTCGCAAGCAGGCCAACCTGATGCCGCTGGTGGCGATGCTGTTGGCTCGCGAAGGCATCCCCGTCCTGATCCACGGACGTCACGACTTCGACAGCCGCATCAGTCCGTTCGAACTTTTCGACGCGCTGGAACTCCCCGTCGCCCGGGACGTGAACGAAGCCGGCCAGCGCCTCGCCTCGGAGCGCCTGGCCATCCTGCCCACCGACGTCCTCCACCCGGGACTGGACGCCATGATGGCGCTGCGGCCCCGCATGGGGCTGCGCAACAGCAGCCACAGCGTCGCCAAACTGCTGGATCCGCTGCCGGGTCGCAGCGTGCGCGTGGTCGCGGTGACTCATCCGGAGTACGTGGACAGCATGGGCGAGGCGTTGCCCCGGTTGAGCATCGACGATGGGCGCGCGCTCCTCATGCGCGCCAGCGAAGGCGAGGCCTACCTGCACCTCCGGCGCAAGGCCCACCTGCAAGGCTTCGCGAACGGGCAAGGCCTGGATCTCAACCCGGCAAGCAACGAGGATCTGGACTGGCCGCTCTCCACCGCCTGCGAGCCCGCCGCGAACGCCGCCCTCATCCGCGCAGTCCTGGCCGGCACGGAGCCGCTGCCACCGCGGATCGCCGATCAGATCGCGGCTCTAAGCCGGCTGGCAACGGCCTGAGCGCGGCCTGCGGCCGCAAACCCACCCTCACCCCTCCCTCTCCCGCCCATGCGGGAGAGGGGGCCAGGCCGCGTCCGGGCCTTTTGCAGGAATCTTCATATGCTTATCTCGCCATAAGCAATCTACGAATTTGTAGTTCTCATATATATAAAGCGTTCATAGAGTGCAGACTCCCGGCCAGCCCTGGGCCAGCCGCGGTGTCAGATGACGCGGCGGAGCCCTTGTGAAACCCGGCCGGACCTAGCTGACGCCATGTACGCCTATACCGATTTCGACCGCCAGTTCGTCCACGCCCGCGCGGCCCAGTTCCGCGACCAGCTCGAACGCCATCTGGCCGGTCAGCTCCCTGACGACGACTTCCGCGCGCTGCGCCTGCAGAACGGCTGGTACATCCAGCGTCATGCGCCGATGCTGCGCGTCGCCGTGCCGTACGGGGTGCTGGACAGCCGCCAGCTGCGCCAGTTGGCGCGCATCGCCCGCGAGCACGACCGCGGCTACGGCCACTTCACGACGCGCCAGAACCTGCAGTTCAACTGGATCCCGCTGCCGCAGTCGGCCGACGTGATGGACCTGCTGGCCGATGTCGACATGCACGGCATCCAGACCAGCGGCAACTGCATCCGCAACATCACCAGCGACGTCACCGCCGGCGTGGCGGCCGACGAGCTCATCGACCCCCGCCCCTATGCCGAGGTGCTGCGCCAGTGGTCGACGCTGCATCCGGAATTCGCCTTCCTGCCGCGCAAGTTCAAGATCGCGATCTCCGGCGCGAAGGAAGACCGCGCCGCCATCGCCTGGCACGACATCGGCCTGCAACTCCGCAAGAACGACGCCGGCGAGGTCGGCTTCCAGGTCTTCGTCGGCGGCGGCATGGGCCGCACGCCGATCATCGGCCAGGAGATCAGCCCCTTCGTGCCGTGGCAGCACATCCTGCTGTACCTCGAGGCGATCGTGCGCACGTACAACCGGTTCGGCCGGCGCGACAACATGTACAAGGCGCGCATCAAGATCCTGGTGAAGGCCGAGGGCCAGGCCTATTTCGACGCGGTCAACGCCGAGTACCAGGCCATCCTCAGCGACGACGCCGGCAGCCACGAGCAGCTCATTCCCGAGGCCGAACTGGCCCGCGTCGCCGCGAGCTTCGTCGAGCCGCAAGGCGTGACCCCGGTGCCGGGCGTGGACATCTTCGAGGGCGCCTCGCCGGCCTACCGCCGCTGGCTGGAACGCAACGTCCACGCGCACCGCGTCAGCGGCTACCGTTCGGTGACGCTGTCGCTCAAGCGCGTCGGCCTGCCGCCGGGCGACATCACCGACGCGCAGATGGACGCGGCCGCGGCGCTCTCCGACGCGTACAGCCACGGCGAACTGCGCGTCTCGCACGACCAGAACCTGCTGCTGCCCTGGGTGCGCGAGAGCGACCTCGCCGCGCTCTTCGAGGCCGCGAAGGAACACGGCTTCGCCACGCCCAACATCGGCCTGCTGACCGACATGATCGTCTGCCCCGGCGGCGACTTCTGCGCCCTGGCCAACGCCCGCTCCATCCCGGTCGCGGCCGAGATCACCGACCGCTTCCAGGACCTCGACGAACTCTGGGACATCGGCGACATCGACCTGCACATCAGCGGCTGCATCAACAGCTGCGGCCACCACCATAGCGGCCACATCGGCGTGCTCGGCGTCGACAAGGACGGCAGCGAGTGGTACCAGATCACGCTGGGCGGCTCGGACGGCTCGACGCTGTCGGGCACCGCGGTGCCCGGCAAGGTGATCGGCCCGTCCTTCGCCGCCGACGAGGCCGCCGACGCGGTCGAGGCCGTGATCGCCACCTACCGCCGCGAGCGCGAGGCCGGCGAACGCTTCCTGCAGACGGTCCGCCGCATCGGCCTGGACGCCTTCAAGCAGGCGACCAACGAGATCCGCCGCACCACCGCCAAGCTCTGACCTCCGAACACCGACCGCCGCAGCCATCATGAAGTTCGTCTCCAAGGCCCAAGACCCCTGGCACACCTGCGCGGGCGAGGACGGTCCGCAACCGCATCCCGCCGCCGCCGACCACAAGCTGCTGACGCTGGAGCAGTGGCACGCCGTGCGCGACACCTGGCCGGAAGGCCTGGCCACCGGCGTGATCCTGCCCAACGACATCGACGTGCTCGACCTGAAGGCCGACCTGCCGCGCCTGGCGCTGGTCGTGCTGCAGTTCCCGAAGTGGGTCGACGGCCGCGCCTACAGCCAGGCGCACGTGCTGCGCTCGCGGCTGCGGTATGCCGGCGAAGTGCGCGCGATCGGCGAGGTCCTCGTCGACATGCTGCCGCTGCTGCAGCGCTGCGGCGTCGACGCGGTCCAGCTGCGCGGCGACCAGAACCAGGAAGCGGCCGAGCGCGCGCTGGGCTTCTTCCCCGGCCACTACCAGGCGGACGTCAACGAGACCCGCCCGCTGTTCGCCCGTCCGGGCCAGAAGACCGAGGCCTGAGCATGAGCGGCGAAGTGTCTTCGCTGGACTTCGCGCCGATCGGCGGCGCCTCCTCGTCCGCATCGAACGGCGTGTCCGCGCTGCCCGGCGCGGATGCCGGCGTCGGCTCGGCCATCGGCCTGTACGCCCGCAAGACCGCCGGCTTCGACGAGCGCGTCGCCCGCACGGTGGCGGTGTTGAAGCAGGCCGCCGCGGACTTCGGACCCGGCGCGCTGCAGTCGACCTCGCTGGGCGTGGAGGACATGGTCATCACCGACCTGATCGCGCGCCACGGCCTGCCCATCGCGCTGGCGACGCTGGACACCGGCAAGCTGCACGCGGAGACGCTGGCGCTGATCCCGCGCATCCACGACCGCTATGGCATCGAGGTCGAAGTCTTCGCGCCGGTGCAGGAACAGGTCGTCCACTTCGTCCGCGCCAACGGCGAGGCGCCGATGTACCGCAGCGTCGAGCTGCGCAAGGCCTGCTGCGGTGTGCGCAAGCTGGAGCCGCTGTCGCGCATGCTGGCCGGCCGCGGCGCGTGGATCACCGGCCTGCGGCGCGAGCAGAGCGCCAACCGCGCGGAAGTCCCCTTCCGTGAGGATGACGGCCAGGGTCGCACCAAGGTCAACCCGCTCGCCGAGTGGACCTGGGCCGACGTCTGGTACTACGTGCAGCAGCACGTCGTGCCCTACAACCCGCTGCATGACCAGTTCATGCCCAGCATCGGCTGCGCGCCCTGCACGCGTGCGATCGCCGTCGGCGAGGATTTCCGCGCCGGCCGCTGGTGGTGGGAAGACAGCTCGAAGGAATGCGGCCTGCACGCCACGCACACCGAGACCGACGACGAATCCGCGACCGAATCTGAACCCGAAGCGTCCCCCCCGACGTCGACCTCCGGAGCCCCGGCATGAACGCCCCCGTGAACCTCGAACAACTGCTGCCGCTGGCGGACCACCGCCACCTGGACCACCTCGAAGAGGAGGCCATCTTCATCCTGCGCGAGGTCGCCGCGGCCTTCGAGCGCCCCGCCCTGCTGTTCTCCGGTGGCAAGGACTCGTGCGTGGTCCTGCGTCTGGCCGAGAAGGCCTTCAAGCAGCGCGTCTCGGGCAACGACTTCAAGGGCAAGCTGCCCTTCCCGCTGGTCCATGTCGACACCGGCCACAACTTCCCCGAGGTGATCGAGTTCCGCGACCGCCGCGTCGAGGAAATGGGGGAGCGCCTGGTCGTCGGCCATCTGGAGGAGTCCATCAAGAAGGGCACCATCCGGCTGGCGCATCCGCTGGAATCGCGCAACGGCCACCAGACGGTGACGCTGCTGGAAACCATCGAGGAGCACCGCTTCGACGTGCTCATCGGCGGCGCCCGCCGCGACGAGGAGAAGGCGCGCGCCAAGGAGCGCATCTTCAGCCACCGCGACAGCTTCGGCCAATGGCAGCCGAAGGAGCAGCGCCCCGAGCTGTGGAACCTCTTCAACACCCGCATCCGTCCGGGCGAGCACTTCCGCGCGTTCCCGATCAGCAACTGGACCGAGCTGGACGTGTGGCTCTACATCGCCCGCGAAAACATCCCGCTGCCGTCGCTGTACTTCGCGCACGACCGCCAAGTGATCCGCCGCAAGGGCCTGCTGGTGCCGCTGACCGACGTGACCCCGCCGGAAGCCGGCGAGACCGTCGAGACGGCGCAGGTGCGCTTCCGCACCGTCGGCGACATGACCTGCACCTGCCCGGTGGAGAGCCCCGCCGCCAATGCCGCGGACATCGTCGCCGAGACGCTGACGGTCACCGTCTCCGAGCGCGGCGCCACGCGGATGGACGACCGCACGTCGGATGCTTCGATGGAGCGCCGCAAGAAGGAAGGCTATTTCTGACATGACGCTGCTTTCACGCCCACTTCGTTCACTGCCCCCCGAGGGGGCGCGGGCCTCCTTTGAGGCGGCCCGGCAGGAGTCCCGATGACCGCCGTTCACAAGATCCATCAATCCGACGTCGACACGACGCACCGCGCGCTGCGCTTCCTGACCGCCGGCAGCGTCGACGACGGCAAGAGCACGCTGATCGGCCGCCTGCTCTTCGACAGCCGCGCGATCCTCGCCGACCAGCTCGACACGCTGGCCAAGCGCGCCGCCGGCCAGCCGATCGACCTGAGCCTGCTGACCGACGGCCTCGAAGCCGAGCGGGAGCAAGGCATCACGATCGACGTCGCCTACCGCTACTTCGCGACCAAGCAGCGCAAGTTCATCATCGCGGACGCCCCCGGTCATGAGCAGTACACCCGCAACATGGTCACCGCCGCCGCGGGCAGCGACGCCGCGGTCGTGCTCGTCGACGTGACCAAGCTGGACCTGTCGGTCGACGACGTCCCGCTGCTGCCGCAGACGCGCCGTCACAGCCTGCTCGCGCACCTGCTGCGCGTGCCGAGCATCGTCTTCGCGATCAACAAGATCGACGCCGCCGCGGATCCGGGCGACGCGTTCCGCAAGGTCTCGCTGGCGCTGGAGAAGTTCGCCTCGGCGGCCGGCATCCGCGTGACCGCGGTCGTCCCCGTCTCCGCGCTGCGCGGCGACAACGTCACGCAGCCGCTGGCAGCGGACTGGTACGACGGTCCGTCGCTGCTGCAGGTGCTGGAATCGCTGCCGACCGTGCAGGAGACCGTCGAGGCGCCGCTGGCGCTGCCGGTCCAGTACGTGGCCAAGGACGGCGACGGCACCGGCAACAACCCGCGCGTGCTGTGGGGCCGGATCGCTCAGGGCCAGGTGCAGGTCGGCGACGAAGTGCAGATCCTGCCGAGCGGCCAGACCGCCATCGTCGGCGAGCTGCGCCGCGCCGGCGAACCGGTGGCCGCCTCCGTCGCCGGCGAATCGGCCGGGCTGCTGCTGGACCGCCAGGTCGACGTCTCGCGCGGCGACTGGATCGTCGCGCCGGGCGCGGCCACGCCCCGCCGCACGTTCGAGGCCACGCTGGCGTGGATCGACACCGAGCCGGCCGTCCTGGGCCGCAAGTACTGGGTGCGTCACGGCAACCGCTGGGTCCAGGCCCGCATCGCCGCGATCGATCACCGGCTGGACATCCAGACGCTGGCCGAGACCGAGGCGCACGAGCTGTCGGTCAACGAGATCGGTCACGTCACCATCGAGCTGCAGGCCGAGCTGCCGCTGCAGCCTTACGCGGACAACCGCGTCGGCGGCGCGCTGATCGTCGTGGACCCCACCAGCAACCGCACCAGCGGCGCGCTGCTGGTCCGCTGACGGCCCGCCCACGCGCGCCGACAGCCCGCCCCACCGAACGACCACCAGGAGCCACCGCCATGGGACGTGTCCTCTTCGTCAGCGCCGGACCCGGCGCCGCCGACCTGATCACGCTGCGCGGCGCGCGGGCGCTCGCGCTGGCGGACGTCGTGCTGTTCGACGCCTTGACCGACCCGGCGCTGCGCGAGCTCGCGCCGCAGGCGAAGTGGCTGGACGTCGGCAAGCGCGGCTTCTGCCATTCCACCAAGCAGACGGCGATCAACGCCGCGCTGGTCCGTGAGGCGAAGGCGCATGCGGTCGTCGTGCGCCTGAAGGGCGGCGACGCGAACGTCTTCGGCCGCCTCGAGGAGGAACTCCTCGCGCTGGCGGACGCGGACATCCCCTTCGAGATCGTCCCGGGCGTGACCGCCGCGATCGCGGCCGCCGCGCAGACCGGGCGCCCCCTCACGCGGCGCGGCGCGGGCCGCAGCGTCGCGCTGACGACCGCGATGACGCGCGAAGGCGAGATCCAGGCCGGACGATCGGCCGACACCGAGGTGTTCTACATGGCTGGCCAGCAACTGGCGGCCCTCTCCCGCCGGCTGCTGGGCGCAGGCTGGGAGGCCGGCACGCCGGTGAGCGTCGTGTCCCGTGCCGGCTGTGCCGATGCGCTGTCGAGCGAGCACGACGTGGCGTCGCTGGGCGCCGCCTCGATGCTGCACCAGGGCCGGCCGACGGTGGTCATCGTCGGCGCTGGCGCCGCCCCGCTGGCGGGCGCCCCGACCACCTCGACCACCTCGACCGCAGATGCCTCCGCCGGAACGCGGGGGGATGCCAGTCCGGATTTGGGCGATTACGCGACGCCGTCCTCACGCCAAGACCTTGAGCCGCGCGGGCCGGAATCCCTGGTCCAAAGCCCGAACGTTTAAAATCTCCCGTTTACCGTCAGCGCCATCCTGCCGATTGCCCGGGGACCGCTGATTTTCGAGGGCCGCCCGCCCGGCCCCGTCACTAGAAGAACCGCCATGACCCACGTCGTCACCGAAGCCTGCATTCGCTGCAAATACACCGATTGCGTCGATGTCTGTCCCGTCGACTGCTTCCGCGAAGGTCCGAACTTCCTGACCATCGACCCCGATGAATGCATCGACTGCGCGGTCTGCATCCCCGAGTGCCCGGTGAACGCGATCGTGCCGGAGGAAGACGTGCCCGGCGACCAGCAGATCATGATCAAGCTGAACGCCGACCTGGCGAAGAAGTGGCCCAGCATCACCAAGCGCAAGGCCCCGCTCCCGGACGCCGAGGAGTGGAAGGACAAGACGGGCAAGATCGATCAGCTGGTCCGCTGACCGATCCCGTCATCTCGCGGCGTCGGGTCCTGCTGCCGGCGGCCGCCCCACACAAGAATGGAAACGCAAGTGACTGAAGCGACCTCCGCCCCGCACGCGGGCGTGATCGAAACCGATGCCGTCATCGTCGGCGCGGGCCCGGTGGGCCTGTTCCAGGTGTTCGAACTGGGCCTGCTCGAGATCAAGGCTCACATCATCGACTCGCTGGCCTACCCCGGCGGCCAGTGCATCGAGCTGTACCCGGACAAGCCGATCTACGACATCCCGGCGCTGCCGGTGGTGACGGGCAAGGAGCTGACCGACAACCTGATGAAGCAGATCGAGCCGTTCGGCGCGACCTTCCATCTGGGGCAGGAGGTCACGACGGTCGAGAAGCAGGAAGACGGTCGTTTCTTCGTCGCGACGAGCAAGGGCACGCAGTTCCTGACCAAGACCATCTTCATCGCGGGTGGCGTGGGGTCGTTCCAGCCGCGCACGTTGAAGGTCGAGGGCATCGACAAGTACGAGGGTTCGCAGGTGCACTACCGCGTGCGCAACCCGTCGCAGTTCGCCGGCAAGAACCTGGTGATCATCGGCGGTGGCGACTCGGCGCTGGACTGGGCGCTGAACTTCTGCGGCGGCAACGCCGACGGCAATCCGCACAAGGCGGAGAGCGTGATCCTGGTGCACCGTCGCGACGGCTTCCGTGCCGCGCCGGCGTCGGTCGCCAAGATGAGGGAGCTGTGTGACGCCTACGAGATGCAGTTCATCGTCGGCCAGGTGGCCGACCTGGACGAGGGCGAGGATTCGCTCAAGGGCCTGAAGATCACCGGCGGCGATGGCGTCACGCGCGTGGTGCCTGCGGACCAGGTGCTGGTGTTCTTCGGCCTGTCGCCGAAGCTGGGCCCGATCGCCGAGTGGGGCCTGTCGCTGGAGAAGAAGCAGATCCAGGTCGACACCGAGAAGTTCCAGACCAACGTGCCGGGCATCTTCGCGGTGGGGGACATCAACACCTACCCGGGCAAGAAGAAGCTGATCCTGTCGGGCTTCCACGAAGCCGCGCTGGCCGCGTTCGGCGCCATGCCGATCATCAACCCGGACAAGCGCGTCCACCTGCAGTACACGACCACCAGCCCGAAGCTGCACAAGGTGCTGGGCGTCGAGACGCCGAACTTCGACTGAACGTCGGTCGGGCGCTCCCAGGAGCGCCTCGGAACACAAGCCCGCCTGGCGAATGCCGGCGGGCTTTTTCGTTTTGCGTACCGTCCGACGGCGCACGAGCGGGCGCGCCCCGCAGCGCGCGCCGCAGGCGATCAGGTGCTCTAGCCTTCGATGGCCGGCCTCGCGGCTTGCGGTACGGCCGGAGCGGGCGCACCGTTCGCTTGCGAAAGCATGCCCGCCAGCGAGTGCGCAACACCGGTGATGCCTTCATTGGACAGCCCCGCGTCCTTCATCACCGCATCGACGATGGGCTTGGCGATCTGATATTGAAGCGCCGAGTTCATCACCTGCTCGGGGAAGGTCGCGCCGCCGCCCGCGCCCTGGCCGTTCGCCGCGCCGGTGCCGTCGTTGCTCGCGACCGGCATGCCGTTGACCTGGAAGATGCGGATCGACTCGATCTTCTCCATCGGACGCACGGCCTGCTCCAGGATGGTGGGCAGTTGCTGCAGCAGCATCGTGCGCACCTGCAGGTCGATCTGCACGGCGGACAAGGTGTTCAACGCCTCGTTGATCGCACGACGCCCTTCGGCTTCCGCCAGCGCCGCAGCCTGCTTGGCCTTTGCTTCGATGGTCAGCGCCTCGGCGCGATCCAGCGCGGCCTCCTTCTCGGCGGCGGCTGACACCCGGACCGCGATGGCCAACTGCTCGGCTTCCTTCGAGGCCTCGATCAGCTGGATATTCTTCTCCCGCTCGGCGACCGCGACCTGACGCGCCGTGTTCACGAGTTCCTCGGCCTTCACGGACTCCGAGCGCGCCAGGTTAGCGGCGGCATCCGCTTCGGACTGCTCGCGCGATTTGGTCGCGATCGCGATCTGCATGTCCTGGCGCGCCATCTCGACCTGCTTGCGCTGCTCCGCGCGCTGCGTCTCGGTCTTGCGCTCCAGCTCGATCTCGCGGGTCTGGACAACGAGATTCTTCTCGATCTCCGCCGCCTTGATCTCGCGATCCGCCTCGATGCGCTTCTGGCTCACCTGACGCTCGGCCTCGATCTTCGCAGCCTCAGCCTGGCGGCCGCGCTCGGCCTGCTGCGATGCGATCAACGCCACCTGCTCGGCGCGGGTGATCTCGATCTCGCGCTGTTGGGCGAGCGAGGCGAACTCCTGATCCTTCTCGATCGTCAGCTTCAAGCGCGACGCCTCCAGATTCTTGGTCCGGACCTGGACCTCGGTGTCCTGTTCGACGTCATTGCGCTGCTTGCGGCGCGCCTCCGTCTGCTCGGTCAGACGGGTCAGGCCTTCGGCATCGAAGGCATTGTTCGGGTTGAAAAACTGCTTGTCGGTCTGGTCCAGGCTGGTCAGCGAGACCGACTCCAGTTCCAGACCGTTCTTTTCCAGGTCTTCGGCGACGGCGTTCTGGACGGCCTGCACGAAGTCGCGGCGCTTGTCCTGCAGCTCCTGGATCGACATCGTCGCGGCGGTCGCGCGCAGCGAGTCGACGAACTTGTCTTCCACCAGCGCCTTGAGTTCGTTCGGGCTCATCGTGCGGGCGCCCAGGGTCTGGGCGGCAATGCTGACGGCCTCCTCCGTCTGCTTCACGCGGACGAAGAACGCGGCGGTCACGTCGACGCGCATGCGGTCGCGGGTGATCAGGCTTTCGCGCTCGCGGCGCAGGACCTCGAGCTTCAGCGTATTCATGTTGACCAGCACACGCTCATGGAAGACCGGCAGCACGATCGCGCCGCCGTCCATGATCACTTTCTGGCCGCCGAGCCCGGTGCGAACGAAAGCGGTCTCCTTGGTGGAGCGCTTGTAGAGGCGGGCGAAGATGATGCCGATCGTCAGCAGCGCCAGCAGGGCGATGCCGGAAATGATCAACAGCTCAATCAGGTTGTCCATGGACTGTTTACTCCCTCGATGAAACTTGAATTCCGGGTGAGCCGGTGTGTCCGGCGTTCTGGAAAGGATGAACGTGCCGGGCGTTCTTTGCGGCGGGCGGAGCTCTACATCAGCGACGGATGCGGATTGGCGATGCAGCGGTAGAAGGCGCCGACCTTCCGCACGATCAGTACCTGCACGCCCTCCTCGAAGATGTCGTCGTCGACGTCGGGCTCGACCATGAGGTAGTGCGATCGGCCACGCGCGTCCTTGACCCTGGCCTGCGCCGCCAGACCGCGGCGGGCGGCGCCGGTCACGACGACACCCACGCGGCCGACGAGGCTCTGCTCGCTGATGGCGCTGGTCTCGTCCTGCGGAATGATGTGCGCGATCAGTGCGCCCAGTCCCCGGACGGTGGCCAGCCCGGCGGGCACGGCGGCAATGCCCGCGGCGGCCGCCGGCAGATAGCCGCCGAAGAGCCCGTTCATCACGACCTGCAGGCTGTAGCCGAAGACCGTGTAGCCGGTCAGGAAGAGCAGCAACAGCACGAGCGCTGGCACCCTGCCCAGATGCAGCCAGCCCAGCACCCGGTCAAGGCCGGTGTCGCCGTGGATCTCGGGCAGCCACTCGTCGACCAGGTTGCTCGGGCTGAACGAGATCAGCATGCCCGCGCCCTCGACCAGCGCGATGCCGACGATCAGCGCGAACCCGATGCCGAACGGCAGGTTCTGCGGCGCGGTGAACAGGCTCATGGCTTCGCAGCCTTGAGTTGCGCCATGCGCTCGGCGATCTTGTTGTCACGGACCAGGTCGTCCAGCTCTTTGAGCTGGGCGGCCTGCTGCAGACTGTTCTGGCGGGCCGTGCCGGTCAGGCCAGTCTGGCGCTCGTAGACGCGGTCGAAGGCGTCTGCCGCCTTGCCGATGCGGTGTGCGGCGCTGCCGGCGCCTGACGGGCCGGCCGCGACGGCGACGGCAGTGGCGCGGCTCTTTCGGAATTCAGCGAGCGCTTCCTGCATCTCGCGCTTCTTGGCCAGCAGCGCGGCGACAAAGCCGGTCAGTTCGTTTTCCTGCCGGGCGTGCTCTGCGAGCGTGGTCTCGAGCACGGGCAGTTGCGCCTCGATGTCGAGCTGCCGGGCGACGGCGGCGCGCGCGAGGTCTTCCCGGCCGGCGCTCATCGCCTCGTCGATTTGGGACGAGAGCGTCGCGTGCAGCTGGTTGAGGTTGGCGTGCTGGCGCTGAGACAGGTGGCGATTGGCAGACACGGTGCCCAGTTCATGACGCACATCGTCGACGACGGCGTCGGCCTCGCGGATCGACTGCTCCATCGTGGCTTCGGGAGCCTGGTCCTCGATGCGGTCCAGGAGAGCATGGACACTGCCGGCGATCACGCGGCCGACGCGGGTCTTCAAGGAGTCGGTCATCTCAATTGCCTTTCGAAAGAGGAGCGGAATGCAGCGGTTGTGCAAGCTCGAGGGTGGGGCCGAGGTGACGGCGCACGACTTGCGGGTCATAGGCGGACGCTGTCAGTGGCGTCCCCTGTCTGAGCAGGGTCTCGGTCAACGCGTAGGCGCGGCGCACGAGTGCTTCCTCGAACTTGCGGGCCTCGTCGGCGTCGGCGGGCGCCTGGCTGATGGTCAGCGCCAGCGCGCCCACAAAGTGGTCGAGCAGCAGGCTGACGACTTCAGAATGCTCGCCGGACTCGCTCTCCACCCTGACCAGCGATTCACGCAGTCGGGCGGTCAGGTCACGGGTCCAGGCATGAGCGGTCACGTAGTCGAAGGCGCCATCGTGCTGCCGCTTGAGTTGGCCGAGCAGGACGCGGAGCTTGTCACTGTTGGTCGCCGCGCCTTCGACTTGCAGCTGAGACAACCAGAAGTAGAGGTCGCTCGGGACGCGGGCGGACAGCGGCTCCATGGTGGGAGGTGAACTGCTCGGGTTCATGGCGGTGACTGGAAAACGTTGGGACAAGTTCAGTGTATTCATCTGAATTCATCCGTCAGCAATCGAGTTCCACTGCATTTCCTGCGCGCCATGGAGGTTTCTTCGAAACCGTGGATGGATACGAGGGCGGAGCGGATCGGGTGCGACACCGGCGGTCGGTCGCTCCCCCCTTGGTGGGAGATGGTTGTTGCGCCGATGTCAACCAGTCCAGGATCTTGCATTCCAGTCGCCAAAAGAAAAACGCCCGGCACAGGCCAGGCGTTCGGTGGGAGCGGCATGGGGCGTTGTCAGCCAGAGGCTCGCTCCATCGATACAGCGCAACCGTCAGGGCTTACTGGGCGGAAGCGATCTGGACCGCGTCGGCGGACGTGTCGCGGCGACCGGTGATGTAGACGGTCGGCAGCTGTTCGCGCTTCACGGTGATGACGACCGGATCCAGCGTGACGATCGAGGCGCGCATCTCGCGCTGGCCTTCGGCGTGGGCGATGCCCAGGCCCAGCACCACGGCGGTCACGGCGCCGAAGAGGACGGCCTTGACGGTGGTTTCAGTGGCGGAAGCGATGTGGAAGCGGGTGGTGGTCATGTCGTTCTCCTGAGGCGGTTTGCTGTGTCGATGGAGTCAGTGTCGTCATCGACCCACCCGCTTGCGAGCCTCAGGAGACGAAGCTGCGCGGCGGCGGCGTGAACTGCATCTGCGGCGGACAAACGGAAAGCGCCACCGGGTGCTCTCCATAAGAAACGCCGCCAGGACTTGCATCCGGGCGGCGCCGCGAGGGCAGGATCGGAAATCAGCGGGCCGACACGCCTTCGGTGGCGGCGCCCTTGCCTTCCTTGGCGGCGAAGCGCTGCACCAGGGCGGCGTACTTCGGCGAGGACTTCAGTTCGGCGTAGCGGGCTTCGGCCTTGGCGCGCTGGGTGGCGTTCAGCGCGA
Source organism: Roseateles sp. GW821-FHT09G09 (assembly GCF_059415965.1). Taxonomy (NCBI): domain Bacteria; kingdom Pseudomonadati; phylum Pseudomonadota; class Betaproteobacteria; order Burkholderiales; family Sphaerotilaceae; genus Roseateles; species Roseateles sp. GW821-FHT09G09. The sequence goes on along the minus strand of NZ_JBWKOG010000002.1, from coordinate 334,505 downwards.
AGTCTTCGGTGCGATCGACGGCGGCCAGACCAGACTCGCGATAGATCTCCAGGTCAGCCAGCACTTCGGCGCGGCTCTTCTGGCCCTGCGTGATCGGGTCGAGGTGGCTGTAGCTCTGCGCGAAGGCCGGCACGGCGGCGGCGGACAGGGCGATCAGGGCGGTAGCGATCAGGGTCTTGGCGGTCATGATGGTGTCCTTTGAGAGAGCGTTGGATCGGGTGTCTGGGGTCTTGGGCCGGCTTCGTTTGCCGATGACTGAAGGTTAGGTGCGGGCCCTGTTTGGATAAACGGCCCGCGTCGCAATGGGCCGTTGTGATCGCCGCAACAATCGCCCGAGCGCTGCACAAAGCAAGACGCCCGGCGTGAGCCGGGCGTCTTGCATGGGAGCGAACCGAAGGGCGTCAGTCCGTGGACCGCTCCACCGAAACAGCGCAACCTCAGACGATCACTCGGCCAAGGCGACTTGCGTGTCGACCGCGTCGGCGCTGCGACGGCCAGTGATGTAGACGGTCGGCAGCTGTTCGCGCTTCATGGTGATGACCACCGGATCCAGCGTGACGATCGAGGCACGCATCTCGCGCTGCCCTTGTGCATGAGCGATCCCCAGACCCAGGGCCAGCGCCGCGATGGCACCGAAGGCGACAGCCTTGACGGTGGTGTTGGTGGCGGAAGTGATGCTGAGGCGGGTGGCGTTCATGTCGATCTCCTGAAGGCGTTTGCTGTGTCGATGGAGTCAGTGTCGTCATCGACCCGACCACTTGCGAGCGCCAGGAGACGAAGCTGCGCGGCGGCGGCGTGAAGTGCATCAGCGGCTGACAAACGGAAAGCACCATCGGGTGCCCTCAATGAGAAACGCCGCCAGGACTTGCATCCGGGCGGCGCTGCGAGGGCGGGATCGGAGATCAGCGGGCCGACACGCCTTCGGTGACGGCGCCCTTACCTTCCTTGGCGGCGAAGCGCTGCACCAGGGCGGCGTACTTCGGCGAGGACTTCAGTTCGGCGTAGCGGGCTTCGGCCTTGGCGCGCTGGGTGGCGTTCAGCGCGAAGTCTTCGGTGCGATCGACGGCGGCCAGACCAGACTCGCGATAGATCTCCAGGTCAGCCAGCACTTCGGCGCGGCTCTTCTGGCCCTGCGTGATCGGGTCGAGGTGGCTGTAGCTCTGCGCAAAGGCCGGCACGGCGGCGGCGGACAAGGCGATCAGGGCGGTAGCGATCAGGGTCTTGGCGGTCATGATGGGTTCCTTTGAGAGAGCGTTGGATCGGGGTGTCTGGGGTCTTGGGCCGGCTTCGTTTGCCGATGACTGAAGGTTAGGTGCGGACCCTGTTTGGATAAACGGCCCGCGTCGCAATGGGCCGTTGTGATCGCCGCAACAATCGTCCGCCCTCAGCCGAGCCGGTGCGCCACGCCGAGCTGCCGTCACCTGCGCAACGGACTTCGCAGTCCCCTCCACGAACCACGCGACAGTGCTTGCTCCATGTCTTGAGAGTCGGAATGAATCCCTCAAGCGCCCTCACGACGCCCCTGATTGCGGCCAGGGTTCTTCAACCTGCTGTCGGCCAATTGCTGCTGGATCGAACCCGAGCTGGCGGATGTGCCCGGCGCCGACAGCGGTGCAGCGCTCGTTTGAGCGCTGCGGGCGATGCCCGTGGCGGTGTTGGCCTGGCTCTTCGATATCGGCTTCGCGACGTGGTGTTTCGCGCTGCGCCTTCGCACGGGCCGGTGGCCGGTGAATCGCTGGTGCTGGAGCGTGGTGCCGATCTGGGCGTGTACCCTTGTCATCGACAACCTTCGACATGGCATCTGACTTGGACGACGATCAACACCCGTGGGACGCCCTCTCCGACAAGGAACTCGCGGCCGTGCGCGCGCTGACGCCGGGCGAGGTGTCTCAGGTGGATGCGCTGTTGCTGAGCGCATCCAGCACCAGATGGCAGAAGGTCGCTCTTGTCATCGCCAGGGTGATGAACGACTTCGAACAGAGGTTCCCGGATCTGCCCTTTGAGTTCCTGAGTTATCGCATGCAAGAGCTCGGAGCCCTTGGGACCTTGAAGATCGCTGGCGACCCCTTCCGGTCAAGATACTCGGAGATCCGGCTGAACCAGCCTGCGAATGGCGTTGGCGTCAGCACGTGACGTCCGTGAAATCCATCGAGGCCCTGCTCCAGGAGGTTGAGAGCACGGATCCCGGCGTTCGACATGTGGCGGCGCTCGACCTGATGAACCGCGGCGACGCGCGAGCGGTCCCCGTCCTGTGGAGCGCCATCAATCGGCCAGAGAACCTCAACCATCGCGGCACACTGGTGTATGCGTTGTCTGCCTTCGATCAGTCGGAGCACCTGGAGTCGCTGGTGACCCTAGTCCTCACGGGGAACTTTGAAGTCTCCTGGCAGGCTTTCACAATTCTTGAGGACAGCACCCGCTCCCCTGAATCGCTGGCTCGCATATACGCGCAGCTGGCGCAACATCCCATCAAAAGCCTGACTCGAGAGCATCACGCCGAAGCACTTGAAGCCCTCCTGGAACTTCTCCAGGTCAAGTAGGCGGGCTGCGGCCTTCAGAAAGCACAACGCCCGGCTCAGGCCAGGCGTTTGGGGGGAGCGGTAGAGGCGTTGTCAGCCAGAGGCTCGCTCCATCGATACAGCGCAACCGTCAGGGCTTACTGGGCGGAAGCGATCTGGACCGCGTCGGCGGACGTGTCGCGGCGGCCGGTGATGTAGACGGTCGGCAGCTGTTCGCGCTTCACGGTGATGACGACCGGATCCAGCGTGACGATCGAGGCGCGCATCTCGCGCAGGCCTTCGGCGTGGGCGATGCCCAGGCCCAGCACCACGGCGGTCACGGCGCCGAAGAGGACGGCCTTGACGGTGGTTTCAGTGGCGGAAGCGATGTGGAAGCGGGTGGTGGTCATGTCGTTCTCCTGAGGCGGTTTGCTGTGTCGATGGAGTCAGTGTCGTCATCGACCCACCCGCTTGCGTGCCTCAGGAGACGAAGCTGCGCGGCGGCGGCGTGAACTGCATCTGCGGCGGACAAACGGAAAGTGCCTTTAAACGCTGCAATGGAGAACGCCGCCAGGACTTGCATCCGGGCGGCGCTGCGAGGGCGGGATCGGAGATCAGCGGGCCGACACGCCTTCGGTGGCGGCGCCCTTCCCTTCCTTGGCGGCGAAGCGCTGCACCAGGGCGGCGTACTTCGGCGACGACTTCAGTTCGGCGTAGCGGGCTTCGGCCTTGGCGCGCTGGGTGGCGTTCAGCGCGAAGTCTTCGGTGCGATCGACGGCGGCCAGACCAGACTCGCGATAGGTCTCCAGGTCAGCCAGCACTTCGGCGCGGCTCTTCTGGCCCTGCGTGATCGGGTCGAGGTGGCTGTAGCTCTGCGCGAAGGCCGGCACGGCGGCGGCGGACAGGGCGATCAGGGCGGAGGCGATCAGGGTCTTGGCGGTCATGATGGGTTCCTTTGAGAGAGCGTTGGATCGGTGTGTCAGGGGTCTTGGGCCGGCTTCGTTTGCCGATGACTGAAGGTTAGGCGCGGCCCCTGCTTGGATAAACGGCCCGCGTCGCAATGGGCCGTTGTGATCGCCGCAACAATCGCCCGAGCGCTGCACAAAGCAAGACGCCCGGCATCAGCCGGGCGTCTTGCATGGGAGCGAACCGAGGGCGTCAGTCCGTGGATCGCTCCATCGATACAGCGCGACCTGGGACGTTCACTCGGCCAAGGCGACTTGCGTGTCGACCGCGTCGGCGCTGCGACGGCCGGTGATGTAGACGGTCGGCAGCTGTTCGCGCTTCACGGTGATGACCACCGGATCCAGCGTGACGATCGAGGCGCGCATCTCGCGCTGCCCTTGTGCATGAGCGATCCCGAGGCCCAGAGCCAGCGCCGCGATGGCACCGAAGGCGACAGCCTTGACGGTGGTGTTGGTGGCGGAAGTGATGCTGAGGCGGGTGGCGTTCATGTCGATCTCCTGAAGGCGTTTGCTGTGTCGATGGAGTCAGTGTCGTCATCGACCCGACCACTTGCGAGCGCCAGGAGACGAAGCTGCGCCGCGGCGGCGTGAACTGCATTTGCGGCGGACAAGCGGGAACGGCCATCGGCGCGCGGCAGGCCTGGCCGGAGCCGCGGGCAATGATGCTCGACTAGAATCACCATCACTCGCCGGCCCGCCCGGCGAGTTTCGCTAGGGGTGCTGCGCCATCGATCCGTCGACGGCGCGGCTGAGAAAGTCCCTTTGAACCTGATTGAGGTAATCCTCGCGCAGGGAAGCATGCCTTCGACACGCCTCGTGTCCCGCACGCCGCCTTCTCATCGGCGTGTCCGGTTTGCCGACCTGCCATCGCATTTCTGGCTTCGGCACATCGATGGCAACTTCGTCCGCTCTGAATTCCTTCCCGCTGCATCGGCTCGCGATGGCGCTGATCGCCGCCGGCGTCTCGGTCCATGCCGCCGCGCAGTCGACGACGTCCGCCGCCGCGCCGGCAAATGCATCTACCAATGCTCCGGCCAACGCGCAGGCGACCTCCCCCGCCCTGCCCAGCGTCGTCGTCAAGGGCACGTCCGAAGCGCCCGTGATGGCTGGCGGTTTCGGCGACACGCCGGTCGCCAAGCTCCCGATCCAGGCGAGCATCGTCAGCGCCGAGCAGCTCACCGATCGCGGGCTGTCCAACCTCGCCGGGTTGACGCTGCTCGACGCGAGCGTGGGCGACTCGTACAACTCGGCCGGGTACGTCTCCTACCTGAAGATCCGCGGCTACGACCTCGACAACCGCTTCAACTACCGCCGCGATGGCCTGCCGATCAACGCCGAGACCGCGCTGTCGCTGGCCAACAAGAGCAGCGTCGAGGTCATCAAGGGCACGACCGGCATCCAGGCCGGCACCAGCGCACCGGGCGGCCTGGTCAACCTCGTCGTGAAGCGCCCGACGGTGGAGCTCACCAGCGTGCGCCTCGGCGTCAGCGAACGCGGCACGATCGAGTCCGCGATGGACTGGAGCCACCGCTTCGGCGACGGTCACGGCAACGACAAGGCCTTCGGCCTGCGCGTGAACATCGAGGCCGCCAAGCTGCGCCCCGAACTGCGCGATGCCGACGGCAACCGCTGGATGATGGCCGTCGCCGGCGACTGGCGCGTCACGCGCGACACGCTGGTCGAGGCAGAGGTCGAGATCAGCCGCCAGTCCCAGCCGAGCCAGCCGGGCTTCAGCCTGCTCGGCGACAAGCTGCCCGACGCAAAGGCCATCGATCCGCGCATCAACCTGAACAACCAGTCGTGGAGCCAGCCGGTGGTCTTCGAAGGCCGCACCGCCTCGCTGCGCGTGCAGCATCAGCTGAACGCCGACTGGAAGCTGCAGGCGCACGCGGCGATCCAGCGCCTGGTGAACGACGACCGCCTCGCCTATCCGTTCGGCTGCACCGCGGGCGACGGCACCTACTACCCGAGCACCTACTGCCCCGACGGCACCTTCGATCAATACGACTTCCGCAGCGACAACGAGCATCGCAACAGCGATGCGCTCGACCTGTCCGCGCAAGGCAAGCTGAACGTCCTCGGCATCGAGCATCAGGTGTCGACGGGCGTGCTGTTCTCGCGCTACAAGAGCCGGCTGCAGGGTCAGGCCTATAACTGGGCGGGCACCGGCAACATCGACGGCACGCTGCCGACGGTGGCCGACCCGACGCTGGGCTCGACCAACACGGACCGTACCGAGCGCAGCACCGAGTTCTACTTCCGCGACGCGATGCAGTTCAGCGCGCAATGGCAGGGCTGGCTGGGTGTGCGGCACACGCGGCTGGATCGTGAGTCGTTCAAGGTGAACGTGCCCACGGGCGGGAGCGACGAAGCGACGAGCTATCGCCAGTCGGTCACGACGCCGTGGCTGGGTGTGAGCTACGCGATCGACCCGCAACTGCTGGCGTATGCGAGCTGGGGCGAGGGCGTGGAGTCGGCCGTCGCGCCCAACCTGCCGATCTATGTGAATGCGGGCCGGCCGCTGGCGGCGATCCGCAGCAAGCAATGGGAGATCGGTCTGAAGTCGGGCAGCCGCACCGTGGACTGGTCGATCAACTACTTCGACATCAGCAAGCCGGCGACGAGCGATGTGCCGGTGGTGGTCGGCGGCGAGGACCTGCTCGAAAGCCGCATCGATGGCAAGCAGAACCACCGCGGCGTGGAAGCGCAGGCCGACCTGAAGTGGACGGGCGGCGGCCTGATGGCGAGCGCGATGAAACTGCGTGCCCGCCGCGACGACAGCGCGGACGCGGCGCTCAACGGTCTCAAGCCGACGAACGTGCCGGAGACGGTGCTGAAGCTGCAGGCGCGGCACGGCGCGGGCGTCCCCGGGCTGGAGCTCCTGGCGGGCGTGGTCTACGAAGGCAAGCGGATGGTGGTGCCGGACAACTCGGTGGCGATCCCGAGCTGGACACGCCTGGACCTGGGCGCGCGCTACGAGCAGAACGTCGGGCGGCAACTGCTGATCTGGCGCGTCGGCGTGGACAACGCGACGAACCGTCGTGCGTGGCGCGAGTCGCCTTACCAATACGGCCACGTCTACCTGTACCCGCTCGCCAATCGCACATGGCGTGCGTCGGTGGAGTGGGTCTTGTGAGGGTCTGATTTTTCTGTGTATACTCTTAGGCTCTGATCCCCGATAGCTCAGTCGGTAGAGCGCCGGACTGTTAATCCGTAGGTCCCTGGTTCGAGCCCAGGTCGGGGAGCCAAGGTCAGAAAACGAAGGTCCTCGGACCTTCGTTCTTTTTCAGCCGGTGTCCGACCGAAGACGCTGGCCCAAGAATTCAGATCGATTGGATCTGAGCAGACTTTTCCTCGATAGCTCAGTCGGTAGAGCGCCGGACTGTTAATCCGTAGGTCCCTGGTTCGAGCCCAGGTCGAGGAGCCAAAATTGAAGCCCCCAACATCGCAAGGTGTCGGGGGCTTTTTCTTTTGGCGCGCGGCGAGGCCTCGATTCGCGCGCCGTCTTCCTAGAACTTTTCCAACCGTAGAGGACTGTGAACAGTTCTTATGCGCGGTTGCAACCAGCCGCTCTCACCGCGACGAAGCACGGGCGTGTCGCCCCCCCCCTCGGAATCGCTGATGGATGTCTCACCGCGCATGGCATACGCTTCAAAACGAAACAAGTGCATCAGCACGATAAGGGAGGACCAATGAACGACTATCAGCTCGAACGCCTAAACACGCGCTCATTTGAACAGCTCGTTCAATCGCTCTCGCTATCCGTTCTCGGCCAACAGGTAGTTATTTTTGGCGACGGACCGGACGGCGGACGAGAGGCTTCCTTTGTTGGTATCGCAGATTACCCCAAGGCTGCTCCGTGGGACGGTTACGGGACGATTCAAGCCAAATTTCTGCAACAGCCAGCGGCCAAAGCCAAAGATAACGCCGACTGGGTACTTGCACAACTGCGAGGCGAATTTGAAAAGCTCAAGCCAGCGCCCCGCCGTCCTACAAGTGCGGCCAGAACTGCGCAGAAACGTATGTGCCCGGATTACTACGTTTTTGCAACTAACGTACGACTTAGCCCATATCTGACGGCCGGCGGAAAAGATCGAGTTACCGCATTTCTAGAAGAGAAGAAGCGAAGCCATGGTCTTCGCGATTTCGCCATCTGGGACGGCGATCAAATTTGCCGAATGCTGGATGGCAACGCATCCATCAGAACTAGTTTTCTCCCGTTCATTGTTTCTGGCGACGTGCTATCAGCAGTCATTGCTGAGATCAAACCGCGTCGACCAGATTTCGCTTCGATAATGCAGAGGCATTTGCAGCATGAATTACTTGATGATCAATACGCAAAATTGAGCCAAGGCGGCTATACCAACGCCAATCAAATCGCCCTCTCCAACGTTTTTGTCGACCTCCCTGTCGAACGATCCAACAATACTATTGCCACGGGCGCGGAACCCAACCAACAACGAGACACAATACTCACCAATATATTCCGCGAGGCTGCGCTCGTGCTTAAGCCTTCGATTCAGCTACCATCACACGCCGCAATTGCACAGAATACACAAGAAGGAAGCGGACGCTTTGTAGTTATTGGCGGACCCGGACAAGGAAAAACCACCGCTGGAGTGTTCGCATGTCAAATTATGCGAGCATCCCTACTCCGAGCAACAGCTAAGCGATTTGACTCGGCAGTAGAACGCGCACTTAACGAAGTGTTAAGTCAGAGCTCTTCCTTGCCTCCCCTGTCCGCCTATCGTTACCCCTTAAGAGTAGATTTAAAGAAACTTGCAGAGTCTTTGGCAGCATCGGACGGAAATGGCGCAACATCGCTCCTCGAGTTTCTGACGAGACAGATCTCGGCTCGGACCACAAGTCATATTGAAAGCTCGGACTTTCGCCTATGGCTCCGCAGCTATCCTTGGCTGCTAGTTCTAGACGGCCTTGATGAAGTACCAGCCTCGAGTAACCGGGCATTGATGATGGACGCCATCAATGACTTTGTAAGGATCGAAGCATTCCAGGCAGATGCCGATCTTTTGGTTATTGCGACGACGAGGCCTCAAGGATATTCTGATGAATTCGACACGACCAACTACGCCCACCTGAATCTCTTACCCTTACACCCGAAGGAGGCGCTGCATTACGGAAAACGGTTGGCCGAGGCTCGCCACGCAGCTGCCAGAACTCGCATCGACGATCTCACCAAAACCCTTTCGTTGGCTGTCGCTAACCCCGCGACCGCGCGGCTGATGGAATCGCCACTCCAGGTGACGATCATGCTGTCCCTGATCGAACTAGGTGGACACCCACCGGAACAACGTTGGCAGCTATTCTACCAATATTACGATACGATTTTCAAAAGAGAAAAGGAGCGCGGCACCGGATTCTCAAAAATTCTTCAAGACTATGAGGCAGATATTCATTGGATACATCATCGAGCAGGGTGGATTCTTCAACAGCGAAATGCAGAAGTCGGAAGAACTGCGGCACGCCTTACTCATACAGAATTCGATCAACTCGTCCGCAGTCGTCTACTCTCCAAAGGGCATGAGCAAGACGCGCATCTAGAATATCTAGTTTCACAGATTCGCAAGGCGGCAACCGACCGCCTAGTTCTATTGGTTGGAAATACTGAGCACGAGATCGGATTTGAAATTCGCTCGCTTCAAGAATTCATGGCTGCGGAACACGTCTTCGACGGGGAAGATACGCGCGTCAAGGAAACCCTAGAAAAAATCGCCGCCTTTCCATACTGGAGAAATGTCGTTCTATTTATTGCGGGGCGAATATTTTTTGCCAAAGAATCCTTGGTGGATTCTCTAATCTCCATATGTGGCGAGTTGAATGAACCGCTAAACGACAATGCCAATGCACTCACCCTAGTCGGGTCGAAACTAGCGCTAGCAATGCTTGCCGACGACGCATGTCGGAAGCAGCCAGCCAACATTCGTCGCCTAGCGCGCCTAGCTTCACTTCTATTTGATCGCCCGCTCTGGGAAGAACGGCAGACTCTAGTCTCTCAGTTTAAACGTGAAGCTGGAGCGATTCTGATTGGCGAATCAACTGATCGCGCCGTCGGCGGTGGATTTCCCTTTGGCACATGGACATGCATTATTATCCTGGCCGAGGAAGGCGAAGAATGGGCAAGAACTTTAATCGCCGAGAAATTCCCCTGGAATGATCCGGAGCTGAACACATTTCTCCTCTATCATTTTGATGGGGGAGACACTATGGGTGGATTTTTTGCCAATGTGTTGACACACAACCTTAAGAAGGCGAGCTTCCAGTTCATCGTTCGCCAATTGCGAAGAGCAAGAGCACCAGGGCTCAAGAATCAATTCGATCAAACTATTGTCGAGGGAATTTTAGCTCTTGGCTCACGTAATGAAATATCGCTAGTTTCAAAACAGCAGCGCGCCCTCCACAACAGCCTATCCGGCGTATTCGATATCGATAAATACGAAAAGCTTAAATTAAATGGAGAGGACTTATCCGAAGCACATATCGATTGGCGTCAACTCCAATGCTGCGCCGACTTTCTAAGAAGTCCGACGGAAAGCACCTTGGTGGAGCACTTCGCCAAATTTCTAAAGCACACTAATAAGTTCGAACCCTCGTACATTTTCCCATGGCAGTTCAATGTGTGCTTGGAAGCGCTGGGGCAAGGGGCTCCGCTAGCTGAAGTCGAGCAATCCATCATGGAGGGAAAACTCGGAACTGCTTCACTTTGGTCCCGTTGGGCAAAGCTTCGAAAGTTGCCCATCGCATGGCTTGGGCAGCCAAATAAGTTCGAAGTTGGGGACAAAGCATTTGGCGCCGCCTTTTGTGGCACCGGATGGCAACACAGTGTCGCAAATGTTCAGGAAGAGATTGTGTTCCTGAAGGAACTGACGGCTGCTCTACCAAGCCTATCACCCGATAGCACTATCACCGCAATACTTACTCAGCTATCCGCCTTCGGGCTAAGTAAGGTGGCTAAACGCATCACCCTTGCGGATATTCCGCCCCTTCAAGACTTTCTCCACGCAGCACACGCTTACGGGCATAGCGTGGCGGGAGAGTTGGCGCTTGCAATACTTTTAGCAAGTATTCCAGGGGACAGGAAGCTTGATCTTCTAAAGGATATCAAGTGGAGTCTGCGCGAAGGGTTCTGGTTGACCGAATCCCCTGACAACAAGGAGGAACTAGAAATTGCTTGGCAAGAGGTCTTCAATCTCGCTGCTGCGCGCGGCATAGAGCAAGATGTATGTTGCGGACTCAGCTTGTCTCCCCCGTTAACATGCATGAGTATGGTACCCGCGCTTCTAAGAGCGAAACTCCACAATGGGACGCAGGCTCAAAAACATGCGGCACGCCTGCTCACGGTCGGCGGCTTGGATTTTTCATCGACGCCACTAAAAGACTTTGCCCATGAAATACTAAACTTGGCTCGTGAAAATCCTAGATGGGTATCCAGTTGGATCGCGCATCTAGACACAATTGGTGTGCACGAAAAAAATCACGAGGCACTGTTAGTGGAATTACTATCTGCGAAGGACGATTCGGTTCTAAGCCGTTTTGGCATAAAATGGATGCGGATCTTGGAAAAGATAGTTGATCGACGGGTTGCGCCGATTAGCCTTCCAGAGCCTAACGCCACCTCAGCGGCAATATGATATAAAACGATAAGCCAAGCAGCCATCGGTTTACTAAGCGCCATATCGCCCTCAACGACCTGCCCTACGGAGAGGGAGTGTCGAAATATCTTGTCTTGCAGAATCGCCATTTCTATCGGCTTCGCTGATCTGCGCATTGTGATAAAGGGCGACGAGAACTTGGCGGAGCGCATACGCGCATTATTGTCATGGCGACGTGAAATTTAGTCGTATTGCGGAGCTCCGAGCAACTTAAGCGGGTATCGGTGCTGTGCCGCTGTGAGGTGGGCACGCCGTAGCGGCGCTATGACCGCCATCTACTTACAAGACGAGTAAGGAAATTCATCCGGGGGCGACAAGCGTCTTTGCAAGTTGCCGCACGACCTAATACCGGTTGCCGGACTAATTGAGGCTCATTCCCGCTCTGTCTACGCACCAATCGCAACGGCAACCCGTTCAATTGTCGGCCCCGCGTTTTCGCGCACCTGAACAAAAGGGGCTGTTCAGTCTTCTAGCTTAAGCATGAGGGCAAATTGGCTCGCCCTCACCGCTCGCTCCTCCGGCCGCAACTGGTGCAATGCCAGTAGTAGCGCGGCTACACCTTCGTCTTCGCAGTAGAAGTACGCCAGAGGTGCCCGCAGTGCCCGTGCAATGGCCTGAGCAGTCTGCACCGGCGGCTCATGCACGCCTGACTCGTATCGGCTGATGCGGGCCCTGCTGCTGGACTCATCGATCCCGATGTCCACGCCGACCTTCTCCTGAGACCACCCAAGCTCCTCCCTGCGGGCGCGCATTCGGCGTCCGACGACAGAGGTGCTTGAGCCACGAGACATGTTTCGAGTCTCGTAACAGCGCACATAATTGTCGTTACGTTAGTCGTAACACGCACCTAGGGCCTTGCCCTTCCGCATCACTCAACCAAGGAGGTCTTTGTATGTCCTTTGCGCCTGAGCGCCTCGCGTCCGCGGTCATGCCCGCTATCACCCTCTCACTGTTGCTTGCCGCATGCGGCCGATCGGAGGATGGGCCCCCGTTGCCTCCAGAGATGCCGAAGCGCGAGCTCATCGAGCAAGCAAAGCAGCAGATCGTTAGCCGTTTGAATGACCCTTCATCTGCCCAGTTTCGCAACGTCGAATGGCAGACGCCTGTTGAGCTAGTTGTGCTCTGTGGCGAGTTCAATGCCAAGAACGGATTCGGCGGCTACGGGGGCTTCCAACCGTTCTATGCAGTGCAGCCTGGCCTACTTGAGAAGGGACGCTATGACCCAGAGAGTCCCCTGGTAGTACACGTTAACGAGAGGGGTCCTTGCCGATAGCCCCTTGTCCTTCCCACCTAAGCGCCCTCGGAGCAATCCCTGGGCGCTTTTTCTTTGCCTAAAAGGAAATGCCTATGCTTCTACTTGGCGATACGAACGCCATGAATTCTTATTTCAACCAGCACCAGGACAAAGACCTAAGCGGAGAGTTCCTCCAACGCCTAGGCGATTTAGATGAGTATGACTGCGACTATGGCGATTTATTGAACATCGCAGTCTTCGCGCCAGAGGATCAAGCGGAGTGCGCCACTGCATATATCGGCTGCTCGGCACTTGAGATGCGCGGCAGCGGACAACCTCATGGAACCATCGATTTCTCACCCTCCTGGGATGAAATTCTTGAAATGGAGCATTGGTATGGTCTTCTCTACATTATTAGAGATGACGGCTTCGGGGTGTTCCTTTTAATCCCCAAAAATTCCACAGACTTGCGTCTACTCGCCATGCTGTCCGAGTTCAGCACGAACCAAAGGGCGCGAATATGAGATTCATTCCTCAACCACCAGGCCACCTTCGTGTGGCTTTTTTTATGGGCGTTTCAAAACGCAATGGAGCTAACCAATGAGTTTGAAGGTCGAGGACATCATCCAGGCGCTCAGCCCGGAGTTGCGGGAGGCATGGGAAGAACGTAGCGCTGTGAGGGAGTTCGATGGCGGACTGGATCGCGACGTCGCCGAGGTCTTGGCGCTTGTGGATCTGGCCGGCATGTATCAGGACGCGTTCATCGACACGCTTCAAAAAATGAGACGCGGATAAATCTGCATCTTATATGAAGGAACAACCTTCATTAACAAGGAGATTAAATGTCAGAAGCATCCAATCTGCGCGTCCTTACCGTCGCATCTTGCCCTTCCCTTTCTGGTCGCTCCAACCTCATTTTCCACGTTGGCTGCGATGAAGAAAAGTCCATCCACATGCGTGTGGTTGAAAACTCTGGGAAGGGATATTTCAACAACAAATGGATTTCTTTCAAGGCCGTCGATGACCTTTTGCCGGACGACACGCCTCTCACGTTCAACACCCTACAACCGCTCTACGCAGGGCTGTCGATCAATAACGCCGGCTTCCTATTGGCGGCGCTGAAGTCTGTTGGGGTGGTCGAACTCAACCCGGAAAACCCACGGGTTCACAAGCGAGGAGCTGTCGAGAGTTTCGTCTTCGGCATTAATGCTCTGGCTGAAACGGAAACCTCACTAGGCGACAACGCCCGGCCCGAAAGCGGAAAGGGGCGCAGAAAGGGGGTTAAAGCAACGACGGACCAATAACTGTAGGTTGTATTTCTAGTCCGCAGGTGCCGTCGACGCCACAGTCGTAAGTTCTTGATTTTGAACGCCTCGGAGACTTCCCTTCGGTCTCGGTGACCAATACCGAGCCAATACCGACCGTTCACAACCAGGACACCCAATGGCATCTCTCGCTTTCGCCCTACTCGCTGCGGCCATCCTCAGCTTCGCCTTCAAGACGACTCGCACGGTCGGGATCGTCTGCGTCGGAATCTTCACCTTCCTCTTCCCCGCGTTCGCCGCGATTCTCACCACGTTTGCAGTAATCGTGCTGCTCTTTTACTACCACCACACTCACTAGAACTCACCATGACCTATCAAGACTCGATCCTCCTGGCTGCGCTGCAAGCTACAGACGACGACCTTCCTGTGGCACTCCTTCCCAACAGCATCAGTAGCTGGGCTTCGGCCTGGACGCCGTACATCGTCGTGCGGAACATCGACTGAGAGTCGTACCGCTACGGCCTCTTGGGGGAGGACAGCAGACCGCAATCCATCCTCCTCCGTGCACGAGGTCGCACGCCCAAGTTTGTGCGATGTACGGATAGTTTCCTTAATGGACAGAAGCGTCGTCCCGGACATGCAGGTCCGCGGACGTCTTAGATGCTTCATCCGGCGCTTTTTCCCGAAGCCGTCAACAGGCAAGTCGCCCAAGCGAGTGTTGTCGTCGACGGGAAGAAGCGTCGCCCAACTCGAACCTTCGAGGCCCCCTCGAAAGAAATCATGACCAAGACTTCCGAAGCTACGAAAGATCCGAATGACCTCCATCGACCACCTTAGCCCACGAGACAAACAGGACACCCGCGCCCACGCACTTGCGGCTACCTACGACCGTCGCGAGACAAGACGCGTTCCAGTCAACCTATTCCCCGAGCAGCCCGCTGCGGAACGCGGCCTACCTCCTTCGACCCTCAACAACTTTGCCTACGCGCTGCGCCACGATGGGATTGACGTTGGGTTTGACGTCATTCGCAAACAGATGATGATTCGCCGCGACGGGGTTGCATTCAAAGATGCAAATTCGGCCTTCGCCAGCATCCAGAGCGTTTGTGAGCGGAACAAGCTGACCACAGCTCACATCAGCACCTACTTGGCTGCGATTGCCGGCGATAACGCGATGAACCCCGTCGCTGCATGGATTCGATCGTTGCCATGGGATGGGATTGACCGCTTGCCGCAGTTTTTCGCTTTGCTGACTGTGGCTGATCCGTTTCCCCCCAACCTCCGGAACATCCTCATGCGGAAATGGCTGCTGTCCGCGGTTGCAGCCGCCTGCACGCCAAAGGGATTCCAGGCTCGAGGCGTACTCGTACTTCAAGGTCGTCAGTCGCTAGGTAAGACCTCCTTCTTCCGCTCCCTGATGCCGCCTCACCTCATCGACTGCTTCTTGCCAGGCCATCATCTCGATCCGAGCTCAAAAGACAGCCTCGTCACAGCGATATCCCATTGGATCGTCGAGCTGGGCGAGTTGGACTCAAGTTTCAAGAAGGACATTGCTCGGTTGAAGGGAGCGTTGACCGCTGATGTCGACAAGGTACGTCGGCCATACGACAGAGCCGATTCGGAGTACCCGCGCCAAACTGTCTTCGGCGCCTCCGTCAATGACGCAGCATTTCTCGTAGATACCACCGGCAACACTCGCTTCTGGACCATTCCGGTGGTCGCCATCGACTTCCGACATGGCATCGATCTTCAACAGCTATACGCGCAACTGGCTGAAGACTTCGAGGCAGGCAAGACATGGCACTCGGCTAAAGACGAGGAGGCCCTTCTCGAAGAGCACAACAAGGCTCACCAAGCCACCACCGCAATTGCCGATCTGCTTCAGACGCACCTCGACGTTGGACCATCTACCTCTGCCGTATCGCTAACAGCTCGGGAAGTGCTTGTCCGTTGTGGCATCACGCAACCAACTAATCCGCAATGCCGAGAGGCCGGGGCATTCTTGCGAGATCTCTACGGTGATCCCAAGAAGAACACCGGCATCTACAAGTGGCCTGTAGTGCTGCGTGAACCCGGGGCCGATCTGAATGTGCCTGTCACTTCGCCCGTTGCCCCTCAACAAGCGAACGGTGAGGCGTTCTGACCGCCGGCACCGGCGACCGGTGAAGAGGCGCGGGGGGGCATCGCAGCGCAGACCGGGTCACCGCTGCTCCTTGCTCCTTGGCTAAGAAGAAGTTCCTACCCTCCCTCCCCTAACCACCCCCCCCTGGCCCGCCTCATGACTCATGTCGAGAGGTGCGGCCGCTGCATTGTTTTTTTCCCCAAGGAGAGCCATGCCCCAAGTAGACATGAACCAAGACTTCATCAAGAACGGCCTACGTTGCCCGCCAGGAAAGGGCCGTATCGAGTTCATCCCCAAGGACCTCCCTGGGATGTATGTCGAGGTGCGAGAGAGCACGCCCGGCCAGGGCACGTACGCCTATCGATACAAGGACGCCTCGGGCAAGACCTGCCACCAGAAGATCGGACGAACCTCGCAGATCAGTCTCACGGACGCCAGAAAGGCGGCCATCCAATTCAAGGCCAAGGTCAATCAGGGTGAGAGTCCGCGCGCCGAGTCCAAGCGACAGAAGGAGGCGCCGATCCTGTCCGCGTTCTTCGAGGACACCTATCTTCCCTACGCCAAAGCCCACAAGCGCTCATGGAAACGGGATGAAGAGCTTTATCGGCTGCGCATCAAGGGATCGTTCGGCAGCGTTCGCCTCAACCAGCTCAACCGCCAGCGGGTGCAGCAGTTCCACACCTCGCTACGCGATCAGGAGGGTCTGAGCCCCGCGTCCGCCGATCACCATCTGAAGCTCATGCGGTCCTCGCTCAATCTCGCGGTCGGCTGGGGTCTCATCGACACCAACCCGATCATCGGCGTGAAGCAGTTCAACGCAGACAACAGGATCGAGCACTACCTACAAGGCGAAGACCTCAAGCGCCTGGTCGACGTTCTACGGAACGATGAGAACCGCATGGTGTGCATGATCTGCATGTTTCTGCTGAGCACGGGCTGCCGACTGAATGAGGCCCTGCAGGCGGAATGGAAGGATGTCGATCGAGGAAGTCGGACGTGGCGCATCCAAGCGAAAAACTCCAAGTCGAAGCGGATGCGGTCGGTGCCCTTGAACCCAAGTGCTCTCATGGTGCTGGACCAACTCGGCACCGAGGATGACTACGAGCATGTCTTCGTCAATCTCAAGACCCGACGCCCCTACACGACCATCATGAAGGCTTGGTCGAGGCTCCGATTGAAGGCTGGCGTTCCCCATCTGCGCATCCACGACCTTCGACATCAGTACGCGTCGCTTCTGGTCTCCAGCGGACGCACCTTGTACGAGGTGCAGCAGATCCTTGGGCACTCCGACCCGAAGGTCACCACGAGGTATGCCCACCTGAGTTCTGACGCCCTCCAAGCGGCGGCCAACAGCGCGTCCATCCTGATTCCGTCCCCAGTCCCCGCCGCCGCCTGACCCCAGGCCCGACTCGCCCCACAAACCACCCGTAGAGCCGCGACTGGCGCCAGGGGATGACAACCCCCATCCCTTGGCCCAGCGTGGGCCTATGCGGGCATCTACGCACAACCCTGAAAGTACCTGTGATCGCAATGCAACCTTACACAATCGACTTTGGAGCCCATCATGGAAAAGACGCACTGCAAATCTGCCTCACCGACCCCAACTACGTGCACTATGTCCTCACCAAGGAGGACGCAGACGGTCCGCTCCTAGCCTTCGGCCAGTCCTTCGCCAACTCATCGATGCGATCGACACCGTGCCGTGGACTTCTCGATGCTCATGCGGAACCGCCGCCGACCGCTGTGTTCCTGATCTTCGCTCGCTGGCGCTTGTGCCGGCTTGCAGCAAGTGCAGTCGCTACCAAACTGAACCCGGGAACTCGAACCTACTGGAGGCGGCGTCATACATGGATGTGTACAACGCCTGCGTCATCGCCAAAGCAAGCGAAGTGGCTCGGCGCAACGTAATCAGAACGTTCTCGCGTCACAAGGGATTGAGCATCGGTGGAAGGCGCTTGTGTGCCATCGACATAATTCGCTTCTATGCCGTCTTGACTCCGTCCCAAACCTGACGGCGCGCCCAGGCGGCCATCTGCATCCGTCAAGAGGAACCCAATGCGTCGTCGACTTGCCCTCGGACTTGCAGTTCTTTCCGCGTTGACCGCCACCGGATGTGGTGCTCCACAGGCTCTGGTCATGCCAGCATCCCAACAAGCAGCCGCCCTCCGCCCAAGCACGGGGAAGGCTCTGCTCGTGGTGATCAGGGAACGGATGTTTAAGGGGTCTGCTGGCTCGTGGGTCGTGGCAGTAGATGGTCGAGAAGTCGCCCACCTTTACTCTGCGAACCATGCGGTCATCGATCCCGGGGAACATGCGATCGGTGGCCCGTCGGTGACGCCGCAATTCTTCGTGTTGAAGGCAGACACGGTGCTGTACCTCAACATGGACATCCCATTTCTGCCGGGATCGGCGTACACAGCGCTGAGAGAAGAAAAGGCTGCGGGTCTCCTGGCCGCCTCAGTCCGAGTCAGAACCTATTGAGCCGATGGCAGGCCCTAGTCCGGGACAGCCATGAGATCGAGACAACGACCAGGGAGGGTGACCGGCAAAGACTTCGCACCAGTAGCCGGCTCCGACGCACGCTTCCATGGCTACAACCGATGGAGGTAGAGCCGCGAAAAAGGGCTCCAACTCGGCCCTAGTCAGGCTTCGGCTACCGAGGTCCCGTCCGTCTGCAGACTGAAGATGCACCCAGAACAGGCGCTTCGCCAGGTCGAGGCCGACGAACCGCAGCTCTTGCGTGTCCATGGCCACCTCCATGGGAGCCAACTGAGCCGCTGATTTTGATCTCGTACGGCGTTGACGCGTTCGTGCAAACACGAATGCTGCGGAAAAGGCTCATGAGCAGCTCAACTCTGCCCCGGCTCACCGAACACTCGCGCTTACGGGCGGCTCTTACGTCCAGGAGGCATAGTTAATTCTGACTATCTGCTGATTGATGCCGCCATGTGTGCGTGAGACGATGTCACCGCGTGTTGAACGACGCCATCGCGTCTCGAGAACGCGCGCTACGTCCGGGAGGGCTGTGGTGACGAGGAATCGTAGGGGAAATAGCAAGGCGGAAGCGCCTTCGGTACCCGTAGGCGCGCCAGCGTCTGATCATGTTCCGAAGCCTTGGCCAATAGGGCTGCTCATGCTTTTCGCGATTGCGGTTCTCACACTGCTTGCGGCTCTATGGG
The DNA here is from genome assembly GCF_059415965.1 of Roseateles sp. GW821-FHT09G09. Classification (NCBI taxonomy): domain Bacteria; kingdom Pseudomonadati; phylum Pseudomonadota; class Betaproteobacteria; order Burkholderiales; family Sphaerotilaceae; genus Roseateles; species Roseateles sp. GW821-FHT09G09. Next base: position 315,572 of record NZ_JBWKOG010000002.1, on the reverse strand, counting down.
TTTTTATACAAGGACCAATCGGCGAGGAGGCTGCTGCAAAGACCGAACCTGCGCCGCCGTTAGTCGCGTCATCTCCAATTCAAGGGGCACCTTCTGCATCGCGGGTGGTCAGCGAAAAGCAAGTCAGTCTTTTTGCCTTCTCTTGCGGAGGGAAAATTCAAAAGAGTGCTGAAGTAGCGCTCAAGGCGGGAATCTCTGAAAAATCCATAAAGACAGGCGCCTTCATCGACAGCATCATGAATGCCCCTGGGGAGTTCCCCGACAGCAGAGAAGGTACCCAGAAGCAACTCAACTTTATTCAGTGCATGGACAGGCGGTTGACGGCAACCGTATCCGGAGAAGGTCACATTGCTTCAGCGTGCACAGAGGAGTCCCCCTGCGTCGACATAGTCAGAGTTGCGGATTTTGGGAAGAGCACCTGTTCGCCAAAAAAAACGGACGAGGTAGAGCTTATAGACACAATCGAAGTCAGACCAAAATCCCTGGGCGTTTATCAGCCGAGCATTCAACCTAACGGAAACGCGCTTATTCGCGTCACTCGGAAGAGTGGGGACAATGAGATTACCGTACCAAGTGTGGACGAGCCATGTCCCGAATGCCCCTACCCCCGTAAAAAATTCAATATTCCACTGGTAGATGGCAAGGCCACATACAGTTGGCACATTACTAATGGCCACCTCGGCGACAACGAAGGCTTGGCGTTCAAAACGCTATTTCAGCTTCAAAATGCCTATGCACATGTGATCCTTCCGAAAGGAGTCACCATCAGCGACTCAAAAGTCCATCCGCCGCTGATTGCTGAGAAATGTATTCTCGGAAACAACACATTGGCCTGCCGCAGCCTCTCTGGGACTGAAGGACGCGATGTACTAGTGTGGGCGTGGAAATGGAATATGTGGGCAAACTGCGCAAAGAACGCTGCCCACAAAAAACCAACCTGAGATTCGGCTATGGCCTAAGTCTTAAAGCCCAAACCAATCAACCGCACGCCTGCATTTCAAGCGGGCTACCGCAGGCCTGCATGTTCAGCGCCCTCCCGCGAGGCAGCGCCTTGCTGCAGCCGTCCTTGCGCGGCGAGCCGCAAGCTTGCATATGGAGACCTTGGTCTTGGTCGAACGCGAAGTTGCTCATACTGACACCCCTTTTAAAGGCCGATGAAGGGTTCTACAACCGCTGACACGCTCTCAACGCGCGGAAGGCGGTTTGAGTTGACACCAGTCCATTTCAAGGCACAACAGCATCCGGGCGATGACTGTCGGCACTTCGTGACACGCCGCACGCCGCGCATCTGGTGAAGGCATGTGACGGCCCTGAACTAGGCATCTTCCGCTTCAAGCCAAGCTGGTGCTGCCATGACGGCACACCGAGACAGCCGGCCGACGCCATTCCCGGTTTTCACTCAGCCGATAGCTCGCTAACTCGTTGATTCAGTTGACTAATTTTCATGTCCAGCACACCCTCATCTATGTCAGTCTAGGCTTTGGTTCGGCTTCTTCATCAAGTACCGGTACCTCGGTAGATGAAGTCTTACGGATCTTGGGCTTAGGGAGGTTCGCATCCTCGGCAGCCCTGGACTGTTAATCCGTAGGTCCCTGGTTCGAGCCCAGGTCGAGGAGCCAAAATTGAAGCCCCATTCGTGCAAGCGAGTGGGGCTTTTTCTTTCTGTCGATAGCAGTGAATATCATGAAGCGATGCTGGCCGGCAGTCCTCGCGCAATCGCGGGGTGGCTGCCGAAGCCCAGTACCGGGCGCATCTCGTGTCATCGAACGAACCGTGCTTCTCCTTCGATCCTGACACCGCCAAGGTCATCGTGGACGATGAGGTGTATGGCAGGTCGCAACATTCGCAGACTTGGCACTACCGCGTCGAGCGTATCGTTCGCAACCCCAGCCGCGAGTACTTCAAGATCATCTACGGCACTTCGGACATCCTGCGCTTCTCTCACATCGCGCACCGCGGCGCAGCACTGGTGTTGAAGGATCGGTATCTCCCACCGGGGAACTAGGCCACATCAGGGCGCCAACATCGCAAGGTGTCCGGGGCATCCCGGGAAGCTCTCACACTTTGACGTTGAAATTCACTGTCGAACTGTGGTCTCCCGAGGGCCGGCCAACTCGGGCGAACCATTATTCAGCGGATTCAAGAGCGCTCCAAGTTTCTCAACTTCGCCATCCTTAAATCGACCGGGGTCGTTGGCAATCCACGCGTATATCCCTGGATCAATTCTGGCGCCTTGCCGCACAAGAAGTTCGACAGGAGCAGCCGACGCGGGCGTGTTGTAGATCAGAAATTTCAGCGACGCGACATAGATTGGCGATTTTCCCGCAAATATGTCTTTGAACTTCCCGTAGTCGTATTTGACCTGCAACGGCGCATTAACCGGATGCCCCAGTTCCAAGCCGTATCGAACCCATTCCGTTTTGCTATTCTCCAAGCCAAATCTGATGAATTTCGCCCCTGAGTTTTCACTCAACACCTTTGCTTCCTTGAGTCGATTCAAGTAGTAATTCTTGCGCTCAACTCCATACCCGCCTTCAAGCTGATTCAAAGCGATAAATAGTGGAAACCCTCTTGAATCACATCTAAATGGATCAGCGCCTTTGACAATAGCCTCCTCAACAAGGTCCGCTTTGTTATAGGCTAACGCCCACTCCAAGAAGCAAAAGCCGTTTGGAGATCGCCATCGCGAGTTCACGTTTACCGAGTCTATCGGGCTGACAATGCGGCCGCATCTGATGCCGGCAACATATGCTTGAGCCGGACTATCTGAACAAATGTCGCCTGTCGAGCGCCCAAGAAATGGCTCAGCAACTGCGACCGCAGCAAGTTGAGCGCCAAGGGAATTGGAGCATCCCTGCTGAAGCACGGAAAAAGCCAATATCCCTACGCTACATATCAATCTCTTCGTCGGCATATTAGTTAGTTATCACATTGTCGATCCAGAATGACCTGCAAGCCCACCAAGCTAGTGGAAAAACTTGATCATCTATTGGAGTGAGGGGCGACACAGGCTGTCAATCACCCCGAGGAGGCTGTAGTGGACCTCCCGGAAAACGTGATATCGCAGGGAGCCAAAATTGAAGATCGATCGGCGGTTCGGAGCACCCTTGCCAGCAACTGCAGTCAACCGCTCCGTCGCGCCGTGCGTTCGATTCGTTTCAGGGAGACATGAAATGCAGAAGATCCATCTGGCCGTCATCGGCGGATTGCTCGCCATCTTCGCCACGACCGGAGCCCACGCCCAAGTCTGGAAATGCACCACCGACGGCAAGACCCATTACTCGGACCAGCCCTGCGCGGCCAAGGGCCAGCAGATGAAGCCGCAGTCGCTGCAGAGCAATGTCATCGACACCTCCGCGGACCGCGCTGCGGCGGAGCGATCAAGAGCGGCTACTGAGCAGCAGCAAGCCAACGCGGCACCCGCTGCTGCGCAGACCGCCCCGTCCAGCTACTGCCCCTCCGACCGCGACATCACCGCGATGGAGACCAAAGCCACTTCCATCTCCCTGAGCGCGGACGCCAAGCGCTTCGTCCAGGACGAGATCCGCCGCGCGCGCCAGTGCCAGAAGGGCCAGGGCAGCTACACCGCCACGGACTGGAACGTGAGCAAGCAGGCCGTCGACGCGCAGAGCAGCCTGACCGGCGGCGCCGACGCGCGCCGTCGAGCCGAGGCGATGCACAGCGCCGCGAACGCCAACGAGGGCGACCGCATCGCGCGCCAGCGCGAGACCGACGATCGCAACGCCCAGCGCCGACTCAACCAGCAACAACCGCTGCGCGATCGCTGACGACAATCAGCGCTCATGTCGCTCGTCGCCCGCCTCATCCTCGCGTTCTTCTGCATTCTTTTCGCAGCGATGTTCGCGGCTTGGGCGAGCGACCCCGAGCGCCGGTCACTGATCGACTGGATTCCGGCCGCGTTCTGCTTGGTGATCGCCCTGATGTGCTTCGTGAAGGGCCGTCTCTTCCATTTCCTCGGCGGGATGCTCGCATCGAGCGTGCTCGCCGCTGGACTCTGGTACCTGCTCAGCCTACTGACGGACGGGCTTCACAGCCTCACCGCCGAATCGATCCTGGGCGCCCTGGGGTTCTTCGGCGCAACCGGCTGGACCGCCGTGAGGTACCTCCTCAGGACTCGCTTTGGATTCGTGGTCCCGCCCAAACGTATGCTCGAGCAACTCTCGGTGGAATTCGATCAAGTCCACGTGCGGGTCGTCGAGACTCAGGACGCTTCGAGCGATTGGAATCAGCAATTCGCCTGGGACGACATCATTCGGGTGTGCTTCGTCGACGGCGGCATCGACGATTCCGACTATCTGTTCTTCACCCTGCGCGGGCAGGAGAAGCCACGGGTCATCCCGACCGAGGCCAGCGGAGGCCCCGAGCTATTCGGCGCGGTGGTCGATCGTGGCCTGTTCCCCGAAGACGTGTGGCGCAAGGCCATCACCGAGACAAGCGGCCGCACGCATTGCTGGCCACCGCACGACGAAGCCGCCGCCACGCGCTGAACGCAGCGACCACCGCCCAATGCGTCGGCCGACTCTTCCGCCAAGCCAAACAGCTCCCCAACTCCGCGAACGGCAGGAAGCCTTCGACCGCATCGCGCGCCAGCGCGAAACCGACGACCGCAACGCCCAGCGCCGGCCGAACCCGCAACAACCGCTGGGCGATCGATGAAGGTGTTGGACACTCCGCCAAACTCCAGGGAGAGGCCGAGTGGACACCACCGACATCCGCACCGACGCCAAGGTCGGAACACCGCGGACATCGCGCTCGCGCTCGATGCCATCGAGGTACTCTTCGACCGGCGCGCCGACACCTTCTGCATCGTCACCAGCGATTCCGACTTCGCCTATCTCTGCCGGAAGCTGAGGGAGCGCGGATCGACGGTGCTCATCGTGGGCGAGGCAAAGACGCCAGCGGCATTGCGCAACGCGAGCGATCAGTTCTTCCAGTGGACGCCTCCTGAAGTGATCGCACCCGCGATTGCCGAGCCCACATCGGCCGAGCCCGCCGCGGCGAAACCAGCAGCCCCGGCACCGGCGCCCAAGCCGAAACAGCGCCCGAAGGCGCTGGTCAACGCAGTGAAGCTGATGGCCGCCGACACCTCCGATGGCCGCGTCCATGTCGGAACGCTGGGCTCCTATCTGCGCCGCACTGATCCGGGCTTCTCACCGCAGACATTCGGACATTCGGGACTTGTCAGCATGCTGAAGACCTACGACTTGCTCAACGTGCGCCAAGAACCCGGCGGTCACTGGACCGTCGCGCTCGCCGCCGGCAACAACGCGGCGTGACCGGACGGAGCTTGGCCGCCGCTCAATGCGTCAGCCGACTCTTCCGCCAAGCCAGGTAACTCCCCAGCTCCGCGAACGGCAGGAAGCCCTCGTCGTCGGGGTCCGCCGGCACGTCGCAGACCTCCACCAGATCGACGTCCGTCGCGGCTGCTTTCTCGCCTAGCGCCGTATCCAGCATCAGCAGCAGCCCGTTGGCGAAGTCCTCTTCCTGATCGTCGTTGAACCCCTGCACCGCAACGCGCAAACCCAGCACATCCGGCGCGTCAGGGTCGACCATCGGCTCGAACCAGAGGTCCTGGGGATCCAGCTCCAGCCCCCGATAACCGATGCTGAAGCCGAACCCCATCGCCGGCTTCAAGGCCACGGGGATCCATCCCGGCAGCTCCGGCGCCACGGAGACCATGGCCTCGACCAGCGGGAACAGCGCCCACTCGCCTTGCGCGGTGATCACCAGCTCGCGATCCTCGTCGCCGGGCGCGGAGACCTCGAACCACAAGCCTTCGTTTACCCCCTGAAGATGCGCCAGGAGTTCATCCCAGAACGGATCGTCGGGCGATTCCAAGGCGTTCAGCGCTGACTGGTGCGACGCCAGCCACGCCCAGAAGGCGCTGATCTTTTGAGGGTCGAGGTCGACGTCGTGGGGGTCTTGCATGCGAGGCTCCAATCGTCGCGATTGTCCGTCGGCCAGCGCCCGGCACCGTCGACCCGTGAACGTCGCCGCGTGAACGTCGCCGCGTCAACGTCCCCGCGCCAGCAGCCCCCGCCACCGCCCCCAGTCCTTCGTGATCGGCGGCAGCGCCAGCACGAACAGCACCGCCGCCAGGGGCACCACGAACACGAACCCGAGGTGCTTGAATCCGAGCGCACCCACGCATCCGCCGACCACGAACGCCGCCAGCAGCCCGCCCGCACGCTTCGCCCGCTGCCGGTCATGCCGAACCGCCGCGCGTGTCGCCGGCGGCTGCCGGTTCCAATACAGCATCTTCCCCAGCTCCATCCCGAGGTCGGTGATGTTGCCCGTCATGTGGGTGGTGCGGATGCTGCCGCCCGAGGTCTTCGATCCCACCGCGTTCTGCAGTCCCATGATGAAAGCCAGCAGCAGCACCGTCAGCGGCACGGCGAACGGCGTGTGCCAGGTCAGTGTGATCGCACCCATCAATCCGAACGGGAACAGCAGCGCCGCCTCCAGCATCAGCGGCAGCGCATAGACGCTGCGCAGGCCGTGCTGCCTCGCCCAGTTCACCAGCACCGCGCACACCGCCGCGCCGGCCACGAAGGCCAGGATCGCCCCCAGCGCGTTCAGCACCAGCGTCCCCTGCCCCATCACCGCGCCGTCCGCCAGCTGCGAAGCGAAGCCCGTCATGTGCGAGGTGTAGCGCTGCAAGACCAGGAACCCGCCCGCGTTCACCGCCCCCGCGTTGAACGCGAGCAGCAGCCCCAACGCCTGGTTCGTGGACGGCGCGCGATGGCGGCTCGTCAGGTGCAGCAGTCGCCTCACGGCGTCTCCCGATGTCGATGACAGTGCGGCCGATGATACGGGCGCCCTCGCCAGGCCGTGGCGGCCGTGGCGGCGTCGGTCCGGGCGACGCTCAGTAGATCGTCGGCTGGCCGTCCAGCTTCGCGCCGTACTTCGTCAGCGTCTTGTGCAGCCGCCCGAAGTCGATCGGCTTGACGAAGTAGTCGTCGAAGATCAGATCCTCATACACCTCGAAATCGGTATTGAGCGGCGTGCCGCTGACCGCGATCGCGATCAGCGTCGGCAGGCTGACCTTCAGCCGCCCCGCCAGGTGCCGGCCGTCGGCGTCCGGCATGTCGATGTCGGTGATCAGGATGTCGGGCTCCCACTTCAAGCCGATGCCGATCGCCTCCAGCCCGTTGCGGGCGACCCGCAGTTCGAAGTTGTAGACCGTGAGCAGCTCGCGCAGGAGATCCAGCGAATCCGGCTGGTCATCGGCGACCAGGACCTTGAGGCGTTCCGACATGGCGTGGGAGGAATGACAGTTGGGGCGACAAGAGCAAGCGGCGAGCCCGGGCGGCCACCGACACGGGAATTGCGGCGCATTCTTCTATCGAACCCGCGCGGGAGTAGGATCGACCCGTTCTTGAAAGCGCTTTCCCATGAAGAGAAAGAAGCCCCTCCTGTCGACGTCCAGCGAGGTCACGCTGGGCATGGTGGCCGTCGCCAGCGGCGTTTCGCCGAGCACCGTCTCGCGCGTGCTCAGCGGCAGCGCGCAGGTGAGTTCGGAGAAAGCCGAGCGCGTCCGGCGCGCGATCGACGCGCTGGGCTTCGTGCCCAACACCATCGCCCGCGCGCTCGCGGACGGCAGGACCTTCAACATCGGGCTGCTTGCGCAGTACTTCGAAAGTCCGTTCTACGCGCTGCTGCTGCGCGGCATCGAGGAAGTGCTGACGCCCGCGGGCTACGGCCTCGTCGTGGCGAGCGGCCATTGGCAGCCGGATGAGGAGCAGCGCTGCATCGCCTCGCTGCGATCGCGGCGCGTGGACGGGATCATCGTGCTGACCGGCGGCTTGAGCGACGGGTTCCTCGCCGCGCTCGCGCGCGAACTCCCCGTCGTCGTGACCGGTCGCGCGCTGCAGGCCGCGGGGCTGCATGCGCTGAAGACGGATGACCTCGAAGGCGCACGCGTGGCGACGCGGCATCTGATCGAGCGCGGTCACACCCGCATCGCGTTCATCAGCGGCGACGCCACCCACGCGGATTCGTCCGAGCGCGAGCGCGGCTACCGCGCGGCATTCGCCGAAGCGGGTCTCGATGTCGACGACGCCTTGATCGGCTGCGGCAACTACTGCGAAGTGGGCGGCGCGGCGGCGATGACCCGGATGCTCGACCGCGGCGCGCAGTTCACGGCGGTGTTCGCCGCCAACGACCAGATGGCGGCCGGCGCCGCGCGCGTGCTGCACAGCCGCGGCTTGCGCGTGCCGGAGGACGTCTCGCTCGTCGGCTACGACGATCTCCTGAACACCGCGCATGCGAGCCCGCCGCGCACGACCGTCGATGTCCACATCGCCGAGCTTGGCCGGCGCGCGGCGTCGGCGATGCTGGACCTGCTGCGCACCGGCGGCTCGGCGATCGAGCCGCCGATGCCCCAGTTGATCGTGCGGGAGTCGACCCGGCGCCTGCAGCCTGCGGGGGCGAGCGCCTGTTGAGGAACTGACCGGCCCTCACCTTGCTTTTCGTCAACTGCCCGTCACAAAAGCTCGGCAGAATGCAAGGCATCCGAGACAACAACCGGCTGCACTACTGGGCAGAAAGCTGGAACCCGTCACCAGCGTCACGGATACCCTTTTCAGAAACGAAGCCACCCGATGGGTGGCTTCTTTCATTTGGACGGCCAGATCGCGATCGTCGCTCCGCAATCCCCCAGGCGAAGGGCGTCACCCGGGGTTTTCCCCGCCCCAGCGTCGCGCCCGACCATCACCTTGGGTAAAGAACTTTGAAAGTCCGCGCTCGCCTTCGGCACGAAACGTACAGCGTGCGATCCTTTCGACCCATCCGCGACGAGACGCCTTCCGCCCTCGCCCGCGGGACCCCACAACCCTGTTTCGCGCTTCCGTCCCAGCCATCGCCAGATCGGGCCGCGCTTGCTCCGCCATTGCCTTTTCGATGACAAGCACCCGCCGACCTGCCCTGCATCCGCTGTCCTTCGCCTTGATGCTGGGCCTGAGCGCCTCCGCCTGGTCCCAGGCCACGCCGCCCGCCCCCGCACCCGCCACGCCGCCCGCGAAGGCGCCTGCACCGACGCCTGAGCGCTCGCGCCCCGCCGCGCCGCCACCCGCCAAGGACGCCGACAACCCCACGCAGCTCGACCGCGTCGAGATCCAGGGCACCTCGCGCGACGACGACCAGCGCCGCGCCTCCACCGCCTCGAAGATCATCATCGGCCGCGAGGAGATCGAGCGCTACGGCGACTCCACCATCGGCGAGGTGCTCAAGCGCCTGCCCGGCGTCACCACCGGCGGCCGCCCCGGCCGCGGCGGCGAGGTCCGCATGCGCGGCATGGGCAGCGGCTACACCCAGATCCTCGTCAACGGCGAACGCATGCCGCCGGGCTTCTCGCTCGACGAGCTCCCGCCCGAGCAGATCGAACGCATCGAGGTGATGCGCGCCCCGACCGCCGAGTTCGGCGCGCGCGCCATCGCCGGCACCATCAACGTCGTCCTGCGCGAGGCTCTCCAGCGCCGGCTCAACGAGGTCCGCCTCGCCGCCGCCTTCGAGCGCGACCACCTCACCCCGCACTTCAACTGGACCCGCAACGACAAGATCGGCGACAACGGCGACGCCTACAACTTCACCGTCAACGCGATGCAGCACAAGCGGCTGGACGACATCGACTCGCAGTCCTTCACCCAGCGCTTCGACACGACGACCGGCGCGCCCAAGAGCGACACCCTGCTCCAGACCCGCGGCCAGACCGCCGACGAGCGCAAGTCGCTCAACATGACCGGCCGCCTGCAGTTTCGCCTGGACGGCGGCGACACGATCGCGCTCCAGCCCTTCGTGATGGTCAACCGCGGCAGCGGCGGCAGCAGCTCCCGGCAGACCCAGTCCGCGGTGCCCGACGAGAACGCCTTCGAGCGCATCAAGTACGACACCGCCACGAACGACAGCAGCAGCCGCTCCGCGATGGCGCGCCTGAACCTGCAGTGGAACAAGCGCATCGACGAGCGCACCCGCATGGAAACGCGCCTCGGCGCCGGGCGCATGACGATGGACAGCAGCGCCCATCGCGAGGAAGACCTCGACGCCACGCCGGGCGTCTTCTATCGCACGCAGGACGACACCACCAAGAGCCGCGACACGCAGTGGAGCGTCAACCTCAAGCTCACGCACCAGATGGAGAACGAGCACAACCTCGTCGCCGGCGTCGAGGGCGAAGGCACCGAGCGCACCCAGACGCGCGGCTGCTACGAGGTCTTCGGCCGCACCATGAGTGGCAACCCCTGCGCCTTCCTCGCCGACTTCGGCGAGAACGTCAGCGCCTCCACGCGCCGCCTGGCCGTCTACGGACAGGACGAATGGAGCGTCGGCAAGCAATGGGGCTTCTACGCCGGCCTGCGCTGGGAAGGCATCCAGACCGACAGCACCAACAACCAGGGCCCGGTGAAGAACACCTCCAGCGTGCTCACCCCGCTGCTGCACGGCGTCTACAAGATCGACGAGAAGAGCCGCGAGCAGATCCGCGCCAGCCTCACCCGCAGCTACAAGGCGCCCAACCTCAACGACGTCATCGGCCGGCTCAGCATCAACAGCCAGTTCACCTGCCAGCCGCCGGACATCCTCTGCGGCCCCAACCTGATCAACTACCCGGACCGCTTCGGCAACCCCGACCTGAAGCCGGAGATGGCCACGGGTGTCGAGATCGGTTACGAGAAATACCTTTCGAAGGGCGGCCTGCTCAGCGCGAATTTCTTCTACCGCCGCATCACCGACCTGATCCGCAGCCAGGCCGAGCTCGAGACGGTGCCCTACGCCACCACGCAGCGCTGGGTCATCCGTCCGCGCAACATCGGCAATGCCAAGACCTACGGCGTCGAGCTCGAGGCCAAGTTCCGACTCGACGAGTACTTCAGCGACGCGATCCCGGTCAACGTGCGCAGCAACCTGTCGCTGTTCCACTCCGCCGTCGACGGCATCGTCGGCCCCAACAACAAGCTGGACCAGCAGCCGCGCTACACGGCCAACCTCGGCGCCGACTATCGATTGCGCTCGGTGCCGCTGACCTTGGGCGCGTCGCTCAACTACACGCCCACGACCTTGCTGCAGCAGAGCGACCAGGTCCTCAACGACATCGACAAGAAGCGTGTCATCGATCTCTCCGCGATGTGGACTTTCTCGCCGACGGTGGCGGTGCGCGTTGCTGCCAGCAATCTTGTCCCGCTGACTTTCGGCAACGGCAGCATTGCCACGACGCCGGGCCGCATCGTCACCGGCGAGAGCACCGGCCGCAGCTTCACCGTGTGGACCGTTCGCCTCGAACTCAAGGTCTGACCCTCCGCCGCCTTCCTCGCGCCCCTGATTCCGAGTCAACGGAAGGCGGGCAGGGGGCGACGATTTTGTGAGCATGCGAACAGTATGAGGAGCCCCCTGCCCGCCTTTCGTTGACGAGCGACATGAGCGACGTCAGCGACGTGAGCCGACGGGCCGGACGCAAAAAAGGCTGCCCGGGAGGGCAGCCTGAAAGAAGCGGAGCAGTGGGCCTCCGCGAGGGCGACGGGGCTGCAGGTGCCAGCCCCAAGGAGTCAACTTGTCAGCGGCCCACCCGGCCCTGGGCCTTGGCCTGGCTCGGCGTCTGATTCTGAGCCTGGGCCTGGGCCTGGCTCTGCATCTTGCCCGCGATCGCATGGCTGGCCGGCGACCACACGGTCGCGCCCACGCCCAGCAACAGCAGCACCAGCACCGTCCAGGTCAGCGGCGACGTCCGACGGCGCGCGATCGGCCGCGGCGGGCGCGAGCCCATGCGCGCGGGACGCAGCTGCGAAGGCAGCTTGTATTCCTGCAGACGATGCACCCGCACGGCCTGTTTGCTGCCGTCACTCCTGGACACAACCTCGAAGCTCAGGCGCTCGCCTTCCCGAGGCGGCTGACCGTCCATGGGAAAGGCAGACACGTGCACGAACAGGGCATCACCGCCCTGCTCCGGCTTGAGCATCCCGTGGCCGCGCTCGGCGTACCAACTCTCCAACGTGCCATCGAATCGCATGATCTGATCCCCCATCGTGTCGAAGCCCGACGAGCCCCGCAGGCTTGTGACCTGCGCAAGGCGTCCTGGACCGGGCGCTTCTCTCTCTGTCTAGACAAAAAGGCCCGGCACGGGGCCGGGCGCTTTTTGCTTGTGGGGGCATCCTGCCTATGCCGGGGCGAGGCCCGGCAACAGCCTGTAAACCGTGCAACTTCGCACGGATTTAATTCTTCAAGCCGGGCTTCAGGTACTTGTCGAGGAATTCGAGCGTTTTCTGGTTGGCCTCGATCTGGTTCTTCTTCTTCGAGAAGCCGTGGCCCTCGTCCTCGAAGACCACGTACTCGACCGGCACGCCGTTCTTCTTCACCGCGTCGACGATCTCATCGCTCTCCGGCTTGATGACGCGCGGATCGTTCTTGCCCTGGATCACCAGCAGCGGCTTGCGGATCTCCTTGGCATGAAACAGCGGCGAGGTCGCGATCAGGAAATCCTTGTCCTTCACCGGATCGCCGATCTCCAGGTACAGCGCCTTGCGGAAGCTCTCCCAGTACGGCGGGATGGACTCCAGCGTGCGCAGCCAGTTGGATACGCCGAAGATGTCGATGCCGACCTTGAAGGCTTCCGGCCGGAAAGCCATCGCCGCCAGCGTCATGTAGCCGCCGTAGCTGCCGCCCATGATGCCGATGCGTTCGGGGTCGATGACGCCGGTGCCGGCCAGGTAGGTCTTGGCCTCGATGCAGTCCCACAGCGGCTCGCGGCCGTGCTTGCCGTCGTCGGCGGTGAAGAAGGTCTTGCCATAACCTGAGCTGCCGCGGTTGTTGATGCCCAGCACCGCATAGCCGTGGTTGACCAGGTACTGCACCATCGCCGCGTAGCCGCGCGTGGTCTGGCCGCCCGGCCCACCGTGCACCATCACGACGGCCGGTACCTTGTTGGTCGGGGACGCCTCCTTCGGCTCGTAGTAGACCGAGGGGATCACCATCCCGTCGAACGAACGGAAGCGCACGATGCGGCCTTCGACCAGTTCCTCCGGATCGATGTCCTTGGACAGCGTGCGCGTCAGCTGCTTCACCTGCTTCGTGCCGAAGTCGTAGACGTACAGGTTGCTCGGCGAACGGTCGCCGTTCAGGTAGAACGCCATGCGCTGGCTGGTCTTGGAGAAGGTCACGCCGCGGAGTTCGCCGCCGGGCAGCTTGGGCAGAGCCACCGGCTTGCCGTCGGCGGTCTGCACGATGCGCAGCTCCAGGCTGGCATCGGCGTTGACGCCGGTCACGCGATAACGGCCGTCCCGCGAATAGCTGCTGTAGACGATGTCCCAGTCCGCCTTCTCCAGGTCGCGCTTCTGGCCCGAGGCCAGGTCGTACGCGACCAGGCGCTGGAATTCGGAGCCCTCGTTCGAGAGGATCAGCAGCGTCTTAGACTCCGGATCGAAGTCCGTCGTGCTGAACGAGGCCACGCCCTGGTGCGGCGTCAGATGTTTCGTTTCCTTGCTCTGCGTGTCGTAGAGGTAGACGTCCGAATCCGCCGTCGTGTTGGTCTTGCCCAGCGCCACCCAGCGGCCGTCGCCGCTGACGTCGAACACCGCGTTGCCGTCGTTGTTCTGGTAGATCAGCGTGCGCGCGTAGGTCTTGGCGTCGTAGCGGTAGACGTCGATGTAGCGGGCGTCGCGCTCGTTGGTCGTGACGAAGAAGGCGTCGCCGTCGCGGCTCCAGCCGGTGAAGCCGGCCTTGACCTTGTCGCCGGGCGTCAGGTCGCGCTCGCTGCCGTCGAGCTCGCGCACGATCAGGTGGTTGTTCTCGTTGCCGCCCTGGTCGCGCGTGAACAGCACGCGGTCGTCGGTGCGGAAGTAACTGACCGCGTAGTGGCTTTCCGTCGTGGACTTGGTCAACGCCACCGGCGCGCCGCCGTCGACGGACTGGCTGTAGACGTTGAAGATCCCGGTCTCATTGCTGCTGAACAGGATGCGGCGCTCGTCCTGCGAGAACGAGGCCCCGCGGACCGAGGTCGTCGCCATGAACTGCTCGATCGTGTAGGGCTTGGCGGGCCGCGGCTGCGAGGGCTTGGCCTGCGCCTTGGCCGTGGCCGCCGTGGCGGGCGTCCTGGCGACCTTCTCCGTCGCGGCCTGTGCGGGCATCGCGAGCGTCGCGGCGGCGGCCAGCGCCAGGCACAGCGCGGTCAATGCCGTCTTCGGCGTGCCGTTCGGGGACAACTTCGTCATCGGGGATCTCCTCTCCTGATCGCTCCCGGGGACGTCCCGGGAAGCTCCGACTGTAGGCATCGGGGTCAGGATTTGACTATCCCCGGTTCCACGCGCTGCGCCCTGCACCGACAGGCTGCGTGCAGAGGCGACGGACGGCAGCCCCCGGGGTTGTCAGGGTCGCCGATAACGCGGCACGCCCGCGACATAGCTCGCCACCAGGTTGCGGTCGTCCGACAGCGTCATCCAGGCGAAGGCGCGTTCATGCGGGTCGCGCGCCAGGCTCATGCGGGCCTCGGCGACCGGGCCGGCGGCCCAGTCCCAGACGCAGACGTCGGCCAGGGTCTTGGCGCCGAAGTGGCCCAGCTCGTCCGACAGGCCCAGCGCCTCGGCCGCGCCGAGCGTCGCCGCATGCAGCCCCGCCCAGGCGGTCAGGCGCTGGCCGTTGAGCGCCTGCACCTTGTAGCCGTCCGCCAGCGTGCGCTGCGCCGACAGCGAGGTCCCGCCGCCCACGTCGCTGGCCGCGCTCACGCGCACGCCCGCGGCGAGCGCGCCGGGCCAGTCGAACAGCCCGCTGCCCAGGAACAGGTTGGATGACGGGCAATGCGCGATGTGGGCGCCGGTGCGCGCGACGACGCGGCGGTCCTCGTCGTCCAGCCAGATGCCGTGCGCCAGCACCGAGCGCGGATGCAGCAGGCCGACGCGGTCGTAGACGTCGAGGTAGCTGCGGGCCTCGGGGAAGAGCTTGGCGACCCATTCGACCTCGCCGCGGTTTTCCGCCACGTGCGTCTGCATGTAGAGGCTGGCATCGGCGCGGCACAGCGCGCCGGCCATCGCGAGCTGCTCCGGCGTGCTCGTCGGCGCGAAGCGCACGGTCACCGCGTAGGACAGGCGCTCGCGGTGGTGGTGCTTCGCGATGAGGTCGAGGCAGTCGCGCTCCGCCTGCGCGACGTCGTCCCGCAGCGCCTCGGGCGCGTTGCGGTCCATCAGCACCTTGCCGGTGATCAGGCGCATGCCGCGCGCCGCGGCGGCGTCGAACAGCGCATCGGCCGAGACCTTGTGCACCGTCGGATAAACGACCGCCGAGGTCGTGCCGTGCGCCAGCAGCGCGTCGAGGAAACGGCCCGCGCCGACGTGCGCGACCTCCGGATCCATGTAGCGCTGCTCCGCCGGGAAGGTGTAGGTGTTGAGCCAGTCCAGCAGCTCCGTGCCGTAGGACGCGATCACGTCCAGCTGCGGGCTGTGCACGTGCGTGTCGACGAAGCCCGGCAGGATCAACCGGCCGCCGTGATCCTCGCGGACCCAGCCCTCGCCCGGATCCTCCGCCTGCGCGCCGACGATGCGGCCCTGCTCGATCAGCAGCCAATGGTCCGGACGGAAACGCACGGCGGGGTCGTCCACGCGCGCCCACTGCGGCGCGGCGGTGAAGTCCAGCAGGTCGCCCTTCAGGGCCAGGCGTGCGGGAGCGGCGGATCGGTCGGTGGTCATGCGTTCAGCGGAGGAGATTCGGAAGGAAGACTTCAGGGAGAGATGCGGAGAGCAACGCGACGGCCCCTACTTCACGAGCTCGCGCGCGACTTCGCGCACCTGCTCGCGCAGCCAGCGCAGCGGCGCGCTGTTGTGGCTGACGTCGTGCCACAGCTGGTAGTAGGTCATCGGCGGGAACGCCACCGGGCAGCGGAGCACCGTCACCGGCAATTGATCCACGTAGCGGTTGCAGAACAGCCGGCCGGTGGTCAGCACCAGCAAGCTGCGCGCCACCATCTGCGGCAGTTGCCCGAAGTGGGCGCAGCGCACCGCGATGCGGCGCTCCAGGCCGAGCGAGGCCAGGTGCTGCTCGATCACGCCCGGCTGGCCCCGGCTCAGCGGCATCGGCGCCAGGTGCTGGCAGTCGAGGTAGCGCTCCTGCGTCCAGGCGCGCGGTGCCATACGCGCGGCGGGGTGGTCCTTGCTGACCAGGCAGACGACCTCGTCCACCAGCAGCCGGCCCATGTGGAGCTCGCCGGGCGGCTCCAGCCAGTTGCCGATCACCAGGTCCACCTCGCCGCGGGCGAGCGAGGCGCGGTAATCGAAGTCGGCGTTCAGCGGCTGCAGGTCGAGCTGCACGCCCGGCGCCAGCCGCTGCAGATGCGCCACCAGCAGCGGCAGGAACAGCGGGTCGAGGTAGTCGCTCGCCGCGACGCGGAAGCGCAGCTCGGCGGTCGCGGGATCGAAACCGGTCTTGCGCAGCCGGGCGCCGAAGAGCTCGTCGGCCTCGCGCAGCAGGCGTTCGGCGGGCGCGAGCAGTTCCAGCGCGGTCGCGGTCGGCGTCATGCCGGCGCCGCTGCGCACCAGCAGCGGATCGCCCGTCAGGGTGCGCAGACGCCGCAGCTGCGCGCTCAAGGCGGGCTGCGTGCTGCCGAGCCGCATGGCGGCCCTGGACACACTGCGCTCGGAAATCAAGGTATGCAGGACCCGCACCAGAAGGAGGTCGATCTTGTCGAAGTTCAGTGCTTCCGACATGGCCGGTGGCATATGGATGTCATAAGTCCCATCGTATAACCATAGGGACGGCGCAGGAGTACCGTCCTGGTTAATTGCATCCGGCGGCGCCGGAGCCACCCTCGCCCGCTTCTTGCTTGCCCGCCAGCGGTCCTTCCGGCCCGCCCAGCCTTGCTCTCGTCCATGACCGAACCCCGTCCGATCCGCTTCTTCCACCAGGGTCAGCTCCAGTCCGTGTCCGGGCTGCCGCCGACGACCACGGTGCTGCAGTACCTGCGCGAGCACGCCCGCTGCGCCGGCACCAAGGAGGGCTGCGCAGAAGGCGATTGCGGCGCCTGCACGGTGCTGGTCGGCGAGCTGGACGCGGACGGCCGGGCCGTCGAACTGCGCAACGTCAACGCCTGCATCCAGTTCCTGCCGATGCTCGATGGCAAGGCGCTGCTGACGGTCGAGGACCTCGGCGACAGTGCCGACCTGAACCCGGTCCAGCAGGCGCTGGTCGACTGCCATGGCTCGCAATGCGGGTTCTGCACGCCTGGCTTCGCGATGACGATGCAGGCGATCTATGAGCGCCATCAGGCCTGCGGGACACGCCCGGAGCGCCAGGCGCTGGCTGACGACCTGTCCGGCAACCTGTGCCGCTGCACGGGCTACCGGCCGATCCTGGAGGCAGGCGAACGCATGTTCGAGGCGCCGGCGCGCACGATCGATCGCACGCCGATCGTCGAGGCGCTGCGGGTGCTGGCTGAAGATCCGCCGCTTCAGTACGAGGCGCTCTCTCGCGCCGGTACGCCGCAGCGCGTCTTCGCGCCGCGCTCGATCGACGAATTCGCCGCGCTGCGCGAGGCGATGCCGCAGGCGCGGCTCGTCGCCGGTGCGACCGACGTCGGCCTGTGGGTCAACAAGCAGCAGCGTGAGCTCGGCGACGTGATCCTCACGGGGCGCGTTGACGAGATGCGACGCATCGACTCGGTGACGGCGCAGGACGGCACCACGCTGCGCATCGGCGCATCGGTGACTTTGGAAGACGCCTGGTCCGCGCTGACCGCGCGCGTGCCCGCGCTGCGCGAGCTGTGGCTGCGCTTCGCGTCGCCGCCGGTGCGCCACGCCGGGACCTTGGGCGGCAACATCGCCAACGGCTCGCCGATCGGCGACGGCGCCCCGGCGCTGATCGCGCTGGGCGCGCGCATCGTGCTGCGCCGCGGCGCGTCGCAGCGCACGCTGCCGCTCGAGGCTTTCTACCTGGACTACATGAAGAACGCGCTCGAGCCCGGCGAGTTCGTCGAGGCGCTCGAGGTCCCCTCGCCGCCGCCCGGCACGCGGCTGCGCGGCTACAAGCTCGCCAAGCGCTACGACAGCGACATCTCCGCCGTCTGCGCGGTGCTCAGCCTGCGGCTGGAGGACGGCGTCGTGCGCGACGCCCGCTTCGCGTTCGGCGGCATGGCCGCGATCGTCAAGCGCGCGGCGAAGGCCGAGGCCGCCGTGACCGGCCGCGCCTGGGACGAGGCGGCGTCGATCGACGCGGCCGCCGCGCTGCGCGAGGACTTCAAGCCCATGACCGACCTGCGCGCAAGCGCGAGCTACCGAGAACGCACCGCCGCGAACCTGATCCGCCGCTTCTGGCTGGAGACGCGCGCCAATGCGCCGGTCGCCGCCGAATCGAGCAGCGTCTGGCAGGCCGTCAACCTGCAGCGGAGCGTCGCATGAACAAGCCCTCGGAACTGCCGCTCGGCTTCGACGCCGACACGCCCGCCATACCCCTCGATGCGCGACAGACCGCGCTGCAGCCGCAGGTCGGCGTCAGCCGCGCGCACGAGGCCGCGCATCTGCACGTCAGCGGCGAGGCCACCTACATCGACGACATCGCCGAGGCGCAGGGCACGCTGCACGCGGCACTCGGTCTTTCGCCGATCGCACATGGCACGCTTGTCGCCATCGACGTCGAGCTGCTGCGCCGGCAACCGGGCGTCGTCGCGGTGCTGACCGCCGCCGACATCCCGGCCGAGAACAACTGCGGCCCGCTGCTCCACGACGACCCCATCCTCGCCGACGGCGACCTGCGCTACGTCGGCCAACCGGTCTACGCGGTGATCGCCACCGATCGCGAACTCGCGCGCCGCGCCGCCGCGATGGCGAAGCAGGCCATCGTCGGCACGCCGCTGCCGGCGGTGCTGACCGCCCGCGAGGCCCATGCCATCGGGCAATACGTCATCCCGCCGATGCATCTGGCGCGCGGCGACGCGCAGGCGGCACTTGCCTCGGCGCCCCACCGGCTCGACGGCGAATGGGGCGTCGGCGGACAGGAACAGTTCTACCTGGAAGGCCAGATCAGCTACGCGCTGCCGCAGGAGAACCAGGCGCTGCTGATCCACTGCTCGACGCAGCATCCGTCGGAGATGCAGCAGTTGGTCGCGCATGCGATGGGCTGGCAGGCGCACCAGGTCACGGTGCAGTGCCGGCGCATGGGCGGCGGCTTCGGCGGCAAGGAATCGCAGTCGGCGCTCTTCGCCTGCGTGGCCGCGATCGCGGCGCACAAGCTGCGCCGGCCGGTCAAGCTGCGCGTCGACCGCGACGACGATTTCCTCGTCACCGGCCGCCGCCACGGCTTCGATTACCGCTGGTCGGTCGGCTTCGACGATGAGGGCCGGATCCTCGCCGCCGACATCGACCTGATCTCCAACTGCGGCCACAGCGCGGATCTCTCCGGACCGGTGATGGCACGCGCCTTGTGCCACTTCGACAACGCGTACTGGCTGCCGAACGTCTCGATGCACGGCTACGCCGCGAAGACGAACACGCAGAGCAACACGGCCTTCCGCGGCTTCGGCGGGCCGCAGGGCGCGCTGGCGATCGAGATGATCCTCGATGGCGTGGCGCGGCGCCTGGGCCTCGATCCGCTGGCGGTGCGGCAGCGCAATTTCTATCGCGACGGCCAGGACGTCACGCCCTACGGGCAGCGCGTCGAGGACAACCAGATCCGCCGGCTCACGGACCAACTGGTCGAGACCTCCGGCTACCACGCGCGACGCGCGGAGATCGCCGCCTTCAACGCGGCCAACCCGGTGCTCAAGCGCGGGCTGGCGCTGACGCCGGTGAAGTTCGGCATCTCGTTCAACGTCGTCCACCTGAACCAGGCGGGCGCGCTGGTCCATGTCTACACGGACGGCTCGGTGCTGGTGAACCACGGCGGCACCGAGATGGGCCAGGGGCTCAACACCAAGGTCGCGCAGGTGGTGGCGCATGAACTGGGCGTTCCGGCGCTGCAGGTGCGCGCGAGCGCGACCGACACCAGCAAGGTCGCCAACACCTCGGCGACGGCGGCGTCCACGGGCTCGGACCTCAACGGCAAGGCGGCGCAGGACGCGGCGCGCAAGATCAAGCAGCGCCTGAAGCCGCTGGCGGCACGGCTGCTCGGCTGCGACGAGGACGCGCTCGTCTTCGACGGTGGCGAGGTGCGCGTGGATGCACGGGCCGACGGCGCCGGCGATGGTCATCTCGAGGGACTCGACGGGCCGAAGTCGATCAGCTTCAAGGAGCTGGTCGCCAAGGCCTACCTGGAGCGCATCCAGCTGTGGAGCGACGGCTTCTACGCGACGCCCGGCCTGCACTGGGACCGCGCGAAGCTGCAGGGTCACCCGTTCTACTACTACGCCTTCGGCGCGGCGGTGGCGGAGGTGCTCGTCGACACGCTGACCGGCGAGTCGCGCGTGCTGCGCGCGGACGTGCTGCACGACGTGGGCAAGTCGCTGAACCCGGCGCTGGACATCGGCCAGGTGGAAGGCGCGTTCGTGCAGGGCCAGGGTTGGCTGACCAGTGAGGAACTGGTGTGGCATCCGCAGTCGGGCCTGCTGCTGACGCACGCGCCGAGTACCTACAAGATCCCGACGGCCAACGACATGCCGAGGGACTTCCGCGTCGCGCTCTACGACGCGCCGAACGCGGCGGACAGCATCCACCGCTCGAAGGCGGTCGGCGAGCCGCCGCTGCTGCTGCCGTTCTCGGTGCTGCTCGCGATCAAGGACGCGGTCGCGGCCTGCGGGCCCGAGCGCTGCGATCCCCCGCTGCGCGCACCGGCAACGCCGGAAGCGGTGCTGGATGCGATCGACGCGGTGACGCCGGCAGGTCGGTGACCTCAGCCGCCTCGGCGGCGCCGGTGACCGCGATGGTGGGATCACCTGAACAGCTGTCCGTTCAACACGATCCGCACCGTCCGCACGAACAGGACCGCCAACGCCACGCTCAGCACGCCCAGCAGCACGATCGCCAGCACCTGGAGCGGGATGCCGCCTTCGTGGCCCGCGTACTTCAGCGCGGCGCTCGCCAATGCGGCCATCGGGAAGCTGATGCCCCACCACGCCGGTGAGAACGCGATGCTCGGGCGGAACACCTTGGGCGAGATCACCAGGAACAGGAACAGTCCGAAGTAGAAGAGCACGGCCGCGAAGCGGTCGACGCCGACCAGGTTGCTGTAGGCGAGGAAACCCACCTCGAACGGCGCGACCAGCATCATCAGCGAGGGCGTCACCGCCGGCGCGAGCGGCTCACGGTGCACCAGGCGGCTCACGATCATCACGAAGAGCACCGGCGCCAGCATGGCGCCGAGCGCGCCCGCGATCAGGTTGATCTCCGGCGCCCAGGCCATCGGCATGTCCCGGCCGGTGACCGCGATGTCGAGCGTCGCCACGCCCGAGAGCAGCCACGCGGGCATCACGAGCGCGGCGTCCAGTTGCCCCTTCAGCAGCCGCGACACGGCGATGAACGCGAGCACGAACGCGCCCACTGCGCCGAGGGTCCACAGCGCCTGCGCCGTCGACGCGCTGTAGGGCTCGATCAGCGAGGAAAGCAGCAGCAGCGAGATCGCGATCGTGCCGAAGAAGTTGCCGCCCACCGGGTGACGGAACTCCGCCTGCACGACTTCGGGATGCTTCGCCAGCTTGGTGAGGTAGCCCGCGGCCATCAGCACGAAGACGAGCACCGCGAGCGCGCCCACCGCCTCGCCGATGAAGGCGGGGGCGGAGAGGCTCCGATGCGCGAGCCGCCAGGCCAGCGCCAGCCCGGACAAGCCCATCACCGAGGCGAAGAGGTTCACCGGCAGATGGCGGATCGAGGCGCCGGCTTGCCCGGCGGAGGCCGGCATTCCCGACGTCATGGACAACGGCGGAGGCATGGAAGGTGAGGCGTGCATGTCGGCGTCCTTGGCTGAAGTCGCTTGGCTGAAGTCGATTGGCTGAAGTCGATTGGCTGGATTTGCGTGTCCGGATATTTTCTGCCAAGCTCACCGGAGCGTGCCGGTCGCCGGCACGGCGTTTCCTGCCAATCACCGGGCATTCACCGCCATGCGCATCGCCATCCTCGCCTTCCCCCGTTTCCAGCTGCTCGACGTGGCCGGGCCCGCCGACGTCTTCGCGGAGGCGTCCCATCAGCTCGGCGACGCCAAGGCGTATCAGGTGAACGTGATCAGCACCGACGCGGGGCTGTTGCGAAGCAGCAGCGGACTGCGCATGGCCGTCGACGCGACGGTGGCGACGCATCGCGGCCGCATCGACACGCTGCTCGTCGCCGGCAGCCCGCGACGCGACGACATGGTCGTCGACGCGGACCTGCGGCGCTGGCTGCAACGGCAGGCGCGCACGGCGCGTCGATACGGCTCGGTCTGCACCGGCGCGTTCGCGTTGGCGTCGGCCGGGCTGCTGGACGGCAAGCGGGTGGCGACGCACTGGAACTCGACCGAGCGGCTCGCCGCGGACCATCCCGACGCCTGCGTCGAGCCCGATGCGATCTACGTGAAGGACGGCAGGCTCTTCACCTCGGCGGGCGTGACCGCCGGCATGGACCTGGCGCTGGCGATGGTCGAGGACGACCACGGGCGCGAACTCGCGCTGCGCGTGGCGCGGCAGCTGGTGATGTTCCTGAAGCGGCCCGGTGGGCAGAGCCAGTTCAGCGCCCACCTGGCCGCGCAGACCGCCGAGCGCTCCGACGTGAGCGCGATCCAGGACTATGTGCTCGCGAACCTGCGCGCGGACCTGTCCGTCCCCGCGCTCGCGAAACGCGCTGGCATGAGCGAGCGCAGCTTCGCGCGCGTGTTCCGCGACGAGACCGGCACCACGCCGGCGGAGTTCGTCGAGAACGCGCGCATCGACGCCGCGCGCCGCATGGCGGAGGACTCGGATCTGCCGGCCAAGCGCCTGGCCGACGCGGTCGGCTACGCGAATGTGGACGGCTTCCGGCGCGCGTTCGGCCGGCGTCTGGGACTCACGCTGGTGGAGTACCGGAAGCGCTTCGCCTAGCGGGGGGCGGCGACGTCGGTCCCGCCTACTCCCGCGCGGGCGGCTGCGGCGCCAGATACCCCGCCAGCAGGAACAGCGCGCCCATGCCGAGGAGACTGCCGACGATGCCCATCGGCGAAAGTGCCAGGCTGCCCAGTGACAGCAGCAACTTGACCGCCGAACCCGCCAGCACGGCGGCGGAAAGCTGCCAGGCCAGGCGGCGACCGCTGCGCGTGCTCAGGAACAGGAAGCCCACGCCGATGGCGGCCAGCGCGACCGGCAGCAGGTAGCTGTCCCACGCGAGCGGGAACGCGAACTGCGGCGCGTCGGTCACACCGCGCACGACCACATAGCCCATCGCGACGCCGGTCGCGGCGGCGACGATGTGGCGGACCTGCGCGGGCACGCCCTCACCGAGCTTCCACCAGGTCACCAATGCGGCGTAGAAGGACGCGCCGGCCAAGACCCACTCTGCGCCGCCGGCCGAGCCGGTCCAGGGCCAGGCGGCGATCACGAGCGGCACCGGCGACGCCAGCCCTGCCGCGTGCGCCATGCTGGTGGCGGAGATGAAGACCTCCCTGGCCCCCGGTGCGTCCACGCGCAAGCGCGTGAGCACGTGGGCGAAGGCGACAGTACCCGCCACGAGCAGCAAGGCGATCTGCGTCCAACTGCAGTTGAAGACGAAGGCCACGAGCGCCGGCAGCAGGTGCGCCAGCCAGAGCAGCGCCTTCGCCCGCTCGGCGGCATAGGGGCTCAGGGTCCTGCGCAGCGACAGGAACGCCGCCACCGCGCCGAAGACCACCGGCGCCACCACCGCGGCCAGCGTCAGGACACGCGGTGCCTCACGCGCCACCGTCAAGGTCAGCAACCAGCCCGCGGCGAGCACCGCCGCGTAGATCGAGCGCACGAGGAGGATGTCGGACGGCTTCGCCTCCAGCGCTTCCTGCGATGTCGACAGAAGCCGAGACGGCGACGACGAGGACTCCCCCGGCGATGTCGCACGGCCCAGCACATGCGCCAGCAGCGTCGCCGCCAGCATGATCAGCGTGAAGATCGGCAGCAGCTCGAAGCGGAGTCCGGCGTATCGGTACGACAGCGCCGCCGCGGCCGCGACGGTCACGGTCGCGGCCAGGCCGGCGTCGACCGGCCTGCTCTCGCGCTGCATCCGCACCGACAGCGCGAGGCCCGCCAGCGACAGCAAGGCGACAGGCCACAACGCCGGCACGTCGATCACGGCGAGGGCGCCGACCGCCACGAGCACACGCGCCACGAGGCGACGGAACACGGACTGCGCGCGCGTCGTCAGCGTCAGGATCGCGCCTTCAGCGAACAGGCCGAAGCTCGCGACGGATCGCGCCAGATCGCCCTGCACCAGGCCGGCGGCCACGCTCAGCGCGCTCAGCACCCAGGCGGTCTCGCGCAACGCACGCTGCGGGAACAGCCGCATGCCTGCGAAGGCCAGCGCCGCCGCGGTGACGAAAGCGACGGCCATGAACGCGGTCGGCGCCAGCAGCCAGCTCTCCAGTGCGACGAAGACGACGGCGGTGGTCGAGAAGCAGGCGCTGAGGACGGGGATCTCGCGGGCCGAGGCCGACAACAAGCGCCCGAGCGGCTCCTCGGAGGGACGATGGCGTCGAGCCCAGACCAGCGCCCAGCCGGCGAACTGCGCGACATAGGCCAGCAGCAGCACCTGCTGGTGCCAGGCGGGCAGCGAGGGCTCGTAAGTCGCGCCCGCGTAGGCCAGCGCGGCCAGGCCTGTCGCGCAGACGTGGGCATGGATGCCGATCTCCTGCCAGCGGCGGGACAGGCTCACCCCCAGCGCGAACGCAGTCACGATGAGGCCGTAGACCAGATTGAAGAGCAGTCCCGCGTGGCCGTACATGGCGAGCAGCGGCGCGGCATAGGCGCCCAGGAAGCCGACGCCGGCCAGGACCTTCGCGTCCTCCTTCAGCGCGCGATACACGAGCGCGCCGGAGATGGCGGTGAAGAGCACCAACGCGACCGTCGGCGAGACGACCTCGTAGCCCGACGCGCCGACATAGGTGGCGAGGAAGCCGATGGCCGCCGCGCCGCCTTGCACGACCTGGCCCCACAGCCCGTTGCGCGCGCTCAGCTTGATGCCCGCGAAGCCGAGCGCCGCCGCGGCGACCCAGCCCAGCGACACCTTGGCGAGCGGCGACAGCAGATGGCCCCACTCGATCGAGCGGAACAGCACCACGAAGCCGAGCAGCAGCAGGACGATGCCGGCGACGGCGAAGACGTTCTTGCGCAGCAGGTCGAAGAAGGCGGCCTGCCATTGCGGTGTGACGGAGGCGGCCGGCGACGGCGCGACGCGCGGTGCCGCCGGCGGTCGGACCGGCGGCGACGATGGCACGGTCGCCGCGGCCTCGGGCATCGGAGCGACTGGAACGGCCGGAGCGGTCGGAGCGGTCAGAGCAGACGCCTGCGGCGCGTCAAGGGATCGAGGCGTCGGCGCCGACTCCTGAGGCGGCGGCACCGTCGCCGTCGCCGCTCCCATTGGCGATGCGGTCGCGGGCTGCGCGCTCGGCGCCTGCGCCGCACGCGCCGGCTGAGTCGCCGCGGGCTGCACTCGCACGACGTCCTGCGTGGCCAGCCGTTCCTCCAGCTCGCGGACGCGCCGCTTCACTTTGGAGAGCTGCCACCACAGATGGCCCAGGGCGACGACCAGGAGGAAAGCTTCGAAGGAATCCATGTCGCGCGCAGCCGCAGCAGGTCGAGGAAAGGCCCGCAGTGTCTTTCACCGGGCCGCGGCGTCAATGGACGAAAGTCCTGCGGTAGCGCGTGGCGGCACCAGTGGTGGCGCCGCGAACGGCGACGTCGAAGGCGGTGTCACCGGCAGGTGGGCGATTCCACCTCGTATCCGAGCCAGAGGTAGAGATGCGTCGCCACCTTGCCGCCTTGCTTCTCCGTGAGGTGCACTCCCTCCCGGCTGACGCAAAGGTCGGCGCGTACGCGGACGCCGTCCCGACCTGTGACCATCAGGCTCGTTGAATCGCCCTTTACGCTGCCGGTATCGCCGAAGGCGGCGACGCCGATGAATGGCAGTTCGGCCCAGTCGCCAGGGACCTTCGCGCGATAGACCAGCGGCTTGGCGTCAGTCAGCTTGTTGGTGGCGACGACATCCTCAGTGCTCGCCTGGAGGTCGCTGCCTCGAAGCTGCTTGCAGCACCGGGGCTGGGACTGCGGATCGGCGAACTGAAGATGGATCGTTGCCGTGGCCGGGACCGGGCGATCGACAATCAGCAATGCATTGCCGTCACCGTCCAGCGACACGAGACCGAACGCGACCTTTGGCGAGCCAACGCAGGCAGAGCACCACAAGAGAAGTGCCAGCAACGGCAGCATCAGCAATCGGGACTTAATGACCATCGTCTGACCAGTGAGGTTCGTCGTCGAGGAGTTTGATGACACCGTATTTCTTTCCTACGGCATGAAGATCAGCCTCGGTCTTCACCTCGACCTCTTTGCCGTCCGCACCGCGAATCAATTCGATTGGGCGCTGTTTTACCTGTGACGACGCGGTCGCGCAGTTCACGTCAGTCATCCCGCTGAATGTTCCCTCTTTACCGACCATTCCAGTCCCAGCGGCAATCGCGCAGGACCGAACACGAAATGCAGGACACGACGCCTGCTGGTTCCGGCGGACTTCGATGACGCATGCAGCGCCAGCGGGCGCATGACCAGCGCATCGCCCGCGGAGGCGGTGCAGGTGGACTCGCCGCGATCGGCGCGGACCGTTGCGGCGGCTTCCGGCGTGAGCACGCCCAGCCGGTGCGATCCAGGCACCACGCGCAGCAGCCCATCGTCCGCGCCGCACGCATCGACGTGCAAGCGGACGGCGATCAATTGCTCCAGCACCTCTCGCGGCGGTTGCACGAACAGCGTGCCTTCCTTGTCGGACCAGCCTCGCAACCCCGGCGCGTCCACGCGTCGGGCCACGGGAATGCTCAGGTCCTGATGCAGGGCGACCAGCCAGTTGCGGTCGCTAGACTTCTCGAAATAGGTGCACTGGACCGCGACGTGGTCCTTCGGAATCAGCGACCCCAGCACGCGATGCGCCTTCAGCGAGACCGCCAATGCGGCAATCTCCCGTCGCTCCAGCAGACAGCGCGAACCACCCACCGCGCCCTCGCGCAGCATCACTGGCGCCAGCGCCAGCAGTTCCTCGGGATCCACCACGGATACGATCAGCGCGAATCCGTCGGCCTCGAAATCGACGACGACACTCATGCAGCGCATTCTGCGTCAGGACGTCCGCCCTCCCCTCGACCGCGCATCGCGCACCGGCGATCCCAACGACAACGGGGGATCGCGCCCTCAAGCCCGATCCCCCGTCTGACTGACAGCGCGCTCTCGCGCGCACAGCCGCTTCAGCGTGCCGTCTCGACCCGCTGCGCGTTCAGACCGTCCGACACGATGAACTCGAAGCGGCCGCCGGCCGGCAGTTCATGCGTGTCCAGCGTCGCCTCGCCGCCCTGCAGGTCCTGCGCCAGGTTCAGTCGGCGCGTGCCGTCCGTCCAGGTCACGCTCAGGAACGGCGCCGAGTCCGCATCCCAACGCAGCGTCGCCTTGCCCGACGCTTCCTTCACCGTCACCTGCGCGCGGCTGCCGCCGGCCGCCTGCGCCTTCGCACGGGCGTTGCTCACCCGCGCCTGGGCCTGCGACAGGGTCACGCCGTCCTTCAGCACGCTGATGGCGGCGATGTTGTCCACCTTCGGCACCAGCACGCTGAAGTGCTGGTTGTCGCCGTCATGGTCCAGCGCCTGCGCCGTGAAGGCCACGTCCTGGATCTGTCCGCCCGTCGTCTGCACGCGCAGCACGTACGGGCCGGAGGCCGCGTCAGGCTTGGCGAACAGCGCCTTGACCGGGTTGATCTCGACCTGCCGGCCGTTGATGCTGCCGCTCACCAGCAGCACGTCCTGCGCCACCGCCTTGGCCTCCGCCGCCTGCGCCTTGACCGTGTCGGCCGGCGTCAGGTAGGTCTGCATGATGCGGTAGTTGTAGTCCGAGAACACCGTGCCGCCGCAGTAGCTCATGATGTCGTGGCGGTCCGTCGGGCGCGGGTCGTAGAACGAGCCCGTGTCCGACAGGTAGCTCCAGATGTAGCGGCCCGGCTTGCCCAGGTTGGCGTCCGGGTACGGGTACTTCGGATCCGGCGAGCCCGCGCCGCCGCAGGCCGCGTGCGGCAGCGAGAAGTTGTGGCCGAGCTCGTGCGCCACCACGTCGCGCACCGTGTCCGGATTGCTCGGCATGTCGAAGCCGACCGCCGAGTTGCCGGGCACGTAACCCAGACCCGCCAGGCCCCAGGTGCGCTTCGGGATGAAGCCGAAGTAATAGTCGTGGCGCGCGGCGCCCTCGATGCGGTGCAGGTCGGCGAGCTCGCCCAGGATCTTGCCGAAGGCGTCGCTCCATTGCGCGTCGGTGCTCGGCAGCGTCGTGACCTTGCTCGAGACGAAGGCCGGGTGCGACTGCAGCGTCACCGTCGACACCGGGAACAGCGCGCGCAGATGCGCGGACTGGTCCGTCGGCAGCTGGCCGGTCGTGCCGGCGATGCGCACCGGGATCGGGATGAATCGCATCGGCGTGCCGCCGCCCACGCGCGGCGTGATGCTCTGCGCCGCGGCGCCCGCGACGTTCACCGTCACCTTCAGGCCGTTCTTCACCAGCTCGGCCGGGATGCTCACGCTGTAGGCGTCGTCGAAGGACTGCGTTTCCGACACCGTCGTCGGCAGGCCGCGGCGCGGCGCGGCCAGCACCAGGTCGCGGCCGCTGCCGTCGACGGTGTTGTCGATGCGCACAATGCCCGTCGGCGCGACGGTGCCCGCGGGCGCGGTCACGTTGACCTTCAGCAGCGCCGGCTTGTTGGCGACCAGCACCAGCTGGCTGTCGCTGCTGCCGTAGAGCATGGACTGTGCGAACTGCACCGAGGCCAGCGTCACCTTGGCGGCCGCCGGCGGCGCGGTGATGCGCATCGACGAGGCGGCGTCGTTGAAGCCCGAAGGCACCAGGTTGGCGTTGTCCGCCGTCAGCGTGATCGACTTGCCGCCGTAGTTGATGTCGGCGAACAGCTGCACCTTGAAGCCGGCCGGCACCTTCACCGACGAGATGCGGTCGTTCCAGCCCGACCCCACCCAGGCCGAGTCGGCGGCCAGGCACATGCTGGCGCCGGCGTAGTTCACATGCTCGTAGAAGCAGACCTGCGTCCCGGCCGCGGCCGCGGTCGAGCCGGTGGATGCGGTCGCGCCACCGTTCTGGCGCGCAGCACCGACCAGCGCGCCCGAACCGTCGCTGCCGCCGCCGCAGCCGGCGAGCACGCCGGCGACGACCAGGGACAGGGCCAGCGGATGCAGGCGGAGGGCAGCGCCGCAGCGCCTCGTGGTGGTGTTCATGGAATCCGTCCTTTAGACCTTTGGAGGTAGGCGGCGGATTATTCGGAGCGCTCCTCGCACGACCTGCAACCGGTGGCGCCGTTTGGTAAGCGGGCGCAAGCAGGTTTCCAGGCTTTTGCGCTTTACACAGCCGACATGCGCCTCCGACGTACTCAGGACGCGCAACGCCTCGTTGCACTCGATACGGAACATGCGTCGCCTGTTCAGGGACACGATTGAAAGCGGTTTCACAAAACGCCACAGAATCGCCGTCGATCGATCGAGGCCGCGCGGATGTCGCGCGACGCCCGACGGTCCTTCAATCCCAAGGGAGCTCGCGATGACACTGTCCGAATCGTTCCGCCGTCCTGTCCTCACCGGCCTTTCGTTCGCCCTCGCCGCACTCGCCCTGTGCGGCACGGCCTCCAGCGCCTTTGCCCAGACCAAGGTGGTCGGCTACATCCCGGCGTGGAAGGGCCTGCGCGCCGTGGCCGACCGCACCGACCTCACCAAGCTCACCCATGTGAACCTCGCCTTCGCGAATCCGTCGGGCAGCGGCGCCTTCCTCAGCAACGGCAATCCGACCTGCATGGACGCCTCCGCCGCGGACATCAGCTACGTCGTGCAGAAGGCCCACGCGGCGGGCGTGAAGGTGCTGATCTCGGTGGCCGGCGGCGCGATCCCCGGCTGCTCCGGCAACTGGCAGACGCTGCTGCAGCCCGGCAGCCGCGCGGCCACCGTCAACGGCCTGGCGCAGTTCGTCAACACCTTCGGCCTGGACGGCGCCGACATCGACATCGAAGGCGCCGTGCTGACCGCCATCGACCGGGCCGGCAACTACACGCCCTTCATCCAGGCGCTGCGCGCCGCGCTGCCCGGCAAGCTGGTCACCGCGGCCACGGCGAGCTACGAAGGCGGGATGGTGCCCGTCTCGTCGATCCCGCACTTCGACTTCGTGACCATCATGTCGTACGACAACGTGGGACCGAGCTGGGGTCAGGTCGGGCAGGAGCATTCGTCCTACGCGCAGGCGCAGCGCGACGTCGCGACGTGGCAGTCGCGCGGGCTGCCGAAGGACAAGCTGGTGCTGGGCGTGCCGTTCTACGGCTACGGCTTCAACGGCTATGCGTCTGATTACGGCTTCAACGACATCGTCAACCAGTTCGGCGCGGCGGCGGCGCAGAAGGACCTGGTCGGCACGCTGTGCGCCAGCTGCGGCTACATCACCTACAACGGCATCCCGACGATCAAGGCCAAGACGCGGTTGGCGCTACAGCAGGGCGCGGGCGTGATGATCTGGGAGCTGGCGCAGGACGGCACCGGCGCCAACAGCCTGCTGACCGCGATCCGCTCGGAGATCGGCGGCACCACGCCGCCGCCGACGAGCGGCAAGTTGATCGAGGCGGAGAGCTTCACCAACCAGAGCGGCGTGCAGACCGAAGCGTGCAGCGAAGGCGGCAGCAACGTCGGCTGGATCGACGCCGGCGATTGGATGGCCTATGCGAACGTCAACTTCCCGACCAGCGGCAGCTACCGCGTCGAGTACCGCGTCGCCAGCCCGAGCGGCTCGCGGCTGTCGCTGGACCTGAATGCGGGCAGCATCCAGCTCGGCCAGGTCACGATCCCGGCGACCGGTGGATGGCAGAACTGGACGACGGTGTCGCACACGGTGAACGTGAACGCCGGCACCTACGCCCTCGGCATCTATGCGCCGGCGGGTGGCTGGAACCTGAACTGGGTGCGGGTCACGAAGCTGTGAGCGTGCGCTGACGGGCTGCGCCGGGGCAAGAAGGCTTCAGTACTTCCACCGCCGCTGGCCCTCACCCCTGCCCTCTCCCGCAAGCGGGAGAGGGAGCAAGACAGGTAGAGCAATCTACCGGTCAGCTCGGTGCACTCTCACTCCCTCTCCCGCTTGCGGGAGAGGGTGGGGGTGAGGGCCAGCAGACTCGGCAGTCAGAGGGCTTCCGTACTTCAACGGCCGCTGGCCCTCACCCCCTGCCCTCTCCCGCAAGCGGGAGAGGGAGTCAGAGCGCGGCATCAGGCATCCCGGCCGTTGTAGTGCGTGACCGGAACGCTCTCCAGATCGATGCCCTCGAGGCAGCGGACATTGATCGCCGCCATCGCATTGCCTTTGGGGTTCGTGCCTTCCGCATAGGGATGGATCCCGCACACCGCGCAGAAGCGATGCTTGATCGCGTGCTTGTTGAACACGTAAGTGGCCGCCGCCGCATCTTCCGTCTTCAGCCGGAACTGCGCGCGCGGCACGAACCACAGCAGCGAGCCCTTGCGCTGGCACATCGAGCAGTTGCAGGCCATCGCGCCGTCGATCTCGCCCTCCACCTCGTAGGCCACACGCCCGCAGTGGCAGCTTCCTTGGTATGTCGTCATGCCGTCTCCGATGCTCGTCTGGATCGTGAAACGACTGACCTTACCTCAGCCTGGCCTCACTTGAGCATCAGCTCGACGTCCTGCCCCGGATCCCCGCAGCCATCCAGGCGCAGGCGCAGGAAGTCGAGGTCCAGGTGGAGGTGCTCGACCAGTTCCGGCACCGCCGTCGTCAGCGCGGCGATGCGGTCCGCGTCCTGGTCGCAGGCGTCCGCGATCACCTCCGACAGGTGCAGGATCGCGGCGAGCATCGAGAAGGGCTTGACCTCCAGCGGCACGTTCGCGTCCGTGAAGGCCTCGACCAGATCGGCCGGGAAGTGCCAGTGCGCCGCGAGCGCCGCCGTCACGTCCGCATGCGTGCAGCCGAAGCGGCTGGACTCCAGCGAGAAGCGGCTGCCCGGCTCGCCCGCGTGGGCCTCGACGTCCGCGACCTGGTCCGGCTCGGTCATCGCCATCATCAGCTGCCCGGTGCGCAGCATCAGGCCGGCCAGGTAGGCCGTGTCGGCGTCGCCCTGCAGCAGCTTGGCCAGCAACCGCGCGTACCCGGCCGTGCGCATGCTGTGGCGCCAGAAGCGCTGGCGGTCCAGGCCCTTCACGTCGGGGAAGGTGCCCGTCAGGCTGGCCGCCATCGCGAGGTTTCGCAGCGTCTCCAGGCCCAGCGCCATGGCCGCGTCCTGCAAGGTGCTGATCGTGTGCGACGGGCTGTAGCGCGCCGAGTTGGCCAGCCGCAGCACCTTGGCCGCGAGCGTCGAATCCTTGCCGATCAGCTCGGCGATCTGGCCGAGCGAGACACCGTCGTCGTCCAGGCTGCGCAGCAGCTTGCGTCCGACCTCGGGCATCACCGGAAGGCTGGCATGCCCCCCGAAGAATCGTTCCGCGCTGGAAACGGTGGTGGCGGCGGGGGTCACGCTGGCGATCGTCACATGGGCCTCCTTGGGACGCGACGGAAAGTGTGGCGACCAGTCTAAGCCGCTCAGCGACCGCGCGCCAGCGCCAGCAGTTCGACCCGGTCCAGCAGCCCGATGCGATAGCCGCGGACCGCCACCACACCACGATCGGCGAGCTGGCGCAGGGTGCGCGACAGCGTCTCCGGGGAGATCGACAGCTGCGCCGCCACGTCCCGCTTGCGCTCGGCGAGCTGGAATTCCTCGGCGGCGCCCGCCTGCGCGAGCAGCCAGGCGGCCACCCGACCGGTCGCGTCCTTCATCGTCAGGCCGCGGATCGCCGACTGCGCGTCCCGCATCTGCGCGGCCGAGGCCCGCACCAGCGACTCCAGCACCAGCGGCTGCGACCGCAGCCACATCGTCGCCACCGCCATCGGCCAGACCATCAGCAACGCCGAGGCGGACACGACGCTGACGTCCTCCTCGTAGCGGCCTTCCAGCCAGGCGGTGTGCAGGTCCAGCCACTGCGGCCCGGCCGTTGGGGCGCGCGCGGCGACCTTGCCCTCGCACAGTGCGAGCATGGCCACGGCGGCGTCGCCGCGACGGATGGCCAGCTCGCCGGCCTGGCAGCGCCGCACCTGGGTCATGCCGGCCAGCGCGGACCAGCTGGCGCCGTCCAGCAGCAGGTCGCCGAGCAGCGCACGCCAGGGGATCGGATGCGCGGGGCCGGGGATCAACCCGGCGCTGGCGGGAGGAGACGGGTCGGAGATCAGGGGGGCAATCACGGGCATGCTCGGCAACTCTCGGAAAGCGGGAATGCCGGACTGTCCTCGCCCTCGACGGAAATTGCCTTGAGGCACGTCAACATCTGGTCAATCTCCCCCTCGATTCGCTCGATGGGGGGAGATGCGCCGCCCTGCGCGGGCGTGACCGCTCAGCGGATCAGCAGCGCGCGGAAGTCGTTGACGTTGGTCTGCGTCGGCCCGGTGATGAGCAGGTCGCCGAGCGCCTCGAACAGCGCATAGCCGTTGTTGGCCGCCAGCAGGTCCGCCGGCTTCAGGCCGAGCGCGCGGGCGCGCTCCAGGGTGCTGGGGCTGAGGAAGGCGCCGGCGTTGTCCTCGACGCCGTCGATGCCGTCGGTGTCCGCGGCCAGGCCCCAGACCTCCGGCTGTCCGTCCAGCGCGATCGCGCAGCCGAGCACGAACTCGCCGGCCCGGCCGCCGCGTCCGGGTTGCGGCACCAGCGTCACCGTGGTCTCGCCGCCGGACAGGATCAGGCAGGGCCTGGCGAAGGGCTCGCCGTGCCGCGCCACCGAGCGCGCCAGCGCGGCGTGCACGCGGCCGACCTCGCGGGACTCGCCCTCGATCTCGTCGGACAGCACGTGTGCGGTGATGCCCAGCGCGCGCGCCGCCTCGGCGGCCGCGAGCAGGCTCTGGCGCGGCGCCGCGATGATGCGCTGCTCATGGCCGTCGAAGCATCGGTCGCCGGGCTTGGGCGTCTCCCATTCGCCGCGCTCCAGCGCGTCGACGGCGAGCTGCGGCAAGGCGATGCGGTAGCGGCGGCAGATCGCCAGCGCCTCGGCGCAGGTGCTCGCGTCGGGCACCGTCGGGCCGGAGGCGATCACCTGCGGATCGTCGCCGGGCACGTCGGAGATCATCAGCGTCAACACCTTGGCCGGCGCGCAGGCGGCGGCCAGCCGCCCGCCCTTGATCCCGCTGAGGTGCTTGCGCACGCAGTTCATCTCGACGATGTTGGCGCCGCTGGCCAGCAGCGCGCGGTTGACCGCCTGCTTGTCGGCCAGCGTCAATCCCGGCGCCGGCAGCGGCATCAGCGCCGAGCCGCCGCCGGAGATCAGGCAGATCACCTGGTCGTCGGGGGTCGGGTTGAAGTCGCGCACCTTCTGCATCATCCGGGCCGCGGCGCGTTCGCCGGCGGCGTCGGGGACCGGGTGCGCGGCCTCGACCATCTCGATGCGGCGCGGCCGGTAGTCCGGCGGGATGTGCCCGTAGCGCGTGATCACCAGCCCGGTCATGGGCGCGCTCGCCGGCCAGGCGGCCTCGAAGGCCTGCGCCATCGACCCGCCGCCCTTGCCCGCGCCGATCACCAGCGTGCGGCCCTTCGGGGGCGGCGGCAGGTGGCTCTCCAGGATCTTGCCCGGCAGCGCCCGGTCCACCGCCACGCGGTAGAGATGCTTGAGCAGCGCGCGGGGATCGGCAAGCAGGGCTTCAGCCTCCGGAGAGCCGGCGATCGGGGAGCCCGGGCCGGACGAACCAGGACCGGACATCTGGGAGGCCGAGGCGGCCGGGGCGGCCGAGGAGGCGGAAGCGTCGATGGACTGGCTCATGACCGGCGATTGTGGAGACTCGCCCCCTCAGGCGGCGTCCGTAGTGCTACCGACCTCGTGGTTGGCCAGCACTTCCAGCGCGCGCACCAGCGCCGAATGGTCGAGCTGGTCCCAGCCCTGCGCCGCGGCGGCCTGCATCAGCTGCGCGGTGTTGGCGGTGTTGGGCAGTGCCACGCTCATCGCCTTGGCGCTCTGCAGCGCGAGGTTCAGGTCCTTCTGGTGCAGCGCGATCCGGAAGCCGGGGTTGAAGGTGCGCTTGATCATGCGCTCGCCGTGCACCTCCAGGATGCGGCTGGAGGCGAAGCCGCCCATCAGCGCCTCGCGCACCTTGGCCGGATCGGCGCCGGCCTTGGAAGCGAAGACCAGCGCCTCGCTCACGGCGGCGATGTTCAGCGCCACGATGATCTGGTTGGCCACCTTGGTGACCTGCCCCGCGCTGGCGCCGCCGACCAGGGTGATGTTCTTGCCCATCAGCTCGAACAGCGGCCTGATGCGCGCGAAGGTGCCCTCCTTGCCGCCGACCATGATCGACAGCGTGCCGGCCTTGGCGCCGACCTCGCCGCCGGAGACCGGCGCGTCCAGCCACTCGGCGCCGAGCGCCTCGATGCGGGCCGCGAAGTCCTTGGTCGCGATCGGCGAGATCGAGCTCATGTCCACGACCGTCTTGCCCGCGCCCTTGCCGCCGGCGAACGCGGCGGCGATGCCGCCCTCGCCGAACAGCACGCGCTCCACGTCCGGCGTGTCCGGCACCATCGTGAAGATCACCTCGGCCTGCTGGGCGACTTCCGTCGCGCTGTCGCAGACGGTGACGCCGACGGCGGCGACGTCCTCGCGGACCTGGGAACGGGTGTGGACGAACAGCTGATGCCCGCCCTGCGCGAGACGCACCGCCATGGGCGCGCCCATGATGCCCAGGCCGATGAAACCGATCTTGATGCTCATTGCAGTTCTCTCTTTCAGTCCTTGAACTTGTCTCGCAGGCTTTGCGTCGCGCCGCGGAAGATGCCGAGGTCGCTGCCGACGGCGACGAAGGTCGCGCCCTGCTCGATGTAGCGGCGCGCGTCGGCCTCGACCGGCGCGAGGATGCCGACCGGCTTGCCCGCCGCCTTGCAGGCGGCGTAGATGGCGGCCATGGCGGCCTGCACGTCGGGGTGCTGCGGGTTGCCCAGGTGGCCGTAGCCGGCCGCCAGGTCGGACGGGCCGATGAACACGGCGTCCACGCCCGCCACCGCCGCGATGTCCGCCACCGCGGCCACGCCGGCCGGGCTCTCGATCTGGACGATCACGGCGATCTGCTCGTTGATGCCCTGGAAGTAGCCCGGCACCGTGCCGTAGCGGTTGTTGCGCTGCGAGACCGACACGCCGCGGATGCCCTGCGGCGGATAACGCGTCGAGGCGACGGCCCGGGCCGCCTCCTCCGCGCTCTCGACGAACGGGACCAGGAAGTTGGAGAAGCCCGCGTCGAGCAGCCGCTTGATCTCGACGGGGTTGTTGCTGCTGGGTCGCACGACCGGCGCGCTCACGCTGTCCTTGAGCGCCATCAGCTGCGGCACGAAGCTGCTGACCTCGTTGGGCGAGTGCTCGCCGTCGAGCAGCAGCCAGTCGAAGCCGGCCACGCCCAGCACCTCGGTGCTGATCGGGCTGGCGAGCGAGCACCAGCAGCCGATCAGGCGTTCGCCGGCGACCAGGCGCTGGCGCAGCGTGTTGGGGAAGGCGGAATAGGGCGTGGTCGGCGTCGGCATGGCGGGGCTCCTGAAGGCGGAATCAAACGGGGATCACTCGAGCGGCGCTCGAGCATCAGACGGACATCAATCGAGCTTGAGCCCGCTCTTGGCCACGACGCCCGCCCACTTCTTGCGCTCGGCGTTGAAGAAGGTGTCCATCTCGGTCGGGTTCATCGTGCTGACCTCGGCGCCCTGCGCGGCCAGGCGCGCGCGGACCTCGGGCGAGCGGATGATCGCGATCAGCGCGGCGGACAGCTTGTCGATGTTGGCCTTGGGCATGTTGGC
Organism: Roseateles sp. GW821-FHT09G09; assembly: GCF_059415965.1. NCBI lineage: Bacteria > Pseudomonadati > Pseudomonadota > Betaproteobacteria > Burkholderiales > Sphaerotilaceae > Roseateles > Roseateles sp. GW821-FHT09G09. The sequence goes on along the minus strand of NZ_JBWKOG010000002.1, from coordinate 278,619 downwards.
CGGGGCCAGGATGCCCTGCCAGGTGCCGGACTCGAAGCCGGTGGCGCCCTGCTCGGCCAGCGTCGGCACGTTGGGCAGCAGCGGCACGCGGGTGGACTTGCTCACGCCGATGACCTTGAGCTTGTTCTGCTGCACGAAGGGCAACGTCGCGAGCATGCCGTTCATCAGCACCTGCGTCTGGCCGGCGATGGTGTCGGTGACGGCCTGCGAGCCGCCCTTGTACGGGATGTATTCCCACTTGGCGCCGGTCAGGCTGGCGACCTGGAAGCCGGCCAGATGCGGCGCGCTGCCCATCGCGGTCACGGCGAAGTCGATCTTGGACTTCTTGGACAGCTCGACCAGGTCCTTCAGGTTGTTGGCCGGCACCGACGGGTGGACGACCAGCATGTGCGGCGAGTACGCCAGCATCGCCACGCCCTTCAGGTCCTTGGACGGGTCGAAGTTGAGCTTGGTGTACAGCGACGGGCTGATGGCCAGCGCGCTGACGTCGCACAGCATGATGGTGTAGCCGTCGTTGGCCTTGGCGGTCTGGTCGGCGCCCATGTTGCCGCTGGCGCCGGGCTTGTTCTCGACGATGACGGTCTGCTTGAGCGCCTCGCCCAGCATCGGCGAAATGATGCGGGCGATGATGTCCGAGGAGCCGCCCGGCGTGTACGGGACGATGATCTTCAGCGGCTTGCTGGGCCAGGCGGCCTGCGCGAAGGCGCCGGGGGCAACTCCTGCCACCGCGGCGAGGGCGGCGGCGGCGATGACGGCACGGCGGGTGATGCGGAACGACTTCTTCTGATCTTGCATGTCTCTCTCCAGGTTTCGTTCGGGGGGATCGTTCAGCGGACCATGCAGGGCCGCTTGGGATCGAACTTCCAGTCGGGGATCAGGTGCTGCATGGCGAGGGCGTCGTCGCGCGCGCCCAGGCCGTGCTGCAGGTAGAGCTGGTGGGCCGCTTCGACGGCCTTCATGTCGAGCGTCACGCCCAGGCCGGGCGCGGTCGGCACGGCGACTTCGCCGTCGACGATCTGCAGCGGCTTCTCGGTCAGGAACTGGCCGTCCTGCCAGATCCAGTGCGTGTCGATCGCGGTGAGGCGGCCCGGCGCGGCGGCGGCGGCATGGGTGAACATCGCCAGCGACACGTCGAAGTGGTTGTTGGAATGCGAGCCCCAGGTCAGGCCGAAGTCGCGGCAGGTCTGCGCGACGCGGACCGCGCCGGACAGGGTCCAGAAGTGCGGATCGGCCAGCGGGATGTCGACGGACTGCAGGCTGAGCGCGTGCGTGAACTGGCGCCAGTCGGTGGCGACCATGTTGGTGGCCGTCGGCAGGCCGGTGGCGCGTCGGAACTCGGCCATCACCTCGCGGCCGGAGAAGCCGTCCTCGGCGCCGCAGGGATCCTCGGCATAGGCCAGCACGCCGCCCAGGTCGCGCAGCAGGCGGATCGCGTCCTTCAGCAGCCAGCCGCCGTTGGGATCGAGCGTGACGCGCGCGTCGGGGAAACGTGCCTTCAGCGCCTGGATCGCCTCGACCTCTCGCTCGCCGGCCAGCACGCCACCCTTGAGCTTGAAGTCCTTGAAGCCGTAACGCGCCTGCGCGGCGGCGGCCTGCTCGACGATGGTCTCCGGCGTCATCGCGACGTGGTGACGCACCTTGAGCCAAGCGTCGGTCGCGGCGTCGCTGCAGGCTTCGTCCTCCGGGGTCTTGTAGGCCAGGCCCGTCTTCGTGCGGTCGCCGACGAAGAACAGGTAACCCAGCATCGCGACGCTGTCGCGCTGCTTGCCTTCGCCGAGCAGCTCGCACACGGGCACGCCGAGGTGCTGGCCGAGCAGGTCCAGCAGCGCGCATTCGACGGCGGTGAGCACGTGGATCGTGGTCCGCAGGTCGAAGGTCTGCAGGCCGCGGCCGCCGCTGTCGAGGCCCTTGAACTGCTCGCGGACCTGCGCGAGCAGCGCGTTCCACTTCGCGACCGGCTGGCCGACGAGCAGCTCGCCGGCCAACTCCAGCGTCTTGCGGATGGGCTCGCCGCCGGGGATCTCGGCGATGCCGACGTGGCCGGCGTTGTCCTCGAGGATCAGCAGGTTGCGGGTGAAGAACGGCGCGTGCGCGCCGCTCAGGTTCATGAGCATGCCGTCGCGGCCGGCGACCGGGATCGCGCGGGCGGAGGTGACGAGGGGACTGCTTGCGCTCACGAGAAGCTCCTGGTCGATCTGGATCAATCGGCGGTGATCTTGCGGGTCTCGATGACCTGCTTCCAGCGCGCGAACTCGGTCTTCTGGAAGGCCTGCGCCTGGTCCGCCGTGTTGGCGACGGTCTCGATGCCGATGTCGGAGAACTTCTGCTTCACCGCCGGGTCGTGCAGCGCGGCGACGATGTCCTTCTGCAGCTGCGCGCGCACGGCGGGCGGCAGGCCCCGGGGGGCGGCGACGCCTTGCCAGGAGTAGACGTCGGCGCCCTTGATGCCGGACTCGGACAAGGTGGTCACGTTGGGCAGCACGGCGGAACGCTTGTCGCCGGTCACGGCCAGCGCGCGCAGCTTGCCGCCGAGGATGTGCGGCAGCACCGCGTTGACGTTCTGGAAGGAGGCCTCGATCTGGGCGCCCAGCAGGTCGCTGATCGCGGGGGCGCCGCCCTTGTACGGCACGTGCAGGCCGTTGGTGCCGGTCTGCAGCCAGAACAGCTCGGCGGTGAGGTGGTCGGAGGACCCGTTGCCCGAGGAGGCGAAGCTCATCTTGCCCGGCTCCTTCTTGAGCGTGTCGATGACGTCCTTGACGCTCTTGAGCGGCGAGGAGGCGGGCACGACCAGCACGTTGGGCGCCTGGATGGCGACGGTGAGCAGGTCGATGTCCTTGAGGGCGTCGTACTGGACGGCCTTGATCAGGTGCGGCGCGATGACGAAGGGGCCGAGCGAGGACACCAGCAGCGTGTAGCCGTCCGGCGCCGCGCGTTTGACCTGGGTGGTGCCGAGGGTGCCGGTGGCGCCGGGGCGGTTGTCGACGATGACGGTCTGGCCCCACCTCTTCTGCAGCTCGGCGCCCATGGCGCGGGCCAGCATGTCGGTGGAACCGCCGGCGGGGAACGGGACGACGATGGTCACCGGCCGGTCGGGGAAGCCGCTGGCGTGGGCCAGGCCGGCCGCGAAGGTGGACAGGACGGCGGCGCCGAGGGCGGCAGCGGCTTTGACGGCCAGGCGGCGGGTCAGGACGGTCATGGTTTGTCTCCGGGAAGGAACCGTGGAAACCGCTCTTGGTGCGACGCCGGGGCTCAACCCGTCGACACTTTGGCGGTCTTGTTGTCAGTCATCATACAAGTTAGCTTGCGCCGATGGCAAGGCGATCAGCCGCCATCCGGGTCGGGAAAAACGCGTAATCCGATAGGTTCAGCGGCGCTGCTCGTGCGATGCGTGCGAGGCGTCGAGCGCGGGTACGGGCCTAGCGCTTGTCCTGCAGCGCGAGCGCCGCGCGGCGACGCCGCTCGCGGCTGTTGGCCAGGTGCGTCCGCATGGCGGCACGAGCCGCCTCGGGGTCGCGCGCGGCGATCGCATCGAGGATGCTCTCGTGCTCCGCGTTGACGCGCAGCAGGTAGTCGCGCTGGGCGAGCGGGTCTTCGTCTCCCGCAGCCGCCAGGCTGGCCAGGCGCGCGCGCGGGATGCTCGGTGCACCCAGGGTCGCCATCAGGTGCTCGAAGTGCGGATTGCCGGTGGCACGGGCGATCTCCAGGTGGAACTGGAAGTCCGCCGCCACGGCGTCGCGGCCCGCCTCCGCGGCCTCGGCGAATGCCGACAGCGCCGCCCGCATGTTCAGCAGATGCGCATCGCCGCGCCGCTGCGCAGCCAGCGCCGCGGCCTCGGTCTCGATGCCGATCCGGAGCTCCAGCACCGCGACCACGTCATGCAGCGTCGCCATCTGCTCGGCGCCGATCCGGAACGGCCCGCCCTCCCCCAGGCCCAGGACGAAGGTCCCGATGCCGTGCCGGGTCTCGACCAGCCCCGCCGCCTGCATCTTCGAGATCGCCTCCCGGACCACCGTCCGGCTGACCTCGAACTCGGCCATGATCGCCGCCTCGGTCGGCAGCTTGTCGCCGTTGGCGAGCGCACCCGCACGGATCCGGTCCTCCAGCGCGCGGACAAGTCCGAGGGCCAGCGATTTGGGGCGGGAACGGGTCAGCGAGGCATTCATCGGGATCAGTTGTACGACAACATCGGCCTCCGCGACAACCTCGTTATCGCGCTGTCGCGTTATCGCGTCGATGCCGCGCGTCACGCATCGTCCAGCGGGAACTTCGTGCAGCCCAGCCGGGCCGAGATGTCCCGGCTGGCCGCCTGCAGCATCGCCACGACCTCGGGCGCCTTGGCGTCGTCGTAGCGGAAGGTCGGGAAGCTGACGCTCATGCCGGCGATGGGCTGGCCGAGCCGGTCGAAGATCGGCACGCCCAGGCAGCGGATGTGGTCGTCGAATTCCTCGCGGTCCTCGCCGAAGCCCTGCCGCTTCACCCGCTCCAGTTCGGCCTGGAAGGCCGCGGGCTCGGTGATGGTCTTGTCGCGGAAGCGCTGGAACTCGGCGCCGGCCAGCACGCGCGCCCGGCGCTCCGGATGCTCCCAGGCCATCAGCACCTTGCCGATGGCCGTGCAGTGCAGCGGCGCGCGGCGGCCGATGCGCGAGTACATGCCCAGCATGTGCTTGGAATCGACCTTGTGGACGTAGATGATCTCGCTGTCGATCAGCGTGCCCAGATGCACCGTCTCGCCGGTGGCGTCGGCCAGCATCTGCATGTGGTGCTTGGACAGGTCGACCAGGTCCGGGTACTGCAGCGCCTTGGCGCCGATCTCGAAGACCTTCATCGCCAGGCCGTAGCGCTCGCTGTCGGTCTCCTGCCGGACGTAGCCCAGCGTCTTCATCGTCTGCAGGAACCGGTAGACGGTCGCCTTGGGCATGGCGAGCCGGACGGACAGCTCCGAGATACCGGTATCACTGCGTTCTGACAAGGCCTGCAGGATGGCGAAAACCTTGAGCACCGCGGCCACGGATTCGGGCTGCTGCTTGCCATCGTTCAGATCGTCATCCATGCGCAAGGTATTCCTGGAAAGGGGAGATTTCACCACAGCCGGCCCGTCCCCGCGCCCGCGCGAACCCGGGCCGGCACATCGGCCGCAACATCGATGGGCAGGCGGTACGGCGGGGTCCAGCCGGCGTCGCCGACAACTGCCTTGTCGGGGTTGGTGGCGCGCAGCAGGCGCACCGGATCGACGGGGTCGCCGTTGAAGCGGGAGCCGCGGTCCTCGATGCGGTCGCCCTTGAGCAGGCGCACGATGCGCTCCGGCACGATGCCCGGCGACGCCTCCCAGATGTTGTGCTCGCTCAACACCTGCGAGGCGATGCCCACGCCGATTGAATAACCGTAGGGGTAGTCGCCGCCGGCCGTCGCGACGTAGAGGTTGTTGGCGACGTGCACCTGCCCGTAGCGCACGCGCGGCGTGCGCTCCTTCACCTGATCCCAGAGGTTGTGGTGCAGCGTCACGCGCAGGTGGCCGCGATCGTCGCGGTGGCCGTCGCCGCCGCCAATCAGCATCGTCTTGTCGTGACGGCGGAAGACGTTCCAGGACACGGTGACGAAGTCCGAGCGACGGGTGATGTCGAGCAGCCCGTCGTGGCGCTGCAGGCGCTGGCCCAGCGCCACGGGCTCACGCGGATCGGGCCGTTCGCCGTCGTCGAAGGCGCAGTGGTCGATCCACACCTGCATGGCTTCGCGCAGCGAGACGGTGTCGTACTCGGAGTTCCACTCGCCGTGCCCGTTGTCGTTGGGGTCCCAGGCGGGGAAGAAGTCGTAGGCGTCGGAGAAGCGCAGGTTGCGCAGGATCACCTGCGAGACCTGGTCCAGCATCAGCGATCCGCCGTCGAAACCCGCGTCGGGCGTCACGCCGATGAGGGTCGTGTTCGACGGCAGCTTGACCACGACCTGCGCGGCCTGCCGCTTCGCGGAACGCCTGCGCGCGTCCTCGAGCGGTCCCGAGGGCTCGCGGCGGCCCCAGGTCGCGGGGTCGTACTGCCTGACGAAGGCGTCGAGGTCGAACGCGGGATCGCGGAAATCGTCGATGCCCAGTCGCCGCCCCGCCGCATCCGCGGCGAGGTCGATACGCGCCGCGAGCGCGATCAGCTTGGGCGTGTCGCCAAGCGCGAGCGCCGCATCGAGTTCCGCGCGCGTGCGCACGACGCGGACCGCCTCGGGCTTCGCCCTCGCGCCGCCGACCGTGCCGCCGTTCATTGATGCCCAGCCGTCGCCCGACGGGATCGCGTCGAACGCCGCGGCCGGCAACGCGACAGGCAGCGTGAGGTTGCGGTACTCGGTCATGCGATTCACCGCTTCGCCGCTCGCGCTGAACGGACGACGAGAGGTCGACGCAGACCACGCAGCGAGGTGCGGCCCGAGCAGGTTGCCGCGCAGCACCGCTTGCCCATTCGGAACGGTGGGCGACGCGCGCCATTCACCGCGCGCGACGCCGCGGTCCCACGCCCGGCCCAGGCTGATGCTGGCCGGGGCCACGCCGGGCTCGGCCAGCCAACGCGAGTTTTGGATCAGGAAACCCCGCGCGAGCGCGTTCGGCGTGCTGGGCGCGATCACGTGTCCGCCATGTCCCGGCACGCGGCGACCCGCGCGACTGACGATCAGGCTGTCGTCGATGACCAGCGTCGCGCCGCCAAAGATGAAGTCGACATCGCCGCGGATCTCCGCGCGACGCACCAGCACGCGGGCCTCGTCGGACGCGACATGCGGCGCGTGCCCGCCCGCGGATGCGGATGCGACGCTGCGCTCCGCATAGAACGTGTCCTGGTGCCCGATGAGTCGCACCTGTTCCAACTGGATCCGGTCGCCGCGCGTCATCAGCGCGACGGCTTGCGCGCCGCCGCTCTCGGCGACGCCGGCTGGATAGCCCTGTCCATCGCGAACGCGGTCCATCGCGTCATTCGCGATGGTCAGTCGGGCGAGCTGGACGTCGTCGCTGAACAGCATCACGCTGGCACTGCCGGGCGTGCCGTGGGTCTCGGCGTCGAGCAGCGGCATGCAGCGGTGGGCCGACTCGCCCTTTGCCTTCGGCAGCGCGTTGTAGCGGCCTTCGACGATCACGACCTCAGACGGATCTCCGGCGCCATACAGCGCGAACGGCGCCTTGTCCTGGATGCAAAGCGGCTCGCGGTAGGTGCCGGGCTTCACCAGCACGTACGCGCGCGACGTGGTCGGCGGGGTCGAGGTCGCCGCAGTCTTCGCGGGCAATGCATCGATGGCGGCCTGCACCGTGCGGTGCGTGCCGCTGCCGTCGGCGGCGACGACGAAGGTCGGCGTCCAGCGCGACGGATCGAGCGGCACCGGCTGCCAGTCCCCGAGGTAGCTCGCCATCGTCGCCGTGGCCGCCTGCGCATCGCTGAGCTGCGGGCGCTCCTGTGCCGAAGCGCCGAGCAGCGTCATCGCTCCCACGACCGCCATGGCGACACGAGCCATCCGCATCACAGATCCGCCAGATACAGCGCGGGCTCGCCTTCGGCGTCCGCGCTGAAGAGCACCTGCTTCTCGTCCGGCGTGAACGACGGATGCGGATGCGTGACCTGCCGGTTGCCCTTGTAGACGCGCCAGGAGCTGTCGTGCCGCGCGACGCGGCGCTCGGTGCCGGCCTTCAGGTCGAAGAGGTGAAGGAAGGGATCCGTCGCGATCTGGTGGCTGCCGGTGTCGGCGACGTCGGCCGGCGAGTCGCAGCCGTCGCCGATGAGCAGCGTGCCGTCCTGGTTGCTCATCAGGTGCGAGCACGGCGGCATGCGCGTCAGTCGCTTCGATTCGAGCGTGACCGGGTCGAGCGAGCAGATCCAGCGGTCGCGCTGTCCCTTCAGGTAGGAGACATAGATCATCGCGGAGCCGTCCGGCACCCAGAACTCGTGGGTGCAGCTTTCGCCCGGATCGTGGCGGCGACCGCAGCGCACGTTGCGGCCGTCCTCGTCGATGAACCACATGCGCGCGTCGACCAGGTCGTGCGGCCCCTCGTGGCAGTACGCGACGGTGTTGTCGTCGCCCGGCCGGTACTGCGGGTGGCCGAGCCAGCCTTGCTGCTCGAGGATCACCTCGCGCGCGCCCGTCGCCAGGTCGATGCGGATCAGCCGGCAGCGCGGCTTCGCATGGAACATCTGGTGGAACTTCTGCCAGTCGCTGAGCGGGAACCAGTCGCTCGCCGCGATCTCGATGCCGACCATTTTCGTGCAGGCCGAATTCGCCACCCAGGTGCCATAGCCCACCCAGCCTTCGGGCACGGTGTAGACGACCTCCTCGCCCAGATCGCGCATCGAGAGCCGGATCAGCTGCCGCTCCGCGCGGACGAAGTAGAGGTGCCGGTCGTCGGGACTGAGGAATCCGCCGAAGGTGTTCTCGCCCGGCTGGTCGGTGAGCTGCGTCGCCACCTGCGTCTTCAGGTCGAGCAGGTGGTAGTTCCAGCTCGTGCCGGGCCCGAACTCGGCGCCGAAGATCAGCTTGGACCCATCGTTGGTGAAGCACTTCTGATAGAAGTAGTTGCGGTGGCAGGTCACGTCGGTGGGCGTCAGCCGCGTGACGCGCGCGCCGGTGTCCGGGTCCTCGCGCGTGGCGAAGTGGAGCTGTCGTTCGTTGGCTTTCATGGTCGTTCTGATCGCTGGTGTTGTCGCCGGTGTGGTCGCCGGTGTTGTCGCTGGCAGGGCGTGTTCACTTGATCCGCTGCAGCAGCGCCTGGCCTTCCGTGACCAGGCGGCGCGCGGCGTCGACGTCGCTGGTCTTGCCGTAGGCCACGGTCTCGAAGACCTCGCGCATGAACTTGTGCAGCCGCGCGTGCTCGAACAGCGGCGCCGGTCGCTTGAGCCGGCCCGACTCGCGCTGCACCTTGATCTGCTCGTGCGCGGCGACCTCCAGCGGCGGCAGCTTGCCGGCGGCCTTCAACTGCTCGTAAGGCCCGCGCGCCGATGGCAGGCCGCGGGTGCGACCCAGCAGCGCCGCGGCCTCCGGATCCGTCAGCAGGAAGTTGACGAGCTTGGCCGCCATCTCCGCGCGGCCGTTCTTCTCCGCATGACGGCTGACCGCGTACATCACCGTGGGGCGGCCGAACATGCCGCTGTCGAGCGCGCCGGGCAGCGTCGGGAACTCGCCGAGCACCAGCTTCTGCTGCTTGTCCAGCGTGGAGGCGCGCAGCGCGATGACCGAGTCCCAGGTGTAGTTGCCGGCCCAGCGGCCGACGACCCAGTCGGGCTGCTGCTCGGTCGGTTTCTCCGCGCCGCCGAGGCTGGCGCGCAGCGGCAGCGGCGTCGCGACGTGGTCGGTGACCAGGCGTTTGTAGGTGCGCACCCAGTCGAGCGCCGCGGCTTCATTCATCGCCACGCGCGGCCGCGCAGGATCGACGTAGGCCATGCCGTGCCGCTGCTGCACCCAGGCCTGGGACAGCAGCATCATGTCGTAGAGCTCGCCGTCCAGCGGATAGGCGTCCTCGCCGAGGACGCGACGGAACGCGGGGCCCGCCGCGAAGAGGTCGTCCCAGGTCCTGGGCAGCGCGAGACCGGCCCGGTCGAACGCCGCCTGGTTCCACAGCATGACCCGCGCGCTGAACGAGACCGGCAGCGCGTTGAGCTTGCCGTCGACGTCGCCGTAGGCCAGGTCCTCGCGGTCGAACTGCGCGAGGTCCAGCAGGCGCCCGTATCGGTTCAGGTCGGCGAAGCCGTTGCCGCGCTTGCTGAACATCGCCATCCAGGCCCAGTTGATCTGCATGACCTCGGGCTCGGAACCGCCGGCGATCTGCGTCGTCAGCCGCTCCAGGTAACCGTTGAAGCCCATGTACTCGGCCTTCACGCGCACGCCGTGGCGGCGCTCGAAAAGCGCGAGCGCCTTCAAGGTCGCTTCGTGCCGGCCGGCGCCGCCCCACCAGGCGAAGCGCAGCACGGTCGGCTTGTCCTGCGCGCGCGCCGGCGCGGTCAGCGCCGCGGTGAGGCCCGCGGTCGCCGCGATCGCGGCCGACCCGGCGGCGATGCCGAGCAGCTGTCGTCGGGGCAGGCTCATGCGTAGCTTCCTGAGGAAGAGGACGAAGAGGCGGACGAAGACGCGGATGAAGAGGCGAAGGTCGAGGAGGCGGTCGACAGCAGATTCAGGCCGTTCGTCGCGTCGAACAGGTGGCAGGCCGAGATCTGCAGGTGCAGCGTCAATGCGTCGCCGCGTGCGAGACCGTTCAGCGCCACGGCTTGCTCCGCGGGCACGCGCGCGGTGATCGGCAACGGGCCGAGCTCGGCGTGCAGGTAGACCTCCGACCCCATGTGCTCGGTAAAGCGCAGCCGCGCGCCGACGGGGACGCTGTCGCCCTGCGCGCGCGGCGCGAGGCCGATGTGCTCGGGCCGCAGACCGAAGGTCACCGCGCCGTCCGCCAGGCGCGGCAACGCGGCGATGCCCGCGGACTTCTCCGCCGGCAGCGGCAGCCGCGCACCGCCGACCTCGACGGCCAGGCCGACGTCGGTCGCGACCAGTCGAGCGGCCAGCAGGTTCATCTCCGGCGATCCGATGAAGCTCGCCACGAAGGCATTCGCCGGCCGGTCGTACAGCGCCGTCGGCGTGTCGACCTGCTGGATCACGCCATCCTTGAGCACGCAGATGCGCTCGCCCATCGTCATCGCCTCGACCTGGTCGTGGGTGACGTAGACCGTCGTGGCCGGCTGGCGGCTCTCGCGCAAGGTGCGGTGCAACTCGGTGAGCCGCACGCGCATCGCGGCGCGCAGCTTGGCGTCGAGGTTGGAGAGCGGCTCGTCGAAGAGGAACACGTCGGGCTTCTTCACGATCGCCCGGCCCACCGCGACACGCTGCGCCTGGCCGCCGGAAAGCTGCTTCGGATAACGGTCGAGCAGGTGCTCCATCTCCAGCAGGCCCGCGGCGTGGCGCACGCGCTGGTCGAGCTCCGCCTTCGGCGTGCCCGCCAGCTTCAGGCCGAAGGCGAGGTTGTCGTAGACCTTCATGTGCGGATACAGCGCGTAGTTCTGGAACACCATCGCGATGCCGCGCTGCTTGGGCGGCAGCGCGTTGACGGCACGGTCGCCGATGCGCAGCTCGCCGCCGCTGATGCTCTCCAGCCCCGCGATCATCCGCAGCAGCGTCGACTTCGCGCAGCCCGACGGGCCGACGAAGACCATGAACTCGCCGTCCCGCACTTCCAGGTCCACCCCGTGCACGGCCTTGAAGCCGTTGGGGTACACCTTCTCGATCTTGTTGAGGCTCAGTCTTGCCATGTCGTCAACCCTTGACTCCGGAGGACGTCGCGCCCTCGATGAAATGCTTCTGCGCCGCGAAGAACACCGCGACCGACGGGATCAGCGCCACCACCGAGATCGCGATGACGTTGGCCCACTCGACCTCCTCGGTGGCGCCGATGCTCATCTTCAGCGCGAGGGAAACCGGATACCTCTCGACGGACGCGAGGTAGATCAGCGGGCCCATGAAGTCGTTCATCGTCCAGATGAACTGGAAGACGACCACGGAGATGATGGCCGGCTTGAGCAGCGGCACGATGATGTGCCACAGCAGCTGCAGCGCGTTGCAGCCGTCGATCTGCGCGGCCTCTTCCATGTCCCGCGGGATGCCGCGCAGGAACTGCACCAGCATGAAGACGAAGAAGGTGTCGGTCGCGAAGGCGGAAGGCACGATCAGCGGCAGGTAGGAGTCCAGCCAGCCGATCTCGCGGAAGACCAGGTACTGCGGCAGCCGCAGCACGATCAGCGGCAGCATCATCGTGGCGATCATGATGCTGAACAGCGTCTTGCGGCCCCAGAACTCGAAGCGCGCGAAGGCGTAGGCCACCAGCACGCAGGAGATCACCGTGACGATGATGCGCGGGATGGTGATCAGGAAACTGTTGAGGAAGTAGGTCGCGAAGGTGTATTCGGTGCTGGTCTTCCAGCCCTTGGCGTAGGCGCTGAAGTCGAGGCGGTCCGGCCAGAAACCGGCGGAGCTGAAGATCTCGGCGTTGCTCTTGAAGGAGGCGCCGATCAGCCAGAGCAGTGGGTAGAGCATCACGATCGCCACCGCGCCCAGCGCGAGGTAGCGCAGCGTGCGGTTGCCGCGGTCGCGGCCGAGGATCAAGGCAGGCGCGGTGCCACGACCGCTGCCCTCACCCCCGCCCTCTCCCGCAAGCGGGAGAGGGAGTTGGGAAGAACGAGGCGTGTTCACGTGCGCGCGCACCGGGACGGATTCGGGCGGGCGGCTCATCGTCGGGTTTCCTTCTCGCCGGAGTAGAAGACCCAGTACTTCGAGCTCCAGAAGGAGAGCGCCGCCAGGCCACCGACCAGGGCGAACAGCACCCACGACAGCGCCGCGCCGTAGCCGAGGTTGAAGAAGCGGAAACTCTGGTCGTAGATGTAGAGCGCCAGCACATAGGTCGAGTGCAGCGGGCCGCCCTCGGTGATCATGTACGGGCCGTTGAACTCCTGGAAGGCGTGCACCATCTGCATGATCACGTTGAAGAAGATCACCGGCGTGATCAGCGGGACCGTGATCTTCCAGAGCTGCTGCATCTTGCTGGCGCCGTCGCACTCGGCGGCCTCGTAGAGCGAGATCGACACGTTCTGCAGCGCCGCCAGGAAGATCACCATCGCCGAGCCGAACTGCCACGTGAACAGCAGCACGATGGTCCACATCGAGTAATGCTCGTCGGCCAGCCACGCGATCGGCTCGATGCCCAGCTTCATCAGCACCAGGTTGACCAGGCCGTTGCGCGCGAAGACGAAACGCCACAGCACCGCCACCGCGATCGAGCCGCCGAGGATGGACGGGATGTAGAACGCGGCGCGGAAGAAGTTGATGCCGCGCAGCTTGAAATTGAGCACGTGCGCGATGAACAGGGCGAAGCCCACGCGCAGCGGCACCGCCAGCAGCGCGAAGAGCAGCGTCACGCCCAGCGACTTGCGGAACAGCGGATCCGCGGTCGCGAGCTCCTCATAGTTCCGCAGCCCGACGAAGGTCGGCGGATCGATCAGGTCGTACTGCGTGAAGCTGAGCGCGAAGCTCATCACGAAGGGGAAAAGCTTGAACAGCAGCACGCCCAGCACGAATGGCAGGACGAACAGAAACCCAAGTCTCTTGTTCTCGTACATCGATCCCCCGTTGTCTCATCGGTGGCCGATCATTGAAGCCGCGCGCGTGGTGTATTCATCCAGCGGAACCCACGGACTGGCTTTGCCGGCCGTTGGGTTCGCCCCCTTGAGGGGGCGCGCGCAGCGCGTAGGGGGTGGGCCCGGTTATCGAGCGAGCCAACCCCCATCGACCGCGACGGTGTACCCGTTCACGTAATCGGATGCCTTCGATGCGAGGAACACGACCGGGCCGGCCAGGTCATCCGGGCTTCCCCAGCGGCCGGCCGGGATGCGATCGAGGATCGCGGCGTTGCGCGTCTCGTCCTGGCGCAGCGCGGCGGTGTTGTTGGTCGCCATGTAGCCGGGCGCGATCGCGTTGACGTTGATGCCGTGCGAGGCCCATTCGTTGGCCATCAGCCGGGTGATGCCCATCACGCCGCTCTTGCTGGCCGTGTACGACGGCACCCGCACGCCGCCCTGGAAGGACAGCATCGACGCGACGTTGATGATCTTGCCGCCGCCGCCCTGTGCCAGGTATTGCCGGGCCACCGCCTGCGAGAAGAAGAACACCGTCTTCAGGTTGAGGTCGACGACGTCGTCCCAGTCCTTCTCGCTGAAGCGGATCGCGTCCTCGCGCCGGATGATGCCGGCGTTGTTGACCAGGATGTCGACGCGGCCGGTCAGCGACTTGGCCTCGGCGACGAGGCCCTCGATGCAGCTGATGTCGCCGAGGTTGGCGCGCAGGTCGAGGAAGCGTCGCCCCAGGCGCTCGACCTCGCCACGGGTCTCCGCCGGGTCGGACACGTTGACGCCGACGATGTGCGCGCCGGCCTGCGCCAGCGCGACCGCCATCCCCTGCCCCAGGCCGGTGTTGCAGCCCGAGACGATGGCCACGCGGCCGTCGAGTTGGAAGTTGTCCAGGATCATGTGATTCGTTCCGTTGATTGCCGTGACACCACGATCCGCGCTCAGCGCAGCGTCGTCATCGGCACGTGGTCCATGTCCTTGAACACCTGGTTCTCGCCGACCATGCCCCAGATGAAGGTGTAGGCCTGCGTGCCGACGCCGGAGTGGATGGACCAGCTCGGGCTGATGACCGCCTGCTCGTTGCGCACGACCAGGTGGCGGGTCTGCGTCGGCTCGCCCAGCATGTGGAACACCACCGCGTCGGACTTCATGTCGAAGTAGAAGTACACCTCCATGCGGCGGTCGTGCTGGTGGCAGGGCATCGTGTTCCAGAGGCTGCCCGGCTCGAGCTGGGTCATGCCCATCAGCAGCTGGCAGGTCGGCAGCACGTCGGGCACCAGGAACTTGTGGATGGTGCGGCGGTTGCTGGTCTCGGGCGAGCCCAGCGTCTCCGGCGAGGCCTCGGCCAGCGTGACCTTGCGCGTGGGGTAGGCGGTGTGGGCCGGCGCGCAGTTGAAGTAGAGCTTGGCGGGGTTGGCGCTGTCCACGCTCTTGAACTCGACGATCTTCGCGCCCTGCCCGATGTAGAGCGCCTCGCGCGGCCCGACGTCGTACTGCGTGTCGTCGACGAAGATGCGCGCCGCGCCGCCGATGTTGATCAGGCCCAGCTCGCGCCGCTGCAGGAAGTAGTCGGTGCCGGTGTACTTGCCCAGCTCCGCCGAGAAGGTCACCGGCCGGGTCACCGGCATGATGCCGCCGACGATGATCCGGTCGATCTGGCTGTAGGTCAGCGTCGCCTCGTCGGGCTTGAACATCTCGTCGACCAGGAACTGGCGGCGCAGGCCTTCGGTGTCCAGCGTGCGGGCGTGTTCACTGTGGATGGGTTGGCGGATTTCCATGTCGTCTCCTGGCGGTCCTGTGGCTTCACGAGCTCTGATGGGTTCGCAGCGTACGGGCCTGCGGACTTTCCCGGAACTATGGTTTCTATGTAGTGAACCGCTGTTTCAATTTTCTGCGACGTCGTTATAGTTGCTCGCAACGACGGCCGAGAACCGTCCCGATTCCAGGAGACAAGCCCGATGACCCGCCCGTACTTCCTGAACGACGCCGAGCCGTGGACCGAGCTCGGCGACGGCATCCGCCGCAAGATCGTCGGCCACACGCCAGAGCTGATGTCGGTGCTTGTGCAGTTCGACCATGGCGCGATCGGCACCCCCCATGCGCACGACGCGCATGACCAGATCGCCTTCGTGATCAGCGGCGCCTTCGAATGCGACGTCGGCGGGGTGAAGCGCGTGCTCAAGCCCGGCGACGCGTTCGTGGCGCCGAGGTTGACGACGCACGGCGTCGTCGCGCTGGAGGCCGGCAGCACGCTGCTGGACCAGTTCTCGCCGCGGCGCGAGGACTACCTCTGAGCTGAATCCCCAGGGTCCGCGCGCGCCGCGGATCGCATCGTCCAGCAGTACCGAGGCGGCGGCGCACTACAGCGCTCCCGCTCCCTACCCTGCCGGCGCCCTGCGCGCGCCTGCGACCCCATGCCGCGAGAGCGACGGGCCACGATCCCGCGCCCGCGACCGCAGAAGAACCTTGGAGACAACGTCATGCCCCATCGCATTGGGACTCGCCTCGGGACGTCCACGTCCAACCGCCCGCGTCGGGCCCCACGGGCCGCGCCCGTGGCATCCACCCCCCGCCTGACCCGCCTCGCCGCCTGCCTGCTGGGCACCGCGACGCTGTCGCTGCCCGCGTGGAGCCAGGACCAGGCCGCCCCTGCGCCGGCCGCCGCTGCATCGGCCGCCGCGCCGGCGCCCGCCCCCGACAAGGCCCTCGACACGGTGGTGATCACCGGCATCCGCGCCTCGCTCGAGAGCGCGCTGAACGCCAAGCGCCAGGACCGGGGCATCGTCGACGTGATCAAGGCCGAGGACATCGCCAAGTTCCCCGACACCAACCTGGCCGAATCGCTGCAGCGCATCCCCGGCGTGGTCATCGACCGCGACGCCGGCGAGGGGCGCAACATCACCGTGCGCGGCCTGGGCGCGGACTTCACGCGGGTGCGCATCAACGGCATCGAGGCGCTGGCCACGACCGGCGGCACCGACAGCTCGGGCGGCGCGAACCGCTCGCGCGGATTCGACTTCAACGTCTTCGCGGCCGAGCTCTTCAACACCATCACCGTGCGCAAGAGCAGCTCGGCCGAGGTGGACGAGGGCTCGCTCGGCGCGACCGTGGACCTGCAGGCCGCGCGGCCCTTCGACTTCAACAAGCGCGTGGTCGCGGCCTCGGTGAAGGCCCGCTACAACGACCTGGCGCGCGAGACCGATCCGCGCGCGGCCTTCCTGCTCAGCGACGTGTTCCTGGACAAGAAGCTGGGCGTGCTGGTCTCGGGCGCGTACTCGAAGCGCCGGCTCTTCGAGGAAGGCTTCTCGACGGTGCGCTGGGACAACGGCGCCTCCTCCGGCGGCTGGTGCTCGCCGCAAGGCGTGACCCCGGCGAATCCGACCACCACCGCCGCCAACTGCGGACCGGCCGCGCAGGGCGTGCCGCGCCTGCCGGCCTCCGCAGGCGCGACCGCGGCCTACAACGCGGCCAGCAGCGCGGACAACTTCCACCCCCGCCTGCCGCGCTACGGCCGGCTCACGCATGACCAGGACCGGCTCGGCCTGACCGGCTCGATCCAGTTCAAGCCGACGGACAGCACGCTGCTGACCTTCGACATGCTGTATTCGAAACTGGACGCGACGCGGCGGGAGGACTTCCTCGAGGCCATCTCGTTCAGCCGCACGGCGAGCCAGGGCGGCAAGCCGCAGACCAGCGTCGTCGAGGCGCAGTACGCGCCCAACGGCGCGCTGCAGTACGGCGTGTTCAACGGCGTCGACATCCGCGCCGAGTCGCGCTACGACGAGCTGACGACCACCTTCCGTCAACCGAGCCTGACGCTGGAGCAGGACATCACCGACCACCTCAAGCTCAACGCGAAGGTGGGCCGGGCCGACTCCAAGTTCCGCAATCCGGTGCAGACCACGGTCACGCTCGACGCGCTGAACGTCAACGGCTACACGCTGGACTTCCGCAACGACGACCGGCTGCCGGTGATCAAGTACCCCTTCGATCCCACGGCGCAGAACGGCGCGCTGCAGATCGTCGGCGTGCCGCAGGTCAGCACGGGCACGCAGCCGACGACGGTCACCAACACGACCACCAGCGAGATCCGCATCCGGCCGCAGGGCGCCAACAACATCAACGACATCGGGCATCTGGACCTGGCGTGGGAGGTGATGCCGGACACGCTGACGCTGAAGGCCGGCTTCGACTACAAGAAATACAGCTTCGACACCTTCGAGTTCCGGCGCGTCAACCAGAACGACACGATCTTCTCGCCGGCGGCGGGGTCGGGCGTGCTGACCAAGATGTTGACCGGCTTCGGCCGCGGACTCAGCCTGCCGCAGGGCACGCCGACCTCGTGGGTCATCCCCGACCTCAACGCGATCGCCGCGGCCTACGATATCTACTGCAACTGCATCAAGAGCGGTCCCGCGGGCGGCCCGGGCGACTTCACGCTGTCCTCGACCACCAACGGCAACGCGCGCGGCAACAACCGCGCGGTGGTCGAGAAAGACACGGGCGGTTTCGTGCAGGCGGACTTCGAGGGCCGGCTCTTCGGCCTGCGCCTGCAAGGCAACGTCGGCGTGCGCTACGTCGTGACCGAGCAGGACGCCACCGGCTACCTGGCCACCGGCGGCGGCACCGAGGTCGTGATCGGGCAGAAGTACAAGGACTGGCTGCCGGCGCTGAACGTCTCGGCCAACCTGACCAAGGACCTGATCGCGCGCTTCGCCGCGGCCAAGGTGATGGCGCGGCCGCAACTGGGCAACCTGAACCCGGGCGGCACGATCAGCACGACCGGCACGCTGTCGATCACCACGGGCAACCCGTACCTCAAGCCCTTCCGCGCGAAGACCTTCGACGGCAGCCTGGAGTGGTACTTCGGCCGCAACGCCTTCATCGGCGTGGGGCTGTTCCAGAAGAACATCGACACCTACATCCAGAGCCTGCGCACCAACGCGCCGTACAACCAGACGGGGCTGCCGATGTCGCTGCTGCCGTCCAACTTCACCGGCGAGGAGGTGTTCCAGCTCACGACGCCGATCAACACGCCCGGAGGCAAGCTGCGCGGCATCGAGCTGAACTACCAGCAGCCCTTCACCTTCCTCCCGAGCTGGGGGAAGAACTTCGGCACGGTGCTCAACTACACCTACGTGAAGTCCAAGATCACCTACCTGATCTCGCCGACCAGCGACACGACCATCTCGGACGATCTGCTCAACATGTCGCCGAAGTCGTGGAACGCGACGCTGTACTACGACGACAACACCTTCAGCGCACGGGTGTCGGCGTCCAAGCGATCGTCGTTCCTGACGCGGGTGCCGGGGCAGAACAACAACGACGTCGAAGGGAAGAACGCCACGCTCAACGTGGATGCGTCGATCTCGTACAAGGTCAACGACAACCTCACGATCACGCTGGAGGGCGTCAACCTGACCAATGAGGCGAACGACCAGTTCATCTCGAGGGCGCGGAACAGCCCCGTGGTCTATCACGTGACGGGGCGGGAGTTTCTCCTCGGAGCGAGCTACAAGTTCTGAGGGGGCTTGGCTGGCTTGGCTGGCTTGGCTGGTTTGGTCGGCTTGACTGCGTGAGGACAAGCGCCGACTCTCCACGGGGCATGGGGCCTCCCTCCGGGAACCCCAAGCCCCATTCCGGTCGCATCACCACGGAGCACTCATGAAGAAGTCATGGCTCGCGGCGCTGGTCCTTGTGGCAGGCGCCGCGTCCGCGCAGGAGGCAGCATCCTCGCTGCGCGTGATCCTCGTCGGCGATTCGACGATGGCCACGAAGAGCGGCTACGGCGACGCGCTCTGCGCACGCTTCAAGCCCGAGGTCATCTGCCTCAACGTCGCCAAGGGCGGGCGCAGCACCAAGAGCTTCCGCGCCGAAGGCCTCTGGGGTCAGGTCATGACACTGCTGCGCGATCGACCCGCGGGCCAGACCGACGTGGTGCTGATGCAGTTCGGTCACAACGACCAGCCCGGCAAGCCGGGCCGCTCCACCGACCTGCAGACGGAGTTCCCCGTGAACCTGGCGGGCTACATCGCGGATGTGGCGCCGACCGGCGCGCGGCTGGTGATGCTGACGCCGCTCACGCGAAGGAGCTTCGATGCGCAGGGGCGACTCGAGAACAACCTGCGCCCGTGGGCCGACGCGACGATCCGCGTCAGCGCGGAGCATCAGGTTCCTCTGCTCGACTTGAATGCGATCAGCCACGCGGCGGTCCAGGCGATGGGCGAGACGGAAGCTGACACGCTGGCGATGGCGCCGAAGCCGATCGATGCGCCTGCGCAGGCGGCGTCCTCGCCCGAGCGCGCGGGCGCCGCGAATCCCGTCTTCGACCGCACGCACCTGGGCGCCAAAGGCGCGCAGGTGTTCTCGGCGATGGTCGCCGAGCAACTCGTCGTGGTGATGCCCGAGCTCAAACGCTGGATGCGCTGAGCGCGGGCTTTCCGCCCTTCAGAGCAGATCCGCCATCGCCTCGGCGGGAATGATCGCACCGGGATATCCGATCACGCGCGCTGCGACGCGATTGCCATGCGCCGCGGCGCTGACGGCGTCATGCCCCGACAAGCGACGCGCCAGATAGCCGCCCGCGAAAGAATCTCCCGCCGCCGTCGTGTCGACGACGCGCTCAACCCACTGCGTCGGCGCTTCGAGCCAACGTCCCTGGCCATCGCCTGCACGCACGAGCGTCGATGAAGCGCCGCGTTTGATCAGCACCTCGGGGGCCGCCAAGGCTTTCGCATGCGTGATGGCTGCATCGAGGTCCGGCAAATCCATCAGCGACTGATGATCGTCCGCCGTGACAAGCGCGATCGTGGCGAGCGAGAACGCCCGCTCGAACTCGACCCGCGCCGCCTGCCGGTCCTTCCACAGTCGAGGCCGATAGTTGTTGTCGAAGACGACGTGGGCACCGCGCTCGCGCATCGCGGCCATCAGCGCGTAGAAACGCTCGCGCCCGTCGGCCGGCAGGATCGCCAGCGTGATGCCGCTGAGGTAGAGCGCGTCGAACTCATGCGCATGGATTTCCAGCGGCGTGCGCTCGACATCGAAGTACGCCTTCGCCGCGGCGGTGTCGCGCCAATAGTGGAAGCTGCGCTCGCCGCGGCCGTCGACCTCGATCATGTAGAGCCCCGGCATGCGGCCTGCGAGGCGCCGCACCAGCCGCGTATCGATGCCCTGCTCGCGCCAGCGGTCGAGCAGGCCGGCACTGAGGCCGTCCTCGCCGAGGGCCGTCGCATACGCCACCTCCAGCCCGGCCGCCGCGCCGCAACGTCGCAGATAGACAGCGGTGTTGAAGGTATCGCCGCCGTAGCCCAGCGTCATCGCGCCGAAGGCCTCGCCCTTGAGCTCCAGCATGCATTCGCCGATCACGGCCACGCGCTTGGTCATCGGAATCCTCTTCGTTTCTACTTTTGAAACGGCGTTTTGGATTCTGATTTCAAGAAGTTAGCCCTGCCACAGGAATGACCCGTACTACCCGGCTCGCAAAGACAAGACCGTGTCCCAGACAACGAGAGACGAGGCACGCATCGTTCAAGAACAGTGCTGCTCAGTCTGCTGAATACCGCGTTCCAATGGCTCCAATCGGCTTCAACCACCCGCGAAGCCTGAAGACCTCATTCACTGGACGCCACAGTGGCGCCTCCGCCTGCGGACGATAGCGAATTCGATCGGCTTCACCCTCACTTGCGCCAATCGAGCCCCAACGCATCACGTCAAGATCGGCTTCCGACTGGGGATTCTTACTGGAAGGCATCTTTATGCCCACACGTTTGACTACATAGTTGCCAACGGCCAAGACGTGCATTTGGGCTGCGCTAACAGAGGCAAGCGCGACCTCAGAGCGGGCAAACAGATAGTTCTCCGCCGCCGCATGATCTAGGTCTAGCGAATTCGGCGGCTGCCCAAGAATCGGATCCTTGTCGCGCCATCCGAATTTCAAGTCTGCCCAAGCGGCTCGAATGTTGTCACCCGCCCATCGACCGTCGACACCGCCATGCTTCTTCAGATAATCATTGATGATCCGCCGCACGTTGACATCGTTCACTGGCATGACTCACCTCCAGGCAAAGCAGGTCATCACATCTTGGAATCTTCTGGAACGATCGCGCATCCCCAGTCTTGTGGAAGTAGCAGTTTGCCGAACTAGACCGATTGCGAGGCGCGCCAGGTGGGCGGCATGGCACGCAGACCGGCTTGACGTCCGGGTGCGGCCGCAGTTCCAACAGCAGAGGCAATTCGCGCGCCTCGACCAGTACCGAATGCTCCGCAACGGGGCGTTGGTCGACGACGGGCTTGGGATGGCGGAAGAAGAACATGGCGCCCACATCGCGACGCGCCGCGACGCTTCAACCCAGGGCTTTCCCTTGAGCTCAACGGTAGTGGGTGAGTCGGCACGCAATGGTTTGACCTCTCATACGCGGTCGACATCCATTCGCCCCACGAAGCGCGGGCCGTTGGTCAGAGTGCAGGCTTTAGGGTTCGTCCCGCTTCTGCCAATCGCTGACGCTTGCTAGCGTCAAAGGGCCACTAATTTTATTGAGCGGAATGCTCTAGGGAGGAAACATGGCAAGCAAGAACATCGCAACCGCACAGGCAACACCGGACCAACAACCAGCCGCCGCTACGCCAGCCAAAGCGAAGCGAGTTAACTCTTTTGCACCGAAAAAATTTGAAGAGCACACGCTCGTGGATTCTGACAACAAGATCGTCGGTCATGTGCGAGTGAAGCCCAACGGAATTCTCTGGTCGCCGAAGAATGGCAAGGATTGGTATGGCGTTTCGTTGAACGATTTCGCCAAGTTCCTCGAGGAAAACGGCAAGAAGCAGTCTAAGTAACCCGCATCGCACCTAGTTCCTAACCGGACGGGGAGGGGCTAGCGCTCCGCTGGGCTTGCCCCTCACCTCGCCCTGAACCACCGCCCCAACGCCGCCCGTTCCTCGTCGGTGATCCCGGTCGCGTTGTTCAGCGGCATGGTCTTCTGCACCACGGCCTGCTGGTAGATCTCGGCCGCGTGTTGCTCGATCATCTGCGGCTCGTGGAACTGGATGCGCTTGGGCGCGAGCGCCGCGTTGTGGCATGCGAGGCAGCGCGCGTTGACGATCGTCTTCACCTGCTCGAAGGTGACTTCGGCTGAGTCGCTCAGCGTAGCCGTCGCGCCGGGGCCAGGTGTTGCCGACGAGGTTGCCGTCGTGGTCGGTGGAGCCATCGTGACGGGCACGGTCGCAGGCCGAGGCGCCAGCCAGGCGATCAGGATTGCCAGCAGCATGACCACCGCCACCAGCAGCGGCCAGGCGTCGACGCCCTTGTGGCGCTTCACGAACCAGGTGCGCACCAGCACGCCGGTCAGCATCAGCATCACCAGCACCAGCCAGTTGTGCGGGTGGCTGTAGAGCATGCCGTAGTGGTTGGACAGCATCGCGATCAGCACCGGCAGCGTGAAGTAGGTGTTGTGCACGCTGCGCTGCTTGCCGCGCTGGCCGTGGACCGGGTCCACCGGCCGCCCCGCCCGCATGTCCGCGATCACCTGCTTCTGGCCCGGGATGATCCAGAAGAAGACGTTCGCGCTCATCATCGTGGCGATCATCGCGCCGGTGATCAGGAAAGCCGCCCGGCCCGCGAAGAGCTGGCTCGCCCCCCATGCCGCGCCCACGACCGCCACGGCGATCAGTCCGAGCACCACGCCGTCGTTGCCGATCGAGCCGTCGGCCTTGCGGCCGAAACGCCGGCAGATCTGGTCGTAGACCAGCCAGCCGCCCGCCAGGAAGCCGAGCGCCCCGGCAATCGCCGCCGGCGCG
Source organism: Roseateles sp. GW821-FHT09G09 (assembly GCF_059415965.1). Lineage (NCBI taxonomy): Bacteria > Pseudomonadati > Pseudomonadota > Betaproteobacteria > Burkholderiales > Sphaerotilaceae > Roseateles > Roseateles sp. GW821-FHT09G09. Next base: position 255,712 of record NZ_JBWKOG010000002.1, on the reverse strand, counting down.
CTCCAGTCGAAGACGCGCTTGTCGATCAGGTAGGTGTCGGCGTTGAAGAGGTAGAGCAGCGCGAAGAGCGCGAAGCCGCTCATCCACGTCCAGTAGCTCTCCCAGTAGAACCAGTGCAGGTGCTGCGGCAGGTTGGCCGGCGCGACCATGTACTTCTGCGGGTTGTAGAAACCGCCGCCGTGCACCGCCCAGAGTTCGCCGTCCACGCCTTTGGACTTGAGGTCCTCGGCTTGGGGCTTGAGGAGGTGGTTGTCCAGCCAGACGAAATAGAACGAGGCGCCGATCCAGGCAATGGCCACGATCACGTGCAGCCAGCGCAGCAGCAGATTGGCCCAGTCAAGCAGGTAGCTGTCCATCAACGAACGTCGTGCAAGATCCGGACCACCACTGCGGGCGCTGTGAACCGGCAAGCGTCGCGCTGAGAAATGGGCGCCGCGGCGACGTTGAGGTGGGAAGTGTATACAGTTTGGATGGCCGTACTGCGACGGCCGCTGGCCCTCACCCCAGCCCTCTCCCGCAAGCGGGAGAGGGAGTCAGAGGTCGCATGACTGCCCAGACCCCGCGCGCTGCGCGCGCCCCTCACCCCAGCCCTCTCCCGCAAGCGGGAGAGGGAGTCAGAGGCCGCATGACTGCCTAGACCCCGCGCGCTGCGCGCGCCCCTCACCCCTGCCCTCTCCCGCAAGCGGGCGAGGGAGCAAGAGGAGCCGGCGCTACGAGGAGAGCCGGTCGGGCTCCCTCTCCCGCTTGCGGGAGAGGGCGGGGGTGAGGGCCAGCAGCCGTGGCATCGCTCAGAGCGGCTCGGTCGGCTCCTGCATCGCCTGCGCCACGACCGACAGCGCCACCATTTCCGGCTGCTTCCCCGGGATGCCGGGAATGCCGATCGGGCACGTCACGTGCGCCAGCTCGGCGGGCGTGAAACCTCGCGCTTCCAGCCGGTGGCGGAAGGTCGCCCACTTGCTCTTGCTGCCGATCAGGCCGATGTACGGCAGATCGCGCAACTCGCGTTGGCGCTTCAGGCAACTGGCGAGGATGTCGAGGTCCTCGGCATGGCTGAAGCTCATGATCAGCACGTGCGAGCCCGCCGCCAGCGTCGGCACCGCGCCTTGCACCGGCTCGGACTGCTCAGCCCGGACGTTGTCCGGCAGCGGCTCCGGGAACATGCCCTCACGGCTGTCGATCCAGTGCACCGTCGCCGGCAGCCTGGCCAGCAGGTCGACGATCGCCCGCCCGACGTGGCCGCCGCCGAACAGCGCGATGCGCCGCCAGTCGCGCCGGTCGCCGAGACGCTCGGCCAAGCCGGCAATCGATCCCGCGTCCAGCCACTCGAAGTTCAACCACACCACGCCGCCACAGCACTGGCCGAGCGATGGCCCGAGCGCGAAGCGCTGGCGCGGCTCCATGACCCGCCCCGCCGCGAGCGCGGCACGTGCCTTCGCGATCGCGTCGAATTCGAGCTGCCCGCCGCCGATCGTGCTCACGACGTCGGACGCGGTCACCGCCATCCACGCGCCAACCTCCCGCGGCCCGCTGCCCTGCAGCTCGTCGACGCGCACCAGCACCGCCGGCTCGCGCGCGAGTCTCAGGGCCAAGGTCTGCCAGGACCGCATGGGACGACCTCAGCTGCCCCGGTAGGTCGAGTACGACCAGGGACTCGCCAGCAGCGGCACGTGATAGTGCGCGCCCGGATCGGCGATCCCGAAATCCAGCGGCACCTCGTCCAGGAAGGCCGGCTCCGGCAGCGTCACGCGCCGGCCGCGGAAATACTCGGCCACGGCAAACACCAGCCGGTAGCGCCCGACCTGCAGCGTCTCCCCCTCGAGCAGCGGACCGTCCGCCCGCCCGTCGACGTTGAGCGTCAGCGCCTGCAGCAGGTGCGGCTCGCCGGACTCGATCCGGTACAGCCGCACGGCCATGCCGGCGGCCGGGCTGCCGTGCATGGTGTCGAGGACGTGAGTCGTGAGCTTGCCCATGGTCGCCATCGGTGAAAGGGAAACTGGAAATCCAAAGTGTATACACTTCAGGACACACCGCCCACCGCCCGATCTGCCGATCACGACCGACCGCCCGACCATGAACGCCCGGGACCTCGACGCCAGCGCCTCCGTCACCGGACGCATCACCGCCGCCATCACGCAGGCGATCGTCGAGCGTCGGCTGATGCCGGGCACCAAGCTGGTCGAACAGCAGCTGGCGGACATCTTCGACTGCTCGCGCACGCTGGTGCGGCAGGCGCTGAACCAGCTCAGCCGCGATCGGCTCGTGCGGCTGGAGCCGGCCCGCGGCGCCTTCGTCGCGCAGCCCAGCGTCGAGGAGGCGCGCCAGGTCTTCGAGGTGCGCAAGATGCTCGAGGCCGCGATGCTCGCCGACCTCTGCCAGCGCATCACGCCCGCCCAGATCAAGCAGCTGCGCGCCCATCTGAAGCAGGAGCGCGAGGCGGTCGCCCGCACCGACGTCCCCGGCCGCACGCGGCTGCTGGCGGACTTCCATGTCGTGCTCGCCCGCATGCAGGGCAACGAGGTGCTGGCGCAGCTGCTGACCGACCTGCTCTCGCGCAGCTCGCTGATCGCGCTCATGTACCAGAGCTCCCATTCCGCCGCCGAGTCCCAGGCCGAGCACGATGCGATCGTCGACGCGCTGGAAGCGCGCGACAAGCGTGCGGCGCTGAAGCTGCTCGACGCCCACCTCGGCAACGTCGAGGCCAACCTGCGGCTCGATCCGCGCGTGCAGGACCTGAAATCGGTCCTTCAACCTTGATGCCGCCGCCCACCTCCACGTCCACGCGCCCGTCCAAGCGCTCATCCACAGACATGCCCACCGCAAAGTCTGTCGATGCGTCCCTCGACACCGCCATGAAGTCCGTCGCATGAAGCCCGTTGTCTCTCCCGGTTATCCCCGCGACCTCGTCGGCTACGGCGAGCATCCACCGCACGCACAGTGGCCGGGCCAGGCGCGCATCGCCGTGCAGTTCGTCCTCAACTACGAGGAAGGCGGCGAGAACAGCGTGCTGCACGGCGACGCCGGCAGCGAGCAGTTCCTGTCGGAGATGTTCAACCCGCCGGCCTTCCCCGCGCGGCACCTCAGCATGGAAGGCATCTACGAATACGGCTCGCGCGCCGGCGTGTGGCGGCTGCTGCGTGAATTCGAGAAACGCGCGCTGCCCTTGACCGTCTTCGGTGTGTCGATGGCGCTGGAGCGGCACCCGGAGCTGACCCGGGCCTTCGTCGAGCTGAACCATGAGATCGCCTGCCACGGCTGGCGATGGATCCACTACCAGGGCGTCGACGAAGCCATCGAGCGCCAGCACATGGACATCGGCATGGACATCATCCAGCAGCTGACCGGCGAGCGGCCGTCGGGCTGGTACACCGGCCGCGACAGCCCGCACACGCGCCGGCTGGTGGCCGACTTCGGCGGATTCGAGTACGACAGCGACTACTACGGCGACGACCTGCCGTTCTGGCTCAACGTCCGCAAGACCGACGGCGCGCTGACGCCCCATCTCGTCGTGCCCTACACGCTGGACTGCAACGACATGCGCTTCGCGCTGCCGCAGGGCTTCAGCCATGGGGACGAGTTCTTCGACTACCTGCGCGACACCTTCGACGTGCTCTACGCCGAGGGCGCCGAGGCGCCGAAGATGATGAGCATCGGCATGCATTGCCGGCTGCTCGGCCGGCCGGGCCGGATGCGGGCGCTGCAGCGCTTCCTCGACCACGTCGAGAAACACGACCGCGTCTGGATCGCCCGCCGCGTCGACATCGCCCGCCACTGGCGCGCCACGCATCCGTTCGATGCGGACAAGGCCTTCGTGTGGGGCTGATGATGAGCAACACCTTGAGTACGGCTTCCCTCTCCCTCGATCAACTGAACGTCGCCGGCGAAGACACCTTCGTCGCGCTGCTGGACGGCGTCTATGAACACTCGCCGTGGATCGCGCAGCGTGCCTTCGTCGCCCGGCCTGCGAGCGGCTTCGCCAGCCTCGCGGCGCTGAAGCACGCGATGGCGCGCGTCGTGCGCGAAGCCGCGCTCGACGAGCAGCTCGGCCTGATCCGCGCGCATCCGGAGCTCGCCGGCAAGGCGATGGTTGCCCAGTCGCTGACAGCAGAGTCCACGAACGAGCAGAGCAAGGCCGGCCTCACGAACTGCTCGCCGGAAGAGTTCGCGCGCCTGCAGCAGCTGAACGCCGACTACAACGCGCGCTTCGGCTGGCCTTTCATCCTCGCGGTGCGCGGCCCGCGCGGCGACGGCCTGACGCGGCAGCAGATCATCGACACCTTCGCGCGGCGCCTGAACGGGCACCCGGACATCGAGCGCGCCGAGTGCCTGCGCAACATCCACCGCATCGCGGAGATCCGGCTCAACGACAAGTTCGGCCACACGTCCGGCGAGAAGTCCAGCGCCACGCCGACGCTCGGCAACCAGGTCTGGGACTGGGCGGAATCGCTCGCGCGGTTCTCCGATCCCGGCTTCGCGGAGAACGGCCAGCTCACCGTGCTCTACCTGACCGAGGCCCATCGCGCCGCGGCGGCGCAACTCGCCGACTGGATGCGCGAGTGCGGCTTCGACGAGGTCTCCATCGATGCCGTCGGCAACGTCGTCGGCGTCTATCACGGCACCCTTCAGGGCCAGCCTGACGAGCCTCCGCGACTGCTCACCGGCAGCCACTACGACACCGTCCGCAACGGCGGCAAGTACGACGGCCGGCTCGGCATCCTCGTGCCGATGGTCTGCGTGCGCGAGCTCAAGCGCCAGGGGCGCCGGCTCCAGCACGGCCTCGAGGTCGTCGGTTTCTCCGAAGAGGAAGGCCAGCGCTACAAGGCGACCTTCCTCGGTTCCAGCGCGCTGGTCGGCCGATTCGATCCGGCGTGGCTGGATCAGGCCGATGCCGACGGCGTCGTGATGCGCGACCTGATGCGCGACGCCGGCCTGCCCGGCACGATGGACGCGATCCAGGCCCTGAAACGGGATCCGGCGCGCTACCTCGGCTTCATCGAGGTCCACATCGAGCAGGGCCCGGTGCTCAACGAGCTCGACCTGCCGCTGGGCATCGTCACCTCGATCAACGGCAGCATCCGCTACGTCGGCGAAGTGCGCGGGCTCGCCTCGCACGCCGGCACCACGCCGATGGACCGTCGGCGCGATGCCGCCGCCGCGGTGGCGGAGTTGATCCTCTACGTGGAAGAACGCGCCGGCGCGGTGCCCGAGGTCGTCGGCACCGTCGGGCAGCTGCAGGTGCCCAACGGCTCCATCAACGTGATCCCGGGCCGATGCCGATTCAGCCTGGACCTGCGCGCCACCACCGACGCCGCGCGCGATGCGCTCGACGCCGACGTGCGCGCCCGCCTCGCCGAGATCTGCGAGCGGCGCGGCGTCAGCTTCACGCTGGAGCGCACCGAAGCCGCCGCCGCCGCGCCCAGCGACGCGGCGTGGCAGGCGCGCTGGGAAGCGGCCGTCGGCGCGCTCGGCCTGCCGGTGCACCGGATGCCTTCGGGCGCCGGCCACGACGCGATGAAGCTCCACCAGGCGATGCCTCAGGCCATGCTCTTCCAACGCGGCCTCAACCTGGGCATCAGCCACAACCCGCTCGAAGCGATCAGCAACGACGACACCGAACTCTGCGTGCAGGCCTTCCTCGCCCTGCTCGACCGGCTCTGAACGCCGCCCGATCTTCCGGACCAATCAGCTCATGACCGACTCCTCCCAGCCCGCGCCACAGTCCGCGCCACAGACCACGTCCCCGACCACGTCCCAGGCTTCGTACGAAGCGCTCGACGCGTGGATCGACGCCCACTTCGACGAGCAGGTCCGCTACCTGCAGGCGCTGGTGCGTGTGCCCACGGACACGCCGCCAGGCAACAACGCGCCCCATGCCGAGCGCACGGCCGAGCTGCTCGCGGAGATGGGCTACGTCGCCGAAAAGCACGCGGTGCCGCAGGCGCAGGTGCGCGAGTACGGCCTCGAGTCGCTGACCAACCTGATCGTCCGACGTCGCTTCGGCGCCGAAGGCGGTGGCCCGGTGATCGCGCTGAACGCGCACGGCGACGTGGTCCCGCCCGGCGACGGCTGGACGCACGATCCGTACGGCGGCGAGGTCGTCGACGGTCAACTGTTCGGACGCGCGTCCGCCGTCAGCAAAAGCGACTTCTCGACCTACACCTTCGCGCTGCGCGCGTTGGAGGCGCTGGCCGCGCAGGATGTCGCACAGGGGGCCGCGCCGGGCGTGGCGCTGAAGGGCGGCGTCGAACTGCACTTCACCTACGACGAGGAGTTCGGCGGCGAACTCGGACCTGGTTGGCTGCTGCAGCAAGGGCTGACCAAGCCCGATCTGCTGCTCGCCGCCGGCTTCGGCTACCAGGTGGTCACTGCGCATAACGGCTGCCTGCAGATGGAGGTGACCGTCCACGGCAAGATGGCGCATGCCGCGATCCCGGACACCGGTGTCGACGCACTGCAGGGCGCGGTCACGATCCTCAACGCGCTCTACGCGCGCAACGCTGCGTACCGCGAGGTCACGTCGAAGGTCGAGGGCATCCAGCATCCCTATCTCAACGTCGGTCGCATCGAGGGCGGCACCAACACCAACGTCGTGCCGGGCAAGGTCACGCTGAAGCTGGATCGCCGGATGATTCCCGAGGAGGATCCGGTCGTCGTCGAGGCGGAGATCCGGGACACCATCGCAAAGGCGGCAGCCTCGTTCCCCGGCATCACGGTCGACGTGAAGCGCTTGCTGCTCGCTCGCGCGCTCCAGCCGCTGCCAGGCAACCGGCCGCTAGTAGAAGCGCTGCAGCGTCATGGCGAAGCGGTGTTCGGCGAGCCGATCCCGACCTCGGGCACGCCGCTCTACACCGATGTGCGGCTCTACGGCGAGCATGGCATCCCCGCGGCGATCTACGGTGCTGGTCCGCGCACCGTGCTGGAGTCGCATGCCAAACGTTCGGACGAGCGTGTCGACCTCGACGACTTGCGTCGCGCGACGAAGGTGATTGCCCGCACCCTCTTCGATCTCTTGAGCGCTCCCTGAGTCAGCGACTCGTCGAACGCGAAGCGGGCATGGCCGGGGCCGGGGGCGAAGCCGAGCGTTCAAGACTGACTTGAGCGCCGTCTGTCTGAGCGACGCGAGCCGGAGGTGAGCAGAGCGAGTTGGCGCGACCTCGCTCGTCTTCGCCGCCGGCCCCGGCCATGCCTGCTTCGCGCGCTCGTCCTAGAATCCACCGCGTCATGCGCCTGCATTCCCCCGCACTCTTCGCCCGCTGGATGGCCGTCCTGGTCTTCTGGCTGGCGGCGCTGCTGCCTGCGGCGTCCATGGCGGCGCAGGCCTTGAACGGGGATCTGGCGCCGTGGACGCAGATCTGCCGATCCAGCGTGGTGGGTCCGCGCGCTGCCGAGCTGCGTGCTGGCTTGGCGGACAGTGGCGCGGACGACCAGGACCACGCGCTGTTCCAGCACTGTGCGTTCTGCCACCTGCACCAGGATGCGCTGCCGTTGCCGCCGATGCCTGCGGTGCTGCCGCTGCGCACCGAGCTGCGTCACGGCCTGCCGGAGCGTTTCTACAGCGCCTCGGTCACCGCGCATGCCTGGCGCAGCGCGCCGGCCCGTGCGCCGCCCCTGACGGTCTGAAGTCCGCTGCACCGGCCCGAGCCGGTGCTCCTTCATTCCGTTGGAGTTCCTTTCCATGCACAGCATTTTCCGTGCGCGCCGGCTTCGAGCCGGTGCGCTGACGGTGCTGGCGTCCGCTTCCGCTGCCGCGTGTACGACTGTGTACGCCGCGGAGGACGCCGACGTCCGCGCTCTTTCCCTGGGTATCGTCCGTGTCGACGGTGCCGCGCCGACCTCGCTTCCCAGCCGCATTCCCACCACGATGGAGGGCGTCACCGGCGAGGCGATCGCCCGCGACATCAACGCCACCGACGCCGAGGACGCGCTCAAGTACCTCCCCAGCCTGCTGGTGCGCAAGCGCTACATCGGCGACTACAACCACGCCGTGCTGTCGACGCGCGCATCCGGGACGGGCAACAGCGCGCGCTCGCTGGTCTACGCGGACGGCATCCTGCTGTCCAACCTGCTCGGCAACGGCGCGACCTTCGCGCCGCGATGGGGGCTGGTGTCGCCGGAGGAGATCGCCCGCGTCGACGTGATGTACGGGCCGTTCTCGGCCGCGTACTCGGGCAATGCGGTCGGTGCCGTCGTCGACTACCAGACGCGCATGCCGACGCGGTTCGAGGCGCATGCGCGGGTGGGCTACAGCCATCAGCCCAACGACCTCTACGGCCACAAGCGCGACTACGACGCGAAGCAGGCGAGTGCCTCGATCGGCAGCGCTGAAGGCGCGTTCTCGTGGTGGCTGCACGCCGGCCGTACCGACAGCGAGGGACAACCGCAGACCTTCGCGACACGGACCTTGAGTGCGTCGGCCCCCGTGGCCGGCGCCGTACCGGTCACCGGCGCCGTGGCCGGACTGAATCGCACCAACCAGCCGTGGTTGCTGCTCGGCAGCGGCACGCAGTACGACACGGTGCAAGACCAGGCGAAGGTGAAGCTCGCCTACGACATCGATCCGAGTCTGCGCGCGATGTACGTGTTCGGGCTGTGGAGCAACGACTCGGACGGCCGTTCGCAGAGCTTCCTGACGGACGCGAACGGACGGACCATCGACCACCGCGCCGGCGGCGGCATCACCCAGCCGGTCAGCATCGACGGCAAGGGCTACACACTCAGCGCGAGCGACTTCCCGCAGACGCGCGATGAACTCGAACACCGCATGCACGCGATCTCGCTGAAGCGCCGCGTGCGCGACGGGCTGGGGTGGGAGGTGTCGGGGAGCTTGTACGACTACCTCGCCGACCGCTCGCGGGCTTATGCGCCGACGAGCGCCGCCCCCGACGCCGGCCGGCTCACCGATCAGGCGGGCACCGGTTGGAACACGCTGTCCGCCAAGCTCACCTGGACGCCGGACGGCGGCGATCACACGGTCGATGCGGGCGTGTCGCAGGAGCGCTATCGGCTGCGCACGCGCGTCTCCGCGCTGGCGGACTGGCGGGCGGGGGACGCCGGTGCGTTCACCTCGCGCTTCGACGGCGACACGCGCGTGCGCGCCGTCTTCGCGCAGGACGCCTGGGCGTTCGCGTCCGACTGGACGGCGGTGCTCGGCCTGCGCGGCGAGCACTGGCAATCCTTCGACGGCGTCACGCAATCCACGACCAACCTGCAGAACCACCCATCACGCGCACAGACCGCCTGGTCGCCGAAGGCGGCGCTGTCGTATGGACTGAGCGAGCAATGGGTGATCAAGGCCAGCACCGGCCGCGCGGTGCGCTTCCCCACGGTGAGCGAGCTGTTCCAGGGCGGCTTCAACGCGGCGGGGCAGTTCATCAACAACGACCCGAACCTGAAGGCGGAGCGCAGCTGGACCAGCGAACTCAGCGCAGAATGGACCGGCAAGGATCGCGATGCGCTGCGGGTCACGTTCTTCCATGAGGACAGCCGCGATGCCTTGTACTCGCAGTTGAACGTCGCGACCAACGCGAACACGGTGCAGAACATCGACCGCATCCGCACGCGCGGCGTGGAGCTCAGCGGCACGGCGGGACTGCCTCAGCGCGTGACCCTGACGGGCAGCGTGACCTTCGCCGACTCGATCATCCTGGCCAACGCCGGCTACGCGACGGTGCCGGGCGACACGATCGGCAGGTGGCAGCCGCGCGTGCCGCGCTGGCGCGCGACGATGCTCGCGCAATGGCAGGCGCGCGACGACCTGAGCCTGAGCCTCGGCGCGCGCTACAGCGGCAAGCAGTTCAGCACGCTGGACAACAGCGACGTCAACGGCTTCGCCTACATGGCGGCGAGCAAGTACTTCACCGTCGATGTCCGGGCCCAGTGGCGAATCGACAGGCAGTGGACCCTCGCCGCCGGCATCGACAACCTCAACAACTACCAGTACTGGAACTTCCATCCGTATCCGGGGAGGACATTCCAGGTAGAGGCGAGGTGGGATTACTGATCCGTTGAGGACGGCGGCCACTGCCGCGCCGTGTGGATGACGCGGACCACCGAGAGAAAGTCGTCCTCCACTCGATAGACGATGCGGTAGTTCCCCCTGACAAAGGTCTCCCGTGTTTCGCCGCCGACGCCGAGCGTGCCGATCCCTGGCTGAAATGCAATCAACGAGAACGACCTGGAGAACTCCTTTCGCAACTTGCGAGCTGCGATCGGGTCTTTCTCGCGAATATGAAGCAGGATGTCGGACAGTTCGCGCTGGGCCGATTGGCTCAGCGCGGCCTTCAACGCTTCGACGGGAGATCCGGCGACCCCTCCGCTCCAAGAAGTTGATCCATGGACTTCTCAAAGTCTTCCAGCGAGACCGTGTCTCCGCGAGCGATCTCTCCGAGCCCTTCCTCGACCATGCGGAAGTGGCGGGCCCGCTCGCTGTTCGGATCGTGATACTCCGGAGAGTTCCGGAACAGCGACGCGCTGATCATCTGCGTCACCAACTCGTCCACCGTGAAATGGACGCGCTGAGCTCGTGCTTCAAGCTCGCGCATCAGTCCCGATGCGATACGGACGGTCAACGTGGTGATCTCGGACATGAGGAACCTGAAGTCGATCGGTTTCAGTAGGGCGTTCATTTTGCACCTGCGCTTTTCCAACAGCGGAAGCACCGATTCTCAGAAGCGCCCGGCGGGCCAGATTCGAGCCAAAGCCCAAAACGACTCCGACAAGTCGGTCCGTCGCGAAAGACGATCACTTTGAGCCACCGTCGCCGCGATGGATTCGATGAAGTTCGTCCACCCCGTACTTCCCCGCCCTGACCAAAGGCACCCCAGGGACAGCGGGGCACAATCCCCGCGCACCGCCCCGCCTGGCCACGAGCCGCGCGGGGCGGCTTCCCGACTCCAGGAGCACATCGCATGCAATTCCGCCTCACGTTGACCGCCGCGCTGGTGGTCGGGCTCGGCACCGGCACGGCCGCCACCGCCCAGACCGCCACGGCGCCGGCCGCGGCCACCGCTTCCGCGACCGCCTCGACCACTTCGCAGGGCCTGACCTATCCGGTCACCCGCAAGGTCGACCAGACCGACAACTACCACGGCACCACCGTCTCCGACCCGTACCGCTGGCTCGAGGACGACAACAGCGCCGACACCAAGGCCTGGGTCCAGGCCGAGAACGCGGTCACCGACAAGTTCCTCGCCGCGATGCCGCAGCGCCTGTCCGCGCGCAAGCTCTACACCGACCTCTACAACTTCGAGAAGTTCGGCGTTCCCTTCAAGGAAGGCGGCCGCTACTTCTGGACCCGCAACAACGGCCTGCAGCAACAGGCGGTGCTCTACACCGCCCGCAGCCTGAAGGACACGCCGCAGGTCGCGCTCGACCCGAACACGCTGTCCAAGGACGGCACCGTCGCCCTGACCGGCAGCGTCGTGTCCCGCGACGGCCGCCTGATGGCCTACGGCACCGCCGGCGCCGGCTCCGACTGGCAGACCTGGAAGGTCCGCGACCTCGACGCCGGCAAGGACCTGGACGACACCATCGACTGGGTGAAGTTCTCCGGCGCGTCCTGGACGCCCGACGGCAAGGGCTTCTTCTATTCGCGCTACGACGCGCCCAAGGCCGGCGAGGCGCTCACCGGCGCCAACTACTTCCAGAAGGTCTACTACCACCGCCTGGGCACGCCGCAGTCCGCCGACACGCTGGTCGTGGAGAACCCCGCCGAGAAGGAATGGGGCTTCAACGTCGACGTCACCGACGACGGCCGGCTCGCGCTGATCAACGTCTGGAAGGGCTCCGCCCGCAAGAACGGGCTGATGGTGCTGCCGCTGGACGGCAAGGGCGGCTACGGCGGCGCCAAGCCGGTGCCGCTGACCGTCAGCTTCGACGCCGAATATGCGCCCGTCGTGCTCGACGGCCAGCGCCTGATCGTCAAGACCGACAAGGACGCGCCGCGCGGCCGCCTGATCGCGATCGACCTGGACAAGGACTGGCAGGCCAGGGATCCCAAGACCTGGACCACGCTGGTGCCCGAGACCCAGGACGCCCTGACCTCCGCCAGCGGCGTCGGCGGCCAGCTGGTGCTGAGCTACCTGCAGGACGCCGCCACGCTGGTGCGCGTGCACGCCCCCAGCGGCAAGCATGTGCGCGACATCCAGCTGCCCGGCGTCGGCACCGCCGCCGGCTTCGGCGGCAAGTGGAACGACCCCGAGACCTTCTTCAGCTACACCAGCCTGACCACGCCGGGCGAGATCTGGCGCCTGGATGCGAAGACCGGCAAGGCCGAGCTGTTCAGGCGCACGCAGACCGCGTTCGAGGCGGACCAGTTCGAGAGCCGGCGCGTCTTCGTCACCAGCAAGGACGGCACGAAGCTGCCGATCTTCATCGCCCATCGCAAGGGCCTGAAGCTGGACGGCAGCAACCCGACGCTGCTCTACGGCTACGGCGGCTTCAACGTGCCGATGACGCCGGGCTACGGCGTCACCGCCGCGACCTGGATGAAGATGGGCGGCGTCTACGTGCTGGCCGTGCTGCGCGGCGGCGGCGAGTACGGCGCGGCCTGGCACGAGGCCGGCACCAAGGGCAAGAAGCAGAACGTCTTCGACGACTTCATCGCCGCCGGCGAATACCTGGTGGCCCACAAGTACACCCAGCCGGCGAAGCTCGCCATCAACGGCGGCTCCAACGGCGGCCTGCTGGTCGGCGCGGTCGTGAACCAGCGGCCCGACCTGTTCGGCGCCGCGGTGCCGCAGGTCGGCGTGATGGACATGCTGCGCTTCCACAAGTTCACCATCGGCTGGGCGTGGACCTCGGACTACGGCAGCTCGGAGAACGCCGCCGACTTCCAGTGGCTGAAGGCCTACTCGCCGCTGCACACGATCAAGAGCGGCGCGCGTTACCCGGCCATCCTGGTGACCACCGGCGACCATGACGACCGCGTCGTGCCGGCCCACAGCTTCAAGTACACCGCGACGCTGCAGGCCGCCGATACCGGCCCCGCGCCCAAGCTGATCCGCATCGAGACGCAGGCCGGCCACGGCGCCGGCAAGCCGACCTCGAAGATCATCGAGGAGCGGGCGGACATCCTGGCCTTCATCGCGAACACCTTCGGGATGGACGTCCAGTGAGTCGCGCCAGGCGCGTCCCGCCCGGCAGGGCGACGCGCTGACCCGCCGGTGCGCGATCGCGCACCGGACGGATCGAATCCAGGCCCGGTCCGCCTCGTGCGCGCCGGGCCTGTCGCTTGTGGCAACGCCGTGGAGCGAACCGAAAGGGTCGCATCGGACAACTGATCAGTCCAACCACTGTGTCCGACGTCGCCATGCATCCCCTGCCCGCCTCCGCCACCCCCTCCCTGATCGATGACTGGGAGATCGTCGACGAAACCGACGCGCCCATCCCCCATCAGCCGGTCGACGAGTTGCGCATCGCACTCCAGGAGGCCAACCCGGACCGCGCGCGAGCAGCCATCGACCTGCTGCGGGATCAGACCGACCGGCGCAAGATCGATGTCGACCAGTGCCTGCGGCATCTCCTCGACGCGCTCGGCGACAGCGCGCTGAGCCGCGCCAATCCTGCGGCGGCGGTGTATGTCGACGCCCTGGTCGCCCTCAAGAAGGTCATGTCGCAAAAGCACCGCCATGGCGGGGGCCGATGGTCGGAAGACACCGTGGCGAAACGGCTCGAAGCCTCCATGCCGGCGCTTCTGGGCCAGGCGGGGTGGCCGACGGACGATCGGCGGCCCGCGGCCGCCGCCCGCTTCATCGAGCGTATCGCGACGTTCATGCGTGCGGACCTCGTGGGTCCGAAACGAGGCCTCGCGCTGATGCAGGGAGCGACGGGCGGGCTCTCCCTGGCACAGAAAGCAGTGCGACAGGGCGATCAACACGGCAAGGTGTTCGCCGCCGTCGTCAAGGCCTATGCAGACGCCGCGCGGACCGGCACTGTCCAGGGGCCGGCGCTGATGTCGCTGATGCAGGCAACCACCCGCGGACGCACCCTGCTCGGCGAGGCCGCATTGCGTTCGCAGCCCGTGGACATCGCCTCGCTGCTCGACGCGGCACGGGAGGCGCTCGACGCCAAGGCGCTGAGCCAGGACGAATACAGGCGTCTGGTCACCGAGTCGGGACCGTCGACCGACGTCCTGCCGGTCCTGTGCGGCGACGACAACGAGGACGCCGGGCCGCTGGCGAGTTATCTCCACGCCCTCAGCCACGCGGAGCGAACCGGGACGGCCCCTGCGGGCCTGTTGGCCGGCATCCTGCAGGGTCGCGACAGCCGCGGCGCTTTCCAGCTCCGGCAGATCGACACGGCGAAGGCCGGAGTGGTCCGCGACATCCTGGACCAGCCTGACGCTGCCGGTTCGATCTCCACGGCGGCGCGGGCGGCGATCCGTCAGTTGCTCCCGCGCTGAGCGGCAGGCGCCGCTTCACCGAAAGCGAGGAAATGGGCGCAAATTCCGGCCACTTGTTTGGCCGGAATTGCGCCCTGTTCTTGTCGTCTCGACCTCTTTGGCGACAGCGATGATGCGAAGCATGACGACACGCCGCACGCCCGCCAGCCCGCAGTCCACGCTCCCGCGTCCCTGCCCGCATTCCTGCCCGGCCAGGCCAGCCCCGGCGCCGGTCCCGCCCCCGCGGACCTGAGTTCACACGATCCACGCGCCCAGGCCGCGTCCCATCGCGGGTCGCCCATGGCCGGCGCGCATGCGCTTCCCCTTCGCCACGCCGCAGCGTCACGCCCTCAGCAGTCCGGGCGTTCAGGCGGCGTCACAGCGCCCTTGCCCGGCCCTTCCACGAGGGGCCGGGTTTTTTATTGGCACCGGGGCTTGAAAGCGCCGTGTGCGCCCGCCGCTCACCCGCCACGTGCCCGCCACATGCCCGCCGTGCGTCGCATGAACCAATGGCGGCAGGCGTCGACTGACGTGCTTTGCCACTGTCAGCCCCCCATGAGAGCCGCCTTTCCCTCCGCCCCCTCCTCCCCCTCATTCGTCACCGACTTCGTCGTCGTGGGCACCGACGGCAACATCGAACACGAACCGCCCAGCAGCCTGCGGGATCGACTCAACGCGGCCGTCGCCGACGGCGATGTGGGCACGACCGAGGACCTGCTTGAACGGATCCAGACGCGCAGCGGGTGGTGCGGCGAGATCGACGCCAGGACGCATTTCGACATCCTGCAGGCGGCGTTCGAGGTCGGTGTGCGCGCAGGTCACGAGGCCACGAGCACCGCCTGCCTGCGGGCCATGGCCCAGGACGCCGAGCTCAAGGAGGTCGCCCGGGACGGCCTCCCCGCCACCCTGTCACTCGGGGGAAGCCGGTCGGACCAGGCCTTCGCCAAGATCACGCCCGAAGTCCTGGGCTGCAGGATCCGTCACATCGCACAGGCCGCCATCGCCGGTCTTGTTTCGCCTCGGCGCGCAGCGGCGCTGCTGACCGGCGATGGCCCACAACCCCTGCTGCGCGCGGTGCTTGGGACGCCCGATCGCTTTCGTGCGGCTGTCCAGGCGTATGCGTGCGCCGGCAGGGAGAAGGTCGTCCGCGGCGAGCCCTTCAAGTCGCTGATGCAGGCCCGGCATGACGGAGAGACCCTCCTGCTCTGCGCCGCGCGTCAGGACCTCGGCCAAGCCGTGTTCGACTTCATGGATGCGGCCCACGCCGTGCGACGCCGGCAAGCCATCGACGAGAACACCTACCTGCAGTTGATCACCGAGGGCCGCGACGCAAGCACCGTCGTGGCTGCCCTGTGCGCACCGCCGGGGCTCATCCATCTGGACAAGCCGACGACCGCCCTGGAGAGCTATCTGAAGGGACTGTTGACGGCGCGGCTCCCGGGCGCCGTTACCCTGAGCGAACGGGCGTTCGCGAAGATCCTGCTGGCACCCGGCGGCGACGGCCAGCCCGCCATCGCCCAGTGTGGCCGGGATCAGGCCGCCATGATCCGATCGAAGCTCAAGGATGCGCTCGACATGAGATTGCTGAAGCCCTCGACGGTGGCGGACATCCTCGGGCACCTGCCCCGCGCCGAGGTGGACGAGTTGAGCGGCGAGGACGCGGCGCTCGCGTGGCAGCACTTGAAGGGTCCTTCCCGCTTCTGAGCCGTGCCCCCCGCAGGGAGCCGGCCCACCGTCGCCGCACCTGGGAATCCGCCGCGCCTCAGCGTTTCTCCAAGGCATACGCGCGCACATGGTCGCCGGGTTTCGTCCCGGTCGACCCGTGCCCGCCGGCGATGACGAGCAGGTACTGCCGGCCGTCCGCGCCGAGGTAGGTCATCGGCGTGGCCTGACCGCCGGCCGGCAGCCGGCTTTCCCACAGCACGCGGCCGTCGTTGACGTCGTAGGCGCGCACGTAGTCGTCCATGCTGCCGGACAGGAAGGCCACGCCCCCCGCCGTCATCAGAGGTCCGCCCAGGCTGGGCACGCCCAGCTTGAACGGCACCGGCAGCGGCGACAGGTCGCGCACGGTGCCGTTGCGATGGCGCCAGACGACCTTGCCCTCGTTCAGGTCGACACCGGCCACCGTGCCCCACGGCGGCGCCTGGCAAGGGATGCCCAGCGGCGAGGTGAAGGGCTTCATCTTCGCGGCGAACGGCGCGCCGAAGTTCTCGTTGAGCGCCGGCAGCGCGCCCTTTGGCGGCCCGCCGTCCTGCACCAGCAGCGAGGTGTCGTCGCGCCGCGGCACCAGCGTCGAGGTGAAGCCCAGCACCGCCGGTGTGGTGAACGCGATGCCGCGCACCGGATCGACCGCGATGCTGCCCCAGTTGAAGACGCCGAAGTTGCCCGGGTTGATCAGCGAGCCCTGCTCGGACGGCGGCGTGAAGCGGCCCTCGTAGCGCAGCTTGTGGAAGGCGATGCGGCACCAGAGCTGGTCGAACATGGACACGCCCCACATGTCGCGCTCGCGCAATTCCGGCGGGTTGAACGAGATCGCCGACACCGGCTGCGTCGGCGCGCTGAAGTCGCCCGCCGCCGCGCCCTGCGGTGCCGGCGTTTCGGTCACCGGGAACACCGGCTTGCCGTCGCGGCGGTCCAGCACGAAGAGCTCGCCCTGCTTGGTCGGCTGCACGAGCGCGGGGACGCGCTGGCCCTTCACCGTCAGGTCGACCAGCACCGGCTGCGCGGGCACGTCGTAGTCCCACAGGTCGTGATGCACCGTCTGGAAGACCCAGCGGACCTTGCCTGTATCCAGATCGAGCGCCACGACCGACGACGAATGCTTCTCGACCGCCGCGGAACGCTTGCCGCCCCACTGGTCGGGCGGCTGGTTGCCCATGGGCAGATAGACCAGACCGAGCGACTCGTCGACGCTGGCCACCGACCACATGTTGGGCGAATTGGCCATGTAGCTCTGACCGGCCGCGATCGGCGCGGTGGCGTCGGGATTCCCGGAATCCCAGTTCCAGACCAGCGCGCCGGTCTCGATGTCAAACGCGCGGATCACGCCGGACTGTTCCTTGGTCGAGGCGTTGTCGAGCACCGTGCCGCCGACGATCACCAGCTTGCGGGTCACCACCACCGGCGAGGTGGAGTAGTAGGCGCCCGGCTGCGCATTGGGCATGCCGGCCATCAGGTTCACCGCGCCCTGCTGACCGAACGAGGGGCAGGTCTTGCCGGTCGCGGGATCCAGGGCGATCAGCCGCGCGTCGGCGGTGGGCATGAAGAGCTTGGCCGCGCAGGCCGCGGGCTGCGCCCCCGCCGCCGCCATCGTGTCCGCCGGCGGCTGGTAGGACAGGCCGCGGCAGGTCAGATGCTGCAGCGCCAACTGTCCGCGCACCTGCGGGTCGAAGCGCCACAGTTCGCGACCCGTGGTCGCGTCCAGTGCCAGCACCGTCTGGTGCGGCGTGCAGAGGAACAGCCGTTCGCCGACCTTCAGCGGCGTGACCTCGAAGGTGGTCTCCACGGGATCGCCGGGCCGGCCGCGGACGTCGCCGGTGCGGAAGTCCCAGGCCAGCTTCAGATCGCCGACGTTGGCCGGCGTGATCTGCGCCAGCGGCGACCAGCGCTGGCCGAAACCGGTGCGGCCGTAGGCGTGCCATTCCCCCTCCGGCACCGCTGCTGCCCCCGATGCCGGCGCGCCCGGCGGACGTGCGGCACCATTGGCCGGCATCGTGCCTTCGACCGAATGCAGATCGCGCGTCCAGGACGTCACCGCGACGATCACGAAGATCCCGAGGACCGCCGCCAGCGCCAGCGCCGGCGGACTGCGCCACGCGACGCGACGCAGGTCGTCGACCGGCAGATGGCGCCGCATCGTCGGCACCAGCGCGAGCAGCACCGCGCCGATGAGGAAGGGCACGCCGAGGCGCGCCCCCAGCGGCCACCAGTCCAGGCCCGTTTCCCAGAGGCTCCACACGAGCGTGGCGAGGAAGTAGAGCGCGTAGCCGAACACCGCCTCGCGCAAGCGCCCCCACATCAAGGCGCCGATGACGGCCCAGGCCAGACCCGACAGCGCGTAGAACCAGCTGCCGCCGAGCGAGGCCAGCAGGCCGCCCGCGGCGAGCATGACGAAGCCCAGGATCAGCAACGCGGCGCCGAGGACGCGGGCCAGCCAGGGGACTGGGGCGGGAGAAGGGGCAAGGACGGTCGACATGGCGCGTGTTCGGCAATCGACATGCCGGTTGCCCCCGCCGTCTGTGGACAAGTCCTGGGAAAAGCTGAGGTCGGCGCGCCCAAGCCGTTGATCCGTCAGGCCCTTTGTTGGTCTGCTCCGGAATTGGGCAGCGCGGGCGTCTTCACGTCGGCCTCACGGCCGGTTCATGCCACCTCAAGCCGCCTCATGCCGCCTCATGCAGCTTCGAGCCGACCTTCCACCCGCAGCAAGGTCTCCAGCGCCTGGCTGCGCAGGCCGTAGAAGCGCTTGATCTCGTCGAGCTGCGCCAGCAGCTCCGCGCGCCGCGCCGGGGTCGGGTCTTGCGGGCGCTTCACCGCGAGCACCATCTTGTTCTTGCTGGTGTGCTCCAGCGCGATGAACTCGATCACCTGCGTGTCGTAGCCCATCAGCTCCAGCAGCAGCGCCCGCAGCGAATCGGTCACCATCTCCGCCTCCTGGCCGAGGTGGATGCCGTGCTGCAGCAGCGGCCGCAGCGCGGCCGGCGTCGTCATCTGCGGGCGGATCTCCTTGTGACAGCACGGCGCGCACATGATGATGCGCGCGCCGCTGCGCAGGCCGAAGTGCATCGCGTAGTCCGTCGCGATGTCGCAGGCATGCAGCGCGACCATCACGTCCAGCGGCTGGTCGCCACACTCGCGCACGTCGCCGTGCTCGAAGCTCAGGCCCTCGAGCCCGTGCCGCGCCGCCGCCGCATTGCCCAGCGCCACCATGTCCTGCTTGAGCTCGACGCCCTGCACCCGCGGCGCCAGGCCTTGCGTGCGCAGCCAGTCGTGCATCGCGAAGGTCAGGTAGCCCTTGCCGGAGCCGAAGTCGGCCACGCGCACCGTGCGTGCCGCGCCTGGTTGCGCATCCTGGGGCGCGTCCAGGCCCGCCTTGCGCACGGCCGCGCCGAAGATCTCGATGAACTTGTTGATCTGCTTCCACTTGCGCGCCATCGCGGGCACCAGCGCGGGCTGGCCCTTGAGCTCGTGCGTCACGCCGAGGTCGCGCCAGAAGGGACGTTCGGCGGACAGCTCGCGCGGCTTGGCGCGGTCGTGTCCGCCGGGGGTCGCGGCCTCGCCCGCGTCCTTCGCGTCCTTCGCGTCCTCCGCGGCAGGGGCGCCTGCGCCGCCCTTCTTCCCGACCTGCAGCAGCGGCTTGCCCTTGCGGCTGAAGCGCAGCTGCACCTCCTCGCCGAGCGTGTCCAGGTGCGCCTGATGGAAGTCGCGCCCCAGCAGGCCGTCGATCAGCGCGAGGCCCTCGTCGAGCGGATGGTTCTTCGTGACGTCCTTGGTCTTGTGCCGCCACAGGAAGCTCAGCGCGCGCTCGCCGCGCAGCTCGATGTCACGCACCGTCAGCCGTTCGATGCTGGTGTCCTCGCCCTCGTGACGGCCCAGCAGCAGGCGTTGGAAACGGCGTTCCGCCAAGGCCGTGCGCAGCAGGCGCAGGAAGCGCTGGCGCTCGTCGGGCGCGGGAGGATCGAGGGGCGGGGTGAACAGGGGACTTCCGGCAGGCATGGGACGGATTGTCCCGCCAATCGAATGTCCTGCTGGAGGTCCCGTCCGAGGCCTGGTCCGAGACCTGGTCCGAGGCCCGGTCCGAGGCCCCATCCGAGGTCCCGTCGGCAATCCCGTCCGAGCCCCCGGTGCCGGGGTCGGGTCACTCCGGGCGGTCGAGCACCAGCAGCCAGTGGCCTTCGCCGATGTCCGCATCGTCCCCGGCCGTCAGCGTGAAGCTCAGCCGCTGTCGCGTCTCGCCCGCGCGCGGCGCGATCGTCAGCGAGGACGGCGGCGCCCCGGCGCGGCGGCGCAGCGCCTCGCGGTGCAGCCAGGCCAGCACTTCCGGCGGCAGCCGGGCGTGCTCCGCCCACGGCGGCGGAAAGTGGGCCGCCATCAGCGCGCGCGCCTGCGGCGTCTGCCAGGTGCACTGGCCGTCGCGCTCCCGCACCGCCATGCGGGCCGTCGGCCGGCGCGGCTCGATGGGCACGGCCGTCGGCGCCGGCGACATCAGCCCCTCGATCCGCTGCAGCAGGTCGCTCATCCGGACCGGCTTGAGCAGGCACTCCGAAGCGCCGGCTTCCCGCAGGGCCTCCACCGGCTGCAGGCTGCGCGGACGGCTCAGCGTCAGCACCGGCACCCCGCTCGCCGCCAGGCGCCGCAGCAAGGTCAACGGGCCGTCGCCGGGCAGCTCCGGCAGTTCCATGTCCATGATCAGGAGGGCGGGGCCGGCGCTCAGGCCGTCGATGGCCGCCAGCGCGTCGGCGGCCCGGAGCAGTTCATAGCCGCTCTCCTCGAGCACCGCCGCCAGCGGCTGCACCGACAGCGCCTGCACGACCAGCAGACGCGGTCGTGCCGAGGCGGGCGGGCGGGTCGGATCGGGAGGCGGCATCGATGGCATGCGCTTCACCATACAAGTCCCGTGCCCGCCGCTCAAGCCCGAAGCGGCGAACTCCGGGGCGTTCGCCCCCGTCCCGCGGCGATCGACGCCGCGGGCGCTGACGCACAATGGCCGGCGCCATGGACGATACCCCCGCCTCGCCCGACATCGATCCGACCGCCCCGCCCGCCGGCGAGGCCGCCGCGCCTGTCGCCGCGCCCGTGCCCGCCGCCCCGGCGGCGCCTTGGGAAGGGCCGTCGCCCGATGTCGTCGCCTGGTTGCTGGTGAACTGGCACAACCGGCATCCGCTGGCGCGCCGGCTCGGCATCGCCGACGTGCACACGGTCGGCGCGGTGGCCCTGCCCTTCATGGCGCAGGCGCTGCCCAAGGAGCCCAGCCTCGAAGGCGGTGCCGCCGTCGAAGCGGCGCCTGCGCCACCGAAGCGCCGCCTGCCCTGGCAGCGCCAGGTCTTGCGTTCGGGCCCGCGCCCGGCGTGGATCGATGAATTCATTCCCGGGTTGAAGACCCCCGCGGTGGCCGCGATGGCCCTGGACAACGGCTTCACCACCGCCCCCGACGACCTGCCGCTGCGCCGCGTCGACATCGACGAACGCGCCCTGGCCGCGGACGCGAACCAGGCTGGTGCATGGCCGATGGAATTGGTGCTGCTGAGCGCCGCTTTCGATGCGGGGCCGGCCCGCCGCCGCGTGCTCGTGGGGCGCCGCGATCAGGTGCTGGGGCAGCGCGCGCTGGACCCCGCCCGGCTGGGCGTGGCCGGCAGCATCGCGGCGCTGGTGCTGATGGCGGCGATCTGGGCGCTGTGGCCCTCCTCGAAGCCCTCCAAGGAGGCGCAGGCGGCCCTCGCCGCGGCCGAGGCGGCATCGGCCGCCTCCGCGGCTCAGGCGGCTCAGGCGGCGTCCGCGGCCGTCCTGGCCGCGCAGTCGGCCAAGGCGGCCGAAGCCGCCGCCGCGGCATCCGCGGCGTCTTCTGCCGTGCTGCCCGTCGACCCGGCGTCTGATGTGGGCGCCGCAAGCGCCGCGGTGTCCGCGCTGCCGAATGGCGAAGGGCCCGCCGCGTCGGCACCCGTCGCCGCGATCCCGAACATCCGCCCGGCGCTGAAAGGCGCCGCTGAACGCCCATCGCCAGAGAAGGACGCCGCGGCGGCGCCGGCGGCTTCAGCACCCGGGACCGCCTCGACCGCTTCGGCCGGCTCGACCGAGGCCGCCAAGCCAGGCGCCTCCGCCCCGGCCGCCGACGCCGAGCGCCGCGTGAGCGTCGACGACACCGGCCTGAGCAGCCTGATGAAACGCGACGGCGCGGCCGGCGGCAAGCTGGTGGCGCTGGTGAGCCAGCCGCACAAGAACAAGGCCGACGCCGAGGCCCTGCTGGTGCGCATGCGCGAGATGATCGGCGCCACGCTGGGCGGCAACGCCGTGACGCACGGCGAGGTCTTCCAGACCAAGGACGGCTGGCGCGCCGCCGTGTGGCCCTTCGGCAGCCGCGAGGAAGCGCAGCTCATCAACGCCACGCTGCTGGCGCGCGGCATCCGCGGGACGCGGGCGGTCGACTTCTGATCGGGACCGATCAGGCCTGATCAGGCCTGGTCAGGACCGGTAGTCGGCGTTGATCGTCACGTACTCGTGGCTGAAATCGCAGGTCCAGACCGTCGTCTGCGCCGGGCCGCGGTTCAAGCCCACGCGCACGGTGATCTCGCTCTGCTTCATGACGCGCTGGCCGTCCGCTTCCGTGTACTCGGGATGGCGGCCGCCCTGCGTGACGACGTGGACGTCGTCCAGGTGCAGGTCGATCAGGCTCTGGTCGAGGTCGTCGATGCCGGCGTAGCCGACCGCCGCCAGGATGCGTCCCAGGTTGGGGTCGCTGGCGAAGAACGCGGTCTTGACCAGCGGCGAGTGCGCGATCGCATACGCGACCTTGCGGCACTCGGCCTCGTCCTTGCCGCCCTCCACCACCACGGAGATGAACTTGGTCGCGCCTTCGCCGTCGCGCACGATCGCCTGCGCCAGCTGCTGCGACACGGCCACCACCGCGTCGCGCAGCGCGCGGCCTTCGTCGCTGGTCAGCGAGGTGATCCGGTCGTGGCCCGCCTGGTGGGTGGCGATCAGCACGAAGGAGTCGTTCGTCGACGTGTCGCCGTCGATGGTGATGCGGTTGAAGGACAGGTCCGCCGCCTCCTTGACCAGCGGCTGCAGCAGCTCCGGCGCGAGGACCGCGTCGGTGGCGACGAAGCCCAGCATCGTCGCCATGTTCGGACGGATCATCCCGGCGCCCTTGGACACGCCGGAGATCGTCACGGTCCTGCCGCCGATCGTGACCTGCTTCGAGCAGGCCTTGGGCAGCGTGTCCGTGGTCATGATGCCGGCGGCGGCCTCGGCCCAGTGGTCGGCCTTCAGCGCGGCGATCGCGGCCGGCAGGCCGGCGACGATGCGGTCGACCGGCAGCGTCTCCATGATCACGCCGGTCGAGAACGGCAGCACCTGCTTCGCGTCGAGCTGGAGCGCCGCGGCCAGCGCGTCGCAGGTCTGACGCGCGCGCGCCAGGCCGTCCGCGCCGGTGCCGGCGTTGGCGTTGCCCGTGTTGATCACGATCGCGCGGATCTCCGTGCCGGCGGCGAGGTGCTCTCGGCAGACCTGGACCGGCGCGGCGCAGAAGCGGTTGGCGGTGAACACGCCGGCGACGCTGGCGCCTTCATCGAGCGCGATCACGGTGAGGTCGCGGCGGTTGGCCTTGCGCACCCCCGCCATCGTGACGCCCAGGCGCACGCCGGGCACGGGCAGCAGGGTTTGCGGATCGGGAGCGGTCAGGTTGACGGGCATGGTGGGTGGGCGTAGGGGGATGAGCAGCCGCAATTGTAAAAGCGGGCCACATGCCGAACGACGACAAACCGGATCATCGACGCGCGCACTGACCGCCTTTCCGTTTCAAAGAAGGTTGTCATGAAGCAACTCCCGTCGACCTCTTCCACGATCAGCGCGCCCGCCAGCGACCCGGCGGACTTGCCGATCCCACCGTCCGCGCCGCCGGAAGACCCGCCGACCTATGCGTCGAGCGACCTGGATCTGATCATGGACGCCGCCGCCGACATGACCGACAACCAGCTGGCGGAACGCCTGAACCGTCCCTTCGACATCCGGCAGCCATCGCGCATCGTCGAACTGGTCCTGACGAAGGACGTGGACGGCGCGCGCCACTGGTTCGGCGCGCTCCGTCGGCTGCGGGCCCAGGGGCGACTGAAGAATGAGCTCGCGCAACTCCTGTCCGGCCAGGGCACGGCGCCGCTTTCCACGCAACCGCTCCAACAGGCCTTGCTCACGCACGGTCCCTGCGATTGCATCCGGGACTACTGGTACAACCACGGCGATGTCACGCGCGAAGAACAGTGGCTCACCAAGGTCGAGGCGGACGCCCTGCTGCTCAGTCGGACTTCTGCCCTGCGCGACGCGGTCCACGCCGGCTGCGAGCTGGCGCCGTTCAAGGCATTCGTGACCGCGCTGCTCCCGGGATTGCAGACCGGGCATGTCTCCCCCGCCGACTTCGTGACCTTCGTCCACGGCGGTCCTGGTGCCGGCAACGTGCTCGATGCGGCGCTCATGCACGAGGATCCCCGTGTCCTGGACGTGTTTCTCGAGCTGGCCACCACGGCCCATTGCCGGACGACGAAGGCAGCGAAGGCCCCAGGGAAGAGACTCCTCCATGTGTTCCCTGTGACCGACGCCCAGTTCGAACGGATCCTCTTGCCGAGCACGACCGGCCAGGCCGACAGTCTGCTGCGCCGACTGGTGGCGCTGGATGCGGCGCCCCAACTGCAGGTCTACCTGAAACGCCTGATGGACGGATGCGCGTATCACGGCCTGCCCACCAAGCTGCTGGTGAAAGCGCTTGGCGATTGCCTGCCGCAGGGGCGGGAGTTGAAAGATCTGGCGATCGATCTTCCCCGCGTTCACGACGTGCTGGCCCTCGCGGTGCGCGACGCCGTCAGGGCGGGCCTGCTCGCGCCATTCGAAGGCGCGCGCTTTCAGTACAACGTGGAGATGGTTGATTTCGACGACCCTGCGCATGCGGCCGCGCACGAGCGCGACACGCCCGCACGCTCGCGAATGGACCGTGGGACGCAAACCGAATCGAGGCGCCGTCGCGGGGGCGGTCTGCTCGCCTGCTTCGGCAGCGGCCGCCGGCCCAGGATGCTCAATCCTGACGGCGACGCTTCCCGAGCAGGAGCGTCATCAATGCCAGACCACCGAGGAACATCGCATAACTCTGCGGCGCCGGCACGGCGCTGGCAGGCAGCACGTTGAAGGTGCCGGAGTAGCTCGCGCTGATCGGCGTGCCCGTCGTCAGGCCCTGGCCGGCGTAACCGCGCACGGTCAGCACCAGCGGACCGCTCAGGCGCACGTCCGGCAACGCGGCGATCTCGAGCGCGTTCGTGTAGCCGCCCACGGCCGCTTCAAGGCCGCTTCAAGGCCGCTTCAAGGCAGGCGGATCCGCTCGCCCTCGCGCGCTTCGCGCGTCTGTTCCCGGCCGCGACCCAGCGTGAAGGTCACGCGCAGCGTCTTCTGCTCGCCGACGGCCGGATCGCGGCTGGCCAGGTCGTTGTCGACACGGATGTCGAGCACGCCGCCGCGGCTGATGTTGCGCAGGCGGTCCGTCACGTCGACCGTGCGTCCACCGCTGCCGTAGGTGGCGCGCACGATGTTCAGGCGCTGGTCCTGGGCCGGACCCTGGCCGCCGGGGTTGTAGCCGCCGGGGTTGGTGACGCTGCCCGGACGGCCGTCCCAGCCGCCGTTCCAGCCGCCCTGGCCCCAGTCGCCGCGGCCCCAGCCGGTGAACTGGCCGCCGTCGATCCACGCGCCTTCACGGTAGTCGAAGGTCCTCACCTGACCGCTGCGGTCGCGGGCGTAGATGCGCAGCGTCTTCGTGCGACCCACCGCCGGGTCGTCGCGGAACAGGCCGTTGGTCACGCGCACCTTCGCGTCGCGCCGCGCCAGCTCGCGCAGGCGGCCGGTCACGTCGATGCTCGCCTCCGGCACGCCGTAACGCGCGCCCAGGATGGCGTACGTGCCGTCGTCGCGGCCGCCGCCACCGCCGCCACCGCCGCCTTCCCAGTTGCCATTGCCGCCGCCGTGGCCCCAGTTGCCGCCGCGCCAGTCGGTGAAGTCGTTGCCGTCGATGACGCTGCCCTCGCGGAATTCGAAGGTGCGGTTGTCGCCGTCCCGGTTGCGCGCGTAGAGGCGCAGCGTCTTCGTCTGGCCATAGGCCGGATCGTTGCCGAACAGCTCATTGGTCACCCGCACCCGGTCGTCGCGCCGCGCCAGGTCGCGCAGGCGGTCGGTCACGTCGATGTTGCGCTGCGCCGTGCCGTAGCGTGCGCTCAGCACCTGCCACTGGCCGTCGTCGCGCGCCGCCCAGGCCGACGAGCCCGTCAGCATCGTCACCAGCAGCATCAGCGCGGCGAGCACCGCCCTGGCCGTCTCGCCGAACCTCCGCGCCATCGCGCGGTCCGGCCGCGCGGCCGGCATCGTCCTCGTCATTCCAGTCATCGACATCGTCATCGCCGTCGTCATCGTCATCGCGGTAGCTCCTCGTGCTTTCCTGTTGTCCGGAGTTCTTCTCAGGCCCTCATTGCCGGGGGTCACGACCTCGACCGGCAAGGGGCGGGATGTTGCATCAACGGGATGAGCTGTCCGGCGGTGCACGCACACTACTTCGAGGTGTTACGAGCGGTCACCACCGCCGAAGATCAATCGAACCGGGAATCAAATCGGGAGTCGAAGCGCGAGTCGAACCCGGAGTCGAACCCGGAGTCGAACTTCGAATCGAACTTCGAATCGGCCGCCAGGTCGACCTTCGGCGCGTACATCACGTCCGAGCGCAGCACGTACTTGGTGCCGGAGCTCACGGGCGCGCCCTCGTGCCAGGTGTCGTGGACGAAGGCCAGCGCGCCGCCGGCCCGGGGCCGCACGGCGAAGTCGCGGAAGCCCGTCTCGCCGCCCTCGAAGCCCTCGTTCAGGTAGACCAGGAAGCTCAGCCGGCTCACCAGCCCGTCCTCGCGCCACGGCCCGTCCTTGTGCATCCGGAACCGCTGGCCCGCCGAGTACTTGTAGAAGCGCAGTTCCCGGGGCAGGCCCACCGCGCGCGACCCGTCGAGCTCCGGCAGCGGCAGCCGCCGCAACCGGTCCCACAGCCGGTCGACCCAGGCGGCGCTCGCCACCATCGTGCGCTCGTTGTTGCGGATGTGGGCCAGCAACTGCTGCCCCGCCTCCAGCCGCACCGTCGCTGCGTCGAAGCCGCTCTGCTCCGCCAGCGCGATGACCTCGGTGCACTCCTCGGGGGAGAGGAAACCCGGCACGGTGAACACGCGGTCGTTGTGGAAATGGGCTTGCATGCGCCCATTCTCCCGGATGTACGCCATGTGCCGTATATGCCCCGCGTCCCCTCCTTCCTAGCATCCGGTCACTTCCTGAAGTCCTGCGAAGTCCGTCGACGTCTTCCTTCATCCACCGGAGCTCCCCATGTCCTCGCACCCGCTGAAATCCGCCCGCACGTCCCGACCCCAGCGCCCCCAGCGCCGTCACGCCCTCAGGACCCTGGCCGTCGCCGGCGCCCTGGCCGGCCTGAACCTGGCCGCCCTGCCCGCCTTCGCCGCCGACACCATCAAGGTCGGCGTGCTGCACAGCCTGTCGGGCACGATGGCGATCTCGGAGACGGTCCTCAAGGACACCGTCCTGATGGCCATCGACGAGATCAACGCCAAGGGCGGCGTGCTGGGCAAGAAGCTCGAGCCGGTGATCGTGGACCCGGCCTCCAACTGGCCGCTGTTCGCCGAGAAGACCCGCCAGCTGCTGACCCAGGACAAGGTCGCGGTGATCTTCGGCTGCTGGACCTCGGTGTCGCGCAAGTCGGCGCTGCCGGTGGTCGAGGAACTCAACGGCCTGCTCTTCTATCCCGTGCAGTACGAGGGCGAGGAACTCAGCAAGAACGTCTTCTACACCGGCGCCGCGCCCAACCAGCAGGCCATTCCGGCCGTCGACTACCTGATGAGCAAGGACGGCGGCGGCGCCAAGCGCTGGGTGCTGCTGGGCACCGACTACGTCTACCCCCGCACCACCAACAAGATCCTGCGCGCCTACCTGAAGAGCAAGGGCGTGAAGGACAGCGACATCGACGAGAAGTACACCCCCTTCGGCCACAGCGACTACCAGACCATCGTCGCGGACATCAAGAAGTTCTCGGCCGGCGGGAAGACGGCGGTGGTGTCGACGATCAACGGCGATTCCAACGTGCCGTTCTACAAGGAGCTGGGCAACGCCGGGCTGAAGGCCAAGGACGTGCCGGTGGTGGCGTTCTCCGTCGGCGAGGAGGAGTTGCGCGGCGTGGATACCAAGCCGCTGGTCGGCCATCTGGCGGCGTGGAACTACTTCATGTCGATCAAGAACCCGACCAACGATGCGTTCATCAAGAAGTGGTCGACGTATGCGAAGGCCAAGAACCTGCCGGGCCACAAGGACAAGCCGCTGACCAACGATCCGATGGAGGCCACCTACATCGGCATCAACATGTGGAAGCAGGCGGTGGAGAAGGCCAAGTCGACCGACACCGACAAGGTGATCGCGGCGATGGCCGGCCAGACCTTCAGCGCGCCGTCGGGGATCACGTCCAAGATGGACGAGAAGAACCATCACCTGCACAAGTCGGTGTTCATCGGCGAGATCCGCGCGGACGGGCAGTTCAACGTGGTGTGGAAGACGCCCGCGCCGGTGAAGGCCAAGCCGTGGAGCCCGTATATCGCCGGGAATGAAGGCAAGCCTGACGAGCCGGCGAAGAAGTGAAGGCCGGGCTCTGGCTGACTGCCTAGAGCCCGCGCGCTGCGCGCGCCCCTCACCCCTGCCCTCTCCCGCAAGCGGGAGAGGGAGTGAGAAGGGCGCGGCTTCACTCCCTCCCCCGCTTGCGGGAGAGAGGGTAAAGAAGTGAGCCAGTCGGACTCCCTCTCCCATTTGCGGGAGAGAGGGTAAGAAGTGAGCCAGTCGGACTCCCTCGCCCACTTGCGGGAGAGAGGGTAAGAAGTGAGCCAGTCGGACTCCCTCTCCCGCTTGCGGGAGAGGGCGGGGGTGAGGGCCAGCGGCCTTCGCACCCCACCAACCGGAACGATCGATGACCTTGTTCCTGCGCCTGCTGACAGCAGCTTTCTTGATGTTCTCCGCTGCGGCCCATGCGCTCACGCAGCCGCAGGCGCTGTCCGTCGCGCAGGGCGAGACCGAGGAGCGCATCGCCGCGCTCGGCAAACTGGTCGCGGCGCCGGACGAGCGCACTGCCGTGCTGCTGCAGGCGCTGTCCGAAGAACGCGTGAAGCTCGGTCCCGATCGGCGCGTGCTGATCGCGACCGACCCCGGCGCCGGCACTTTCCTCGACGCCGCCACCGGCGCGGCGGTGACGCTGTCGGCGGACGTCCAGTCCTCGCTCGAGGACGTGATGCTCAACAACCGGCTGCGCGGCGAACTCGACGGCGCGCTGGCCGCGCTCCATCTGTCGAGCGCGGACAAGGCCGAGCGCCTCGCCGCGGCGAAGGCGCTGATGGACGCCGGCGGCGACGACGCGCGCGTCGCGCTGCTGGAGACCGCCATCGCGAAGGAGCAGGACGCGACCGTGCTCGACGCCTTGAAGCTCGCCCGCGCCGCCGCGCTCGCCGCGAGTCCCGATGCGACCAAGCGCCTCGCCGCCGCGAAGCTGCTCGGCGAATCGCACAGCCCCGAGACGCGGCTGCTGCTCAACCAGCGCCTGTCCGACGAACAGGACCCCGGCGTGAAACGCGCGCTGCAGCGCTCGCTGCGCGCCGTCGAGGACACCCTCGCCTGGGGCGAACGCCTGGGCGCGCTGTTCACCGGCATCAGCCTGGCCAGCATCCTGCTGCTGGTCGCGCTGGGCCTGGCCATCACCTACGGCCTGATGGGCGTCATCAACATGGCGCACGGCGAGCTGATGATGATCGGCGCCTACGCGACCTACCTCGTCCAGGTCGCCTTCCGCCACTGGCTGCCCGGCTGGTTCGACGCCTACCTCATCGTCGCCATGCCGGCGGCCTTCCTCGCGTCGGCGCTGGTCGGCGCGGCGCTGGAGCGCACCGTCATCCGCTGGCTCTACGGCCGGCCGCTGGAGACGCTGCTCGCCACCTGGGGCCTGAGCCTCGTCCTGATGCAGGCGGTGCGCTCGCTCTTCGGCGCGCAGAACGTCGCGGTGGAAAGCCCGTCCTGGATGGGCGGCTCGCTCGCCCTCCTGCCGGGTCTGGCGCTGCCGGCGAACCGGCTCGTCATCATCGTCTTCGCGCTGGTGGTGCTCGGCGGCATGTCGCTGCTCATCGCGCGCACGCGGCTCGGGCTGTTCGTCCGCGCCGTCACGCAGAACCGCCCGATCGCCTCCTGCATGGGCGTGCCCACCGCCCGCGTGGACACCTACGCCTTCGCGCTCGGTTCCGGCCTCGCGGGACTGGCCGGCTGCGCGCTGAGCCAGGTCGGCAACGTCGGCCCAGACCTCGGCCAGAGCTACATCGTCGACGCCTTCATGGTCGTCGTGCTGGGCGGCGTCGGCCAGCTCGCCGGCACCGTGCTGGCCGCGCTCGGCCTGGGCCTGGCCAACAAGGCGCTGGAAGGCGTCGTCGGCGCGGTGCTCGCCAAGATCGCCGTGCTGCTCTTCATCATCGTCTTCATCCAGAAGCGGCCGCAGGGCCTGTTCGCGGTCAAGGGCCGCGCGCAGGAGTCCTGAATGCGCAGGGATCCCCTCATGACCGCGACCACGCCCGCCATCGCCGCCACCGCCACCGCCACCGCCGCCACCGCCGCGCCTTCCGCGGCAACGCCGGCCGCTGCCCATGCGTCGCCCGCCTCCGCCCTGCTGCTGCCGCAACGCCCCGCCCTGCTCGGCCGCGCCGGCTGGGTCGCCGTGCTGGCGGCGCTGACCGTCGCCTGCGTGCTGCTGCCCTCGTTGAACCTGCTGGTGCCCGCCGGCCATCCGCTGCATGTGGACGGCTATTGGATCAGCCTGCTCGGCAAGTTCTGCTGCTACGCGATGTGCGCGCTGGCGATGGACCTGATCTGGGGCTTCGCCGGCATCCTGTCGCTGGGCCACGGCCTGTACTTCGCGCTCGGCGGCTACGCGATGGGCATGTACCTGATGCGCCAGATCGGCACCGACGGCCAATACCGCAGCACGCTGCCGGACTTCATGGTCTTCCTCGACTGGAAGGAGCTGCCCTGGCACTGGGCCTTCAGCGACAGCTTCCTCGCGACGATGCTGCTGGTGCTGCTGGTGCCGGGCGGCATCGCGTTCGTCTTCGGCTTCTTCGCGTTCCGCTCGCGCATCAAGGGCGTGTACTTCTCGATCATCACGCAGGCGATGACCTACGCCGCGATGCTGTTCTTCTTCCGCAACGAGAGCGGCTTCGGCGGCAACAACGGCTTCACCGACTTCAAGCGGCTGCTGGGCCTCTCGATCACGACGCCCGGCATGCGCATGACGCTGTTCGTGCTGAGCGCGGTGGCGCTGGTCGGCTGCACCCTCGGCCTGCGCTGGCTGACGCGCGCGAAGTTCGGTCGCGTGCTCAGCGCCGTGCGCGATGCCGAGTCGCGCCTGATGTTCTGCGGCTACTCGCCGCTGCCCTACAAGCTGGCCGCGTGGGTGCTGTCGGCGCTGATCTGCGGCCTGGCCGGCGCCTTGTACGTGCCGCAGGTCGGCATCATCAACCCCGGCGAGATGAGCGTCGCCAACTCCATCGAGATCGCCATCTGGGCGGCGGTCGGCGGGCGCGGCACGCTGGTGGGGCCGATCGTCGGCGCCTTCGCGGTCAACGGCGCGAAGAGCTGGCTGACGCAGTTCGCGCCGGAGTACTGGCTGTACCTGCTGGGTGCGCTGTTCGTCGCGGTCACGCTGTTCATGCCGGACGGCATCGCGGGGCTGGTCAAGCGCAAGCTCGGCGGGAACGTCGTTGGAAAGAGCGACCGCAAGCACGTGGAGACCAAGGCATGAGCCCCGACCTGCTCGAACAAGGCGAGGAACGGCTGCGCGCGGCCAGCGGTCCCGGCTACGGCCGCGTGGTGCTGCCGGGCCAGCTGGACCTGGCGCACGGCCGCATCCTGTACCTGGAGGACGTGTTCGTCAGCTTCGACGGCTTCCGCGCGATCAACGGCCTGTCCATCGACATCGCACCGGGCGAGCTGCGCTGCATCATCGGCCCGAACGGCGCGGGCAAGACCACGATGATGGACATCATCACCGGCAAGACCCGGCCCGACAGCGGCACGGTGTTCTTCGGCGGCACGATCAACCTGCTGCGCCACAGCGAGGCCGAGATCGCGCAGCTCGGCATCGGCCGCAAGTTCCAGCGCCCGACGGTGTTCGAGGCGCTCAGCGTCTACGAGAACCTCGAGCTCGCGCTGCAGGGGTCCCGCGCGCTGCGGGCGTCGCTGTGGGGCGTGCTGAGCGGCGCGCAGAAGGACCGGCTCGCCGAGGTGCTGACGCTGATCCGGCTGCAGGACCAGATGACGCGCGCGGCGGGGCTGCTGAGCCACGGGCAGAAGCAGTGGCTGGAGATCGGCATGCTGCTGGTGCAGGACCCGAAGCTGCTGCTGCTCGACGAGCCGGTGGCCGGCATGACCGACCAGGAGACTGAGCGCACGGCGGAGCTGATCCTGACCCTGAAAGGGAGGCACAGCATCATCGTCGTCGAGCACGACATGGGCTTCGTGGACCGCATCGCGGAGAAGGTGACGGTGCTCGCCGAAGGCTCGGTGCTGGCCGAAGGCACGCTCGCCCAGGTGCAAGCCGATGAACGCGTGATCGAGGTGTACCTTGGACGTTGAACTTCAGGACCGGACCTCGACGGTCCCCGCCACCGCAGCGATGCTCGAAGCGACCGGCATCCAGCAGTACTACGGCGGTTCGCACATCCTGCGCGACGTGTCGGTGAGCGCGTCGCCGGGGCGCATCACGGTGCTGCTCGGTCGCAACGGCGTCGGCAAGACCAGCCTGCTGAAGAGCCTGATGGGCCTGATCCCGATCCGGGCGGGCAGCGTCACGCTGGCCGGCGCGGACATCACGCGCGCGACGCCGTACCAGCGTGCGCGGGCCGGCATCGGCTACGTGCCGCAGGGGCGCGAGATCTTCGCCCGCCTGAGCGTCGAGGAGAACCTGCGCATGGGCCTGGCGAGCAAGCCCGGCGGCACGACTATCCCGGAGCACCTCTATGCGCTGTTCCCGGTGCTCAAGCAGATGCTGAAGCGCCGCGGCGGCGACCTGTCCGGCGGCCAGCAGCAGCAGCTCGCGATCGCGCGGGCGCTGGCGGCGTCGCCGCGGCTGCTGATCCTCGACGAACCGACCGAAGGCATTCAGCCCAGCATCATCAAGGACATCGGGCGCGTGATCCGGCGCCTGGCGGACGAGGGCCTCGACGGCCACCCGGTCGCCATCCTGCTGTGCGAGCAGTACTACGACTTCGCCGCGGAACTGGCCGACGAGTTCCTCGTGCTCGAACGCGGCAGCGTGATCGCGCGAGGCAACAACGCGGACATGCAGACCCCGGAGATCCGGGGACTCGTGGCGATCTGACGCCCGCGCAGCCGACAAGCGCGGAAAAAATATCGATGAACATCGTGGAGACGCGAGGCAAGACCTGGCGCTCGCGGCGGCACTGAGGGATCCCTTCGACTGTCGTTCGCGCCATGCCCGTCATCCCCGCCAAGCCCACCGCCCTCCCCGCCTTCCCCGACCTTTTCGCCTCCCAGCCACGCCTGGAACCCGTCCAGCACGCCCGCCCCGGTCCCGCACTGGCGCCGCATCAGGGATTGCTGATGCTGTTCGCGCTCGAACATCTTTCCGGCGGAGGCGGCGCCCGTCCGGACGAGATCCGGTTCATGGATGGCACGAAGGAGGCCCTCGTCTCCTGGGCGGTGGACTTCGTCATGCGCGCGCGGCCGCCTCGACCGGGCGGCCTGTCTTCCCATTCCTTGCGAAGCATGTGGGGGACGCTGCTGTCCGGAGTGGTCGACTCGATCATGGCCTCGGTCCGCGGCGCCGCTCCCGCGGGCATCGCTGATGCGGCGAGTGGGCTGGGTGGCCTTTTCCTGCTGGGCGAGGCGCCGGACGGGAAGGTCCCGTTGTGTCGCTTCACCTCCGACAACACCCTCTCCAACACGCCGGCCAAGGCGACCGAGGTCGTGCTGCCGCTCTCCGAGGGACTGCTGCTGAAGCTGGTCGACGTGGCCGTCGCGTCGGCCATCGTCGCCAGTCCCGTCGTTGCCACCTCGGGTCTGGGTGAGCGCCTCCAGGCGCTGAAGGCCACGCTTTGCGAACAGCCGTTCAAGCTCGACGTCGAGCGGGCGCGACGTGCCCATGCCGAGGCGACGCGGCAGCCGGCGGAGTTCGAGGCGCTCCGCGCCGTGTTCCAGGCCCAGCGGCGCATGGCCATCCATGGCCTGGTCCCGATGCCGCAACTGGTCTTTCCGGCGGCCGCGCAGGCATCCCGGCAGTCTCCCGAAACGCGCGCCCTGCTGCGGGCCCTCCTGGCACCTCGCGCGCCAGCGACCGCTGCGGCAGCAAGTGCAGCGGCGGATGCGGCGGCAAGTGCAGCGGCAGATGCGGCGGCCGACGCGGATGTCGGAGCCTCGCAGCTCAAACGGTTGCAAACCGTCCAACCCACACCGTCGGAACGGGAGACAGGGACCTGGACGTTCACCTTCGGCCTCCGCGATTCGAAGGCCGTGCTGCACGTCTCCCCGCTGCCCGCGGCGCATTCGGCGCATTCGGCGCAAGCGCTCGCCGCACAGGACCGGCAGTTCCGGCTGCTGCGCGACTTCGTCCTCGCCCACTTCTCCATCGGCCAACGCGACGTCCATCCGCTGGATGTCCGGCTGGCCGGCGACGAGATCCGGGTCGGTCGTCTGCCCGTCGCCCGCAAGTCCAGGAACGGGCTCTGGATCCCCGACCGCCTGGCGGTCAAGGAAGTGCTCTCGGCGACGGCCGTGAGCAGTGCCGCGGACGCGACGCCCCTCGAGACGTGGTGGGACGCCAGCGCCTTCAGGCTGCTGGAGCCGCGCGTCCCGGCGACGACGGTCCGGCGACTGCGCGTGTGCGTGCAGATGGACCCGGAGTTCAACGCGTTCTGGATGGCGAGATACCGGTATCCGGAGGAGGCCGTCTGGATCCAGATCGACCGGGACGGCCATTGGCGCATCGTGGCCGGCGAGGCCCTGCTCGCTCGTCTGGCGCCGGACCACCAGCTCAAGATCGAGATCGGCGGCCACGGCAACATGGGCGCCTCCGGGGCTCGCGAACTCGCCCACTACGCGCCGTCCGTGCTCGTCGCGCAGGTGACGACCGCGCTGCGTGGCCTGGGCCTCTCCACGCCGGCCAGTGCCGTCACGCTGATCTCCTGCGCGCTGGAATCTCCCGTGACCCGCGAGTCGTATGCCGGTTCCTTTCTCAAGACCGGCATCGCGAAGGGTCTGTTGCCCCCCCGGGCCGAGGTGACCGCGTACGCGGACATGGTGAGCATCACCGCGAACGCCGCGCTCCTGTCGACGGCGCGGTTCGTCCGCCCGGGGACCGATCGGAAGACCCTGCGATTCGACGGCGCGCCCTTGAAGCGGCATGCCCCCCAGAAAACCTGGGTCTATCGCGTCGACCCGACGACCGGCCAGGTCGTCCGCCGCGACAAGTACCCGCCCGCGCCCGGTCAGACCGAAGCGGACACGACCGTGCTCGAACAGTTTGCCCTCGGCAGCGAGGGCTGCACCGTCCTCGGCGCGGCCGGCCGCGTCGCCGACCGCCTGCGTCCGTCCGCGGGGTCCCACCTCGTGCCCGGGCGCATCGACCCCGCCCATCCTTCCCTGACCTTCATCGACGAGACCACCGGCGTGCCGACGATCCGGCCGCTCGGCGACCCGGGAGAAGCCCGCCTCATGCAGGCGTACATGAAGACGCTGTCCGCGCTGATGGACCGCGCGTCGGCGGGCGACGCGCGCCCGTCCTCCGGTGAGTCCGTCGCCGCCTCCGCCCCCGACGGCCTCAACGTCGGTCTGCTCGCGCTGGCGCTGAGCCAGCTCTCGCGGAACCCATCGCCAGGCGATCCCTACCAGGCGGCCCTGACGGTCGTCGGCATGGCCCAGGGCGGCGCGTTCCTGACTGCGGACGCCCTGGCGCTGGCGCGGACGGTACGCACCGCGATGCGCAGCACGGACGCCGCCGTCGTTGCAGGCCTGGCCCAGGCCGGCGGCCTGCTGGCGCGCGGCCTGCGCGGCCTGGGCAGCCTCGCCCAGGTGGGCGTGCTGGGGCTGGATATCAAGGCGTTGGCGGACGCTGTCGGCTCGGGAGACGCTGGCGCCGTCACCACCGCAGGCGTGCAGCTCGGCATCGACGGTGCAGGACTGCTCGTGATGGGCGGCGGCACGCTGGCCGGCATGGCGGGTGCCGCGACGCTGGGCTCGATGCTCTCCGACCTGGCCGTGCCGATCGCCGGCATCGCCATCGGCGTCACCGGCCTCGTGCGCGCCGTGCAAGGCGAGAAGGCCCGCCTGGAAGCCAACCTCCAACCGCTGCACGCGATCGACGCGGGCTACGACGCGCCCTTGCGCCTGCTCGACGGTGCGGGTTCGACGTCGCGGACCCGTCTGCTGTCCCTCGCGGGATGGGCGCCCGTGAACCGCATCGACTTCCTGCGCGGCGAGGTGGGCTTCGCCGACGCGACCATCGGCGAATCCTCCGCCCGCATCGTCCCCAACGCGTTCTACAACGACCACTCCGACCGGCAAGGCACGTTCTGGCGCACCGGCAAGGACCTGGACCTCTGGTCGATGCTCTGGAAGCCGGGGCGGGAGACCCGCCCCGTCACGGCGCTCACGGCCGAGGACCGCGATCCCGCCCATGTCCTGCTGCTGGCGGCCAGCGCACCGGTCGACGTCGACTTCGAGCTGTATTCCAACGGCAGGGTTGCCGCGGCCACGCTGGGGGACGAACAGCTGGACCGCATGCGGGAACGCAGCGGCGGCCGGTTCATCGGCGACTACGTCGCCAGCATGAGCATGGCCAAGTCGGCAGACCTCTGGCACTACGCCTATCGGCCCAGCACGCTCACGGTCGTGCTGGACGAGCAGACGCGCGTGCTCGCGCTGCCGGCCGGCAACGACCTGGCCCAGGCCAGCTTCACTTTCCGGAACCACGACGGCATCCCCGATCGCACGATCAGACCGTTGGACCCGTCCAGGATCGACTACCGGCTCATTGGCGGGGGCGGACAGGCGGTGCTGGCCTTGCCCGGCGACGGCACCGCCCACAACCCCGTCACCATCGTCCCGTCCGGGAAACCCGGCGAGCATTGGACGATCCAGCTCGACGGCGCGCTGAGCGGGGGCGGCAAGGCATTCGAGTTCCTCGACGGCGCAGGCGAGGTGGCCGGCGCCGAGGGCGGTGCCGGGTTCCGCATCAATGGCCAGACGGTCCGGTTCGAAGCGATGCCCGACGCGCCCGTGAGCGTGGTCGACCCCTCCCAACCGGACCGGGGTGTGCAGCTGGACCTGCGTCGGCGACACGCCTCGCTGGTCGTCGACCTCGGCTACTGGCCGTATGACGTCGACCCGCTGCGGGACGTGCAACGACACCTGGCCGCACTGGGCAAGGCCCCGATGAGGGGCAGTCTCATCGAGCAGGTCCTGCGCGACGGCGAGGGTCGGGTGCTGCTGACCGCGCAGGGAGATGCCTTCCTCCCGCCCGGGCCCGGCGCCCCCGCGGCCGCGGCGAGGGACGTGCCGCAGAACGCAGTGCTGCTGGGCGTCGGCCACCGCGTGCCGCTCGGCGGCTACGTCGACCTCGAGAGCGGTCGCGCGGTCCTGCGTGGCGACCAGAACCTGTGGATCCACGATCCCACGCCCACGCGCCGCGACGAAGCGACGCGCTGGCTGAGGATGTCGACGACGGGCGACCAGGCCTCGATCGACGCACTCGGGCGGCCGGTCGTCACGGTGGCGGGCAACCGCGACGTGGCGGCCGTCCGTTTCACCCTGGACTGGGACACCTGGCAGTTCGAACGCGGCGCCGTGCAGCTCACCGAGCACGGTGAAGCCCGACTCAGGCAATGGATGTCGCGCACGCCGGGATGGACGCCGCACCAACTCTTCGAGCAGCTCCAAGACAGCGGCGCGCTGGACGGCGTGGACCTGGCAGGACCGAGCAGCCACGCGCTTCGCCACCATCCGGTCTCCGCCGTGAGCTACGAGGCGCAGACCTCGTTCCTTGTCTCCGAGGACGGTCTCATCGTCACCGATCTCGAGGGCAACCGGTTCGAGCAACAGGACCGGATCCGGCTCGTCACGCTGAACGGGACCGCGATCCCGCCGTTCCCTCTTGGCGGCACCGGCCTGGCGGGGGATATGCAGTCGTCGCCGCTCCTGTCCACATCACCGCTGCGCGTGATGATCCAGGGCAACGGCCGTCCGATCGACCTGACGGCGGCCTTCCACGCAACCGGCATGGATGAGGCCGTGATCCTGCCCGAGGTCGACGGCGCGCCGCGCCAGCTCCATGTCAGGGAGGACCGCGGTTCGGACCTCCGGGCCGCCTGCAACGGGCTGGACCTGATCCTCTTCGACGCCCACCGGCCGGAGGCCCCGTTGATCCGCATCCGCGATGCGCTGGTTGTCGGCGACCACGCGTCGGAGCACGCCCTGACCCCCGATCCCGGCTTGAGCATCGTGCGGCACGGCGCGGCAACGTCGATGCCCCTCGCCTGGCCCGTCGATGTCGTCGACGCACCGATGCTCACCCTGACCGACCGCGGGCTGTCGCTGGCGCGGGACGGCGGCGATCTCGTGGCGCGATCCGCCGACGGGTGGGACGAAGAGCGCCTGCCGGGGTTCTTCGACCCCGATGCGCCGGGCGGCGATGCGGCCGCGTTCGCGCGGGATCCGGCGCTGCTCGTGCGGCTGCGCCGCGACGCAGGCGCGTGGGAATTCGGCCAGCTCGACAACGGCGATCTCCTGGGCATGATCGCCGCGCAGGAGGCGCACGGCGCCCAGGACGCGCGGGATGCGCGGGATGCGCGGGATGTGCGAGGTGAGGCGTTCCATTGGTCGATCAGTCGCGGCCTGGATCCGCAGGACCGCCGCCCCCGCCTGACCCTGGACGCGCAGGGGCGCGTGACCGCGGCGACGTTCCAGCTGCAGGCGGCCCTGCTGAGCGACCATGTTGCCGGCATGCGGCCCGCCGCGTCGACGGATACCGCCTTGCGCTTCCAGCCGGCGCTGGAACTTCCGTCCTCGACGGGTGCCGGTCCGGCCTTCCAGCAATCGAACCGGCACAACTCGCCGACCACGGTGCTCATGGTCCGGTAGCGCCCGACCCCGGGGGCGACACGCAAAGTTCCGCACGCGAAGCGCTGTTACAACCTCACGCGAACGAAGGGTTGCGTCTGCACACTGACAGCGCTCTTCCCATGGAGTTGTGCGAATGTCAAAACCTGACCCTTCCACGAACAATCCCGCGCCCCATCGTCCCGGCGATCCGATCGATCATGCTGCCCTGCCCGGCGACGAGCCTGTCGCCGGTCCGGCAGACCCGGACGTGGCACCTGAAGCGCCGACGACCCTGCCCGCCGCGGAAGAGCGGATACCCGATCTCAAGGCGGAGATCCCAGCCTCCAGCCTGTTCGCGGAAACTCCCCGGCGGCAGGCCGCGCAATTGATCGATGCGATCGCCGCCTTTCCACCGTCGGCGGCGGACGCCGCTGCGGGGTCCCATCCCCCCGAGGATCCTCCGCCGACGCTGGCGCCCCCGAGCTGACCAAGCAGGTGGCTCAATCCGCCTGGATCTTCGCCGACGAGATGACCTTGCCCCAGCGCAGGAACTCGGCGTCCGAATGCGCCTGCAGCTGCTGCGGGTTCATGTAGTCCGCAGTGGCGCCGAGCTCGGCGGCCTTTTTCTTGAACTCGGGCGTGGCCATGATCTTCTGGATCTCCGCGGTCAGGCGGTCCACCACGGCCTGAGGCGTCTTCGCCGGCGCGAACACGGCGAACCACGAGCCCGCATCCAGGTTGGGCAGCCCAGCTTGCGCGGCGGTCGGCACGTCCGGCAGCGAGGACAGGCGCTCCTTGCCCGTCACCGCGACCGCGCGCAGCTTGCCCGCCGCGATGAAGGGCATGAACGGCGGCGGCGTGCCGAAGGTCAGGTCGACCTGGCCGCCCAGCAGGTCCTGCAGCGCCGGGCCCGTGCCCTTGTACGGGACATGGATCATCTGGATGCCGGCCTGCTGTTCCAGCATCACGCCGGTGACGTGCTGCAGCGAGCCGTTGCCCGA
Organism: Roseateles sp. GW821-FHT09G09; assembly: GCF_059415965.1. NCBI lineage: Bacteria > Pseudomonadati > Pseudomonadota > Betaproteobacteria > Burkholderiales > Sphaerotilaceae > Roseateles > Roseateles sp. GW821-FHT09G09. The sequence continues at coordinate 215,419 of NZ_JBWKOG010000002.1, read as the reverse complement.
GGACGCGAACGAGAGCTTGCCGGGGTTCTTCTTCGCGTAGGCGATCAGCTCGGCGGTGGTCTTCGCGGGCACGCCCTCGCGCAGGACGATCAGTTGCGGCGCGGTCAGCACGTTGGCGACCGGGCGCAGGTCTTTCAGCTCCCACGCGCCCTTCTGGATGTGCGGCGTGATCACGTGGTAGCCGGAGTACTGCATCAGGATGGTGTAGCCGTCCGGCTCCGCGCGCTTGGTCGCGACGGCGGCCAGCGCGCCGCTGGCGCCGGAGCGGTTGTCCACCACCACCGTCTGCCCCAGCGCCTTGCCCAGCGGCTCGGCGAGCATGCGCGCGGCGATGTCGGTAGTGCCGCCGGGCGCGGCGCCGACCAGCATCGTGATCGGCTTGTTCGGATAGGACTGCGCCTGCGCGGCGCTCATCGGCGCCAGCGCTGAGACGGTGGTCGCGATCAGCGCGACCGCCATCGGACTCAGGGCGCCCACGGCGAGGCGGCGGATTCGGTTCATGGTCTTGTCTCCAGGGAAGCCGCTCGGGGCGGCGTTGTCGTTGGGGGTGATGCGGAAAGGTGTCGCGGGAAAGGCGTTGCCGGACGGAGGCCGGGTGCGGTGGAACGGCACTCAGGCGTCGCGGGCCAGCGCGCGTTCGCGGATCGCGTCGAAATCGCGCGGCTTCGGATGCAGGTCGAGCCGGCACCCGGCGCTGACGATCTGGCTCGGCACCGCGTGGCCGATCAGCGGTGGCAGACGCTTCGCCGCGGCGATCAATCGCTCCAGGTCCACGCCGGTGTCGCAGCCCATGCACTGCAGCGCATGGACGATCTCCTCGGTGCAGACGTTGCCGGTCGCACCCGGCGCGTACGGGCAGCCGCCGATGCCGCCGAGCGACGCGTCGAAGCGATCCGCGCCGGCGTCGATCGCCGCGATCACGTTGACCAGGCCCATGCCGCGCGTGTTGTGGAAGTGCAGCGTGAGCTGGGCCTCGGGCCAGCGCCCGCGGAAGGCGCGCACCAGCGCGACGACCTGTGTGGGATAGGCCATGCCGGTGGTGTCGCACAGCGTCACGCCACGCGCGCCGAGGTCCTCGAGGAAATGGGCGCACCAGCCCAGCACGGTCTCGAAGGGCACGTCGCCCTCCATCGGGCAACCGAAGGCGCACGACAGCGAGACGTTCACCGCGATGCCGGCCTGGTGCGCCATCGCGGCGACCTCGGCCAGGCCGGCGAAGGACTGCTCGCGCGTCATCCGCAGGTTGGACAGGTTGTGGCTCTCGCTGGCGGACATCACCAGATTCAGCTCGTCGGCGCGGGCCGCGATCGCACGCTCCGCGCCCCGGACGTTGGGCACCAGCACCGTGTAGACCACGCCCGGTTTGCGCACGATGCCCGCCATCACCTCGGACGCATCGGCGAGCACCGGGATCGCCTTCGGCGAGACGAAGGCCGTGACCTCGACCTTGGCGAGGCCTGCGTCGGACAGCGCGTCGACCAGCGCGATCTTGTCGGCGGTCGGCACGAAGGTGGTCTCGGCCTGAAGGCCGTCCCGGGTGCCGACGTCCTGCATGAAGATGCGCCGGCCGGCGCCGGTCCAGACATCGGACGGCACGCGGGCAGCCGCGCCGGCGGAGGAAGACGGCGAGGAAGGCAACGAAGAAGAGGAGGAAGAGGAAGAGGAAGAGGAAGAGGAAGGGGAAGCAGAGGGGGAAGCAGAAGCGGTCATCGCGGAGAGCCTTCAGGAAACGATCTTGCGGTCGCGGAGCGCGGCGATCTGCTCGGCGCTGAGGCCGATCTCGCGCAGCACCTCGTCGGTGTCGCCGCCCAGTCGCGGCGCGGCGCGGCGCACGGCGCCGGGCGTGCCCATCAGCTTGGGCACGATGCCCGGCACGTCGAGCTCGTGGCCGTCGCGCGTCTGCTGCTTGATGATCATGTCGCGGGCGCGGAAGTGCGGGTCTTCGACGATGTCCTTGGCGGTGTAGACGCGGCCGGCGGGCACGCTGGCCTCGGCGAGCGGCGCGAGGACCTCGTCGACGCTACGCGTCGCGGCCCAGGCGCCGATGGCGGCGTCGATCTCCTCGACGCGCGCCACGCGGCCGGCGTTGTTGGCGAGCGCCTCGTCGTTGGCCAGATCGTCGCGGCCGATCACCTGCATCAGCCGCTTGAAGATCGAATCGCCGTTGCCCGCGATCAGCACGACGCCGTCCGCGCAGGGGTACGCGTTCGATGGCGCGATGCCGGGCAGCGCGGAGCCGGCCGGACCGCGCACGGCGCCGAACGCGCTGTACTCGGGGACCAGGCTCTCCATCACGTTGAGCACGGCTTCGGTGAGCGCGACGTCGATGACCTGGCCGCGGCCGCCATTGACCTTGCGGTGATAGAGGGCGGTCAGCACGCCGATCGTGCCGTGCAGCGCGGCGAGCGTGTCGCCGATGGAGATGCCGCAACGCACCGGCACGCGGCCGGGTTCGCCGGTCAGATGACGCAGTCCGCCCATCGCTTCGCCGATCACGCCGAAGCCCGGCAGGTCGCGATACGGCCCGGTCTGTCCGTAGCCGCTGATGCGCAGCATGATCAGGCCGGGGTTGGTCTTGGCGAGTTCCTCGTAGGACATGCCCCAGCCCTCGAGGGTGCCAGGTCTGAAGTTCTCGATCAGGACGTCGGCTTCAGCGATGAGCTGTCGGGCGATGTCCTGGCCGTCCTTCTGCCGGAGGTCGAGGGCGATGGAGCGCTTGTTGCGGGACTGGACCTGCCACCAGACGGAGGTGCCGTCCTGGATCATGCGCCAGTTGCGCAGCGGGTCGCCGCTGCCGGGGGCTTCGATCTTCACGACGTCGGCGCCGAAGTCGCCGAGCGTCTTCCCGGCGAACGGACCGGCGATCAGTTGCCCCATCTCGACGATGCGCAACCCTTGCAGGGCCTGCAGACCTTCCATGGCTAGCTGTCTCCTGGTTGTGGAGACGGATTCTGGGAAGGACCGCCTCCGGATGGAATGCCGGAGTGGCGGCGCCAGCTTTCACGGATCGCGAAAGCGGGATGGGGTTCGCCCTGACCTGAGGGTGCGCTGGATAGCGCCAGAAACCTAGTAGCGACTCAGTGGCCAGCCCGGGAACGCGCTCGCCCAGCGTTGGGGATTGAGCACCACGCACACCTGGGCCAGCTCACGCTGCCAGCGCGGTCCGGACCGCCCGATCGGGATGCATCGCTTGAGTTCCTTGTTCACGACGCCAAGCAATCCGTTGTCCAGCGTCAGCACACAGAGATAGCGCAGGGGTTTGTCGAGTCGAACTCAAACCCGTCAGCGCGCACCTTCATTGTCCGAGTTCCCCCATCTGCTGACGAATCTCCCGATCGGCCAGCGCTCCCAGCGTGTCGTCGATGACGTTGGGTTCAAGCGAGTTCGGATCGGGTGACGTCCGCGGTGCAGGTGCTACTTGACGAACGACGCTGCACAAGCCTGCCGATCTGCTCGCCGGAGGGGAGGAACACGCGATTCAACTTCTCGGCGAAGCTCTTCTGGCTCGTGCTGACGTCGCACGCCGAATAGATCAACTTGAGCAGATGCGTCTTGCCGCACCCGTTCTCACCGACAAAGATGTTCAGCCCTGGCGAAAACCTGAGATTGAGCTGTTCGAACGCTGTGAATCGTTCCAGCTTGATGGCGTCGAGCATGGGGGCTTGTTCCGATTTCGGTGCAACTCGTCAGCTTATCGCATGAGCGGTGCTTGAGCATTGATCTGGGAGGCGCTGGGGCGAGGCGATGGCCCATCGCCGACGAGTGCGGTGCCGGCGGATGGAATCCTCAATCGGCAAGACTTTGCCGATGGGCCAGATATTCGCCGCTTACCGGAACGATCCTGCCGCTTGCGTACGCGAGGCCATCAGCGAGTCTCGCAAAGATGATCGATGAACACCCGCACATGCCGGGGCAGCGCATCGAGATCCCGCACCCCGATCAGCAGCGTGCGGTCCGACCAGTCCTCATCGAGTCCCACCCGCCGCAGGTTCAGCGGCTTGAGCAGCGGTTCCACCGCCACGTCAGGCAGCACCGCAATGCCCATGCCCGCGGCCACCATGCGGCACATCGCGTCGAAGCTGCGCACCTGGATGCGGTTCTTCAGCCGCCGGCCGAGCTTCTCGGTCTCCATCTCCAGGCGCTTCTGCAGCGAGGTCGCCTTCGCCAGCGTCACGAAGTCGTGTTCGACGGCCTGCTCCCAGCGCACCGTCTTGCGCTTGGCCAGCGGATGCCCGCCGGGCGCGACCAGCACCAGCCGGTCGTGGCGGTAGTTCAGGACGTGCAGGCCCAGCGCCGGCGTGCGGTCCGCGAAGATGCCGAGGTCCGCGCGGCCGTCCAGCACCGCGACCACGATCTCGTGGCTGTCCGCTTCCTCGAGCTCGATCCGGATGCGCGGGTTGTCGCGCACGAAGGCCGACACCTGCTCCGGCAGGAACTGCGTCACCGCCGAGGTGTTCGCCCACAACCGCACCACGCCGGTCAGGCCCGACGCGTAGTCGGACAGGTCGGCGGTCATCTGGTCGACGTCGCTGAGGATGCGCTGCGCATGCTGCTGCAGCGCCAGGCCCGCCGCGGTCAGCGTCACGCCGCGCGAATGCCGTTCCAGCAGCGTCGTGCCGAGCGAATGTTCCAGGTCGCTCAGACGTTTGCTGGCCGCGCCGACTGCCAGCGCGGCAAGGGCCGCCCCCTTGCTGATGCTGCCCGTGCGGGCCACCAGGCTGAAGAGCGACAGCGAGACGAGATCGACGCGATGCAGGTTCATGGCCGCAGGAGTATCCGTCCGCGCCAGCCCGGCCGCCGAGGCGGCGGCGGGCTGGCGCCCTGCGGCGGGCGATCCGCGTCAGGTCGACTGCGCGCTCAGCAGGCTCATCGGCGAGGGGAGCTTCTGCGTCCCGGAGGAGGACGTCCCGCCCAACCTGGCATGCCCGTCGCCTGCCATCTCCTGCATGAGCAGGTTGGCCTGGCGCTGCGGGTCGCCACCGCGTCCCTGATCCGACCCCGCATCTCCCGCGGCGCGTTTGGAACGCCTGGTGGCATCGCCTTGTGGCGGGACGTCAGGCAAATTCAAGACGGCCTTGTCGTGACTCCCTTGGACGGCGGTGCCGGGCCCGGCTCTGAGCTTGATCAGTCCTTCCTGCTGGGACCGTGCCAATGAATGGAACAGGAGTTGGACCCCTTCCCGAAGATGCAAGCCCTCACGGGCATCGCCCACCGACAGCGCCGGCTCGAGGGTCTGCCCTGTCGCTGCGGCACGCAGCACCTGCAGCTGGAGGTAGAACGGCCCGATGTCTCTCGTCGCGCTCGCCTCGTCCTTGCCGCGACTCGCGTAGCCGGAGCGGGCAAGGTCGAGGAGTCGCTTGAAACCCTGGAGGACGACGTAATCCGATGCCGCCATGGCGGACGTCCCGTCCCCAGGCCCATGCCCATGCCCACGGCCATTCCCATCACCGTCTTCGACGAGGCCCAGCTTCACATGACGGCTGACTGTCTCCGGCATCCAATCGTCGCGATCGACCACGGTGGTCTGTCCGCGGTACTTGAAGCCCAGCTTCCTCGCGAGGCTGAGCGCGTCCGTCAATCGCCCGATGTCGCCTGCGGCAGCAAGGCCCATCACATCCACGAAGGCGGTCACATGCGCGTCCTCGGACACCCCGTCGGGGCCTTGCGTGTCCGACAGCCATCGAAGGATCGACGTCCTTTGTGATTGCTGGATCTCCTCGCTGGAGAAAAATCCTCCGGGCATTTGAATCAGCTCGCTGGCAACCCGGATCACCGGATCGATCGCGCCGCCGCGGACCAACGCCGCGGCATCCAACGAATAGCGCTTCGCCAGCCATCCCACCTTCGCGGCGAGTCTTTCTTCCAACGCGGTGAATGGCGCGTTGCCCAGCTCCGCCAGGACGACCTGCGGGGACAGGTCACCGAAGAAGCCGCGCAGCTGAATCGCGCGATCCACGAGCTCGCCGGTGTCGACGCCGCCTTGCTGAAGCGCCCACGCATCGTCGTCCCCGTAGCCCGCCGCCGTCAGGCGATGGAAGGGATAGCTGCGCCGGGCTTCGTTCCAGGCGCTCTCCAGCGAGCGCTTCGACGAGACATGAAGCGCCTTGCCCGCCACCACCTCGGTGGCCCAGGCGTTCTCCTGATCGACCGGCAAGCTCGACGAAGCGATCGCGACATCGACGAGGCCGGCGCTTCTGGCTTTCTCCAGGAAAGGAATCGCCAAGTCGAGCAGGTCCCTGAGTTCTCGATCCGCGGGCGCCCCCGTCGGTGGCGCGTGCAGGCGCAGTTGCCGTCCGCTGGCGGTGGCGTGCAAGGCCGCCAGGCGCAGGAAGTGAGGCCCCATGGCCTCCGTCACCGAAGCCTCGCTGACGGAGCGCCACTTCCAGCGTTTCCAACAGGGCCTCGAACGCCTGGAGCACGATGGCGGTCGGCGCCGCGAGCGCATATCCCGGTTCGCCGCTATTGCCGCTAATGCCGCTAATGCCGCTATTGCCGCTGTTGCCGCCATCGCTGCCATGGCCGAGCGATACCAGGCCCCGCAGACGCTTGGGTGCCCACGGCGCCGACAGGACGACATTGGACTGGAGGTCGCGACGGGCATGCCACCACTGCAAGGTCTGGATGGCTTCGCTCAGCGACCTGCGAAAGTGCCAGGACGGACCGGACACGGCCTGCAAGAGTGACCATGCGAGATCGTCGACCGACTCCGCCGCTTCAAGCTTCAATGGCGAGAGAGATTCACCCAACGAAGTCGTCAAGCTCGACAGGAGGAGGCTGACCGGGGAGCCCTCCTCCAGAGGAAACCACTCGCCGTAGGTGTGCCACAGCAGGTCGCGCCACGAATACGGCAGGTGATCCTCGTTGACCACGACCTCGCGAAGCACCTTGACCTTGTTGCCACGGACGGCCGCAAGCACCTCCGCCGGATCCAGCCCGAGATGCCGGACCAGGGCGATCGCGTACCGGAGGTCCTCGACAGGGAGGGGAGGCAAGGCGACGTCTTTCGCCACGACCTCCGGAGTCAGGCTGGGGAATTGCTTGCGCAGCTCGATCGCACGTGTCACGAGCTCCGGTGTCGTCACGCCCAGCGTGTACAACGCCCGTGCCTCCTCACCGCTGAATCCATCGGCTTCCAGCCGCGGGATCACCTGCGAAGCCTTGGCGCGCAGCCAAGCCTCTGGCGAGGCATCCGGAGACTGGTGCCAGGTCTTGCCATCGACCAGCTCGGTCGCCCATCCCTCAGACGGATCGACCGGGGGCATCGCCGACACGATCCGGACGTCGAGAAGATCGCGCATGTCCATCTGCTGCAAGGCGGCGAGCCTCGCCTCGATCAGGGTCATGAACGCCTGCTCTCGCGGCGACTCCCCCGCCGGCACATGCAGACGGAGCTGCTGTCCGGCGATGGCCGCACGTATCACGGCGAGTTCGACGTAGTTCGACCGGAGGGCTCCGGCCGCCGTCTCCTGGTCGTGCCCCAGGTCCTTGAGCCCGTCACCCAGGGTGTCGAGCAGCCGCTCGTACACGCTGAGGACGTTGAAGACCGACGCGTCGAACGTGCCCGCCCTCTTCACGCCTTCTCCCGGTTGCAGGGAGATGAAGCCACGCAAGGCGGATGGCGCCCACGCCGACGATTCGGTCACCGTCGATGCGCCGTGGTGGAGCAGCTTCTGCTTCACGGCGAGGCCGATGGCGGAGGACAAGGCCCCCGGCGCGCCGCCCGCGGCCTTGGTCAACTGGGCAGCGATCGGGAGATTCGCCGTGGCGGTCCCCATGGCGTCGAGCCAGCGGCGCACCCTCAACACATGGCGGCCTGTCACGGCCCGGTTGAACAGGCGAGGCGCATCGATCGGCAGTTGCCCGTCGATGAACTCGGCGAGCTGGACCTGCGTGAGCCCGCCTCGCACGGAGCCCCCCTGCCCGCCCTGGCCGCTTACCGGCTCGCGCGGTGCGTCCTCCGAGGCCGGAACATAAAGCGCGCCATCGGCGACGATCTTCCAGGGAAGGGTCGGGAAGAGCTTGCGCCATTCGATCGCGCGCGTCACCTGCTCCACCGTCTGAACGCCCCGGCCGAATAGCGACTGCGCTTCGTCTTCCGTGAATCCTCCCGCCTTCAAGCGAGGAATGGGCAGACCGTCACGGGCATGACCGTACTCGGTCACCAGGGCGGTACCAGGCGAGAGGTGCAAGGTCGCTCCCTCCTGCGTCGACATCGACCATGCCTTCACGTCGCCGACGGGCGGCATCGATGAGGCGATCGTCACCTTGAGCAGCCCGTCGTTCCGGGCGGCTTGCAGGCGAGGCAGAGCGTCCTCGATCACGGCCCGGAGGGCCTGATCCTTCTGCGACGTGTCGGACTTCGCCAGCAGACGGAGGTCGCGGCCAGACGCGGCGGCGATCAGCGCGAGGAGATGGAGATACCAAGGCGCGGTGACACGCATCGCGCCGGCCTCTCCCTGGCTCGCCGCGAGCTTGACGTACTGCTCGTCCAGGAGACGCCGCACGGCCTCGTAGGGGCCGGCGTGAAGCGCCGACCCGAGGGCACGCGGCGTGTCGGACCTCCTCACCGGAGACAGGGTGACGAGGTCGTTCAACCAGTCCGGCATTCCGGCCTCGGCAACCGTCCCCGGCCCCTTCGTCTCGTTCTCCCTGTCTTCCTGGGCGGACGCGTCGCGTTTGTCGACCAGTCCCTCCTTGATCTGCGCCACGAACTGGCGATGCGCTTCGTCCTGGATCGACGCGGGGTCGAGGAATGGCAGGCGCTCATTGAGCAATCGGACGTGTTGATCGGCAGCGCGGAGACGGACTGCCTTGAGGAGCGATGCAGCGGACCATGGCTGTGAATCTTCCGATTCCGCCCGCAGGTCGTTCAGTATCTTGACCTCCGCCTCGGTCAACGAACCATGACGGTGTGCGTCCTCCACGACGACATCCGGCGGCAGGGGGCCGAAATGGCGACGCAGGTCCGCAGCCCGCAAGGCCTCCCCCTGGCTGCGCAGACCATGGAGCAACAGCGACCGGATCTCTTCGTCGCCATACCCGGCGCGCTGCAGATGGCCGACGGCATACCGGGCCTCACTGTCCATGCCGGCTTCGCCGGTCGAGAACGTCACCTCGCTGAACCAGGCGGCTTTCGGGAACGTTCCGTCGATGCCCGTCAGGCGGTACCGGCTGTAGGGCACGCCTTCCGTGTCGATCGTCCACCTCGGATGCTTGTCGCCCGCTTGGATCCAAGTCGGGTGGGAGACCTCGACCCACGTCTGGTCCTTGCGCTGCGCCTGGATCTTCCATCGGGACAGAGGCCTCGACAACGCCTCCGCGGCCCATTCGAGCGCCGACGCGTCGATCTTCAATGCCAGGCGCGTCAGTGCGACGGGATGCGCGAAGTCGAACTGGATGAACTTGTCGGGATCCACCGAGATGTCTGGCGTCGATGTGCCGTCATCGGAGGAAGCCTTCGATGCGCCGGGGCGCCATGCGACGGTCTCGTTGTACCCGTCGAAGCCATCGACCAGGTTGCCGGGGGTTGAACGACCGGCCCAAGTGCCCCCCACCGGATACGTCTCCACGTTCGCGAGTCCTTCTCTTTTCAGGCGAACGACGGACGAAAGCGCCTCCTTGTACTCCGGAATCAGCGCGGCATACACGAAGGATCCCCCGCCTGATGCGCCACCGACTGACGACCTGGACTCATCCTCTTTTGCGCGGGCCAGCCTCCTCTGTTCCTTCGCAATCTTTTCCGCGTACGTCTTGTCCCAGGTTGCGTACGCCGACACGGGATCGGGAGATTCGCCATTCTGATCAACGATGACTCCGGGGACGAAGTCATAGACAACGCGGGCCTGGGGATTCCTGTCCCTTCTTTCAAATCTGTTTCCCGCCTTGTTGAGCTTGAGGTAGTACTTCAACGTGTAGCGGTAGGCGTTGGTCAACGGGCTCTTCAAGCTGTCCGATGCGTTGACAGCGATGAGCGCCGTCCGGTCGCCAGCTCCTTCGTAGCGCAGGCGATTCGCATGGCTCAGCACCACGTCCTGGGGTGCCACGCCTGCGTCCCGCAGGCGCCGCAAGACGTCATGGTGGACGACACCCGCCTGCCGCATGCCCGCCACCCAGGCGTCATCCATGGTCTCGGCGGCCTGCATCGCAAGTGCCAGTTGTTGCGCGAAGGTGGGTGGACGGCCTTTCAGCTCAAGCACCTTCGCGAGCAAAGAGGGCGCGAACGATCCCGAAGGCTTCTCGCCCTTCAGCATCTGACCGAATGCCGCCAGCGCCGCGCAGCCATTGCTGGAACCCCGCGCCTCTTCGACGTGGGCGTCGGCCCAGGACTCGAACACCTGGAGCTGCGTCATGGACAGCGCATGGCGCAGGATCAACTCGTCGTAGGCCCATGGCGAGCGGCGCGAGGCCAGGAACCTGAGCATCGGCCCCTGGTCCGCGGACGGCGTCAGATCGCTCGCGGCGTAATCGTCGATGAATGCCGCCGGGAGTCGCCAATCACGCGAGTCGACCGCGGCCGCCAACAACCGATGCAATCGTTGCAGGCGCTGGAAGGTGTCGCTGCGAATCTGGGCGGCGACCTCCTGGGGCATCCCTCTCGCCACGAGATAGCCCCGCACCGTGTCCAGCGGATAGACATGGTCGGGATCGGTCGTGCCTGCCAGAAGAGCTTCGTGAAGGTCGCCGATGGTGAAGGCGTGGTCGTGGATGGCCATGCCGAGGAGACTCGCCAGACGGCCTCCGTCCTGGGCAATGTCCTCCCTCAATGCCCAAGCCTCGGGCGCATGCTGGTAGTCCACCAGGATCACCCTCGACCCGCGATCTCCGCTCCGGACGGCTTCGACACTCGCTCCGTGTTTGAGCAATTCGTCGGGCCAACGCATCCATACCTGTTTCGGTTGCGCGCTGAGATCCCAGGGTCGGCCGGGCCTGGGCAGCACCATGTGGACACCGGGGGCCGTTGCCGGCACATCGCCTTCCGTGGGTGACGACAGATGCACCATGAATCCGTCCTGGACCACGGGCAGGGCGAACCGCTTGTCGCCGACGCCGAGCGTGAGACGGCGCGCGTGGGGCCAGGCAGCGTGATCCCGCACGGTGATCTGACCGCCGGCCAGGCCGATCACCAGATCGCGGCCCGAGCGCGAAAACCGCAGGTCCTTCAGCAGCTCCAGCCAACCGATATCGTCAACTTGCAGGACATCCAGTGCCGAGTCCTCGGCCCTGTTGTCGATCACCTGCGACTGCCCCGCCTTGATCCGATAGGTGTCCGCACCGAGGCCTCCCCTCAGCACAGTGCCGTCCGGCAGCGACCGGGCGTCGATCACGTCCGCGCCGTCCGTGCCTTGGCCTGGGACAGACAGATGGCCCTCCGTCGTGGAAGTCACCGTGACGTCGGACTTCTCCCCGGTCGAGGCCTTGAGCGGGACGAGGACGCGGGCCGTCGCATCGACCGGCTCGCCGGGCTTCGGAAGGACAAGGACGGCAGGCGCCTTGTCCTTGTCCTTGTCCGCCACCCACACCGTGACATTCCGGCCGGATTCATCCGCGTCCGACTCATCCGCGTCCGACCGCCGCAGCCCCGACAGCCGCAAACGCAGCGGCACGAAGGTCTCAGGGGCGCCGACGGGGGGTGTCTCGATGATGTCCAGGTCGTCGCCCTCCTCTTGCAGCCCGAGACGGTCGACAGGCACATCCAGGAAAAGGTTCATCGGCATCGCCGTCATCGGCTCGACGCGGAAATCGCCGCCGCCGGAGGACAGATGGAAGCGGGTGCGTGCATGGTCTCCGGAGAGGGTTCTGCGCGAGACGGGCAGTTCCTTGCTGAACGCCAGATGCTTGTCGAGCGCGGCGACGGAGATCGTCTCCTCCTTGATCACCTCGGGCTCGATCAGGGTCAGGATCGTCCCGACCGCGTCGATGAAGGTCACCCCTGGCGCACCGCCCAGATGCGACTGCTGCATCGGCCCGAAGTAGTGCTCCAGTCTCAGTGACTCCTTGTCGATGAGAACGTCCAGGTGCCCTCCGCTGCGGCGGAAGGACAGCGACTCATGGAGTACGTCGATCTTGAGCACTAGGCTGCCCGTGCCCAGAATGAGGTTGACGCCGCTGACACCGCGCGTCCAGACAGCGACGTCGCTGGACGAGAGAAGAATGCGATTGCCGTTTCGCAGAAGATAGGTGTTGCGACCCCCGCCGCCATCAATCTTCGCCTCTCTGGCCGAGATGTCGTAGAAGTCATCCGCCTCGGAGCCGGAGGCGATGACCTTGCCGGCATTGCGAACGACGATCCGATGAATGCCGACGATGGAGTTTTTCTGGAGTGACGGATAGGTGAGATCTGTGAAACGACCTGGCATCCGCGGATTCGGCGCGATCGTCAGATCGGAGCCTTCGGCATCGATCTGGAGCTCATCCCCGTTGCTCTCCACCGAGCCTTGGCCGCTGCCGCCACCGATCAGCACACCACTGATCTTCCTCATTTGAAAGACGTCGGCCTCCGGGCCGCCGAACACGCCCGAGTGGAACAGGTTTCCCATCTGGAATAGTTGACGGCCCTTGCCTGTCGGACGCAGCGCTCTCATGACATCGACGAGCGGCGTGCGCTGAAGCGACACCAAGTCCATCGACAACCACGCCGTGTCGGGCGACGGCGTCCCTCCTCCCCTTGCCTGCATCACCTTGCGGAAATTCGTGGCCGTCGGTTGCTTGGGCTGAAGGGCGAAGGTGTAGCGCTGGCTGGACTCCCCGTCATAGAAGGTGGCGTGCTTCACCGGATGCGTGGTGTCCGGAATCATGGCGGTGTCGTAGCCTTGCTTGCCCAGTTGCCTGGCCTCGAATTCCAGGTCTGATTGCTGTTGGGCCTTCAGCGACTCGGAGAGCCTGGCTGCGGCCTCCCGGGCGGCCTTCTCCGTTTCCGCCCGCAGCGTGACATCGGTCGAGAAGCCGAAGGCCTTGGCGAAGCCCGCCGCGGCCTCGTCGTCGACGCTCGTCCCATCGCGGATGTACTGGCCGAACTCTTCGAACCAGAGCGCCGCCTGCACCACCGCGTTGGTGATGAACATCACGATCGCCAGGGGCGCCGCGACGGAGCCAAGAACGCTCGACGCCAGGCCGAGCGCAGTGCCGGCAACCGCTGCCGCGCCTCCCGCCAGGAACACGGCCGTGCCGACCACGGCACTGGCCGTCGCGATGATGAAGGACGTGCACGCCATGACGGTGTTGGCGATCGCGGCCTTGCCGGCATAGCTGTCGATCCCCTGCCCGCTGTCCTTGAGGGCCTGCCATTCCAAGGCGCACGACGCGATCCCCAGGGCGGAGAGTCCGACATTGGCGGCGCCACCCGCCAGTCCCGCGCCGGCCATGCGAAGCACGCCGGACCGCGCGACCGGCGCGAGCCTGCCCAAGGCCTGCCCCGCCATCATGGCCAGCCGCGAGATGACGATGCCCCCGCTCTGGACGACGCTCAGCCCCTTCTGGGTCGGGCTCATCACGTCCCAGTGGGCCAGGATCTGGTAGACGCCCTGGGCCGTGTCGATGTAATCGATCGCGCCATCCACCTTGTTGAAGCCGGCCAGGACCTTCTTGCCCAGCGTCTTTCCGATCGTCTTTCCGATCGAGGGCAGACCGCGCATCTCCGTCATGAACGGCCGGACGCTGTCAGGTGCCGAGTCGAGCAGCGCGCTGTAGGCGTGGCCGGACATCTTGCGCAGCGCCCGTCCCGCGTAGGCGAGCTTCACGCCATCGCCGCCGTCGATGTAGGCCTTCAGTCGCGCGGCATCCAGGCGCAGTCCGTGCTGGTCGACCCGCACGATGCCGATCTCCTGGAGACCGGCGATCGCGTTGCCCTCGTTCACGCGCACCATCTTGTCGAAGTCGAGGCCGTCGTCGTCCCGCACGCGCCGCTCGATGTCCCTGACCACCTTCTCGACCGGCGTCTCTCCCTCGCGACCGGGCCGCGATGGCGCCATGCCCTTCAAGTCGTCGAGGCTCTGGCCGGTGCTCTTCAACCAGCCCTCGAAGTCCGCGCGCGTCGACGGCGACAGGTCCGCGAGGATCTCACCGAGCAGGCTGGTAGGACGGGCCTCCTCACCCCGCGCCGCTCGGAGCAGATCGGTATCGCTCAAGGCATGCCTGTCGCCATCGCCATCGCCGTAGCCATCACCACCGCCTTCGGCCTGCGATGCCGATGCCAGCCTGTCGGCGATCGCGCGGGTCTCCGACGAGGCCTCGCTGATGAACGCGGCACCGACTCCGGACTGCGTCTCCCGTTGGCCCAGCCACCCGCCCAGCGCACGAAGCCGGTTGGAGACCTCGGCGTCGGGCTGATCGGACAACAGCGACGTCCACTGTCGGAAGAGATCCGGATCGATCTTGAGCCGCATCGCGGGATCGTCCGGAAGATCCGCGATGACGTGCAGCAGATCGCCTGTCAGGGGGCGATCGTCGATCGTCGCGCCCAGCGTGGCCAGGAAGGCCAACGGGACATCGATCCCATGCAGGGGGAGCGTGCGCCCAGCCAAGCCGTCGACGGTCGACGCCGCCACCGCCCCATAGGCCTCGTCCCGGAAATCGGCGAGGCGCTTCAGCGCCGAGTCGTCATCCCCGACCACGTTCGCGTCCTCCGCCTTCCCGGCCGGGTACTTGTCGGTCCGGACGATCTCCCCCGTGGTTTCGTCCTTCCTGAACTGCCAGGTCACGCCTGGCGCGTGTTTCTCCGGCGTCGCATCCGGATGCCGGCGCGTCGTGCGGGACGGTTGAGTTCCCTCGAGCCCGTTGTTCCTGATCAGCACCTCGCCGTACGCCACCAAGGTCGCGTCCTGACGGACGACGCGCTTGTCGATGGCGGCTTTCATGAACGCGGCGCCGAAGCTGTCCGCCACCACCGGCGCCTCGATCGCGCAGGCAACGAGCGTGAGGTGCTTCGCCCTCGACGTCAGGCCGAGGTTGCCCATCACCGCGCCCACCCGGTCCGCCAGCTCGACCGCGCCATAGCCCGCCAGCCGCTGCGTCCGTGTCGCGGGATCATGACTGCCGTGACCGCTGATCTCGATCTTGACCGGCAGGTCGGCAGCGGCAGCTTTCAGAAGCGCTTCGCCGTACCGGATCACCTGGTTGCCGAGCCGGTCCACCTGGATCCACACGGTGTCCTCGGGATGATTGAGGATGGTGCGTCGCGCGCCATGGACCATGACGAGGTCTTCTTCCATCTGAAGATGGACGAGCAGACGGGTCCCCGGGTCCGCGATCTTCAGACCCGTGATCGCGTCGCCGGGTTCGCCATGCCATGACGTCGCCGGTCGCTCGACCTGGGACTCCACGGGAAGCGGGGACAGGATGGACAGGGCCTCGCGCATGGCCGCGTCGTGCCGCACCCATCCCTCCCCCTGCCTGTCGGCCAGCACGGAACGACCCGCGACCAACTTGCCTTCGGCGAGCCTCAACTCGCCGGGCATGCTGTTGCGCATGAGGCCGGCCGCGGGGAAGAACTCGCGGATGATGAAGTCGTCCATCGCCAGGATGTCCGCGTCCTGCCGACGCCGTCCCTCGCTGCCGGCATCGCCATCGGACGGTGCGAATCTCAGCACCGAGTCGGCCTGCCGACCGTCCTTCATCTCGGGCCAGACGATGGTCACGGTCCCCGCCTGCCGGTCGAGCGTCTGCGTCGCATCCGGCATGAACCGGGCGAGACGCGGCAACGGACGGGCCTCGTCGACCGCGGTCGCCGCCGGGATGCGCAGGCGCTCGATCGTCTTGCCGCGCTCCGGCAGCACGTTCGGCAGGATGTCGCCACGGTGGACCAGGCTGCCGTCCTTGTACCCTTGCCACCCGACGTCCGGGCTCTGCCGGGCATCGGTCAGGTAGATCGGCGTCGCCATCAACTCCCTGCGCGCCAGTTGCACCGCGGTGGCGTGGGTGACGTCCAGGACGTCCAGCGTTGCGCGGGCGTCGACCTCCTGCAAGGTGGACATCCGGAACACGGCATCCGCATCGACGGTGAACGGCCGCCCGCTCAGCAAGGCCTCCGTGAGCGCCAGCGTCTGCCGTGCGAAGGCACGGCCGATCGCATCCGACTGTGCATCCGCCTGCGCGTCCGGCGGCAGGCCGCCCCTGCCCGCGACCGCGGCCTGCAGGCCATGCACCAGCGCCGCATCGGCGAGCGGCATCTCCATGAACGTGGTGAAGCTCAACCGCAGCTGCGAGGGCACGGTCGCCCGATCCACCACGCCGATCGGCCGGTCGCTCCAGACCACCTTTGCGGCCTGCCCGCTGTCGGCGGCACAGACGGAGGACAGCTTGACGTAGCCCTCGTGGATCGTCGCGGGATCACGCCGCCAGACGCCGTCCGACAGGGATCGCGCGACGTCGTGCAGGTCGTTCTCCGACACGCCTTCCAGCGTCGACAACAAGGATCGCAGCTTCCCCTGCACCGCCTCGACCACGGCATCCGGCGCGTTGCCTTCGAGCTTTGCGATGCCGCCCGCGACCTGCGTCGCCCCCAGCGTGCCAAACAGCTCGGAGAGCGGGCCGGCGCGACCTGGTTGCAGATTGCGGGCCTCGTCACGGTCGATGGCATGGAGGGAGCCGATCCCGTAGGCATCGTCGAACTCGGCCGCAGGGTGCTTGTCGGTCCGGACGATGTGTCCGGTTCCGGCATGCTTCCTGTAGCGCCACGTCGTCTCGGGCACGAACCGGCGGCTTTGCTCTCCCCGGAATCTCCGGGTCTTCTTCGGTGGCGAACGGACGGTGTCGAGGTCGTCGACCATCGTCACCGCCGCGGCATACGCGGTCAGCTCGACGTCTTCATGCAGCACCCCCGTCCTGATCGCGGCTTCCAGGAACTGCTCGGCATAGTCGCTGGCGACCATCGGCGCCACGAGCGCGCACCCAAGGAGCGTGGCCTGCTTTGCCCTGGATCCCAGCTTCAAGCCCGCAACGAGCGTCGCCAACCGGTCCGCCAGTTCATCGGCCGTGAAGTCTGCGAAGACCTGCGAGCGCTTGAATTCATCGTGGCTGCCGTGACCCTCGATCGTGATCTTCACGGGGAGGTCCGGTCGCACCTGTTCCAGCAGATGTGCGCCATGGACGATGCGGTGTTCGCCCCGGCGGTCCATCTGGATCCACACCACCTCGTCAGGATGGTTGCGGACGACACGCCGCGCGCCGCCGAGGATCGTGTCGTCGTCTTCAATCTGCACGTGCAGGCGCAGCTTCTTCCCGATCACCTTCCCCGCGCCGTCCATGCCCTTCAGGGCATCACCCAGACCTGCCTGCCAGGTCGACACGGCCGTGGCGGGCTGTGGATCGGCATAACTCCCGAGGACAGCCTGCGTCTGACGAATGGCCCCGATGTTGCGATACCAGCGGTCATTCACACGCTTGGCAAGCACCGCGTTGCTCGCGGTCAAGACGCCGTCCGCCAGCTTCAGCTGGGACGGCGTCGCGTTCTGCCGAGCGCCGACAACGTCGAAGAACGCGCTGACGATGAATTCATCCAATGCCAGGATGTCGTCGTCCTGCCCCCGACGCCCCTCCGCGCCGGCGCCCTCAGGGAGCGGCCGGAAGCGGAGCACCGAATCGGCCTGCCGCCGGGGCGGTTCTCCGCGCCAGGTGATCGTGATGGTGCCCTTGGCTCGATCGAGCGACTGTGTGGCCTTCGGCATGAAGTCCTTCAGCCTCGCCAGCGGCGCGGCGTCATCCACAGCACGAGAGAAGGGTTGACGGAGCCAAGCCAACGAGCGCGCCCGGTCCCGCAACAGATCGGGCAGGAGATCGCCGCGATGGACGCGGCTTCCATCCGCATGTTTCTCCCATCCTGGGGTCGACGCGGTGGTGGCGTCGCTCAGGTAGATCGGCTCGGCCATGATCCCCTGGCGCGTCAGATGCATGGCTGCGCCGTGCACGACTTCCAGGACGTCCAACGCCGTGATGCCCGCCGGGCGTTTCAAGCCGGAGGGAGACAGCGCGCCCAGTTGGTCGACATCGACGACGAACGGCCGGCCGGCCAGCAGCGCGTGGACCAGGTCGCCCGTCTGTTGGGCCAGCGCGATCCGGCCGGTGTCATCCGGTGCGGAACCGGCGCGGATCGCCATCTGCTTCAAGGTCGCCCATCCGGCGTCGAGGGCGCTCATGAACCCAGCCTCTGCGGCAGGCAGGAGCACCTCTTTCTTGAACGCGTCCAGCATCCGCGAAGGGAAACGAACGTCCTTCACCAAGCCGCGCGGACGATCGCCCCACTCGACCGGGATCGTCGCGTCGGTATCGCAGTCATCGCTCAGTTCCACGAAGCCGTCGTACAACGCCATGGGATCCCTTCTCCAGAGCCCCTTGGCGATCCGTTTCGCGGTCGTCGAGAAGTCAAGCCCGGGGTCCGCGTCCGTCGAGAGCGCTTGCCTCAACGACGCCTGGATGGCCTGGGTCAGCGTCGTCGGCGCCGCGCCATCGAGCACCTTCATCCCTGACCGCGCCAGGACCTTGTCCAAGGTCCCGAACAGGTCCCTCAAGCTCCCGGCCGAACCCCATTGGCGGACCGGGTCCCGCGCCAGCTGCCGGTCGCCTCTGGATCCATCACCGGGGACGTGATCGTGTGTCCGGTGGATGTGAGCGCGCCGGGCGACGGAAGACCTCGACGTGGTCGCCGGATACTTGTCGATCCGGTCGATTTCGCCGGAGGCGGGATTCCTTTTGAAGACCCATGTCGTACCGGCTTCATGGATGACCGGGTCAAAGCCGGGATAGGCCAGGGTATGGCGTGACCTTCGTTCATGGCCGGGCTCGAAGTCGAACATCAACATGTCGCCGTACGCGACCACCTCGCCATTCGGGACGACCACGCCGCGGTCGATCGCGTACTTCAGGAACTGCTTGCCGAAGCTGTGCTCGACCGACGGCGTCTCCAGCGCGCAGGACACCAGCGTCACATGATCGGCCCTCGATGTCAGGTTGAGCTGATCCAGCACCGGGGCCACGCGATCCACGAGCGTCGTGGAGAGATACCCCGACAAGGTCTGCGAGCGCGTCGTCATGTCATGGCCCCCATGACCGACGATCTCGATCTTGACGCGGCGATCAGGATCGACCAGCGGCAGGAGGTGCGCCCCGGCGCGGATCGCGTGGTTCCCGGATGCATCCACCTGAATCCAGGCCACGCGATCGCCGTGGCGCACGATCGTCCGCCGCGCTTGCCAGGTCGCCATCGGGTCATCCTCCATCTGCAGCAGAACGAGGAGTCGGCCCCCCTCGTCATGTGGAGGCTTGCTTCCGTGATCGACAAGACCGTCGAGGCGGGCATCCCACGACGAGACCGGCGTCGACGGCGTCCCCCGGTCGACGCCCGAGCCCACGGACATCCAATGCCTGCGGAGCGCTTCACTTTCGGGCACCCATTGACCGTCCTCGCGTCGGGCGAGGATGGCGCGGGCGGCGATCAAGCGATCCCCTTCCAGCCTCAAGTCGCCAGGCAGGGCATTCAACGAGGACACGGCCGAATCGAAGAAGGCACCGACGAGGAACTCGTCGATCATCCGGATCTCCGCCTCCTGCAAGCGCTGGCTGTGCGACCCGGGCACAGCGTCGGCCGACCGGAATCGCAGCACCGAGTTGGCCTGCTTGCCCAAGGTCGTCGTCGGCCAGATGATCGTGACGGTGCCCTTCTCCCGGTCGAGCGTCTGCTTGGCGGCAGGCAGGAAGGCGGAAAGCCGGGACAGGGGATGGAGATCGTCGAATTCGACGTCGGTCTCCGTCCGTGAGCGCGTCACTTCCGCGCGTCGTCGCGGCAACAGATCCGGCAGAAGATCGCCACGATGGATGCGGCTGCCGTCCGCGGCGCGCGTCCATCCGGCCGCAGCGCCCTGCGGGAGATCGGACAGGTAGATCGGCGTCTGCACCACTCCCTTGCGGGCCAGCCTCATCGCGGCACCGTGCACGATCTCGAGTGCCCGGAGGCTCGCCCGATCTCCCGCCTCCGCAGAGGCCAGCCAGGCGCTCAAGAGATCCGTGTCGACGCTGAACGGGCGTCCGCTCAGCGTGACCTGCAGGAGCGCCAACATCTGTCGATTCAGAGGAAGGCGCAAGGGACTGTTCACAGTCCCGGCGGGCAAATCGCCCAAGGCCTTCACCCCGGCCTTGACGCCCTCCATGAAGGCGAATTCCTCGATCGGCAATTCCAGGCTGAGGGGGTACCGCGACAACAGCTCGGACGACAGTCGGACCTGATCGACGACGCCCATCGGGCGATCGTCCAACTGCCACGAGACAGAGGTCTCGTCGAACGTCCGGGACAGCTCCTGGAAGCCGTCATAAAGCAGGTCCGGGTCCTGCCGCCAGAGGCCGTCGGCGATCAGTTTCGCCGCCCGCGGCAGGCTGTCCGCGACGGCCGGTGCTTGCCCCTGGCTCAACGCGAGGAGTCGACTCAGCGCAGCGGCCCTGATCGCCTCGGGCGTCTCTTCGGGGAAGACCATCGTGCCGCCCTCGGAGGCGACCGTCATCTTCTTCGCTGTTGACTTGAGCACCGAGAACATCTCGAACAACTTGCCGGCCTGGCCAGGCTGCCATGAGGGATTGCTCCTGTTCGCGAACGTGCCGCGGCTGAGGACATCGGTGTCGACTCGACGTGTCGCGTCCGCGATCCCTTCGCCTGCGTTGGCCGGATATTTGTCTTTCCGGACAACCGCCTTCGTCTCGGCATCGACATGGAAGCTGAAGGTCGCCTCCGGGCGGTGCACGCCCGACGGCGCATCGCCATGGGGCTGCGTGTGACGTGATCCGAAAGGCGAGAAGGCCACGTTTTCGGCATAGGCGGTCACGGTCGCCGCCGGTCTCAGGAATCCGGCCTTGTTTGCGGCCAGCAGGAACTCGGTGGCGAAGCTGCGGGGAAAGACCGGCGATTCCTGCGTGCAGGAAAAGAGCGTGACCCGGTCGACGCGTCGGGGCAGCCTCAGCTCTCCGAGCGCCTTGTGCACACGCGCGGCCAGCGCTCCGGCCGAATAGTCGGCGAGCGCCGCCTCGTCCAGATTCCCCAGCCTCGTGCCATGCCCGACGACGACGAGCTTGATGAGGCCATCCGATGCGAGGTCGCGGATCCATTCCTCGCCGTCGGCGATCCTGAATCCGCCGTCCCGATTGAGCTGGACCCACGCCGTCTCTCCGGGTTCCTTGCGCGTCAGGAGGCGGGCGTTGTAGTCGATCTCGTTGTCTTTCTCCATCTGGAGGACGAGGGTCAGGCGTGTCGCGCCCTTCAGGAGCCGGGGCGGCGCGATCGCCAGGCGCCGTCGGGTTCCGGGGAACGATCCCGGGATCCGGTCGTGCACCCAGAGCGTCCCGACCGCCCTCTTGATCGCGTCGGCATCGCCGACCCAGCGTCCCTCCTGCTCCGTCGCCACGCGCAGCTTGCCGACGAAGATCTCCTGGCCCTTCAACCGGATCTCGGGAGGCAAGCCGTTCTCCGGCTTGTCGATGACGCGATGGAAGTGAGCCTGGATGAAATCGTCGATCTGGCGGATCTGCCGGTCCTGCTGCAGGCGCTGCTGCGGCGTGGCATCGACCGGCAGCGGATCGACGTGCACGGCCGCCTTGAACGCCCGCCCGTCGATCGACGATGCGCGCTCGATGTTCTCGTCGAACGCGATGTCGATGCGCCCCCGCTCACGGTCCAGTGTCTGCACCAGACGACGTCTGCCTCGCGTCAGCCCCTTCAACGGGGCCTCCCTGTCGATGGTCTGGTCGACGTCCCGCAGGGGCAGCGGCGGGGGCATCGGCGCGCACAGCTCGTCGAGGAGGTCCGCGTCGCTGACAAGGAGCGACCCGCCGGGGAGTTCGCGCCACTCGCCCGACTCGCGCTTGAGCAGGGAAACGAAGCGCGGCGCCATCGACAAGCCGCGTCTGGCGAGGCGCTGCTGCATCAAGGAGGTCGCCCGCAGCGCATTCAGCCGATGCTGGTCCGCCGGGTCCGCCGACCGGGCCATGAACGTCACCGCGTCCGCATCGATGAGGAAGGGCTCCTTCAGCACCATGGCCCGCACGACCTGCGCCATCACCTGAGCCATCGCCACGCGCGCGCCGTCATCGGGCGTCGCGGACGATGCCAGCATCCGCATCGCATCGGACATCGCGACGATGAACGCCAGCCCGTCGCGTTGCACCACCAGCTGGGTCCGCAGTTCCGGGCGGCCCCGCAGGTCGAGGTCGGACGCCTCGGCGAACCAGCCCGAGGCGACGTCCTCGAACCCAAGACGTTCCTTGCGGGCGCCACGCGTGATCTCGAAAGCCTCCGCCGTCTTCAGATACGCGTCACGGAGCTTGAGCGGATCCAGCTCGCGAAGACCCGCGACCAGGGTCTCGCCGGCCTCGCGCACCAGCGCGTCCGCCCGTGTCGCGAGCGCTTTCCCGAACTCGGCTTCGATGCTGTCGACCGCAGACTTCGTCGCGGCGGCGGGGGTGGCCTCCGCCGCCACCTCCGCATCGTGCGCCAGCACGTTCCACAGCGACGCGATCGCCGCGTCGGCCAGCCTCGGATCCTGCGCCATGGCGCCTTCCAGCCTGGGCAGATGCCGTCGCAGTTCCCGCGCGACCAGATCGAACAAGCCCGGATTCGGCATCGCGTGCAGCGCCTTGCTGTCTTGCGACGTCGCCTTGATCAGCGGGGTGTACTGCGACGGCGCGCGGCGCCAGAGCGGCGGCGTCCAGGGTGCCGCGGGCGGCGACTTGCCGTCGAACGCGGTCGGGTCGTTCTGGGCGATGACGGAGGTCGAGGTCGATGTCGAGGTCGAAGGGGTTTGCGCGTGGGAAGTCATGGCGGCTGTCGCAGGGAATCCAGATCCCGCGTCAGTGGCAACCCTCGCCACGCGGTTGTCAGGTTCGACGACGCTTGTCGCCGGAGAACCCGGGCCTCCGACAACCGCACACCACCGGACAACTACACTGCCGCCCGATGCTGAACCGCATTTCCTTCCGCCAGATGCTGCTGATCGGCTTCCTGTCGATCGCCGGCCTGCTCGCCGCCGCGTCGCTGGGCGGCCTGCTGACGCTCGAACGGCTGACGATGCAGAGCCGCGAGGCCGTCGTGCGCGCCGCGCGCATGAGCAACGAGGTGCAGCAGCTCGGCGACCGCGGCGTCAGCATGGAGCGCGCCGCGCGGCAGTACGCCGTCCTGGAGGACCGCGCGCTGCGCCAGCGCTTCGACGAGGACGCCGCCGACGCCGAGCGCCTGCTCGCCCTGCTGCGCGCGCAAGGCCTGGCCCCCGCGCCGCTGGACGCCTGGAAGACCAAGCTCGAAGAAGTCCGCGCGCTGCTGGACACGCCGCGCGCGATCAACCCGCGCAAGCGCGAGACCGACCTGATGACGCGCTTCCGCGAGCTGGGCGGCCTCACCGGCAGCCTCGCCGAGGACGTCCGCAAGCACGCCGAGACCAGCAACCGCGTGCTGCAGGACAAACTCGAGAACGGCCGCGTGCTCCTGGGCCAGCAGGTGCTGGGCGCGATCGCCCTGGCCGCGCTGCTGTCGCTGGTCTTCGGCATCTTCCTGACCCGGCCGCTGCGCCACCTCGCCCGCGCCATCAAGGGACTGGGCGAGAACCGGCTCGACGACCGCATCGAGATCCGCGGCCCCGCCGACCTGCGCGTGATCGGCCAGCGCCTGGACTGGCTGCGGCTGCGGCTGGCGGAACTCGATGCCGACAAGGCGCGTTTCCTGCGGCACGTCTCGCACGAGCTCAAGACCCCGCTGGCCGCCCTGCGCGAAGGCACCGCGCTGCTGGAGGACGAGGTCGCCGGCCCGCTCAACGACAAGCAGAAGGAAGTCACCCGCATCCTGCGCGACAACACCGCCGTGCTGCAGCGCCAGATCGAGGACCTGCTGCGCTTCAACGCCGCCGCCTTCGAGGCTCGCGACCTCAAGCCGCAGCGCACCGAACTCATGTCCCTGATCCAGGGCACGATCGATCACCAGCGGCTGCAGTGGCAGGCACGCGGATTGCAAGTCAGCCTGTCCGGCGGACCGCTCGAGGCGGACGTCGACCCGGCCAAGATCGCGGCCGCCGTCGGCAACCTCCTCTCCAATGCGATACGCTTCGCCCCGCCCGGCGGCCGCGTCGACATCGACCTCGCCCGCCAGGACGGCCAGCTCACCATCGACCTGCGCGACGACGGTCCCGGTGTCGCCCCGGCAGACCAGGCGCGCATCTTCGAGCCCTTCTACCGCGGCGAACGCCAGCCCGACGACGCGCTCAAGGGCACCGGCATCGGCCTGTCCATCGTCACCGAATACATCGCCGCCCATGGCGGCCACATCGACCTGCTGCCCGCCGACCCAGGCGCCCATTTCAGAATCACGCTGCCATGCGCCCACACGCCCCGGTTCCTGAAGTCCTCGAACGCATGACGACGCGCGCCCTGCCGGCCGCCGGCGGCCGGGCCTCGCGGGTCGCTTCTTCGGTCACTCCTTCGATTGCTTCCTCGGTCGCTTCCCCGGTCGGGGCGAGGGTCGCGCCGCTCCTCGTCGCGCTGGGTGCGCTCGCAGCCGCCGGCTGCGCCCAGCAGCCGCCCCGGACCATCGTCAAGGAAGTGCGCGTGCAGGTGCCGGTGCAGGTGCCCGTCGTCGCGCCGACCGACAACGCCGCGCGCATCGTGCTCAACCTCAACGACCGGCTGCGCCAGATGAGCCCGCTCGAGCTCGCGCAGGAAGTCGCGCCGCGCGACGACGCCGCGCTGCCGCCCGGCAACGCCGTGCAGCTCGCGCTCGCGCTGATGTTCAGCCACGCCAACGGCGAGACCTTCCGCGCCCAGACGCTGCTCGACCAGGTCCTGCGCGACGCGCGCCCCGAGGCCGACGAATGGCGCCCGATGGCGCAGTTCCTCGTCGACCGCGTCGCCGAGCAGCGCCGCATGGAAGGCGAGCTCGACAAGACCCGCCTGGCCCGCGACGACCTGCAGCGCCGCCTGGACGACGCCAACCGCAAGCTCGAGGCGCTGAAGGCGATCGAACGCAGCCTGGGCGGGCCGCGTTCCGCGTTGGACAAGCCATGAGCGCCACGCAGGGCTGCCCAACGCCAGCCGACATCCTCTCGGGGGACCGGTCGCGGCGCGCCGCGGACGGGGGGGTCACATGAGCGGTGGTGCGCGCCTTCTGATCGTCGACGACGACGCCGACCTGCTGAAGCTGCTGCAGATGCGGCTGGAAGCCGCCGGCTACGACGTCACCGCCGTCGGGAGCGCGGAGGCCGCGCTCGCGCAGATGGACGTGCAACGGCCCGCGCTGGTGCTCAGCGACGTGCAGCTGCCCGGCATGGACGGCCTGGCGCTGTTCAACACGATCCGCGAGCGCCACCCCGCCCTGCCCGTCATCCTGCTGACCGCGCACGGCACCATCCCCGACGCCGTCGCCGCGACCGCGCAGGGCGTCTACACCTACCTGACCAAGCCCTTCGACGGCCGCGCGCTGCTCGACACCATCGCGCAAGCCCTGACCCTCACCGCCGTCCACCAGGACGACAGCCCCGACCAGCTCTGGCGCGAGTCCATCGTCAGCCGCTCCAACGTGATGGCCGAGGTGCTGGCCGAGGCCCGGCTGGTCGCCGCCTCGCAGGCGCCGGTGCTGATCCGCGGCGAGAGCGGCAGCGGCAAGGAGCTGCTCGCCCGCGCGATCCATGCCGCCAGTCCGCGCGCCAAGCGGCCCTTCGTCGCCGTCAACTGCGGCGCGATCCCGGAGCCGCTGCTGGAGTCCGAGCTCTTCGGCCACGTCAAGGGCGCCTTCACCGGCGCGCTGGCGAATCACCGCGGCCTGTTCCAGGCCGCCGACGGCGGCACGCTGCTGCTCGACGAGATCGGCGACATGCCGCTGCCGCTGCAGGTCAAGCTGCTGCGGGTGCTGCAGGAGCACCAGGTGCGGCCGGTCGGCGCCAGCGCCTCGGTGCCCATCGATGTCCGCATCCTGTCCGCGACCCACCGCGACCTGGAAGCCGCGCTGGCCGAGGGCCAGTTCCGCGAGGACCTCTACTACCGCCTCAACGTCGTCAGCCTGACGCTGCCCACGCTGGACGAGCGCCGCGAGGACATCCCGCTGCTGGCGCAGCACTTCCTGCAGAAGCTCGCGGCGAAGTACGACAAGCGCGTCAACGGCTTCGCGCCCGAGGCGCTGAAGGCGCTGACCATGGCCACCTGGCCGGGCAACGTGCGCCAGCTCCACAACGTGGTCGAGCAGGTGAGCGCGCTGGCGACGTCGCCGCTGATCCCGCTCTCGCTGGTGCAGCGCGCGCTGCGCCTGCCCAGCATCGAAGTCCTGCCTTACGCCGAGGCGCGACAGCGCTTCGAGCGCGAGTACCTGGTCGGCCTGCTCAAGCTCACCGACGGCAATGTCGCCGATGCCGCGCGGCTCGCGGACCGCAACCGGACCGAGTTCTACCGCTTGCTGCAGCGCAACGGGCTGGACCCCTCGATGTTCCGCGCCGACGGACCTGTCGCTGAATAGCGACAAGAAAAGTCCTTTCAAATCAAGCACTTGGAATAACCGGCGGCAATCGCGTCGCCCTCAGGCGACAGAAATTCCCGTGTGCGGCACCGCACCAACGACGCAAGTCGTTGATTCATAACGGATTTCCCATGTGGCACAGGCCTTGCAATAGGTCGGTCACATGAGAAATATTCACACCCCCTCCTCTCGGGTCCTCATCCAGGCGGCCAGTGCCCGCCTCCAGGCCGACCAGCGTCGGTGGATGGGGTCGTTCCTCGGGCTCGCGGTCGGCGTGGCGCTGCTGGCGACCACCGCCTCGGCGCAGGCCTTCGGCTTCGACGAGGTGGCCGAGCGCGCCAGGGCGCTCGCCGCCAAGCCCTACGTCGCGCCGCCGGATTCGCTGCCGGTCGAGTTGAAGAACCTCAACTACGACCAGATGCGCGACATCCGCTTCAAGCCGGCACGCGCGCTGTGGCGCGAGGAGAAGCTGCCCTTCGAGCTGATGTTCTTCCACCTGGGCCACTACCAGACCCAGGCCGTGCGCATCAACGAGATCGTCGGCGGCCAGGCAAGACCTGTCCCCTTCAAGCGCGAGGACTTCGACTACGGCAAGAACAGCCAGCTGTCGCCGCAGAAGTGGGGCGACGTCGGCTACGCGGGCTTCCGCGCGCACTACGCGCTCAACAACGACAAGTACAAGGACGAGCTGGCCGTCTTCCTGGGCGCGAGCTACTTCCGCGTCCTCGGCGCCAACCAGCATTACGGCCTGTCGGCGCGCGGCCTGGCCATCGACACCGTCGGCGGCAAGGGCGAGGAATTCCCGCGCTTCACCGAGTTCTGGATCGAGCGCCCCGCGGCCGACGCCAAGTCGCTGACCGTGCATGCGCTGCTGGACTCGCAGCGCGCCAGCGGCGTCTACAGCTTCGTGATCAAGCCGGGCGCCGAGACGGTGGTCGAGACGCGCGTGCGGCTGTTCATGCGCTCGCCGGTCGCCACACTGGCGCTGGCACCGCTGACCAGCATGTACCTGTTCGGCGAGAACCAGCCGCAGAAGGGCGACTTCCGGCCCGAGGTCCACGACAGCGACGGCCTGATGGTCGCGAGCTCGACGGGCGAATGGATCTGGCGTCCGCTGATCAACCCCAACGGCACGCTGACGACGTCGTTCACCCTGCCCGGCGTGAAGGGCTTCGGCCTGATGCAGCGCGACCGCAAGTTCTCCAACTACGAGGACACCGAGGCGCGCTACGAGATGCGCCCCTCCGCCTGGGTCGAGCCGACCAGCGACTGGGGTCCGGGCCGGGTGGAACTGATGTCGCTGCACACGCCCGACGAGACCCACGACAACATCGTCGCCTACTGGGTGCCCGCCAAGCAGCCCGCGCCGGGCCAGCCGCTGGACTACTCGTACCGCCTGCACCTGCAGGGCGAGCAGCAGCAGCGCCCGCCCGGCGCCTGGGCGGTGCAGTCGCGCACCGGCTACAGCTACGCCAAGCTCGACAAGAACGAGCAGCAGTTCATCGTCGACTTCGAAGGGCCGTCGCTGGCCGCGCTGCCGGCCGGCGCCGAGGTCAAGGCCGTCGCCAGCACCAACGGCAACGGCGAGGTCACCGAGGTCAACGCCTACCCGAACCCGGTCACCGGCGGCTGGCGCATGGCCGTCCGCATCAAGCAGCTCCGCCCCGGTCAGTCGACCGAGCTGCGCGGCTTCCTCCAGACAAAGCAACAGGTCCTCACCGAGACCTGGAGCCTGATTCTTCCTCCCCAGTGAAGGAGCACGACATGACCGCATCCCTGCCCACCGGCACTCTGCATCAGGCGGCTTCCGCGCCGGGTCCCGTCGGACCGAGCGCCCCGGCGATCAAGCGCGGCGCGATGGTGCCCCGCGCCTGGGGCCAGCGCAATCCGCCGGTCGACGCCTTGCCCGCCGCCCAGCCGCCCGAGGCCTGGGAAACCGCCGCGAGGAACCGCCGCAACGCGCTGAAGCTGTCCATCCTCGGCGCCACCGCGCTGGCGACCGGCGTGCTCTGGCAGACGCACCGCGGCTGGGCGTCCGATCCGTTCGCCTTCGCGCTGCAATGCGTGCACCTGGGGCTGTTCGCGCTGCTGTTCGCCTGGGTCAGCGCCGGCTGCGTCACCGCGGTGATGGGCTTCTGGGTCATGCTGCGCGGCGACCGCCACGCCATCAGCATCAAGGACGCCGGCCATGACGCGCTGGGCGCCGACGCGCGCACCGCGCTCGTCATGCCGATCTGCAACGAGGACGTCACCACCGTCTTCGCCGGCCTGCGCGCCAGCTGCGAGTCGCTCGCGGCGGCCGGCGCGCTGCGCCTGTTCGACGTCTACATCCTCTCCGACAGCAGCGACCCCGAGTGCCGCACGCAGGAGCTGGCCGCCTGGGCCGAGCTGCGCGCGCAGTTCGCCGGCCGCGGCCGCATCCACTACCGCTGGCGCCAGCGCCGGGTGAAGAAGAAGGCCGGCAACGTCGCCGACTTCTGCCGCCGCTGGGGCCGCAACTACCGCTACATGGTGGTGCTGGACGCCGACAGCGTCATGAGCGGCGACTGCCTGCTGGGCCTGGTCCGTCTGATGGAAAAGCATCCGCGCGCCGGCATCCTGCAGGCCGCCAACCAGGTCTGCGGCCACGACACGCCGCATGCCCGCGCGCAGCAGTTCGCGAGCCGCGTGACCGGTCGCCTCTTCGCCGCCGGCATGCAGTTCTGGCAGCTGGGTGAGGCCCATTACTGGGGCCACAACGCGATCATCCGCGTCGAGCCCTTCATGAAGCATTGCGCCCTGGCCCCGCTGCGCGGCAAGGACATCATGTCCCACGACTTCGTGGAAGCCGCGCTGATGCGCCGCGCCGGCTACCAGGTGTGGCTGGTGGCCGACCTGCCGGGCAGCTATGAGCAACAGCCGCCGCATCTGCTGGCCGAGCTGCAGCGCGACCGCCGCTGGTGCCAGGGCAACATCCAGAACGCCGGCCTGATCGCCGAACCGGGCCTGCACGGCGTCCACCGCGCGATGCTGGTCACCGGCGCCCTGTCCTACCTGGCCGCGCCGCTGTGGCTGCTGTACGTGGGCCTGGGCGTGCTGCTCTGGAACGTCGGTGGCAGCGAGGCGTTCCAGCCCTTCCTGGAAGACGGCTCGCTGGCACCGGGCGTGGCCGCGTTGTGGTTCGGCACGATCGGCATGCTGGTGCTGCCGCGCCTGCTGTCGGTGGCCGCGCTGATCCTGCGCGGCGAGCAGTCGCAGTACGGCGGCTCGCTGAAGCTGGTGGCCTCCTGCGCCGCCGAGGCCGGCATGTCGCTGCTGCAGGCGCCGCTGCGGATGGTCGCGCACTCGATCTTCTGCGTGGTCGCGCTGACGGGGATCTCGCTGGACTGGAAGTCGCCGCCGCGGGCCGCCGAGGACGTGTCCTGGCGCGAGGCCTTCGCCGCCTACGGCCGCATCAGCCTGGTGACGCTGGCCATCACCGCGGTGATCGGCGCGCTGAGCCCGTCGACGCTGATCTGGATCGCGCCGATCGCCCTGCCGCTGCTGCTGGCCGCGCCGATCACGGTGCTGTCGAGCCGGTCCAGCCTGGGCGAGCGCATGCGTGGTGCCGGTCTGCTGGTGATTCCGGAAGAAAGCCTCACGCCGACGGTGCTGCGCAATGCGTGGGCCTATGGTCGCCAGGAGCGTCACCTTCCCGGCTTCGCCGACCTGCTGGCGAGCCGCCGCCTGACCGCGCTGGCGGCCGAGGCGATGGGTCGTCGCGATGTCGGCACCGGCAAGCGCGCCGAAGTGCGTGCCCGTCGCCTGCATGAACTGGCGACGCAGCCGGGCGTCGTCGACGCGATGAGCAATGCCGACCGGATGCGCTTCCTGAGCGAGCCGCATCACCTGCTGCGCCTGGCGCAGCCGCTGCGTCCGTCGACGCTGACCGAAGTGCGTCCGGAACTGCGTCTGGCCGCCTGATCGAGGAACGAAGAGACGCCCCATCGGCCCGGGCGCCCGCCGACGAGTCATGGCGGAGGCGCGGTGCCCGGGACCGGTGGACGTGCTGACCGCCCTCTCCTGAAGAGGGCTTCAGTACTTCCACGGCCGCTGGCCCTCACCCCCACCCTCTCCCGCAAGCGGGAGAGGGAGTAAGAAGGGCGACGGTCGGACTCCCTCTCCCGCTTGCGGGAGAGGGCCGGGGTGAGGGGCGCGCGCAGCGCGCGGGGTCCAGGCAGTCAACCGGCGCACGTCGCCCGACGTCATCCCCGGCTACATCGGATCCTTGTCATAGGTCCTGACCTCCTCCGGCAACCGGACCCAGCCATGCATGCGGCAGGTATAGACCGAGTCCTGAGGCGGCGGAAACGAAGGATCCGCGAAGCCGCCGACCGCCACGCCGACCGATCCTTCGACCCCCTCCTCCGTGTGGAACACGTTGCTCCCGCACACCGGGCAGAAATGGAACCGGAACCGCGCGCCCTGATCCCCGGCGCGCACGAACTCAGTGGCGATGCCGACCACCTCGTAAGGTTCGGCGAAGGCCGCCAGCGTCGCGAAGACGCTGCCCGTGCGGCGCTGGCACGCCAGGCAATGGCAGAGGCCGGTGCCCAGCGGCTCTCCCTGCACGACGATCTTCAATTGGCCGCAACTGCAAGAAGCGGTACGTGAAGCCATGCGATCACCTCCCTGGAAATCGTCACTGGAGAGGCCATGCTAAGCGCTCACTTGGTGCGCTGGCTACAACTCTGAGACTTCGTTGCGACAGGGACATGATCGCGCGTCCCCGGAGCAGGGGAGGCGGCCGGCCTCGCGCCGGGAACGGCAGGCTCCGGATCCACGTGCCCGTCAGCGCCGCCATCGCATCGCGCGATCTCGCGGCTCACGGCTCACGCCCCACGCCCGAGGCCGTTCAGCGGGCGCGCGAGAAATGCCGCGCCCCAGCCACGCATCCGATGACGCCGACGGTCACCGCCAGCATCCCCGCACTCACCGACTCCCGCAACAGCCCGGCCGCGAGCGCCAGGCCGAACAGCGGCTGCAGCAACTGCAGTTGCCCGACGGCGGCGATGCCGCCCTGCGCCAGGCCGCGATACCAGAACACGAAACCGATCAGCATGCTGAACAGCGACACGTAGCCGAGCCCCACCCATGCCGCCGCACCCACGCCGTCGACGCTGGGCGGCAAGCGCCACAGCGCGAGCGCGAGCATCGCCGGCAGCGACAGCGCGAGCGCCCAGCAGATCACCTGCCAGCCCCCGAGCGCGCGCGAGAGCTTGGCGCCCTCCGCGTAGCCCAGCCCGCAGACGAGGATGGCCGCGAGCATCAGCAGGTCGCCCGCCGGCGACGCGGTCAGGCCTTGCCCGGCGGCGAAGCCGATGACCAGCAGGCTGCCGAGGAGCGAGAAGATCCAGAACACCGGCCGCGGCCGCTCGCCGCCGCGCAGCACGCCGAACGCCGCCGTCGACAGCGGCAGCAGCGCGATGAACACGACCGAATGCGCCGAGGTCACATGCCGCAGCGCCAGCGCCGTCAGCAGCGGGAAGCCGATGACCACGCCGATCGCGACGATGGCCAGCGGCACGGCCTGCGCGCGCGTCGGACGCGGCGCCCGCAACAGCCACAAGGCCAGCAGCGCCAGCGCGCCCGCGATCGTGGCCCTCGCCGCGGTGAGGAAGACCGGATCGAAATCCGCCACCGCGACACGCGTCGCCGGCAGCGAGCCGCTGAAGATCAGCATGCCGATGAATCCGTTCAGCCAGCCCCGCGATGCGGTGTCCATGTCCTCGGTGCCTCGATGGGGAGTGAAGGCGCAGCGTAGGCGAGCGCATCAATACAATCAAAGAATTGTCATGGATACAGACGGGAACGTATGGCGCAGCCCAGGTACAAGGGGGTCGTGGACCGGCTGGCGGCGGAGATCCGGACCGGCGTGCTGCCGGCCGGCGCGCGGCTGCCGACGCATCGGGACCTCGCGGCGCGCGAGGGCTTCGCGCTGGTGACGGCGACGCGGGTGTACGCGGAGCTGCGGGCGATGGGGCTGATCAGCGGCGAGACCGGCCGCGGCACCTTCGTCAAAGAGACGGCGCTCGCGGCGGGCCAGGGCGTCGACCTGGACGCGGTGGCGGCGGACATGGTCGACCTGAGCTTCAACTACCCGTCGCTGCCGGGCCAGGCCGAGCTGCTGCGCGGCGCGCTGCGCCAGCTGGCCGGCGCGGGCGATCTGGAAGCGCTGCTGCGTTACCAGCCGCATGGCGGCCGTCCGGCGGACCGCGCGGCCATCGCGCGCCATCTGGCGCGGCGCGGGCTGACGGTCGACGGCGGCCGGGTGCTGATCGTCGACGGCGCGCAGCACGGTCTGGCGGTGACGCTGATGGCGCTGTTGGAGCCGGGCGACGTCGTCGCCGTCGACGCGTTGACCTATCCCGGTTTCCGGCTGCTCGCCGACATGCAGCGGCTGGAGCTGGCCCCCGTGCCGGCGGCCGGCGCGGGACCTGATCTCGACGCGCTGGAGGCGCTGTGCCGGCGCCGCCGCGTGAAGGCGATCTACACGATGCCGACGCTGAACAACCCCCTGGGCTGGGTGATGGCCGCGACGCGGCGACGCGAGCTGGTGGCGCTCGCGCGGCGGCACGACCTGCTGATCATCGAGGACGGCGCCTACGCCTACCTCGCCGAGGATCCGCCGCCGCCGCTGGCCATGCTGGCACCGGAGCGCACCGTCTACGTCTCGGGCTTCTCGAAGAGCGTCGCGGCGGGGCTGCGCGTGGGTTTCGCGGTGGCGCCGGCGGACCGTGTCCACGCGCTCGAACGGGCGATCCGCGCGACGACCTGGAACACGCCGGGCGTGATGACGGCGATCACCGCCGGCTGGCTCGAGGACGGCACGGTGTCGCGGCTCGAATCGGAGAAGCGCGAGGACGCGAAGCGGCGGCAGCGGCTCGTCGCCGAACGCCTCGGTGCGATGAAACGCGTCGGGCATGCGTCGTCCTACTTCGTGTGGCTGCCGCTGGGGGAGGAAGTCCGCGCGGACCAGGTCGCGATGGCGCTGCAGCGCGAGCGGGTGTCGGTGTCGACGGCCGAGCCCTTCGCCACGACCCGGCAGGTGCCGCATGCGATCCGGCTGGCGCTCGGGTCGGTGGACATCGCGCGGCTGCGCGTCGCGCTGGACCGCGTCAGGGAGGCGATCGAGGCGAGGAGCTTCTGAGCGCGCCGCCGCGCCGGACCGCCCTGCACGTTGCGCCTTCGGTGGCGCTGTCCCGCTACCGCGGCTGCCGGTAGACCAGCACCTTCAGCGCACGCTCCTCCGACACGTCGGCGAAGGCCTCGGGATTGGCGACGCGCTCGATGAATTCGAGTGCCGGCGCTTCCGCGGCGATCGTCTCGCGCAGGAAATCGGTGCCCAGCTTGGGCGTGTTCAGACACACGAGCGCATGGCCGCCGGGCGCGAGCAGCTCGGGCAGCTTGCGGGCGAGGCGCGCGTAGTCCTTGGTCGCGACGAAGCTGCCCTTCTGGTAGCTCGGCGGGTCGAGCACGACGAGGTCGTAGGGCGCGCCGCGGCGGATCTTTCCCCACGAGTTGAAGATGTCGTGCGCGTGGAAGGCGGCGTGGTCCTGCACGCCGTTGAGCTGGTGGTTGCGCCGCCCGGTCGAGAGCGG
The DNA here is from genome assembly GCF_059415965.1 of Roseateles sp. GW821-FHT09G09. NCBI lineage: Bacteria > Pseudomonadati > Pseudomonadota > Betaproteobacteria > Burkholderiales > Sphaerotilaceae > Roseateles > Roseateles sp. GW821-FHT09G09. The sequence continues at coordinate 181,342 of NZ_JBWKOG010000002.1, read as the reverse complement.
GCCGCGCGCCATGTCGTAGTTCTCCACGGCGCCGGCGCCCGCGTGCCGCGCGACGACCGAGAACGCGCAGGTGTAGGCGAAGAGGTTGAGCACGGAGCCGCCCGGATGCGTCTGCGCCCAGCGCCGCACCCAGCGGCGGCCTTCGGCCATGTCGAGGAAGAAGCCGTGGTTCTGGCCGTGCGGCAGGTTGACGTGGAAGCGCACGCCGTCCTCCTCGACGATGTGCTCGTCGGGCAGCGCGCCGGCCATCAGGCGGTTGGTGGGGCGGTTCTCGTCGCGGTGCTGGAAGAGCCAGTTCAGCGGCTCGCCCGGGGCGATCACGGCCCAGCGCGCGGCGAGGGCGTCGCCGATGCGGGCCAGTTCCTCCTCCGTGACCGGCGCGAAGCTGGTCAACAGGAAGACCGGCGGATAGGCGTCCAGCGCCCACTGCTCGCAGCCGGGAAACCGGCCGCCGCGGCCGTGGAAGACGCGGCAGGCGTCGGTGGGCCGCGCGAGGGCGGCGATGGCGTCGAGGAGCGCTTGCATGAGGGGATTCGGGGAAGGGGCGTCAGTGTAGACAGGCAGTGCTGACTTCGACTGGCTAGCTCATTTTCGTTATTTTCGAGTTCATGGTGACAGCGTTAGGATGGTCCCCATGAGCACCTCGAAGCCCTCCCCCTCTGCCCGTCCGCCTCTCACACGCCGGGCGACGCCGCCGCCCGCGCCGCAGACGGAGCTCGAGAAGCCACGGCGCAGATCGAAGCCGATGCGTCTCGCGCCTGGCGCGAGCAACAGCGCGCCGGAGTCGGTCAGCGCCGCCATCCAGCGGGCGCTCGCGATCTGCGCGCATCTGAGCGAGGACGATCCTTATCCGGCACCGGAGGCCCTGGCCGACGTGCACCGCACGCTGGAGCAGGCGCTGACCGATCTGGAAGTGCTGGCGAGCTCGGTGATGCGGGTGAGGGATCAGACATTCGGAGATCGACGGGTGAAGGTGGAGTATCTGGCGGACCCGACGCAGCCGGGATCGGTGCTGCTCAGGCTGGTTCCGTCCACGGCGCCGGCCGTGATGGCGCCCGCGCCCGATCTGATCCGGACCTCCGAAGCAGCGGCGCTGCTCGGCTTGAGCCGGCCGCATGTGGCGATGTTGTGCGATCAAGGCGAACTGGGATCGATGGAGGTCACGCAGGGCGGACACCGGCGCGTCTCGCGTGCCGGCGTCATGGCGTACCGGGAAACGCATCTGCGTGAGCGCGCGGCGCTCGACGGGATCGAAGGTCTGACGCAAGACCTCCGAGCACGTGAGCACCAGACGCTGCTGGCGGCAGGCAAAGCATCAGGCATTCGATGGACCAAGATGTCCGGGCAAGCACGAGAGAAACCATCCCTCCCGGCAGGCTCGAAGACGGCGTCGGGGCTAGCGAAGCGGGGAAAGGCAACTCGATGAGGCGTCGGACGGAATGCACCACCGCTTCGTTGGACGCGTTGTTGGAATCGACCCAAGTGATCGTATTTCTGGATGCCAACATCCTCGTGCCGCAGTATTTGAGGTCGATCTTTCTAGACCTTGCTCAAGCAAGACTCTTCCATCTTCGGTGGACGTCACTCGTTCTCGATGAGACGCGCCGCAACCTGCTTGACACACGAGGGCGATATCGGCTCCACCCTGCCTCGGTGGAGAAGTTGTTCGCGGACATGGCACGCGCCTTTCCAGACGCTACGGTCCGCGACATTGATTCACTCGTGCCGCACTTCGACGGAAAGACTGATGCAAAGGACCGGCATGTCGCCGCAGGTGCGTTGAAGGCCAGCCTGATGTCCATGCAGCGAAACGCTGTGGTCTTGGTCAGTCACAACATCCGAGATCTTCCGCAGAGTGCATTCGATGCGCGAGACGTGTTGGTGTCCACGCCCGACCACTTCCTGCGCCGCTTGCTGGCGCGATTTCCCGAAACGGCCTCCAGTGTGTTGTCGACGCTTTGTGCCAGGCTTCGCCGTCCCCCGGTATCGAAGCAAGTGTTCTTGACGCTTCTGGTCGGTGCGGGCTGCCGCCACGCAGCGTTCGCTTTGGCTGAACTGTGGGGCTTCCAGGCATGAAAGGAATCGCTTGGCCTTGTGCGATCCCCTCACAGAGGGATGCAATTCGCGCCTCCTCTTCGCTAGAGTTCCCGCTTTCACAAGAACAGACGATTTCAGGGAGGGCGCCATGGCATGTCAGGCGCAGAAGCACGTGCAGCGGTCGGACGTCCAGGTCCTTCTGCGGAGAGCGGCGATCGCCGCCGCGCTGACCTTGCCGGCGATCGCCGCGCAGGCGCAGCAGGTCTACAAATGGGTGGATGCCGACGGCCGCGTCCAGTACTCGGAGCGCAAGCCGACCGAGCCCGACGCCGCAGCCCGCGCCACCGAACTCAAGCCGCCCCCGCCACCCCAGCCGCCACCTCCCCCGGTGCCGCGTCCGCTGCGGCCCATGCCGCCGCCGCTGCCGACACCGCCTGCCAACACGGATCGGCCCCACGCCGTCTTCCCGCAACCGGCCAATGGCGGGAACGATCCGCCTCCCGCCTTGTCCCGCGGCCTGAACCGTGAGACGGACGCCTACAAGTGCGCGCTCGCCAGAGACATCCTGAATGGCTCGGTCCGCCGCATGTTCGGCGGCCCCATGGACGAGAACGATCGCCAGATCGCGAGAGGGGATATCCGCTTGTTCTGCAAGTGACGCTGGGTCGTGGGAACGATCTCCTGTCGCTGCCGTCGACATGCTGCGCGGATCGGGCCGACCGCCGACATCGATCGCCACGCCCGTTGACGAAGCTTTACCGGCGCCGCATCAAGGGCAGCACATGCCGCGGCGATGCTGAGGGCTCCACTTCAGCGGAGTTCCCATGAAAGCAGTCCTGATCGCCATGGCCGGCGCCGTGATCGCGACCCTGGCCCTCACCGCCCTGCCCGCGCAGGCCCAGAGCGGCAAGGCCGCCCAGAAGCTCGAGGACCGGTTCGCCGCCGCGGACACGGACCACGACGGCAAGCTCACCAAGGCCGAAGCCCAGGCCGGCATGCGGCGCCTGGCCAAGCACTTCGACGAGGTCGACACGCAGAAGACCGGCTCGGTCACGCTCGACCAGGTCAAGCAATATGCGGCGGCCCAGATGAAGGACCGCAAGAAGTAAGGCGGGAAGCAGGGCGCGGGAAGCAAGTCGGGAAGTAAAGCGGAAAGTGAAGCGGTCCCTCCCAGGCAACGACTGGCCCCCTCGCGGCGCCCCGCCTTCACCGGCGTGGGCGCCGCGCCACATCCGGGCCGGGATTCCGCTCGCGGACATCGACCGGCCCTCCCCCATCCCCAGCAGCCGCTTTGGGGGATCCCCGGCAGTCGCCCCCTCCTTGAGGTGGGTCCGGGCCGCCCAGGACGGCATGGACGAGTCGGAGCCCCACACATCCACGTCATCGACGACCCGGCCCGTTCCCCCCGGGCATGTCTCCGGCGCGAAATCAATCCTCTTTCGGAGCCCCCTCCCCGCCAACCCGCGCGGCGTCTGAAACCGCCGAAGAATCCGATCCGTTGCCGCCATCGCGGCGTCTTGGACGAATGCGCATGTTTCGGGCAGCGGTCACGGAGTTTCAGCAGGCATCGTGGATGGGGAGCATCCGCGTCGCGCAACGGCCGGAGGCCGGGCTCGTCGCGGCGGTCGCGGTGGGCCTGGCGATCGCGCTGATCGCGTTCGCGCTGATCGGGCAGGTCTCGCGCAAGGCCCGCGTGCCGGGCCTGCTGATGCCGGTCGGCGGCCTGCTGCAGGTGGCGGCGCCGCTGGCGGGCCAGGTCGAGGAACTGCTGGTCGACGAGGGCGACGAGGTGCGGCGCGGACAGGCCCTGGTGCGGGTGCGCAGCGAGCGCCTGGTCGACGGCGGCGACATGACGGCGCTCAACCTGCGCGCGGTCGAGGCGCGGCGGGACAGCCTGGCCACCGAGCGCCGCCTGCAGCGCCGGCAGGCCGACGAGCATCGCGAGACGATCACCGGTCGCCTGCGCAGCCTGCGTGTCGAGACCGCGCACGCCGTCGAGGAGCTGGACATGGTCCGCCAGCGCGTCGAACTCGCGCAGCGGAGCCGGAAACGCTACGCGGCGCTGGCCGCGGACGGCTACGTGTCCGAGATCCAGGCGCAGCAGAAGGACGAGGAACTGCTCGACCTCCGCGCGCGCGAGCGCGGCGCGCAACGCACGATCGAGACGCTGACGCGCGACGCGCGGGGGCTCGAGGCGGAACTCAGCTCGATTCCGACCGGCCTGGCCACGTCGCTCACGCAGCTCGATCGCGTGGTCGCGCAACTGGACCAGGAGCGCGCCGAGCTCCAGGCGCGGGCCGGCGTCGCCGTCACCGCGCCGCGCGACGGGCGCGTGAGCGCCCTGCCCCTGCGCGCCGGGCAGGCCGTCCAGGCGGGCCAGACCTTGGTCACCCTCGTCCCGACGCCGCGCCTGCTCGCCCAGCTCTACGCACCGAGCCGCACGGTCGGCTTCGTCCAGCCCGGCCAGCCGGTGTGGCTGCGCTACGCGGCCTATCCGTACCAGAAGTTCGGCATGGCCAGAGGCGAGGTCGCCCGCGTGAGCCCGACGCCCATCGCCCCGCAGGACCTGCCCGCCGGGCAGGCGCAGGCGCTCGTCAGCGCGGCGCAGGCGAACGAGCCGCTGTACCGGATCGACGTGCGGCTGGACCGCGAGGACATCGCCGCCTACGGCCACGACCTGCCGCTGCGCGCGGGCATGGCGCTGGATGCCGACGTGACCCTGGAGCACCGGCGCATCTGGGAATGGCTGCTGGAGCCGCTGCTGGCCACGGCGAAACGGGTCCGGCCATGACGCCCCGGCCCACGCTCGTCCTCCAGTCCGAGGTCGCGGAATGCGGACTGGCCTGCCTGGCCATGATCGCCACGGCGCACGGGACCGCGGTGACGCTGCCCGAGCTGCGTCGCCGTTTCCCCGCCGCGCTGAAGGGCATGCGGCTGCGCGACCTGCTCGAGGTCGCCGCGGGCCTGGGCTTCTCCGGCCGGCCGATGAAGCTGGATCTGCCGCAGCTCGGCAAGCTGTCGCTGCCCTGCGTCCTGCACTGGGACCTGCGGCATTTCGTCGTGCTGACGAAGGTCCGCGGCGACGGGGTCACCGTGCTCGATCCGGCCGTCGGCGAACGGCGCCTGAAGCTGGCCGAGGTCTCCGACCACTTCACCGGCGTCGCCCTCGAACTGACGCCCGCCGCGGGCTTCCAGCACGCCGCGCCGGCCCCGCGCGTCTCGCTGCGCGCCCTCACCGGCCAGGTGCTCGGCCTGCGCCGCGCGCTGGCGCAGATCCTGCTGGTCGCGCTGGTGCTGGAGCTCTTCGCCATCGTCGCGCCGCTGTGCAGCCAGCTGATCGTCGACGACGTCCTCAGCACCGGCGACCGCGAACTGCTGAAGGTGATCGTCCTCGGTTTCGGCCTGCTGCTGGTCACGCAGACGGCGCTCGGCCTGGCGCGCTCGTGGCTGCTGATCCTGCTCACGCAGACGCTGTCGCTGCAATGGCGCGGCAACGCCTTCGCCCACCTGCTCCGGCTGCCGGTCGCCTTCTTCGAGCGCCGCCACCTCGGCGACATCAGCTCGCGCTTCGGCGCGGTCGAGGCGATCCAGAAGACGCTGACGAACGCCGCGATCGAGGCCGTCCTCGACGGGCTGATGGCCGTGACGGCGCTGGTCATGATGGCGGTCTACGCCTGGCCGCTGGCGCTGGTGGTGCTGGGCGCGGTCGCGCTGTACGGGCTGCTGCGCTGGGCCGCCTACCGGCCGCTGAAGGAAGCGTCCGCCGAGCGCCTGATCGTCGCCGCACGGGAGAGCTCGCATTTCCTCGAGACGCTGCGCGCGATGACGCCGCTGAAGCTGTTCGGCCGCGAGCAGGAGCGCCACGCGCAGTGGCAGAACCTGATCGTCGAGGTCCAGAACCGCGACGTCCGCACCGCCAGACTGTCGACGGCGATGAACGCCGCCAACACCTTCCTCTTCGGCGCGGCCAACCTGCTGGTGCTGTACCTCGGCGCCGGCCTGATCCTCGACGGCCAGCAGGCCGGCGCGGTCACGATGACGGTGGGCATGCTGTTCGCGTTCCTCAGCTACCGGACGCAGTTCACCGGGCGCGTGTCGGCGCTGATCGACTACGCGGTCGAGTGGCGCATGCTGGGCCTGCACGCGGAGCGCCTGGCCGACATCGCGCTGGAGCCGCCCGAGCCGGACGAGGTGCCGGCGAACGACCTGGCGCATCTGGCGGCCAGCCTGGAGCTGCGCGATGTCAGCTTCCGCTACGGGCCCCACGAGCCGTGGATCCTGCGCCACGTGAACCTGACCGTGCCGGCCGGGCAGAGCCTCGCCATCACCGGGCCGAGCGGCGCGGGCAAGACGACGCTGATGAAGCTGTTGCTGGGGCTGCTGGCGCCGGTGGAGGGCGAGGTGCGCTACGGCGGCGTGCCGATGCTGCAGCTGGGCCTGAAGAACGTGCGCGGCCGCATCGGCACGGTGATGCAGGAGGACGTGCTGCTGACGGGTTCGCTGGCGGACAACATCGCCTTCTTCGACGCCCAGCCGGACCCGGAGCGCGTGCGGGCCTGCGCGATGCTGGCGCAGATCCACGAGGACATCGGCGGCATGCCGATGGGGTACCAGACGCTGGTGGGCGACCTGGGCAGTGGGCTGTCGGGCGGACAGAAGCAGCGGCTGCTGCTGGCGCGCGCGCTGTACCGCGGGCCGCAGGTCCTGGCGCTCGACGAGGCGACGAGCCACCTGGACGTCGCGCGCGAGCGCGCGGTCACGGCCAACCTCGCCGGGCTGCCGTTGACGCGGCTGATGATCGCGCACCGTCCGGACACGATCGCCGGCGCGGAGCGCGTGGTGGTGCTGGAACGCGGCGCGCTGCGCGAGGCCACGCCGCTCCCCCTTTCGGTGGCCCCCGACGAAGCCCCCTCGCGGGGGAGTTTCTCCGAGGCCTCATCGACCTAGAGTGGATCCACATCGACGACGGAGCGGGCCTGACCAGGCGATCCGGTCGATGCGTGTTCATCCGCGGCATGGGGTCGCGGAAGAGCGGATCCTCACGACTGACATGACACGAGAGGCTGATGATGTTTGAAGAGATGACGACGCAGGAGATCGCGCTGGTGAGCGGCGGCGATCGCTGGGCGGGCACGCCGGAGGGCCGCGCGCCCTGCCCCTGGATCGCGATGGGCCTGGTGGGCTCGGAGAGCCTGGCGCAGGCCTCGGCAAATGCGGCCGGCGCGGCGGACGCGCCCCTCCAGGTGAAGCTGCAGTCCCAGAGCTGCTGATCGTGGCCCTGCGGCACGGACGTCTGCGAGAGGCTTGCGGACGTCCAAGAGACAAGGGCCGGCGCGAAGCATCGCGCCGGCCCGTCCGAGTGATCGATCGATCACAGAGGGATCCTCGGTGGTCTACCAGGAGACCCGGGGATCATCGGGGGCTCACCTGCGGATCACTTGTTCTCGATCGGCTTGCTGACGTCGCGTTCGAACCACTTGGTGGAGATCTTCGCGTAGGTGCCGTCGGCCTGCAGGTCGGCGAGGGCCTTGTCGATGGCGGCCTGGAACTTGGGGCTGCCCTTGCGGAACGGGATGGCGTTGGTGGCGGGTTTGCCGATGGCGGCGCCGGCCTTGACGGGCAGCTTGGTCTTGTCCTTGAGGTAGGGGATCAGCAGGCTGTCGTTGAGGGCGGCATCGATGCGGCCGGTGGCGAGGTCCTGGAGGTACTCGGTGGCGCCGGGATAGGTGCGGACTTCGGCGCCGTCCCAGGACTTGGCGAGTTCGGCGAAGTTGCTGCCCTGGCCGACGCCGATCTTCTTGCCCTTCAGGTCCGCGGCGGTGTTGAGGGCGCGGGTCTCGTTGGCGCGGATGATCAGTTGCGGATACGAGGTGACGTAGGGGGCACTGAAGTCGAAGGTCTTGCGGCGCTCGTCGGTGGCGGCGACCTGGTTGACGATGACGTCGTACTTGCCGGCCTGCAGGCCGGCGAGGATGCCGCTCCACTCGGTGGTGGTGAATTCGGGCTTGACGCCCAGCTTGGCGGCGAGGGCCTTGGCGATGTCGACGTCGAAGCCGTCGAGCTGGCCCTTGGCGTCCTTGAAGTTGAACGGCGGGTAGGTGCCCTCGACGGCGACGCGCAGCGTGCCGCGCGACTTCACGTCGTCGAGCAGGTCGGCGGCGTGGGCCGCGAGGGAAGCGCCGGCGAGCAGCGCGGCTGCGATCAGGGAAGTGCGGAGTGCTTTCATGGGGCCCCTCGTTGTTCGTAGGAAGGGCTGATGTTGCCATCAGTCGTCCACGTCAACGGGCATATGGATATGCCGTGCAAGACATGAGGGGCAGCGGGCGGCGGGGCGGCAGTGATTCGGCGACGGATCAGAACGCGTGCCGCATCCCCACCGCGAACACGGTGGGCTTCTCCCCGGCCCCGACGCCGACCGGGTTGATTGCGAAGTCGTAGGCGGCGCGGGCCTGGTTGTCGATGCGCGAGACATAGGCATAGAAGCCGGTGCGCTTGGACAGCGTGTAGTCCGCGCCGAGCGTCCACTGCCGCGAGCCGGTGTCGTCGCCCGCGGAGACGAAGCCGACGCGCGCGCCCGCCGGGCCCTTGCCCTCGCCGGCATGCGTGAAGCTGGCGCGCAGGCTGGTGGCGCCGATCTGCCAGGTGGCGGCGACGTAGACGCTGTCGCGCGTCAAGGCGCCGAGCGGCGTCTCGTAGCGCAGTCGTTCGATGGCGGTGGCCAGGCGGCCCGGGCCGAAGCGGTAGGCGGCGCCGAGCTTGGTGGCGGAATCGGTGAGGTGTGGGCCCTGGTAGTCGCGGTGCTGCTCATGGGCGAGCGCGAGGTTCCAGGGGCCGTCGTCCCAGGTGAGGGAAGCGGACAGGAGTTGCGGCCTGGCGCCGTTCGGGCCGACCTCGCCGTCGTTGACGGCGTAGGCGATGCGGCCGGTCAGACCGCTGAGCCAGGAGTGGCCGCTCCACGCCGGGGTCCAGTACTGGACGATGTTCTGCTGCCGCCGGTCGAAGGACGCGGTGTTGGTCAGATGGTTGGTGGTCGGCGCGGAGCCGTTGCCCATCAGGGCCATGTAGCCGGCGGTGGTGGGGTACCAGGGATCGAAGGTGCTGGTGGCCAGCAGGTAGGGCGTGCCCCAGTGGCCGGCGAACAGCAGGCCGTAAGGGGTCTGCAGCCCGACGCGGGTATCGCGGTTGGCGAGCGAAGGACCGACGCCGGTGTCGAGGGCGAGCGAGCCCTCGATCTGGAACAGCGCCTGGAGGCCGTCGCCCAGGTCCTCGACGCCGCGGAAGCCGATGACGGAGCGGTTGTTGGACTCGCGGTTGATGGCGCGGTCACGAGGGGAATGGCCGGCGTCGGCGTGCTCGAGGGAAACGTTGAGGCGGCCGTAGACCGTAACGGTGGATTGAGCGTGGGCGGCGCTCGCGACGAACGCGAGACCGCCGAGGACGAGCGAGGGCAAGGAGCGGTACGGCATCGGAGCGAGCGAGGTGGCGTCACACCGATGTTGTCGCGCCACCGGCGATTGCGGTTCTCTCGTTCGGGGGAGACGGCCATGCACGTCGATCATCGCGGCGATGCCAGAGTTCGAAGGCGATCGTGAGCAGGATGAGTGCCCCACCAATGGAAGGCCGCATCGGTGCGAACTCTTCAGCGCTGAGCAGCGGCGACACCATCAAGTGATTCCCCTTCAGCAGGTCGACCGTCACGTTCATGGCCAGATGCAGCATGGTCGTGCAAACCACCGAACGTGTGCGCAGGAAGACGGTTCCCAGCAGCAAAGCGCCGGGGACCACCAGCACCGCGTTCGCCAACGGATGCATCACCGTGAAGATCAGTGCAGCGCCCAGCAGTCCCGCGAGTTGATTGGCGAAGAGTCTGGCGAGCAACGGCTGGAGCAGGGCTCGGTGAAAGAGCTCCTCGAAGAGCGCGCTGAAGGTCATGGTTGCGACCGCAGAGGTCCAGACGCCCGGATGCACGCGAGGATCGATTGGATAGAACCCGTTCGATCGGATGGCCTCGACATCGACCAGGCTCGCCGCGAGCGTGATGGACACAACCGCTGCGACCACCAGGCCTGACGTGGTCCGCACGGGGACTCGAAGCAGTGTTCGCAGCGGATAACCGCGCTTGATGACGGCGAGCAACCAAAGTGCCGGGAGCATCTGGATGCACAGCAATGAAAGCACTTGAATTGAGGGACTCAACTGGAGCGAATCGGAAATGGTGTTTCCGAAAATCGTTTTACCAGCAAGGCTTACCGCCGTGCAAATCGCGGCCACCGTGAGAAGCAAGAGAATGAATTCAAGGGTGCGTTTTGCCCCCTGACACACCATTTCAATTGGACGCTCGAAATTCGACATGGTGATGAGTGAATGAATAACCACCACATCCTATCCAGCCAGCAAACGGCGACAACCGGATTTGCCCGCTCGCACAGATAGATAGATAACGACACCTATTAACAACTAACTGTTGAAAACACGTCGCCGAATCGCACCCATTGACTAGCATCAAGGCTTCGCAAGAAAACGCAGTCGTTGCGGCCATGATTTGCGGGGCGAAGAAGTTGCAGCAGTATGCGAGGGAGAACTGGTAAACACCTGATCCAATAACCAGACGGGTGATTCAAACCCGCGTAGGTAACCACTCACAGGGGCGCTTCGGCGCCCTTTTTTCATTGCGCACTCCCCAACGCTTCCTTCACCAAGCCTTCAATCATCGCGGGTAGTCTCGCTCGCCAAAGCCGGGCGCACCGGCGCGGAAGAAAGCGATCGTGACCATGCAGCGCGTCGAGGGAGTGAGCGTCGGGGAGGACCCTCTGGGGCCAGAGACGGAAAGCGTGCCCACTCGCGGGGCTGGTGTGCAGCGGCGCGCGGTGGTGCTGGCGCCGCTGCTCGGCCTGGCGGTCGGCGCGCGGGCGACGGCGGCGCCGGCGTTGCCTGCGATGCAGGTGCTGCCGCTGGCGCTGCCGGAAGGCATCAACATCGCGCGGATCAAGCCGGTGCTGGATCTCATCGGCCGTTACGCGGAGTTGTCGTGGGACTACCAGCTGGTGCCGGTCCCGCGCATGCTGGCGATGGTGGAGAACGGCTGGACGCTGGGGTTCGGGGCCGGGAGGTCGTCGAGCCGGTCGTCGCGGCTGCTGTTCTCGGAGGACGTCTTCGTCAGCGGCGTGTGGCCGATCGCGCGCAGCGACGTGGATCGGGAGCTGCGCGCGGTGCAGGACCTCAAGGACCTGCGGGTGTGCGTGGTGCGGGGGCTGGACTACGGCCGCGCGCTGGAGCAGGCGAAGGGGTCGATCTACGCGGCGGAGTACGTGTCCGGTGATTTCCGGACGAGGATCCGGCAGCTCATGGCCGGCCGGTGCGACGTGCTGCTGGCGAATCACTTCAACGCGGATGTGCGCGTGCTGAGGCAGCGCATCGCGGACGCGGGCGGCAACCTGGACCGGCTGAAGGTTGGGCCGTCGCCGCTGGGCACCCTGGCCGAGCGCTTCGTGACGGCGAGGGGGAGCAGCCTGGCGGCGCTGGTGCCGGTGCTCGATCAGGCGGTGAGGAGCACGCGCCGCGAGATCGGGCAGTTGCTGGCGGCGGAGGACTGAGCGCCGGGGCGATGCGGCGATGATGGGAGGGCGGCGGTGGCCGCCTGACCAACAGCCGAGGTACGCCATGCCGGTTTTCACCCCTGCGCAGTTCGTGACCGAGATCCAACCCGTCGAGGGCTCCGCGGAGCCCAATCAGACCCAGTGGCTCAGCGAGGCAGGCGGCCTCACGCAGTTCGGCGCCTTCATTGAAGTGCTGCAGCCGGGGTCCCGCTCCTCCATCAAGCATTGGCACAGCGCCGAGGATGAACTGGTCTACGTGCTGGCCGGAGAGATCACCGTGATCGAGGGCGCGACCGAGACGCTGCTGCGTGCGGGGGATGCGGCGACCTTCCAGGCGGGCACGGCGGTGGGACATTGCCTCGAGAACCGAAGCAGCGCGCCCACGCGATGCCTGGTCGTCGGCACCCGGGCCGCGGTCGACCGGATCACCTATCCCGACCACGATCGCGTGTGCCTGAGAGATCGCTCGCTGCCGGATGACCTCTGGACGGACGGTGCCGGCCGGCCGGCGGACAGCCCGTACTGAAGGTCTGGCGGAAGGACCGCCTCCCCTGCTCCGCCGCCGTCGGCGATCACCGGGACCTCGGAGAGGCCGATGACCTCGAGGATCGGCGAGCGATACTGGACGGACGTCTTCAGGGAGAGAGCCGACATGGCCAGAGCGAAGAAAGGATCCTCGGGAGAGGATCTGTTGGGGCGGCTCGCGTCCATGGGCGCCGCGGTGATGTCGGCACTCCGGCCGCGCGCGGGAAGGCAGCAGGGTGAGGCCCCCGCTTCAGGCGATGGCGCCGGCGCGCTCGATGGCATGACCTGGCACCAGTTCGAGCTTCTGATCGCAGAGGCGTTCCGGCAGAAGGGCTTCACCGTGGTCGAGATCGGCGGCAGCGGCCCCGATGGCGGCGCGGACCTCGTGCTGCGCAAGTCGTCGAAGACAGGGAACGAGACCTTCCTCGTCCAGTGCAAGCACTGGAAGGCCCGCAAGGTGGGCGTGAGCGCGGCCAGGGAGCTTTACGACGTGATGGCGGCGCGCGGCGCGGCGGGCGGGTTTGTGGTGACGGCGGGGAGCTTCACCAGGGAGGCGTCGGCGTTCGCGGAGGGGCGGAATATTCGGCTCATCGATGGGACGAAGCTGACCGCGTTGCTGGCGGCCTCCCCTGCCCCGCAGCCCGAGCCACAGCGTGCAGCGGCGGACGTCACGATGGTGGTCTGCCCGGCGTGCTCGCAGCCGATGGTGCTGCGGACGCTCAAGCGCGGGCCGAGTGCCGGGCAGTCGATCTATGCATGCTCGACCTATCCGGTGTGCAAGGGGACGAGGCCGGCTTGATCGCTCGTGGTCACGGCTGCACCGTGCAGATGCCGAAGCTGTGGACCTCCAGGTGCGCGACGGGTTCGTCCTTCAGGTCGCAGACCAGGCGCAGGGGCTTGCCGCCGAGTTCACCCAAGTCATCGTAGTTGTGCTTGGAATGGGTCCATCCCTTGAAGGTCTGGCCCCGGTAGACGAAGCGGATGAACTGATCGATGACCGGCTCGTGCGGCAGCAGATTGCCGGTGATCGAACGCCCGGTGATGGCAGGCAACTGGTAACGCCCATTGGCGTCGGTACGGGTCACGATGGTGGCCTTCTTGTCGCCCCAGTGCCAGAAGTAGTTCTGCTGGACCTCGACCCCTTCCACCGGTTTGCCGTCCATCAGGACGATGCCCTCCGTGGCGGAGAACAGGGTGAAGGTCTTGAAGAAGGCCATGGCGTGTCCGTGCGTGAAGAGTCCGAGGGCGAGCACGGCCAGCCAGGCGGCGATGCGGGTCATGGGCGAGGTGCTCCGGGTTGGATGTCGTCAGGCGGTGTGACGAGGCTCAGACCAGGATGGACCGGCCTTTCGCGAGCAGCGTGAAGGCCGTCTGCTTGTCGAGGCTGACGTAGTCGGCGGCCTTTTCTTCGGCCTGTTCCTCGGGATCGAGTTCATCCCACTCTTCGGTGTCCTGGACGTCCTCGATCAGGAGTTCGGTGAGGTCGGCGTCTTCTTCGGGGCTGTGGGGGCTGCCGGCGACCATCACGTAGGACGACAGATGCTGCACGGCGGCGATCTGCGCCTTGTCGAACACGTCCATCCAAGCGCCGTGCCCCGAATCCAGCAGCTGCGCCTGAACGTCTCCGGCGACCTGCGTCACGCTGCGCATGGCGGTGCAGACGATGGTCTCCTGCGCGGTGAGCGCGCCGGCGCAAAGGAAGGCGGCGCCGTCACCGACGAAGAGGTTGCGGGCGCGCACGGCGCCCAGGACGATCAGGTAGGCGTCGTCGTGCGCCTCGGTGGGCTTCACGAGGACGTTGCCGTCGATGTGGAGGTCGCCGGTGATCAGCACGGCTTGGGTGGAAGGACGCCAGGCTGGAGTGGTCTCCTTGACCTCGTCGAGGACGGTCCAGGTGAGGTGGTCCATGGCGAGCACGTCCCTGACGTCCTGCGCGAAGGCGGGCGGGCAGCGCGACAAGGTCGCTTCCAGCTGCGCGAGGGCTTGGTCAGGCAAACCGCCTGGGGTCTTGGCGGCGGGGGCGGCTTTCTTGCTGGGCACGGGCGAACTCCGGGACTGGGAAGGGTGAGGGCCAGGTCTTGCGCGGGAGCGAAGGAGGCTGGCCGGCCAGTCTAGGGGGAGGCGGAAAGTTGAAAGTCACTTGCCTATCTATATCTGCGAGACGGCGTCATCCATGACAACGAGCGTTCGCGCGTGAATAGCCATCGGCGGCAACCGTCAGTCTTCTGAAGTCGACGGTGTTGACGTCGTAGTGCTCGCGAGTTCGGCAGGATCTTGGGGCACGGAGAAATGCCGTAGATCTCGCCCATCGCTTTGAACACGAGCAGTTCCGCTTTCTGGGAGATCGATGCCCAACCGCCGGTGCTTGGGTTCAAGACCAGGCTATAGATATCCCGGTTCTGCAGAGACGGTGCGCTGAGCGATTTCCCTTCGCCAATTCCACTATGTCCGGCGGATCCGTCGAGGCACTGACAGGAGACTGACAAGCGCAGTCAGTGCGCATGAGTTCGTTTTCATGACTCTTTCATCGCAAAACGCAAGAAGTCATTCAGCCGTCCCGACTCGGCAATGTCATCGTGCGGCACGAGCAGGTAATGCCAGGGCTTGCCGCCTACAGATACCGCGTGGTCAGACGCATGCATGCACCAGCGCACCGCCGCAGCCGCTTTGGCCTGCACTTCTTGCGTGCCGATGTCGCCACGAGCCTTGGTCTCAATCATGAAGATCTTGCTATCGGTTTCCGCGACGAAGTCGGGGATGTACTCCGGCTGCTCGGTGCCCAGTTTGTAGTAGATCTGGAACTGCCCCTTGGCAGGCTTGAACCACTTCAGCGCGTCACGCTCCAAAATGACAGCGAAGCGCCGTTCGGTATCTGAGTCAAACTTCTGGAGCGGGTAGCGATGACATCGGCCAGGGCACTCTTGCCGCTGCCCTTGTTGCCAATGATGGCGACAAGGTCCGGATTGAGCGGTAGATCGCAGCCGTGCAGCCAGTCGCCGATGCCAGCCTTGTTGCCCGTCTTGGCAACTTCGATCGACTCGATGAAGTGAGTCTTGCTTTTCTCCACGGCTTCGAGCTTGGGCGGTTTCACGCCAATGAATGACCGCTTGGCTGGCTCTAGGATGGCCTGTTTGAGCCCCTGAAAGCTACCCTCGGCCACTCTCGGCAAGCAAAGCATTTCAGCTTTCTGAAGCGCGATCGCTTCTTGGGCAAGAGTGGTGATCCCGCACGTCATTTCACAGGTATCTTGACATGGCAAGACGAGAGTACTGAGGCGCGGACGCTGGAAGTTCTTCCCACCGATGAAAAACAAGAACTGGTCAGATACATCCCCCAGAACTACTTCGAAGAGCTCTGCAACGATCACGTCTCTGGCAAGTCAGACGCCTTTGAGCAGGAATTGCGGTCTGTGATCTTTTCGCACACCAGCGAGGAGATGCGTCTTGGTGCCCTCGATTTCGATCAGCTTACTGAACAGCAGGAACAGGCGCTGAGAAACCGGCTGGGGGAGTTCCGCAAGGAGCTGAAGACACTCAACGGCAGGGTCGGACTTGATCCAAGTCTTCTTGTCGGACGGATAGTCTCCGTAGGAGCAGATGACGGGGCCAGACGCCCCCTGAAACGGATTTTGTTGGCCCTGTTTGCGGAAGGCGTTAAAGCTCTTGGCCTCTAGCAGGACGCAGTGCAGGTTGAACTTATCTTGCAGCTCCTGATGCCATTGCTTGCGCAGGTTGGCTGGCACAATGATCAGGATGCGACGGCGGCGCTCAGTCCAGCGCTGAAAGATCACCAGTCCAGCCTCAATGGTTTTTCCGAGGCCGACTTCGTCGGCCAGGATGACCCCGCGCGATAGCGGATTCGCGCAGGCGAATAAAGCCGCTTCAACTTGGTGCGGATTGAGATCAATCTGCGAGTCAACCAGGGTGGGGGCGAGTGACTCTACAGAATCGCCTGCCGCTCGGCGCGTCAACAGCCAAGCGTAGTAGAGGCGTTGATGCTGTGTTAGGAGCTGCTGCATTTACATCAAACCTGAAAACAGGTTTATGCCAACGATGTGGGAAAGAGCGTCAGGCACCCAAACGGAAACATCGAAAAGGCACCTTAGCTTCGCCTCCGGAGTGCTGACATTTTGGTAGGCCGTACAGGACTTGAACCTGTGACCAAAGGATTATGAGTCCTCTGCTCTAACCAACTGAGCTAACGGCCCCCGGGGGTAATCGCATATACGAACCCTGGCGGGTTCGTTGGTTCCGGCGTTGCACCGGAGGGGCGGATTGTAAGCATGCTTGCGTGCCGGCTTCACAAGCCGCCAAGCACCGCTACTTCTGCGACAACGCGTTGCTCACCATCCTCGACGTGATGTCGACGATCTCGATCATGCGGTCGTAGGCCATGCGGGTCGGGCCAATGACGCCCAGCGTCCCGACCACCTCGCCGTCGACCTCGTACGGCGCCGACACGATCGACAGCTCCTCGACGGGCACCACCTGGCTCTCCCCGCCGATGTAGATGCGCACGCCTTCCGCGCGCTCCGACACATCCAGCAGCCGCATCAGCTGCGTCTTCTGCTCGAACAGGTCGAACATCCTTCGCAGGCTCCCCATGTCGTGGCTGAAGTCCTGCACCGTCAGCAGGTTCCTCTCCCCAGAGAGGATCATCGGTTCGTGCTCCGTCACCCCCTGCTGCCCGACGTCCACCGCCGCGCTCATCAGCTTGGCGATCTCCCCGCGCAGCTGATCCACCTCCGACCTCAACCGATCCCGCACCACATCCAGGCTCAGCCCCGCGTAGTGCGCGTTCAGCCGGTTGCTGGCCTCCGTCAGGTCCGACTGGGTCAGGTCTTGCGCCGTGAACACGAGGCGGTTCTGCACATCCCCCGCCGGCGACACCATGATCACCAGCACCCGTCGATCCCCCAGACGCAGGAACTCGATGTGGTGGAACACCGCCGTCTTGCGCGGCGACGTGACCACGCCCACGAAACTCGACAGGCTGCTCAGCAGCTGCGCCGCGTTCGCGATCACCTTCTGCGGCTGGTCGGGCAACAACTGGCTCTCGAAACTGCCCGTGCCTTCGCGCAGGCCGCCCGGCTTGGCCGTGAGCAAGGTGTCCACGAACAGCCGGTACCCCCGCGCCGTCGGAATCCGCCCCGCGCTGGTGTGCGGGCTGGCGATCAGACCCAGCTCCTCCAGGTCCGCCATCACGTTGCGGATGGTCGCCGGACTCAGCTCCAGCCCCGACGCCTTGGACAGCGTGCGCGAGCCCACCGGCGAGCCATCCGCGATGTACCGCTCCACCAGAGCCTTCAGCAGTGTCTTCGCGCGATCGTCGAGCATGTTTTTCATTCTAAAGAACCCGGCGCCACACCCCCTGCGCACCCCCGGTCCCAGCACATCGCTGTGGTGTAATTCCCGCCATGTCCAAGCGCTTCCGCCACGTGGCCATCGTCGGAAAACCCCAGTCACGGGGCATCCGGCCCATCCTGGAAGAGATTGCCGATTTTGTCGCCTCCCAGGGATTGGATGTTTCCCTTGAACAGGCCACCGCCGACAGCACCGGCATCACCGCCCTCCCCGGCCTGTCCCACGCCGAACTGGGCACCCAGTGCGACCTGGCCATCGTCGTCGGCGGCGACGGCACCATGCTGGGCTTCGCCCGCCAGGTCGCCCGCTACAACCTCCCCCTCGTCGGCATCAACCAGGGACGCCTGGGCTTCATCACCGACATCTCCGCCGACCAGTTCAAGGAGTCCCTCGCCCCCATCCTCGCCGGCGACTTCGAGATCGAGCACCGCTCCCTGCTCGAAGGCGCCGTGATCCGCGACGGGGAACAGATCTTCTCCGGCGTCGCCCTGAACGACGTCGTCGTCTCCCGCGGCGCCACCGCCGCCATGGTCGAGCTGCGCGTGGACGTCGGCGACGAGTTCGTCGCCAACATGCGCGCCGACGGCGTCATCGTCGGCACCCCCACCGGCTCCACCGCCTACGCCCTGTCCGCCGGCGGACCCATCCTGCACCCCGGCATCGCCGGCTGGGTCCTGCTGCCCATCGCGTCCCACGCCCTCTCCAACCGCCCCATCGTGCTGCCCGACAACGGCGAGGTCCGCCTCACCATCGTCGCCGGCCGCGACGCGTCGGTGAACTTCGACATGCAATCCCTCGCCTCCCTCCTCCACGGCGACTGCATCACCGTGCGCCGCTCCCAGCACCGCGCCCCCTTCCTCCACCCCCGCGGCTGGTCCTACTACGCCACCCTGCGCCGCAAACTCCGCTGGAACGAAGGCAACACCTGATGCTGCGCCGCCTCGAACTCAAGGACTTCGTCATCGTCCCGGCGCTCGAGCTGGACTTCGTCGCCGGCTTCTCCGCCCTCACCGGTGAAACCGGCGCCGGCAAGTCCATCCTCATCGACGCCCTGCAGCTCGCCCTGGGCTCCCGCGGCGACGCCGCCGTCGTCCGCGAAGGCGCCGCCCGCGCCGAGATCTCCGCCGAATTCGACCGCCCCGCCGTCCTCGCCCCCTGGTTGGAAGAGGCCGGCTTCGAAGCCAGCGTGAACGGGTCCGAAGCGTCGCTGCTGCTGCGCCGCGTCATCGACGCCCAAGGCAAGAGCCGCGCGTGGATCAACGGCGGCACCGCCACCGTGGCCCAGCTGCGCGAACTCGCCGAGCACCTGCTCGACATCCACGGCCAGCACGCCTGGCAAGGCCTGACCCGCCCGGTCAGCGTGCGCGCGCTGCTCGACGACTTCGCCCAGATCGACGGCAAGCCGATGACCGCCGCCTTCACCGAGTGGCGCCAGGCCACCGAGGCGCTGGCCGCCGCGCAGGCTAAGCAGGCCGACCTCGCCCGCGAGCATGAGCGCCTGAGCTGGCAGATCGGCGAGCTCGGCCGCCTCGCGCCCGGCGCCGAAGAGTGGGACGAGCTGAACGCCGAGCACCAGCGCCTGTCGCATGCGCAGTCGCTGATGGACGCCGCCCGCGGCGCGCTCGAACGCATCGCCGAGGCCGAGATCAACGCCGAATCGCTGACCGACGAGGCGATCTCCGCGCTGCAGGACGTGCTGGGCTACGACGCCGGCTTGCAGGACACCGTCACCGCGCTGCTGGGCGCGCAGGCGCAGCTGCAGGACGCGGCGCACAGCCTGAGCTCCTACCTCAACGCCGCCGACCTCGACCCCGACCGGCTGCAGCAGCTCGACGAGCGCGTGTCCGCCTGGGTCACGCTCGCGCGCCGTTACCGCCGTCAGCCGGCGGAGATGGCGGCGCTGCTCGGCGAATGGAAGGCCGAGCTCGCGCAGCTCGACGCCGCCACCGACCTCGACGCGCTGCAGGCCAAGGTGGCCGCCGCGCTGAAGCGCTACCAGAAGGAAGCCAAGGCCGTCAGCGCGGCGCGCGCCAAGGCGGCGCCGACGCTGTCCGACGCCGTCTCGCAGGCGATGCAGCAGCTGGGCATGTCCGGCGGCCGCTTCGAGGTCGCGCTGCTGCCGCAGGACGAGCCGCAGAGCTTCGGCCTCGAGTCCGCCGAGTTCCTCGTCGCCGGCCATGCCGGCAGCACGCCGCGTCCGCTGGCCAAGGTCGCCTCCGGCGGCGAGCTGTCGCGCATCGCGCTGGCGATCGCCGTCACGACCAGCCAGCAGAACAGTGGGGCAGGCACCCTGATCTTCGACGAGATCGACGCCGGCGTCGGCGGTGCCGTCGCGGAGACTGTGGGCCGGCTGATGAAGCAGCTCGGCCAGCGCGCGCAGGTCCTCGCCGTCACCCACCTGCCCCAGGTCGCCGCTTGCGCGGACCATCACTTCCTCGTCGCCAAGGCGCTCAAGGACGGGAAGACCAACTCCGACGTCCGCCCCATCGCCGGCGAGGCCCGCACCGCCGAGATCGCCCGCATGCTGGGCGGCGAACGCCTGTCGTCGACCTCGCTCGCCCATGCGCAGGAAATGCTGGAGCTGTCCGCCAAGGGCGCGCCCTCCTCCAACAGAAAGGTGAAGCCGTGAGCGCCCCCAACACCGCTCCCGTGCCCCCCACGCAAGCCAAGCCCTCCGCCGGCTCCCCGCGTGGCGAGGTCGTGCTCGTCACCGGCATGTCCGGCGGGGGCAAGTCGATCGCGATGCATGCGCTCGAGGACGCGGGCTTCTTCTGCGTCGACAACCTGCCGCCCGAACTGCTGCCGCAGTTCCTCGACCTCGAACGCCAGCGCGGCTGGCGCCGCGTTGCGATCGCGGTGGACGTGCGCAGCGCCGGCTCGCTGCCACAGCTGCTGCTGCACATCAAGGCGATGCGCCAGGAAGGCGTCTCGCTGCGCGCCATCTTCCTGGACGCCGACGACGACACGCTGCTGCGCCGCTTCTCCGAGACCCGCCGCCCGCACCCGCTGCGCGTGGGCAACAGCGAGGCGGACACGCACCGCGCGCTGCAGGAGGCGATCGCACTGGAGCGCGAGCTGCTGACGCCGTTGCGCATGGAGTCCACCGTCATCGACAGCAGCCAGCTGCGCCCCGCGCAACTGCGCGCCTGGCTGCGGGACCTGGTGCATGTCAGCGGTTCATCGCTGACGCTGGTGTTCGAGTCTTTCGCGTTCAAGCACGGCGTGCCGAGCGACGCGGATTTCGTCTTCGACGTCCGCGTGCTGCCCAATCCGTATTACGACCGGGAGCTGCGTCCGCTCACCGGGCGCGATGAACCGGTCGCGTCCTACCTCGAAGTCCAGCCCGAGGTCCGGCTGATGCTCAGCCAGATCGGCGCGTTCATCGCGCAGTGGCTGCCGAACTTCGCGCAGGACCAGCGGAGCTACCTGACCGTCGCGATCGGCTGCACGGGGGGGCAACACCGCTCGGTCTACCTCGTCGAGACGCTGGCCAGGCAGTTCGCCTTCCATGGCCAGGTGTTGAAGCGGCATCGGGAACTCGACGCGCGCTGACTGCACGGCCGCTGGCCCTCACCCCTGCCCTCTCCCGCAAGCGGGAGAGGGAGTCAGCCGGTCTCAGGCCGCGCTGCCAGCGCCGCCTTCTTCCCGCGCCTGCTGTTCGATCTCCTGCACCTGGTTGAAGAGCAGGATGCCCAGCACCACCGAGGCGAAGGGCATCAGCACGACCATCAGGATCGTCCAGAGCACCGTGCTGCGCTCCGCGCGTCTGGCCGCGATGGCCATGTACACGAAGTGCGCGCACAGCCCCGCCGCCAGCCCGAGCGACAGCATCGTCAGCTTGGCCGGATCACCATCGTCGGACGCCTGGGTCTCGCTGATCAGGAACCACAGGCACACGCCGCTGGCGAGCAGCGCGATGAAGGCCGATTCCAGTGCGCTCTTGATGGCCGCGGCCCGGCCCGGCTTGACGTCGTTCGACATGGTGTCCCTGAATGGGGTTGAGACCTGCGCGGACCCGTGCGATCACGCAATCGCCCGAGCATACCGGCAGCGCGGCGCCCCGCCCACCGGCGGAACCCGATCGCCTCGCCCGTCCTTCAGTCCAGCAGCTTCTTCAGCGGCGCCGGCAGCGCGTACTCCGCCAGCCGCTCGCGGGCGACCCACACGCCCTCGCCGGCAGGCCGGGTCTCGCGCGGCAGCACCGCGCGCCGCGGGTGCAGCAACCAGTCGAAGTGCGTCAGCACGTGCTTGACCCGCGGCAGCGTCTCCGGCGCCGCGACACCCAGCGCCGCGCTCTGGGCCGTCAGCGCAGCCTCGTCGTCGAACAGCGGCAGCGTCCACAGCCCGCCCCAGACGCCCTCGGCCGGTCGCTGCTGCAGCCAGATGCGGCCCTCATGCTCCAGCCACAGCCACCAGTTCTCCCGCTGGCCGCGCTTGAGCTTCTTCGTCTTGATCGGGTAGCGCGTGGGATCGCCCTCCGCCAGCCCCGCGCACAGCGAAGCCACCGGGCACAGCAGGCATTGCGGACTGCGCGTCGCGCACAGACTCGCGCCCAGGTCCATCATCCCTTGCGTGTAGGCCGGCATGTCGTCGGGCGAGGCCGGCAACAGCGCCTCCGCCTGGCGCCACAGGCGCTTCTCCTGCGCCGCCGAGGACAGGTCACCGTCGAAGGCCAGCAGCCGGCCCAGCACGCGCTTGACGTTGCCGTCCAGGATGGCGACCCGCTCGCCGAAGCAGAACGACGAGATCGCCGCCGCCGTCGAGCGGCCGATGCCGGGCAGCTCCGCCAGCTCCGCCGCGCTGCGCGGGAACGCGCCGCCGTGGCGCTCGACCACCGCCTGCGCGCACTTGTGCAGGTTGCGCGCGCGGCTGTAGTAGCCGAGGCCGGCCCACGCGGCCATCACCTCGTCGTTGGGCGCGGCCGCCAGCGCGGCCACGTCGGGGAAACGCTCCAGGAAGCGCCGGTAGTAGCCCAGCACCGTCGTCACCTGCGTCTGCTGCAGCATGATCTCGGACAGCCACACCCGGTACGGATCGCGCGTGTTCTGCCAGGGCAGGTCGTGCCGGCCGTCGCGGCGCTGCCAGGCCAGCAGCCGGGGCGCGAAGTCGCCGCGCACCGCCTCGACACGGGCGCTCAGTTCGTCGTGGGTCATCGCTGGGGTCAGGTCTCTCAACACCGGATTCGGGGCGGGCTTCGGGGCTGGCTTCAACAAGGCGGTCATCGCGTCTTCATGGCCGCCTCAGCGCTTCTGGCAGCTCGGGCAGAAGAACGTCGACCGCTGTCCCTGCACGATGCGCCGGATCTTCGTGCCGCAGACGCGGCACGGTTCGCCCTCGCGCCCATAGACGCGCGCCTGCATCTGGAAGCTGCCCGCCACGCCGTGCGCGTCCTTGAAGTCGCGCAAGGTGCTGCCGCCGGCCTCGAGCGCCTCGCCCAGCACCTGCCGCAGCGCGCCCGCCAGCTTCGCCACGCGCGGCTTGCTGAGCTTGCCGGCCGCGGCGCGCGGATCGACACCCGCCATGAACAGCGCCTCGCACGCATAGATGTTGCCCGCGCCGACGACCACGTCGCCGGCCAGGATCGCCTGCTTCACCGCGACGCGACGGCCGCGGAAGCCTTCGTGCAGGTAGGGCCCGTCGAACTCGATGTCGAAGGGTTCCCGCCCGATGCGGGCGAGCAGCTTCGCCGCCGGCCCCACGTCCAGCCCGTCCGACCACACCACCGCGCCGAAACGTCGCGGATCGGTCAGCCGCAGCACGCCGCGGTCGGTGACCAGTTCGAAATGATCGTGCGGACCCGCCGCCGGAGGCTGCTCGCGGAACGCCAGCGATCCCGACATGCCGAGGTGCATCAGCAGCCCACCGTCTCCCTCGTCGGCATGGCCTGGCTGTTCACCCGTCGGCAGCAGCGGCAGCCAGATGTACTTGCCGCGCCGTTGGGCCTCGCCGACGCGGCGGCCCACCAGCCGTTCGGCCGCCACGCCCAGCGGCCAGCGCAGCGGCTTTCCCAGCCGCACGTCCAGCACGCGCGCCCCGGCGATGGCCGGCGCAAAACTTCGTCGTGTAACTTCAACTTCCGGTAACTCGGGCATCCCGGGATCATAGGCGCGGCCTCGTTCCAGGGTCCCTAGAATGGTCCGCGGCCCACGGTTTGCCCCGCGAGCCTTTCCCGCCCAGTTCAGGAGTCACGACATGCCCGCCCTTGTGCGCCACCGCTGGTGGCTCTCCGCCGCCCTCGCCCTGAGCTGCGCCGCCAACGCCCAGACCCTCCAGACCCCCCAGGCTCCCCCAACCGAGGCGCCGCCCGCGCTGGCCGCCGCCGACGCGCCCGCCTCCGCGGCCTCCGCGCCCGTGGCCAATTCCGACCTCGACGCGCCGATGTTCTATCAGCTGCTGATCGGCGAGATGGAACTCCAGGGCGGCGAACCCGGCGTCGCCTTCCAGGTGCTGCTCGACGCCGCCCGTCGCAGCGGCGACGAGGAACTCTTCCGCCGCGTCGTCCAGATCGCGCTGCAGTCGCGCGCCGGGGACCAGGCCGTCATCGCCGCCCGCGCCTGGCGCGACGCGGTCCCGACCTCGCTCGAGGCGCACCGCACGCAGATCCAGCTGCTCGCGCTGCTGAACCGCCCGGCTGAGATCCCGCCCATGCTGCGCTCGCTGATGGCGATGACGCCCGCCGACGGCCGCGGCGCGCTGATCGCGGCGCTGCCCGCGCTGTTCCAGCGCGCGCCGGAGCCGGTGCGCGTCCAGGAAGCCTTCGAGCCGATGCTGCGCGAGACCGCCGCGAAGCCCGAGACCCGCTTCGCCTCGCTGCTGGTGCTGGCCGAGTTCGCCAAGAAGGCCGAGCGCTACGAGACCGCGCTGATCCACGTCCGCGCCGCCGCCAAGGACTTCCCGGAACGCGAGGAGCCGCTGCTGCTGGCGCTGGAGCTGCTGCCGCACCGCCCCGAGGCCGAGGCGCTGATCACCGCCGAGCTGCAGGCCAAGCCCGACCGGCAGTCGCTGCGCCTGGCCTACGCCCGCGCGCTGGCCCGCGCGCAGCGCCCCGGCGACGCGGCGCGCGAGTTCCGCACGCTGACGCAGCAGTCGCCCGACGAGCCCGGCCACTGGCTGGCGCTGGGTTCGCTGGAGCTGGACCTGCAACATCCCGACGTCGCCGAGGCGGCGCTGCAGCGCTACATGAAGCTGGTCGAGCGGCCGGGCGTGTCGCCGCTGGCCGAGCGCGCGATCGCCGCCGCCGGCCTGGACAAGGCCGACCGGGAAGCGAAGCAGCAGGGTCAGTTGTTGCTGGCCCAGGCCGCGGAGATGCGCGGCGACTTCCAGACCGCCGAGAAGCGGCTGTCCGCGATCGACGCGGCGCCGGGCAACCTGGACATCGCCTACCGGCGCGCGTCGCTGCTGGCGCGCCAGGGCAAGCTCGAGGAAGGCCGCAAGCTGCTGCACCAGCTGCCCGCCGACCGCGAGCAGGACCGCCGCGCCCGCACGCTGGCCGAGTCGCAGCTGCTGCGCGACAACAAGCAGTGGCAGGCCGCCTATGACCTGCTCGGCCAGGCGATCACGCAGGCGCCCGAGGACGCCGACCTGATCTATGAACAGTCGATGATGGCCGAGAAGCTCGGCCGCGCGCAGGAGATGGAAGCGCTGCTGCAGAAGGTGATCCAGCTCAAGCCGCAGCACTACCACGCGTACAACGCGCTGGGCTACGCGCTGGCCGATCGCAACGAGCGGCTGCAGGAGGCGCGCGACCTGATCTCGAAGGCGCTGAGCTTCGCCCCGGGCGAGCCCTTCATCGTCGACAGCATGGGCTGGGTGGAGTTCAGACTGGGCCGCCTCGGCGAGGCCGAGCGGCTGCTGCGCCAGGCTTACGGCTCGCGCCCGGATCCCGAGATCGGCGCCCATCTGGGCGAGGTGCTCTGGGCCGCCGGCCAGCAGGACGAGGCGCGACGCATCTTCGCCGACGCCGCCCGCCGCGATCCGCGCAACGAGGCGCTGCAAGCGGCGATGCAACGCCTGCAGGTCCGCCCCTGATGCGGCGGCGGCAGTTCCATGCGGGCGCGCTCGCCGTCCTCGGCACGGCCGTGCTGGCCGGATGCAGCTCGCTGCCCAAGGCGACGGATGCCGCCGCGCTCGCCGACGCGCCACGGCTGACCGGCAAGTTCGGACTCATCGTGCCGGCCGGTGCCGGCGGTCAGCCGCGCGGGCAGAACGTCAACGCCAATTTCGAGCTGCTCGGCGATCCGCGCCGCGGTCAGCTCGAGATGAGCACCCCCCTCGGCAGCCTGGTGGCCCGCGTGACGTGGCAGCCCGGTTCGGCCTGGGTGAAGACGCCCGACGGCGACCGGGCCTACGACGACATCGACGCGTTGACGCAGGAGCTGCTCGGCGAGACGCTGCCGCTGCAGGCGCTCTTCGACTGGCTGCGCGGACGGCCATGGCCGCAGGCGCCGTCGCGGTCGGCCGGGGAGTCCGGCTTCCAGCAGCTCGGCTGGCAGGTCGACCTGCGGCGTTTCGACGTCCAGTTGATCTCCGCCCAACGGCTCAATCCGAACGGCCCCGAGCCGCTGGCGACGCTGCGCCTGAAACTCGACGCGCCGGCTTCGCCCTGAATGCTTCCGATTCCCCGTCCCACGTCCGCGACGTCCATGACCTCCTCCCTTTCCGCCTCGCCGATCCCTGCGCCCAAGGCGCTCAAGGCGCTCTACGACGTGCCGGCGCCGGCCAAGCTCAACCTGTTCCTGCACGTGGTGGGCAAGCGGCCGGACGGCTATCACCTGCTGCAGTCGCTGTTCGTGCTGATCGACTGGGCCGACACGCTGCACTTCGAGCGTCGCGACGACGGCGCCCTGCACCGCCATGACCGCGGCGACGCGCTGCCCGAGGACGACCTGTGCCTGCGCGCCGCGCGCGCGCTGCGGCAGGCCAGCGGCAGCGCGTTCGGCGCGGACATCCACATCGAGAAGCGGCTGCCCTCGGGCGCGGGCATGGGCGGAGGCTCGTCGGACGCGGCCAGCACGCTGCTGGCGCTCAACCGGCTGTGGGGCTTGAACTGGTCGCGCGAGCGTCTGCTGCCGATCGCGCTGAAGCTGGGGGCGGACGTGCCCTTCTTCGTCGGTGGTCGCAACGCCTTCGTCGAAGGCATCGGCGAAGTGCTGACCCCGCTGGAGGTGCCGGAGTTGCAGCTCGCGGTGGTCAAGCCGGGGGCGAGCATCGCCACCAAGGACATTTTTTCCAGCCCGCTGTTGCAAAGGTCTGAAAGCGTGGCTATAGTAGCGGGCTTTCCTGCAGCGAACGACGGACGCAGCAAAGAGGTTCTGGGAACAGAATCTCCGAGTAACGAAGTCAATAGCTGGGGTGGACGCAAAGGCAATATTGCCCGCGATCACCAAACGTCGGAAATACTCGTTCAGCAGTTGTTTGAAGGATGGGGCAGAAATGATCTGCAACCTCCCGCCGAAGCTGCCAGCCACGAAGTATCGAAGGCGCTTGAATGGTTGCAGAGCCGCTACGAAAATTCTCGTATGACAGGTTCAGGCAGTGCAGTTTTTGCTATAGTTCGACCCTCGCTGAATGCAACGCAAAACGCGAAGCAGACCGCAGCGGAAAAGATTGATGCAGTTTCCGGCCTGGAGAGCAATCTCAAGGCGACACCGGAAGGTGAGTTCGAAAAACTCCCCGAAGGTTGGGTCGGAAGAATGTGTCGCAGTCTGTCGGTTCACCCTTTGCGGGGCTGGGCCGAAGATTGAAGGTTGTAGGGTGCTGTTCCACGAACAGTGTCCGGTGTAGGGGAGTCGCCAAGTTGGTCAAGGCATCGGATTTTGATTCCGACATGCGAGGGTTCGAGTCCTTCCTCCCCTGCCAAATTTTCAGTTTCAATCCGGGACCCGCTGGGTTGGCCACCGGGCCATAAGTCTAAGGATGGCCCGCTGTGCTGCTCAATACCGTCCTCTTCACGGGTAACGCAAACCCGACCCTCTCCAAAGAAATCGCCACGCATCTGGGCCTCGAGCTCGGCAAGGCCGTGGTCGGTCGGTTCTCCGATGGCGAGGTGGCTGTTGAGATCCAGCAGAACGTCCGCGCCCGCGACGTGTTCATCGTCCAGCCCACCTGCGCGCCGACGAACGAGAACCTGATGGAACTGCTGATCATGGTCGATGCGATGAAGCGCGCCAGCGCGCGCCGCATCACCGCCGTGATCCCCTACTTCGGTTATGCGCGCCAGGATCGCCGCCCGCGGTCGACGCGCGTGCCGATCTCGGCCAAGGTCGTGGCCAACCTGCTGGAGACCGTCGGCGTCGAGCGCGTCCTGACGATGGACCTGCACGCGGACCAGATCCAGGGCTTCTTCGACATCCCGGTCGACAACATCTACGCCTCCCCGGTGCTGCTGTCGGACCTGAAGGCCCGCAACTACAGCGACCTGGTGGTGGTCAGCCCCGACGTCGGCGGCGTGGTCCGCGCGCGCGCGCTGGCCAAGCAGCTGGGCTGCGACCTGGCGATCATCGACAAGCGCCGTCCGTCGGCCAACGTCTCCGAGGTGATGCACGTCATCGGCGAGATCGACGGCCGCAACTGCGTGATCATGGACGACATGATCGACACGGCCGGCACGCTGGTGAAGGCGGCCGAAGTGCTGAAGGAACGTGGCGCCAGAAGCGTCTTCGCCTACTGCACGCACCCCATCCTGTCGGGCCCGGCGATCGAGCGCATCGCCGGTTCGATGCTGGACGAGGTCGTCATCACCAACACGATCCCGCTGTCGGAGACCGCCAAGGCCTGCGGCAAGATCCGCCAGCTGTCGGTCGCTTTCCTGTTCGCCGAGACCATCCGCCGCATTTCGGACGGCGAGTCGGTGACCTCCCTCTTTAGCGAGCAGAACAACAACTTCTGATCGCCCCCTGAGTTCCGGCCGCGGTCCGCAAGGACGGCGGCTGTTTCGCGAAGGCACCTGGTCGCGGGGCCTTCACCCGGAGCGTCAATCCTGGCGCTCCGTCCATTCTTGGAGATTGATATGAAATTCGTCGCTTTCGAGCGCAAGCTGCAGGGGACCGGAGCGAGCCGCCGCCTGCGCCACGCTGGCAAGGTTCCTGGCATCGTTTACGGTGCTGGCGAGCCGGCCGTCATCGAGCTGGATCACAACGCGCTGTTCCACGCCATGAAGAAGGAAGCTTTCCACAGCTCCATCCTCGACATGGAAGTGGAAGGCAAGACCACGCAAGTGCTGCTGCGTGACTTCCAGATGCACCCGTACAAACAGCAAGTCCTGCACGTGGACTTCCAGCGCGTCGACGCCACGACCAAGATCACCAAGAAGGTGCCGCTGCACTTCGTCGGTGAAGCCGAGTCGCCGGCCGTCAAGACCGACAAGGGCACCGTGAACCACGTGCTGACCCAGATCGAGATCACCTGCCTGGCGCAACAGCTGCCGGAGTTCATCGAAGTCGACCTGAGCGGTCTGACGATGGGTCACTCGATCCACGTGAACGACCTGAAGCTGGCCGATCACATCAAGATCGTCACGCACGGCAAGCCGAACCCGGTGGTCGCCACCCCGGTCCCGGCCGCGGCTGAAGAAGTCATCGTCGTGGCCGCCGCGCCGGTCGACGACAAGAAGAAGAAGAAGAAGTAATTTCTTCGTCTCCGGACGCGCGCCTGACGAGGATCGCGTCCGTTGTCTGGAATGCCCCCTTCGGGGTGGCATCTCCCCCCGAAGAAGGCCCCGCTCGCGGGGCCTTCTGCTTTTGCGCTCGGCACTGATAATCGCGCCCCATGATTCGTCTCTTTGTCGGCCTGGGCAATCCCGGCCCTGAATACGAGGACACCCGCCACAACGCGGGGTTCTGGTGGATCGATGCGCTCGCGCGCGGCCTGAAGGCGTCGCTGCAACTGGACACCAAGTACTCGGGCCTGGTCGCCCGGGTGAACGATGCGCCGGGCGCGCCCGGCCCGATCTGGCTGCTGCAGCCGATGACCTACATGAACCTCTCCGGCAAGTCGGTGGCGGCGCTGGCGCGCTTCTTCAAGATCGCGCCGGAGGAGATCCTCGCCATCCACGACGAGCTCGAGATCGCCCCCGGCGAGTTCAAGCTCAAGCAGGGCGGCGGCAACGCCGGCCACAACGGGCTGAAGGACATGCAGGCCCAGCTGGGCAGCGGGGACTTCTGGCGCCTGCGGCTGGGCATCGGCCATCCGGGCCACCGGGACGAGGTCGCCGGCTACGTGCTGCGCAAGCCGCCGCTGGCGGAGCGCCAGGCGGTCGAGGACAGCATCGGCAAGTCGCTCGAAGCCTTCAAGCTGATGACCGGCGGCGACATGGCCAAGGCCGTCGCGCTGCTGCACGCCAAGCCGCCGCGGCCCAAGCCGCCCAGACCGGCCCATCTGCCGCCCAAGCCGGGCGCCCCCGTTGCCGACTCGGCAACGCCTGCCCCCACGATTCCTCCTGCCCGACCCCCTTCCTCCGGAGACTGACATGTCCGCGCGCGCCGCCCTGATCCTGACGACTGCTGTTCTGGTCCTCATGTCTGGCGCGGCCCGCGCCCAGGACCGGCAGGAGGCGCCCAAGCCTGCGCCGGCGCAGGAGCGCACGCTCGGCTATTACCGTTGCGGCCCGGAAGGTCACGACTTGCGCGAGAGTCCCTGCCCCGACGGCCAGGGCCGGACGGCCGAGGTGGCCAAGGACAAGGTCGATCCCAAGGAGGCCGACGCCGCGCGCAAGCGCACGGCCGCCGAGACGCGCGACCTGGCCGCGCGCGAGCAGGCGCGTGAACGCCAGTCGGCGAAGGCGCCGTCCAAGGCGATCGGCATCGACGGCCGGCTGCCCGCGCAGCGTGCGACCAAACCGGTGAAACCCGCGGATCCGAAGAAGCCCAAGCCCAAGGACCCGAAGAAGCCGCCGAAGAAGAAGCCCAAGGCGCCCAAGACTCCCGATCCGGCCTTGCCGCCGACGCCGACCACGTCCTCGACGGGCACGAGCGCCGCACCTCGCTAGAATGCGCGCCGTTGGTGCTCGTGCGGACATTGCGTCCGTGCAGTTAAACGGGAATCAGGAAGTGGTCGCATCCCCGATGCGCGAACCAACCTGAGCTGTCCCCGCAACGGTAAGTGGCCGCCGGCCGCGCGCCCGGGATCCTGAGCAAGGACCACCGGGCGGCAGCCGGCACTGCCTGTCCCCATGTCCACTGGCGCCTGCGCGCTGGGAAGGACACAGGCAGCGGCCACCAGCCCGGATACCGGCCAACAGGTGGCGTCTCCAGCCGATCGCGACGCGTCCTGCGTGAGTCCTCTTCGAGTGCTCGCCAGGACGACCCGACGACGAGCCGGCGACGCCGTTTCTCAGAGGTCCTGCGGGTGAGCAGGCGTCTGAACTCCGTCGTTGGTCCGTTCCTCATGCTTCCGTTCGTTTCGCGCGCGCGCGCTGGTGCCCGCTCGCTGCCCGTCCTCACCCCGATGGCCGTCGCCCTGTCGACGCTCGTGGCGTTCGCGGGCTTCTCCTCGTCCGCGTCCGCGCAGTCCCTGCCCTCCCCCGCTTCCACTTCCGCATCCCCCGCGACAGCCCCCACGGGCTCCCCCGCCAACCGCCTCGACGATGTCACCGTCACCGGCACGCGCAGCCCGATGAAGCTGTCCGACGTCGCCGCCGACCTCACCGTCATCCACCGCGACACCATCGAACGCCAGGGCTTCGGCAACATCGCCACCCTGCTGCGCAATGTCGCCGGCCTGCAGATGGCCAGCAACGGCGGTCCGGGCAACTCGACCTCGGTCTTCGTGCGCGGCACCGAGACCCGCCACACCGTGGTCCTCATCGACGGCGTGCGCGTGGACGGCCAGTCCTCCGGCGGCGCCAGCTGGCACAACCTGCCGGTCTCGCAGATCGAGCGCATCGAGGTCCTCAAGGGCCCGGCCAGCGCGCTGTACGGCTCCGACGCGATCGGCGGCGTCGTGCAGATCTTCACCCGCAAGGGCGCGGGACGGACGCAGCTGGACCTCGGCATCGGCGGCGGCAACCTCGGCCAGGTGAAGGCCGATGTCGGCATCAGCGGCGGCACGGCGGACTTCGACTACGCCGGCTCGCTCGCGCTCGACCGCGGCACCGGCTTCAACGCCTACCTGAACACGACGGCCAGGAGCTACAACCCCGACGCCGACGGCTGGCGCAACTACAGCGGCAGCCTGCGCCTGGGCGGCCGCGTGGCCGAAGGCCAGCGCCTCGAGTTCCTCGGCCTGAAGAGCCGCAGCAACGCCGGCTACGACGCCGGCAAGAACGCCGACGACCGCGGCATCACCGAGACGCTGGCGGGCAAGCTCAGCCTGAACTCCACCTGGTCCCCGGCGCTGTCCACCCAGCTGTCGGCGGGCCAGTCCGAAGAGAACTACGAGACCAAGCCCAGTTCGCCCTACCTGACGAAGACGCGCATCCGCAGCGCCTCGCTGCAGGGCTCCTACCGGATCAACGAGCAGCACCAGCTCAACGGCCTGCTGGAGCGCCGCGAGGACCGCCTGGTCAACACCGACCTGGTCGGCGGCGGCCAGGGCACGCGCGACCAGAACGCGATCGGCCTGAGCTACCTCGGCACGCTGGGCGCCTTCAGCCTGCAGGCGCACGGCCGGCATGACGACGACAGCGAATTCGGCGGCATCGACACCGGCAGCCTCGCGGCCGGCTTCAAGCTCGGCGGCGGCTGGCGCGTGACGGCCTCGGCCGGCAACGCCTTCCGCGCGCCCACGCTGTACCAGCGCGGCAGCGTCTACGGTCCCGACACGACGAAGGCGGGCGTGGAGGAACTCCGCCCCGAGCGCGCGCAGAACCGCGAAGCCGGCCTGGCCTGGGCGCAAGGCAACTTCGACTTCGCGGTCACGACCTTCCACAACCGCGTCACCGACCTGATCGCCTTCGGCGCGGCCGGCAGCTGCCGCTCGACGACCGGCTGCTACAGCAACGTCGCCCGGGCGCTGCTCAAGGGCACCAGCCTGAAGGGCGGCGCGCAATTGGGTCCCCTGAACCTCAGCGCCACCGCGGACTTCCTGGATCCCACCGACGCCAACAGCGGCCGCCAGCTGCAACGCCGCGCCAAACGCTTCGGCACGCTGCGCGCGGAGACCGCGCTGCAGGCCTGGACGCTGGGCGCGAGCGTCGTCGGCTCCGGACAGCGCTTCGACGATGCCACCAACAGGACCCGGCTGGGCGGCTACGGGCTGCTCAACCTGGACGCGCAGTACGCGTTCGCCAAGGACTGGCGCCTGCAGCTGAACGTCGACAACGCGTTCAACCGCGACTACCAGACGGCCAATTTCTACCAGCAGGCGCCGCGCACCTGGTTCGTCACGCTGCGTTATTCGCCGTCGCTGTGATCCGAGGCGGCTGGCCTTGGCGCTAAGGTCTGCCCTTCGACAAACCCTGGAGATCCCGGATGTCCGCTCATCACCTGATCGTCGGCGGCCAGCGCAGCGGCAAGTCACGCCACGCGGAGCGCCTCGCGCTGCGCTGGGCGCGCACGCCGGGGCACCGCGTCACCGTCGTCGCGACCGCCGAGGCCCATGACGACGAGATGCGCGATCGCATCGCCCGCCATCGCGCCGACCGGCCCGCTGGCTTCGACACCGTCGAAGCGCCGCTGCGTCTGTGCGAGGCCTTGCGTGCCGCGTCCTCGCCGCAACGGCTGGTGGTCGTCGACTGCCTGACGCTGTGGCTGACGAACTGGCTGATGCCGATGGACGGCGCGCCGCGCCTCGAGGACTGGCGCGGCGAATGCGCCGACCTGCAGCGCCTGCTGCCGCAACTGGCCTCGCCGGTGGTCTTCGTCTCCAACGAGGTCGGTTGGGGCGTGATGCCGATGGGGCGCGAGGTGCGCGCGTATGTGGACGAACTCGGGTGGCTCAACCAGCTCATCGCGCGGCAGTGTGCCGAGCTCACCTTGATGGTGGCGGGACAGCCGTGGACCCGGGCGGTCGAGGCCCTGGACGACACCCACCGCGCTGCCGATGCGGCGAACGAAGCGAACGAGGAGAACAACGGATGACGCCGATGGAACGCTGGAAGCAAGGGGTGATCAAGGTCGCCGTCGGTGGCGCACTGCTGGGCGTGTTCGCTGCAACGGCGACCTTCTCGACGCGCGCCGTCGCCGCGCCCATCACGCTGAAGGACGACCGCGGCCACACGGTGACGCTGCCCGACGTCCCGCGCCGCATCGTCAGCCTGCTGCCCTCGCTCACCGAGACCATTTGCGAACTCGGCGACTGCGCCAAGGTGGTCGGCGTCGACCGTTTCTCCAACTTCCCGGTGAGCGTGCAGAAGCTGCCACGCCTGGGCGGTCTCGATGACACCAGCATCGAGGCGCTGGTCGCGCTCAAGCCCGACGTCGTCATGCTCGGCGTCTCCGCGCGCGTCATCGACCGCCTCGAAGGTCTTGGCCTGAAGGTCGTCGCGCTCGAGCCCAAGAGCATGAACGACGTCCAACGCGTGCTGGGCAAGGTGGGGCAGATCCTCGGCAAGGAGGACGAGGCGCGCCGGCTGTGGAACCGCATCGACGGCCACATCGCGCAGAGCGCCGCCACGCTGCCGCCCGGCGCGCGCGGCCTGAGCGTCTATTACGAGGTCGACGCCGGCCCCTACGGCGCGGGCACCGCGTCCTTCATGGGCGAGATCCTGACGCGGCTCGGCGCCAAGAACATCATCCCGGCCGAGCTCGGACCGTTCCCGAAACTGAATCCTGAATTCATCGTCCGCGCCGACCCGCAGGTCATCATGGTCGGCCAGCGCAACGCTGCCGGACTCCCGCAACGTCCGGGCTGGCCAGCGATCCGCGCGGTGAAGAACCAGCGCCTGTGCGTCTGGATCCCGTCGGAATCCGACGTCCTCGTGCGTCCCGGACCGCGCATGTCCGAGGCGGCCGCGCTGATGGCGCGCTGCCTGCGCGAGGCGGCGGCCGGTCCCGTGCCGCTGCCCACCGTGCCCTTCAACGCGCCGCCCGGGGGCATGCGGTGAGGCGGACCGCGGCGCAACTGACCGCGCTGCTGCTGCTCGGCGCCGTCCTGCTCGCGCTGGGCCTGGCCATCGGCAGCATGGGCTGGAGCCCGTGGACCGACGGCGGCGACACCATGCGCATGATCCTCTGGGACATCCGCGCGCCGCGCTCCCTCGGCGCCTGGCTCGCCGGCGCCCTGCTGGCGCTGGCCGGCGCCATCGCGCAGGGCCTGTTCCGCAATCCGCTCGCCGATCCCTATCTGCTCGGCTGCTCCGCGGGCGCCTCGCTCGGCGTCGCGGCGCTGCTCTTCGTCATGGGCGTCTCGCCCGCGGCGGCCGCGCTCGCGCTGCGCGTCGGCATGACCGGCGCCGCCTTCGCCGGTGCCATCGGCGCCGTGCTGCTCACCCTGGTGCTCGCGCGCGGCGTCACCCAGAGCCTGCGCCTGCTGCTGGCCGGCGTCGTCGTCGGCGTCGTGCTCGGCTCGGGCTCCGCGCTGCTCACGCTCATGAATCCGGACATCCTGCGCGCCATGCAGGCCTTCATGCTCGGCAGCACCGGCTACGTCGGCTGGAGCGCCGTGCAGGTCATGGTCGTCGCCATGGTGCTGTGCCTGCTGGTCGCGCTGGGCTGCAGCCGCACGCTCGATGCGCTGACGCTGGGCGAGGACACCGCCCGCTCCCTCGGACAACGGCTCACGCTCATCCGCCTGCTCCTCATCGCCGCCCTCTCGCTGGCCACCGGCGCGGCGGTCGCGCAGTGCGGCCTCATCGCCTTCGTCGGCCTCGTCGCACCGCACCTCGTGCGCAGCTGGGGACCGACGACGCACGGCGCCCTGCTCCTGCTGTCCGCGCTCACGGGCGGCGCGCTGCTGCTCGCCGCCGACATCGCCGCGCGCTGGGTCATCGCGCCACAGGAACTGCCGGTCGGCATCATCACCGCGCTACTCGGCGGCAGTTATCTGCTGTGGCTGATGCATCGACGCAAGGCGCATCTGGGCGGCACCGGAGGCGCGCGATGAGCGCCGCCGGAATCAACCAGGCCCTCCGACCCGCCGATCGCGCTGCGATCGACGGCAACGGCCCCCTGGCGCTCGGCCACGTCCCGTCGCTGCGCATCGACTTGACGTCGCTGTCGCTGGGCCATCGCCCGGTGCTGCACGCGTTGACGCTGGCGCCTACGCCGCGCGCATGGACGGCGATCGTCGGACCGAACGGCGCGGGCAAGTCGACCCTGCTGCGCGCGATCGCGGGCCTGCTGCCCTTCGACGGCACCTTGACCCTCGACGACAAGCCGTGGACCGCGTGGCCGGCGAAGCACCGCGCGCGGCAGATCGCCTGGCTCGGCCAGAACGAGAACGCGTCCGAAGACCTCACTGCCTACGACATCGCGATGCTCGGCCGTCTGCCGCATCAGCCGTGGCTGGCGCCGGCGAGCGCCGCCGATCACGAAGCGGTCGAGCACGCCATGCGCCAGACGCAGAGCTGGGACTGGAAGGATCGCGCGCTGGGCAGCCTCTCGGGCGGCGAGCGCCAGCGCGTCCTGCTGGCGCGCGCACTGGCCGTACGTGCCGGCGTGCTGCTGATGGACGAGCCACTCGCTCACCTCGACCCGCCGCACCAGAGCGACTGGGCGCGCATCGTGCGCGAGCGCGTCGCGGCGGGCGGTGCCGTCGTCAGCGTGCTGCATGAACTCAACGTCGCGCTGCAGGCCGACACGCTGGTGGTGATGGACGGTGGTCGCATCGTCCATGAAGGCGCGCCGCACGAACCGGCGACGCACGACGCGTTGCAGCGCGTCTTCCACGGCCGGCTATTGATTCTCCAAGTGCAAGGGCGCTGGATCGCGCTGAATGAATGAACTCCCGATGACTGCCTGCCCTACCTTCCTGATCAGTGCTCCCGCTTCCGGCCAGGGCAAGACGAGCGTCACCGCCGCGATCGCGCGCGCGGCGCGCCGGCGTGGCCTGCGGGTGCGTGTCTTCAAGACCGGGCCGGACTACCTGGACCCGATGGTGCTGGAGCGCGCGAGTGGCCACACGGTCTACCAGCTCGATCTGTTCATGGGCGGCGAAGCGCATTGCAGGCAACTGCTCGCGAAGGCGGCGTCCGAGGCGGATCTGGTCCTCGTTGAAGGGGTGATGGGTCTCTTCGACGGCAAGCCGAGCAGTGCGGATCTGGCGGCGACCTTCGGACTGCCGGTGATCGTGGTGATGGATGCGTCGGCGATGGCGCAGACCTTTGCGGCGTTGGCGAAGGGTCTGGCGCGATTCCGCGATGACATTCATGTTGCCGGAGTGATTGCCAATCGGGTGGGCAGCGATGCGCATGCGCGCATGGTCGGTGAAGGGTTGCCAAAGGAGCTTCCGTTGATTGCGGCGTTGAAGCGTGATGCGGCGCTCTCGCTCCCTGAACGGCATTTGGGGTTGGTGCAAGCCTTGGAGCTTCCGGACATCGACAAGCAGCTGGATGCGTGGGCGGACGCATGGGAGACCAACGCCCTGCTCGATCTTTTCCAGAGCGTTTCGGAGACCGCCGGGCGGTGGCCCCTTTTCGGAGGTCAAGGAGGGAATTCAGTTGCCGGCAGGCAACTGAAGGAGGGACACGGAGAAAAGGGGCCACCGCCCGGCGGTCTCGCGCTCGGTCGCCCGTTGGCGGGCAAGCGCATCGCCGTCGCCACTGACGCGTGTTTCTCCTTCATCTACCCGGCGAATCTCGACCTGCTTCGCGAGCTTGGGGCGGAGATCCGCGCGTTCAGCCCGATCGCGGGCGACGATGTCCCCGAGTGCGACGCCCTGTGGCTGCCGGGCGGTTATCCCGAGCTGCATGCGGAGGCGCTCCGCGAGCACCCGCGCTTCTTCGGCGCGCTGCGGGGTCACTTGGAAGCGGCCAAGCCGCTGCTGGCCGAATGCGGCGGCATGCTGGTGCTGCTTGATGAGCTGAGCGATGCCGAGGGTGGCGCGCAGGCGATGGCGGGGCTGATGCCGGGCCGCGCCTCGATGCAGAAGCGGCTGGCTGCGCTGGGCCTGCAGACGATCGTGTGGCCTGAGGGCGAGTTGCGCGGCCACACCTTCCATTACTCCGCGATGGAGACGCCGCTCTCTGCCATCGCCACCGCAACGAATCCGGACGCCGGCCGCGCCGCCGAGCGTCTGTACGACTTCGGCACGCTGCGCGCGAGCTACGTCCACCACTACTTCCCGTCGAACCCCGTCGCCATCGCGGCGTTCTTCGGCGGCGCCGATTCTTCTTCCAGGCATTGAGCCCAACGACCATGTTCCTCGAATCCGGATTCGCCCACATCGCGCAGGCCCTGCTGTGGCCCGTGCTGATCCTTGTTGCCTTCGGCTTCGTCTATGCACTGTGGACGGCGGGCGCCACCGTGATGGAGGCGGTGCAGCGCCGCCGCCCCGACTACCGCCGACTAAAGGTGCATGCGACCAGCACCCTGGAAACGCTGGAGCTGCAGATTGTCCGCAGCCTCGAAGCGCCTCGCCTGCTCGGGCGCGTCGCGCCGCTGCTGGGGCTGATCGCCACGATGGTCCCCCTCGGACCGGCGTTGCAGAGCGTCGCCGCCGGTCAGGGCCAAGCGGCGCTGGCGGTGTTCAGCTCGGCGTTCTCCGGCGTCGTGCTCGCGCTGGCCGCGGCGGCGATCGCGCTGGTCGTGTACTCGATCCGCCGTCGCTGGCTGCTCGCCGAGCTGCTGGTCATCAAGGCCGAACAGGGCTGGGCATGAGCGCCCGCCGCATTTCCATCCTCGCCGAGGAGGATGACGATCCGATGCTGTCCGCCGTCAACCTGGTGGACGTGTTCCTCGTGCTGGTCGTCGCGCTGCTCACCGCGGTCGCGCTGCAGCAGCAGTCGCACGCGGACGAGACGGTGATCCGCAATCCCGGCCAGCCCGGGATGGAAATCATCGTGCGCAAGGATGGCCAGGAGATCAAGTACCGCGGCAACGGCGGCAACGCCGAAGGCCAGGGCGAGCGTGCCGGCGTTGCGTACAAGATGAAGGATGGATCGATCATCTACGTGCCCGAGGCCGGGGAAGCACCCAAGCCATGAGGATCGCGCCCCTGATGGTTCGCGGCCTCGCGGTCGCGGCCTTGTGGCTGTGCGCGCCGATCGTCGCGAACGCGGCGAACGCGGCGAGCCCGGCGAACACGATGAACGCGGCGAACGCGGCCTCTCGCGTGCTGTTCCTCAGCGTCGACATCACGCCGGCCGCCAAGCATGCGCTGATGGCGCGCGAGGGCAAGGCCCTCGGCTTCGACGTGCGGCAGATCGAGTACCCG
Source organism: Roseateles sp. GW821-FHT09G09 (assembly GCF_059415965.1). Lineage (NCBI taxonomy): Bacteria > Pseudomonadati > Pseudomonadota > Betaproteobacteria > Burkholderiales > Sphaerotilaceae > Roseateles > Roseateles sp. GW821-FHT09G09. The sequence continues at coordinate 142,572 of NZ_JBWKOG010000002.1, read as the reverse complement.
CTGCGCGGCGCACCGGTCGACAAGGATCCTGCGCTCGATCGCGCGCTGCGCGACGCGGACCTCGTGTGGATCGACATCCCGCACCCGACGGCGGAAGCGCGGCTGCATCAGATCGTCGACGCCGCGCTGCAGCGCGCCGCCCTGCCCGCCCAGCGGGTGTTGTGGATCCCCGCTGGCGAGCCTGCGGCGAGTGATCGCAGTCTGCGCGGCTATCTGCAGGCCGGCGGTCCCACCAACACGCGTACGGCGTTCGCGATCGCGCGGGCGCAGCTCGATGGGAAGCAGGCTCCGGACCTCGGCCCGCCGCAGTTGATCCCGCAGCGCGGCATCCACTATCCCGGCGCACCGAAGCTCTTCGCCGACGCGGCAGAGTTCCGCGCCTGGGCCGCGCAGCAGGGACTGCGCGGCGAGCCCGTCGCGATCCTGCTGCATCGCTATCACTTCGTCCAAGGCAACACCGCGTGGGTCGATCGTTGGCTGGCGATGTTCCGGCAGCAGGGGCTGCTCGCGTACGCCGCCTTCAGCGGTCAGCTCAGCGACAAGCCGCTGTCCGACCTGCTCGAGCGCGACGGACAGGTCCAAGCCCGCGTGATCGTCAACCACAGCCTGCTGCCGCAAGGCGCGACGCTGCAGCCGACCTTCGAGCGATGGGGCGTGCCGGTGCTGCAGACGCAGCCCTACCGCCAGGACGAGGCGGCCGTGTGGGAAGGCAGCGAGACCGGTCTCGCGCAGGTCGACATCCCGTTCTACTTCGCGCAGCCGGAGGCCGCCGGGCTCATCGATCCGGTCGTCGTCGTCGCGCATCCGAAGCGCGGCGAGCCCGAGCTCATCGAGCGTCAGGCCGCCAGCGTCGCCGGCAAGGCCGCGCGCTGGGTCGCGCTGCAGACCAAGGCGAACGCCGACAAGCGCCTGGTCGCCTTCGTCTACAACTACCCGCCCGGCGGCAGCAACTTCGGCGCGTCCTTCCTCAACGTGCCGCGCAGCCTGGCGCGCGTGAGCACCGGTCTGAGGGATGCGGGCTACGCCGTCACGCCGATCGCCGAGGCCGACTGGATCTCCGGCCTCAAGCCGATGCTGTCCGCGTACTACCCGGGCACCGACCTGCAGGCGCTGCTCGATGCCGACGAGGCCGAGGCCTTCCCGCTCGCGCGCTACACCGCGTGGTTCGACGCGCTGCCCAAGGCGGTGCGCGATCCCATCGTCGCGCGCTGGGGCACGCCCGCCAGCAGCCGCTACGTGCTGCGCGTGCGCGGCGAATCCGTCTTCGTGATCCCGCGACTGAAACTGGGCGCGCTCACCGTGCTGCCGCAGCCGCCACGCGAGGAGACGCTGCGCAACGGGCAGGACCCGTTCATGCATCGCAGCAAGACGCCGCTGTCGCACCACTACCTTGCCACCTACCTGTGGGCGCGGCAGGCCGACGCCATCATCCACTTCGGCACGCACGGCACGCAGGAATGGGCGCCGGGCAAGATCCGCGGGCCCGACGTCATGGACCCGGTGTGGCTGCCGCTCGGCGACACGCCGGTGATCTATCCCTACATCGTCGACAACCTCGGCGAGGCGCTCACCGCCAAGCGCCGCGGTCGCGCGCTGATGGTGAGCCATCGCACGCCGAGCTTCGCGCCGGCCGGATTCAACGCGCAGATGGCCCACATGCATGAGCTGATGCATGAGTGGGAGACCGTCGATCCCGGTCCGACGCGCCAGGGCCTGGAGCGGCAGATGATCCAGCAATTCGTCGAGCACAACCTGCATCGCGACCTGGGCTGGACCGCCGAGCAGATCGCGGCGAACTTCAGCGGGTATCTGGAACTGCTGCATCCCTACCTGGACCGGCTCGCGCAGAGCTCGCAGCCCAAGGGGCTGGCGGTGTTCGGCGTCGTGCCCGACGAGGACCAGCGCCGCGGGTCCATCCTGCAGCTGCTGCGCGTGCCGCTGATCGAGGCGCTCGGCGAGGACATCGACGAGGCCTTCCTCATCAACCATGAAGGCGTCGCGACGGCGCGGCCCGGGCGCTGGCTCGATGTTGCGCTGAAGGACGCGGAGGCCGCGAGCAAGCTGGACCTGCGGCCGTCGTCCGACATCGCGGCCTTCGTCCCCAACCGCGCCGCGCGCAAGCCGATCGACCAAGCCGCGCTGTACCAGCTCGCACTGCGCGCGCAGGAGATGTCGACACGCCTCTCGACCGAAGGCGAGATGCCGGGGCTGCTGCGCGCGCTCGACGGCCACTTCATCCCGGCGGCCTACGGCGGCGACCTGCTGCGCAATCCGGAGAGCCTCCCGACCGGCCGCAACCTCACGGGCCTCGATCCCAACCGGCTGCCGACGCGTCAGGCCTTCGAGGCCGCGCAGGCGCTGTTCAAGCGCTGGTACGAGGAGCAGGCCAAGGCCGGCACCGCGCCGCGGCGGCTCGCGCTGTCGCTGTGGGCCGGCGAGACGCTCCGCCATCAAGGGATCATGGAGGCGCAGGCGCTGGTGGCGCTCGGCGCGATGCCGGTGTGGGACGCGACCGGACGGCCGACCGCGATCAAGCTGCTCAGCCGCCAGGAGCTCGGCCGCCCGCGCGTGGACGTGCTGCTGTCGATCACCGGCTCCTATCGCGACCAGTTCCCGGCGCTGATGAAGCTGATCGACCAGGCGGTCGCCGCAGCCGGCGAGGCCGAGTCCGACAACGCCATCGCCAGCAACAACCGCGCGATCGCCGGCGAGCTGCGCAAGGCCGGGCTGAAGCCCGCGCAGGCGCAGGCCCTGGCGCAGGCGCGCGTGTTCGGCAACCCGGCCGGCGACTATGGCACCGGCATCGCCGACGCGGTGCAGGACAACGGCCTGAAGGGCCAGGACGGCAAGACCGACCCACGACTCGGTCAGCTGTTCCTGTCGACGATGAGCCAGCCCTACGTCGACGGCGAGCCGCTCAGCGTGCCGCCGGCGCAGGCGCAGCAGGCGCTCGGCGCGCACCTGCGCCACACCGACGCGGCGCTGATGTCGCGCAGCAGCCATCTTTACGCGATGGTCAGCAGCGACGACCCGTTCCAGTACCTCGGCGGCCTGGCCGCCGCGGCGAAGGTCGCGGGCAGCACGAAGGACATCGCGCTGCACGTCAGCCAGCTGCAGGACGCCGCCGAGCAGCACACCGAGACTGCCGCGCAGGCGATCGCGCTGGAGATGCAGAGCCGCTACCTCCACCCCGGCTGGCTGAAGGCGCAGCAGGCGGAGGGCTGGTCCGGCGCGCTGCAGGTGCTCAAGGCGGTGCAGTACAGCTTCGGCTGGCAGAGCATCGCGCCGGGCACGGTCCGCGCGGACCACTGGCAGAGTTTCTACGACGTGCTGGTCAAGGACAAGCACCAGCTTGGCGTGCCGGAATGGCTCAAGCAGAACCCGCAGGCGTATGCGCAGGCGCTGGAGCGCCTGGTGCAGGCCGAGCGCATGGGCTACTGGAAGCCGGACGCGCAGACGAAGCAGGAGATCGCGTCGCTGTACCGCGACCTGACGAAGGCGGCGCCGTTGAACAACGAGCTGGCGGCCGTGCGTCGCTGGACGGCGGATCAGCTGCCGCAGGACGTGCCGGCGGTGCAGCCGGCTTCGCCCGCCGCGCCGCGGCCCGCGGACAAGGCGCAGAAGCCGCCTGAACGACGCGCGCAGCCGGCCGTGCCGCCGGTGCCCACCGTGCGCGGCCTCGCGCTCCAACGCGTGCCGGAACCGACTAAGCCCAAACCGGCCACGCCAACGGCGCAGCGCCTCGAACAGGCGCTCGCCTGGATCGCGATGGCGCTGCTGATGTGCGGCGGCGCGATCTGGCAATCGCGTCGAGCGAACCCGCCGCATCGAGCGGGTCTGACTCTCCATAACGACAACAACTTGATCCCCCAGGGAACTGCATGAACTCGAAGAACGGCAAGCCCATGGCGTGGACCGCCATCGCCAGCGCGATGGCCCTGGCCGCCTGCGCCGCACAGGCGCAGAGCGCGCAGCAGGCGACCGCTCCGAACGCCTCCGCCGACGCCACGACCTCGCGCACGCTCGACACCGTCCGCATCAGCAGCCGCGCGCAGCTCGGCGAAGCGGAGAGCGCCTCCGAGGGCGAGGTCGGCGTCGAGCGCCTCGCGCTGCGTCCGCTGCTGCGTCCGGCCGAGCTGCTCGAAGCGATGCCCGGCATGACCGTCACGCAGCACAGCGGCGACGGCAAGGCCAACCAGTATTTCCTGCGCGGCTACAACCTCGACCACGGCAGCGACTTCGCGACCTTTGTGCTCGGCATGCCGGTGAACATGGCCAGCCATGCGCACGGGCAGGGCTACATGGATCTGAACTTCCTGATCCCGGAGTTGGTGGACAGCCTGCGCTACCGCAAGGGTGCGTTCAACGCCGAGGACGGCGACTTCGCGACCACGGGCGCCGCGCGCATCGGCTACATGAGCGAGATCGAGCGCCCCTTCGCGCAGGTGACGGCGGGCCCCTACGGGTATCGCCGCGCGCTGACGGCGGGCAGCACCAAGCTCGGTGGGGGCTGGTCGCTGCTGGGCGCGGCCGAGGGCAGCGTCTACGACGGCCCGTGGGACCAGGCCGAGGACCTGCATCGCCGCAACGCGGTGCTGCGCCTGACGCGCGGCGACGAGCGCAACGGCGCGCACGTCGACCTGCTGAGCTACAGCGCCGCCTGGCGCGCCAGCGAGCATGTGCCCGAGCGCGCCATCGACAGCGGCGAGATCGGTCGCTACGGCACGCTGGTGGCCAACGACGGCGGCCGCACGCACCGCCACAGCCTGAGCGGCGGCATCGCCTACAACCAGGGCAGCGGCAAGTGGACCGCCGACGCCTGGGTGGTGGACTACGCGCTGAACCTGTTCTCCGCGCCGTCGGGCTTCATCAACGGACCGGACGGCGATCAGCATGAGCAGGCGGACCATCGCAAGCTCTGGGGCGGCTCGCTGAAGCATCAGCTGCCGGCCGCGTGGCTGCCGGCCGATCAGCAGCTGACCTGGGGCCTGCAGTGGCGCCACGACAAGATCGGCACGCTCGGGCTGTACGACACCGTGGACCGCGTGCGCACGCACACCGTGCGCGAGGACCGTGTGAGCCAGGACAGCGCCGGCGTCTTCGTCGAGCTGGGCAGCCGCTGGACCGACTGGCTGCGCAGCACCGTGGGCGGGCGCTGGGACACGATGCGCGCGACGGTCTCGCCCACCGGCGGGGAATTCAACCTGGGCAACGGCGGCAAGGCCAGCCAGTCGCAGTTCAGCCCGAAGCTGGGCCTGATCGCGCGGGTCGCGGCGGATACCGAGCTCTATCTGCACTGGGCGCGCGCCTTCCGCTCGAACGATGCGCGCGGCGCGACGACCACGGTCAACCCCGCCGACGGCAGTCCGACCGACACGCTGCCGCTGCTGGCGCGCACCAAGAGCACCGAGCTGGGCCTGCGCACCAAGCCGGTGAAGGGATGGACCACCAGCCTGGCGCTGTGGCAGGCCAACCTGGCGTCGGAGCTGGTCTTCGTCGGCGACGAGGGCGTGACCGAGGCGCGCGGTGCGTCCAAGCGCGTGGGGCTGGAATGGTCCAACGACGTGCAGGTCGGTCGCGACTGGCTGATCGACGCGGACGTGGCCTGGTCGCGGGCGCGCTTCGTCGAGGCGACGGAGACGGAGTTCGGCAGCGGCAAGCGCGTGCCCAACGCGGTGCCGTGGTCCGCGTCGATGTCGGCGAACTGGGCGCCTGCGGGGCCGTGGTCGAGCGGCTTCAAGCTGCGGTACCTGGGCGCGTATGCGCTCGAGGAAACCGGCACGCAGAATTCCAAGGCGGTGTTCACCGCCAACTGGCGATTGGGCTACCAGCTCAGCGATCGCTGGCAGCTCGGCCTCGACGTGCTGAACCTCTTCGACACCAAGGCCAACGACATCGAGTACTGGGGCGCGGCCTGCACGCGCGCCGAAGGCGCGGGCTGCAACAGCGGCGAGGGCATCAACGGACGGCTCGTGCATCCGATGGAGCCGCGCACCTTCCGCCTCAGCCTGCGCGCGCGGATCTGAAGAGGATTCAGGACTTCCACCGCCGCTGGCCCTCACCCCTGCCCTCTCCCGCAAGCGGGAGAGGGAGCCAGAGGACCACAGCGCTTCTACTGCCGTAGACGCTTGACACGGTTGCTCTTCCGCAAGCGGGAGAGGGAGTAAGAAGGGAGCCGGTCGGACTCCCTCTCCCGCTTGCGGGAGAGGGTGGGGGTGAGGGCCAGCGGCCTCACGCCGTCAGCAGGTCAAAGTTTTCAAGGCACATCGCCGCTCTGGAGCACCGACATGGAAATCGAAAAACCGCCCGTCGACCGCGTGCGCATCATTCCCGACGGCGAACGCCGCGGGCTGGTGATCGTCCACACCGGCAACGGCAAGGGCAAGAGCACCGCCGCCTTCGGGCTGGCGCTGCGCGCGCACGGGCGCGGCAAGCAGGTCCACATCTACCAGTTCATGAAGGTGCCGAGCGCGCGCTTCGGCGAGCACCGGCTGTTCGAGCAGATCGGCGTGCCGATCGAAGGTCTGGGCGATGGCTTCTCGTGGAAGAGCAAGGACCTGGACCATTCGGCGCAGCTCGCACGCGACGGCTGGGAACGCGCGAAAGCCACGATCCTCGGCGGCGAGCACTTCCTCGTCGTGCTCGACGAGATCATGTATCCGCTGCGCTACGGCTGGCTGCCGCTGGAGCCGGTGCTGGAGACGCTGCGCGACCGGCCGGCGCATGTGCACGTCTGCCTGACGGGCCGCAATGCGCCGCAGGAATTGATGGATCTGGCAGACACGGTGACGGAAATGACAATGGTGAAACACCACTTCAAGGCAGGAGTGCCGGCCCAACGCGGAATTGAGGATTGACTTCTCTCCGATGGTCTTCTGACCGCTAAGCTGCGCGCCAGATTTCATCGCCGCCTTCTCCGTCACTCGACGTCCTTCCACGCCTCACGACGCTTCTCGTTGCTCATCTCATGAGTCCGATGTCCTGGCTGCTCGCCCTCGCGATCCCGATCGCCCTGCTGCTCGACCGCTGCTTCGGCGAGCCGCCTGCCGCCGTGCATCCGGTCGTGGGCATGGGGCGTTTCCTGGGGCTCTTCGGCGACCGGCTCTGCGGCATGTCGGCGAAGGCGGCGTTCATCGGCGGGGCGCTCGCGTGGAGCGCGGGCATCACGCTGTCCGCCGTCGCCGCCTGGGCGATCGAGCACGCGATCATCGCGGGGCTCGAGCCGTGGTTCGGCGGCTGGCGACTCGCAGTGGCGGCGCTGCTGCTGGGACTCGCGCTGAAGCCGATGCTCGCGTGGCGCATGCTGCGCGACGAGGTCGGCGCCGTCGAGACCGCGCTGTCTCGCTCGCTCGACGAGGGCCGCGCCCAGCTGTCCCGCCTGGTCAGCCGCGACACGACGCAGCTCTCCGCGCGCGACATCCGCGAGACCGCCATCGAGACGCTCGCCGAGAACCTCAACGATTCCGTCATCGCGCCGCTCTTCTGGTTCATGATCGCCGGCCTGCCGGGCGCGGCGGTCTACCGCTTCGCCAACACCGCGGACGCGATGTGGGGCTACCGCGGTCGTTGGGAATGGGCCGGCAAGTGGGCCGCACGCGCCGACGACGTGCTGTCGTGGATCCCGGCGCGGCTCACGGGACTGGCGCTCGTCGCGTGGCGGCCGGCGCTGCTCGCGCCGCTGCTGCGCGAGGCCGCGCGCACGCCCTCGCCCAACGGCGGCTGGCCGATGGGCGCGATGGCGCTGCGGCTGGGCCGCGTGCTGAGCAAGCCCGGCCACTACCGGCTCAATCCGTCCGGCGGCGACGTCGTCGCCGAGGACATGGTCACCGCGCAGCGCCTCGCCGCAGGGGCGATGCTGGGCCTGGCCGCGCTGCTGGTGCTGGGCGCCGCGGCGCTGCGCGGCGGCTTCGCGTTCGTCTTCGTGCTGGGGGTCGGCGGCATCGTCGACAGCATGGCCCCCGGCATTGCCGTCGGGCGCGCGCGATGAGCCGCTTCCAATCGCTCATGCACGGCGGCACCGACGCCGGGCCGCCGGTGCGCCACGACTTCTCGACCAACGCCCATCCGCTCGGGCCGCCGCCGGCCGCGCTCGACGCGGTGCTGCGCGCCGACCGGCTGTGTTATCCCGATCCCGCCTACGCCGCGTTGCGCGCCCGTCTGGGCGACTGGCATCGCGTCGAGCCCGACCGCGTGCTGCCGGCCTCCGGCGGCTCAGAAGCGATCCGCCGCCTGACGCTCGCCGCGATGCTGTCCGGCGTGACACGCGTCTGCGTGCCGCAGCCCGGCTTCGGCGACTACGCGGCCGCCGCGCACGCGCTCGGCCTGCAGGTGACCGGCTACGACGACGCCTTCGAGCTGGCCGACGCGCTGACCCTGCCCTCGCTGGTCTGGGTCTGCGATCCCAACAACCCGACCGGCGCGAGCTTCGGCCCCGCCGAATGGACGGCCGTGGCGCTCGCGCTCGGACAGAGCGGCTCGCAGCTCGTCGTCGACCAGGCCTACGACGCGCTGCGCCTGGCCGGCGCATGCGCGCTGCCGCAGCCGATCGCCGACGGCGCGTGGCGGCTGGTCTGCCCCAACAAGGCCTTCGGGCTCACCGGCGTGCGAGGCGCCTACCTCATCGGCCCCCGCGACGGACTCTGGATCGACCGCGTCGCGGAACTCGCGCCGAGCTGGGTCCTGTCGTCCGAGGGTCAGGCCTTGCTCGAGGCCTGGACCACGCCGTCGATCCGCAACGAACTTGAAGCCTCGCTCCCGCTGCTGCGCGAATGGCGCGCGGCGCAATGGGCGCGCATGGCGACAATGGGCTTCGACCAGATCGACGGCGGCGTCGCCAACTTCTGGCTCGCCGCCCTGCCGTCACCGTGGCACGGCGTGCCGGAAGCACTGCTCGAAGGCCTGCGCGCCCTCGGCATCAAGCTGCGCGACGCGAGCTCCTTCGGCCTGCCAGGGCTGGTCCGCGTGTCGGTGCAGTCGCCGGAAGCGGTCGACGCGCTGGCCACCGCGATGTCCACCTTCGGCGGACACACGCCGTTGCCATCGCCGCCGTCGCGCCATGGGGCGTTCGATACGACGCATCCTTCTGGAGAAACACTGTGAGCGGTCCTGGGTCGGATGATGTCGGCCGTGCGGCCAAGCGCGGGCTCTCCACGGGGCATGGGGGATCCCTCCAGGACCCCCAAGCCCCATTCCGGCCCCAGGGGGGCTCGCTGACTCCGGATCGGGCGTCGGGGCAGCGGCGGGGGCGGGCCGTGATGGTGCTGGGCACCACCAGCGGGGCGGGCAAGAGCTTCCTCACCACGGCGCTGTGCCGCTGGTACGCGCGTCAGGGCCTGCGCGTCGCGCCGTACAAGGCGCAGAACATGAGCAACAACGCGCGCGTCGTGCCGGGTCTCGACGGGCGTCAGGGCGAGATCGGCTCGGCGCAGTACTTCCAGGCGCTCGCCGCCCGCGCGCGGCCCGAGGTGCGCATGAACCCGGTGCTGCTGAAGCCGGAGAAGGACACCGCCTCGCAGGTCGTCGTGCTCGGCGAGGTCGACGAGGCGCTCAGCCGCGCGCCGTGGCGCGAGCGCAGCGAAGCGCTCTGGGCCCGCGCGCGCGGGGCGCTGCATGCGCTGCTCGACGAGAACGACGTCGTCGTCATCGAGGGCGCCGGCTCGCCCGCCGAGATCAACCTGCACAGCAGCGACTACGTGAACATGCGCACCGCGCGCGAGGCCGGCGCGGCCTGCCTGCTGGTCACCGACATCGACCGCGGCGGCGCCTTCGCCCATCTGTACGGCACGCACGCGCTGCTGCCGGCGGACGAGCGCGCGCTGATCCGGGGCTTCGTGCTAAACCGCTTCCGCGGCGACGCGGCGCTGCTGTCGCCCGGTCCGGAGATGCTGCAGCAGATGACCGGCGTGCCCACGCTCGCGACGCTGCCGATGTGGCGCGGGCACGGGCTGCCCGAGGAGGACGGCGTCTTCGACGACCGCACGACGGGCGGCCTCGGCACGGGCACGGGCACCGGCACTGACGACCGCGGACGCGCTCCGATCCGCGTGGCCGTGATCGCCTATCCGCGGCTGTCCAACCTCGACGAATTCCAGCCGCTGCGCAACCTGCCCGACGTGCGTCTGAGCTGGGCCCGCACGCCGGCCGAGCTCGACGGCGTCGACTGGATCATCCTGCCGGGATCGAAGGCGGTGGCGGCGGACCTGGCGTGGCTGCGCGCGCAGCGGCTGGACGTCGCGGTCGCGGCGCATGCCGCCGCCGGCCGGCGGGTGCTGGGCATCTGCGGCGGCCTGCAGATGCTGGGCGAGGCGCTGGTCGATCCGCACGGGCTCGACGGCAACGCGCCCGGCCTGGGCCTGCTGCCGCTGGTGACGCTGTTCGAGCGCGAGAAGCTGCTGCGCGAGGCCGAGTGCCGTTTCGCGCCGACGCTGGACGCGCCGTGGTCGTCGCTGAACGGGCAGGTGGCGCGCGGCTACGAGATCCACCACGGCCGCACGGCGCAGCATCCCGGCCTGCCCGCGGCGCGGCCGGTGCTGTTCGACGCCCTCGGCGAGCCGGTCGGCTGGCAGCACGGGCCGGTGCTCGGCCACTACCTGCACGGCCTGTTCGAGGACGACCGCGTGCTGGCCGCGCTGTTCGACCGTCCGGCCCGGCCGCTCGACCAGGTCTTCGACGAGTTGGCCGACTACATCGACCGCCACTTCGCGCCCGGCGTGCTGATGGGGCTGCTGTCGCCCGCCGCGACGCCGCCATCGCCATCGCCATCGCCGTTGCCGTAGCCCTCTTCGCAGGCCGCGCCGCTCCCCTTTCCCTTTGAAGTCCGAGAAGTCCCCATGACCAAGCAAGACCTGATTCCCGCGATTCCCTCGCTGCACGACGCGGCGCTGGCCGCGGCGCTGCAGCACCGCATCGATCGCAAGACCAAGCCGCTGGGCTCGCTGGGTCGGCTGGAGGGGCTGATGCTGCGCCTGGGCCTGATCCAGGGCACGGAGCAACCGAAGCTGGTGGAGCCGCAGATGATGGTCTTCGCAGCCGATCACGGCCTGGCGGCGCACGGCGTGTCGGCCTTCCCGTCGGACGTGACCTGGCAGATGGTCGAGAACTTCCTGGCGGGCGGCGCGGCGGTGTCCGTGCTGGCGCGCCAGCACGGGCTGCAACTGAGCGTCGTCGACGCCGGCGTGCGCCACACCTTCGAGCCGCGTCCGGGCCTGCTGATCGCCAAGATCGCGATGGGCAGCCGCGACATGCTGGCGGGACCGGCGATGACGGTCGACGAATGCGCGACGGCGATCGCCGCCGGCAAGACGCTGCTGCAGAAGCGGCCGGGCAACGCGCTGCTGCTGGGCGAGATGGGCATCGGCAACACCTCGTCGGCGGCGCTGCTGCTGTCGCGGCTGGGCGGGTATCCGCTGGCGGACTGCGTGGGACGCGGCACGGGGCTGGACGACGCGCAGCTGCGTCACAAGCTGGCCGTGCTGGCGCGCGTGCTGGAGAAGCATCCGCGCGCCATCGAGCCGCTGGCGGCGCTGGCCGCGCTGGGCGGGCTGGAGATCGCGATGATGGTCGGCGCGGTGCTGCAGGCGGCGCTGGAGCGCCGGGTGATCGTCGTGGACGGCTTCATCACCGGCGCGGCGGTGCTGGTGGCGGCGAAGCTGCAGCCGGCGGTGCTGGAGCGCTGCGTCTTCGCGCACCGTTCCAACGAGCAGGGCCACCGGTTGATGCTGGACACGCTGCAGGCGCAGCCGCTGCTGGACCTCGGCCTGCGCCTGGGCGAAGGCTCCGGCGCGGCGCTGGCGTGGCCGCTGCTGGAGTCGGCCTGCCGCGTGCTGGCCGAGATGGCGAGCTTCGATTCGGCGGGTGTGAGCGACAAGGCCTGACCCGGAGGGAAATGCAGCCGTATCGAGCGCATGCGGCGGTAGAAGTGCTGTCGTCCGCTGTCTGCCGAGGCCGCTGGCCCTCACCCCCGCCCTCTCCCGCAAGCGGGAGAGGGAGTCCGACCGGCGCCCTTCTTACCCTCTCTCCCGCTTGCGGGAGAGGGAGTCCGACCGGCGCCCTTCTTACCCTCTCTTCCGCTCGCGGGAGAGGGAGTCCAACCGGCGCCCTTCTTACCCTCTCTTCCGCTTGCGGGAGAGGGAGTCCGATCGGCGCCCTTCTTGCCCTCTCTCCCCCTGCGGGAGAGGAAGTCCGACCGGCACCCTTCTTACCCCCTCTCCCGCTTGCGGGAGAGGGCGGGGGTGAGGGCCAGCGGCGGTGGCAGTGCCGAAGCCCCTGCGCCCTGCCCGCATCGCGCAAGCACAGCGCCGCTATGCTCGCTGCACCACCTCATCCCTCACGATCCCGTTCCGCCATGTCCGACGCCGAACGCTCACTGCTCGACACAATCCGCTCACTGGAAGTCGAGCTCCACCATCCCGGCGTGCGCTGCAGCGCCGAGCGCCTGTCGCAGCTGCTGCACCCGGACTTCCACGAGGTCGGCCGATCCGGCCGGCAGTACGACCGCGACACCATCATCCGCTGGCTCGCCGACGACCACGAGCCGCCGAAGGTCGCGCCCGACGAGTTCCGCATCGCGCCGCTCGCGCCTGATGCGGCCTTGCTGACCTACCGCTCCGCGCATCGGCAGGAGGACGGCTCGCTGGCGCATCACACGCTGCGGTCCTCGCTGTGGCTGAAGACGGCGCAGGGCTGGCAGATGCGGTATCACCAGGGCACGCCGGCCGCACAGGTCTGGTGAGGCGCACGGCCTCGGGTTCGACGTGGTGCAGGCGCGCACGCTTCGCGTGCGACGCCGGGTCAGGGGACATCGGCGCGGGAGTGGACGAAGGTCACGTCCCGGGAACCCCGATGGGCGCTAGATTCGCGGCGGCTCCACTGCTGTCCAGAGCAGCGGGGCTGGCCGGGTCCAGCCGGTCGTTGTACCGACTCCCCTGCTCCTCCCATGATCGATCCGACCGACTTCGCCGCGCCCTTCGGCGACCTGCCCGTTCCCGAGTCCCTGCTCGCGTTGCTGCGCTTCCAGAATGACATCGGCTACGGCAACTACTCCGCAGCGCTGACGCTGACCGACGACGACCACGACGGCCTGCGATACGGCTGGTCGGAGGATCCCGCGTTCCTGTCGCGGCTGATCCCGTTTGCGCGGGCGACGGCGTCGGGGTCGTTCTATGCGCTGTGGAATCCAGACCCGTCGCAGCCGCCGATGCCGGACCGCTGGCCGGTGGTGGCCTTCGGCGACGAAGGCGGCGAGTGGATCGTCGCGCGCGACGTGCGAGAGTTGCTGCGCGTCAGCAGCTGCGACGTGGAACCGCGCATCGACTTCGACCGCATCCACTACTTCCGCAGCGAGCACCACTATCGCAAGAGCGAAGGGCTCGACGCCTACATCGAGTGGCTGAGAGAGCAGTTGCAGGTGGCGCCGGTCGACGATCCGGAGCCCATCCTCGTGGCCGCGCAGCAGGAGTGGCAGGACGAATTCGAACGGTGGATCCTGCCGTTCCTCCAAGGATGAGGACGCGCGCGGCGGCTTGCGTCCAGCCTGGAAAAAGCGTCCCGCGATCGGTGCGGCCATGCCGGCATCGCCCCCGGCGTTGGCAACGGTCCGGGTCGCCGTCTCGACGGGGCGCGTTCGCGCGGTACGTCGCGCCAGCAATTCGCGCGAGCCGATGCGACACGCGGGACTTCTGATCGAGGGACGTCAGCGCCCCCTGGTCAAGCTCACTCGCCCTGTCTTGGACTGAAGGTCCGCGGAAACACCACCGCGCTCTTGCGGTCCAGGAGGCGATAACCCATCGCGGGGCGGTTGGCGTCGCCGGCCATCGGCCCTGCTTCTTCGAGGAACCCGGCCGCGAGCATGCGCGTCCGGAAGCCGCTCTTGTCGACCGGTCGGCCCAGAACGACCTCGTACATCCGTTGCAGCTGCGGCAGCGTGAAGGCCACGGGCAACAGGAAGGCCGGCAGCGACGTGTACTCCACCTTGCCGCGCAGCCGCTCGACGGCGGTCTTCAGGATGGCACCGTGGTCAAAGGCCAGGCGCGGACGCTTCAGCAGGGTCTCCACCTCGAACCATCCCACGTCGGCGGCGTTCGCGCCCTTGGCCAGCTTCACGCCGTCGGCGGGGATCAGCGCGAAATACACGTGGGTCGCGGACCACCCGCGCGGATCGCGGTCCTTGCCACCCCAGCTGCCAAGTTGCTCCAGATACGGACTGGCAACGCCCGTCTTTTCCGACAGCTTGCGCCGCGCGCAGGCCTCCAGATCGCGGTCGCGGTCGATGTTCACGAAGCCGCCCGGCAGGGCCCAACGTTCAGGGAACGGCTCGTCCTCTTTCGATGGACGCTGCACCAGCAACACCCGCAGTTGATCCTCGACGACAGAAAAGATCACCACGTCGACCGTCGTGAACGGCAGCGGAAAGGAGGGGCTCGCGGGAGCGGGCTGTGGTTTCCGGCGCGAAGGTTCGGTTGTCATCGTCGTTCGGGCTTGATGGGATCGCTGGAGAGTTGTATTGTGCAACCTTCGAAGAGTTGCACTATACAACTCATATGACTCTGGGAGAACAACAATGAAACCAGCAAGCGAGACGCGGGACATCCGCAGTCTGATCGAGTCCGTGCAAGCAGGGCAACCGGTCGAGTACGTGCTCTTCTGGGGGCATCAACCTCCCAAGGACCGTGGGGTGAGCGCCGCCTGCTTCAGCCAGTGGTACGACGCATCGTTCCAGGTTGGCAAGGAGACCTTCCGCACGGCGGAGCACTTCATGATGGCCGGCAAGGCCGAGCTCTTCGGCGACCAGGCGCTGCGCCAGCAGATCCTGGAGGCGAAGACGCCCGATCTGGGGAAGCAGCTCGGTCGCAAGGTGGCCGGCTTCGACGAGCGTCGATGGGCCGAGCACCGCTTCGACATCGTCGTCGCCGCCAACATGGGCAAGTTCGGCGGCAACGGCCCGCTGCGTCGATTCCTCTTGAGCACCGGCGAGCAGGTGCTGGTCGAGGCCAGCCCCGTCGATCCCGTCTGGGGCATCGGGCTGGCGGCGAATGATGCCGACGCCCGCAACCCTGCGCGCTGGAAGGGACTGAACCTGCTCGGCTTCGCGTTGATGGAAGTCCGGGCGCGACTGAAAGCAGCCAAGGATGCGGCCGATGAGTGCGCAAATTGAAAGCAATTTCATGACCTCCCCCACCCTCACCCTCTTCCGGCCGACCGGCCCACAAGAGCTGGCGCTCGTGGCGCAATCGGGCTACCGCCGGTGGCCACCACGTCTGCCGGATCAGCCGATCTTCTACCCCGTCACGAACGAGCAGTACGCCGTCGAGATCGCGCGCGACTGGAACGTGCCGGCCAGCGGCGAGGGCTTCGTCACCCGCTTCGAAGTCCGCAAGGACTTCATGGACCGCTATCCGGTCCAGCAGGTCGGCGGCGCCCATCACACCGAGTGGTGGGTACCGGCGGAGGAGCTGGAAGCGCTGAACGATCACATCGTCGGGACGATCGCGGTGCTGACGCGCTTCGATCAGGATGGCTCACATTCCGTCATTCAAACCGCCCCCTGAACCTCTAACATCCGACCCCGCCGTTGCAGTCGTACCCAGAAACATGGGGTTGCTGCGGTCACACAACGGCCATCAGAGGGAGGAACTCATCATGAAGCTCAAACGCATCGCGACGGCCACCGTCGCGTCCCTGGCGCTGGTCGCGTCGACGGCGCACGCCAACTACTCGTGCGGCGGCGCTGTGACCTACCTAGGCATTGACATGGGCGGCGATGTCACCGTCAGCGTCACCGGCACCCCCATCCACAAGATCTGCAACCTCAACGGCGGCGCTGGCCGAGCGTCTGCAGCCACTTGCAAATCCATCTACGCAACATTGCTGACGGCCCGCTCGACCAGCAAGAACGTCGCGATCTACTACGACGACAACGGCTACACCTGCAGCAGCCTGCCCGCCTGGGCGTTGGTGCCGTCGGTCTACTTCGTCCAAGGCCCGGAGAATTGAGCCCTCCGCGCGTCACGAGACGTGATCGATAGAATCCCACCCGTGACCCGCTGGCTCCGCATCCTCGTCCTGACGATCCTCGTCCCCGCGTACGGCATCGCCGCCGCCGGCGTGACGATGTTCGCCGCGGGCGTCGCGCATGCGCAGCATCTGCTGGTCGACGGGCAACCGGCCGATCCCGCGACCGTCGTCAGCGCCGCGGCGCAACCAGGCGCCGACGACGACCACGCCGCCGACATTGCTGCCCTGCTCTTCGAGCTCGGCGACACCTCGGACGACATGTCCGATCACTGCAAGCCCGACGCGCGTCCGCTGCGCATCGCGCCGCCGCAGGCGAGCCCGCTTCCCACGCCCCAGCTGCACGAGCCCCAGCGCTGCACGCAGCCGCTCCTGCGGCCGCCGCGCGTCTGACGCGACCCGTGTAGCCCGCTCCGAGGCGCCTCGCCGCCTCCACACCCCTGCCCTTCCCCTTCGGCACGCGCCGCGCCTTCCGCGCTCGCGTGCGTCTGCGCCGTCCCCGTCGCGCGCCTCGTCCTCGAGGTCCGGCGGGCCGGCGTTCCTTCCCCATCCATCATGGAAATCGCCTTACTCTTCTTCCTCATCCTGCTCAACGGCCTGTTCGCCATGTCCGAGATCGGACTGGTCACCGCGCGCCGAGCGCGCCTGCAGAAGCTCATCGACGACGGCGACAGCGCCGCCGCCGCCGCCGTCAAGCTGGGCGAGGACCCCACCCGCTTCCTGTCGACGATCCAGATCGGCATCACCTCGATCGGCGTGCTCAACGGCATCGTGGGCGAGGCCGCGCTGGCCGGGCCGCTCGCGCTGTGGATCACCTCCCACGGCGTGCCGGCCGAGTACGCCAGCGGCGCCGCG
The DNA here is from genome assembly GCF_059415965.1 of Roseateles sp. GW821-FHT09G09. Classification (NCBI taxonomy): domain Bacteria; kingdom Pseudomonadati; phylum Pseudomonadota; class Betaproteobacteria; order Burkholderiales; family Sphaerotilaceae; genus Roseateles; species Roseateles sp. GW821-FHT09G09. Next base: position 125,709 of record NZ_JBWKOG010000002.1, on the reverse strand, counting down.
ACCGGCCTGGTCGTCGTGCTGATCACCTACTTCTCGATCGTGCTCGGCGAGCTGGTGCCCAAGCGCCTGGGACAGTCCAACCCCGAGGCCGTCGCGCGCCTGGTCGCGCGCCCGATCGCGGCGCTCGCCGTGGCGACCAAGCCCTTCGTGCGGCTGCTGTCGGGCTCGACGAACGCGCTGCTGCGCCTGCTCGGCGTGAAGCAGTCGGCCGCCTTCAACGTCACCGAGGAAGAGATCCACGCCGTGCTCGCCGAAGGCACCAGCGCCGGCGTGATCGAGTCGCACGAGCACGCGATGGTGCGCAACGTCTTCCGCCTGGACGACCGCCAGATCGGCTCGCTGATGGTGTCCCGCCGCGACGTGGTCTGCCTGGACCTGAACGATCCGATGGAGACGACGCTCGCGCGCATCGAGGCCTCGGACCATGCGCTGTTCCCGGTCGTGCGCGGCGGGCTGCATGACATCGTCGGCGTCGTGAACGCGCGCCAGGTGCTGTCGGAAATGCTGCGACAGCGCCAGCCGCGCCTGGACCAGCACCTCGCCCCGCCGCTGTACGTGCCGGAGACGCTGACCGGCATGGAGCTGCTGGCCAACTTCCGACTGTCCGCCGTGCACATGGCCTTCGTCATCGACGAGTACGGCGAGGTGCAAGGCCTGGTCACGCTGCACGACCTGGTCGAGGCGATCACCGGCGAGTTCCAGCCGCGCGATCCCGCGTCCGCCTGGGCGGTGCAGCGCGAGGACGGCTCCTGGCTGCTCGACGGCCACATCCCGGTGCCGGAACTGAAGGACAGCCTGGGTCTCGACGAGGTGCCGGAGGAAGAGCGCGGCCGGTATCACACGCTGAGCGGGATGATGATGCTGCTCACCGGCCGCCTGCCGCGCGAGGCGGACACGGTCGAGTGGGAAGGCTGGCGCTTCGAGATCGTCGACATGGACGGCAAGACGATCGACAAGGTGCTGGCGTCGCGTGTCGTGGAGGTGCCCGATGTCGTGGCGTGACGGTGCGTGGCCCGTCGCGACCCTGCTCAAGACGGACAAGTGGACCTATGCGACGCAGGGGAGCCTGCTCGTCGATCTGCTGATCAGGGATTGCGCAGCAGGCGCCACCGCACGATCGCCTCGAACGACGGGAACTCCGCATGGCCCGCGTCGGTGGACAGCTTGAGGAGGTAGTACACCACCCCCTGCCCGTGCGTGACTTCCAGTTGGAGATCTCGAACACGCGGAGGCATGGGAGCGAAGAAGCCTTCGCGAGGCACGCCATCGCGATCGAGGAGGTCGCCCAGGATGGGCTGGATCGCGAACAGCTCGATCTCGATGCGCGCCTGCAGCGAGATCCGCTCCGCGGCACGTCGCAGGCCGAGCGCCGCCAGCAGGCGCTTCTTCCGGCCCGGCCAACTCGATCCGGCCAGCGTGCAGTCGATGGCGAGCCGGAAGTGATTACCCCGCTCGTCCTCGAACGGCCCCAGCGACCGCAGCCACCGATCCGGTTCGATCGGCGGCAGGCCCGCGAAGACGTCGTCGCTCATCGGCGGCCTACTTCGAGTAGCCCATGTCCTTGATGAACACGGCGCGTTGCTTGTCGCCGTTGAACGCGAAGAGCACCCGCTCCTGGTCGCCGTTCTCGCGCTCGACGACCATGGCCCAGCGGTCCAGCCGGTAACGGCCAACGAAGTCGCCGCCGTTGCGGCGCTGCCGCTGGGCGCCTCCCGCACCGGCACCGACCGCGCTGACCGACGAGGTCGTCGTGCTGCCGCCGCGCGAGTAGGTGTTGGTCGCCATGCCCGCGACGCCGTTCGCCGCGGCCATGCCGCCGGTGCCGAACACGGACTTGCCTGTCTGCTCGAAAGTGCCGTCCGATTCAAAATGGAAGCGGTTTTGCGAGCTGCCGCCGCCGAGGATTGAGTACCAGGAGTGCGTGAACGTGCCGTCGATCTTCTGTCCCACCGAGGCCGGCGTCGCGGGCGTGCCGCTGATCGTGCGCCAGTCCTTGTCGTCGTGGTCCTTGATCTGCCAGTCGCCGCCGCTGCGGCGCCACTGGAGGACGCGCTCCGGCTTGAAGCGGCGCGCCGCAGCCATGTCGAGCTCGTCCGGCGGCAGGTCGAGGTTGCGGTAGCCGGTGCCGTCCTTGAGCAGCAGATGCAGGTTCTCCACCAGGCTCTCGCCGCTGGGCTGGTACCAGGTCCAGAGCAGGAAGGCGATGTCGCGCTCCGCGACGCCCTTGCCCGGCGCCACGTGGATCGCGCGATCGGCGGCCGCGCGACGCTCCAGCGCGGCGGTGCGTTCGGCTTCCTCACGGCGCTTGCGCTCGTCGCCGGCCAGCGCCTTGAGCGCCGGCCACAGTTCGTTGGACTTCCCGGTGAGCGCTTTCAGGCCGCCGCCGAATTGCTGAAGCAAGGCCTCGTCCTGGGAGAACGCCAGCCTCAGCCATTCGACCTGGCCGTTGCGCGCCGGGCGCAGGTAGACCTGCGTCTCGACAGTCGCGCCGTTGACGGTCGCCACGCAGTTCTGGAGCACCACGCCAGCCTGCAGCATCTGCGGCGGCTTGCAGGTTGGCTGGCCGGTCGCGCCCAGCCCGCGCATCGGATCCTTGAGGCGCGCGAGTGCGGCCACGCCCTCGTCGCGCCCCACCTCCATCGGCGGCGCGACCCACAGCTGCATCACCTTGCCGGGCGGCAGGTCGGCGGGCTGCAACAGCAGACCGTCCTCGTGGACACGTTGTGTCCAGCCCGACGGCACGTCGAGGGCATGCGCCGGCGATGCGACGACGGCGAAGGTCGCGATCCACGCGCCGGCCAGCCAGCGGCGAAGGGTCGAGGAGCAAGGTCGGGCGACTTCCAGGCGCATGGGGCTCGTGCGGCAATGAGGAAGGCGCAGTGTCGCGGCCGAACGCGCCTGCGGGTCCCCCAAGGGCTAGGGAGTCCGTCCGAGTGACGCGGGTCCAGGTCTTGCCCCCCGGCTCGCGTTTCCAACCCACCAATGCAAAACGGACCCGAAGGTCCGCTTGCTCACCAGGATCCGGAGGGATCGCTCAGATCGAATACCCCAGCAGCATCGCCACGCCGGCTTCGCGGTTCGGGCGCTTGAAGCCGTCGCGCGTCAGGCGGTTCATCGGGATCGACAGCGCCGAGGTCTGGAACCACTTGTTGTAGAGCTGCTCGATCTCGCCGCTGCCGTAGACGCGGCTCAGCGCGCGGTCCACGGCCGCCGCCAGCTTGGCGTCGCCCTTGCGCATCATGATGCCGTAGGGCTCCACCGAGAAGGCCATCTGGCCCAGGCTCAGGCTGTCCAGCGCCTTGTCCTTGGACGCCAGGCCCAGCAACAGCGCATCGTCCTGCGCGAACGCGCGGGCCTTGCCCTCCCGCAGCGCCTTGAACGCGTCCGTGTTGTTGGGGTACTGGACCAGCTGCATCTTGGCCTCGCCGGAGTTGTTCAGCTGCGTGAACAGCTTCTCCGAGGTCGTGCCCTTGGCCAGCGCGATCGTCATGCCGTCCAGGTCCTTGATCGAGTCGACCTTGGCACCGCTCGGGATCAGCACGCGCATGCCCGCGACGAAGATCGTGTAGCTGAAGTCGACCTGCTCCTGACGCGCCTTGGTGTTGGTCGTCGAGCCGCACTCCAGGTCGATCTCGCCCTTCTGCAGCTTCGGGATCCGGTCGGCGCCGGAGACGACGACGTAGTTGACCTTCAGCTCGGGCAGCTTCAGTTCCTTCTTGATCTCGTCGACGGCCGCCAGGCACAGGTCGACCGAGTAGCCCTGACCCTGCTTCTGCTCGTTGACGAAGGAGAAGGGCCGCGAGGCCTCGCGCACGCCCAGCGTGATCGTCTTGGAATCCTTGATGCGGGCCATCGTGTCGACGGCCGGGCCGGCGGCGCGCGCCGACAGCGACGTCAGCGCCACGGCCGACAGGACGAATGCGCCGCTCAGGCGCCGGATCGCGGAGGACATGATCGAATTCCGGGTCGGTGAAAACCCTGAATTCTAGGGAGCGGATGTTCCGCACGTGTAAGCAATGCCCCCCGCTCGAGGGCCCACTCTAGACGGATCGACAAGAAGCTCGCGCCCTCCGTGACTTCCGTCACGGACCGCCAATCGAACTCAGCCGGCCTTGACCGGGGCGGGCACGCCCGCCGCGCGCCCGCCGCGCACGAGCTGGCGCATCAGCAGCGCCGCGACCAGCGTGGACGCGATGACGACGTAGCCCACGTACGGGAAGTCGTTCACGTGACCGTCCGGACCGATGTGCACGATGTGCCCCGCCACCAGCGAGGCCAGGCCCCCGGCCAGCTGCTGCAGCGCCGAGTTGATCGCGTTGAACGAGCCGCGCTGCTCCGGCGCCGGCACGCCCGCGAGCGTCACCTGGGCCGGGATCATGCGCGAGAAGATGCCCACGAACATCACCACGTTGACCACGATCAGCACCCACAGCGGCGACGTCCCCAGGTGCGTGTAGAACGCGACCGTCGCGATGGTGATGGCGCAGCCGGCGTAGAACACCGGCATCGCGCCGACGCGGTCGGACAGGCGGCCGATCAGCGGCGAGAACACCAGGGTGCAGATGCCGGTGATCAGGTAGATGATGGGCAGGTGGTCCAGCGGGATGCCGACGTTGTGCACGACGAAGGCGCTGGCGAAGGGCATCAGCATGAAGCCGCCCGTGGTCAGCAGCGCGGTCAGCGCGAAGGCCAGTTGCTGGCGCGGGATGCGCACCGTCTGCAGCAGGTGCCGCGCCGCGCTGTGCTGGCCGGTGCCCGCCGCGCCGAGGTGCGCGTTCACCGGTTGCAGCTTGAAGGCGATCACCAGCGCCGCGAGCAGCCCGAACAGCACGATCGCGATGAACGGCGCATGCCAGTCGAAGCGCGAGGCCAGGAAGATCGAGAACGGCAGCCCCAGCACCTGGCTGGCCGCGAAGCCGCCCTGCAGCAGGCCCATCACGCGGCCGCGCTGCGACGGCGGGAACAGGTCCGCGGTGATCGCCATGACGATGGAGCCGATGACGCCGCCGAACAGGCCGGTCACGATGCGCGCCGCCAGCAGCGAGGCGAAGCTCGTCGCCAGGCCGCACCACAGCGTGCCCAGCAGGAAGCCGCAGAAGAAGAACAACAGCAGCCGCTTGCGGTCGAAGCGGTCGGCGAATCCCGCCGTCAGGAGCCCGGCGATGCCGGCGCTGAAGGCATAGGCGGAGACGGCCAGGCCGAACTCGCCGGAGCTCATCCGCAGCGCCGGCATGATCATGACGCCCAGCGGCGACATGATCATGAAGTCCAGCACGACGGAGAACTGCAGCAGCGCCATCAGCCCGGCGGCCAGCTTCTGATAGGGCGTGAACGGCACGATCGCTGGGGGAGCGGCGGCAGCGGCGGCAGCCGGGGAGGATTTGTTTTCTGACATGGGGCGCGATTCTGCGCATGCCTCGTATCCGCAGCGTAAAGACATGGCTCCCATCGGGAGATTCCCCGAGGCCGGCGCTGCCGCCTCGCAACGTCACCGGAAAGAGGGGGTGAATCGCGCAGGCCCCCGGTCTAGACTGGCGGCAACGACGGCAGGTGGTCCCGCGCAACGACGCACCCAGTGCGCGCGCGGCGGTGGCCGGCGTGGGCCAGGGAGCGGGTCTTTTCGGGGCGGTCGATGCCGAGCCGGGACGCACTCCTGCGCATCATCGAGATCCACAGCCAGGTCGCCCAGCTCGGGCTAGACCTGGCGGGCGTGATGTCGCTGTCGGTCCACGGCACGCTGGAACTCGTCGACGCCGACGGCGCCGCGATCGAGCTGGCCGAGGGCGAGGACCTGGTGTATCGCGCCGTCGCCGGCGCCGCCAGCCACCAGCTCGGCGTGCGCGTGCGCCGCGACGGCAGCCTCTCCGGCACCTGCCTGCGCCAGGGCATCCCGCTGATCTGCGACGACGTCGACATCGACAGCCGCGTCGACCTCGAGGCCTGCCGGCGCGTGGGCCTGCGCTCGATGGTCGTGCTGCCGCTGGCGCACCAGGGCACGCCGGTCGGCGTGCTCAAGGCCTTCTCGTCGCGCGCGGGCAACTTCGGCAACCGCGAGGTGCAGGTGCTGTCGCTGATGTCCAAGGTGCTGGGCGCCGCGATGTACTGGGCGACCCGCTACGGCCGCGACGACCTCTTCCACCGGGCCACGCACGACGACATGACCGGCCTGGCCAACCGTTCGCTGTTCATGGACCGGCTGCGCCACGCCATCGCAGAGGTCGAGCGCGGCGATCCGCCGATCGCCGTCGTGCTGCTGGACATGGACGGCCTCAAGCACATCAACGACACGCTCGGCCACGCGGCCGGCGACGCCGCGCTGGTCGAGTTCAGCCGCCGGCTCGCCGGCACCACGCGCGAGTCGGACACGGTCGCGCGGCTGGGCGGCGACGAGTTCGCCCTCCTCCTGACCCATGCAGGATCGGCGACGACGCTGGAGGCGACGCTGGAGCGCATCCATGCGGCGGTGGAGGGGCCGTTCCCCTACCTGGATCGTGTGCTGCCGCTGCGGGCCAGCATGGGGGCGTCCCGCTGCCCGGAGGACTGGCGCGACGCGACCGCGCTGATGGAATGCGCCGACATGCGGATGTACGAGGCCAAGCGCACGCGGCAGGGCCGGGACCGCTCCGGGCCGATGCCGCTGGAGCCGTCCTGCTGAATCCACGCTTCCCATGTCGACCCGGCTGTTGATAATGGCCCGCGACAAAATCAAGCAGGGAGGAACCGATGACCGACATGGTGTTCGCCGACGAGCTGCCCGATCCCGCCGAGGACGCCCGCACGCGCACGCTCGATCCGTGGCTGGTGATGATCGTCGACGACGATCCGGCGGTGCATCAGGTGACCCAGCTGGTCATGGCGGACTTCGAGTTCGCAGGACGGAAGCTGCAGTTCCTCAATGCCTACAACGGCGCGGAAGCGCGCGACCTGCTGCGAGACCGCCAGGACATCGCGCTGATCCTGCTGGACGTGGTGATGGAGTCGGAACACGCGGGGCTGGACGTCGCCCGTTTCATCCGCGAGGAACTGCGCAACAACCACGTGCGCATCGTGCTGCGCACCGGGCAGCCGGGCCAGGCGCCCGAGGAACACGTCATCAAGACCTACGACATCAACGACTACAAGGAGAAGACCGAGCTGACCAAGCGCAAGCTGATCACGGTCTTCTACTCGGCGCTGCGCTCGTACCGCGACATCGTGATCCTGTCGCAGTCGCGCGCGGCGCTGCGGCGCTCGATCGACGCGATCACGCAGATCCACGACTCGAGCAACCTGCGCCACTTCGCGTCGGCGCTGCTGGAGCAGGTCGGGCACATGCTGGGTTACGAGGCCCGGGGGCTGTGCGCGAGCCGCATGTACGCCGCCTCCCACGCGCAAGGCCACCTGCAGGTGCTGGCCGCGACCTCGGAGTACCAGGGGCTGCTCGCCGACGCGCAGGTGTCGGACCTGCCCGCCGACGTGCGCGAGGCGCTGGACCGCGCGCTGGCGACCCGGCAGAGCAGCTTCGAGGACGGGCGCTTCATCGGCTACTACCGGACGCACTCGGGCAACGAGAGCCTGCTGTACATGGTGCTGTCGGATCCACTCGACGACGAAGGGCGGGAGATGCTCGACATCTTCTGCGCCAATGTCGCGATCGCGTATGAGGGGCTGCTGGAGCGGGATAGGAAGCGTCCGGTGGCGTGACCCACTGCGCGAGGCCTGGCGCGGGCTCTCCACGGGGCATGGGGCCTCGCGTCCGCGAACCCCAAGCCCCATTCCGGCCCCACCCGCGCTCGCTGTCCGCGCTTACTGCGAAGAGCGACTCGTATCATCGCGGCCGGTTCTGCCTCACGCGTCCATGCATCAAGTCCGCCTCTTCTTCGTCGCCCTGCAGTTCTTCACGCGCGTGCCGGTGCCGCGCTGGGTCGGGTTCGAACCCGCGTGGCTGCAGCAATGCGCGCGCTTCTTCCCGCTCGTCGGCGCGGTCGTCGGCGGCTTCTCGGCCCTGGTGCTGTGGGGCACGCTGCAGCTCTTTCCGGCCACGGTCGCCGTGGGGCTCGCGATGGCGGCCAGCGTCTGGCTGACCGGCGGCTTCCATGAGGATGGGCTGGCCGACAGCTGCGATGCGCTCGGCGGCGCGGTCTCGCGCGAGAAGGCGCTGACGATCATGAAGGACTCGCGCATCGGCAGCTACGGTGCGCTCGGGCTGATCCTGGTGCTGGGCCTGAAGGCCACGGTGCTGCTGGGCCTCGCGGACATCGACCCGACGCTCGCGATGCTGGCCCTGGTGTGGGCGCACGTCGCCTCGCGCGCGGCGCCGGTGTGGCTGCTGCACGCGCTGCCCTACGCCGGCGACGCCGAACACGCCAAGGCCAAGCCCCTGGCGATGCAGATCAGCGGGCCAGGTCTTGCCATCGCGCTGGCACTGGTGGTGCTCGCGACGCTCGCCGGCGCCTGGATCACGCCGGAGAACGTCCCGGAGATGCTGGCGGCGGTGGTGGTCTGCGCAGGGCTGACCTTCTACATGCAGTCGATGCTGGAACGGCGATTGAACGGCTACACCGGCGACACGCTCGGCGCCACGCAGCAGGTCGTAGAGCTGGGCGCGTTGCTGGCGTTCCTGGCGATGGCGCCGCTGTTCCCGGCGGATTGACCATGAGCGGCAGTGAGATCGCCGGCATCGTCGTCTGGCGGCATCCGCGGCCCGAAGGGGCGAAGGGTCTGTGCGTCGGCGCGCGCTGCGACCTGCCGGTGGAACGACGCCGCGCCAAGCGGCTCGCGCGGCGCATCCAGGCTCATGCGAGGCGACATCGGATGCCGCATGAGGTGTGGACGTCGCCGCTCCAGCGCTGTGCCGATGTCGGCCGGTGGCTGACGCGTTGGGGATGGCGGCATCGCATCGATGCGGCGCTCGCGGAGATCGACTTCGGCGCGTGGGACGGCCGGCCATGGACGGACATTCCGAAGAACGAGATCGACGCCTGGGTCGCGGACTTCGCGAGCTTCGCACCGGAGAGCGGCGAATCCCTGACGACGCTGCTCGAACGCGCCTCGACGTGGTCGGGCGGCGCGCTGGTCGTCAGTCACGGCGGGTGGATGCTGGCGAGGCGCTGGGCGCGGGAGCATCCCGACGCCCCGCCCCAGGCCGCCCAGTGGCCCACCCCGCCGGCCTACTCGGAGCGCTGGGCACTCTGAGTTCCGACGTCCGCCGCGGGCCCATTTTCAGCCTCATCCTCAGCTATCGAGACGTCTCTCCAACACGGCCACGAGGCCGGCTGCAAAGATGTCTCGGTAGCTGCCGACACGGCCTTCGGCGATGAGCTGGTCGGCGTCCTCGATCTCTGTGCCATCGATGACCGGCATGACGATCGCGCTGCCCCGCTGGTCGCGGCGCCATTGCAGCGCAGCGGCAAGATCGCCCGCGCATCCGCAATCGCGTTCGCAGCTCTTCGCCATCACCTGCGCCACCTCATGCCGCAGCGCGGTCACCTCGCAGCCGAGCGGCTTGGACAGACGGACCTTGTAGTCGTTGAACTTGCTAGGCTGCGCGTTGTGCAGGGGATCGAACAGCACGATCTGGAAGATGGCTTCTTCGTCGAAGAAGCCGATCAGACGCCCCTCCGCCTTGGATACCGCCAGTTGAATCAAGGAGAACTCGCGTCCAGGAGGATGATCCGCCTCCACGATCCAATCGATGTTCTCAGGCCCGAGGGGCGTGTTCCGGGCTGACCAATCGATGTCATGGATGCGGAGCGTTCCTTCTCGAACGCCTGCGTCGCGCATCACGTCCATCACCCGCAAGCCAGAGAGTTCTCCCAAGCGATAGAACATGGAGACCATCCAACGCTTGTCGATCTCCGCCGAATCAAAGCCGAAGAACTTGATCTCGCGGAAGAACTTCATTCCGAAGGACCACTTGGGATTGCCTGAGGATCGCGTCTGTCGCCCCTGCGGTGTCGGCCTCTCTGCGACTGGCGCAGGATCTGCAGCCCGCATCCGCGGCGGGTCAGACCTGCGCAGGTATACCTTGGGCTTCATGCTCCTGCTCCATTTGCGACTTGAAGAACTTCCGCATGCAGTCCTCGTCAAGCTCACGATCGCATTGATCAGCAAGAGGCAGGTGGCCTCGCGCCTTGAGCCAAGGCAACTCCTCACGGGACATCCGCATCAACTGGAACGTCGGGTAAATGGCGTACTCGTCGAGGATGCGATCGATGTGATTGCGTTCGACCTCGCTGAAGACATCGAACGAAAAACCTTCGCGTACGTCGCGAAGCTCGACGGCGCCGTACAGGGAACGATCCCAAGAGAAGCGATCAAACAGCGGCTTGCAGATGGGTCCGTGGATCCAAGCCTGGAACCGCTCCGGGAAGAGCGGGCGGTCGTGCACGACCAGATGCCAGCCCTGCACGTAGTAGAGCAGCTTGTGCAGCCGATGCACGCTGGGACGCTCGCCGGCCTCCCAGAGCTTCACGATCAAGTAGTCCGCCACATCATGGATGTCCGCCATCTCACCTTCCTTCCGATGAAGCGATCCCGGCCCGGCGATCGGCAACTGCACGACGCTCAGAAGGGTTCCGGAATCAGAAGGCGGTGATCTTGCGCCGTGGCGTTCGGCGCTTCAATTGCCCGTTCAAGTAGGCGAATGACTCAAGCTGTCTGCTGGGTCAGACGAACGTACTTCTGCATCAGCGTCTCGCGCGATTCGACGTGCTCAGGATTGACCGGAATGCAGGCCACCGGACACAACATCGCGCACTGCGGCTCGTCGAAATGCCCGACGCACTCCGTGCACTTGCTGGGCTCGATCTGGTAGTACTCCTCGCCCATCGAGATGGCGTGGTTGGGGCACTCCGGCTCGCAGACGTCGCAGTTGATGCACTCGTCGGTGATCATCAGGGCCATGGCTTACTGCTCCACGCGGTTCTTGGCGACGCGCTCCGCCAGGCGCTCCCGGACCAGCGGCGAGACGAACTTGGCGACCTCGCCGCCGAGGCTGGCAATCTCCCGCACGAAGGTCGAGGAGACGAACTGGTAATGGTCCGACGGCGGCAGGAAGACCGTCTCGACCTCGGGCATCAGCTGCCGGTTCATGCCGGCCATCTGGAACTCGTATTCGAAGTCCGACACCGCCCGCAAGCCGCGCACCACCACCTTGCCGCCGTTCGCGATCACGAAGTGGCTCAGCAGGCCGTCCAGGGCGACCACCTCGACATTCGGATAGGGCGCCACCAGTTGACGCGCCATGTCCAGCCGCTCGTCGATGCTGAACATCGTCTTCTTGTGATGGCCCGCCGCGACCGCCAGCACCAGGCGCTCGAACAGCCGGCTGGCGCGACGCACCAGATCCTCGTGGCCGAGGGTCATCGGGTCGAAGGTGCCGGGGTAGACGGCCGTCAGCAGGATCTGGGAGGTCATGGGCGCGGATTATCCGCCGCGGCGCAGCAGGCGGTAATGCACCGCCCCGGCCCGCCCTTCCTTCCACACGGACAAGCCCAGCGCCGCGGGCGCTTCGATCGCTTCCGGCGACTCCAGGTAGATCAGGCCGTTCTCGGCCAGCAACGGCGCGGCCGCGGCGAGCGCGTCGACGAAAAGACCGTCCGCGAACGGGGGGTCCAGGAAGATCAGGTCGAACGATCCCGGCGTTCCGCGACGCATCCAGGCGAGCGCATCGGCGTTGGCGATCGTCATCGGCACCGTGCCGTCCTTGTCCAGCCGCTTGAGGTTGGCGCGCAGCGCGTTCGCGAGCGTCGCATCGCGCTCCAGCAAGGTCACCGCGGTCGCGCCGCGCGACGCGGCCTCGAAGCCGAGCGCGCCGCTGCCGGCGAAGGCGTCCAGCACGCGCCAACCGCCCAGGTCTTGCCCCAGCCAGTTGAACAGCGTCTCCCGCACCCGGTCGGGCGTGGGTCGCAGGCCCACCACATACGGCACCGGCAGCTTGGACCGCTTCCAGACACCGCCGACGATGCGGACCTCGCCCGGCCCCGCGTCGCGCGGACGCGGCTTGACCGCGCCCTCGCCGACCGTCACGCGCGGACCGGGTCGGTTGGCGCGGCGCAGGCCGTCGATGTCGGGGGACTGATCACGCTCACGGCCTTCCCGGCCCTTGCCTCGCCCGCTGGAAGTGCTCATTGGCGGACCGGGATGCCCTGCGACGCCATCAGCGCCTTGGCCTCGCCGACGGTGTGATCGCCGTAATGGAAGATGCTCGCGGCCAGCACCGCGTCGGCGCCGCCCTTCGTGATGCCGTCGGCCAGGTCCTGCAGCGACCCCACGCCGCCCGAGGCGATCACCGGCACGCCCACCGCGTCCGACACCGCGCGCGTCAGCGCCAGGTCGAAACCGCTCTTCGTGCCGTCGCGGTCCATGCTGGTCAGCAGGATCTCGCCCGCGCCGAGTGCGGCCATGCGGCTCGCCCATTCGACCGCGTCCAGGCCGGTGTTCTTGCGGCCGCCATGCGTGTACACGTCCCAGCCGGTGCTGCCATCGGCGTTCTGCCGGCGCTTGGCATCGATCGCGACCACGATGCACTGCGCGCCGTACTTGTCGGAGGCGGCGCGGATCAGTTCCGGATCGGCCACCGCTGCCGAATTGAAGCTGACCTTGTCCGCCCCCGCGTTCAGCAGCCGGCGCACGTCGGCGACCGAGCGCACGCCGCCGCCGACCGTCAGCGGAATGAAGACCTGCGAGGCCACCCGTTCGATGATCGGCAGGATCAGGTCGCGGCCGTCGCTGGTCGCCGTGATGTCGAGGAAGGTCAGTTCGTCGGCGCCCTGCTCGTTGTAGCGGGCCGCGATCTCGACCGGATCACCGGCGTCGCGCAGCTCGACGAAATTGATGCCCTTGACGACGCGACCGCCGGTCACGTCCAGGCACGGGATGATCCGCTTGGCCAGCACCGGTCAGCCCCCGTTCAACTCGTCGGCGCGACGCTGCGCGCCGGCGAAGTCGAGGTCGCCGGTGTAGATCGCGCGGCCGCAGATCACACCGCTCACGCCTTCGGATTCGACCGCGCAGAGCGCGTCGATGTCGGCGATGTTGGACAGCCCGCCCGAGGCGATCACCGGGATGGTCAGCGCCTGCGCCAGCTTCACCGTCGCGTCGATGTTGATGCCGCTGAGCATGCCGTCGCGGCCGATGTCGGTGTAGATCACGCCCTCGATGCCGTAGTCCTCGAACTTCTTCGCCAGGTCGATGACCTCATGGCCGGTCAGCTTGCTCCAGCCGTCGGTGGCGACCTTGCCGTCCTTCGCGTCCAGGCCCACGATGATGTGGCCGCCGAAGGCCGAGGCCGCATCCTTCAGGAAACCGGGGTTCTTCACCGCCGCCGTCCCGATGATCACGTACGACAGGCCGTCGTCCAGGTAGCGCTCGATCGTGTCCAGGTCGCGGATGCCGCCGCCTAGTTGCACGGGGATGTCGTCGCCGACCTCGCGCAGGATGGCCTTGATCGCCGCCTCGTTGACCGGCTTGCCGGCGAAGGCGCCGTTCAGGTCCACGAGGTGCAGTCGCCGGGCGCCGGCGTCCACCCATCGGCGGGCCATCTCGGCGGGATCCTCGCCGAAGGTCGTGGAGTCGTTCATGTCGCCTTGCTTGAGGCGGACACATTTGCCGTCTTTCAGGTCGATCGCGGGAATCAGCAGCATGGCCGAGGCAGTGGGGGTGAAGGAAGGGGACAGGTTCTGGAACACCCGAGAACGGAGCGTGCGGGGCTGGCGGCACCGGACCGGCAGCCGGGCGTCGAGCGCTCAGGGCGTCCAGTGCAGGAAATTCCGATACAGGGCGAGCCCGGACGCGGCACTTTTCTCGGGGTGGAATTGGGTGGCAAAAATGTTATCCCGCGCCACCGCGCAGGTAAAGCGCGGGCCGTACTCGCTGTCGCCGGCGCTGTCGCGCGGGTCCGACGTCTCGGCATAGAAGCTGTGGACGAAGTAGAACCAGCTCTCGTCCGGCACCTCGCCCCAGACCGGATGCGCCCGCGTCTGGTGCACGCGGTTCCAGCCCATCTGCGGCACCTTGTAGCGGCTGCCGTCGGGCTGCACCTGGCCCTCGAGCCGGAAGCGCTTCACGCGGCCCGGGATCAGGCCCAGCCCTGGCGTGTCCTGCTCCTCGCTGTGGTCGAGCAGCATCTGCATGCCCACGCACACGCCCATCAGCGGCTTGCGCGCGGCGGCGTCCAGCACCGCCTCCTTCAGGCCGCTGTCGGCGAGCTCGCGCATGCAGTCGCGCATCGCGCCCTGGCCGGGCAGCACGATGCGCTCGGCGGCGTAGACCTCGTCCGGCTCGGACGTGATGACCACGCGCACGCCCTGGTCCTGCGCCGCGGCGAGCACCGCCTGCGACACCGACCGCAGGTTGCCCATGCCGTAGTCGACGACCGCGACGGTGCGCGGCCGGGAGGACGGGGTGGCTGCGGAGGCGCTCACAGCGTGCCCTTCGTCGACGGGATGACGCCGGCCGACCGCGGGTCCAGCGTCATCGCCATGCGCAGCGCGCGGCCGAAGGCCTTGAACATCGTCTCGCACTGGTGGTGCGCGTTGTGGCCCTTGAGGTTGTCCACGTGCAGCGACACCAGCGCGTGGTTGACGAAGCCCTGGAAGAACTCGTAGGTCAGCTGCGTGTCGAAGGCGCCGACCGAGCCGGCGGTGAACGTCACGTCCATCGCCAGGCCCGGGCGGCCGGAGAAATCCACGACCACGCGCGACAGCGCCTCGTCCAGCGGCACGTAGCTGTGGCCGTAGCGGGTCAGGCCCTTCTTGTCGCCGACCGCCTGCGCGACGGCCATGCCCAGGGTGATGCCGACGTCCTCGACGGTGTGGTGGCCGTCGATGTGCAGGTCGCCCTTGGCCTCGATGTCGAGGTCGATCAGCCCGTGGCGGGCGATCTGGTCGAGCATGTGGTCGAAGAAGCCGATGCCGGTGTTCAGCGAGGCCTGCCCGGTGCCGTCGAGATTCACGCGCACGCGGATCTGCGTTTCCTTGGTGTCGCGGCGGACTTCGGCGATGCGTTCGGAGCTCATGGGGATTCCAGGAAGATCAGGGTCAGGGGACCAGGGGACCAGGGGACCAGGGGAGACAGTGGACCTTCAGGCTTGCGTCAGGCTTGCTTCGATCGCCGCCAGCATCGCCGCGTTCTCGTCCGGCGTGCCGACGGTCAGGCGCAGGCAGCGCGCCAGCAGCGGATGCATGCCCGAGACGTTCTTCACCAGCACGCCGCGGGCCTTCAGGTCCGCGTGGAGGCGGTTGGCGTCGGGCACGCGCACCAGGATCATGTTGCCTTCGCTCGGATAGGCGTGCAGGTCGACGGTCCTTGCCAACGTGGCCAGCGCGGTCTGCAGCTTCTGACGCTCGGCGCGCAACTCGGCCGCCTGACGCTCGTAGACCTCGGCGTGTTCCAGCGCGAAGAGGCCCGCTTCCGCGTTCAGCACGCTGACGTTGTACGGCGGGCGCAGCTTGTCGACGTGACGGATCAGTTCGGCGTTGCCCATCATGTAGCCGATGCGCACGCCGGCCAGGCCGAACTTGCTCATCGTGCGCATCACCAGCACCTGCGGGTGCCGGGCCATCAGCGCCATCGAATCGCGCGCGGCGAAGGGCTGGTAGGCTTCGTCCATGACGACCAGGCCCGGCGCGGCCTGGACGATGCGCTCGATGACGGCGTCGTCCCAGAGGTTCGCGGTCGGGTTGTTCGGATAGGCCAGGTAGACGATCGCGGGACGGTGCTCGGCGATCGCGGCGAGCATCGCGGCCTCGTCGAGCTCGAAATCCGCCGTCAGCGGCACGCCGACGAAGTCCAGGTGCTGGGACCGCGACGACAGCTCGTACATGACGAAGCCCGGCACCGGCGCCAGCACGGCGACGCGCTCGCCGGGCCGGCAGACGGCCATCGCCAGCAGCGAGATCAGTTCGTCCGAGCCGTTGCCCAGCATCAGCGCCTGGCCTGCGGGCAGCCGGGCGTGCGCGGCCAGCGCCTGGGCCAGGTCCTGCGTGCGTTCGCCCGGATAGCGGTTGATGGCGACGGCGCCGAGTCGCTCACCCAGCGCGCGCTGGAGTTCGGACGGCAGCCGGAACGGGTTCTCCATCGCGTCCAGCTTGATGAGGCCGGCGGACGGATGCACCTGATAGGCGTGCATCGCGCGGACGTCCTCGCGCAGGACGCCGAGGGCGCGGTCAAGCGCTCGGGCAGCAGCGCCATCAGAAGCGCCTTCAAGAGCGCCATCAAGGGTGAGGTCGAGGTCAGCGGTCATGGGGCAAGCGCCGGAGACGGCAGGAAGTCGGAGAGGGCAACGCCAGCCGGGAGCGCGCGCAGCGGGTCGACGATGAGCACGCTGTCGAAGAGCTGCCCGTGCGGCAGGGCCAGGCTCAGCAGGGTTTCGCAGCCTTGCGCCTTGGCGGCCGCGACGATCAGCGCATCGGCATAGGGCAGCGAGAAACGGCTTTCGAGCGACCAGGCCGATTCGACCGTCGCGTGATCCGTCGCCCAGGGCGCCCAGCGCTGGTAGCGACGCACTTCGGCCCGCGCATCGCCGTTCGGCATCGCGGGCGTGATGTGCGTCGTCACCGAGCGGTAGAAGTCGTTGAGCACCTGGCTCGAGGTGCGCCCCAGCCGCTGCTGCCACAGGCAGCGCAGCCACGCCAGGGCCTGCGCGCGACGGGCAGGATCGGCACCGTCCTCGCTGAGGATCAGCACCGAGGTGTCCACGAACACCGGCGCCTTCAGTTCGATCGGCGCGCTCACAGCAGCTCCCGCCCCGGGTAGGGCTGGCCGTCGGACGACCAGGTGCGCTCGCGGTGCACCCAGTCCTGCAGCGCCCGCTCGTAGGCGTCGTCGTGGCGCATCTTCTCGGCGAGCAGCTCGCCGACCAGCCGCGAGACGCTGGTGTTGCGCCGCGCCGCCTCCAGCCTCGCCCACTCGGCGACGCTGTCTTCCATGGTGACGGTGACGTTCTTCATCAGGGCTTCAGAGTAACACGAAGTTCGTGTCGCACGAACTTCGTGTCCTTTTGGAGCCACCGCGTTCAGTACGCGAGAACGCGCACCTTCCCCCGGAATACACGGTACGAGAACAGCGAGTAGGCGAGGATCACCGGCATCGTCACTGCCGCGCCGACCAGCAGGAAGCGCAAGGACTCGTCCGCGGCGGCCGCGTCCCAGATCGTGATCCGGTCGATGACGACGAACGGATAGAGGCTGTAGGAGAGTCCGAAGAAGCTCAGTGTCAGCACGACCACCATCAGCGCGAACGGCGCCCAGCTCAGCTTGCCCAGCACGCGATGCGAGTTGAGCATCCCGCGCAGCGCCGCCAGCGCCAGCAGGGCCATCAACGGCAACGGGGCCAGCGCGATCAGGCCCGGCAGGTCGAACCAGCGCGCCCGCACGGTGAGGCTCAGCCAGGGCGAGGCGATGGACACGACCAGCAGTCCCGCCACGACCGCCGGCCACGCCCGCTTGGCCCAGCCGATCGCGCGGTGCTGCAGCTCGCCTTCGGTCTTGATCAGCAGCCAGCTCGCGCCCAGCAGCGCATAGCAGGCGGTCAGCGCGATCGCGATGCCCGCGGCGAAGCACTGCGCCGCCTTGCCTTCCTCGAAGCCGGTCACATAGCGACCGAGCATCCATCCCTGCGTCAGCGAGGCGAGCGCCGATCCGCCCGCGAACGCCGCGTCCCACCCCCGCTTGTGCGCCGGATCGCCCTTGGCGCGGAAGTCGAAGGCCGCGCCGCGCAGGATCAGCCCGAGCAGCATCAGCACCACCGGCACGTAGAGCGCCGTCAGCACCACGCCCTGCGCCTTCGGGAAGGCGATCAGCAGCAGGCCGACGGCCAGTACCAGCCAGGTCTCGTTGGCGTCCCAGAACGGGCCGATCGACGCGACCATGCGGTCGCGATCGCCCTCCTCCGCCGCGGCGGACAGCATCCCCACGCCGAGGTCGTAGCCGTCCAGCACGACGTAGATCAGCAGCGAGAACCCCATCAGGGCCATGAAGATCACGGGCAGCGCGCTCATGGGAAGCTCCTCGAGACCACCGGCGCGGCCACCGGCGCGACGGCCGGACGCGGCGCCTGGGGCGCGCCCTTCTCCGCCATCCGCTTGATCGCGGCGACATAGGCGATCAGCAGCGCGAGGTAGACCGTCGCGTAGCCGGCCAGCGAGGCCGCGACCATGGCCCCCGGGTTGTGCGCCGCGACCTCCTGCGTCCGCAGCACGCCGTAGACGATGAAGGGCTGCCGGCCGATCTCGGTGACGTACCAGCCGGCCACGGTGGCGACCCAGCCGGAGAAGCTCATGAGTGACAGCCCCCACAGCCATGGGCGGGGAAGTCCCTGCCACCCCGAGCGCCGGAACAGCCACCACCCGCCCCACGCGAAGACGAGCATGAGCAGGCCGACGCCCACCATCACGCGGAAGCCGAAGAACAGCGGCTTGACCGGCGGATGCGCGCCTTCGAAGGCTTCGAGCCCGCGGATCTCGCCGTCGGCGTCGTGGGTGAGGATCAGGCTCGCCAGGCGCGGCACGCCGACGGCGAAGCGGTTCTCCTTCGCCTGCTCGTCGGGCAGCGCGAACAGCAGCAGCGGCGCGCCGCGCTCGGTGGTCCACACGCCTTCCATGGCGGCGATCTTCGCCGGCTGATGCTTCAGCGTGTTGAGGCCGTGCAGGTCACCCGCGACGATCTGCAGCGGGATCAGCACCGCGCCCAGCGTCAGACCGAGCCGCAGCACGCGGCGGGTCTCCGGCTTCCCGCTGCCCTTGAGCATCTGCCACGCGCTGACGCCGGCCAGCAGGAAGGCCGCCGTGAGCCCGGACGCCAGCAGCTTGTGGGTCAGCCGGTACGGGAACGACGGATTGAAGACGATCGCCCACCAGTCGACGGCGTGCATGACGCCGTCGCGGATCTCGTAGCCCGTCGGCGTCTGCATCCACGAGTTGAGGCTGAGGATCCAGAACGCGCTCAGCGTCGTGCCGAAGGCCACCGTCGCCGTGGCGATGAAGTGGACGCGCGGACTGACACGTTCCCGGCCGAACAGCATGATGCCGAGGAAGCCCGCCTCCAGGAAGAAAGCCGTGAGCACCTCGTAGCCGAGCAGCGGTCCCGCGATGTTGCCGGCGCGCTCCATGAAGCCCGGCCAGTTGGTGCCGAACTGGAAACTCATCGTCACGCCGCTGACGACGCCCAGCGCGAAGCTCAGCGCGAAAACCTTGGTCCAGAACTGGTAGGCCGCGAGCCAGGGCGACTCGCCGGTGCGCCGCCAGCGCCAGAGCATGAAGAGCACGATCCAGCCCAGCGCGATCGTGATCGTCGGGAAGAGGATGTGGAAGGTGATGTTGAGCGCGAACTGCATGCGCGCGAGGATCAGGGTGTCCATGACCCCGAAGTGTTTCGAAGTCGGCACGATCGGGGAAGGGACAGATCGTCCTAGGACAACTTGCCCTCTTGCTCCCTCTCCCGCTTGCGGGAAAGGGACGGGGTGAGGGTCGGGTGGGGCCGGGGTGGGGCCGGCGGCTGTCGATCACCAGCCGCCGTCGTCGCCCTCACGTTGCGGCTCGAAGCGCTCGAGCAGGAAGTCGACGAGCGCCCGCGTCTTCGCCGACAGCTGCGCGCGCGGCGGATAGATCAGGTGGATGTCCGCCGGCGGCATCGCCCACTCCGCGAGCACCGGCCTGAGCCGTCCCGATCGCAGCATCGGCGCCGCTTCCCAGAACGAGCGCATCAGCACCCCGTGGCCATCGAGTCCCCACGCCAGCACGCTTTCGCCGTCGTTGGCCGCCAGCGGGCCGCGCACCTTCACCGTCTCCTTGCGCGCGCCCTGCTGGAAGTGCCAGGTGCCGAAGGTCTCGTCGCTCTCGCGGATGAAGAGGCAGGCATGACGCGCGAGCTCGCGCGGCGCGGCGGGCTCGCCGGCGCGCTTGAGGTAGGCGGGCGAGGCGCAGAGCACGCGCCGGTTGCGCGCGAGCAGCCGCGCCGTGAGCCGCGCATCGGGCGGCTCGCCGACGTGGACCTCCAGATCGATGCCCTGCTCGATCAGGTTGACCGGCCGGTCGGTCAGCTCGAGCTGCACCTCGACGTCCGGAAACTGGCGCGCGAATGTCGACAGCGCCGGCGCCACGTGCTTGCGCCCGAAGCCGAAGCTCGCCGCCACGCGCAGCAGTCCCTTGGGCGCCGCGCGGCTGCCGGCCACGGTGCGCTCCAGCGCCTCCAGGTCCTCCAGCACGCGCGCGCCGTCGACGAGGTAGGTCTCGCCTTCCGGCGTCAGGCCGATGCGACGCGTGGTCCGCTGCAGCAGGCGCACGCCGAGCCGGCGCTCGATCGCCGCGAGCCGCTTGCTCACCGCCGGCGGCGTCACGCCGAGTTGCTGCGCCGCGGCGGCCAGGCTGCCCTGCTTGACCAGCAGCGCGAAGAAGGCCAGGTCGGAGAAGCCGTCCATTGATGAACCTCCGGAACGAAAGAACTGCCGAAGCGGAAATTATGTGCCCCACGTTCACTTCCAGAATCGGGGCCAACGAGGAGTCGGCCATCGCCGACCGTGCCGCCGCCGATCTCCCCGCCGGCCGGCACGCCCGATCAGGAGACCCCATGCCCGCTGCTTCAGGACACGATGCGCTCGATGCGCTGTACCCCGGCTTCCAGCATCTCAGCCTGCCCACCGCCGACGGCGTCCGCATCCATCTGACGATGGGCGGCACCGGGTCCGCGCTGCTGCTGCTCCACGGCCACCCGCAGACGCGCGCGATCTGGCACAAGGTCGCGCCGACGCTGGCCCGGCACTTCACCGTCATTGCGGCGGACCTGCGCGGCTACGGCGATTCGTCGAAGCCGGAGGTCCCCGAGGCCTTGCAGTCCCCGCCGGCACCGAACGACCACGCCGCCTACAGCAAGCGCGCGATGGCCGCCGACATGCTCAGCGTGATGCGCCAGCTCGGCCACGCGCGCTTCGACGTGCTGGCGCACGACCGCGGTGGCCGCGTCGCGCATCGCCTGGCGATGGATGCGCCGGCCGCGGTGCGACGGCTCGCGCTGCTGGACATCGCGCCGACGCTGGACATGTACGCGGGCACCGACGTCGCCTTCGCGCGCGCCTACTGGCACTGGTTCTTCCTGATCCAGCCGGCGCCGCTGCCGGAGCGCCTCATCGAGGCCGATCCCGGCGCCTACGTGCGCGACGTGATGGGCCGCCGCAGCGCCGGCCTGGCGCCCTTCGACCCGCGCGCGCTGGCCGAGTACAAGCGCTGCCTGGCGCTGCCCGGCACCGCGCACGGCCTGTGCGAGGACTACCGCGCCAGCGCCGGCATCGACCTCGACCACGACCGCGAGGACCGCGCGGCCGGCCGGCGGCTGCGGATGCCGCTGCTCGCGCTCTGGGGCCGCGAGGGCGTCGTCCATCGCTGCTTCGAGCCGCTGGCCCTGTGGCACGGCGTCGCCGACGACGTGCGCGGCGAAGCCCTGCCCTGCGGCCACTACATCCCCGAGGAGGCGCCGGATCAACTGCTCGATCGCGTCCTGCCCTTCTTCACCGCCGACGACACCACCACCAGCGTCAACGCCGCCACCGCCACCGGCACTGCCACCATCGCCACCACCATCGCCGCCCCCCCGTCAGCCGATGGCCAGGAGAGCCAGCCATGACCACCACGCCCCCCGACGCCGGACCGCGCACGCTCTATCGCAAGCTCGTCGACAGCCACACGGTGGCCGGGCTCGATGAACAGAACGTGCTGCTCTTCTGCGACCTGCACCTGATGAACGAGTACACCAGCCCGCAGGCCTTCACCGGCTTGCACGAGCAGGGCCGCGGCGTCCCGATGCCGGGGCAGAACGTCGCGGTGGTGAGCCACATCATCCCGACGCATCCTGTGGCGCCGAAGCTGCGCGTGATCGCCGATCCGCCGTCGGCGCTGCAGGCGACCAACCTGAAGGCGAATTGCGATCGCCACGGCATCCGGCTGTTCGACACGACGGATGCGCTGCAGGGCATCGAGCACGTGGTGGCGCCGGAGCACGGGATGATCCGGCCCGGCATGGTGGTGATCTGCGGCGACAGCCACACGACGACCTACGGCGCGCTGGGCGCGCTGGGGTTCGGCATCGGGACCACCGAGGTGGAACACGTGCTGGCCACGCAGACGCTGGTCTACCGGGTCGCGAAGGACATGCGCATCCGCGTCGACGGCGCGCTGCCCGCCGGCACGACGTCGAAGGACCTGATCCTCGCGATCATCGGCCGCATCGGCGCGCAGGGCGCGCGCGGCTACGTCGTCGAGTTCTGCGGCGAGGCGATCGGCGCGCTCTCGGTCGAGGCGCGCTTCACGCTGTGCAACATGGCAGTGGAGGCCGGCGCGCGCGGCGCGCTGATCGCGCCGGACGCGACGGCGATCGACTACGTGCTGGCCCGCTGTCCCGACCTGGCCGGCGAGTGGCGCGCGCCCGCCCTCACCCACTGGGCGACGCTGCACAGCGACGAGGGCGCGGTGTTCGACGTCGAGCACCGCTTCGATGCCGCCGAGGTCGCCCCGCAGGTGACCTGGGGCACGAGCCCCGACCAGGTCGCCGCGATCGACGCACCGATCCCCGATCCGACGCGGATGGCCGAAGGCCCGGCCCGGGCCAGCGCCGAGCGCGCGCTGCGCTACGCGCGCCTGGACGGCGGCGCGGCGCTGGCAGGCACGCCCATCCAGCACGTGTTCATCGGCTCCTGCACGAACGGCCGCATCGAGGACCTGCGCGCGGCAGCGTCCGTGCTGCGCGGCCGGCACGTGGCGCCGGGCGTGCGCGCGATGGTCGTGCCGGGCTCGGGCGCGGTGCGCGCGATGGCGGAGGCGGAAGGCCTGGACCGCGTGTTCCTCGATGCCGGTCTCGAATGGCGCCAGCCGGGCTGCTCGATGTGCCTGGCGATGAACGACGACGTGCTCGCCGACGGCATCCGCTGTGCGTCGACGACCAACCGCAACTTCGAAGGCCGCCAGGGCCGCGGCGCGATCACGCACCTGATGAGCCCAGCGATGGCCGCCGCCGCCGCGGTGACCGGGCGCCTCACCGATGTCCGCCGCCTGGCCCCCGCGCCCGCGACGCCCGCGGTGCCCACGGCACCTACGTCCGCCAATGCCGCTGCCACGCAGGAGATCCCGCGATGAATCCCGTCCGCCAAGTCGAAGGCCGCACCGCGGCGCTGCGCCTCGAGAACCTCGACACCGACCAGATCATGCCCAAGCAGTTCCTGCGCGGCATCGACAAGCGAGGCCTGCGGGACGGGCTGCTCTACGACCTGCGCTTCGACGCCGAAGGTCGCGAACGCCCGGACTTTGTCCTCAACCGGCCCGAGTACGCTGGCGTGTCGGTGCTGCTCGGCGGCAACAACTTCGGCTGCGGATCGAGCCGCGAGCACGCGGTCTGGGGCCTGCAGCAGGCGGGCATCCGCGCGGTGGTGGCGCCGGGCTTCGGCGAGATCTTCTATTCGAATGCGATGGGCAACGGCTTGCTGCTCGTCGCGCTGCCGGAGGCGGACGTGCTCCGGCTGATGGCCGAGGCGGACCAGGTGCCCGGCAACACGGTCGCCATCGACGTCGACACGCTCACGCTGCGCAGCGCCGGTGGCGTCGAGGCCCGCTTCGACATGCTGCCGCGGCATCGTCGGATGCTGCTGGAAGGCCTGGACGCGATCGGGCTGTCGATGACCTACCGCGCGCAGATCGACGCCTTCGCGGAGGCACACTGGGCAGCGCAGCCCTGGGTGAAGGATGTGGCGAGGCAACGACCGGCCCCGTGATCGCACGATGCGCCGATGCGCCGATGCGCCGACACGGCGATGCGCCGATGCCCGGCTACATCGCCCAGAGGCGGGGAGCGGTGCCGTCCAGGTCCCACAAGACCTGACGCCAGGCGGCCCAGCAGCGGCGCAGCAGCAGCGACACCGGCTCCACCACCGGTCCCAGCGCGCGCACGACCAGCACGCCGTCCTGCGCCGCCGTCGCGCCGGCGGTCAGGCGCAGCGGATCGGCCTCGATCAGCGAGCGGACGGCGTCCAGCGCCCGCTCGCGCCGACCGCGTTCGATCGCGGCGCCGGCCGCGAACACCAGGGTGCCGAGGCAGCGGTGGCCCGCCAGCCCGAGATCGCCGTCCATCAGCAGCGCGTCGCCCGCGTCGAGCAGCCCGCGTTCCAGCCAGACGCCGGGGATCTCGAGGTGCTGCTGGAATCGTCCGGCGTCGAACGGCTGGCCCGCGCCGGGCAGGCCCAGCGCGGTGATGTCCCACGCGAACAGCTCCGCCGTCGGCGCGAGCCTGAAGCGGGCCTCGTTGAGTGCCTCGCAGCCGGGATACGCGATGGCTTCGAGCGGCAGCCACTCCAACCGGGCGCGGTCGCCCAGCGACGTCCGCACGCGTTGCGTGGCCAGCGTGCCCGTCGGACTGCGATAGAAGCGCGTCGCGCCCGGCGTGGTGACCAGCGCGTGGGCGCCCTCACCCACCGTCACCGCCATGTCCAGCGTGTCGCCGCCGACCAGGCCGCTGGGCGGATGCACCAGCACGCTGTGGCAGATCGCGTCGCCCTCGGGGTAGAGGCTCTTCAGCAGCCGCAGCGGTCCCTCGTGCTCGTGGCTGACGACACAGCGTCCGCGCTCGGTCCGGTAATCGGCGCGCAGACGCGCCAGCCATTGCTTCTCAAGGGTCGCCCTCATTTCGGCAGTGTCACCCACGCGTAGTCCAGCCAGTTGTCGGCGCGGTGCACCGCCTTCACGCCTTGACGCACCGCCCACGGCGCGGCTTGCCGGTGCAGGGGCAGGACGTGGATCTGCTCGCGGTAGGCCTGCAGCGCAGCCCGGATCAACTGCTCGCGCCTGGCCGGATCGGCTTCCGTCGAGGACGCGGCCGCCAGCTGATCGAACTTCGGATCCTTCGATCGCCCGTAGTTGTAGTAACCCGCGCCGGAGGACCGGTCGTCGCTGCGGTAGACCGGCGTCAGGATGGTCTCCGCGTCGGTGATCGCGCCGCCCCAGCCCATCAGGTAGAGGCTGGTCTCGTAGCGCTCCAGCTTGGGGAAGTAGAGGACCCGCGGCATCGCGTTGACCTTCACCTTCACCTTGATCTGCGACCACATCGACGCCAGCGCCAGGCAGATCGCCTCGTCGTTGACGTAGCGGTTGTTGGGGCAGTCCAGCGTCACCTCGAAGCCGTTCTCATATCCGGCGTCGGCCATCGCCTGGCGCGCGGCGGCCAGGTCGAAGGGCAGGCGCGTCTCCAGCGCCGGATCGCCGAAGGCGCCCAGCGGCGACGGCGTCAATCCGCCGGTGGGCTGCGACAGGCCGTTCATCAGCCGCTTGTGGATGGCGTCGATGTCGATGGCCTGGTACATCGCGCGGCGCACGCGCAGGTCCTGGAACGGGTTCTTGCCGTTGGGCGCGCGGCCGTAGACCAGCGTGTCGCGCGCCTGGTCCATGCCGACGAAGATCAGCCGGTTCTCCAGCCCCTCGATGACCTGCACGCCGGGCGTCGCGCGCAGGCGCGGCACGTCGCGCGGCGCCGGGTCGAGCAGCAGGTCGACCTCGCCCGACACCAGCGCGGCGAGCCGCGTCGCGTCGTTGGAGATCGGCGTGAACTGCACCTCCTGCACGTTGCCCTCGAAGCGGCCCCACCAGTTCGGATTGCGCTTGTAGACGGTGCGGATGCCGGGCTGCCGGCGGACCAGCATGAACGGGCCGGTGCCGTTCATGTTGAAGCCCGCGAAGCTCTCCTCGTTGTCCTTGAAGCTGAGCGGCTTGGTCACCTTGTGCTGCTCGCTCCAGGACTTGCTCATGATGAAGAGCAGGTCCAGGTGCTGCAGGAAGATCGGATTGAAGCGCGGCTGGGTGATCTCGACGGTCAGGTCGTCGATCTTGCGCGCGGTGCCCACGGCGTTGGCGTAGACGGCGACCTGCGAGGTCGGCGCCTTGGCGCGCTGCAGCGAGAACACGACGTCGTCGGCGGTGAACGGGGTGCCGTCGTGGAACTTGACATTGGGGCGCAGCTTGAAGCGCCAGACGAGCGGACTGACCTGGGTCCATTCGGAGGCAAGACCCGGCACGATGTTGAGCTGGCGGTCGCGGGCGGTGAGCCGCTCGTAGACCTGCGAGTTCATGCCGTTGGTCAGGCTCTCGTTCTGCGAGTGCGGGTCCATCGTCTGGGCATCGCCCTGGCTGGCCCAGCGCAGCGTCTGCGCCTGGACCGCCGGCGCGCCGATGAGCGTCGTTCCAACCGCACCGGCGCACAGCGCCAGCAGCATGAGCCTTCGTGTCATCCCGCGCTCCCCGACGTCGTGTGATGTCGGGGAGTGTAGAGAGCGCAGGATCAGCGGGAGGTCGGGGTCTTTCCGGACGCCCTCTGGCTGGCCGGCTTCCGATTGGGCTCAAACAGCCTGGGGTTCGACGCGATGATGTGGTTCAGCATGCGTCGCTTGGCTTGCATGATCAGGTCAAACGGCAGGGGGGTCTTGAACATGAGAACAGTCCTTGAGGTCAAATGGAAAGGCTTGAAGAGACACGACGGGCAGTGCGCTCCGGGCGCCAGTCGACAGCCAAACGCCATAGCGACTCGCGATAGATCGGAACGGCTCTCCGACGGGCCACACCCTTCGAAACAATGAGCGAGCCTCCTTGCGGTCGATCACGAAGGAGTGCGAGGGATAGTTGGACACAAGCTCTGCCAAGGCTTCCTGTCCGATGTTTCCTCCTCGCTCTGCCAATCGTCGGCCGTATGCATGGGCAATGGACACCGCACGATGCATTTCGGCCATTCGATGTGGATCGACCTGCTCAGCCAAGGGGCGGATCAACTTGCCATCTTTCCAAAGTACTGCCATCAGATGCCCTACAGCGCTGTTCATCAGCGCGAGGTCTGCATCTTCCGGCGGAAGGTTCAGGCGAACCATTGCCTGAACTAGGAGACTTTCGCCTCAGAGATTGCGGAGCACCACCACTCTGTGTCATCAGCGACCACCGAGATGGGTTGCCGTCAACCCGGACCGTCTCTCCCGATACGATCCTTCGCGTTCATTTGGCCGGCGCCTGCCAGAGCTCGTCGAGCCGCTGGAAGCCCCAGGTGGCCGGGTCCTCGCGGCCGACGATGCGATCGCCGGCGTTGGCCGCCGACAGGTCCAGCACCTGCGTCGGGATCGGCATCTGCGACTTGGTCGAATAGAACACCCGCACCCGCGGCGCCGTCAGCGCCGTGGCGTTCTGCTCCAGCACCACCCCCAGCCGGCCGGACTGCAGCTTCACCAGCGTCCCCACCGGATAGATGCCCACGCACTTCACGAAGGCCTGGAACACCCGCGGATCGAAATGCCCCGTCCACTGCGCCATCCGCGCCAGCGACGACGCCGGATCCCACGCGTTCTTGTAGGGCCGGTTCGAGGTGATCGCGTCGTAGACGTCGCACACCGCGCCCATGCGCGACAGCAGGCTGATCTGTTCGCCGGCCAGCTTGCCGGGGTAGCCCGATCCGTCCATCTTCTCGTGATGCCGCAGCGCCACGTCCAGCGCCGCCTCCGGCACCGAGGTGCCCTCCTTGAGCATCTCGTAGCCGCGCGTCGGGTGGTCGCGCATGATCGCGAACTCGTCGTCGGTCAGCGCGCCCGGCTTGTTCAGCACGTTCAGCGGCATCATCATCTTGCCGACGTCGTGCAGCAGCCCCGCCAGGCCGGCCTCGCGCGTCTGCGGCTCGTCCAGGCCCATCTGCCGGGCCAGCGACACCATCAGCGCGCACACCGCCACCGAGTGCATGTAGGTGTAATCGTCCTTGGTCTTCAGCCGCGCCAGGCTGATCAGCGCCGAAGGATTGCGGACCACCGAACTCGCCACCTCCTCCACGAGGGGCAGGCATTGCTCGGCATCGATGGCCTTGCCCAGCCGGGCCTCGCCGAACAGGTGCATCACCGCGCGCTTGGAGCGCTGCATCACCTGCGCCGCGCGCTCCAGCTCGTCGCCCATCGACGCGGGCGCGGTGCCGAGTTCGAGACGGGGCGCGGCGGCAAGGACCACGGGGGCGGCGGGCGGTTCCGTGGCGGCGACCGTCCCGGCGGCCGTCGCATCGACCGGCGCGGGGGCCGGCGGCGCCAGCGCCGCCTTCGGCGCCTCGGGCGCGTCGACGTCCAGGCCCTTGGACGCGTCGATCCAGCAGAACGGCACGCCGCTCGCCTTCAGCGCCTTGAGATCCTCGGGATCGGTGAGGACGAACTTCGTCTTCCAGAAGGGGTGAGACAGCCACGACCCTTCCATCCCTTGCAGAAACATGCCCAGCTTCACCTGGGGCGTGGGGATCTTCTTCAGCATGACTGGCGTTTTCGTCCAGGACAACACAGTATGGCGCCCTCCTCGGCGCACGCACAGTCAGAACAGGCAATAAAAAACCGCCCCGGTGGGCGGTTTGCTACTGCTTTCGCTTGAACCCGAGGCTGGCTCACAGCCTGCCACGTTTCAACGGAACCGCGATTGCGGGACTGTACGTAGTTCGGACGGCAAGCCTGCCAAATACTGCGACAGAAGCTTCAGTTCCGCGTGACTGAATTGCTTCACCTGCCCCGCCATCACCGCGTTGGTGCGTCCGTGATACGGCTTGCCCTCGATCTGGTAGGACTTCAAGGCCACGTAGAGGTAGTCGGCATGCTGGCCCGCGATCTTGGGGTAGGTGCCGTCGATGGGCTTGCTGAAGTTGGCGCCATGACAGCTCGCGCACGCGCCCTTGTCCAGCAGCTTCTTGATGTCGGCGGGCGCCTCGACGGTCGCGGGCACCGGGTCGACCTTGGCCTGGCCGGCGTAGTACTCGGAGATCTCGGTGATGTCCCTGTCGGCCAGGGGCAGCGCGATGCCGCGCATCGTCGGGTGCTTGCGGTCGCCCTTGGCGTAGGACGCCAGCGCCGAGGCGATGTACTTGGCGTTCTGGCCCGCGATCATCGGCACCTTGTGCACCTCGGGGAAGGTCGCCTGGTAGCCGGGGATGCCATGGCAGCCGATGCACATCGCCACCTTGGCCTGCACGTTGGCCTGCGGCCCAGGTGCGGCCTGGGGGCCAGGTGTTGCGGCGGACCCTGCGGTCGCGGGATTGGACGTCGCCGGCGCTTGTCCCGGCGCGGGCGACGAAGAAGCGTTGGACTGAGCGGCCACAACACACGCACTACCGGCCAGCATCAACGCGAGGGAGATCTGCAGTTGTCTTCTCATGGTCCCGATCTTCTAGGATTTGGGGCGGCGCGATTATAGGGGGGGCCCTATATACTGGTTTTCACCCCCTGCGCTAGAGAAGCCCCTCATGAAATTCCAAGGTTCCCCGGACTACGTCGCCACGCCCGACCTGATGCTGGCGGTCAACGCGGCCATCACGCTGACGCGGCCGCTGCTGGTCAAGGGCGAACCGGGCACCGGCAAGACGCTGCTGGCCGAGGAAGTCGCCAAGGCCCTGGGACTGCCGCTGCTGCAGTGGCACGTGAAGAGCACGACCAAGGCCCAGCAGGGCCTGTACGAGTACGACGCGGTCAGCCGGCTGCGCGACAGCCAGCTCGGCGACGACAAGGTGCGCGACATCGCCAACTACATCGTCAAGGGCACGCTGTGGGAGGCTTTCGCGTCGGACACGCCGGTGGCGCTGCTGATCGACGAGATCGACAAGGCCGACATCGAGTTCCCCAACGACCTGCTGCGCGAACTCGACCGGATGGAGTTCTACGTCTACGAGACCCGCGAGTGGGTCCGCGCCAAGCACCGGCCGCTGGTGTTCATCACCTCCAACAACGAGAAGGAGCTGCCGGACGCCTTCCTGCGCCGCTGCTTCTTCCACTACATCAAGTTCCCCGAGGCCGACACGATGCAGGCCATCGTCGACGTCCACTTCCCCGGCCTGAAGAAGGACCTGCTGGCCGCCGCGCTGAAGACCTTCTACGACGTGCGCAAGCTGCCGGGGCTGAAGAAGAAGCCGTCGACCTCGGAGCTGATCGACTGGCTCAAGCTGCTGCTGGCCGAGGACATCCCGCTGGAGGCCCTGCAGACGCAGGACGACAAGGTCGCCATCCCGCCGCTGGTGGGCGCGCTGCTGAAGAACGAGCAGGACCTGACCCTGTTCGAGAAACTCGTCTACATGCAGAGCCGCAACCGTTGACCGCCGCCCGTACGATCCCCGCATGAGTCAAGACTTCAACACCGCCTGGCGCGCGGCGCTGGCCGACGCGCTCGGCTTCGTCGGGGGCGGCGTGATCGGCCTGCTGGCCGGCCGCGCGCTCGGATGGGAATTCATCGGCCAACCCGGCTGGGGACCGACGCAGATCCTGGGCCTGCTGACCATCCTCGTCGGCATGGGCGGCTGCCGCTGGGCGCTGCGCCGGCTGCTGCTCGGCAACAAGGGCTGAGGCGCCGCCCGCCCCGTTCTCATCCCCTCGAACCGCCGGCCGAGGGTCGGCTCGCTTCATGACCGCACCCACCCCCTTCACCGCGCCGGTCACGCTGACCGGCCCGCATGCTCGGCTCGAGCCGCTCTCGCACGACCACCGCGAGGCGCTCGTCGACGCGGTCGCGGACGGCGAGCTCTGGAAGCTCTGGTACACGACCGTGCCCGCGCCCGAGCGCATGGGCGCCGAGATCGACCGCCGGCTCGCCCTGCGCGACGCGGGATCGATGAACCCGTTCACCGTCTTCGACGCCGACGGCCGCGTCGCCGGCATGACGACCTTCATGAACATCGACGCGATCAACCGCCGCGTCGAGATCGGCTCGACCTGGACCCGCGCGTCCAGCCAGCGCAGCGGGCTGAACACGCAGTGCAAGCTGCTGCTGCTGAAGCACGCCTTCGAGACCCTGGACTGCATCGCGGTGGAGTTCCGCACCAACCGCTTGAACACGCAGAGCCGCCGCGCGATCGAGCGCCTGGGCGCGCAGCTCGACGGCATCCTGCGCGCGCACGTGATCATGCCCAGCGGCCTGCCGCGCGACACCGCCGTCTACAGCATCACCGCGGCCGAATGGCCGACCATCCAGACCCACCTGCAGTGGTTGATCGACAAGCCCCGGAGCGCCTGATGGCCACCTCGAAGAAAAAGCAATCCGCCGAACTGAAGACCTTCGACGTCGACGCGCTGTGGGCGCTGGCACGGATCGGCGCGCCGAGCCTGTCGCCGGACGGCGCGCAGGCCGTCGTGCCGGTCACGCGCCACGACATGGAGAAGAACAAGGGCGCGACCTCGCTGTGGCTGTTGTCGACGCTGGGCGGCGAGCCGCGCCCGCTGACCTCCGCCGGCGAGAAGGACGGCCAGCCGCGCTGGAGCCCGACCGGCGACGCCGTCGCCTTCATCGCGCGGCGCGAGCAGGAAGGCGACAAGGACGAGGCGCCGCAGCTCTACGTCATCCCGCCCGACGGCGGCGAGGCGCGCCGCGTGACGAAGCAGCCCTTCGGCGTCGAGTCCTTCAAGTGGTTCCCGGACGGCCAACGCCTGGCCTTCGTGTCCTGGGTCGATCCGGGCCTGAAGGGCCAGGCCGCGCAGGCCGAGCGCCGCAAGGCCGAGAAGGACCGCAAGGAATCGGCCTACGTGACCGAGGAAGGCTTCTACCGCTTCTGGGACCATTCGCTGCCGATGAACCGCGTGCCGCACCTGCACGTGCTCGAGGTCGCCAGCGGCGAGGTCCGCGACCTGTTCGAGGGCACCGACTTCGAGCTCAGCCGCGCCGAGCCCGATGCCGACACCTTCGACATCTCGCCCGACGGTCGTCGCATCGTGTTCAGCTTCGACCCGCACACGCCCAAGACGCTGGAGCACCGCAACGCGCTGGCCGAGATCGACGTCAGATCGGGCCGGTCGCAGGTGCTGCTGCAGGAGCCGGGCTGGGACTTCGTCGCGCCGGTCTACAGCCATGCGGGCCAGCACATCGCCTTCATCGCCACCCATCAGGGCCTGAAGCACACGATGCCGCAGCAGCTGGCGGTGCTCGACACGCACGGCAACTGGGCCGTGCTGTCCGAGGAATGGGACCACGACGTCACCGCCCCGCTGCGCTGGGACGAGGACGACCTGGGCGTGCTCTTCTGCGCCGAGGAACAGGGCCGCCGCCACCTCTACCGCTTCGACGTGAAGACGCTGCACGCGTTCCCGCTGTGCGAGGGCGGCCACGTCGGCGCGTTCGCGCTGGCGGCCGGTACGCTGGTCGTGCTGCACGACAGCGCGTCCTTCCCGCCGCAGGTCTCCGTCGTCGATCGCGAGGGCGACGCCGAGGAGCAGGTGCTGCACCGCATCGAGTCCTTCAACGACGACGCGCTCGCCACGTTCCGCTTCGGCACGGTCGAGGAGCTCTGGTACGAGGGCGCGCTCGGCGAGCTCGTCCAGATGTGGCTCTACCACCCGCCGGGCTTCGATCCGAAGCAGAAGACCAAGGTGCCGCTGATGCAGCTGATCCACGGCGGTCCGCACACGGCGATGGGCGACAGCTGGCACTGGCGTTGGAACCACCAGGCGATGGCGTCGCAGGGTTACGTCGTCGCCTGCGTGAACTACCACGGCTCGTCGAGCTTCGGGAACCGCTTCGCCGACTCGATCACCGGCCGCTGGGGCGAGCTGGAACTGCAGGACGTGGAGATCGCGACCGACCTGCTGCTCAAGCAGCCCTGGGCCGATCCGGCGCGGGTCTTCGCCACGGGCGGCAGTTACGGCGGCTACATGGTCGCGTGGATGAACGGCCACGTGCCGGCCGGCCGCTACCAGGCCTACATCTGCCACGCGGGCTGCTTCGACTGGACGGCGATGTTCGCGAACGACGCCTACCTGTGGCACGCCAAGGAGCTGGGAACGGCGTACTGGAAAGATCCCGCCAAGGTCTCGGCCCAGAGCCCGATCGGCTACGCGCAGCACTTCAACACGCCGACGCTGGTCATCCATGGCCAGCTCGACTATCGCGTCCCCGACGCGCAGGGCCTGGCCTACTACAACACGCTGAAGGCGCAGGGCGTCGACGCCCGCCTGGTCTGGTTCCCGGACGAGAACCATTGGGTCATGAAGCCGCGCAACTCCCGGCTCTGGTACGGCGAGTTCTTCGATTGGCTCAAGCGCCACGACACGGGCGGCGCGAAGGGGCGCGCCAAGGCCGGGGTCAAGACTGGCTCGAAGACCGCCGCCAAGGCCGGGATCAAGGCAGAGAAGAAGGTCGACGCAAAGCCCGTGTCGAAGAAGAAGCGCGCCTGACGACCAGCGTCAGCAACGCGAGGCCAGCGGCGGCCATCGCGAGCGTCGAGGGCTCCGGAACCACCGGCGGCGGCACCTCCTCGACGCGTGGCGGGAGCA
Organism: Roseateles sp. GW821-FHT09G09; assembly: GCF_059415965.1. Lineage (NCBI taxonomy): Bacteria > Pseudomonadati > Pseudomonadota > Betaproteobacteria > Burkholderiales > Sphaerotilaceae > Roseateles > Roseateles sp. GW821-FHT09G09. The sequence goes on along the minus strand of NZ_JBWKOG010000002.1, from coordinate 92,460 downwards.
CGAAGATCGGCGGCGCCGGGACCGAGATCGGCGGACCGGCCGACGGCGGTCCGATCGAGATCCGAGGCGGGCTCGCGAACGATCCGGGCGGGATGTCCGGGATGCCGGTCAGCGAGGACGGCGGCACGGTCGACAAGGGCGGCACGTCCGCGGGCACCGGCGTCGGCGCACCGGCCCCCGGCGGATCGAAGGGCAGTTCGCCCTCGCCCGGCGGCACCGGCCCGCCGCCGCCGCCCGGGACCCGGGCGATGCGGCTCACGTTGCGGCACACCGTCGGCACCATCACGCAGGCGCCGCCCTCGCAATAGACCAGCGCGCGCTCGCGCTGGTCGTCGGACCAGCGATCGCGGCTCACGCTCGCGCAGACGCGGCCCTGACCGAAGTGCATGTCCCGGATCTGCGGCTCGTAGCCCGCATTCCCCTCGATGCGATCGCGCGAGATCTCGACGATGTCGTCGTAGTCGTGCGCCCGCATGCGCGCCTTCAGACGCTCCCGCAACTCCGGTCGGATGTCGGTGTAGCGGTCGACCGCCGCGGGCACGTCCCCCATGAAGCTGTCGTGTCCGGGACGGTCCCATGAACAGGCCTCAGGCGCGGCGGCCCGCGCAGGCACATGGGCGAGGAGCGCCCCCACCGCGAGCGCGGCCAGCAGGGTCTGCAGTCTTGACATGGGAGGGCGATGGCCCTGGGGGACCTCGGCACAGTTGAACTCGAGGGTTCTTCGGCAAGTCCGGGACCCGGGGGGCAGGCCTTGCTACACCTCGTCCCAGTCGAGGTCGCCGCAGAGCACGCGCAGACGGCCGTCCTGCCAGTAGGCGACGGAGACCGTCACGCACATCCTGGCCCCGTGCAGGCTCAGGTAGGGGCGCGTGGTCTGGATCTCGCCGACGGTCTCGACGGCGCGACGGAAGTAGGGGCGGCGCGCCCAGCGCGCATCGCCCGCGCGCTCCATCGGCAGGAAGCGCGGATCGACCTCCGCCGGACCCGAGGCCGGCACCGCGCGCGCACCGATCTCCCGCCCGTCATCGTCCAGCAGGTAGCACATCTGCGCGCCCTCCAGCTTCAGGAAGGGCTGGCAGGCCTCGGCCAGCGGCCGCCCCTGCTGCACCGCCTGCAGCGACAGCGCCAGCGCCGTGCGGAACGGCGTCAGCCGGTCCAGGTGGTCGCGCCGCAGTTGCGCCTGGCGCTCGTTGAACAGGCTCCAGACATCCTCCAGCGCGGACACGCCCTCGCCGTCGCGCAGGAACGGCGCCGGATGACCGAAGGCGAAACCCTGCACCAGGTCCACGTCCGCATCCATCGCGAGCTGCGCGTCCTCGGCCGTCTCGATGCCCTCCAGCAGCACCAGCGAGCCGCATTCGTGCAGCAGCGCCACCATCTGCGACAGCACCCGCGCCATGCGCCGCGATCCGCGCGAACGCATCAGCAGCGACCGGTCCAGCTTGACGATCTCCGGCCGGATCCGCCAGATGCGATCGAAGTTCGAATGCCCCACGCCGAAGTCGTCCAGCGCCAGCAGGCAGCCGGTGGCGCGCGCGGCCTCGACCGCCTCCTCGAAACTGTCGTCGCGGGCCATCACGTCCTCGGTGACCTCGAAGACCAGCCGGTGCGTGGGCAGGCCCAGCTGATGCACGACCTCGACCGCGCGCGCCAGCATGCGCACCTGCAGCGCCGCATGCATGAAGACGGCCGGATGGATGTTCAGGAACAGCCAGCAGTCGGGCTGCCGCTGCGCGACGAAGTTGTGCACGTGCAGCAGCCGGCACAGGCGGTCCAGCCAGATCTGCTGCTCGAAGTTGCCGACGCCCTCGAAGGCGGTGACCGGCGTGATCGGGCGGCCGAGTTCGTCCTCGACGCGGATCAGGCCTTCATAACCGACCGGCCGCCGATGCGGATAGCTGTAGACCGGCTGGAACGCGCTGGTCAGCCGGTAGTTCTGGAAACTGCCGACCCAGCGCCCGCGCTCCTCGCCGACGGCGCCGTACAGCGCCTGCAGCATGCCTTCGACTTCGGCGTTGTCGTCGCCGCCGCCTTGCCCGTGATCCATTCGCCCGACCCCAACGTTGGAGGCTGCGCGGTTCCGCGACCGCAGAGCCGTGTTTGGCGCCGATGCTACGCCTGCGGCCCGCCGGGCGGCATGGATAATGCCCTGATGCCCCGGAGTCCAGGGGGAGGCCCATGCTGATCCAGTTCTTCTACACGCTGCGCGCCGCCAAGCTGCCCGTCTCCGTCAAGGAGTACCTGACCCTGCTCGAAGCGATGAAGGCCGGGGTGCTCGACGACACCGACATCGGCGGCAGCGGCCCCACGGTCGACAAGTTCTACGCCCTCGCCCGGACCTCGCTGGTCAAGGACGAGGCGCTGTTCGACAAGTTCGATCGCGCCTTCGCCGCCTACTTCAAGGGCGTCGAGCTGATGGGCGACCTGTTCAAGGCGCTGCCCCAGGACTGGCTGACGAAGCAGCTCGAGCGCGAGCTGACGCCCGAGCAGCTCGCCCAGCTGAAGGCCCTGGACTGGGACGAGCTGATGGACACGCTGCGCCAGCGGCTCGAGGAACAGCAGGAACGCCACGAAGGCGGCAGCCGCTGGATCGGCACCGGCGGCACCAGCCCCTTCGGCAACGGCGGGGCCAATCCGCGCGGCGTCCGCATCGGTGGACAGGGCGGCCAGCGCAGCGCGGTCAAGGTCTGGGACCAGCGCGCCTACAAGGACTACGACGACAACATCGAGCTGGGCACGCGCAACATCAAGGTGGCGCTGCGCCGGTTGCGGCGCTTCGCGCGCGAGGGTTCGGAACTGGAACTCGACCTGGACGACACCATCCACAAGACGGCGGCCAACGCCGGCATGCTCGACATCCGGATGATCCCGGAGCGCCACAACAAGGTGAAGCTGCTGCTGCTGATGGACGTCGGCGGCACGATGGACGAGCACGTGCACCGCGTCGAGGAGCTGTTCTCCGCCGTCAAGAGCGAGTTCAAGCACCTGGAGTTCTTCTACTTCCACAACTGCGTCTACGACTTTGTTTGGAAGAACAACCGGCGCCGATTCAGCGAGAAGACCTCGACCTGGGACCTGATCCACAAGTACAACCGGGACTACAAGCTGATCTTCGTCGGCGACGCGACCATGAGCCCCTACGAGATCCTCCAGCCCGGCGGCAGCGTCGAGTACAACAACGAGGAAGCCGGCGCCGAATGGCTGCAGCGGCTCACCGCCCATTTCAACAAGCACGTCTGGATCAATCCGGAACCGGCCGGGGTCTGGCAGTACCGCCAGAGCATCTCCCTGATCCAGCAGTTGATGCAGCAACGCATGATGCCGCTCACGATGGGCGGCCTCGAACAGGCGATGCGCGTGCTCAATCGATGACGGCGACAGTTCCGACGATCGCGAAGCTTCCGGTGATCCGATGGCTGCGGCGCCTGCCGCCGATCCTCACGATGGTCGCGGCGCTCGCGCTGCTGGGCGGCTGCTCGCTGCTGCCGACCGAGCGCAAGGCGCAGGTGAAGGTCGCGGCGACCGAAGAGGCCGACGTGAACAACCCCTATGTCACCAGCACGCGCAAGCTCTCGGCCTACGAGCTGACGGTGGAGGCGCCGCCCGAGCTGCGCGCGCTGCTGCTGGAGCACCTGGACCTGGCGCGCTTCCGCGACACGCCGGAGGACATGCGGCTGACCGCGGGCGAGCTGCGCCGGCTGGCCGCCGTCGCGCCCGAGCAGGCCACCAAGCTGCTGGAAACCGCCGGCTACTTCAACGCCAAGGTCCGGACCGAAGAGGTGGGCGACCTGTCCGACGGCGTGCGCAACCTGCGCCTGATCGTCGACACCGGCCCGCGCGCGCTGGTCCGTCAGATGGACCTGCGCATCGAGGGGCCGCTGAAGGCCGCCAGCGAGCGCGGCGACAAGCTCGCGACCGCGCTGGACCGCACGCTGACGCAGAGCTGGCTGCTGCCGCCGCAGACCGGCTTCAGCCAGGGCGACTGGGCCGCGGCCAAGAACGCGCTGCTGACGCGCGCCCGGGCGCAGGGGTATCCGCTCGCCCGGATGACGCACAGCGAGGCCGTCGTGCAGGCCGACGACAACCAGGTCGACATCGCCGTGACGCTGGAGAGCGGTCCGCTGTTCACGCTCGGCGAGCTGACCGTCGAGGGCCTGAACCACCAGCCCGAGGAAAGCGTGCGCCGGCTGGCCGGCTACCAGCTGCACCAGCCCTACAACGAGAAGCTGCTGCTCGACTTCCAGGAGCGGCTGGTGGGCACGCAGCTGTTCGACAGCGCCAGCGTCGAGATCCAACCCGAGAGCGTCACGCCGCCGCCCGGCGCCGAGACGGTCGAGGTGCCGGTGACCGTGAAGATCCGCGAGGCCGCGCGACAGCAGGTCGTGCTGGGCGTCGGTTACCGGACCGTCGACGGTCCGAGCGCCAACATCGAATACACGCACCGCAAGCCCTTCGGCCTGAACATCCGCGAGCGCAGCAAGCTCGAGCTGTCCCGCGTGCGCCAGGCGCTGGACACGGAAATCAGCTCGCACCCGCAGCCCAACATGCAGCGCAGCCTGGCGCTGGTGAAGGTCGAGCGCATCGACGACAACGACCAGGTCAACCTCAACCTCAGCACGCGCTTCGGTTATGCGAAGGAAACGGAGCCCGAGGACCGGCTGACCTACATCGAAGTGATCCGCGCCTGGGAACACAAGCCCGACATCCCGACGACGGTGGCCGGCGCGCTGTCGCTGAACCAGCAGATGACCTGGCGCCGGCTGGACTCGCGCGTGCTGCCGACCAAGGGCTGGAGCGCCACGGCCACGGTGGGCGGCGGTTGGGCCGACAGCTCGTCGGAGAAGAACGGCCCGTTCGCGCGGGCGACCGGCAAGATCTACTGGTACGCGCCGCTGTCGGGGCGCTGGCTGTTCTCGACCCGGCTCGAGGGCGGACAGATCTTCGCCAAGGGCAAGCTGGGCCTGCCCGAGGCGCTGCGCTTCCGCACCGGCGGCGACGACAGCGTGCGCGGCTACGGCTACAACGACCTGGGACCGGTGAACTCCACCGGCGCGCAGACCGGCGGCCGCGTGATGCTCAACGGCAGCGTCGAGGTCTCGCACCCGCTCACCCCCCGCATCCCGCAGCTGATGGGCGCCGTGTTCCTCGACGCCGGCCAGGCCGCCCAGAACTGGGGCGACTTCCACCCCGCCTGGGCCTACGGCACCGGCCTGCGCTACCGCAGCCCGGTCGGCGTGCTGCGTTTCGACTTCGCCAAGGGCAACCTGGTCGACAAGTGGCGCCTGCATTTCAGCGTCGGCATCAACCTGTAATCCGATGAGCGACCCGAGCGACGACCTTCCCACGCCCTCGTCCGCGTCTGCGGACGCGGCGCCCGGCGACGTGCCCGCGACGGCGCCGGCGGCATCCGCCGCGGCAGCTTCGGCTTCGGCGACCGCCGAGGCCAAGACCGCACCGCGTCGCCGCCGTCGCAGCCGTGGCCTGCTGTGGATCCTCCTCGCGGTGCCGGTGCTGATCGGGCTGGTGGCGCTCGCGCTGACCTGGGCGCTGAAGACGGAAGGCGGCACCGCCTACGTGCTGGCGAAAGTGCCGGGTCTGTCGCTGCAGAATGCGCGCGGCCGGCTGCTGGGCGATTTCGACGTCGAGCGCGCCGAACTCGTCCTGCCCGGCACCGAGGACCGCATCGTGCTCGAGCAGTTGCAATGGCGGAACGTGCGGCTGGCCTGGAACCGGTCGCCGCTGCTGTGGGGCGAGGTCCGGGCCGACCGGCTGTCGATCGCCCGCCTGCGGGTGCAGGTCGCGACCAGCGCGTCGACCGAACCGGCCAAGCCGCCGCCCAGCCTGCTGTCGCCGGTCGCGATCACGATCGCGGACCTGGAGATCGGCGAGGTCTTCGCCCCCGGCCTGACGCAGCCGCTGCGCGGTCTGCGCGGCAGCGCGGCGCTGGGCACGGACGGTGGCAAGGCCCACGCGCTGACCGTCAAGTCGCTGGGCTGGCAACAGCTGACCCTCGCCGGCGAGGCCCGGATCGCCACGCAGGACCAACTGACGCTGACCAGCCGCTGGACCTTGAGCCAGCCGACCGGCGACCTGCCGTGGACCGCGCCGTTCCAGCTCGACGGTCCGATCGCGGACCTCACGCTGAAGGGTTCGCTCGAAGCGGCGAAGCAGCAGCTGCAGGTGCAGGCGCGCTTGCAGGCGTTCGCGCCCTTCCCCGTCGCGCAACTGGCAACGCAGGCCAAGGACCTGGACCTCGCCGCCTTGCTGCCCGGCATCGACGGCGTGCCGCGCACCGGCCTGACCGGCAAGGTCACGATGACGCCGAACGCGGACAAGTCGCTCACCGTCAAGGCGGACCTGGACAACAGCGCCGCGGGCCGCCTGGACCAGGGCCGCCTGCCGCTGCGCGAGCTGCAGCTCGACCTGCTGCTCGATCCCGCGAACTGGACCCGGCTGCGCCTGCCCCGACTGGACGCGCTGCTGGCCGGCGGCGGCCGCTTGCAGGCCGCGGGCCAGACCAGCCAGGCCGACGGCAGCGTGCTCACGTTGCGCCTCACCGGCCTGGACAGCCGCCAGATCGACGCGCGCTGGCCGGTGGTCCAGGCGCGGGGCGAACTCAAGCTCAGCACCCAGGCCAACCTCGTGAAGGCCTCCGCGGACCAGTCGCTGCAGGTCGAAGGCGATCTGGCCGGACAGCTGGGCCAAGGCAAGCTGCAGGCGCCCTTGTCGGTGACGCTGGCCGCGGAACTGCGCACGCAGTCCATCGATCTGCAACGACTTCAGGCGCGCTCGGGCCCCGCCACGCTGAACGCCGAGGGTGAGTTCACGCTGAACGAGGCGCTGGACTTCGCCTCGGGCTGGAAGACGCGGGTGGAAGCCTCGGTGCAAGGCCTGGATCCGCGCCGCCTCAGCCCCGGGCCGCTGCCGGAAGCGGCGGCACCGCAGGCGATCAACGGCCGCTTGAAGGCTGCGCTGCAGTCGGTGCGCGGCAGCCTCTGGCCGCAAGGCAAGGCCGAACTCGACCTGCAGCCCAGCCAATGGCAAGGCCTGCCCCTCAGCGGGCAAGTCCGCTACAGCCGCAACGGCAGCGCCGCGCCGGACCTGCTCGCCGACCTGCGCCTGGCCGACGCGACGCTGCAGGCGCGCAGCCGCATCGACGCCGCGGCGCGCCGCGAGCAGGTCGACCTGTCGATCACCGCGAGCGCTCCCAGGCTCGTCAGCCTGCAGCCGATGCTGCGCGCGCAGTTCCCGCAGGCGACGATCGTCGGGAGCGCGCAGGCGCAGGCCACCGTCGTGCTGATCCAACCCGGCGCGCGCCAGGCGCAGTACGGCAGCGACGGCAAGTGGCAGCTGCAAGGCTTGGGCCTCTCCGGCGTACCCGGTCTGCCGGCCAACTCCGGCAGCCGGCCGGCGCTGCAACTGGACAACGCCTCGGGCCAATGGACGCTGTCCAGCCTCAGGGACGCGAAGCTGGCGTGGACCACGCAGCTGCGCAACCTGCGCCTGCCGCAGCAGAGCACGCGGCTCGACGAGCTGCAGCTGGAGCTCTCCGGCAGTTGGGCCCAGCACCGCCTGACGCTGACCACGCAGGGCCAGGTGCCGCTGCCGCCGGTGCTCACGCAGCCGACGTCGACCAAGGTGATGGCGCGGGCCCAGGCGGCGAGCGCGAACGGTTCGGCCCTTGCGCAAACGGTGCCGCTGGATCCGCAGGGCGCGCGCGCGCGGCTCGCGCTCGACGGCGCGCTGGAGGCGGATCCGCTGCAGGCCTGGCGCCAGGGCGCGACGTGGCAGGCGCGCGGGCTGACGCTCGCGCTGGAGGCCAGGCAGCAGCCCACGCCGCTGCTGAAGGCCGGGCCGCTGGCGCTCGCGCTGCGGCTGGATCCGGGACTCGATCCGCGTCAGGCGACGCTGGCGCCGGGGCGCATGGAGCTGCTCGGGGCCGGCCTCCGCTGGGACCGGATGATGTGGCAGAGCTCGACCCTGCCCCACCTGCCCTCGGGCGAGTGGGACGTGCAGGCGGCGCTGGAGCCGCTGGCCGCCGCGCCGGTGCTGAACAAGCTGCAGCCCGACTTCGGTTGGGGCGGCGACCTGCAGATCGAGGGCCGCTTCAAGTCCCGCCGCGACGCGCGCGGCCTGACGGTGGACGCGATGATCGAGCGCACCAGGGGCGACCTGACCGTCACCGACGAAGTCAGCACGCAGCGCCTCGCGCTCACCGATCTGCGGCTGGGCGTGCTCGCCGACCAGGGCGTGTGGCACCTGGTGCAGGGCGTGGCCGGCGAGAACATGGGCGCCATCGGCGGCGCGGTGACCTTCCGCACCGCCAACGCGCACGCGCTGCCGACGCCGGGCGCCAAGCTCGAGGGCGGCATCGAGGCCAAGGTCGACAACATGGGCAACTGGGGCCCGTGGCTGCCGGCCGGCTGGCGGCTGGGCGGCAGCCTGGCCGCGACGCTCAACTTCGGCGGCACGCTGGGCGCGCCGGAAGTCCGCGGCCAGGCCGGCGCGCAGAAACTGTCGCTGCGCAATCCGCTGATGGGCGTGGACATGCAGCAGGGCGAGCTTGCGCTGACGATGAGCGGCCGCGAAGCGAAGCTCGAGAAATTCACCGCGCGCGCGGGCAACGGCACGATCAGCATGGACGGCACGCTGCGCTTCGGGTCGCAGCCGAGTGCGGAACTGTCGCTGAAGGCGGACACCTTCGCACTGCTGCAGCGGGTGGACCGGCGCGTCGTCGCGACCGGCGCCACGCAGCTCAAGGCCAGCGCGCAACTGCTGGACCTGAAGGGGCAGTTCGTCGTCGTCGAGGGCCTGTTCGACTTCTCGCGCGGCGATGCGCCGCAGCTCGACAGCGACGTGCAGGTGGTGCGCCAGAACGCGCCGCCCAAGGCGGTCGACGGCAGCGGCAAGCCGATGCGGCTCAAGCTCGACCTGGACCTGGACCTCGGCCGGCGGCTGCAGCTCAAGGGCTACGGCATCGACACGAAGTTGCGCGGCCTGCTGCACCTGGCGCAGGACGGCCAGCCGCGGCCGCAGATGACCGGCGAGGTCCGCAGCGAGGGCGGCACCTTCAACGCCTACGGCCAGAAGCTGGTCGTCGAGCGCGGCGTGTTCAGCTTCGTCGGGCCGCTGGACAACCCGCGGCTGGACGTGCTCGCGATCCGCCCCGACATGGAGAACGAGGCCGTGCGCGTCGGCGTGACGGTCACCGGCACGGCCAGCAGCCCGCGGATCAAGCTCTATTCCGAGCCCGACATGAGCGAGACCAACAAGCTGTCGTGGCTGGTGCTGGGACGCTCGCCGGACAACCTGGGCCGCAGCGACACCGCGCTGATGCAGCGCGCCGCGATGGCGCTGATCAGCGGCGACGGCGAGAGCGCCAGCGACAAGCTCATCCACAACATCGGCCTGGACGAGCTGTCCTTCAGCGGCGAAGGCGACGACGCGCGCGGCACCGTGGTGCGGCTGGGCAAGCAGGTCAGCCGCAACGTCTTCGTCGCCTACGAGCGCGGCCTGAACGCGACCACCGGCTCCTGGCAGGTGATCTACAAGCTGGCGCAGCGGTTCACGCTGCGGGCGCAGGCCAACGAGTACCAGCAGGGCCTGGACGTGATCTGGCAGTGGAAGTGGGAGTAGCCCTGGGCGCGGGCGGGGTCGCCTGCGCATCGGCGCTGGATGGCCCACTGAGATGAGCGGCTTCCATGCGAGAATCCGCCGCTTTCGCGGACAGGCCGCCCTGCGGCCGGTTCACGCGGGCTCTCCGTAGTTCAATGGATAGAACGGCCGCCTCCTAAGCGGCAAATACAGGTTCGATTCCTGTCGGAGGGACCAACGCCCGGCGTCGGTCCCGGCGCGCCCGGTGCCGCAACGGCGCTGGCGCTACCGCTTCAGCACGATCGTCACCAGCGCCGACGCGTCCACCACGCCGGTCACCGCGTGCACCACGCCCCCTTCCAGATAACACAGCTGCCCCGCGCGCAAGGCATGGCGCTGCTCCGCGCCGTCGCGCTGGACGCTCAGCTCGAGTTCGCCTTCCAGGCAGTGCAGCGTGATCTCGCCGTCGACCTTGTGCGACGGCAGCGACTTGCCCTTGGGCAGGACGACGCGCATCACTTCCAGGCCTTCCGACTTGAACAGCGCCGAGGACGGCGTCGAGGTCAACGCGGCGCCCAGCGGCGCGACGTCGATGGGCTGGGCGGGGGCGGCATGCGGCAAGGCCATGGAACTGCTCCTGGTGGGCGGGCGACTGCGGCGCATCGGGGTCGCGCCGCGGCTGGCATCCCGTCGATCATGGCACCGACCGTGCCCGCCCGTCTCCGCGATCCGGCAACCCCCTGCCGGAAGTCATTCCACCGCCACGCGCCGTGGCCACGACGTGTCCGGCATGCGCGCGCAGGGCTTGCGATACGCGTAAATGCGGGGTAAACCGGCTTTTCATGCCGGGCCGGTTTTTTGCCGGACACATATACTGGGAACGCCTTTGTTCCGTCCCGCGCAATGGGGACGGACCATGCGGCGCCAAGCAGCCAGGCTGTACTGATTCAAGGTTTTTCATCATGGGCGCCAAACTGAAAGTCGCGGGCTGGGTCGCATTGGGTGCGATGGCCGGTGTCATGACGACGATGCAACTGCAGGCCAACGCCCGCAGCACCCCCAGCCCCCTTCCGCTCGAGGAACTGCAGCAGCTCGCCGCGGTCTTCGGGATCGTGAAGTCCGATTACGTCGAGTCCGTCGACGAGAAAAAGCTGATCAACGACGCCATCTCCGGCATGGTCAGCGGTCTGGACCCGCACTCCCAGTTCTTCGACAAGAAGAGCTTCAAGGAATTCCGCGAAAGCACCTCCGGCAAGTTCGTCGGCGTGGGCATCGAGATCGGCATGGAAGACGGCCTGGTCAAGATCGTCTCCCCGATCGAAGGCAGCCCCGCCTTCCGCGCCGGACTCAAGAGCGGCGACCTGATCAGCAAGATCGACGACACCGCGGTCCGCGGCCTCACGCTCGATCAGGCGGTCAAGAAGATGCGCGGCGAACCGGCCACCAAGGTCACGCTGTCGATCTTCCGCAAGTCGGAGAGCCGCACCTTCCCCGTCACGATCAGCCGCGAGGAAATCCGCGTCCAGAGCGTGCGCGCCAAGCTGGTCGAGCCGGGCTACGCCTGGGTCCGCGTGAGCCAGTTCCAGGACCGCACCGTCGAGGACTTCACCCAGAAGCTGGCGGATCTCTACAAGCAGGACCCGAAGATCAAGGGCGTCGTGCTGGACCTGCGCAACGACCCGGGCGGCCTGCTCGAGGGCGCGGTGGCGATCTCCGCGGCCTTCCTGCCCAAGGGCGTCGAGGTCGTGTCGACCAACGGCCAGCTCGCCGAATCCAAGGCGAGCTACCGCGCCGATCCGGACTTCTACGCCCGCCGCGGCTCCGGCGATCCGCTGCGCCGCCTGCCCGACGCGATCAAGAACGTGCCGATGGTGGTGCTGGTCAACGAGGGCTCCGCCTCGGCCAGCGAAATCGTCGCCGGCGCGCTGCAGGACCACAAGCGCGCGACCGTGATGGGCCTGCAGACCTTCGGCAAGGGCTCGGTGCAGACCGTGCGCCAGCTGGGCCCGGACACGGCGGTCAAGCTGACCACCGCCCGCTACTACACGCCGAGCGGCCGCTCCATCCAGGCCAAGGGCATCGTGCCGGACATCCCGCTGGACGAGACCGCGGAAGGCAACGTGTTCGCCGAACTGCGCATGCGCGAAGCCGACCTCGAGAAGCACCTGCACGGTTCGGACGAGAAGACGGAAGAAGCGCGTTCCAAGGAACTGGAGAAGATCCGCGAGGAGCGTCGCCAGAAGCTGGAAGCCGATTACGCCAAGCGCGCCGAAGCGCCGAAGCCGCTGCCCGAGTTCGGCAGCGCCGAGGACTTCCCGCTGCGCCAGGCGCTGAACCAGCTGCAAGGCAAGCCGGTCGCGGTCTCGAAGATCGCTCAGGAACGCAAGGCGGAAGCGAAGACCGAATAAGTCGCTTCAGGCTTTCAAAGACAAACGCCCGGTGCTTGCATCGGGCGTTTTGCTTGGTGGGTGCTGAGACGTCGGGTGGGGGGGCCGCTGGACTCCCTGAGGCCAAGCGCGGGCTCTCCACGACTCAGGGGGCGTCCCTCCGGGAACCCCCAGAGTCATTCCGGCCCCACCGAGACTCGTTGACGCCGGGCCTTTGACTGCGTCATGCGTGCAGGCGGAACTGCGCGACGACGTGCTGCAGGCTGCCCGCCTGCTCGCGCAGCGATTCGGAGGCGGCCGAGGATTCCTCGACCAGCGCCGCGTTCTGCTGGGTGACCTCGTCCAGGCGCTGCACGGCCTGGCCCACTTCCATCAGGCTGGTGCTCTGCTCCTGCGTGGCCGAGGAGATCTCCTGGATGATGTCCGTCACCCGCTGCACGGCGGACACGATCTCGCGCATCGTCTCGCCGGCGTCGCTGACCAGGCGTGACCCGGCATCGACGCGCTCGACACTGGCGCCGATCAACGTCTTGATCTCCTTGGCCGCCTCGGCGCTGCGCTGCGCCAGCGAACGGACCTCGCTCGCGACCACGGCGAAACCGCGCCCCTGCTCGCCCGCGCGGGCCGCCTCCACCGCCGCGTTCAGCGCCAGGATGTTGGTCTGGAAGGCGATGCCGTCGATCGTGCCGATGATGTCGGAGATCTTGCGCGAGGACCCATTGATCTGGTCCATCGTGCTGACCACCTCGGACACGACCACGCCACCGCGGTCGGCGACCTGGCTGGCGTTGAGCGCGAGCTGGCTGGCCTGGCGCGTGGCGTCGGCGTTCAGGCGCACCGTGTCGGTCAGCGCGTGCATGGTGGCGGAGGTCTCCTCCAGGCTCGACGCCATCTGCTCGGTCCGCGCCGACAGGTCGCTGCTGCCCGCGGCGACCTCGGCGCTGGACATCGCAATGCTCTCGGCGCTGGTGCGCACCGCCGACAGCGAGCGGCTCAAAGCCCCCTGCATCGCCGACAGGGCCTGGGCCAGCTGGCCCAGCTCATCGCGGCGCGAGGTGTCGATGTCGACGGTCAGGTCGCCCTCGGCGACACGCCGGGCGACGCTCACCATGTCGTTCAGCGGCCGGACGGTGCTGCGGGTCAGGTAGAACGCGAGCACGCCGCCGGCCGCCAGCGCGGCTACGATCAACACCGCCATCGTGGTGATCACGGCCTTGAAGGCGGTGCGAGATTCCTCGACGCTGGTCGCGGCGCCTTGCGTGTTGATGTCGGCCAGCTTCTGCACGGACTCGGTCAGCGCGGCGAAGGCCTGCTGGGATTCGCCGTTGACGGTGGACTGGTACTCGCCCCGGTTGCCCGCCTTGCGCGCGGCGATCAGCTTGTCCTGGACGCTGAGGAAGGCGGCGTACTTGCCCTTCGCGTCCTTCCACTGCGCGTCTTCCTCCGGCGAGGACACCAGCGCGTCATAGCGCTTGGCCAATTCCGGCAGGACCTTGTCGCGCAGCGTCTTGATGCGTTCCTGCTCCTGCTCGACCTCGAGGATCACGTCCTTGAGACACATCGCCATCTCGGCGCGGCGCAGTTCATTGAGCTGGCCGCGGATGTCGTTGGCCGTGTTGATCGAGGGGATCCAGTCGCCCCCCATCTCTTCCACGTTGCCCTGGATCACCTGCATCCGATTGATCGCGACCAGGCCCACCAGCACGGTGGCCAGCAAGACGGCCGCGAAACCCAGGGAGATGCGTACCCCGACGCGCAGATCCGAGACCTTCATGATTCGACGTCCTGTGATGAAGATGTTCGAAGCATGCTAGGCCTTCGCACGGATGGGCGAACCGCGAAACGGCGGCAAATGTGGCGGTTTATCCGCGATCCAGGGTTTGCCCGGCGCGGCGGTGTGACATCTGCGCGACCCTGCGGCCCTCCGTTCGCCGGGAGATGTCGGCTGGCGCCGACAGGTTCAGCGCTTGAGCCGGAACTCCGCCGCCTGCGCGTGCGCCTGCAGGCCTTCGCCGTAGGCGAGGGTCGCGGCGATCGGACCGAGCGCCTGGGCGCCGGCCTCGCTGACCTCGATCAGGCTGGAGCGCTTCTGGAAGTCGTAGACGCCCAGCGGCGAGGAGAAGCGCGCCGTGCCGGAAGTCGGCAGCACGTGGTTCGGGCCGGCGCAGTAGTCGCCCAGCGACTCGCTGGTATAGGCGCCGAGGAAGATCGCCCCCGCGTGGCGCAGCAGCGGCTCCCAACGGTGCGGATCGGCGCTGGAGACTTCCAGGTGTTCCGGCGCGATGCGGTTGCTGATCTCGCAGGCCTCTTCCATCGAGCGCGTCTGGATCAGCGCGCCCCGCCCTTCCAGCGACGCGCGGATCACGTCCCGGCGCGGCATGCCGGGCAGCAGGCGCTCGATGGCGTCGCGGACCTGGGCGATGTAGCCGGCGTCGGGGCACAGCAGGATGCTCTGCGCCATCTCGTCGTGCTCGGCCTGGCTGAACAGGTCCATCGCGACCCAGTCCGGCGGCGTCGTGCCGTCGGCCAGCACGAGGATCTCGCTCGGGCCCGCGATCATGTCGATGCCGACCTGGCCGAAGACGTTCTTCTTGGCGCTGGCGACGTAGGCGTTGCCCGGGCCGGTGATCTTGTCGACACGCGGCACCGTGGCCGTGCCGTAGGCCAGCGCGGCCACCGCCTGCGCGCCGCCTATCGTGAACGCACGGTGCACGCCGGCGACGTAGGCCGCGGCCAGCACCAGCGGGTTCTTCTCGCCGCGCGGCGTCGGCACGACCATGACGATCTCCGGCACGCCCGCGACCTGCGCCGGGATGGCGTTCATCAGCACGCTCGACGGATAGGCGGCCTTGCCGCCCGGCACGTAGATGCCGACGCGGTCCAGCGGCGTGACCTTCTGGCCCAGCAGCGTGCCGTCCTCGTCGCGGTAGCTCCAGCTCTCGCCGCAGGCCTGCTTCTGGCGCTCGTGGTAGCTGCGCACGCGCGCCGCGGCCTGCGTCAGCGCCTTCGCCTGCTCGACGGGCAGGCCATCGAAGGCAGCCTTCAGTTCCTCGCGGGTCAGTTCGAGCGACGCGAGCGAGCCGGCTTGCAGGCCGTCGAAGCGCGCGGTGTAGTCGAGCACCGCTGCGTCGCCCCGGGCGCGCACGTCGGCCAGGATCTCGGCGACGCGCGTCTCGATCGCGGCGTCGGTCTCGGCCGACCAGTGCAGCACGCGCTGGAACTGGGTCTCGAAGTCGGCGTCGGCGGTGTTGAGGGTGCGAAGGGACGTCGTCATGTCAGTACTCCAGGGGCGCTGGCGGCCACGGTTCAGGCGGCGGGTCAGGCAGGGACCCAGGCAAGGACCCGGGCAGAGGGTCAGGCAGCAGGGATGGCCGAAGCGATCGCGTCGATCAGCGGCTTGAGCGCCTCGCGCTTGAGCTTGAGCGCCGCCTGGTTGACGACCAGCCGCGAGGAGATGTCCATGATCCGTTCGACCTCGACCAGGCGGTTCGCCTTCAAGGTGCTGCCGGTGGAGACCAGGTCGACGATCGCATCGGCCAGCCCCGTCAGCGGCGCCAGCTCCATCGAGCCGTAAAGCTTGATCAGGTCCACGTGCACGCCCTTGTCGGCGAAATGCTGGCGCGCGATGGTCGTGTACTTGGTCGCCACGCGCAGCCGCGAGCCCTGGCGGACGGCGTTGTCGTAGTCGAAGTCGTCACGCACCGCGACGCTCATGCGGCACTGCGCGATGCGCAGGTCCAGCGGCTGGTACAGGCCCGCGCCGCCATGCTCGATCAACACGTCGCGGCCGGCCACGCCGATGTCGGCGCCGCCGTACTCGACATAGGTCGGCACGTCGGTCGCGCGCACGAGCACGACACGGACTTGGGCCTGGTTGGTCGGGAGGATCAGCTTGCGGGAGCTGTCCGGGTCCTCGAGCACCTGGATGCCGGCGGCGGCCAGCAGCGGCAGGGTCTCTTCGAAGATGCGGCCCTTGGAAAGTGCCAGGGTGATCATGCGGGGTCCTCGGTGAACGCGCGCCTCCCGGATGTCTCGGGAAAGCGCCTCGGGCGGTGGCCTCGGGTGTTCAGGGGGACGGCAGCGGGTTCACCGGACGGGGACACACCGCCACCCGCCTGCAGGCCGGGTGGCTGTCAGTGATGGTGGTGCGCGGTGCCTTGCTGCGCGAATTCGTCGGGGGTCAGCGTCTTCATCGACAGCGCGTGGATCTGCTCGCGCATGCGATCGCCCAGCGCCTGGTACACGCGCTGGTGGCGCTTGATCCGGCTCAGGCCCTCGAACTCGGCCGACACGATCGTCGCGAAGAAATGGCGTCCGTCGCCCTCGACCTGGAGCTCGCTGCAAGCGAGTCCCTGGGCGATGTAGCTCTGGACTTCTGCGGGGGTCGGATCGGCCATGATGGAGCGGGATTCTACCCGGGTGCTTTCCGCACCCGGTTTCGTGCTTGGAGAGGCCGGGCTTGCACGGGCCGGCCAGGGACGGGTCAGTGACGGATCTTGTAGCCGCGGCGCAGCAGCTCCAGCGCGATGGCCGCGACCGCCGCGAACGCGACGGCGACGACACCCAGGCTGACCCACGGCGAGACGTCGCTGACGCCGAAGAAGCCGTGGCGGAAACCGTCGATCATGTAGAAGAACGGGTTCAGGTGGCTGACGCCCTGCCAGAACGGCGGCAGCGAGTGCACCGAGTAGAAGACGCCCGACAGGAAGGTCATCGGCATGACGATGAAATTCTGGAAGGCGGCCATCTGGTCGAACTTCTCCGCCCACAGGCCGGCGATCAGGCCGAGCGATCCCATCAGCCCGGCGCCCAGGATGGCGAAGGCCAGCACCCACAGCGGGTTGGCCATGCCCGGCGGCGCGAACCAGACGGTGGCGATGAACACACCCGCCCCCACCATCAGGCCGCGCAGGATGGACGCGCCGGCATAGGCCAGGAACCAGGCCCAGTGGGACAGCGGCGTGACCAGCAGGAACACCAGGTTGCCGGTGATCTTGCTCTGGATCAGCGAGGAGCTGCTGTTGGCGAAGGCGTTCTGCAGCACGCTCATCATCACCAGGCCGGGGATGAGGAAGCTGGTGTAGCCGACGGTGCCGTAGACCTTGACGTGGTCCTCCAGCACGTGGCCGAAGACCAGCAGGTACAGCACGGCGGTCAGCACCGGAGCGCCGACGGTCTGGAAGCCGACCTTCCAGAAGCGCAGCACTTCCTTGTAGAAGAGCGTGCGCGCTCCTTCGAGGCGGATGGGGAAGTGGCTGGCGCTCATGTGTGCTCCCTCTGCTTCGCAGGTCCCTCCAGGAGGGACGCAGCACGCCCTTCGGGCGGCCGTGCGGACGTGCTCATGGGCGGTTCCCCTGCATGATTTCGATGAAGACGTCCTCGAGGTCGGCGCGGCCGATCTCCAGGTCTTCGATGGGGACGGCGGCTTCGCGCAGCGTGCCGAGGATCTGTTCGACCTCGGCGGCGTCGTGCGCGGTGAGCTGGACGATGCGGCCCGTGATGCGGGCACGCTCGGACAGGGCCAGCGGCAGCGCCGAGTCGGTCTTGAACTGCAGCATCGTGGACGCGGTGCCCGCCAGCAGTTCCGACGTGCGGTTGAGCGCCACGATCCTGCCCTGCTTCAGCATCGCGATGCGGTGGCAGAGCGCCTCGGCCTCTTCCAGGTAGTGCGTGGTCAGCAGGACGGTGTGGCCTTCGCGGTTCAGACGCGCGATGAACTGCCACAGCGTCTGGCGCAGTTCGACGTCGACGCCGGCGGTGGGTTCGTCCAGCACGATGACCGGCGGGCGGTGCACCAGCGCTTGCGCGACCAGCACCCGGCGCTTCATGCCGCCCGAGAGCTGGCGCATGTTGTTGTGGGCCTTGTCGGCGAGGCCGAGGTGGAGCAGCAGCTCGTCGATCCAGTCGTCGTTGTTGCGCACGCCGAAGTAGCCGGACTGGATGCGCAGCGTCTCGCGCACGCTGAAGAAGGGGTCGAAGACCAGTTCCTGCGGGACGATGCCGAGCTTCTTGCGGGCCTCGGCGTAGTCGTCGACGACGTCATGGCCGAGCACCGAGACCTGTCCCCCGCTGGCGCGG
Source organism: Roseateles sp. GW821-FHT09G09 (assembly GCF_059415965.1). Taxonomy (NCBI): domain Bacteria; kingdom Pseudomonadati; phylum Pseudomonadota; class Betaproteobacteria; order Burkholderiales; family Sphaerotilaceae; genus Roseateles; species Roseateles sp. GW821-FHT09G09. The sequence continues at coordinate 74,401 of NZ_JBWKOG010000002.1, read as the reverse complement.
GACAGGCCGGCGAGGATGCTGATCAGGCTGGTCTTGCCCGCGCCGTTGGGGCCCAGCAGGCCGAAGAATTCGCCGGGCTGGATGTCGAAGCTGACGCCGTCCAGCGCGCGGAACTGGCCGTCGCGGTAGGTCTTGCTGACATTGCTGAAACGCAGGGCGGGCGGACCGCCGGCCGGCACGGACATGGCGGCCGACTGTTGTGGGGGGCTTGCGGGCATGGGCGGCGATTGTAGGCAGCGGGCCTGTCCCGCGCCCGCCTGGGGTCATGACAGAATGCGCCCACCTCCCCCGCCGTCCACCCCTCAACGCCCCCGGGCCCATGGCCACCAAGAAGCCGCGCCGCACTGCCGAACGCATCCTCGAAGTCACGCTGGACCTGTTCAACCGCTTCGGCGAGCCGAACGTCTCCACCACGCTGATTTCGGCGGAGCTCGGCATCTCGCCCGGCAACCTGTACTACCACTACCCGGCCAAGGACGAGCTGATCAACGCGCTCTTCAACCGCTACGACAAGGCCTTGTCGGAGCTGCTGGGCGCGGTGGGCAACGTGCGCAACGTGGAGGACGCCTGGCTGTTCTTCCACATGCTGTTCGAGCTGATCTGGCAGCACCGCTTCTTGTACCGCGACCTCAACGACCTGCTGTCGAAGAACCGCAAGCTGGAGACGCACTTCCAGCACGTGCTGGAGCAGAAGACGCAGGCGATGGTGGGGCTGCTGGGCGGGCTGCAGGCCAGCGGCGCGCTGACGATGCAGGTCCGCGAGGCGGTGCCGACGGCCAACGCGATGGTGGTACTGCTGAGCTACTGGCTGAGCTACGAATACGTGCGCGACCCGCGCAACGCGCTCGAGCCCGAGCAGGCCGGCGAAGCGCTGATGCGCGGCGCCTTCCACGTGCTGGGACTGCTGCTGCCCTACCTGGAACCGACCTCGCGCGACCACCTGTTCCAACTGGCGGGGAAGTATCAGCCGCAGGCGGGCGCAAGCACGACCTGACCCCGACCGGCCGACGCGCTGAGCAACGCGCCGGCTAACACCGCGACCGGTCGCGGACCTCCGAAGAAACCCTGGATTCGTGCGAAGCCGGACCCCCTGGTCGCGGTTGGCGGCGAAAAACGACACCCTATAAATTAGGGATATCGCATCCACCGACATCAAGGGACCGATTCCATGAAGCGCATCCTGACCACCGCCGCCCTGCTGGCCCTGATCGCCCCGATGGCCCACGCCGCCACCGCCGAGAACGCCGACGCCAAGGCCCTGCGCGCCGAGTGCGCCACCCAGCACGCCGTGAAGTTCGAGCAGCCCGCCGCCACCAACGAGTACCGCTTCGTCTACAACCGCGGCGAGTACCGCGGCGAAGCCACCACCGGCCAGGCCGTCTCCTGCGGCCAGACCCAGTACGCCGAGTACCTGGCCAGCGCCGACCCGGTCCGCGTGATGTCCGCCTACCCGACCGCCGCGGGCCGCCCGCAACCGGCCAAGAAGGCCGCCAAGTAATCGGAGACCCGGCCCCGGCGCGCCGGGGTCAGTCCTTGACCTCCCACGGCAGCATCAGCGCAAGCGTGAGCAGTTGCTGGAACTCGGGCGCGAAGTGGGCCACGATGCGTTCCGGATCGGGACACAGGCCGGCGTCGGCGATCAGCCCGAACTGCACCTGACCGGCATAGGTCAGGATGCTGATGCCCAGGCTCATGTCGCCCGCCTGCGGCGCCCAGAACATCACCCGCTCGACGGCCGAGCCGCACAGCTGCAAGGCCTGCGCCGGCCCCGGCACGTTGGTCATCAGCGCGGTGGCCTTGCGCGACAGCGTCTTCAGCATCGCCCGCTGCGCGGCTTTCTCGACCGAACCCGAGGTCGCCATCAGGCCCATCGACAAGGCCGGCTGCAGGCTGTTCTTGAGCGCCTGCGTCTGCGCATGCACGGCGTAGAGCCGCTTGACCGGATTCGTGATGCCCACCGGCAGCGGCAGCGGCACCATGCCGAAGCGGTTGCCCAGTTGCCACGCCGTTTCCAGCGGGCGCAGGTTCACCGGCACCAGCGCGCGGATCTCCTGGCCCTCCGTGTCGTCGCCGTGGTCGCGCAGGTACAGCCCGAGGGCGCCGGCGACGCAGTTCAGCAGCACGTCGTTCACCGAGACGTTCATCGACTTGCCGACCGCCTTGACGGCGTCCAGCGGCAGCGGCGCGCCCCAGGCGACGCGCTTGGCGCGGCCGGCCTTGCCCTTGAGGCGGGTCTTCGCGTCGTCCGGCGCTTCGGTGAGCGCGGCGGCGTCCTTGAGGACCTGCTTGCCCAGACGCTCGGCCGGCGAGGCGTCCGGCTGCCCGGATCCGGCGTGCTCCTGGATCTCGCGAACGGTCCAGGCGTTGATCGGCTTGACCATCGCGTCGGCGAGCCATTCAGGCTCGGCATCGTCGACGGCGGCCTTCGCGCCCTTGCCCACCTTCCCGGCCTTGCCCGACTTCGTCGTCGGCAATGCCGCCGGCACCTCACCGCCGTCGGTGATCGACAGCAGCACCGCGATCAGCGCGATGCCGTCGGCGATGCAGTGATGCACGCGCGCGATGAGCGCGCTGCTGCCGTCGTAGTGCTCAATGAGGTGCAACTGCCAGAGCGGGCGCGACGGGTCAAGCGGCTCCGCGGCGAGATCGGCGAGGCGATCCTGCAACGCGCCCTCGAGCGGCCGGCCGCGACGACGATGCAGGGTCTCCGGGACGACGTGCCGCGTGATGTCCACCTCGGCATCCTCGACCCACCAGGCGCTGTCGCCGGCCTCGACGACGCGCTGCCTGAAGCGCGGGAAACGAAGCAGCCGTTCGGCGACGCGCGCGCGCAGGTCATCGAGCGACACGTGCGGTTTCAGCAGCAGCACGCCGTGGATGATCATCCGGTTGGCTTCGGTGTCCAGGCGCAGCCAGGCGGTGTCGACCTTGGACATCGCCTCGGCGCCCTTGGGCAGGCCGTCCGGCCGGTCGGCGCCCTTCGACCCCTTGACGCTCCCGTTGACGTGTCCATTCCCGGAAGCCTCGACCACCGTCTCTGCGGCGGGCGCACGCGTCGCGGGGGCGGCCTTCGACGACTTGGGCTTGGCGCTCCGCAGGGGGGACGGTCTGGACGCGGCGGGGGTGGGCAATGCGGTCTCCTGGACGGACGGGGCGAAGTGCGAAGCGAAGTGCGAAGCGGGGGGCGAATTGCGGGACGAAGCGAGGTACGGGGCGCTGAAGCCTGGATCATCCGCCATCTAGAGAGGCGGCCCCAGTCCGAACCTGGGGGTGGGATGGGTAACATCGCGGCCATCCGTCCCGATTGTCGCCAACGGGACGCCCTGTTCACCGCCACGGGAGACACACCATGAGCCTGAAGGACCAATTCGACGCCGCCGTCGCCGATTCCAAGAATCTGCCCGAGCGCCCGGACAACCAGACGCTGCTGAAGCTGTATGCGCTGTTCAAGCAGGCGACCACCGGCGACGTCGAGGGCGATCGCCCCGGCATGACGGACTTCGTCAACCGCGCCAAGTGGGATGCCTGGAAGACCCTCGAAGGCAAGACCAACGATCAGGCGATGCAGGACTACATCGATCTGGTCGAAGGCTTGAAGTAAGCCCTCCAGGGCCGGCGCTGAGCCGGTCATACCTTGAAGCCGCCCCGCGAGGGCGGCCTTGTTGTTTCCGACAGCGAGTTGACGAACGACGCGGCGCGTGGTTCAGCGCGCCAACTCGGCCCGCCGCTCCTCCTTCGGCAGCTTCGCCAGCCGCTGCACCTCGGCATAGAAGCGTGGCCAGTCCGAGCCCTGCCGTTCGAAGAGCCGGACGAAGTCCGGCACCAGGTCCGTGTAGCTGCCCTGGATCGCCAGCGCCGGCGTGTTCAGGCCCAGCACCCAGCGGTCGAAACGCGTGTCGCCGTTCCAGCGGTCGCGCTTGATCGCCTCGTAGTCCGCGCGCAGCTTGGCGAAGGCCGCGGCCTTGCCCGCGCGTTTCTCGTCGTCGCTGGCGGTGCTGCGGAACACCTCCTGCAACTGCTCCCGCGTCGACTTGAGCAAGACCTGGATTTCATCCTGGCGGCGCCGCGACTGCTCGTCGTCGCGCAGCGCCTCGGGCCGGTCCTTCAGCCAGCGCGCCACGCCGATCTGCTCGACCGCCGTCGCGAAGCTCTCGTTGAACGCGGTGTCGTCGTTGGCATACGCCACCTGGTGCGCCAGCTCGTGGAAGATCATCCGCGCCAGTTGCGCCTCGGGATACCGGATGAAGGTGTTCAGCAGCGGATCGCCACCCAGCCAGTTGCTCCATCCCAGCGACGAGTAGGCAGGCACACCGTAGACATAGGGCTCGAAACCGTCCTTGCGGAGTTCCTGCGCCAGCTCGCGCGCATCGTGCGGATCGAAGTAGCCGCGGTAGCCCGCACAACCCATGATCGGATAGCACCAGGTCCTGAGCTGTAGGCTCAGCTCCGGCGTCGCGACCACGTTCCACACCGCCGCGCCGCGTTTCAGGTCGGCGTAGCGCCGGTAGCTGTCGTTGTCCGGCAGCTTCAGCTCCGACGACGCATAGTCGCGCAGCGACTTCGACAGCTCGAGCTGCTTGCGCACTTCCGGATCCAGGTCTTGCTGACCCAGCCACTCATCGACCGGCTTGGCCGAGCGCACCAGCGACAGGTGCCCCGACAGCGACTGTCCGTAGTACGACAGCTGCGCGCAGCCGCCGAGCGCCGTCATCGCTAGCAGCAACGGCGCGGCCAGCAGGGCCAGGAGCCATCGTCGCGCGCGCTTCGTCATCGTTCCGGGCATCGTTACGGGCATCGTTCGGTGAGTCTTCCCGCGACGCTCAGGCCGCGGTCACGTCGACCAGGCAGTCGTAGAAGCACGGCGCGCGGCCCAGGTCGGTCAGCCGCTGGTGCGTGACCTCGTTGACGTTGCGTCCGTCCGCACCCAGCTTGCGCCACCAGATGCCCAGGCCGTGCACGACGCCCTCGCGGGCGCGGGCGCTGACGTCCAGCCGGCATGCATAGCTGCCGCGATCGTTGAACACGCGCACCAGCTGGCCATCGCCGAGTCCGCGCGCCGCGGCGTCGGCGGCGCTCATCTCCAGGGCCTGCTCGCCCTCGATGTCGCGCAGGCTCTTCACGTTCACGAAGGTGCTGTTCAGGTGGTTGCGCGCCGGCGGCGAGATCATCGCCAGCGGATAACGCGCCGCCAGCGCCGGGTCGCTCGTCCGGCTCTCGTAGTTGGGCACGTAGTCCGCGCCACGCGCGTCGGCCTTGCCGTTCGCCGATGGGAAGCCGCCGTCGGCGAACGGCGCTTCCGCCAACGGCAGCTTGAACCAGCCGCGCTCGCGCAGCTCGGCGAGATCCACCTCGTCGCGGAAGGCCTGCCGCAGCAGCGCCTCGTCATCGTCGTGGAAGGCGGGCTCGTCGAAACCCATCGCCGCCGCGAGTTCCCGGAAGACCTGCGTGTTCGGCCGGGCCTCGCCCACCGGCGCGATCGCCGGCTCGTTGACCAGCACGTCGGTGTGGCCGTAGCTGGTGTGGATGTCCAGGTGCTCCATCTGCGTCGTCGCCGGCAGCACGTAGTCGGCCAGATCGGCGGTGTCGGTCATGAAGTGCTCGAGCACCACCGTCAGCAGGTCTTCCCGCTGGAAGCCCGCCACCACCTTGGGCGACTCCGGCGCCACCGCGACGGGGTTGCTGTTGTAGACGACCAGCGCCTCCACCTTCGGACCGAATCCGGGGGAGGACGCCCGCAGCAGGTCGTCGCCGATCGTGCTCATGTTGATCGTCCGCGACGGCCGCCCGGCACGCAGGTCCGGGCGCTCCAGCGCCGGGTTCTTGAACGGCGCGAACCAGCCCGAGCTCGACAGCAGCAGCCCGCCTGCGCGATGGCGCCAGGCGCCGGTCAGGCAGGGCAGCAGTGCGATCAGCCGCACCGCATTGCCGCCGCCGCGCACGCGTTGCATGCCGTAGTTCAGCCGGATCGCCGCCGGCGCCAGCGTCGCGTAGTCCCGGGCCAGGCCGCGGACCTCGTCCGCCGTGAGGCCGCATTCGGTCGCCGTGCGTTCGGGCGTCCATGCGAGCGCCCGCGCGCGCAGCTCGTCCCAGCCGTCCACGTATCGGGAGAGGTAGTCATGGTCGAGCCAGTCGTTGGCGATCAGCTCGTGCATCAGCCCCAGCGCCAGCGCGCCGTCCGTGCCCGGCAGCAGTGCCAGGTGTTGATGGCACTTGTCGGCGGTCTCGGTCTTGCGCGGATCGATGCAGACCAGCTTCGCGCCGTTGCGCTTGGCCTGGTTGGCGAAGGTCCAGAAATGCAGGTTGGAGGCGATCGAGTTGCTGCCCCAGATCACGATCAGCCGGGACTCCGCGAAGTGCGGCAGGTGCATGCCGACCTTGTGCCCGTAAGTCGCCGCCAGCCCGGCGCCGCCCGCCGACGCGCAGATCGTGCGGTCCAGGCAGGACGCACCCAGCCGGTTGAAGAAGCGCCCCGCCATCGCCTCGCCCTGCAGCATGCCCATCGTGCCCGCATAGCTGTACGGCAGGATCGCCTGCGGATCGCGCGCCGCGATGGCCTTCAGCCGACCGGCGATCTCGGCGATCGCCTGGTCCCAGCCGATGCGCTCGAATCGCGGCGCCTCATGTTTCGCGCTGACGCGCTTGAGCGGATGCAGCACCCGCTCCTCGTGGTACGTCCGCTCGGGGTAGCGCGACACCTTCGTGCACAGCGCGCCATGGGTGCTCGGATGCTCGGGCTGCCCCTGCACCTTCACGACCTTGCCGTCCTCGACCGTGATGCGCAGCGCGCAGGTGTCCGGGCAATCGTGCGGGCAGGCGCCCTTGACGACACGTGTGCCGCGATCGGCGGTTTGTGGCGGGAGATTCACGATGGGTTCGGAGAGCACGGACGACATGCGTCAACTATTGCACAGGCGCCACACCCTTTCCTTTTCTTACCCAAGTCGGCGACAGCGCCCCACCCATGAACCGCTAAGCTCGCGCGCCAGGAGGCCGAAATAGGTCGTGTCGAGTCTCCTGGCGCGCTTGCCGTCCGGCGGACGCCACAATATCAATTCGCACCCTCTGGGAGTCCCCCTTGGATCGCCGCCAACTTCTCGCCTCCGCCAGCGCCCTGGGCGCGCTCGCCACCCTGCCCCTCCCGACGGCCGTCCGCGCGCAAGGCAAACGCCTGGTGCTGGGCCAGTCGGTGCCGCTGACCGGCGCGGCCGCCCAGCTGGGCATCCAGATGCAGGCTGGCGCCAAGTTGTTCTTCGACGCCCAGAACGCCGCCGGCGGCGTCAACGGCACGACCATCGAACTGCGCACGCTGGACGACGGCTACGAGCCCGACCGCTGCAAGGCCAACACCGAGAAGCTGATCGCCGACGACGTCTTCGCGCTCTTCGGCTACGTCGGCACGCCGACCTCGCTGGCCGCGCTGCCCCTGGTCAACCAGGCCAAGATCCCCTTCGTCGCGCCCTTCACCGGCGCCGAGGCGCTGCGCGACCCGTTCAGCCCGTGGGTCTACCACGTGAGAGCCTCGTACTACGACGAGACCGCCCTGATCGTGAAGCAGCTGACCCAGCTGGGCCTGATGCGCATCTCGGTCTTCCACCAGAACGACGCCTACGGCAAGGCCGGCCTGGACGGCGTGCTGCGCGCGATGAAGCCGCTGGCGCTCCAGCCGCAGGCCATGTCCACCGTCGAGCGCAACAGCGTCGACGTCGCCAAGGCCGTCAAGGACCTGGTGCAGAGCGGCTCGCCGCCCGAGGCGATCGTGATGATCAGCGCGTACAAGAGCTGCGCCGCCTTCATCCGCGCCGCGCGCAAGGCCGGCTACGGCGGCGTGTTCTACAACGTGTCCTTCGTCGGCACCCAGTCGCTGCTGGACGAGCTGGGCGCGGACGCGATGGGCGTGGTCGTCAGCCAGGTCATGCCCTACCCGTTCGGCTCCCAGGTCGGCGTGGTCCACGAGTACCAGCAGGCCGCCACCAAGGCCGGCCAGAAGTTCAACTACACCGCCATCGAGGGCTACATCGGCGCCAAGGTCCTCAGCGAAGGCCTGCGCCGCATGGCCCGCCCGACCCGCGAAGGCCTGGTCGCGGCGCTGGACACGCTGTCGAACTACAACGTCGGCGGCTTCAACGTGAACTTCAAGCCCAACAAGCATGTGGGCTCGAGCTTCGTCGAGATGACCATGCTGACCAACGACGGGCGCGTGAAGCGCTGACCTGCCGTCCCCGGGTGGCCCCGGGCAGACCCGGGCCTGGGATCGCACGCCACCGGCGGCGCCGATCCGGCCCCGCGGGTACACTGGTCCGACACAGCGGCGCCGCCCTGAGCGGCGCCGCGGCCTTTCTGGCTCGCGGCAAGCCCGACGCGCTGTCGCGACGACATCGGAGTGCCCGCACATGAAGCTGATCGAACCCATCCTGGCCGACGCCCCGGCCATCGCCAAGCTGCGACGTGACCTGCACGCGCATCCTGAACTCTGCTTCCACGAGGACCGCACCGCCGACGTGGTGGCCCAGGCCCTGACCGACTGGGGCATCGAGGTCCACCGCGGCCTGGGCAAGACCGGCGTGGTCGGCATCATCCGGGGCCGCGACGGCGGCGCCAGCGGCCGCACGCTGGGGCTGCGCGCCGACATCGACGCGCTCCCGATCACCGAGCACAACACCTTCCCCCACGCCAGCAAGCACCCCGGCAAGATGCACGCGTGCGGCCACGACGGCCACACGGCGATGCTGCTGGCGGGGGCCAAGCACCTGGCGGCGCAGCGCGACTTCGACGGCACCGTCTACGTCGTGTTCCAGCCGGCGGAGGAAGGCGGCGGCGGCGCCCGCGAGATGATCAAGGACGGCCTGTTCACGAAGTTCCCGATGGAAGCCATGTTCGGCATCCACAACTGGCCGGGCATGGCCGCCGGCCAGTTCGCGCTCAAGAGCGGACCGGTCTTCGCCTCGAGCAACGAGTTCAAGGTCCGCATCAAGGGCAAGGGCGCGCACGGCGCGATGCCGCACCTGGGCACGGACCCCGTGGTCGTGGCCGCGCAGCTGGTACAGGCCTACCAGACCATCATCACCCGCAACAAGCGGCCGATCGACGCGGGCGTGATCTCGGTGACGATGATCCATGCCGGCGAGGCCACCAACGTCATCCCTGAGACCTGCGAGCTGCAGGGCACCGTCCGCACCTTCACGCTGGAGACGCTGGACCTGATCGAACGCCGCATGAAGCAGATCACCGAGGCCACCGGCGACGCCTTCGAGGTCCAGTGCGAGTTCTCGTTCCACCGCAACTACCCGCCGACGATCAACCACGCCGCCGAGACCGCGTTCGTCCGCGGCGTGCTGACCGAGATGCTGGGCTCGCCCAACGTGCAGGAGTTCGAGCCCACGATGGGTGCCGAGGACTTCAGCTACTACCTGCAGGAAGTGCCGGGCTGCTATTTCCTGATCGGCAACGGCGACGGCAGCCACCGCGAGGGTGGCCACGGCCTGGGCCCCTGCATGCTGCACAACCCGAGCTACGACTTCAACGACGAGCTGATCCCGCTGGGCGGCTCGATGTGGGTCCGCCTGGTGGACGCCTGGTTCAAGCAGCCCCGGCCCGCCCAGGCCTGAGCCTTGGCGCCTCCATTCCCGACAACGTCCAGCCTCCCGCCCGATGACCGCTCCGATCGCGCCCGACCAGGAAAAGACCGTTCTCGACGACACCCACCGCTGGTTGCAGCGGGCGGTGATCGGCCTGAACCTGTGCCCCTTCGCCAAGAGCGTCGAGGTGAACCAGCGGCTGCGCACCGTGGTCAGCGCGGCGCGCACGCCCGAGGACCTGCTCAAGGACCTGGCGCATGAGTTGCTCTCGCTCAACCGCGCCGATCCGGACGAGACCGAGACCACCCTGCTGGTCCATCCCTGGGTGCTGAACGACTTCCTGGACTTCAACGACTTCCTCGGCGCGGCCGATGCGCTGGTGGAAGACCTGGACCTGGACGGCGTGCTGCAGGTCGCGAGCTTCCATCCGGACTACCAGTTCGACGGCACCGAGGCGGACGACGTCGACAACTTCAGCAACCGGTCGCCCTACCCCACGCTGCACCTGCTGCGCGAGGAGAGCATCGAGCGCGCCGTCGAGACCATGCCCGACACCGACGCGATCTACGAGGCCAACATCGACACGCTGCGCCGCATCGGCCGCAAGGGCTGGGACGCGCTGGACGTCGAGGCGAAGCTGCCGCTGGCCCAGCGCACCACGCGCGAGGACTGAGCCTCTTGCTCCCTCTCCCGCTGGCGGGAGAGGGCGGGGGTGAGGGCTGCGGTCGTGGCAAACCTGATGTCCTGATTTGACCGCGACTGGTCCGCCGGCGGCGCGACGGCAGAGGCCTTCGCCGGCACGATGACAACCATCAACCCACCGATGGAGTCCTCGATGACCACCGCCTCGAACGCTGCCCCCACGACCGCCGTCCTGCTGATCGACGTCCAGGAATCCTTCCGCCACCGCCCCTACTGGGACGAAGCCACCTGGCCCGCCTTCCAGGAACGCACCAACGCCCTGCTCGATGGCGCCGCGGCCCGCGGCCTGCCGATCATCCGCATCCTCCACAGCGACGGTCCGGAGACGGCGGACAACCCCTTCTCGCTGCTCAGCGGCCACGTCCGGCCGCTCGACGGCCTGGCGCAGGTGCCCATCGCCGCCGAATTCCTCAAGCGCCGCCACAGCGCGCTGGTCGGCACCGGGCTGTCGGTGTGGCTGACCGAGCACGGCATCCGCCGGCTGATCGTCGCTGGCATCCGCACCGAGCAGTGCTGCGAGACCACCACCCGCCACGCCAGCGACGAGGGCTGGACCGTCGACTACGTGACCGAGGCGACGCACACCTTCCCCATCCCGCACGCCAGCGGCGTCGTGGTCGGCGTCGACGACCTCAAGCTGCGCACCGAGGTCGCCCTGCAGGGCCGCTTCGCCGACATCGTGACCGTCGAGCAGGCGCTGGCGCGCGCCGCCTGAGCGCATACTGCGGCGATGTCCCTTTCCGACTCCGATCGCGCCGCGGGCGACCTCATGGACACCGACATGGACACCGACATGGATGCCCACCCGGACGCCGGACCCCTCGACGTCTGGATCCTGGTCGAGCGCCACACGCTGCTGCTCGACCTCGCCGGCGCCGCCGAGGCGCTCCGACTCGCCAACCAGGCCCTGCGCCGGCGCGGCGAACCGGAGGCGTTCCGGCTCCGCTACTGCGCCGCGGCCGATTCCGCCTTGAGCTCGGTCGGCCTCACCCTCGCCGCGCTCGAGCCGCTGCCGGCGCTCGGCGGGCGGGACTGGCTGATCCTGAGCGGCCGACGCCACCCGCATCCGGACGATCCGCCGCCAGCTACCGCTGACCGGGAGGACGACCTGCGCATCGAGCGCTGGCTGCATCGCGAAGGCACCGCGCTGCTGGCCGGCGGCCAGGGGCGGCTGCTGAGCATCTGCGCCGGCGCGCTGCTGGCGGCGCGGGCCGGCCTGCTGGACGGTCGCCGCTGCACCACCCACCACGAGGCGCTCGACGCGCTGCGAGACGCCGCGCCTCGCGCAGACGTCCAGGCCAACCGCGTGTTCGTGCTCGACGGCCCGCTGGCCAGCAGCGCCGGCATCACGGCCGGCATCGACCTGGTGCTGGCGCTGATCGCCGAACATTGCGGCGAGGCGATCGCCGCCTCGGTCGCGCAGGTGATGGTCGTCTACCTGCGGCGCGGCGCGCAGGATCCGGAGCTCTCGCCGATGCTCGCGAACCGGCACCACCTCCATCCCGCGCTGCACCGCGTGCAGGACGCGGTCTGCGCCGACCCGCGCGCCGACTGGAGCCTCGCCCGCATGGCCGAGGTCGCGCATGTCACGCCGCGCCACCTCACCCGGCTGTTCACCCAGCACGGCGGCACCACGCCCCTTGATTACCTGCGCGCGATCCGGCTCGAACTGGCGCGGCGCGAACTCCAGCGCGGCGTGCGCCCGGCCCAGGCGGCGTTGGCGGCCGGTTTCAGTTCAGACCAGCAGCTTCGCCGCACGCGCCGCCGCCTCACCGCCGCGCCCTGAACCCTCAAACCGAGACCCTCTTCGACCTGCATCAAGACGGCGGAGCCGGTGCCCCTCTGAACGAACCCTGAGCGAAGCGAAGACTGTGAGAGAGGAGGGGCACCGGCTCCGCCGTCTGTGCTCCCTGCGAAGGCAGCGTTGGGGCTGGCCCGACGATTGCCCCGCGCCCCCCAGCGCCACCGAGCGCCTACCGACTTAGCACAAACTGCATAAATCCAAGTCAAGCGGGTTTCGTGCACTTCTGGTAACTTGCGCGCCCACAGCGAACGAGGAGCGGCATTTGAACGATTGGTTGAAGCGACTGGAGGCCCTGGATCCGGCCCGTCTGGCGGGCATGCGCCGCGGCGTGGAGAAGGAGAGCCTGCGCGCGCAACCGAGCGGCGGCACCCTGGCGCTGACGCCGCATCCGACGGCGCTCGGCTCCGCGTTGACGCACGAGACCGTCACCACCGACTTCAGCGAATCGCAGCTCGAGCTGATCACCGGCGTGCACGCGTCCGCCGAGGACTGCGAACGCCAGCTCACCGAGATCCACCAGGCGGTCTACCGCTGCCTGGGGAACGAACTGATGTGGGCGTCCAGCATGCCCTGCCTGCTCCCCGCCGACGAGACCATCCCCATCGGTCGTTACGGTGCCTCCAACATCGGCCGCGCCAAGAGCGTCTACCGCATGGGCCTGGGCCACCGCTACGGCCGGCGCATGCAGACGATCTCCGGCATCCACTACAACTGGTCCATGCCGGGCCTGGACAACGCGGACCACTTCGCGCTGATCCGCAACTTCCGCCGCCATTCCTTCCTGCTGCTGACGCTGTTCGGCGCCTCGCCGGCGCTGTGCGCGAGCTTCGTGGCCGGCCGCGAGCACGGCCTGCAGCCGCTGACCGACGGCACGCTGCACATGCCCTACGGTACCTCGCTGCGCATGGGCCGGCTCGGCTACCAGAGCGACGCGCAGTCTTCGCTGGCGGTGAGCTACAACAGCATCGACGGTTACGCCGCCTCGCTGCAGGACGCGTTGACGCGGCCCTATCCCGCCTACGAGAAGGTCGGCGTCGTCAATCCGGGCGGCGAGTACAACCAGCTGTCCACGACGCTGCTGCAGATCGAGAACGAGTTCTACGGCACCATCCGTCCCAAGCGCACCATCCGCTCGGGCGAGCGGCCGCTGCATGCGCTGCGCGAGCGCGGCGTCGAGTACATCGAGGTCCGCTGCATGGACCTGGATCCGTTCGAGCCGGTCGGCATCGCCGCCGGGACGATGCGGTTCCTCGACCTCTTCCTGCTGCACTGCTGGCTGACCGACAGCCCGAACGACACGCCGGACGAGCTCGGCGCGCTGGCGCGCAACCAGCATCGCACCGCCTCGGCCGGCCGCGAGCCCGGCCTGAAGCTGGAACGCCGCGGCGGCGACGTGCTGCTGCGCGACTGGGGCCGCGAACTGCTGACCGAGTTCGCGCCGATCGCGGCCAAGGTGGACGCGGCGCTGGGCGGCTCGCTGTACCGCGAGGCGCTCGCGCAGGCGGTCGAGCGCTGGGACGATCCCGACCAGTTGCCGTCGGCCCGCGTGCTGGCGGCGATGCGCGCGCAGCACGCGTCCTCGCACCTGGACTTCGTCGCGGCGCAGTCGGCGCTGTCGCGCCGCCATGTGCTGGAGCGACCGCTGCCCGAGGGCCTGATGAAGCGCTTCGACCAGTCGGCGCACGCCTCGCTGGAGGCGCAGGCGGCGATCGAGGCGGCGGACACCATCGACTTCGAGACCTTCCGCCAGCAGTACCTCGATCCCGCGCAACTGCAAGGTTGACGCGGTGCCGCCGGCTCAGCCCGGCAGCGACGAACTCCGCAGTTCGTCATGGCGCTTCTGCAGCTCCTGGCGCAGCTTCTTGCGCTCGAGCGCCGCGTCCCAGCGGCGCTTCTCGTCCGCGGTCGTCGGCGTGCGCGGGGGCACCGGCACCGGGCGGCCGTCCTCGCCCACCGCCACCATCGTGAAGAAGCAGCTGTTGGCGTGCCGCACCACCTGGTCGCGGATGTTCTCGGTGACGACCTTGATGCCGATCTCCATCGACGAGGTGCCGGCGTAGTTCACCGTCGCCAGGAAGCTGACCAGTTCCCCGACGTGGATCGGCTGGCGGAACATCACCTGATCCACCGACAGCGTCACCGTGTAGCGGCCCGCGTACCGGCTGGCGCACGCGTACGCGACCTGGTCGAGCAGCTTCAGGATGGTGCCGCCGTGCACGTTGCCGGAGAAGTTGGCCATGTCCGGCGTCATCAGCACCGTCATCGTGAGTTGGTGGGAAGGCAGGTCCATGGCGCGGGATCCGGCGTCGGATCGTGGAGTGGGAGAGTGGCCGTCATGGTGCCAGAGTCCGGGGGCGTGAGGGGTGGACGGGGCGGCTCCCTCTTCTGGCGCTTGCCGCTGACACGGGCGTCGGTTAGGGTGCGCGGCAGGAGGTTCCATGGTCCAGGTCCAGCAGCCCAGCATCGTCGACACGCGCGGTGCCCAGATGTTCCCCGCGCTCGGCGTCGCCGACATCGCGCGCGTCGCGCGATTCGGCCGGTTCCGGCGTTATTCCCAAGGCGAATGGGTCGTGCGTGCCGGCGACACCGGCATGGGCATGATCCTGATCCTCAGCGGTGAGATCACCGTGTCGCAACGCGACAGCCTCGGCCATGTGACGCCGATCCACCGGCACGGGCCCGGCGGCTTCCTGGGCGAGGTCGGCCAGCTCAGCGGCCGGCCCTCCTTCATCGACGCGATCGCCGAGACCGAGGTCGAGGCCGTCGACGTCAGCCCCCCGCAGTTGCGCGCGCTGCTGATCGGCGAGGCCGACCTGGGCGAGCGCCTCACCCGCGCCTTCATCCTGCGCCGCGTCGGCCTGATCGAGGCCGGGGCCAGCGGCGCCACGCTGATCGGCCGGGGCAAGTCCGCGCCGGTCATGCGGTTGCGCAGCTTCCTGGGCCGCAACGGCTATCCGCACCAGCAGCTGGAGCCCGACCAGAACGAGGACGCCAAGGCCCTCGCCGACCAGTACATGACCGAGGGCGTGCAGATGCTGGTCATCTGCCCCGGCGGCGAGGTGCTGGTCGATCCGTCGGACGACGAGGTCGCCCGCTGCATGGGCATCGTCGACATGCGCGAGCGCACCGAGCTCTACGACGTCGCCATCATCGGCGCCGGCCCCGCCGGGCTGTCGTCCGCCGTCTACGCGGCGTCCGAGGGCTTGTCGGTGCTGGTGCTGGACTGTCGCTCGTTCGGCGGCCAGGCGGGCGCGAGTTCGCGCATCGAGAACTACCTCGGCTTCCCCACCGGCATCTCCGGTCAGGCGCTGGCGGGCCGGGCCTTTGTCCAGGCCCAGAAGTTCGGCGCGGACATGCTCATCCCCGCCAAGGTCACCCGGATGAGCTGCGAGCGGCAGGGCGAGGGGGATGAACTCCATCTCACGCTCGAGGACGGCCGCAAGGTCCGCACCCGCACGGCGGTGATCGCCACCGGCGCCCGCTACCGCCGGCCCGAGATCGAGGCGCTGACCCGCTTCGAGGGCCGCGGCGTCTGGTACTGGGCCTCGCCGATCGAGGCCCGCATCTGCAGCCGTCAGACGGTGGTCATCGTCGGCGGCGGCAACTCGGCGGGACAGGCGGCCGTGTTCCTCGCCAACCACGCAACCAAGGTCATCATGCTGATCCGCGGCCCGGGACTGGCCGCGACGATGTCGCGCTACCTGATCGACCGCATCCAGGGCACCGCCAACATCGAACTGCAGCCGCACCAGGAGCTCAAGGAGCTCGAAGGCGGTGACTCGCTCGAGGCGGTGAGCTGGCGCGACCGCCGCAACGGACAGGAGCGCAGACTCGCCCTGCAGCACCTGTTCATGTTCATCGGCGCCGAGCCGGAGACCGGCGTGATCGCCGAATGCGGCCTGGAACTCGACCAGGCCGGTTTCATCATCACGGGCCGCGCCTGCGCCTGCCCGCTGTCCGAATACAAGCCGGAGCCCCTGGAATCGAGCATCCCCGGCGTGTTCGCGGTCGGCGACGTGCGCTCGGGGTCGGTGAAGCGCGTCGGCGGCGCGATCGGCGAAGGCGCGCAGGTCGTCGCCAGCATCCACCAGTACCTGGCCCGCCAGGATGCGGCGCGGGCGGAGCAGCTCAGTCCCGCCGCCGTGGCCCGCGCGACGGTCTGAGCCCAGGGGCCGACGCCCCACTTCCTCACGCCCTGCCGCCCCGCCTGTCGGGGCGGCGGCGCTTTCATCGCCTCCCCGATCGGCGGTCGGCCCCATTCACCGGGAACAGCACTTCGCCATAGAATGCGAATAATTGTTATTTGCAAACTGGGCGCCGTCCGATGCTGTCTCCCGAATCCCGCCGTCTCTGGACCTGGCCGATCGCACTGGGCCTGCTCAGCACCTCCGGCCTGCTGACCGCGCTGGTCTCCGACGCGTGGGGTGACGCCTGGTCGTGGGTCGGCCTGGGCGTGCCCGTCGCGGTCATCGCCTGGTTTGCCTGGCGCCCGCAGCGCGCCGAGCGCAAGGCCTGAGGACACGACGATGCTGAGCTCGCGCGCCATCCGCGTCTGGACCTGGCTCCACAAGTGGACCAGCCTGGTCTGCACGCTGTTCATGCTGCTGCTGTGCCTGACGGGCCTGCCGCTGATCTTCCACCACGAGATCGGTCACCTGCTCGGCGACGAGATCGAGGCGCCCGAACTCCCCGCCGCGATGGACACGCAGCGCGTGTCGCTGGACGTGATGGCCAAGGCGGCCAACGCGGTCCATCCCACGATGGTGATCCAGTTCGCCGGCGAGAACGAGGACGACCCGCGCCTGTGGTGGTTCACGCTCGCGCCGACGCCGGCGCCGACCGACCAGTTCAAGTCGGTGGCCGTCGACGCCCGCACGGGCCTGGCGGTGCGGGAGTACCGCATCGGCGAAGGCTTCATGGACCTGATGTTCCGGCTGCACGTCGATCTGTTCGCGGGCCTGCCGGGCAAGCTCTTCCTCGGCCTGATGGGCCTGCTGCTGCTGATCGCGCTGGTCAGCGGCGTGGTGCTGTACGCGCCGTTCATGCGCAAGCTCGACTTCGGCGCCGTGCGCAAGGACCGTTCGACGCGCGTGAAATGGCTGGACCTGCACAACCTGATCGGCATCGTCACGCTGGTGTGGTGCTTCGTCGTCGGCGCGACCGGGATGATCAACACCTGGGCGGAGCTGCTGGTGCAGTACTGGCAGTACGACAAGGTGACCGCGCTGCTGGCGCCCTACAAGGACCAGCCGCTGCTGACGGTCGCGGAGCGGGCGCCGCTGCAGGCCTCGATGGACACGGCGATGCAGGCCGGCGACAAGCGCAAGGTCTCGTTCATCGCCTTCCCGGGCACCTCTTTCTCGAGCCCACACCACAACACCTTCTTCCTGAAGGGCACGACGCCGCTGACCTCCAAGCTGCTGCAGCCGCTGCTGATCGACGCGAAGACCTCGCAGCTGACGGCCGCGCCGGAACTGCCCTGGTACCTGACGGCGCTGCTGGTGTCGCAGCCGCTGCACTTCGGCGACTACGGCGGCATGCCGATGAAGATCCTGTGGGCGCTGCTGGACGTGGCGACCATCGTCGTCCTGGGCAGCGGCCTCTACCTGTGGCTGCGCAAGCCGCAGGGCGCCAGGAAGGACAGGAAGGGTGCCACGTCCGCCGATGCCGCCGACGAGCGCGACGACGCCAAGAATCCCGAAACCGCGGCCGCCTGATCGCCAGTCCGCACGATCACACTCACCGCACATGCCTGACTCGCACAAGCCCGGATTCCCCAAGCCCGACTCCCCCAAGCCTGATTCTCCCAAGCCTGATTCCCCCAAGCCCGACTCCCCCAAGCACCAGATCGAGAGCCTGCAGTCCAGCGGCCTGAAGGCCACCCTGCCCCGCATCAAGGTGCTGCAGATCTTCGAGCAGTCGGACCAGCGCCACCTCAGCGCCGAAGATGTCTACCGCCAGCTGCTGCTGGAGGGCGCGGACATCGGCCTGGCGACGGTGTACCGGGTGCTGATGCAGTTCGTCGAGGCGGGGCTGCTGGCGCGTCAGCACTTCGAATCGGGCAAGGCCGTGTTCGAGCTCAACTCCGCCCAGCACCACGACCACATGGTGTGCCTGGCCTGCGGCCGGGTGGAGGAGTTCTACGACGCCGGCATCGAACAGCGCCAGCGCGAGATCGCCGAGGAGCGCGGCTACGAGCTGGTCGAGCATGCGCTCGCGCTGTATGGGCTGTGCTCGAACCCGGAGTGCCGGGCGAAGCGCAGTCGCTGAATCCGAAGCGACCGCACAATCCGGCACTTCCCTGTTGAATACTGTATTTGCATACAGTACATTTCCATCCATCGCAGCCAACTCGGCTGCAGCAGGAGATGGTCATGCAGATGCTCAAGCAAACGGTCTGGTCTTCGTTGAACAACGCGGATGCCTGGGTGGTCGGCATCGGCGTCATGTCCTGCCTCGGATTGGCGACGGGCCTGCTGGGTTGAGATCCTAGCGCGACTCGTCGCCTCCCGCGTTCCGTTCGCGGAGCCACGGTCCCTGCTTCGAGGGGCCACTTTCAGTTCTCAACGCCTTCGTCCGCTCGACTTGAGCAACGCCTGACCCCGGTCCTGGACGTTGCTCAAGCGGCGGACTTTTTTTGTCCGCTGCTGCCTGCCTGCACCTCCTTCACGAAGTCCACGAAGGCGCGCAGCGGCGCGGGCAGGTAGCGCCGGCCCGGGTAGTAGAGGAACGGGCCGCTGAAGGACACCCACCAGTCCTCCAGCACCGGCACGAGGGCGCCGCTGTCCAGGTGGGGCCGCACCCAGTCCTCGAAGGTCTGGATGACGCCGCAGCCGGCGACGGCGGTCTCGATCGCGAGATCCAGTCCGCCGCCCAGGCGCACGATCAGCGGCCCGTCGGGATCGACAGTGACGGTCTCGCCGTCGTGCTCGAACTCGAAGGCCGGCACCGTGCCGCTGGGGAAGCGGCCCCGCAGGCAGCGATGGGACAGCAGCTCGCGCGGATGCGCCGGTCGGCCATGTTCGGCCAGATAGGCCGGCGCGGCCACCGTCGCCATGCGCTGCGTCCGCGGACCGATGGGGACGGCGATCATGTCCTGCTCCAGCCGCTCTTCGTAGCGGATGCCGGCGTCGCAGCCGGCGGCCAGTACGTCGACGAAGCTCTCGTCGACCGTGACGTCGAGCTTGATGTCCGGATAGGCCTTCAGGAACGCGGGAACGATGGTTGGCAGCACGAGCCGCGCGGCGCTCGCCGGCACGTTGAGCCGCAGCGTGCCGGCCGGCCGCTCGCGGAAGCCGTTGACGACATCGAGCGCGGCCTCGACCTCGCCCAGCGCCGGCCCGAGCCGGTCCAGCAGGCGAGCGCCGGCTTCGGTCGGCGCGACGCTGCGGGTGCTCCGGTGCAGCAGCCGCACGCCGAGCTTCGCCTCCAGGCGCCGCACCGCTTCGCTCAGCCCGGACGGGCTCAAGCCAGACTGCCGGGACGCCTCCCGGAAGCCGCCCGATCGCGCCACGGCGAGGAAGGCCGACAGATCACCGAGTTCCATCTCACTGTCCTTGATTCCGCACAGCCCGTGCGGATTCGATCCCCTTATCGTACGACCGCGCGCTGCCTACAGTCCTTCCACGACGTCGACGACCCCTCCGAACCTCAGCCGAACCTCCTCCGGAGTTCATCCGACGTTCATCCGAAGTTCATCCGAAACCTTGAAGGACACCCATGAGCAGCACTTCTTCCCGCCCCCTCGCGCAAGCCGGCACGTTCAAGCTCGGCACCCGCACGGTGACGCGCATCGGCTACGGCGCGATGCAGCTGGCCGGGCCCGGCGTCTTCGGCCCGCCGAAGGACCGCGCGGCCGCGGTGGCGGTGTTGCGCGAAGCCGTCGCGCTGGGCGTCGACCACATCGACACCAGCGACTTCTACGGCCCGCACGTCACCAACCAGATCATTCGCGAGGCGCTCCATCCGTACCGCGACGGTCTGACCCTGGTCACCAAGGTCGGCGCGCGCCGCGGCGAGGACGCTTCCTGGTTGCCGGCGCAGTCCGCCGAGGCCTTGACGCAGCAGGTCCACGACAACCTCCGCCATCTGGGGCTGGACGTGCTCGACGTCGTGAACCTGCGCAGCATGCTGGACGTGCACGGCCCGGCGGAAGGCTCGCTGGAACCGCAGGTGACCGCGCTGGCCGAACTCCAGCGCCAGGGACTGATCCGCCACATCGGGCTGAGCAACGTGACGGCGCGCCAGGTCGCGGACGCGCGCAAGATCGTCGAGATCGTCTGCGTCCAGAACCAGTACAACCTCGCGCATCGCAACGACGATGCGCTGCTCGATCAACTGGCCGGGCAAGGCATCGCCTTCGTCCCGTTCTTCCCGCTTGGGGGCTTCTCGCCGCTGCAGTCGGAGACGCTGTCGACGGTCGCCGCCGAAGTGGGCGCCACGTCGATGCAGGTGGCGCTGGCTTGGCTGCTGCAGCGGTCGCCCAACCTGGTGCTCATCCCGGGCACCTCGTCGGTGGAGCATCTGCGGCAGAACGTCCAGGCCGCTTCGCTGACGCTACCCGCCGACGCCGTGCGACGGCTCGATGCGATGGCGTCCGTCGCCAGCCATTGAAACTGCCATCGCCAAGCGCGGGCTCTCCGCACCGCATGGGGCATCGCGTCCGCGAACCCCAAGCAGTACTCCGGCCCCACAGGGACCGGGGCGTTCGCGCTTGCTCAGAGAGGAGTCAGTACGGGCTCGCCGGCTTCCCAGCGGCGGGCGTTCTCGAGGAACAGGTCGACCGTGGCCTGCACGGACTCGGGCGACCAGCCGGCGATGTGCGGCGTGAGGATCACGTTCGGGAAGCCGAGCAGCGCCTCCGGCGGCTTGGGCTCGGACTCGTAGACGTCGAGCGCCGCGCCGGCGAGCTCACCAGCCGCCAGCGCATCGGCCAGCGCGGCGGTGTCGACCAGGCTGCCGCGGGCAATGTTGACGACGTGGCCCTGCGGGCCGAGGGCTTTGAGCACCTCGGCATTGACGATGTGCTTGGTGGTCGGGCCGCCCGGCGCGGCGACGATGAGGAAGTCCGCCCACTGCGCGAGATCGAGCGCCGAGCCGAAGTACTGGCAGCCCAGCGAGTCGTTGCGCTCACGGCGGTTGTGATAACCGACCTCCATGTCGAAGGCCAAGGCACGCTTGGCGATGCGCAGCCCGATCGTGCCCATGCCGAGGATGCCGAGCTTGCGACCGTTGGCGCTGGGGCGCAGCGGCAGCACGTCGCGCCACTGGCCCGCACGCAGTGCCTGCTCCTGCTGCGGCAGCGCGCGCACGGAGGCGAGCAGCAGCGCCATGGCGTGATCGGCGACGCAGGAATCGTTGGTGCCCGCGCCGTTCCACAGCGTCAGGCCGCGCGCCTTGGCGGCGGCGAGGTCGATGGCCTCGTAGCCGGCGCCTTGCGCCGCGGCCGCACGGAGCTTGGGCATTGCCTCGATCTCATCGGCGCGCAGGCCGACGGCACCGATGGTCAGGACGATCTCGATGTCGGCGCCGTGCTCGGCCACGGCCTTCGCGCGAGTCTCGGCCGTCGGCGCGTAGATCACGTCATAACGCGCGCGGAACTGCGACAGGTGCTCTTCCGCCGTCGGCATCAGGACGAGCAATCGGCGGGGAGATCCGGACGAGGGACTGGCGGACGAAGGATTGGCGGACACGGCGACCTCATGGAGTCAGGGAGTTCGCCGTCGATGATAGGAGCGCGTCCGTGCGCGGGTCCCAGAGCGCGAACGCGCTTCGCACGACGTCAAGTACTTCGTCGGCCGCTGGCCCTCACCCCTGCCCTCTCCCGCAAGCAGGAGAGGGGGCACGACCACCGCTGCATGCGTTTGACACGGTGGCCATTCCGCAAGCGGGGGAGCGGGTGAGAACACCGCTCGGCGAGACACCTCTCCCGCTTGCGGGAGCGGGGGCAACGACCACCGCTGCGTGCGTTTGACACGGTGGGCATTCCGCAAGCGGAGGAGCGGGTGAGAACACCGCTCGGCGGGACACCCTCTCCCGCTTGCGGGAGAGGGAGGGGTGAGGGCCAGCGGCGATGGCAGTCACTCGTCGTCAATCGGAAAACGCGCGAGCCAGAACGCCTGCAGGCGCGGGTCTGCATCGACACGACGGACGACGGGCGTCATCGTCGGCGCGACTTCGTAGAAGCGCTCGCGCCACGGGCCGAAACGCGACACGACCGTCACGTACAGATCCAGCACCGACAGCTCGTCGCCGAGCAGGTATTGCCCGGGCGTCATCTGCGCGTCCATGACGCCCCAGCAGAACGCGATGCGGTCATGGACTGCGTCGACCACCGCATCGCGCTGATCGGGCCGGGCGCCGATGCGGGTCACATCCGGCTTGATCCAGTGCAGCGAGTAGATCGCCGACGACACGAACACCATCCAGCGCAGGAACTCCGCGCGCCGCGGATCGTCGACCGCCGGCGCGAGCCGCGCCTGCGGATGCGTATCGGCCAGGTGGATCAGGATGGCGGCACTCTCGGTCATCACCCGGCCGTCGTCGTCGACCAGCGTCGGGATCTGCCGCATCGGGTTGGCCGCGCCGACGCGCACCCGGGCGGCCTCGGCTTCCCAGGTCGCGCCTTCGATCAGGTCGACCTCGATGCCGAGCAGCGTCAACGCCGCCTCCACCGCCGTCGAGCCGGAGGCGGCCGATCCGAAGAGAGTCCAACCCATGGTCGTGTCCTGAAGTGACCCACGCATTGAACCACTCAGGGCCGTTCGCCGCGCGCCATGCGTGCGTCGATCTCGGCCAACGCCTTCGGCAACTCTGCGACCGAATCGATGACCAGATGCGCGCCTGCGGCTGTCAGACGCTGCGCGGCGAAGTCGCGCTTCGCCTCGACCTCGGCGTCCGGCAGCGCCTGAAGCTGCGCCAGCGTCAGACCCGTCTCATTGCCCGACAGGCTCAGCCCCACCGTCCACATGCCGGCATTGCGGCCCTCCTCGATGCCGGGCGTCGTGTCGTCGACCTTCACGCAGGCGCGCACGTCGCCGACGCCGAGCGCCAGCACGTTCGCCAACGCCATGAACGGACCGGGCCGACCGCCAGCGGCGAGTTCGTCGCCGGCGACAACGTGATCCGCCTCGATGCCGTCGGCCTTCGCCTGCGGCAGCAGCACGTCCAGCACCTGGCGCGGGTACCCGGAGCACGAGCCGATCTTCAGTCCGGCGCGGCGCAGCGCGGCCAGCATCTCGACCGCGCCAGGAATCGGCTGCGAGTAGCGGCCGACCTTGTCGATCTGCATCGGCATGAAGCGCTCGTAGATCGCGTCGATGTCGGCATCGGTCGACGGGCGGTCGAAGCGCGCCCGCCACTGCGCCTGCAGCGACGCGTCCTCCAGCAGCGTGCGGATGTGGTCGCGCTTGGACAGGCCCATCGGGCCGCGGGCCTCGGCCAGCGTCAGCGTGATGCCGAAGGTGGCGAATGCGTCGACGAAGATCTGCGTCGGCGCCAGCGAGCCGTGATCGACCAGCGTGCCGGCCCAGTCGAAGATCACGGCTTGCAGGTGCGGATAGCCCACGACGGAGGCGGTGCGTTGGGAAGAAGAGCGGGTGTTCATGCGTAGGCCTGGATGAAGTTGCGACCGCGCGGACCGCGCAGCGCCTGTTCGACGCGTGCGTCCCAGTCAGCGGGCGCGATGCCGTAATCGGCGGGATCGGTGGAAACGCCGAGCGCGGCGAGGAAGCGCTCCAGCGCGGCGACCGCGCCGTCGGCGTCGGTCGCGTCGAAGAGGGTCAGCAGCTGCGCGTCCAGCGCCGCATCGCGGCCGAAGGCCAGCCGCATCACGCGCGGCAGGCTGAACGAGCAGGCGATGCCGTGCGCGGTCCCCTGCGTCAGCGTGATGTCGTAGGAGAGCGAGTGGGCCAACGCCGTCTTCGTGTTGGAGAAGGCCATGCCCGCCTGCAGCGCGGCCACCGCCAGCGCTTCTCGCAGGTCGAGGCGGCGCGGCTCGCGCAGCAGCGCGGGCAGGGTCGCGACGATGGTGCGCACGGCGCTCGCCGCGAGGCTGGACGACACCGGGTTGCGATGCACGTTCCACAGCGACTCCAGCGCATGCGACAGCGCATCGAGGCCGCTGGCCAGCGTCGCCCCCGCGGGCAGGCTGACCATCAGCGAGGGATCGACGATCGCCGCCTCCGGCCAGGTCCACGGCAGATGCAGCGAGTGCTTGCGCGAGCGCCCGGCGTCCCACAGCGTGGCCCAGGGCGTGACCTCGCTGCCGGTGCCCGCGGTCGTCGGGATCGCGATCAGCGCGCGATGCGGACCGTCCGCCGGCAGCGGCGCCGCCGTCGGATCGATCAGGTGATCGAGCAGCTCGTCGAAGCGGCCCGACGGCGTCGCGGTGAGCATCGCCTTGGCCGCGTCGATGCTGCTGCCGCCGCCCAGCGCGATCACGCAGCGTGCGCCGCCATGCTCGCGCCACAGGCGCTCGTAAAGCGGCGCGAGCCAGCGGACATCGGGGTTCGGGCGGATGTCGGTCTCCACCGCCACCAGGCGGTCGCCGAGCATCGCCCTCACCCGGCCGACCAGCCCCAGCGGCTCCGCTTCCGGAAAGGCGATGAGCAGGGCGTCGCGTTCGCCGACCAGCTCGGGCAGCAGCGCCAGCGCACCGATGCCGGCCCGCACGTCGACCGGGTTGTGAAACTTCCACACGTTCACGTCGTTGTCCTCGTTGTCTCTAGATCGGTTCTTCTCAATGCCGACCGCTGTCCTGGATCGCACGACGCAGCCGGCTCGACACGAAGTCCGCGGCGACCACCATCATGGTGATGACGATGATGCAGGTGGCCGTCTCGGGGTACTTGAACAGCTTGAGGCTGCCCACCAGCTCGAAACCCAGGCCGCCCGCGCCCACCATGCCGAGCACCGTCGCCGAGCGCAGGTTGACCTCGAAGCGGTACAGCACGACGGCGATCCACGCGGTGACCACCTGCGGCAGCACGCCGAAGACGATCACCTGCAGCGGCCGGGCGCCGGTGGCGCGCAGCGCCTCGAGCGGGCCCTGGTCGATCTCCTCGATCGCCTCGGCGAAGAACTTGCCGAGCATCCCCGCGCCGTGCACGGCCAGCGCCAGCACGCCGGGGAACGGGCCCAGTCCCACCGCCGACACGAACACCAGCGCGAGGATCAGCTCGTTGATGCTGCGCGTCACGTTCAGGCCCTGGCGCGTCAAGCGGTACAGCCAGCGCGGCCCCTGCAGGTTGCGCGCCGCGAGGAAGGACACCGGCACCGCGGCGACCGCGCCCAGCAGCGTGCCCCACACGGCGATCTGGATCGTCTCCAGCGCCGGCGCCCACAGCCGGTCGAGGATGCGCCAGTCCGGCGGCCAGGTGCGGCTCAGGAAGTCGGCGATCTGCGGCAGGCCGTTGGCGAGTTCCGTCGGACTCAACTGGGCGCCGGTCGCGCTCCATTGCAGCGCCCACAGGCCCAGCACCATCGCGGCCAGCAGCTTCGTCCATCCGGCCGGCGTCGTGGGCAGACCCACCAGCCAGCGAAAGCGATCGGCGGCGGCGCGGTCGACGGCATTCATCGTCGTCATGCGGTTTTCCTTTCGTCCTCGAAGCTCAGGGGCTCGATCAGCTGCAGCCCGACCTGAGCGGCCCGGCCGGCATACAGCTCGTGGAGTTCGGCATCGGACAGCTCGCCCGGCAGCCGATCGAACAGCACCCGTCCCTGCGACAGACCGACGATCCGGTCGCCGAATTCCTTCGCGTAGTCGACCTGGTGCAGGTTGCAGACGACGGTGATGCCGAGCTCGCGGCAGGCCTGCTTCAGGTAACCGAGCGCCTGGCGCGCGGTGTGCGGATCCAGGCTCGCCACCGGCTCGTCGGCCAGGATCACCTGCGGGCGCTGCGCCAGCGCGCGGGCGATGCCCACGCGTTGCATCTGGCCGCCGGACAGCGAGTCGGTGCGCTCTTCCGCCTTGTGGCCCAGGCCGACGCGTTCCAGGCACTCCCGCGCCAGCGCGACGTCCGCCGCGCGGAACAGCTGCAGCACCGAACTCCAGGTCGACACCGCGCCGAGCCGGCCCGTCAGCACGTTCTTCGCCACGCTCAGGCGCGGCACGACGTGGTGGTGCTGGAACACCATCGCGACGCGGCGTCGCAACTCACGCACGTCGGCGGCGCGCGTGGCGGACATGGCGTCCAGTCCAGCGATCGTCATCTCGCCGGCATCGGGCCGCGCCAGGCGATTCATGCATCGAAGCAGCGTGGACTTGCCCGCGCCCGACGGGCCGAGCACGACGAGGAACTCGCCGGCCTTCGCGTCCAGGTCCACGCCGCGCAGCACGGCGTTGTCGCCGAAGCGCTTGGTGACGCCGCGCAGCGTGATCACTTCATGCTCCGCAGGTCGAGCTTGAGCACCTTGGCCGTGTCGCGGACGACGTCGTAGGCGGCGTCGCTGGTCGGCTGGAAGCCGTTGAGCACGCCCTGGTCGCCCCATTTCACGTCCTTGAGGTTGGCCAATGCCTTGGCGATCTTCTCCTTCAGCGCGGGATCGAGGTCCTTGCGCCAGACCATCGGCGATTCGGGAATCGGCCTGGACGACCACAGCACGACGAAGTCGTCCTGCTTCACCGTGCCCTTGGCGACGGCGCTGGCGAAGATGCGATCGGCGACGGCGGCCGCATCGACCTTCTTGTTGGCGACGGCCAGGATGCTGGCGTCATGCGAGCCCGAGAACAGCACGCGGCCGAACAGCGCGTCCGGGTCGTAGCCCGCCTGCTGCAGGCCGGCCTTGGGGAACAGGTGGCCCGACGCGGAGCTCGGATCGACGAACGCGAAGTTCTTCCCCTTGAGCTCGGCGACCGTGTGCACGCCGCTGTCCTTGCGGGCCAGGATCACGCTCTTGTAGGCGCTCTGGCCGGTCTTCTTGGTGACGGCGACGGCGAAGGCCTCGACGTTCGCGACCGAGCTGGCCAGCACGTACGAGAACGGACCGAGGTAGGCCACATCCAGCTTCTTCGAGCGCAGCGCCTCGATGACGCCGTTGTAGTCGGTGGCCACGAAGGGCTTCACCGGCATGCCGAGCTGCTGCTGCAGCGCGTCCAGCACCTGGCGGCTGGATTCGATCATCGCCTGCGAGTCCTCGGCCGGGATCAGGCCGATCGTCAGCGTCTGCTGCTGGGCGGCGGACACGGCTGGCAGCCCTGCCGCCACGGCGACGGCGGCGGCCAGGACGGCGCGACGGAGAACGGAGAAGCGAGGCGTGCGGGGCGGACGGGGCGGACGGGGCTGACTGGGCTGAAGGGTCGTCGACATGGGCGGCATCCAGGAAGTGGTGAGCGGATGCCGGCACTCTATGAATCTGACATGACAACAGATTCATTGATGCAATCAGATTTTCTTCATCAAATCATCGATCCACTCTATGCATGATGGCGACCAGGACTGCACGCACCAACGAAAAGGCCGCCCGGAGGCGGCCGTCGATGGCGCGTGCGGCATCAACCGCAGGCGGGGTGCTTGCGGCCGATCGTGGTGTTGGGAAGACCCAGGAAGTCCAGCGCGTGCGGCGTCAACGAATCGACCTGAAGCAACTGCGTGCCGGTGAGGTCACCGCGGCAGTAGGCCGGCTTGGCCGGATTGCCGTAGTTGCTGTTGAGGATCAGCAGCGAATCGCGCTCGGCGGTCGACTGCCCGCCATGGCCGCCGTTGATGCCGCCATGATCGGAGACGACGACGATCAGCCACTCCTCCTCCGCCAGGGTCGGGCGCGCGGCCAGATTGTCCAGCACCTGCTGGATCTGCGCGTCTTCGCCCTTGATCTTGGACTGATAGACCGCATTGAGCGGCTCATAGGCCTGCTCGTGGATGTCCGTGTTGTGCAGGTAGTAGAAGATCGCCGTCGGCGGGTTTCTCCACGACAGCCAGCCCTTGACCGCATCCGTCGCCTGCTGGGACTGCTTGGGTCGGTAGTGCAGGAGGAAGTCGGTCTTCGGCTTCAGGTTGCTGACCAGGTTGAGCCAGTCCGCGGCCACGGCCACGGTCGCGGTGGGATGACGCGCCTTGATCACGTCGAAGAGATGCGGCTTCATCAGGACACGGGACAGATCGTTGTCGGCCACGCCGTGGTCGGCCTTCCAGTAGCCGGTGAACAAGGTCGACCAGCCTGGGCCGCTGAGGGTGGCCTGCGGCCCCCCCGCCAGCACGTTCCGGTGCCACGCGCCGCCCTTGGCGAGACTGCTCAGGGCCGGCGTCACCGCGCAGCCGTTGCAGAACAGGGCGTCGCCGCGCAGCCCGTCCAGACCGATCACCAGCAGATGCTTGCGACCGTTCGGTCCGGTGATGGGGTTCGGGACGCCTTGGCCGGGGACGAGGGCATAGTGGTCGTACGGGTGGCCCGGGTAGTCCTTGCCGAGCCCGCCCACGTCCCACGCCTGCTTGTCGCTCAGGTCGCAGCGCTGCTCGTTCTTGTGGAAGTCGAAGGACTTGCACCAGCCCGACCGCGACGGATCCTTGCAGGCCTGGGCGCAGCCCTGCGGCGACACCCCGCTCACGCGTTCCACGTTGTTGCCGGAGATGGCGGCGTCGGCGGTCTTCGCGAAGTCCTTGAGCGGGTCCGGCGCCGGCTCGACCAGCGCATAGTGATCCCAGCTCTGCCCGGGAAGCTTCGTCGGGCCGCCCACCTCGGTCGCGCGATAGCCCTTGAGCGCGCAGACGGCGGCCCGCCAGTCGAAGTCGAAGCTCACGCACCAGTTGCGTCGCGGATCCGACGTGCAGGCGGCGGCGCAAGCCTCCGGCGTGATCGTCCGCGCGATCCCCTGGGCATCCTTGAAGGCGCCCAGGCGTTCCTGGTCGTAGCCGGGAAGCCCGGCCTCGCGGGTGAGCTTGAAGAGCGAGAGGGCGGAGGTCTGTGGGGACGTTTGCGAGGACGTCTGCGCGGAAGTCTGCGCGCAGGCCGCGCCGCCCAGGACCGTCAGCGCGGAACAGGCCGTCAGCGCGCGCAGCGCCGCGCCCACCCCGCGGGGGAGGATGCGATGTCTCATGTTGTCTCCTGGGTTCCCTCGTGCAGGAACCCGTTGTTATGGGAAGAAGGACAAGACCATTCAGCGCTGATGGCGTACGCAGTATGTGACGATCGGACAGATTTTTCAAATTAATCATAAATATCAATTTCATCTATACCATCCATATATGTCCGCCGCCAAACTCCGTGCCTTCCTCGCCGTCGCCCGGCATGGCAGCTTCAGCGCCGCGGCGCGCGCGCTGGGCCTGTCGCAGCCGACGCTGACGATGCAGGTCCAGGCCCTCGAGCAGCAGCACAAGGTGGCGCTGTTCCACCGCCGGGGACATCGGATCGAGCTGAGCAGCGTGGGCGAACAGCTGCTGCCCATCGCGCGCCAGCTCGCCGCGCTGGAGGTCGAGGCCTACAACCTGATGCACGACTGCGGCGAACTCAGCAGCGGCCAGCTCAAGCTCGGCGCGGTGGGGCCCTTCCACGTGATCGAGATGGTCGACGCCTACCGGCAGCGGTATCCGAAGGTCGACGTGTCGATCCGCATGGGCAACTCGGCGCAGGTCATCGCCGACCTGGAGAACTACATCATCGACATCGGCGTGCTCGCGCGCGTCCATGACGCGCCGGACTTCGTGACCATGCCCTACGCGCGCCACGCGATCATCCTGTTCGTGCATCTCGACCATCCCTTCGCGCGGCGCAAGAGCGTCGCGCTGAAGGAGCTCGCGGACCAGCCGCTGCTGCAGCGCGAGGCGGGCTCGAGCACACGTCGCGCGCTCACGGCCGCCTTGCAGGAAGCCGGCGTGACGCCGCGCATCGCGATGGAGATCGGCAGCCGCGAGGCGCTGCGGGAAGCCGCCGCGCGCGGCATCGGCATCGGTGTCGTCTCCGAGGCCGAGTTCATCCCCGACGCCCGCTTCCGTGCCGTGCGCATCGACGGCGATCCGGCCCATACCGAGACGCACATCTACTGCCTGAAAGAGCGCCGGGACAGCCTGCTGCTGGCCTCGTTCTTCGAGGTAGCGCAGGCGCTGCGGGCCTGACAGACTCGGGCCAGAAACCGGACAGGTTTCTGAAGGGAGGCCCAGGCATCCTGCGCAGCTTCGCGCGGGGGGCCCAGGAGGCCGTCTGTTCCCTGGAATCCATGCAGAACGAGAAAGCCAAGCTCATGGACCGCCGCCAATTCTTCCCCCGCCCGGTCGTCGAGGCGGGCTCCAACCGCTGGGACTGGGCGCTGCTGCCGCTGGTGCTGGCGCTGCTCGTGCTGCTGGCCTACGGCGCCGCGCAGATGGCGCGCCCGTTCGCGCTGGGTGATCCGCTGCCGCTGTCGCTGGATCCGTCCCACCTGCCCTACTACCTGCTGCGCACCAACCTGCGGATGCTGGCCGCGATGGTGCTGGCGCTGCTGTTCAGCGCGGTCTTCGCGGTGCTCGCGGCCAAGGTCCGCGCCGCGGAGAAGGTGCTGGTGCCGATGCTCGACATCCTCCAGTCGATCCCGATCCTGGGCTTCCTGTCGATCACGGTCACCGGCTTCATCGCGCTCTTCCCCGGCAACCTGCTGGGCGTCGAGTGCGCGGCGATCTTCGCCATCTTCACCTCGCAGGCCTGGAACATGGCCTTCAGCCTGTACCAGTCGCTGCGCACGGTGCCGTCGGAACTCGACGAGGCGGCGCGCGTGTTCCAGCTGTCGGGCTGGCAGCGCTTCTGGCGGCTGGAGCTGCCCTACGCGATGCCGGGCCTGCTCTGGAACATGATGATGTCGATGTCCGGCGGCTGGTTCTTCGTCGTCGCGTCGGAGGCGATCTCGGTCTCCGACCAGAGCATCAAGCTGCCCGGCGTCGGGTCCTACATCGCGATGGCGATCGAGGCCCGCGACCTCGGCGCGATCGGCTGGGCGATCGTCGCGATGCTCGTGGGCATCGTGCTCTACGACCAGCTCGTGTTCCGGCCGCTGGTCGCGTGGGCGGACAAGTTCCGCTTCGAGGACAGCGGCACCGACACCGCGCCCCACTCGTGGATGCTGAACTGGCTGCGGCGCACCTCGCTCACGCGGCGCTCGGCGGCGTGGCTGGTGGACCGGCTCGAAGGCAGCCTGGTGTGGTTCCGCCGGCATCACGACGGCACCTCGATCCGCGCCCGCCCGCGCATCGCCGGCGCCACCTGGACGCGCGCCTGGGACGCGGTGGTGGCCGCGGCGGTGATGGTGGCGCTGTACCACCTGGTCCGCTTCGTCCATACCGAGGTCGGCTGGTCCGAAGCGGGGCATGTCTTCGGGCTCGGCCTGCTGACGCTGGTGCGCGTGCTGGTGCTGATCGCGCTGGCCGCGCTGGTGTGGGTGCCGGTGGGCATCTGGATCGGCATGAACCCGCGCTGGTCCGGCCGGCTGCAGGCGGTGGCGCAGTTCCTGGCGGCGTTCCCGGCCAACCTGCTGTTCCCGGTGGCGGTCGTGCTGATCGTGCGCTGGAAGCTCAACCCCGATGTGTGGCTGTCGCCGCTGATGATCTTCGGCACGCAGTGGTACCTGCTGTTCAACGTGATCGCGGGCGCCTCCAACATCCCCGCCGAGCTGCGCCATGCGGCGCGCAACCTGGGCCTGAGCGGCTGGCTGAAATGGCGGCGCTACCTGCTGCCGGCGGTGTTCCCGAGCTTCGTCACCGGGGCGATCACGGCCAGCGGCGGTTCCTGGAACGCCAGCATCGTCGCCGAGTACGTCTCCTGGGGCGACACGACGCTCAAGGCGCACGGCCTGGGCAGCTACATCGCGGAGATGACCGCGCGGGGCGACTTCCCGCGGATCGCGCTGGGCATCGGCGTGATGTGCATCTTCGTGATGGGCCTGAACCATTTCGTCTGGCGCCGCCTGTACCGGCTGGCCGAAGACCGCATGCACCTGTGAGGAGCACGGCATGACCGCATCCATCATCGAACTCCACGGCGTGGGCAAGCGTTTCCGCTCGGCCGACGGTCATCCGCGTCCCGTGCTGGCGGACGTCGACTTCCACCTGCGCGAGGGCGAGATCGTCGCGCTGCTGGGCCAGTCGGGCTCGGGCAAGAGCACGCTGCTGCGCATCATGGCCGGGCTGGTGCCGGCCGACGCGGGCCAGGTGCGTTACCGCGGGCAGCCGCTGTCGGGACCGGCGCGGGGCATCAGCATGGTGTTCCAGTCCTTCGCGCTGTTCCCGTGGCTGACGGTGCAGCAGAACGTCGAGCTGGGGCTGGAGGCGCGCGGCGTCGCGAAGCCCGAGCGCGAAGCCAAGGCCGAGGCGGCGATCGCGCTGATCGGCCTGAGCGGCTTCGAGGGCGCGCTGCCGCGCGAGCTGTCGGGCGGCATGCGGCAGCGGGTCGGCATCGCGCGGGCGCTGGTGACCGAGCCGGACGTGCTGCTGATGGACGAGGCCTTCTCGGCGCTGGACGTGCTGACCGGCGAGCGGCTGCGCGAGGACATCCTCGAGCTGTGGGACGGCGGGCACATGCCGACGCGGGCGATGCTGGTGGTGTCGCACAACATCGAGGAGGCCGTGATGATGGCGGACCGCGTGCTGATCTTCGCGAGCGATCCGGGACGGATCCGCTGCCAGCTGTCGGTGCAGCTGCCGCGGCCGCGCGATCCGGAGAGCGCCGACGTGCGCGCGCTGATCGACGAGGTCTATGCGCTGATGACGGCGGGCGCGGCACGGCCGTCGCGCGCCGCGGGCGCGGTCGACGCGGCGACGGCGCCGGCGCCGCTGGCCGAGCGCCTGCCGGCGGCGGACGTGGCGCGGATGGACGGCCTGCTGGAGCTGCTGACGGAACCGCCCTTCGACGGCCGCGCGGACCTGCCGCAGCTGTGCGAGGAAGCGGGGCTGCCGGACTCGGAGCTGCTGCCGGTCGCGCATGCGCTGGCGCTGCTGGGGCTGGCGCAGCTCGACAGCGGCGACCTGCAGCTGACGCCGCTGGGGCGGCGCTACGTGGAAGGAACGCACGGGCTGCGACGCGACCTCTTCGGTCAGCAGTTGCTTGCCCACGTGCCGCTGATCGCGCACATCCGGCACAGCCTGGAGCAGGAGCCCAGCGGCGAGATGCCGGACAAGCCGGTGCTCAGGCTGCTGAGCGAGCACCTCGACGACACCGAGGCCGACGCGGTGCTGCAGACGGCGGTGACCTGGGCGCGGCATGGCGAGGTGTTCGAGTACGACTACAACACCGGCGCGCTGCGGCTGCCGACGGGGGATGAGGAAACGGCGACGCGCTGAAAGAGGCGCCAGCACGGTCCTGGCCGCTGTCAGTCCGGAAGCGCCTGGCGGACTCAATCCAGGTCGGACAATTCCCGCTGCCGGATCAGCGTCAGCCCGATCAGCCGCGACACCACGGCCGCGAGGTACATGACGCCGACGAACATCTCGATCGTCGTGACGGCCCGCGCCAGCGGCTTCACCGGGATCACGTCGCCGATGCCGGTGCTGGACAGCAGCGCGAAGCTGAGGAACATCAGCTCCGTCCACGTGCGCGGCGACTGCGGATCCACCGCCGCCGCGAAGCTGCCCGGGTACAACGCCTGCACCACCACGAACACATGCGCGAAGCCCCAGGCCAGCAGCGTGAAGGTGGCGGCGGCGGCGAACAGTTCGTCGGTCGTCGCGTGCCAATCGCTCATCATGTAGGCGGTCAGGCTGGCGGCGGCGTAGAAGTAGAACAACGCTTCCAGCGCCGAGGACCACGGCAGCAGCTGCTCCATGTGCCAGAACGCCTGCAGCAGCAGGAGCACGACGGCCGGCAGCGCGATGGTCACGCTCAGCCAGGTCAGGCCCGGCGTGCTGCGCACCATGCGCGTGGTGAAGATCAGCACCACGATGCCGAAGGCGCCGAGCGCCAACGGCGCCGAGCGGCTGCCCTCCAGCAGCGGGTAGAGCAGCAGCCCCAGCAACTGCACGAGCAGCAGGATCGCGGACGGATGACGCCGCGTCAGGACGAGGACTCGGAGGAAACGCATCGGCGGATTCTCCCTGCTGCGGCGCGGTCCGCAACGACCGCCTCGCGCCGGGCAGCGCAGCGGATCCGCCCGACATGCGAACGCGGCGGCGTCCTACGTGCGCCGGCGCACCGAAGCGCTTCAATGAGCCACCCCGACGCCGTGCGACATGCGAGGCGACGGCGGGGGGCTTGTCATCTCAACACCACATCGCACACATTGGAGGACGTCATGGCTGGTAGTCGATTGATCGCGGTGATCCTGATCATCGCGGGCGTACTGGGCCTGGTCTACGGCGGGTTCTCGTACACGAAGGAAAACACCGCCGCCAAGGTCGGCCCGATCGAGCTCAAGGTCGAGGAGACCAAGCGCGTCAACGTGCCGCTGTGGGCCGGCATTGCCGCCATCGCGGTGGGCGGCATCGTGCTGGTGGGCGCGGGCCGGAAGTAAGCCTCAGCGACGGCCGAGGTTCATCAAGGCCGTGCCGGCGATCGCCATCGTGCCGCCGACGAGCAGCGACGCGTCGACGACCTCGCCCAGCCACAGCGCCGAGAAGACCACGCCGAACACCGGCACCAGCGTGATGTAGCCGGCGGCCGCGCCGGCGCCCAGCGCCTTCACGCCGTCGAAGTACCAGGCATAGGCCAGCGCGGTCGAGCCGACGACGATGCCGGCCATGCACAGCCACGCGTTGCGCGGCGCGGCCAGCACGCCGGCCACACCGGCCGTGCCGTCGACGACGAGCGTCAGCACCAGCAGCATCAGCGCGCCGATCGCGGCCGTGACGGCGGTCGTCGTCAGCGCGTCGACGCCGACCATCACCTTGCGTCCGATCAACGTGTAGGCGACCCAGCATCCGACGCAGCCCAGCAGCAGCACTTCGCCGATGCCGACGCGGCCGTCGAAGACATGCCAGGGCTCGCCCTTGGTGATCACGACGGCGGCGCCCACCGCGGCCATCGCCATCCCCAGGCCGATCCGCTTGTTCAGGCGTTCGCCGAAGAGCCACGCCGCGAGCAGCAGCGTGATCACCGGATTCAGCGTGATCACCAGCGCACCCTTGCCGGCCGGCACATGCTGCAACCCGCTCATGAAGAAGGTCGCGTAGCCGAAGACGCCGAAGCTGGCGGCGAGCACCATCCCCGCCCAGCGTGTCGCGCTCCAGTCGCGCAAGGCCGCCAGCCGGCCGGTCTTGGCCAGCCACAGCATCAGGATCGCGCCCGCGAACAGGAAGCGGCAGGCGGCGGCCGCCAGCGGCGGCATCGCCTGCGCCAGGACCCGGCCCCAGGGCCAGGAAGCGCCCCAGAGCACGGCCATGCCGACCAGTCGCAGATGCACGGAAAGGAGCGAGGGAGAGACGGCGACGGAGGGGGTCATCAGGGCGGGGACGTCAGTGCGGCAGGATCGATGCGAAGGGATGGATGCGAAGGGATCGATGCGGAGGGATGGGTGGGATAAGTGCGGGGATCGGCGCGGGGATCGGCGCGGGGATCAGTGCGGGGATCAGTGCGGATAGGCCAGGCGCTTCTCCATCCACCGCTGCACCTGCTCGAACGCGAAGCTCAGCGCCCAGTAGATGAGCGCCGCCGCCAGGTAGAGCGGGAACGGCTGGAAGGTCGTGGAGATGACCTCCTTGGTCGCGAGCATCAGCTCCGTCACCGCGATCACCGACACCAGGGACGTGTCCTTGATCAGCGAGATCAGGCTGTTGGACAGGCTCGGCACGGCGGCGCGCAGCGCCTGGGGGCCGACCACGAAACGCAGCGTCTGGGGACGGCTCAGTCCCAGCGAGGTGCCCGCCAGCCACTGGCCTTGCGCCACCGCGGCGATCGAACCGCGCAAGGTTTCGCTCATGTACGCGGCGACGTTCAAGGTCAGCGTCAGCACGCCAGCCACCAGCGGGGAGAACTCGATGCCGATGCTCGGCAGCCCGTAGTAGACGATGAATACCTGCACCAGCAGCGGCGTGCCGCGCATCGCGCTCACGTAGACCGCCACCACGCGGTCCAGCACCGGCAGCTTGAGCACCCGCACCAGCGTGATCAGCGCCGCCAGCGGCAAACCGAAAATCATCGCCATCACCGCGAAGAGCAGCGTGTAGCCAGTACCCTTCAACAGCACCGGCCAGGCCAGCTCGGCCAGGGAAAGCAGGGAGTGGAAGTCCATGGAGTTCTTGGAAGGGCTCGCCTCTCAGCGGAAGGCGGCATGTTGCCATCTCCCGGACTTCGGTCGTCGAGGGCGGGCTCTGGAAATCACCGCGCGTGGCCGAACGCGGGCTCTGGAACTCACTGAGCGTGGCCAGGCGCAGGCTCTGGCAATCACTGCGCTCGGCCAAGCGCGGGCTCTCCACGATGCAGGGGACCTCGCGTCCGCGAATCCCCAGCATCATTCCGGCCCCACCCTCATTGATGGACTTCCACGGGCTGGGGGGAGGTCTGCGGGGATTCTTTGGGCGCAATGACAAACGCCCGATCGGGATCGGGCGTCTGCTGGCCGCTGCTGGCGTGTGCTGACGGCTGCGGGGTTCAGCCGGCGGTGCCGTTGCTTTCTTCGGCCTCGGCGTCCGGGGCCTTCGAGTATCTGGCGAAGGCATTGGCAGCCCAGAGGCCGACCTCGTAGAGCAGGCACATCGGGATTGCCAGCGCCAGCTGCGAGACGATGTCCGGCGGCGTGATCACCGCCGCGATGACGAAGGCCAGCACGATGAAGTAGCCGCGGAACTGCTTGAGCTGCGGCACCGTCACCAGCCCCATGCGCGCGAGCACGACCACCACCACCGGCACCTCGAACGCAGCGCCGAAGGCGATGAACATGTTCATGACGAAGCCCAGGTAGGCCTCGATGTCCGGCGCGGCGGTGATGCTCTTCGGCGCGAAGCTCTGGATGAAGGTGAACACCTTGCCGAACACGAAGAAGTAGCAGAACGCCACCCCGGCGAAGAACAGCAGCGTGCTGGAGACGACCAGCGGCATCACCAGCCGCTTCTCGTGCGAGTACAGGCCCGGCGCCACGAAGGCCCAGACCTGGTACAGCACCACCGGCAAGGCCAGCAGGAAAGCCGCCAGCAAGGTGATCTTCAGCGGCACGAGGAAGGGCGACAGCACGTTGGTCGCGATCATCGAGCTGCCCTGCGGCAGGTGCGCCACCAGCGGCATCGCCAGCAGGTCGAACAGGCTGCCGGGGCTGGGCCAGACGCACAGCAGGCCGAACGCCACCCCGACCGCGAGCAGCGCCCGGATCAACCGGTCGCGCAGCTCCATCAGGTGGGACACAAAAGGCTGTTCGGTGCCGGCCAGTTCGTCTTCTTGGGGGCTGCTCATGGGGCTCGGCGGGAAGGACGGAAGCGCGCCACGCGGGCCGCGCCGGATTGGGCGTGGCGACGCACGCCCTGCTGCTGCTTGTACCAGACCGGCGTGGCGCCGCGCTTGAGGCGCCAGTTCTTCTTGGGATGCGAATAGACCGGGACCGGCCCGCCGTAGCCGCCGATCGTGCCGTCCGCGTTCGAGCCGTCCACGGACAGGTCGGACCAGGTGGACTGCAGCGACTGGTTGGCGGCGTCCATCTGTTCCTGCACGCTGGACTGCACGTCGTTGACCGCCGTCTGGAACTGGCCCTTCATCTTCTGGAGTTCCTCCAGTTCGATGGACCGGTTCACCTCCGCCTTCACGTCGGACACGTAACGCTGCGCCTTGCCCAGCAGGGTGCCCACCGTCCGGGCCACGCGCGGCAGGCGCTCAGGGCCGAGCACGACCAGCGCCACGGCGCCGATCAGCATCAGCTTG
This sequence comes from Roseateles sp. GW821-FHT09G09, assembly GCF_059415965.1. Taxonomy (NCBI): domain Bacteria; kingdom Pseudomonadati; phylum Pseudomonadota; class Betaproteobacteria; order Burkholderiales; family Sphaerotilaceae; genus Roseateles; species Roseateles sp. GW821-FHT09G09. The sequence goes on along the minus strand of NZ_JBWKOG010000002.1, from coordinate 36,583 downwards.
TCAAAGCCGAAATCGACCATGCGGGCCGCGCTCAGGAGCGCGTCTTGGCGTCGACGTCGACGGTGTTCGGATCAGCCGCCTTGTTGGTGTTGGCCACCTGCTGCGGCGGCGCGTCGGGCGAGGTGCCGTCCTTCATGCCGTCCTTGAAACCCTTGACGGCGGCGCCCAGGTCACCGCCCACATTGCGCAGCTTCTTGGTGCCGAAGACGGCGATGACGACGACCAGCACGATCAGCCAGTGCCAAATGCTCAAACCACCCATGACAATCTCCAGAGTCGGAAGCCGAAATTCTACGGTGCGCGCATGACAGGCATGTCGGCGATCAATGCCCGTCCCTCCCCGCTTCAGCGGCTTATGGGTCCGCCACCACCCGCTGGACGAACGCAGGAGATCGGAAAACCGAGCGCTCCCGCAGACTGAACCGGTGTCGGCGGTGAATCGGTGGCGGGAAACAGATGGGGCCGGCGCTCAGCCTTTCAACCAGGGACGCGGTCCGCCGATGGCGTGCATGTGGAGGTGGAAGACCTCCTGCCCGCCATCCGAACCGGTGTTGATGACAGTCCGGAAACCGTTCGTGACGCCCAGTTCCTTCATCAACCGGGGCACCAGCACCGACATCCTGCCCAGCAGGGGCGCATGCTCGGGCTGCAGGTCGACCATGCTGGCGATGTGCTGCTTGGGGATCAGCAGGAAATGCACCGGTCCCCACGGATGGATGTCGTGGAAGGCGAGGATGTCGTCATCCTCGTAGACCTTCTTCGAGGGAATCTGTCCCTGGACGATCTTGCAGAAGAGGCAGTCGGGGTCGTGGCTCATGGTCGTGGCAGCTCAGCGGGGCATCGGCCGGCGGTCGTTCATGGCCAGCCAGCCACGCACGATGCGGTAGAGGAACCAGATCGAGATCGCGCACCAGGCGATCCAGCCGGGAATGACGAACAGGAACCACAGCGGGATCGTCACCACATACAGGATGCCGCACCACAGCACGCTGCGCAGCCGCCACGAGAAGTGGGTGGCCTGCCAGGTCCCGGCGGCGTCGTCGCGTTTCACCAGGTCGACGATCACCGCCACGATCAGCAGCACGATGCTGGCCTGCACGCCGGGCAGCAGCGCCCCGATCGCGACGACCGCGTGCAGCACGTAGCTGATGATGCCGATGGTGCGCAGGCTCGCCTCGCGCTCGGGGTCGAGGACAACGTCGGGCGACTGCGATTCGAACGACTGGGTCATGCGCTCTCCTTCATGCGTTCCCTTGCGGGGGGCTTCTGCGGGCAAATTCCTCGAGGCCGGACAGGCCTTCGCGACGGGCCAGCTCGGCCAGCACCTGTTCGGGTCGCAGGTCGAAGGCCGCCAGCGCGACGATCGAATGGAACCACAGGTCGGCGACTTCGTAGACCAGCTTGTCCGGCGCGCCGTCCTTGGCCGCGAGCACCACCTCGGTCGCTTCCTCGCCGACCTTCTTCAGGATCTGGTCCAGCCCCTTGGCGAACAGCTTGGCGACATAGCTCTTGTCGGGATCGCCCTCGGCGCGGCGTTGGGCGACGACGTCGCCCAGATGCGCCAGCACGTCGGTGCCGTTCAGCGGCGCCGTGGCCGGATCGGTCAGCGGGGCCGTTACCGCGGGCGACGGGCTGTCGGGCGGGAAGAGCGCCTCAGGGGTGTCAGGCGTGTCGGAGGAGGTCATCGCGCTCATGCCTTGTAGATGCTGGCCGGGTCCTTCAGGACCGGCTCGACCGCCGTCCACTGCCCGTTCTCCAGCTTCTGGAAGAAACAGCTGTGGCGGCCGGTGTGGCAGGCGATGCCCGGCTCGTGGCCGTGCTGCGTGACGCTCAGCAGCACGACGTCGTTGTCGCAGTCCAGCCGGATGCCGTGGACCTGCTGCACATGGCCGGAGGCCTCGCCCTTGTGCCACAGGCGCTGGCGCGAGCGGCTCCAGTAGACCGCCTCGCCGACCTCGGCGGTGCGGGCCAGGGCCTCGCGATTCATCCACGCGAACATCAGGATGTCGTTGGAGCCCTGCTCCTGGGCAATGACGGGCACCAGCCCGTCGCGGTCCCACTTGATCTGATCCAGCCAGTCCATCGCGGCAGTGTAGTCCGCGGTCGCGGCGGCGGCGGCACTCACGCCTTCGGTCGTGCCTTCAGACGACATGGGTCGCCCCGACGTGGAAGCGCTCGGCGGCGAACCACTGCAGCACCGGGATCGTGCCCGGCAGCACCGGTTGCACCTGCACCGGCAGGTGCTGCCAGCTCATCGCCTGGCCTTCGCGCATCTCGAACTCACCCTGCCACTCGTACACCTTGCAGAAGTGCAGGCGTACCTTGGCGTGCGGGTACTCCATCAACTCGATCTTCCACGGCTGCGCCGCCCCGATCGTGATGCCCAGCTCCTCGTGCAGCTCGCGGCGCAAGGCCTGCTCGACCGTCTCGCCGGCCTCGAGCTTGCCGCCCGGGAACTCCCAGTAACCGGCGTAGACCTTGCCCTCCGGGCGGGAGGTCAGCAGGAATTCGGTCTCGCGGCCGTTCGGCTCGCGGCGCACCAGCACGCCGACGGCCACGTCCACCGGCACGCGATCGCTCGCGGCGGAGGGGCTGTGCGGATTCGCGGATTCTTGGTTGGCAGGCATGGCTCTGTCAGACATGGTCGAGACCCTCCGGCGCATCGCCATCGGAGGCGGACGGAGACGGAGACGGAGAGGGAGACGGAGACGGGGATGCGGGTGCGGGTGCGGATGCGGAGGCAGGCACGGCGCCGGTGGCGGCCGCCTCGGCGGCGCCCTGCCCCGCCAGGTCGCGCGCGAACTGGTAGGCGACGCGTCCCGAGCGCGACCCGCGCTCCAGCGCCCAGACCAGGGCCGGCTGGCGCGCGGCCTCGATGCGGGCGGCGTCCAGGCCGAAATGCGTCAGCCACTGCGCGACGATCGCGAGGTACTCCTGCTGGCTGAAGCTGTAGAAGCTGATCCACAGGCCGAAGCGCTCGGACAGCGAGATCTTCTCCTCCACCGCCTCGCCCGGATGCACCTCGACGTTGCCGTCGCGCTCCGAGTAGGTGGAAGCGAGGTTGTCCTTCATCTGCTCGGGCAGCAGGTGGCGGCGGTTGCTGGTCGCGTAGATCAGCAGGTTGTCGGTGGCCGCGGCGACGGAGCCGTCCAGCATCGACTTCAGCGCCTTGTAGCCAGCCTCGCCTTCGTCGAAGCTGAGGTCGTCGCAGAAGATCACGAAGCGCTCCGGCCGATCGGCCACGAGGTCGGCCAGGTCCGGCAGATCGACGAGGTCGCCCTTGTCGACTTCGATGAGGCGCAGGCCCTGTCCGGCGAACTCGTTCAGGCAGGCCTTGATCAGCGAGCTCTTGCCGGTGCCGCGCGCGCCGGTCAGCAGCACGTTGTTGGCGGGCTGGCCCCGCACGAACTGGCGCGTGTTGCGCAGCAGGCGCTCCTTCTGCGGCTCGACCTCCTTGAGATCGGCGAGCCGGATCGCGGACAGGTGCCTGACTGGCTCCAGCCGCGCGATCGCGCCGCGCTTGCGGTAGCGGAAGGCCACGGCCACGTCCCAGTCGGGCGGCGTCAGGGGCTGGGGCAGCACGGCCTCCAGGCGGCTCAGCAGCGCGTCGGCGCGCCGCAGCACGGCATCAAGGGCGTCGGAAGCATTGACCATAGCCGCCGAGTGTAGGCGGCGTCCCGTGGCGTCCCGAGGCGTTCAGGGCGCGTGGCATCGCGAAAGCTCAGGCGAGCATTCGCATCGCGGCATCCAGCTGTTCGGTCGGCAGGCGCTTGAAGCCGGAGCGCGCATACCGCTGCAGCCGGCCGATGATGAAGCTCACCAGCACCGAGGCCTGCGCCTGCGCCTCGACGGTCGGCGTGGTGGAGCCCGACGCCTCCGCGGCGGTCCGCAGCCCCTGCCGCAACGACGACTCGACCTTGTCGAAGAACTGGTTCATGCGCGCGACCAGGCGCTCGTTCTCATAGACCAGCGCGTCGCCGACCATCACGCGCGCCATGCCGGGATTGCGCTCGCCGAACTGCAGCAGCACCGCGACGATGCGCTGCGCCTGCGCCAGGCCGTCGGTCTCGCGCTCGGCGATCTGGTTGAGCAGCGAGAAGATGCTGGTCTCGATGAATTCGATGAGGCCCTCGAACATCTGGGCCTTGCTGGCGAAATGGCGGTACAGCGCCGCCTCGCTGACCTCGAGCCGCGCCGCGAGCGCGGCGGTGGTCACCCGTTCCGCGCCGGGCTGCTCCAGCATGCTGGCCAGCGTCTGCAGGATCTGCACCCGGCGCTCGCCCGGCTTGAGCCGCTTGCGTGGCAGCTCCGCCGGCTTGGCGGCGGCGGAGTCCGGGGTGTCCGAGGAGCTGGGGTGCATGGAGGGGGCCGAAGTGTGCGGCGATTCTGTCACAGCCGGAACACCGTCTTGACGGCGATGCCGGACGTCGTACGCCCGGTTCCCCGGCCGGTTTCCGGCTCCTCCAGAGCGGATGGTCCTGCGAGGGGCAGTCCTTGCCCGATCAGTCGCGCAGCCAGCCCAGGCGGCGCGCCTCGTAGATCGCCTCGACCTTGGAGCGGACCTGCAGCTTGCGGTAGGTGCGCTTCACGTAGGTCATGATGGTGTGCGGCGACACGTTCATGAACTGCGCGATCTCGTCGAAGGTGAAGCCCTTGGCGGCCAGGTGCAGCACGCGCGATTCCTGCTCGGACAGCGCGACGACCTGCTCGTCGACCAGCGGCATCGGGGCGGAGTCGCCGAAGCCGCGCGGATGCGCGCCCGCGCCCTGCGGCGCCAGGCGCAGCAGCAGCCGGCGCGCGATCACCGGCGAGATCGGACTGCCGCCCGCGCGCAGCGACCGCAGCTGGCCGGGCAGGTCCAGCGCCAGCGAGTCCTTGAGCAGGTAGCCGGTCGCGCCGGCCTCGATGCTCGACAGCACGTGCTGCTCGTCGCCGAAGACGGAGATGACCATCACCTCGCACTCCGGCGCGACGTGGGCCGCGTGGCGGATCAGTTCGATGCCGCTGCCCCCGGGCAGGTCGAGGTCCACCAGCAGCACGTCGGGACGCGTCTGGTCGAACATCTTCCGGCCCTGCTGGAGATCCGTGGCCATGCCGACCAGACGGATGTCCGGCGCTTTCTCAAGGGCATGGGCGAACGCTTCGCGGAAACGAAGCTGATCCTCGACGATCAAGACGCTGAAAAGTGACATGCAATCCCTCACGGCCTGTGGAGCCGTTTCGTGGCGCATTCTGGGATGTCGCGTGTTTCAGCGGCAATCCCCAGCTTGCAGTGGTATGACCTTCGACCAAGCCCGGCGGCCAGCGGGACAGCGTAGGGCAATCAGCGATCCCGTTCGCCCTCCGGAAACGACCGAGCCCCCTCGTCCAGAGGGGGCTCGTGGGGGGAATCCACCCATCAGGGGGATCCTGGACTGCGCGGGGTGGCGCTCAATGCGATCGGATCATCGTCCCGTAGGCCTGCTCGGACAGGATCTCCAGCAACATCGCGTGAGGCACGCGGCCATCGATGATGTGGACGGCCTTGACGCCACTGCGGGCGGCGTCCAGCGCGGAGGCGATCTTGGGCAGCATGCCGCCCGACAGCGTGCCGTCGGCGAAGAGCTCGTCGATCTCGCGCGCCGACAGGTCGGTCAGCAGATGGCCCTGCTTGTCGAGCACGCCCGGCGTGTTGGTCAGCAGCACCAGCTTCTCGGCCTTGAGCACCTCGGCCAGCTTGCCGGCGACGACGTCGGCGTTGATGTTGTAGCTCTCGTTGCTCTCGCCGAAGCCGATCGGGCTGATGACGGGGATGAACTGGTCGTCCTGCAGCGCCTTCACGACGCTGGGGTCGATGGCGACGATGTCGCCGACCGAGCCCACGTCATGCTCCTTGGCCGGATCGTCCTTGTCGATCAGCTTGAGCTTCTTGGCGCGGATCATGCCGCCGTCGCGGCCGGTCAGGCCCACGGCCTTGCCGCCGGCGACGTTGATCAGGCCGACGATGTCCTGCTGCACCTCGCCGGCGAGCACCCATTCGACCACGCTCATCGTCTCCTCGTCGGTGACGCGCATGCCCTGGATGAAGTGGCCCTTCTTGCCCAGCTTGTTGAGCGCGTCCTCGATCTGCGGACCGCCGCCGTGCACGACCACCGGGTTCAGGCCGACCAGCTTGAGCAGCACCACGTCCTCGGCGAAGTCCTGCTGCAGCGCGGGGTCGGTCATCGCGTTGCCGCCGTACTTGATGACGATGGTCTTGCCGTGGTACTTGCGGATGTAGGGCAGCGCCTGGGAGAGCAGCTCGGCCTTGTCGCGCGGCGGGATGTGGCTCAGATCGGCGTCGTGGACGGGAGGGGTGTTGCTCATGGTGCTGTCCGGAGGAGGCTGAGGGGGTGGGACGTGGTGGGATCGGGAACGAGGAACGGATCGGGCGCCATTCTAGGACCGGCAAAATCGACGCCATGCAAGTGCAGCAATATCTGAAACTGTCCGCCGGCGTGGCCGTGCTGACCATCGCCCTGAAGACGGCCGCCTGGTGGTGGACCGGCTCGGTGAGCCTGGCCTCCGATGCGCTCGAATCGGGGATCAACCTCGCGGGGGCGCTCTTCGGCCTGGCGATGGTGACGATCGCGCGGCGGCCGCCGGACGAGGACCACCCCTTCGGCCACCACAAGGCGGAGTACTTCTCCAGCGCCTTCGAGGGCGCGCTCATCCTGATCGCGGCGCTGGGTATCGCCTGGGCCGCGGTCGAGCGGCTGCGCGCGCCGCAACCGCTGGAGCAGCTCGGACTCGGCATGGCGCTGTCGCTGGTCAGCACGGCGATCAACGGCACGCTGGCCTGGAAGATGCTGCAGGCCTCGCGCGAACACCGCTCGATCGCGCTCGAGGCGGACGCGCGCCATCTCTTCACCGACGTCTGGACCTCGGTCGGCGTCGTCGCCGGCCTGATCGGCGTGCTGCTGACGGGCTGGACCTGGCTGGATCCGCTGCTGGCGATCCTGGTCGCGCTGAACATCCTGCGCGAGGCGGTGCACCTGATGTGGAAGTCCACCGGCGGGTTGATGGACATGGCGCTCGATCCGGAGGATCAGCGGACGATCGCCGAGGTGCTCGCGCGCTTCGAGTCGCCGGAACTGCGCTTCGACCACGTCGCCACGCGGGTGGCGGGACAGCAGCGCCACGTCGACTTCCATCTGCACGTGCCGGCGCGATGGACGCTCGGCGAGGCCGCCGCGCTGCGGGGTCAGGTCGAGCAGGCGCTGATGCGCGCCCTGCCCGGCCTGCGCGCCAGCATCCAGCTGCTGCCGATCAACGTCGAGACGCGCTTCGCCGAAATGTCGGAGCGCGGGACGACCCCATCGACGCCCATGTCGATGCCTACGTCGACGCCCACGTCGATGCCCACATCGACGGCCGCACCCGCAGCCACACCCGACCAGGAAGGACCAGGATGATCGCGTTGCTGCAACGGGTGAAGGAGGCGCGGGTCGATGTCGACGACCGCTGCACCGGACAGATCGGCCCGGGCCTGCTGCTGCTGATCTGCGCCGAGCCGCAGGACAGCGAGGCCGTGGCCGAGAAGCTGCTGCAGAAGATCCTGAAGCTGCGCATCTTCAGCGACGAGGCCGGCAAGATGAACCGCAGCGTGCAGGACGTCGGCGGCGGCCTGCTGATCGTTTCGCAGTTCACGCTGGCGGCGGACACCTCGGGTGGGAACCGGCCGAGCTTCACCGGCGCGGCGCCCGCGGCACTCGGCCGCAGGCTTTACGACCATGCGGTCGCGTTCGCGCGGTCGCGGCACCCGGTCGTCGAGACCGGGGAGTTCGGCGCGGACATGCAGGTCCGCCTGATCAACGACGGGCCGGTGACGATTCCGATGCGGATGTGAGCGGCCGCGCGTCGGCGCGCGCCCCCCGCAGCCCGTCCACCAACCGACTCAAGAAACGCCTCGCCCGCGATTGCTGTTGCCTCGACTCATTGGCCAGCGCTTCGTCAGGCGGCGGGAGGTCGACCACCACCCATTCGTCACCGAGCTCTTGGCCCACGGCCTGCGGGCCAGGCAATGGCTGCCGCGCGGGCGGTTCGACTTGCGGTCTCTCGCCACCAGCCGGCTTCGACCGAGGCCGTGCAGATGTCGGATCCGCGGACACCGTCGACACGCTTGCGGCACACGAGATTGTCTCCTTGAAGGACTCCTTCACGAGGGCTCCATTGGCGTATGTTGCCGAGTATTGTTTTGCGTAGGTGGTTGAGCGTGTTGCCGAATACGAGAAGGCGGCAGCGCCGTCATCGCTGTCGCTGTCGCTGTCGCTGTCGGTGTCGGTGTCGGTGTCGGTGTCGGTGTCGGTGTCGGTGTCGGTGTAGTTGTAGTTGTCATTGCGGAAGCCGGACACCGCCTGGGCATCATCGGCAGGACGTTGGATCCGGAGCGCGCCCTTGACGACCACCATGTCCACGCGATCGAACTGACGCTGAGATGCGGGCGCCTCTCTGCAATCTTGCAAGTTGGTGAACACAGCGAACTTGCGCCTGTTGGCGCCGCCCGTCTCCTCGCGCCCGGAAGCGCGGCCGCGACCCGTCCGCGCGGACTCGTCAGTCGCGGCATGGGCTTCACCTCGACAGATCGCCTCGGCCTGTTTGCGCAATGCCGCAATGTGCTTCGCCGCCGCCCGGGCATCGAAGTTGCAGTCCATCTGCGAGAGTTTGCGATCCACCTGCTCGCCCAGCAGCCGCGCTTCGTTCGCCCACGCGAGCACCGTCTTTGCCTGCTCGGGCTGCGTCGCCCTGCTGCTGCGTTCCAGGTTGAACAAGGCCTCGACATCCTGCTTGACCTGCGCCGTCAACGCCTGCGGCGTCAGTCCTGTCGATGTGATGCCTCCGGCGGCATCGACCCGCGTATGACCGCCATAACGGATGTCGCCGGCGTGATGGATCGTCGATGTCCTGGAAGAGAACGAGCCGCTGCTCCACATATCAATCTTTCTTTCTTGCCAATGAGAACAGTTCAGTTGTCGAGGCACGGATTGGGTTCGCTGACCGGAAGCAGTCATGGCGGTTGATCAATCTGGTGACAATGCAGTCTCCACATGGCCGATACGACGCAAGGACCTCCCCCATGATCAGCTACGTCACCCTGGGCAGCAACGACCGCCGCGCGGCCAAGGCGTTCTATGACGCCGCGCTCGCGCCACTGGGCCTGAAGCCGGGTTATTCGGACGACGAAATGGTCGGCTACGGGCCCGAAGGCGGCGAGACGCAACTGTGGGTGGTGCAACCCTTCAACGGGCTGGATGCGACCGCCGGCAACGGCACGATGCTGGCACTGGCGGCATCGACCCGGGCGCAGGTCGACGCGGTGTACGCCGCGGCGATCAGCGGCGGCGGCAAGGACGACGGCCGCCCCGGCCCGCGCGAGAACTACGGGCCCAACTTCTACGCGGCCTACTTCCGCGACCTGGATGGCAACAAGGTGGGCGTGGTGTGCCGGTCGCCGGCGTGATGGCGGTGACGTGATGGCAATGACGTGATGGTGGTGGCGCGGTGACCATGGCGCGGTGACCATCACGGGATGACGGATGCACCGCGGGACGCGTCCACTGAGGCGGCACCTCTTGACCGGATGCCATCATGGACCGACTGCCTCCCTCCGACCCCCTGCCCGACTTCTCGCGATTCGGCGCGTGCGACACCGGCGACTTCCCGGCGCATCTGCGCGAGGAGACCGTCGGCCGTCGAGAGCCGGCCCGCCAGGCGCCACTCGAAGACGCGCTGCGCCGTGTGACCGCGCATCTCGATCGCATCGACGGCGACCCCGACCTGCGCAACAACCCCCAGCAGCTGCAGTCCGACCTGCGAGACCTCCATCGGTTGCTGGAGAGCGCGCGGGAAGACTGCCAGTTCGCCGGACGGGAGCTCACCGGCGTTCGCGCCACGGCGCTGATGGGGGCCGCCTATTTGCGAGCCTCGCGCATGGGGACGCCGGGGGGGACGCCGGAGGAGCCGCCGCTCTCCGACGCCCTGCGCTCATGGCGGGGGGAGATGCGCTCCATGCTCGCGCATGCCGTGAAGGCCGGTGCCGAGGGCGTGAGCTCGAACCGCTCCGACTGCCTGCTCGTCGTCCCCTTCGCCCAGCAGATACCGACGGACTTTCCCGCCGCCGTCCGCGACCGCGACGCGCATCTCGCGGCGCTGACCCGGGCCGCCCCGGAACGATTCCCGACGCTTCCCGGACATGACGCGCTGTGCACGGCGCAGGCGCTGCTGCAGTCCCTCCCGTCGAGCGACGTGCTCGACGGCGATGCCCTGCCGCGCTGGCAGTCCGCGCTGGCCGGCGCCCTGGCGCTGGAGAGCGAGGCTTTCGCCACCGTGCGTCACCAGCGCGCGCGACCGTCGGAGGCCATCCTGCACCTGATGCGGCATCACGAGCTGCCCCGGGCGCCCTGAGGAAGCCAGGGGTGGGGGTTGGGCCCGTCGGTCAGCGAACCGATCAGAGCGCGGCGGCGTTTCTCCTGGCGTAGTTGTACGCATTGGTGGCAGTGGCCAACAGTTGCTTCTTGCCAGCGCCGTCGGCCGACGCCCATTGGGATTGGAGACGTTCCATCGTCTCCGCCAAGGAGCGATGGTCTGCATGGTCGCTCTCGTAGGGATTGCTCTGGACAATCCGCTTGAATTCGACTTCGGCAGCGACGACATCGAAGTCCGACTCTCGCGGCGGCATCGGCACCGCGTTGGTCGGACCTGCTTCGCCGACTTGTCTGCCATTCACGACTGCTGCGGGTTGGGAGCGGATCTGGTGCCGCACGACGCTCGAGCCGGAGCCGTAGTCCAAAGTCGATTCGACCACCTGCAAAACCCTCCCGGAGAGACCTGAACGACGAATGGTGGAGGTCGTCTGCGTGAAATGAGTCGGAATTGCGGTAGATGACTTCCCGGAAGAACACGCTTGGACCTCATTGAGCAGCCCTTCGAATTCGCGCAATTCCGAGGGCGCATCGACATTCGTCCCGTTGGCTTCGAGCCTCTCGTTCAACTTCGCGTACAGCAGCACGGCCTTCTTCTCGATCTCTTCCGCGCGCGCGCGTTTTTCGGGTTCCTTCTGTCCGTCGATCCCGCCTTTCAGGTGAGTCATTCGCTTCAGAAGTGAAGAGGCGTCGTCCAACAGGTACTGCTTTGTCAGAGCCGCGATTTCAGCCTGCGTGTCGTCGCCAAGCCTGTCCGCGACGAAATCGCTGAGGTCCGATGATGGGGGTGACTGCCCGATAGTGTTCGGCATATGGATTCTTGATGATTGAAGGATCCTTCAGTCGCCAACATCCTGCTTGAAGTTCGTCCGGCGGGCGGGATCCGATGAGCGCCATCCGACACTCGGCACTCGGCACTCGGCTTTCGGCTGAGGCAGGAATGAAAAGGCCCGCCGGAGGGCGGGCCTTGAGGCGGCGCGGGGCGGCCCGCGCCGGGTGACGTCGGCGAGGCATCGCCGCGTCGTGCAGGTCGACGCTCAGTCGGCGTACTGACCCGCCGCCTTGATGATCGGCGTCCACTTGTTGATCTCGTCGGAAACGAACTTCTTGTGCTCGGCCGGGTTCACGCGGTTGTCGGTGACGATGACGGCCCCCAGCGCTTCCTCGCGCTTGTGGAACTCGGCATCCTTCAGCGCGGTCTTCAACGCGGTGTTGATCTTGTCCAGCACCGCCTTCGGCGTGCCCTTGGGCGCGTACATGCCGTGCCAGATCGTCACGTTGAAGCCCTTCAGGCCGGACTCGTCCAGCGTCGGCAGCTTGGCCAGCGAACCGCCCAGGCGCTTGGTCGTCGAGACCGCATAGGCCTTGACCTTGCCGCCGTCGATCTGCGTCGTGGTGTTGGTGGTCTGGTCGCACATCAGGTCGACCTGACCGCCGATCAGGTCGGTCATCGCCGGGCCCGTGCCCTTGTACGGCACCGTGGTCATGTCGATCTTGACCGTGCTCATGTACAGCAGGCCGCACAGGTGCGACGCGGAACCCAGGCCCGCGTTGGCCAGGTTGATCTTGCCCTTGTTGGCGCCCAGCCACTTCACCAGCTCGGCGTAGTTGGCGGCCGGCAGGTTGGGACGCGAGATCAGCGTCATCGGCACTTCGTTGATCAGGCCCAGGTACTCGAAGTCGTCCAGCGTCTTGTACTGCAGGTTGCGGTACAGGGCCGGCGAGGTCGAGATGCCGATGTGATGCAGCAGCAGCGTGTAGCCGTCCGGCGCGGCCTTGGACACCTTGGTCGCGCCCAGCGTGCCGCCGGCGCCGCCGACGTTCTCGATCACGATCGTCGCGTTGAGCGGCTTGCGCAGCGCCTCGGCCAGGTCGCGCGCGACCTTGTCGGTCGGGCCGCCGGCGGCGAACGGGACGACGATGGTCACCGGCTTGTCCGGGTATTCGGCCCAGGCAGCGCCGACGCTCAGCGCCGCGACGGAGGCGAGCAAGATCTTCTTCATGGTGTCTCTTCCTCGTTGGAGGTGTGGGTGATGGCGCGGATGCTAGGTCGCCGCCTCACATTGCAACTTACGGAAACTACGTAAGCCGGGATACCCCCGAGGGGGTGGAACCGGAATTCAGTCGAACTTCCGCAGGTCCTCGATGACTTTTCCGTCGTTGGGCAAGGCGCCCGGCTCGACCACCACCACCTCTCCCCGCAGCTTGGTCACGTCGCGCAGCGCCACGGCCAGCCCGGCGGCCAGACCTTCGGGGACGCCGCCGTCGGTCTCGACCCGCAGCGTCATCCGGTCCTGTGCCATCTCGCCCTCGACGACCAGCCGCCCGCGCCGCGCCTGCGGGAAGCGCCGCAGCACCTCGGCGACCTGGCCGGCATGCACGAACATCCCGCGCACCTTGGCACTCTGGTCCGCGCGCCCCATCCAGCCTCTGATGCGGACGTTGGTGCGCCCGGTCGGACAGGTGCCGGGGAGCACCGCCGACAGGTCGCCGGTGCCGAAGCGGATCAGCGGGTAATCGCGGTTGAGCGTGGTGACGACGACCTCGCCCACCTCGCCGTCGGGCACCGGATCGCCGGTGCCGGGTCGCACGATCTCGAGGATCACGCCCTCGTCGACGACCAGTCCCTGCCGCGCCGCGGTCTCGTAGGCGATCAGCCCCAGGTCCGCGGTGGCGTAGCACTGGAAGCCGCTGACGCCGCGTTCGCCGCACCAGTCGCGCAGCGCGGCCGGGAAGGCCTCGCCGCTGACCAGCGCCTTGCGCACGGACAAGGCCTGCCCCTGCTCCGCCGCCTTGTCGAGCAGGATCTTGAGGAAGCTCGGCGTGCCCACGTAGGCCTGCGGCCGCAGTTCCGCCATCGCCTGCAACTGCAGCTCGGTGTTGCCGACGCCGCCGGCGAAGACCGTGCAGCCGAGCGCCTCCGCGCCGCCCTCCATCATGGCGCCGGCCGGCGTCAGGTGATAGCTGAACGAGTTGTGGACCAGGTCGCCCGCCCGCAGCCCCGCCGCGTGCAGCGCGCGGCCGACGCGCCAGTAGTCGCGCCCGTGTCCTTCGGGCTCGTAGATCGAGCCCGGCGACTGGAACACGCGACGCGCCCCGCCGTCGCGCTTCAATCCGCGCCAGCCGATCGTCGAGAAACCACCGAAGGGCTCGAACGGCACACGCCCCGCGTCCGCGCGCACCGCCTGCTGACGGGCCAGCAGCTCCGACTTGCGCGTCACCGGCAGACGCGCCAGCGCGTCGCGGGTGCGGACCAGGTCCGGCTCCACGTCGCCGAGCAGTTCGCCGAAGGCCTCGGTGTTCTGCCGCGCGTTGGCCACCTGGTGCGGCAGCGACGCCAGCAGCGCGGCCTCGCGCGCGGCGGGGTCGCGCGTCTCCAGCGCGTCGTAGAAGTCGCGATCGGCGGCGCCCATCACTCCTCCGCCCACTGCGCCAGACGCCGCTTGAGGTCGTCCTGCAGCTTGCGCACGTCGGCGGCGTTGCGGCAGACGCGCGTCTCCCAGTCGGGGCTGCGCGCCGGCTTCTTCGCCAGCTTCGCGGTGATCTGGCCCTCGCCGGGCGTCAACTGGAGGACCTCCTGGTTCTCGAAACTCCAGCCGGTGCCGCGCTCGGTCAGCGCGCGCAGGTCGCGCAGCGCGCGCTTCAACTGCACCAGCGCCTCCTCGGCCTTGAACGGCGGGGGCGCGAAGAAGTCGTTGTCCATGAACTGCTCTCCCATCAATCCTTGAATTCAGGCCAGCCAGCGCTTGCGGCGCTTGTAGCTCTTCACGTCGCGGAAGCTCTTGCGGTCGGTGCCGCCCATGCCGAGGTAGAACTCGCGCACGTCCTCGTTGTCGCGCAGCGCCTGGGCCTGGCCGTCCATGACGACCCGGCCGTTCTCGAGGATGTAGCCGTAGTCGGCGTAGCGCAGCGCCATGTTGGTGTTCTGCTCCGCCAGCAGGAAGGTCGTGCGTTCCTTGCGGTTGAGGTCGCGCACGATCTCGAAGACCTCCTCGACGATCTGCGGCGCCAGACCCATCGAGGGCTCGTCCAGCAGCACCATCTTCGGATCGGCCATCAGCGCCCGGCCGATCGCGCACATCTGCTGCTCGCCGCCCGAGGTGTAGGCGGCCTGCGAGCTCCGCCGCGTCTTCAGGCGCGGGAAGTAGGCGTAGACCTTCTCCAGCGTCCGGGCCACGGCGGCCTTGCCGTCGGTGCGCGTGTACGCGCCGGTGAGCAGGTTCTCCTCGATCGTCAGGTGCGCGAAGCAATGCCGCCCCTCCATCACCTGCACCACGCCGCGGTGCACGAGGTCCGCCGGCGTGAGCCGCTCGATGCGCTCGCCGCGCAGCTCGATCGAGCCCTTGGTGACCTCGCCGCGTTCGCCCGCGAGCAGGTTGGAGACCGCCCGCAGCGTCGTGGTCTTGCCGGCGCCGTTGCCGCCGAGCAGGGCCACCACCGCGCCTTCGGGCACGCGCAGCGAGACGCCCTTGAGCACCAGGATCACGTGGTGGTAGATGACCTCGATGCCGTTGACGTCGAGCAGCGCGGGCGCCGCCACGCCGGCCGGCGCGGCGGTGGAAGGAACGGAGGTGGCTTGCATGGCGGTCGTGCTCAGGCAGGGTTCAGACGACGTTCAACCGCAGCTGCGCGGCTTCAGGTTCTTGTCCTTGGCGTACTTGGCGGCGTACTCCTTGACCAGCGGATCGATGTGGGTCTTGTCCGACTGGTACCAGTCGGACGCGAGGTTCCACTTCGCGCCGTCCCACTGGACGATGCGCGCCCAGTCCGTGCCCATGTGGTTGGCGCAGCTGGTCTGCACCGGCCGCATGACCTCGCCGAAGCCCAGCGCCTTGAGCCGGTCCGCGCTCAGGTTCAGGTTCTCGAAGCCCCAGCGCACCTGCTCGGGCGTCATGACCTTGCCCTTGCCGAACTTCTCCTGCGCAGTGCGGATCGCCTCGACCTGCAGCATCGAGATCATCATGCCCCGCGTGTGCGCGATCGCGCCGAGACCGGTGGCCGGACCGGTGCCCTGGCCCTTGTCGTAGACGAACTTCTTCAGCTCGTCATGGACCTTGTCCTTGGCCGAGCTGTTGTGCAGCGTGATTGCGTTGTAGCCCTTGGCGCCGGCGCCGATGTCCTTGACATCGTGGTCCGAGCCCGCCCACCAGATCGCATAGATCTTCTCGCGCGGGTAACCGCTGGCCTGCGCCTCGCGGATGCCGGCCGGCGTCATCACGCCAGCGGACCAGAACAGCACGTAGTCGGGCCGCTGCTGGCGGATCTGCAGCCAGGTCGACTTCTGCTCGACCCCGGGCGGCGTGACCGGGTACAGCAGCACCTCGAAGCCTTCGGCCGCGGCGCGCTTCTGGATCAGCGGGATCGGTTCCTTGCCGTAGGGGCTGTCGTGATAGACCAGCGCGATCTTCTTGCCCTTGAGCGAGCCCTTCTCCTTCTTCGCGATGTCCTGCAGCATCACGTCGGCGGCGGTCCAGTAGGTGCCCAGCAGCGGGAAATTCCATTCGAAGACCGTGCCGTCGGCAGACTGCGACAGCCCGTACCCCGGCGTCTCGACGACGACCTTGTCGACGATGGCCTTGTCCGTCACCGCGAAGGTGATGCCGGTGGACTGGGTGTCGAAGCCGGACGCGCCACCGCCCTTGCCCTTCAGGCGCTCGTAGCACTCGACGCCCTTGGCGGCGTCGTACGCGGTCTCGCATTCCTCGAAGGCGAGCTTGACGCCGTTGACGCCGCCGTCGCGCGCGTTGATCAGCTTCAGGTAGTCCTGCTTGCCGTCCGCCCAGGGCATGCCCAGCGGTGCGAACTGGCCGGTGCGGTACACCAGCAGCGGGATGAACTGCTCATTGGCCGCCTGCGCCTGCGCGGCGACGGGCAGCAACGCGCCCGCCAGTGCCGCGAGGGATAGCGCGCCACGCGCCAGGGTCTTCAAGCTCATGGTGTCGTCTCCTGATGGTGCACTCTGCGGTGCGGTTTGAAATCTCGTGGACTCAATGCGCGATCGACGCTGGATCGATCGGGGATCAGTGGGGGAACGGCCACAGGCGCAGCTTCTGGCGCGCCGTAGACCAGAGCCGCGCAAGCCCGTGCGGCTCGACGATGAGGAAGAACACGATCAGCGCGCCGAAGATCATGTGCTCCAGGTGCGAGGCCGTGGCCGTCGACAGCGGCAGGCCCAGCCAGTGGGGCACGCGGTTGAGCAGCAGCGGCAGCAGCACGATGAAGGCGGCGCCGAAGAAGCTGCCGACGATGGAGCCCAGCCCGCCGATGATGATCATGAACAGCAGCTGGAAGGACTTGTCGATGCCGAAGGCCGCCGGCTCCCACGCGCCCAGGTGCACGAAGCCCCACAGCGCGCCGGCCACGCCGACGATGAAGCTGCTGACCGCGAAGGCCGTCAGCTTCGCGTGCACCGGCCGGATGCCGATGACGGCGGCGGCGACGTCCATGTCGCGCATCGCCATCCACTCGCGGCCGATGGCGCCGCGCACCAGGTTCTTGGTCAGGATGCCGCACACGACCACCAGCGACAGGCACAGCAGGTAGCGCTGCGCCGGCGTCTCCAGCGGCAGTCCGAAGAGCTGCAGCGTGCCGACGCTCACCGAGCCCGACGACGAGTTGTTCGTCACCCACGGCACGCGGTTGGTGAACCAGTCGATGAAGAACTGCGCCGCCAACGTCGCGACCGCGAGGTAGAGCCCGCGGATGCGCAGGCTCGGCAGGCCGAAGATCACGCCGCAGACCGTCGCCGCCAGGCCGCCGCCGATCAGCGACAGCGGCAGCGGCATGCCCTCGATGCGCACCTGCAGGTTGTAGGCCGCGTAGGCGCCGACGGCCATGAAGGCGCCGGTGCCCAGCGAGATCTGCCCGCAGTAGCCGACCAGCACGTTCAGGCCCAGCGCCGCGAGCGAGAGCACGAGGAAGGGGATCAGCACCGCGCGGAAGGTGTAGTCGCTCGCCAGCCAGGGCACGGCGACGAAGGCGATCAGCGCCAGCGCGAGCACCGCCCGCCGGTCCTGCGCGACCGGGAACAGCGCCAGGTCCGCGCGGTAGGAGGCCTTGAACTGGCCGTTTTCACGATAGAACACGGATCGTCTCCTTGATCGGTCGTCGAGCGGGCACTCAGACGCGATCGATGATCTTGTCGCCGAAGAGGCCTTGCGGCCGCACCAGCAGGAAGCCCAGCGCGAGCACGTAGGCGAACCAGTTCTCGATGCCGCCGCCGACGGTGGGGCCGAGGTAGATCTCCGACAGCTTCTCGCCGACGCCGATGATCAGCCCGCCGACGATGGCGCCCGGCACCGAGGTCAGCCCGCCGAGGATGACGACCGGGAAGGCCTTCAGCGCGACCAGCGAGATCGAATACTGCACGCCCAGCTTGCTGCCCCAGATGATCCCGGCCACCAGCGCGACCAGGCCGCCGACGGACCAGACGATCACCCAGATGCGCGACAACGGGATGCCGATGGACTGCGCGGCCTGGTGGTCGTCGGCGACCGCGCGCAGCGCGCGGCCGGTGCGGGTCTTCTGGAAGAACAGCGACAGCAGCGCCACCAGCGCCGCGGCGATCACGGCCGAGTACAGGTCTTCCTTGTTGAGCAGCAGGCCGCCGGGGAAGCTGTCCTCGAGCACGAACAACGGGTCCTTCGGCAGGCCGACATCGATCTTGTAGGTCGCGCTGCCGAAGAGCAGCTGGCCGGCGCCGTCGAGGAAGTAGCTGATGCCCAGCGTCGCCATCAGCAGCGTGATCGCCGGCTGGTTGACCAGGCCCCGCAGCGCCAGCCGCTCGACCAGCCAGGCGACGACGACCATGCAGGCCGCGGCGGCGACCAGCGCCAGCGCGTTGGCCAGCAGCAGGCTCTCGAAGCCGAGCCACTGCGGGAACCATTCGGCGAAGCGCGCCATCGCCAGCGCCGCGAACAGCACCATCGCGCCCTGCGAGAAGTTGAAGACGCCGGAGGCCTTGAAGATCAGCACGAAGCCCAGCGCGACCAGCGCGTACAGCATGCCGGCCATCAGCCCGCCGAAGACGGTTTCAAGGAAGAAGCCCATGATGTTGTCCTGTCTGCTCTCTGCTGCTTCCTGCCGTCACTCGCCCGCGCCGAGGTAGGCGCGGATCACCTCGGGATTGGCGCGCACCTCGTCGGGCGTGCCGTCGCCGATCTTCTTCCCGTAGTCCAGCACCACGACGCGGTCGCTGATGTCCATCACCACGCCCATGTCGTGCTCGATCAGGACGATGGTCGTGCCGAACTCGTCGTTGACGTCCAGGATGAAGCGGCACATGTCCTGCTTCTCCTCGACGTTCATGCCGGCCATCGGTTCGTCGAGCAGCAGCACCTTGGGCTCCATCGCCAGCGCGCGGCCCAGGTCGACGCGCTTCTGCAGCCCGTAGGACAGGCCGCCGACAGGCGTCTTGCGATGCGCCTGGATCTCGAGGAAATCGATGATGCGCTCGACCTTCTCGCGGTGCTCGATCTCCTCGCGCGCCGCCGGGCCGAGCCGCAGCGCCTGCCACAGCAGGTTGCGCTTCATGTGCAGGTTGCGGCCGGACATGATGTTGTCCAGCACGCTCATGCCCTTGAACAGCGCGAGGTTCTGGAAGGTCCGCGCGACGCCGCGCTCGGCCATGCGGCGAAGCCGCGTGTGCGGGCGCCACTTCCGCACGTCCTCGCCGCGGTAGCGGATGTCGCCCTGCTGCGGCTGGTACACGCCGTTGATGCAGTTCAGCATCGAACTCTTGCCGGCGCCGTTGGGGCCGATGATGGCCCGGATCTCGTGCTCGCGGACGTCGAAGCTGATGTCGTTGAGCGCCTTCACGCCGCCGAAGGACAGCGAGATGCGCTCGACCTCGAGGATCGTGTCGCCGATGCGCCGTGCGCTCATCAGGCGGCCCTCCGGGTGTGCGTGAAGGTGGCGGCTTCCTCGATGCGCAGGTCGGCGCTGACGCTGCCGCTGCGGCCGTCCTCGAAACGGACCGCCGTCTCGATGTACTGCGACGCCTTGCCCACGTAGAGCGCGTCGATCAGCACCGCGTACTTGTCCGCGATCGCGCCGCGACGGACCTTGCGCGTGCGGGTGAGCTCGCCGTCGTCGGCATCGAGCTCCTTGTGCAGCACCAGGAAACGCGTGATCTGGCTGCCGGCCAGCCGCTCGTCCTGCGCGAGGTCGGCGTTGACCTTCTCGACGCAGTCCTTGATCAGCGCCAGCACCTCGGGCTTGCCGGCGAGATCGGTGTAGCCGGCGTAGGCGAGGTTGCGACGCTCGGCCCAGTTGCCGACGGCCTCGAAGTCGATGTTGACGAAGGCGCAGACGTGGTCCCGTCCGTCGCCGAAGGCCACCGCCTCCTTGATGAAGGCGAAGAACTTCAGCTTGTTCTCGACGTACTTGGGCGCGAACATCTCGCCGTCGTGGGCGCCGCCGCGCAGGCGGCCCACGTCCTTGGCGCGGTCGATGATCTTCAGATGGCCGCCCGCGTCGAGGAAGCCCGCGTCGCCGGTCCGGTACCAGCCGTCGGCGCCGAGCACCTCGGCCGTCGCCTCCGGGTTCTTGTAGTAGCCCTGGAGCAGGCCGGGCGAACGCACCAGGATCTCGCCGTTGTCCGCGAGCCTGATCTCGACGCCGTCGATGGGCACGCCGACGGTGTCGGACTTCGCCTCGTGGTCCGGCTGCAGGCAGACGAAGACGGCGGTCTCGGTCGAGCCGTAGAGCTGCTTCAGGTTGATGCCGATCGAGCGGTAGAAGCTGAAGAGATCCGGCCCGATCGCCTCGCCCGCCGTGTAGGCCACGCGCACCCGCGAGAAGCCCAGCGCATTGCGCAGCGGGCCGTAGATCGCGAGGTCGCCGAGCCGGTACTTGAAGCGTTCCCAGGCGTCGACCGGCTGGCCGTCCATCAGCGCCGGGCCGACGCGGTGGGCCAGCGCCATCGCCTTCGCGAACAGCCAGCGCTTGGGCGCGCCGGCGTCCTCCATGCGGATCATGACGCTGGTGAGCAGGCCCTCGAAGACACGCGGCGGCGCGAAGTAGTAGGTCGGCCCAATCTCCTTGAGGTCGATGCTGACGGTGCCCGCCGACTCCGGGCAGTTGACGACGTAGCCGCAGGCCAGCCACTGCGCGTAGCTGAAGACGTTCTGGCCGATCCAGGCGCAGGGCAGGTAGGCGAGGACCTCCTCGTCGGCGGTCAGCTTGTCGAAGCGCGCGCCGGCCTGGGCGCGGTCGATCAGCGAGGTGTGCGTGTGCACCACGCCCTTCGGATGGCCGGTGGTGCCGGAGGTGAAGAACATCGCCGCCACGTCGCCGGCGCGGCCGGTCTCGACCTCGCGCTCGAACCAGCCGGGGTGCCGCAGCGCATGCGCGCGGCCGTCGTCGCACAGGCCGTCGATCGAGGCCAGGCCGTCGGCGGCGTAATGCCGCAGGCCGCGGGGGTCGTCGAACCAGATGCGCCGCAGCGCGGGGCATTGCTCGCGGATCTCGAGCA
Organism: Roseateles sp. GW821-FHT09G09; assembly: GCF_059415965.1. Taxonomy (NCBI): domain Bacteria; kingdom Pseudomonadati; phylum Pseudomonadota; class Betaproteobacteria; order Burkholderiales; family Sphaerotilaceae; genus Roseateles; species Roseateles sp. GW821-FHT09G09. The sequence goes on along the minus strand of NZ_JBWKOG010000002.1, from coordinate 15,670 downwards.
GCTTGTCGACCTGTTCCTGGTCCTCGACGACGGCGAAGGCGACCTCCGCGTTCTGCAGCGGGAAGGCGAATTCGGCCGCGACCGCGTCCTGGTACAGCGGCACGGGGATCGCGCCCAGCGACTGCGCGGCGAGCATCGAGGCATAGAGCCGGGGCCGGTTCTCGCCGATCACGACGAGGTGCTGGCCGCGCGTCATGCCGGCGGCAGCGAAGCCGTGCGCCAGGTCGCGCACGAGCGCCGCCAGCGCCGCCCAGTCAAGCGTCTGCCAGATGCCGAGCTCCTTCTCGCGCAGCGCCGGCGCATGGGGGCGCTGGGCGGCGTGATCGAGCAGCAGGCGGGGGAAGGTCTGCTCCACCGTCGTCTCCTTTGTGCTCCCCGCTGTCGCCGTCTCTGATGGAGGCGCTCTGGCCGCGGGGTTGCGCCGACTGTAGGCCGGCCCATTGACGTCGTGTTGTCATCGCGACGACATTCCTAGGGAGAGTTCGGGGGAGCGTTTTCCCGGATCAGACGGGCGTTCCCTCCTGGGGTCGACGTGTCCAGTGCGTGCCCACGGACCGCAGGTATCGGAAGAGATCAGGCAGTGCGGCGGCCTCCGGCGCCTCGCGAACGACAGTCGGTTGTTGTTTCGGCCGTTGCAGGACGGCGGCCGCCTGCACCGCGCGGTCGATGCGCTCTTGCAGTGTCAGCGTCTCCGCGACATGGGGCTCAACAGGCTCTGGTTGTCCCATCTGCGTGATCGCGTCGCGCCGTGCCTGGCGATCGGCCGCCGGTCGCAGCCCTGGCGCGACGGTCAGGGCCTTCTCTCCCCAGGCAGGCGCGGTGTGGGATTCGGCGCGTTGAATGCCGTCACACAGGTCTCGCAAGCGCTTCTGCAAGGCGGCCAGAGAGTCCGGGTTCTTCAGATCCGAGTACCACTGCCCGAAAGACGAACTGCTCAGTTCCAACATCTCGCGGTGGCCCTTCTCCCTGCAGCGCCACACCATGGCACTCATCGACATGCCGACCTGGACAGCGTTCCGCGGAATGGCGATCTCATTCGGGCACATCGATCCCATTTCGCGGCCGTCGCAGGTCAAGTCCTTGACGACGAGCGACATCACGTCATCGCTCAAGGACATCATTTCTTCGAGATAGCCGCGCAGCCGCTCCGTCTGCGCGACGGGATCTTCGCTTCGCGATTCCTGCGCCGCCTTCAGCAATACCCCGGCCCTGGCCAAGAAGAACTTGAGACCGCCATGCCCCCCCTTCATGAGACGGTCGACCGTCTCCTTGATCGTTCGCAGGTGGTGGGCCTGCTCCTTGATCGCGAGCCGGAGTTCCGCGGGGGACGCGAGCAGCTTCGTGGCGTGCCGATCGAGCAGCGTTTCAGTCTGCGTGGTCAGTTCATTCAACTGCGAGCGGACCTCGGCGTTGTACTGATCCTTTGCAAGCTGGTCCTCCGGCGTCCAGCAGCTGACCGGGATGGTGGGGCAAGCAGCCATTGGAAAAGAATGCATCGTCGTTACTGGAGAAAACATCGCGTCACACGTCAAAAAGTAGGAAGCTGCGCTAGTGGGCGAGGTTGTCACACGGGTTCCTGCTCCGTGTTTCCCCCAGGGCATCGCGTCAGGTTCGTGTCATGCACAGGCGCGATGAACGGGGGATGGCCCCGACCACCGACACCGTTGTCCACGCCGCGCCGGGCTCCCCCCCGCCCGCGGCCCTGCAGCCGCCCCACGCCGGGGCCGTGCCGACGCAGCCGATCCGGTTGCGCGCACGGGCTGCGAGCGCGCAGGAGATGGGCGCCATTCCCTGGCTGAAGGCGATCGAGCCCGAGTTGCGCGAGCGCGTCGCTTCCAGCATCCAGGTGGCGGAGGTCGAGGTCGGCGAGCGGATCTGCCGCATCGGGCGCGAGGCCAACTACTGGTTCGGTGTCATCGACGGTCTGCTGAAGATGAGCAACGACGATGCGGCGGCGCGGCAGGTCACCTTCACGGGGGTGCCGCCGGGGGGCTGGTTCGGCGAAGGCACGCTGCTCAAGCGGGAGGCCTACCGCTACAACATCCAGGCGCTGCGGCGCAGCGTGGTCGCGGGCTTGCCGCTGGAGAGTTTCCACGAGTTGCTGGGGACCAGCCTCGCGTTCAACCGCTATGTGCTCAACCAGCTCAACGAGCGCCTGGGACAGTTCATCGCCGCGCGCGAGATCGACCGCCAGAGCGACCCCGACCTGCGCGTGGCGCGCAACCTGGCGGCGCTGTTCCACCCGCAGCTCTACCCCGGCGTGAACGGGCTGCTGCGCATCACGCAGCAGGAGTTGGGGCACCTGGTGGGACTCTCGCGCCAGCGCGTCAACGAGGCCCTGCGCCACCTGCAGGAGCAACGCCTCATCGCCGTGGAGTACGGCGGACTCCGGGTGCTCGACCTGGCGGGGCTGCGGGTCTATCCGCAGCAGTAGCGCCGGCATCGCCCGACGACCTCTCGGCATCCTCCTTCGCGCGACGTCGCCCGTTGTAGAACGCCAGCCCGAACACACACGCCGCGATGATCGCCGCGTTGCCTGTTGCCCTCAGCACGGCTTCGGCCAGAGAAAACCGGTCCAGGTTGAGAGCGGCGTTGAGACCGAAGACGATCGCCAGGAATCCGATCAATTGAAGACGGCCCCCTGCTGAAGCCAGGAAGTCCGCATGACGCGTCATCACGAAGATGAAGACGATCGAGTTGAAGAAGAACTGGATGTCGAAGTTTTTCATGGTGGGCGTTGAAGGAAGAGGGAAGAGCCGGGGCGTGGTTGAACGCCCCGGCCGTTCATCGATCCATCAACGCTTCGAGAAGGCGTGCGAACCACTTGTCGCGTACGCCCCCATCGCGGCGACTGCCGCCGAGCTCGCGTACAGGCCCACGCCACCGAAGAAGCCCGCAACGCCCCCGAAGAGAGCGGATGCAGCGATCTGGCCAGCGTTTCCTCCAGTCAGATAGGTGCCCACGCCTGCGCCAACCGCACCTGCGACAGCGCCTGCGGGTCCGAAGCCGCCATGAACCTGATCCATCTCCTCCGCAGTCAATGGCTGCATGCCTTCCGCCAGCGCAGCTGCGTTGCTGGATGGCGTTTCAAGGGATGTGGACGCATGGAAAGTCGTCATTGAAGTCTCTCGTTGAGTTGAGAAGCGCGATCGACATGACCGTCTTCGTCCCATGACTCAGGTCAATGGGACGATCTCATTGCATCCGCCACTCGGACTTGCTTCCATGACCGAAAGATGTGCAGCTTCGTGCAGGTGTCAAACATGCGAGTAGGCCGAACCACCCAAAGGGGTGGAAGGCAACACCTGGCACGCGCCGCGGCGCGCCCGATCACGCCCCGAACGGCGTCGCTTCCGGCGGCTCTTGCGGCAGGGCCGCGTACTGCCCGGCGTTGATCTCGTAGAGCAGGCTGGCGGCCTCGCCCGGGCAGTCGGCGACGGAGCCGGTCAAGCGCAGGCCGACCCGTTCCAGCGTCTTGCGCGCCGCCGTGTTGCCCGGCGCCAGCAGCGCGTGCACCGACGTCGCATGCAGGCTGTCGAAGGCCAGCGCCAGCGCCGCCGTCGCCATCTCCGCCGCGTAACCCCGGCCCCAGTGATCGGACAGGAAGTGGAACTCCAGCAGCAGCGCCGGTACGCCGCAGATGCGGCCCCGGCTCAGTCCGCCGAATCCGATCGCGCCCAGCGAGGGCTGCTCCCTCAGCGCCACCGCCCACGGTCCCAGCCCGTCGCGCGTCCACAGCGCGCGCCAGTGCTCCAGCCGCTCGGACGCGGCCGGGCCGCCCGCGTCGAACCGTCGGTTCGCGGGATCGGTCAGCAGGTCGCGGAAGCTGCGGGCATCCGCTGCGGCAGGCGGACGCAAGCTCAGCCGGCGGGTCGCGGTGAGCCGCTCGACGGCGGGGATGGAGATGAAGGGCGCAAGCATAGGGTTAACCCGCAAATTATGCGCCAAAGCCGGATTTCAAGTGCAGCGTCGACCGAGCGGTCGGTGACAGGCCCGGACTTGCGTCACGAAACGTGACGAAGCGCAAGGAACCGCAGAAGCTTTGAACTCCGTGCGCGCCAATCGCCCGTTGATCACCCGTTGATCACCCGTTGATCACCCGTTGATCACCCGGCGATGGCCCGGTAATGGCCCGCTGTTCGCCCCAATCCCGGGCGATGCCCCTCACAGGGGCCCTGCCGACAGCCCGCGGACAGGTCGGGAGGGCCTCGCTCGCATAGCATTCCTCACATCCGCGGGCCCCGACGGGGGGAACTCCTTCCCTCCAGGACCCGTCCCCCAGGACGACGCGGCGCACGGCGCCGCAGGAACGAGAGCCACGTGATGAAGCTGCTGGTCATCGAAGACAACCCGGACATCGTCGCCAACCTGTTCGCCTACCTCGAGCCGATGGGCTACGCGCTGGACGTGGCCCGCAACGGCCTGGGCGGCCTGGCGCAAGCCGCCGCCGGCTCCTACGACGCGATCGTGCTGGACCTGACCCTGCCCGGCCTGGACGGCCTGGACGTCGCCCGGCGCCTGCGCAAGGACTTCAGGCGCCCCACCCCCATCCTCATGCTGACCGCCCGCGACACCATCGCCGACAAGGTCACCGGCTTCGAGAGCGGCGCCGACGACTACCTCGTCAAGCCCTTCTCGCTGGTCGAGCTGGAGATCCGGCTCAAGGCGCTGATGCGGCGCTCGCACGGCCTGAACCTCAGCTCGGCGGTCAGCTACGCGGACGTCAACTTCGACCCCGACACGCTGGAGGCCACCCGCGCCGGCAAGCCGCTGCAGCTGACGCCCACCGGCTACAAGCTGCTGTCCGCGCTGCTGCGCGAGGCGCCCAAGCTGGTCCGCCGCGAAGACCTCGAGCGCGAGGTCTGGGGCAACGACCCGCCCGACAGCGACGCGCTGCGCACCCACATCCACGCGCTGCGCGCGGCGCTGGACAAGCCCTTCCCCGTCCCGCTGCTGAAGACCCACCCGGGCATCGGCTACCGGCTGGTGTCGCCCGATGCGGGATGAGCCGCGGCACGGTCTCGGCGATCCACGCGACATCCAACGCGCCCCCCCACGCGACCCCCCCCGCGGCGCCGGCCGCACGAAGGCCGCGCCCACCACGCTGCGCACGCGCGTGGCCGCCGCCTTCCTGCTGCTGACGCTGCTGGTCTGCGGCGCCTTCGCGGTCGCCGCGGTGCGCATCGCCTCCAGCATCGAGGACCGCCTCGTCGACCAGCGCCTGGACCGCACCGCCGACGAGCTCATCGCCCGCGAGAAGCAGGGCCTGGAAGCCGACCTGCCGCCCAGCGTCACGCTCTACAAGGGCGATGCGATCCCGCCGGCGCTGCGCGGCAAGCCGCCGGGCAAGTACACGCTGCCGCAGGAAGACGCCACCTTCACCGCGCTGGTCCGCGACGACCTCGGGACGGTCTTCGTGCTGACCGACCGCGACGAGGACTTCGCCAAGATCGAGGCCGGCGTCTACGGCCTGCTCGGTCTGGCCTTCGTGTGCTGCCTGGGCCTGGCGCTGTTCCTGGCGCAGCTGACCGCGAGCCGCATCGTCGCGCCGGTGACCGCGCTGGCCCGCGCGGTCGAGACCGACGCCGCGCCGCGCGAATACCCGCTGCTGGACTCCACCGACGAACTGGGCGTGCTGTCGCGCGCGTTCGCGGCCAAGACCGAGGCCCAGCAGCGCTACCTGGACCGCGAGCGCTGGTTCACCGGCGACGTCAGCCATGAGCTGCGCACGCCGCTGGCGGTCATGCTGGGCGCCGCGGAGATCCTGAAGGCGCGCCTGCACGGCCGCGACGACATGGTCGAGCTGGCCGAGCGCATCCGGCGCACTGCGGCCGACACCAGCGAGCGCGTCGTCGCGATGCTGCTGCTGTCGCGCGACCCGGCCAGCATCGGCGCGCCGCCGACCGCGCTGCTGCCGCTGCTGCGCCAGGAGATGGAGCGCTGCCGGCCGCTGCTCAAGGGCAAGGCGGTCGAGATGACGCTGCACGCCGCGCCCGCCGACGCCGGCCTGGAAGTGCCCGCGCGGCCCGAGCTCGCGGCCATCGCGCTGGGCAACCTGATCCGCAACGCCTGCCAGTTCACCGACGAGGGTCGCGTTGACATCCGGCTCGAGGCCGGCCGCGTGGTCATCGAGGACACCGGCATCGGCATCCCGCCGGCCGTGCGCGACCGGATCTTCGACCGCTTCATGCAGGTCGACCCGGCCGGTGCCGGCAGCGCGGGCCTGGGCCTGGCGATCGTCAAGCGCGTCGCCGAGCACCTGGGCTGGACCGTCAGCCTGGAGGCGCCGGGCCGGGGAGGGACGCGATTCGTCCTGACTTTCCCCGCTTCGCCCGCAGCCGCCCCGTTGCCGAGAGGCCAGTCCGGAGATTCCGCCCACCTGGCTTGAAACAGCCCTGGACGGGGAGCGTCGTCGCCCTATACTGTATGCACATACAGTCACTCAACGCCGGTTGCTCGACCGGCGTTTCTGTCTCCGACGACGACCACCATGTCTCCCCTCTCCACCCCCCTTGTCCCGCTCCCGCTACCGCTCCCGCCGGCCGTGGCCGACGCGCTCTGGCGTGGCGACGAACTGGGGCGCGGCACCGACACCGTCTGGCCGAGCGGCTTCGACGCGCTCGATGCCGAACTGCCGGGCGGCGGCTGGCCCGGGCGCCAGCTGACCGAAGTGCTGCTGCCGCAGTTCTCGCTGGCCGAATGGCGGCTGGCGGGACCGGCGTTGCGACGCGTCGTCGCTGACGGCGCCGCGGTGGCGATGGTCGGACCGCCCAAGCGCCCTCACCTGCCCGGACTGATGCACCTGGGGCTGGACGAGCGGCACCTCGTCTGGATCGATGCCCGCGCGCCGTCCGAGCGGCTCTGGTGCGCCGAACAACTGATCAAGTCCAACGCCGCCGGCGCGGTGCTGGCCTGGATGCCGCAGGCCGCGCCCGAGCAGTTGCGGCGGCTGCAGGTGCTGGCGCAGTCGTTCGAAGGGCCGGTGTTCCTGTTCCGGCCGTTGTCGGCGCGCCATGACCCGTCACCGGCCCCGCTGCGCGTGCTGGCGACGATCGCCGTCGACTGGGCCCTGGACGTCCAGATCCTCAAGCGCAAGGGCCCCGCGCACGAGACCCCGCTGCGGCTGGCCTCGATCCCCGGCGGGCTCGAGCGCGTGCTGACGCCGCGCGTCATGCAGCCCAGCACGATGCGCCCGGTCGCCCCGGTGCCCGTGCCGGCCCCTGCGCCGGCCCCTGCGTCGGGCCCTGCGTCGGTTTGGGCCCCGGTCGTGGAGGCCGACGCGTCCGCCGACGCCGCTGCCCTGTCCCCGCGCGAGCCCGTCGCGCTCGCCCTGTTCCCGGAGTTCTCCCATGTTGTGGGTCGCGCTGATCCTGCCGCCTCGTCCGCCGGCGCCGTTTGAGGACCCGGCGACCGCGCCGCCGCCGCATCCCTGGGGGGTCTGCGCGGAGACGCAGGCGGGGCTCGCGGTGTGGTGCCTGCAGTTCACGCCGCGCGTGGCCTTGATGGAGGACGCCGTGGTGATGGAGGTCGAGGCCAGCCTGCGCCTGTTCCGGGGCCTGCCCGCGTTGAAGGCGCGCCTGAGCGACGAGGCGCCCGACCTGGGCGCCGTCGGCATCGGCTGGGCGCCGTCGGCCACGGCCGCGCTGGTGCTGGCGCGTTGCGGCGTGCTCGACCTCGGTGGACGCCTGCTGCAGGCGGTGCTGGACCCGCTGCCGCTGCAGACGCTCAGCGCCGGCGCGGAACACGCCGAGCCGCTGAGCCGCGCCGGCATCAACACGCTGGGCCAGTTGCGGGCGCTGCCGCGCGGCGGCATCAGCCGGCGCTTCGGCGCGGCGCTGCTGACGATGCTGGACCAGGCCTACGGGCTGCGGCCCGAGGCGCACGCCTGGGTCGCCCTGCCCGAGGATTTTCACGCCCGTGTCGAACTGCCCAGCCGCGAGGACCACGCGCCCGCGTTGCTGCTGGGCGTGCGCCCGCTGCTGATGCGGCTGTGCGGCTGGCTGGCCGCGCGCCACGCCGGCGCCACCGGCGTCACGCTGCACTGGGTGCACGACTCGATGCGCGCCAAGGACGCCGGCGAAGGCGGTTGCCTCACGGTGCGCACGGCCGAACCGATCCGCGAGCTCGAACACTTCTGCCGGCTGATGGCCGAGCACCTGGCCAAGACCCAGCTGCTGGCGCCGGTCGGCGAGTTGAGGCTGGAAGCGGTCGGCGTGCAGGCGCTGGTCGAGGACAGCGGCTCCCTGCTCCCCGACGTCGTGCGCACCGGCGAGACGCTCTACCTGACGCTGGAGCGCATCGCCGCGCGGCTCGGGCCGGAGCGCGTGCTGCAGCCCGTGCTCGCCGACGATCACCGGCCCGAATGGATGACGCGCTGGCGGACCTGCGGCGACGGCCGGACCCCGTCGCGTCGCCAGGGCCACCGGGGCCGTCACGCGGCGGTGCGCGCGCCGGACGTCCCGGAACCCGCCTTCCTGCTCGATCCGCCGCTGCGGCTGGCGGTGCGCGACCACCGGCCGCATTACCAGGGCCCGCTGACCCTGCTGATCGGCCCGGACCGCGTCGAAGGCGGCTGGTGGGACCGCGTACCCGCCACGGACCAGCAGGAGCAACATCATCGCCAGGTCACCCGCGACTACTGGATCGCCGTCAACGAGAACGCCGGCGTCCTCGCCGTCTATCAGCAACGGTTGACCGCGGTGGGGAACGAGGGCGACGACAAGCCTGCCGTCGAGGCGTGGTACCTCCACGGGATGTATGCCTGATGCCGCCGCCCCGGAGGGCTCGGCGCTCCCCGCTTACGCCGAGCTGCGCTGCCTCAGCAACTTCAGTTTCCTGAAGGGCGCGAGCTGGCCGGAGGAACTGGTCGAGCGCGCCAAGGAGCTCGGCTACGCCGCGCTCGCGGTCACCGACGAATGCAGCATGGCCGGCATGGTGCGTGCGCACGTGGCCGCGAAGCAGCATGGGATGACGCTGCTGGTGGGGAGCCAGTTCCTCATTGAACCCGGCCCGGACCCGGACCCGGAAGACGAGGGCCGGTTCACGCTGGTCGTGCTGGCCTGCAGCCTCAACGGCTACGGCAACCTGTGCCAGTTCATCTCGCGATTGCGGCGCTCGTCCGAAAAAGGCACCTACCGCTGCACGCTCGCCGACATCGGCCCGCAGACGCTGGACGACTGCGTCGTGATCGCCTGCCCGGACCGGCATGCCACGCCGGCGCAATTGCTGTCCATGGCGCGCTGGCTGCTGTCGCGCTTCACCGGGCGTTGCTGGCTGGGCATCGACCAGCCCCAGCATGCCGACGACGAGATCCGCCTGCTGCGCCTGCGCGAGGCCGGCGCGCTGACCGAGATCCCGCTGGTGGCTGTCGGCGACGTGACCATGCATGTGCGCAGCCGCAAGCCGCTGCAGGACGTGCTGACCGCGACCCGGCTGGGCAAGCCGCTGACCGACTGCGGCCAGGCGTTGGACCGCAACGCGGAGCGGCACCTGCGCCACCGCGGCCGTCTGGCGCTCAGCTTCCCGGCCGAGCTCCTCGCCGAGACGCTGCGCGTGATCGAGCGCTGCGATTTCAGCCTCGACGAACTGCGCTACCACTACCCGTCCGAGGTCGTGCCCGACGGCGAGACGCCGGCCAGCCATCTGCGGCGGATCACTTACGAAGGCGCGGGCCGGCGCTGGCCGGCGGGCATTCCGGCCGCGGCCAGCGAGCAGATCGAGCGCGAACTCGCGCTGATCGAGGACCTGGGTTACGAGCACTACTTCCTGACGGTGGCCGACATCGTCCACTTCGCGCGCTCGCAGGGCATCCTGTGCCAGGGTCGCGGCAGCGCGGCCAACTCCATCGTCTGCTTCTGCACGCATGTGACCGAGGTCGACCCGGACCGGACGCAGGTGCTGTTCGAGCGCTTCATCAGCAAGGAGCGCAACGAGCCGCCGGACATCGACATCGACTTCGAACATGAGCGCCGCGAGGAGGTCATCCAGTACCTCTACCGCAAGTACACCCGCGAGCGCGCGGCACTGGCGGCGGTGGTGATCTCCTACCGCGTGAAGAGCGCGCTGCGCGACGTCGGCAAGGCGCTGGGCTTCGAGCCCGAGGTGCTGGACACGCTGTGCAGCAACCACCAGTGGTGGGACGGCCAGACGATCGATGCGGAGCGGCTGCGCGAGTCCGGGCTCGAGGCCGACGACCTCGCGGTGCGTCAACTGGTCGAGATCACCTCGGAGCTGCTGGGCTTCCCTCGGCACCTGTCGCAACACCCGGGCGGCTTCGTGCTGACGCACGGGCCGCTGACGCGCATGGTGCCGGTGGAGAACGCGTCGATGCCCGACCGCACCGTCATCGAGTGGGACAAGGACGACCTCGACGCGGTGGGGCTGCTCAAGGTCGACGTGCTGGGGCTGGGCATGCTGACGGCGATCCGCAAGACGCTGGACTTCGTCGGCAAGCGCCAGCGCTATCCGTTCGAGCTGAAGGACATCCCGGACGGGGACGATGAGACCTACCGGATGATCCAGCGCGCCGAGACCATCGGCGTGTTCCAGATCGAGAGCCGCGCGCAACGCAGCATGCTGCCGCGATTGAAGCCGAAGAACTTCTACGACCTGGTCATCGAAGTCGCGATCGTGCGACCGGGGCCGATCCAGGGCGGCATGGTGCATCCCTACCTGCAGCGCCGGCAGGAACTGGAGCCCGTCGTTTATCCGCCGGGGCTGGAGTCCGTCCTGGAACGCACGCTGGGCATCCCGGTGTTCCAGGAGCAGGTGATGCAGATCGCGATGATCGCCGCCGGTTTCACCGGCGGGGAGGCCGACGATCTCCGCCGCTCGATGGCCGCGTGGAAGCGCAAGGGCAGCCTGGAGAAATACCGCGAGAAGCTGATCGACGGGATGCGGGAACGCGACTATCCGGTGTCCTTCGCCGAGCAGATCTTCGAGCAGATCAAGGGCTTCTCGGAGTACGGTTTTCCGGAGTCGCATGCGGCCTCGTTCGCACTGCTGGTCTACACGAGCAGCTGGTTGAAACGCCATCACCCGGCGGAGTTCTTGGCGGGGCTGTTGAACGCGCAGCCGCTGGGGTTCTATTCGCCGAGTCAGCTGGTGCAGGAGGCCAGACGCCAGGGCGTCGGGAAGCAGCGTGTGGAGGTGCTACCGCCCGACGTGATGCACAGCGACTGGGACTGCACGCTGGAGCGCGCGGATGGTCGCGTCATCCGGCCGACGCAGCGCGGCGCGGCGGCCGACACGATCGACGCGTTGCCGCTGGACGAGGACGGCATCGTCGTGGAGGATGACGGCGACCCCTTCCTCGACGCGGAGGAAGCGTTGGCGGCCGACGCGGCGCCGGTGAAGGTGCGATTGGGATTGCGGCTGGTCAAGGGCTTGCAGCAGGCCTCGGCGGGACTGATCTGCCGGGAGCGTCGGAACGGCCCCTTCAACGACGCGGAGGATCTGGCGCGTCGCACCGGGTTGAACCAGCAGCAGATGACGATGCTGGCCGCAGGCGATGCGCTGACCAGCATCAGCGGGCACCGCCGCCAGCAGATGTGGGACGCGGCCGCGCAGCACGCGCCGCCGCCGCTGCTGGCGTCGGCGCCGGTGCAGGAGGACTTCCTCGCACTGCCGCAGGCGCCGGAGGGCGAGGAGATCGTTTTCGACTACGCCTCGCTGGGCCTGACGCTGCGCCGCCATCCGCTGTCGCTGCTGCGGTCGCTGTTGCGCGAACAGCGCTGGATGTCGGCGGAGGAACTGAACGAGTTGCCCGACGGCCGACCGGCGCGCGGCTGCGGCATCGTGACCGTCAAGCAGCAGCCGGCGACGGCCAAGGGCACGATCTTCATCTCGCTCGAGGACGAGACCGGCGACATCCAGGTCATCGTCCACCGCGCGCTGTGGCAGCGGCAGCGCCACGTCATGCTGCATTCGCGGCTGATGGCGGTGAAGGGCAAGTGGCAGCGCAGCGGCGAGGTGCGCAACCTCATCGCCGGACACCTGGAAGACCTGACCCCGATGCTGGGGCGGCTGAGGACGGAGAGCCGGGATTTTCATTGACAAAGGCAAGACACACCGATAGCGACCGCCTCGGCGGTCGAGAACAACTTCCGCGCAGCGGGTGTCTGCGTCAAGTCGTCCTCCACCACCATGCGAATCAGCACATTGGTGTCCAGGGACACCCTCACGGCTCACTGCCCCACATCTTCTCGATGGCTTCGTTCATGTCCCCGATAGAGACATCCCCTTCTACCCGGCGCGGCTTGTGTGCAAGGAACCCGATGAAGTCCCGGATATCGCCGGTGCGGGCGGCCCTGATCACGCAACGGCCACGGGACATGAGGTAGACCTCCAACTGCCCTCCGGGCTTGACGTTGAGATGCTCAAGCACCTCACGATCCATGGTGATCTTCCGGCGGCTCGACACAGTCATCGGTGGAACTTCGACTAAGTCTTTCATCTGCGGTACCCCTGGCCTTTGCGAACATGAAGGGCTGAAAGACTAGCCCTCGATGCTTCCGAAAAACCGTCTCTCCCCCTGACTTCCGTCAAAGGTGGGAGAGATCGCCGGACCTCCCCCTGATGTAGGCCCCGTCCGACGATGACATGCGTCCTTGTGGGGATCCCCATGCAATGCGGCTTGCGGAAAGATCGGTTCAACTGTCCTTCTGCCGACCTCGCCGCCGACCTCCCAGGTCATGCCGGAAAGGCGGCCTCAAGACCATGAAGAAGATCGCCGCCCTTCCCGATGCGATGCCCGTGCCGGCACCGGTCATCTGTTCCCCGTCCTGGGCCCTGCTCGGCATCGAGCCGCTGCGCGCCGCCATGGAATATGCGAGCTGCCGGATGATGGACCGCAGCGGCCATCCGCCCGGCGACGGCCATCCCGTCATCGTGTTCCCCGGCCTCGCCGCCGACGCGCAGTCGATCGCGCCGCTGGTGGGTTTCTGCCACGGACTCGGCTACGCGGCGCGCGACTGGGGACGGGGCATCAACACCGGTCCGACCGGCGACATCGACCTGTGGCTCGACACGCTCGCGGCCGACATCGAACTGCTCGTCGCCGGACAGTCCCAGCCGGTCTCGCTGGTGGGATGGAGCCTGGGCGGCATCTACGCGCGCGAGATCGCCAAGCGCATCTCGCTGCCGGTGCGGCAGGTCATCACCATCGGCACGCCGATCACCGGCGAGGCGACCCAGACCAACGTCAGCCTCATCTACCGCTGGGTCAACGGCGCGCTGCCGGTGCTCGACGACGACTTCAAGTCGCGCCTCATCGCCGCGCCGCAAGTGCCGACCACCTCGATCTACAGCCGCAGCGACGGCGTCGTCGCCTGGCAGGCCTGCGTGCAACCGGAGGATCATCCGATGGTGGAGAACGTCGAGGTCGACGGCAGCCATTGCGGCCTGGTCTGGAATCCCGCGGTGCTCAAGGTGGTGGCGGATCGGCTGTCCCACGCACCCGGCGCGTGGCGGCGATACGGCGACAGCGCCGATGCGGTGGCCGCGCTCGCGGCCCGACCGGCCCGACCGGCCAACTGAGCCGCCAGCGCCCGGTGAGGCGCACCCGACGCGGACCCCTAGACATCGATTCAACACAGTAAAAAAGCGGAGCCGAAGCTCCGCTTTTTTTACTTGCGCTCGCGTGGGCCGAAGCCGTTGCTCGCGCTCGCGCGGGCCGAGGCCCGCGCGTTCCCGTCACTACCGGATCAAGGCGATCAGGATGATGATGGGAATGGGGACGCCCAGGAAAAAGAGCAGCAACGATCGCATGTGAGTTCTCCTTGTCTCAGTCGATGAGGTCGCGTTGCCGGCCGCCGACAGTGGCCAGCAAGCTCGCGGTGAACGCGCCGATCAGCAGCGCGACGACCATCCACAACGCCGTCGTCAGCGCCGTCTTGCGGGCGGCGTCGGCGGCTTCTCGTGCACGCGTCTCCAAGGTTTGCGCCTCGGCGCGGGCCTTCTGCAGCGTCTCGGTGACGCGCCGTTCGGCTTCCGGCTGGGTCAGGCCGGTGCGTTGCGCCACCAGTTGTCCCGCGGCGCGCGTGTCATCCGGCGACAGCGTGCCGCCATCGCGCACGGCACGGACCAGCAGACGATTCAGCGATGCCGACGATTGCTCGTCCGCGTGGACCATCGAGGCATCCGGCCAGGCGCGCAGCGTTGCCGGATTGGCCCCGGCGGGCGCTGCGGACGGCGCCGGCGCGGTGGTTGTCGATGCGGTGGCCGAGGGACGCAGCAGCGTGTCCACGTAATAGCCGAAGTCACCGCTGCCGAGCGCGGTCCGGGCCGATGGGCCGGAGGCACCGTCCTTCGCGCCGGACGCATCGGCGGCCGTCGCGGCCGCGCCCGTCGCAGCCGCTGCCCCGGTGGCCGCCGTTCCGGCCGCCACCGCCGCACCCTTCACCCCGATCCCGGCGATCGCGCCGACCGAGGCGGTCAGCACGGCAGCCGTGAACAAGGTGGCCACGGCCCAGGACAACATCCCGTGCGCCGTGTCGCGGAAATGGACCTCGTTGGCGTCGGTATCGCGCCAGCGGACCCGCAGCCGCCCGGCGAGATAACCGCCGAGGCCCGAGGCCGCGAGTTGCGTGAAGGCCAGCCACACGATGCCCGCCACGCCCAGCGCCGCGGCGCTCGCACCGTCATTGGCCCAGGGCGACACGGCGGACAGCCCCAGTCCCGCCCCCAGCAGCAGCAGGATCAGCGACAGCGCCGCCGCGGCCGTCGCCCCGGCCAGCACCGCGCCCCACGACACCGCGGAATTCGACGCGCGGGGCGCGACGACCCCGTCCACGCCGGTCTCACCTGGATACCAGGCCTCATTCTTTGCCACCATGGCAGTCCCCTCGAGTTGTGATGCAGAGCTACAGGCAAGGGGCGGGCCTGACGTTTCGTTACCCAGCGTCCCGACGAGCCCGCCGCAATCCGCCGCGACCCGCCGCGACCCTCCGTAACCCGCGTGCGTAACGCCCGTTACGCCAACGTCGTCACACCGTGAACGCGCGCGGCGCAGAATGCGCCACCGATGACTGCGCCCCCTGCTCCCGCCCGCGCCCCGGCCCCGGCCCCGGCCGCTGCTGCTGCTGCTCCTACTGCTGCTGCTGCCTCTGCCGCTGCTGCCCCTGCTGCCGCGTCCGCCGTCGGCCTGCCCACGCATCGCGTCCAACTGCTGCCGCAAGGCTTGCGCATCGATGGACAGCCCGAGCTGCGCAGCCGCCTGCTGCCGCGTCTGATCGCCGCGCTGCTGCAGGCGCACGAGCAAGGCCTCGCGCGCGTCGACAGCCCCTGCTCGCGCGCCGAGCTGCGCGAGCGCATCGCCGGCATGGCCGAGCTGCATCGCACCCAGGTCTGGCGCGCGCTCGCCCTGCTGGACGACGGCGCGCTCGCCGCGCTGATCGAGGCCAGCGCCCGCAGCAGCGGCCCGTTCTGGCTCAACGCCCCACTGCTGACGACCTGCCGCTTCGAGATCGACGGCGAGCCTGCGACCGGCGAGGCGCTCGCCCGCTGGCTCGGCCAGCAGCGCCCGGTGCGCGCCCCGGCCGCCGCGCCGCTGCTCCCGCTGGCCTACGCCGAAGCGCTCGCCCGCGCCGACTACCTGCTCGACCGCGGCGAGCTCTATCCCGCGCGCCTCGCGCTGCAGCAGGCCGCGCCGCACGTGCCGCCGGGCGACGAC